>SSMU01000001.1 GCA_004799545.1 Phenylobacterium sp.
TGGCGCAACCGGTTCCCGGAGTTCGAGCGGCTGGTCCAGCTCGGCATGCGGGTGCGGGCCGAGCGGATGGCCGACGACGGCTGGGAGATGGCGATGGCCGCGACGCCGGACACCGCCTACCTGACCCACGTGCGGCTGGCGCAGCTGCGCTGGATGACCGGGGTGATGGCGCCGCGGCAGTTCCGCCCCAGGCTGGTCGAGCCGGCGCAGACGGAGACGACCACGATCCTGCTGCGCACCTTCGGGGTGAAGACCCATCCGGTCACCGGCGAGCGGAAGGTGGTGAGCTATACGCCCAACCCGGAGACCGGGACGGTGGAGTGCGACGACGTGGAGAAGGGCACGGAGGGCTGGATCGAAGAGCCGCCGGAGCCCGTGCACCCGGGCACGGCCTGGGGGCGGGGGGAGCGGGACTGGTAGGGGCGGCGCTGGCCGGGGTTTCGGGTCCGAGGCGGGAGTTATTGGATCCGCCGGCGCCGCCCTCTCCCGGCCTCTCCCTCTCGCGCTGCGCGCGGGGGAGAGGGGTGGATCAGAGCCAGGGCGCGGGGCGCTCGCGGGCCAGCATGGCGTCGTAGGTCTCGCGGGGACGGACGATGGCGAAGTCGGCGCCCTTGACCAGGACCTCGGGGACCAGCAGGCGGGAATTGTATTCGCTGGCCATGGCCGCGCCATAGGCGCCGGCGGTCATGAAGGCCACCAGGTCGCCGGCCTCCAGGGGCGGCAGGGCGCGGTCGCGGGTGAAGGTGTCGCCGGTCTCGCAGATCGGGCCGACCACGTCGTAGGTCACCGGCGGGCCGGGCCGCGGCGTGACCGGGCGGATGTCGTGCCAGGCGTCGTACATGGCCGGCCGCAGCAGGTCGTTCATGGCCGCGTCGAGCACCAGGAACTGGCGGCCCTGCGGCCTGGCGTTGACGTGCAGCACCCGGGCCACCAGCACCCCGGCGTTGGCGGCGATCACCCGGCCGGGCTCGAAGGCGAAGGCGATGTCGAGGCCGGCCATGACCCGGCCGATCATGGCGGCGTAGTCGGATGGCGTGGGGGGCGCCGGCTGGTTGAAGTAGGGCACGCCCAGGCCGCCGCCGAGGTCGAGCCGCTCCACCGACAGGCCCTGGCCGCGCAGCCGCTCCACCAGGCCGCGCATCTTGCTGAAGGCGGCCTCCATGGGCGCGAGGTCGGTGATCTGGCTACCGATGTGGCAGGCGACGCCGACCGGCGACAGGCCCGCGGCGTTGGAGGCGTTGGCATACAGACGCTCGGCCTCGGCGAAGGAGACGCCGAACTTGTTCTCCGCCTTGCCGGTGGAGATCTTGGCGTGGCCGCCGGCCTCCACGTCCGGATTGACCCGGATGGCGATCTTCGCCCGCTGGCCAAGCGACTGGGCGACCTGGTCGATGAGCTTCAGCTCGGGCTCGGACTCGACGTTGAGCTCGGCGACGCCGGATTGCAGGGCGAAGGCGATCTCGCCGGCGGTCTTGCCGACCCCGGAGAAGACGATGCGCGAGGCCGGCACGCCCGCGGCCAGGGCCCGGCGGATCTCGCCCTCGGAGACCACGTCGGCGCCGGCGCCCAGAGCCGAGAGCGTCCGCAGCACCGCGACATTGGAGTTGGCCTTCACCGCGAAGGCGATCAGCGGCTCGCCGAGCCCGGCCGAGCGCAGGGCGTCGCGCAGCACCGTGTAGTGCCGCTCAAGCGTCGCCGAGGAATAGACGTAGACCGGGGTTCCCGCCGCTTCGGCGATCCGGCTGAGGGGCACGTCTTCGCAATGGAGCTCGCCCCCGCGGAGCTCGAAGTGATTCATCTGGGCGGGTTGGCGTAGGGGTCGGGCAGCGCGCCCTGCGGCGGCACGCCGAGCGGGTTGGGCGACTGGCCCTGGATCGGCACGGTGCGCGGCGGGGCGGGGTTGGCGTTCTGGTCGCGCGGATCGATGGTGCCGGTGGGCCGGTTGGGATTGGGCGGCTCCCGCGGCTGGTCCATGGCCCCGCGGCCGTGGCCGAACATCGAGCCGGGGCGTCCGATGCCGTTGGTGTTGCAGCCCACCAGGCCGCCGCTGACGGCGAGGATCGCGGCGACGGCGCCGATCGGCGCCAACTTGCGACGGCTCATTGGGGTCTCCTTAAGGCTCACTTGGGGTCCGACGGGGTGGCGTTCTCGTCGCGCGGATCGACGGTCTGCACCGGCCGGTTGGGGTCCTGGTGCGGGGTGGTGGTGTTGGTCTCGGCCTGGGCGTGGCCGAACAGCGGCCCCGGACGCTCCAGGGCGCCCATCTTCCCGCAGCCGGCCAGGGCGGCGGCCAGGATGGCGAGGGCGATCAGGGCCGCGGACTTGCTATGGCTCACGCCAGGATCTCCTTCCAACGCTTGATCTGGGCCCGCACCTGGTCCGGGGCGGTCCCGCCATAGCTCTTACGGCTGGCCACCGAACTCTCCGGCGTCAGCACCGCGTAGACACCTTCAGTGATCCCAGGGGCCAGCGCCTGCAACTCCGAAAGCGGCAGGCCCGGCAGATCGCAGCCCAGCTGCTCGGCCCGCTTCACCGCCGCCCCGGTGACGTGGTGGGCGTCGCGGAACGGCAGGTCGAGTTCCCGGACCAGCCAGTCGGCGAGGTCGGTGGCGGTGGAGAAGCCGGCGCCGGCGGCTTTCGCCATGTTTTCGACGATGGGCTGCAGGTCCGCCACCATGCCGGCCATGGCCAGCAGGGCCAGCTCCAGGGCGTCGAAGCCCTCGAAGGTCGGCACCTTGTCCTCCTGCATGTCCTTCGAATAGGTCAGCGGCAGGCCCTTCATGACCACCGAGAGCTGGGTGAAGGACGCCAGCAGCCGCCCGGCCTTGGCGCGGACCAGCTCGGCGGCGTCGGGGTTCTTCTTCTGCGGCATGATCGAGGAGCCGGTGGTGAAGGCGTCGGAGAGCCGGATGAAGCCGAACTGCGGGGTCATCCAGATGACGATCTCTTCGGCCAGCCTGGAGAGGTGCATGGCGCAGATCGAGCCGGCGGCCAGGGCCTCCAGGGCGAAGTCGCGGTCGGCGACGCTGTCGAGGGAGTTGCCGGTGGGCGCGGCGAAGCCCAGGGCGGCGGCCGTTGCGTGCCGGTCGATGGGGAAGGACGAGCCGGCCAGGGCCGCGGCGCCCAGCGGGCTCTCGTTCATCCGCAGCTTCGCGTCGGCGAAGCGGCCGGCGTCGCGGCCGAACATCTCCACATAGGCCATCAGGTGATGGCCGAAGGTCACCGGCTGGGCCGGCTGCAGATGGGTGAAGCCCGGCATCACCGCGTCGGCATGGGCCTCCGCCTTGGCGAGCAGGGCGCGCTGCAGGGCCTGGATCTGGCCGACCGTGCGTTCGCAGGCCTCGCGGACCCACAGGCGGAAGTCGAGCGCCACCTGGTCGTTGCGCGAGCGGGCGGTGTGCAGGCGGCCGGCCGCCGGCCCGATCAGCTCGCGCAGCCGGGCCTCCACGTTCATGTGGATGTCCTCGAACTCGTCCCGGTAGGGGAAGGTCCCGCCGGCGATCTCGGCCTCGATGGCGGCGAGGCCGGTCTGGATCGCGGTCTCGTCCTCGCTTGATATGACGCCGACTTTACGCAACATCGCGGCGTGCGCGCGGGAGCCGGCCAGGTCCTGCGCCGCGAGCCGGCGGTCGAAGCCGATGGAGACGTTGATCGCCTGCATCAGCTCCGCCGGTTTTCCGGAGAAGCGGCCCCCCCACATGGCCTGGCCGGCCTGTCCCGTTTTTTTCGGGGCGGCCGGGGTCTTGGGGGCGTCAGAGGAGTCGTCTGTCATATGAGCGAGAACCCTGAGGCGAAGCCCAGAGCCGGGCTCCTGACCTGGGCCCTCTGGGGCGCCGCACTGATCGGCGTCGCGGCGGTTCTCTACATCATCGCGCAGTCGTCGCGAAACCCGCCCGCGCAAACCGTGGCCACGGCGGCCGCGCCGGCGGAGAGCCACGACGTGGCCAAGAAGCTCGAACATCCGGCCGACGGCGCGCCGCCGCCCGCCTACGCCTTCAAGGATGCGGCGGGCAAGACCGTCACCGCCGCCGACTTCAAGGGCAAGGTGGTGGTGATGAACCTCTGGGCCACCTGGTGCGCGCCCTGCAAGATCGAGATGCCCATGCTGGCCAAGCTGCAGCAGGCCTATGCCGGCAAGCCCGTGAAGGTGGTGGCGATCAGCATCGACAAGCCCGAAGCCCTCGCCGAGGCCAAGGCCTTCATCGCCCAGAACGCGCCGCTGGCCTTCTACAACGACCCCGAGGCCAAGCTGCCCTGGGTGCTGAAGCCCGCGGCGGCCGGCATGCCGACCACGGTGATCTACGGCAAGGACGGCCTGGAGCGCGGCCGCGTGTCCGGGCAGGCGGACTGGGACCAGCCGGGCGCCAAGGCGGTGATCGACAAGGCGCTGGCGGGGTAGGGGGGCTGAGAGCGGGCGCTCCGAAGGTCGGCTAGGGGTGGAGAGGAGACCTCAGCTCCGATAGCCCCTGAGATGCTCCTCGCAGGCAGCGACAATCTCTGCGGGGTGCGAGTTCCAAAGGTTCGGGATCGCCCAGGACCAATCTCCCAGATCGAGGGCGCCAGCCCCCTTTGCTTTCAGGTCAGCGGGAAGCCGGCCGCCCTTGAACCGCAGCCCAATCTGAATTGGGCGATCCTGGCTCACGCCGAAGCCCACGCTGATCGGCCGAGGTCGGCAGACGCCAACCGCTTCAAGGTCGGACCAACGCGCGGACAGAACAATTTTGCGTCGAGATGGAGATTGCCAGACGAGGCTCTCGCGCGTCAGCCGCAGTGTGTCTGGCCAGATCATCCATGGCAGGAGGCGACCCCCGATGCCCAGAAGGACCACCGCGAACACGTAGAACGCTACGGCGGTGTACGGATTTCCTGATGAGTGGCCCTTCAGGGCGAGCCCCGCGGCCATTGCTATGCTCCCGGCGACGTAGCCGAAGAACTTTGACCTAGACTGGCGAAAGACCAGTTCGTCGGGGTCGGCGACCATTGGTCAGTGTGTCGGTCGCAGTGCGTCGAATTTCAATGGCACGCTTTGACGCTGCCTGGCCCGCGAACGTTCGAATCGATCTCGTCAACGTCCGAAACGGGTCGCGAGCGGACTTGGCCTCGGCTCCCGAGATCGGATGTTCAGCCGGCCTCAAGCGCGGCCGCGTGCGTGCACGAGCGGCCACTCTCGTTGAGGTTTCCCAGCGTCACGGGTGGGAACCCGAGATGATTGGCCAAATCCGCGACCGGAGCGATCGCGTCCTCGTCGTCGCTCCCCAGAAAGAAGCAGCGGCGACGCTTCCAGGCTTGCGCGTGCTGATCTCATCGTCGCGCGGTCGGCTCACTATCAGGGCTTCAGGAACCGATAGGCGAAGCGATCGGTCTGGCCCTTGATCGAGGGATCGAACACCTTGGTCGCGTGCGGATCGTCCTTGTTGGCGAGCATGGGGCTTTCCGCGTCCAGCACGAAGCCGGCCGCCTCCACCTCCTTGCGGACGGACGCGGGATCGATCCGATGCAGCGCCTGGGTGTCGCTCGTGCCCGACCCGGCGGCGGCGGCATGGTCGACGATGACGTAGCGCCCGCCGGGCTTGAGCCGCGCGTAGACGGCGCGATTGAAGTCGGCCGCCGTCGCGCCCTTGGCCTGGATCAGCGCGGTGTGGAGATCGTGGTAGAACAGGTGCAGCCACAGGACATCGGCGGGCGGCGTAACCTCCGGCATCGCGACGAGGTCCGCTGAGACGGCTTCGACGTTCTCCCGGCCCGGCTCCTTCGCCAGCGTCCGCATGAGGCCGAGCGGATCGTTCTTGAAGTGGGCGACTTCGGCCGGCACGAAGCTGAAGACCCGCCCTTCGGGTCCCACGACGTCGGAGAACAGGCGCGTCCAGTCGCCGTCGCCTGGGTAGACGTCGATGACGGTGGCGCCCGCATCGGCGTGTGCGAACCGGATCAACTCGGATTGCGTGGATTGGTCGTACATCGGGATCTCCGTTGCGGTTGGGCGTTCGACGAGCGCGCGGCGTGCTGGCCGCCGTCGGCCAGGCGCTACGCCGGCCCGGACGCGTCCATCTGCGAGGCGCGGGCCAGGGCTTGGGTGTCGACGTATTCCCGGATGCTGGTCAGGCGGCCATCGCGGACCGTGATGGCGAAGATCCAGTCGTCTTCGAACGTCTTGTTCGTGGCTTTGATCCGTCCCCTCGCGAATCCGACGACGAGGACCCGGTCGCCTTGCGCCACGAACTCGCGGGGCTCCGTGGTCGTCTCGATCGACCTGGACGCCGTCTCGAGCAGATCCGCCAGGCCGGCGTGGCCGTGGCGGGTTCCGGCCAGCGGCCAGTCCTTCCCCGGAATGATCCACTCGATGTCTTCGGCGACCAGCGCCAGCAGAGCCTCCCTGTCGCCGCGGCCGATCGCGGCGAAGAAGTCCTTCACGGTCTGGATGTTGTTCTCGGTGCTCACGGGAATTTCTCCATTTCGCTTGGATCGGATGCTCGATCCGATCCGCGCATCGTGGCCTGCGGATGGCCGCGTCAGAGCTGCGCCAGGCCGCCATCGACGGCGACCTCGCTGGGGGTCACATCGACAAGCCGGAGGCCCTCGCGGAAGCCAAGGCCTTCGTCGCGGGGAACGCGCCGCTCAGCTTCTACAACGACGCCGAGGCCAAGCTGCCCTGGGTGCTGAAGCCCGCCGCGGCCGGCATGCCGACCACGGTGATCTATGGCGCCGACGGCCTGGAGCGCGGCCGCGTGTCGGGCCAGGCGGACTGGGATCAGCCGGGCGCCAAGGCGGTGATCGACAAGGCGCTGGCGGGGTAGGGGCGGCGGGGCCGGCGCCTCCAAGGCCCAGGCCTCTGGCGGCGCCGGCGCCGCTTGACGATGCCGCCTATCTTGAATGATCGTTCCAAATCGACTAGATGGAGGCTCATGGCGAGACCGCGGGAATTCGATGTGGACGTGGCCCTCGACGGCGCGATCGGGGTGTTCCGCGAGCACGGGTTCGAGGGCGCCTCGGCCGAGATGCTGGTGGGGGCCATGGGGATCGGACGCCAGAGCCTCTACGACACCTTCGGCGACAAATGGGGGCTCTACCGCGCGGCGGTGCGCCGCTACGGGATGGGCGAGTGCGCTGCGCACTTGGACGCCCTCCGCGGCGGCGGCCGGGCCATCGACGGGATCGATGCGCTGCTGCGCCGGGTCGCCCTGACGGCTCACGAGCCTTGCCTGGGCGTCGGCTCGATCTGTGAGTTCGGCGTGTCGCGCCCCGATCTGGCCGAGGTCCATGCGCCGTTGGCCAGGACCCTGCGCGGGGCGATCGCCGCCCGGGTCCGCGACGCCCAGCGGGAGGGTGACGTGGCGGCCGACCTCGACCCTGAAGCGGCCGCCGATTTTCTGGTCGCGAACATCGCCGGCCTCCGCGTCGCCGGCCGCGGCGGCGCCGACCGCGCGGCCCTGACCGGCCTCGCCGACATGACGCTCAAGGCGCTGCGCTAGCGCCCCCCTTTTTTGATCTGTTTTGGAACAATCATTCAAGTAGGAGCAGGTGCGATGAAAGCGGTGGTGATGAACGGGATCGGCGGGCGGGAGATGCTGCAGCTGGTCGAGCGCCCGGAGCCGGTGGCGGGTCCGGGCCAGGCGCTGGTGGAGATCGCCTTCGCGGGCGTCAACTTCATGGACATCGGCGTGCGCCAGGGCGTGGCCTGGACCGATACGCCCAACCCCAAGGTGCTCGGCGTCGAAGGCGTGGGCCGGGTGGTGGCGGTGGGCGAGGGCGTGGAGGGCGTCGCCCCCGGCCAGCGGGTGGCCTGGGTCTATGCCCCCGGGAGCTATGTGGAGCGGATCGCGATCCCGGCCGCCGCGCTCGTGCCGGTTCCCGACGCGATCGACGACCGCACGGCCGCGGCGGTGATGATGCAGGGCCTGACCGCCAGCCATTTCGCGACCGACTTCTATCCGGTGCAACCCGGCGACGTCGCCTTCGTCCACGCCGCGGCGGGTGGGCTTGGCCTGCTACTGACCCAGATCATCAAGCTGCGCGGCGGCCAGGTCATCGGACGGGTGTCGTCGCAGGACAAGGTGGCCGCCGCGAAAGAGGCCGGCGCCGACCAAATGATCGTCGACGCCGAGGGCCGGTTCGCCGAGGACGCGCTGCGCCTGACCCACGGCGAGGGCGTGCACGTCGTCTATGACGGCTCCGGGCCGGCGACCTTCCAGGGCTCCCTCGACGTGCTGCGCCGGTCGGGCGTGTTCTGCTGGTATGGCCCCGTCCTCGGCGGCCCTGGACAGCTGGACATCATGAGCCTGCCGAAGAGCATCAAGATCGGCTACGGGGTCTTCTTCGACCACGTCCACACGCCGGAGCTGTTGCGCGCCCGCTCGGCGCAGCTGTTCGACTGGATCACCGACGGGAAGCTCAGGGTCCGGATCGGCGGCGAATATCCGCTGGCGGAGGCGGCCAGGGCGCATGCCGACATGGAGAGCCGCAAGACGACGGGCAAGCTGCTGCTCGTCCCATGACGGGCAGGGTGGCGATCGACAAGGCGCTGGCGGGGTAGGGGGCGGCGGGGCGGGCGCTCCGAAGGTCGGCGAGGGGTGGGGAGCGGACTTCGCCTCCACGTCCTTCGCGTCGTCCGAACACCGCTCGCTCTCCGCCGACCGAGCCTATTGGAACTGGCCGCGCAGGTTCGCCAGCGGGTTCCCGGCGCGAGGCGCGGCAAGGTCTGGGGCGACCGCGCAGTCTCCGAACAGATCGCGCGCCTGGCTGAGCAGGGCCTGCTGGGTGGCCGCGGGCACCGGAGCGCCCAATCGCTGGATGCGCGTGAGAAACAGCTCCGACCCCCGCGCGATGCCGATGTTCCAGAACCGCAGTTCTCCCGCCAGACGCCTCAGGGTCTCGCGATCGGCGGCAGAGGCTTCGCCCGTCGTCGGTAGGGCCTCGCGCAACTGGGCGGCCAGCGCGCTTTCACGCAGGTTCGTGTCGTTCAGCCGCGGCACGGCCCGATAGGCGGCCGACCAATCCACCAGCCGCTCGGCGCCCATGAAATTCCCGACGTCCGACGAGACGACTCCCTTCCACGCCTCGCTGTCCCAGGTCCTGACCGGCGGCGCGTAGGACGCCACCCACCTGCGCAGCTGGTCGGTCGGAGCAGACGCTGCGCTGTCGTGGATCTGGGCAAGCTGATTGTCGAGACAGCGAAAGATCACCACCCGCCCGTAGGCCTGTGGCCCGTCATCCTCCCCGAGCTCCAGCCGCATCGCGCGCTCCGCGAGCTTTGCCTGCTCGCCGTGATGAAGCCGTTCGACGAGTTGCTCGCCGCCGAGCGCGATCAGCACCCCGATGACGATGGTGCCGATCTCCTTCAGGAACTCGCGCCAGCCGTGCCACGGCTTGGGTTTGTGAATTTCCAAGACGCCGCCCCCAGCGCAACAAGCTTGGCTTCACCCTATGCGGACTCTCCGAAGGGCCGCTAGGGGTCGAAAGCGGACGACGGCTTAGGTCTCGCAGGCGGACCTTCGTCAGCGCCGGGCGCTCACCAGGGTCTCGGGTCCAAGGCCGGGGTCATTCGATCCGCCGGCCGCCCTCACCCGGCCGCTCCCTCGGCGCTGCGCGCCTGGGAGAGGGGCAAGAGAGTCAGGCGACTTCGCGGGGCCGGGTGCGGGCTTCGCTCTGCAGGGTGAGGGTGCGCAGGAGGCCCACCAGCGCCGAGCGCGACTCGGAGTTCAGCTGCTCGTAGGCCGACAGCAGCTCCACGGCGCCCGGGGTCCGCATGCGCGTCAGCATGTCGAGGTCGGCCGGCGTGTCACGGTCGGGGGCGTCCAGCACGTCCATCAGGTCGACCACGCGACATCGCAAGGCGCGCGAGATCTGCACCAGCCGCGAGAACGAGATCCGGTTGGCCCCGTTCTCGTACTTCTGCACCTGTTGGAACGAGACGCCGCATTGCTCGGCGAGCGCCTCCTGGGAAATGCCCAGGGTCTTGCGGCGGATTCGCACCGCTGCCCCTAGGGCAATGTCCATCGGGTCGGGCGCCTTGGCGGACCGCTCAGCCACGTTCATCTCCCCTAGCCGAGCGTCTTTTGAGAGCCTTCTGGCCTCTAGCGCCCTGACACACTTAGATTAGTGCCATTATTTCCGGTTTGAAAAGAGCCGTGTTATCCGAAAATCGCGAAACCGGGCCCGCCGATCGGGCGGTTAAGCTCTTAGTGACCGAATAGGCCTGCTACTCGGGGCTTCGGAACAGGTGATTCTCCAAGGCGTCATGCGGGCGAAAGCTTCCCAACTGCGGTTCGATCATGGCGCGGCCCTGCGCGTGCCGCCGCCGTGGGACGCCCGAAGTTGGCAGACCTTGTGGACCTGGCTTGGCGAGGACGCGCGCTCGGTCGCCGAGGCGGCCGCCGTGCAGGTGCTGACCCCCGACGGGCCGATCATCGCCCACAGCGGCGACTGGATCGTGCTCTCCGTCTCCGGCGACTTCCACGTCGCCCACACGGCCAGGACCTGCGACGCCTAGCCTCAGGATTCAGCCGGGGAACGATGTTCGTCGGCCTTGCAACCCATCCGCGAACGTGACCTCCTTGTGACATAGCACTGGGATTCGGGGAGGAACCCATGCGTATGTTCACACCAGCCCTGGCGCTCGCCGCCTGCCTCGGCCTTGCCGCCTGCCAACAATCGTCAAGCCAGGCGTCGGAGACCACGCCCGCGCCCGTGGTCAAGAAGGACCTCGGCCGGTCACAGGTCATGTACCAAGGCCAGGCGCCGATCGTGAAGATCGCCACCGCCGTGGTCGAGCCCGGCAAGTCGGCCGACAGCCTGGTGCTGAAGGTCTCCGGCGTCGCCGCCGGGCCCGGCTACACCGACGCCGAGTTCCTGCCGCGCATCTATCCGGCGCCGCCAGCCGATGGCGTCTACGAGGTGGACGTGGTGGCGACCAAGCCCACGGGCGCGGCCGCGACGCCGACCCCCATCGAGGTGAAGTCCGGCTGGGGGAGCTATCCCCAGGCGCACCTGAAGGCGGTGCGGTTCATGGCCCAGACCAACGCGGTCGTGGTGCCGGTGTCCGTGGCCAAATAGCGGGCTCGCCGCCGCGTCTGACCGTCATGCCTGCGCCTCGGCGCGGACCTTGGCTTTTGGGCCCAAGGTGGCGCGATCCATCGCTCGTCAATAGATAGGGCTTAAGGGAGCCCTGACTTTAGGCTCCGGCGAGGCTGAGGGATGGCTGCGGCCGACACGTTCTTCTCGATCCACCGGCACGGCTTCGTGCGCGTCGCCGTCTGCGCGCCGCGCGTGCGGACCGCCGACCCGGCCGGCAATGTCGCCGAGACCCTGACGCTCGCCCGCGAGGGCGACGTGGAGGCCTGCGACCTGATGCTGTTCCCGGAGCTGGGCGTCTCCTCCTACGCCGAGGACGACCTGCACCTGCAGGACGCGATCCTGGAGCGGGTGGACCAGGCCCTGGCGGAGATCGCCGAGGCCAGCGCCAAGCTGAAGCCGGTGATCGTGGTGGGGGCGCCGATCCGGCGCAACGGGCGGCTCTACAACTGCGCCGTGGCGATCGCCAAGGGCCGGGTGCTGGGCGTGGCGCCGAAGTCGTTCCTGCCCAACTACCGGGAATATTACGAGAAGCGCTGGTTCGCGCCGGGCGTGGGCTTGGCCGGCCTGGAGGTGCAGGTCGCCGGCCAGACCGCGCCGTTCGGCGTCGACCTGGTGTTCGAAGCGTCGGACCTGGCCGACTTCATCTTCCACCTGGAGATCTGCGAGGACTTCTGGGCCGCGACCCCGCCCTCGACGCAAGGGGCGCTGGCCGGGGCGCTGATCCTCTGCAACCTCTCGGCGTCGAACATCGTGGTCGGCAAGGCGGACGAGCGGGCCATGCTCTGCAGGTCGCAGTCGGTGCGGGCGCAGGCGGCCTACCTCTACGCCGCGGCCGGCCCGGGCGAGAGCACCACCGACGTGGCCTGGGACGGCCAGGGCAGCATCCACGAACTGGGCGCCTTGCTGGCCGAGACCGAGCGTTTCCCCACCCACCCGCAGATCGCGGTCGCCGACGTGGACGTGCAGCGCCTGCGGCTCGAGCGGCTGCGCACGCCCACCTTCAACGACGCGGCCGCCGCCTCCGGCCACCCGGAGACCCGCTTCCGCCGGGTGCGCTTCGAGCACCAGCCGCACAGGGCCGACGTCGGCCTGATCCGCCCGATCGACCGTTTCCCCTTCGTGCCCGACGACCCGGCCCGCCTCGACCAGGACTGCTACGAGGCCTTCAACATCCAGGTGCAGGGCCTGGTGCGCCGGCTGCAGGCCACCAAGAGCGAGACCATCGTCATCGGGGTCTCCGGCGGCCTGGATTCGACCCACGCCCTGGTGGTGGCCGCCAAGGCCTGCGATGCGCTGGGCAAGCCGCGCTCGGCGATCCAGGCGTTCACGCTCCCGGGCTTCGCCACCAGCGAGACGACCAAGGCCAACGCCTGGGCGCTGATGAAGGCGATCGGGGCCAGCGCCGAGGAGATCGACATCCGCCCGGCCGCCGAGCTGATGCTGAAGGACATGGGCCACCCGTTCGCCTCTGGGAAGCCGGTCTACGACATCACCTTCGAGAACGTGCAGGCGGGGCTTCGCACCGACTACCTGTTCCGGCTGGCCAACCAGCGCAAGGGCATCGTGCTCGGCACCGGCGACCTCTCGGAGCTGGCGCTCGGCTGGTGCACCTACGGCGTCGGCGACCAGATGAGCCACTACAACGTCAACGGCTCGGTGGCGAAGACCTCGATCCAGCACCTGATCCGCTGGGTGGCCAAGACCGGCCAGTTCGACGAGGCGGCGTCGGCGACCCTGCTCTCGGTGCTGGGCACCGAGATCTCGCCCGAGCTGGTGCCGGCCGACGCCACGGGGGCGATCCAGTCCACCCAGGCGATCGTCGGGCCCTACGAGCTGCAGGACTTCAACCTCTACTACATCACCCGCTTCGGCCTGCGGCCCTCGAAGGTCGCCTTCCTGGCCTGGCACGCCTGGCGCGACGCCGCCGAAGGCAATTGGCCGCCCGGCTTCCCGGATGAGGCGCGGCACGCCTACGACCTGGCGACCATCAAGAAATGGCTGCGGGTGTTCGTGGTGCGCTTCTTCGAGCTCAGCCAGTTCAAGCGCTCTGCGATGCCCAACGGCCCGAAGGTGATCTCCGGCGGCAACCTCTCGCCGCGCGGCGACTGGCGCGCCCCCTCCGACGCCACGGCGCGGACCTGGGTCGAGGAATTGGAAGCCAACGTCCCGGACTGATCGGAACTGTACGCCATCCCCCGGGTTGGCCTGTTGACCGCCATGGGCGGCAATCCAGCAGGAGCAGGATCATGAAGGCTGTGCGCATCCACCAATTCGGCGGCCCGGAGACCCTGAAGGTCGAGGACGTCGCCAAGCCCGAGGCCAAGGCGACCGAGGTGCTGATCCGCATCCTGGGCGCCAGCGTCAATCCGGTGGACTACAAGATCCGCAAGGGCGGCTACCTGGGCGAGGACGCCCTGCCGCTGACGCTGGGCCGCGACGTGGCCGGCGTAGTCGAGGCCGTGGGCCAGGGCGTCGACGAGGTCAAGGCCGGCGATGCGGTCTACGCCCTGCTGGACCGGGCCCATGGCGGCTATGCGGAATATGTCGCCGAGCCGATCTGCAACGTCGCGCTGAAGCCGCAGACACTGGATTTCATCCAGGCGGCCGCCGTGCCGCTCGCCGGCCTCACGGCCTGGCAGGGGCTCATCGACCATGGCGGGCTGACCGAAGGCCAGACGGTGCTGATCCATGGCGCGGCGGGTGGGGTCGGCCACTTCGCCGTGCAGTTCGCCGCCGCCCGGGGCGCTCGGGTGATCGCCACCTGCTCCGGCGATGATGTGGAGTTCGTGACGTCGCTCGGGGCCGCGGAAGTGATCGACTACCACAAGGAGCGGTTCGAGGATCGCGCGCACGATGTCGACCTGGTCTACGACCTGATCGGCGGCGAGACCCAGGCGCGCTCCTTCGCGGTGATCAAGCCAGGCGGGGTGATCGTCTCGACGCTGCAGGAGCCGGACAAGGCGCGCGCCGCCGCGCGCGGCATTCGCGGCGCCCACTACATGGCCGCGCCGAACGGCGCCCAGCTCGCCGAGATCGGCCGGCTGATCGACGCCGGCAAGGTCAAGCCGACCATCGCCGGCGTCTTCCCCCTGCGGCAGGCGGCCGCCGCCGAGCAGGAGCTGGAGAGCGCCCACATCCGCGGCAAGCTGGTGCTGGAGGTGGCGAAACCGGGATGACAGCACGGGGGATCGCGGTCCTACTCTGATCCGAAGCAGGGGAGGGGCGGCGATGGCGGATCGGCTGTTCGAGGATGCCTGGCGCACGGTGCGCGTTACGCGCGACGGGCCGGTCGTCGAAGTTCGGCTGCATCGCCCGGAGGCCCGCAACGCCCTCGACAACACCCTGATGGAGGAGCTGACCGAGGTCGCCCGCCTGCTGCGGCTGCGGGCCGACGTGCTGGCGGTGATCGTGACGGGCGCGGAAACCTACTTTTCCGCCGGCGCCGACCTGAGGAGCGCAGGCGAGCGCAACGCCCGGCCGAGCCTGATGGAGACCCGCGAGGCGATCATGCGCGGCCCGGACCTCTGCAAGGCCTGGGAGGAGATCGAGGCGGTGACCCTCGCCGCCATCGAAGGCTACTGCATCGGCGGCGCCTGCGCCCTGGTCGTGGCCTGCGACTTCCGGGTGATGGGCGAGGCCGCCTACGTCCGCCTGCCGGAGGTGCCGCTGGGCATGAACATGAGCTGGCGGACCCTGCCGCGGCTGGTGGCGTTGGTGGGCCCGGCGCGGGCCAAGCGGTTCGTGATGTTCGGCGAGGCGGCGGACGCCGCGACCTGCCGCGACTGGGGGATGTGCGACGAGGTCACGGAGGACGGCGGCGCGCTGGACGCCGCCCGCCGCTGGGCGGCCAAGGTCGCCAAGCTGCCGCCGTTGCCGGTGCGGATGACCAAGGAGGCGATCGGCGCCATCGCGGCGGCGGGCGCCCACGCCGCCATCTACATGGACCGCGACCAATATCTGCTGACCAGCCGCAGCGCCGACTACCGCGAGGGGATCGCCGCCTTCCTCGAGAAGCGGGACCCGCAGTTCAAGGGCGATTAAGCCGCTGAATCCGCGCAGCTTTCGCGCCTTGCCAACTGGCGGACCGCGGCGCAAGCTCCTATCTCAAGGGCCCCGCGCCGGCGATCGGTGACGGGGCCTCAATGATTCTCGAGGAAACATCCGCCCATGCCGGGCAACCGTACATCGCATATCCGACTCACCTCGCACCCAGGCGCGGGGACGGCGAGCCGCTTCCCGATCCACTGGGACGCCGCCACCGCGCGTGAGCGCGGGCCGGTGGTGGCCACCGTCAATTCCGGGACCGACCGCAACGCCATCGGCGCGCACGGCGGGGCCTATTCGGTCTATCGGGCGCTGGCGATCTCGGCGGGCGCCATGGACCCCCTGGTCCGCCCCGAACTGCACAACACCTTCCCCGTCGTCCCGGTCGGGCCGCATCCGCAGTGGAGCGAGCCGGGCAAGATCGTCTCGCTGGACCCGTGGGGCGCGCGGGTGGCCGAGGACTTCGCCGCCGAGCTGGCGGAGGGCGTCGACATCCGCCCGACCATCGCGGTCACCAAGGCGCGTATCGACCTGCACGAGATCCACGACGCCATCGCCAAGGGCCGGCTGAAGGTCGACGGCCAGATCATCCACGAGGGCGGCGACGTCGCCGTCACCAAGGCCGCCATCGATCCGGTCTGGTATCTGCCGGGCATAGCCGCGCGGTTCGAGGTGGACGAGACGCAGCTCCGCCGCACCCTCTTCGAACAGACCGGCGGCATGTATCCCGAGCTGGTCACCCGGCCGGACATGGCCGTCTTCCTGCCCCCGATCGGCGGCATCACCCTCTACATCTTCGGCGATCCTTCGAAGATCGGCGACAGCCGCGTGCCGCTCACCTGCCGGGTGCACGACGAGTGCAACGGCTCCGACGTGTTCGGCTCCGACATCTGCACCTGCCGGCCCTACCTGACGCACGGGATCGAGGAGTGCGTGGCGAGCGCGCAAGCCGGCGGCACGGGACTGATCGCCTACAACCGCAAGGAAGGCCGCGCGCTGGGCGAGGTGACCAAGTTCCTGGTCTACAACGCCCGCAAGCGTCAGCCGGGCGGCGACCAGGCGGCGACCTATTTCGAGCGCACCGAATGCGTGGCCGGCGTGCAGGACGCCCGCTTCCAGCAGCTGATGCCGGACATCATCCACTGGCTGGGCATCCGCCGGATCGACCGCTTCGTCTCGATGTCCAACATGAAGTACGACGCCCTGGTGGCGGGCGGCATCGAGATCAGGGAACGGGTGCCGATCCCCGACTACCTGGTGCCCGAGGACGCCTCGGTGGAGATGGAGGCCAAGAAGGCCGCCGGCTATTTCACCCCGGACAAGCCGCCCTCGAAGCGCGACCTGAAGAAGGTCGTCGGCCGCGACCTGAAGGAATTCTGAGCGCGGTGAAGGCGGAGTTGGAGGGGATGGCGCGCTCGCTGCTCAGCGCCGCGGCGGTGCGGGAGCGGGCGCATGAGCTGCTGGCCGTGGCGCTCGACGGCGGCCTGGCCGAATGGCGGGTCGACCTGGAGCAGCTGCCGGCCACGGCCGACCTGGTGGCCGAGGTGGTGCGCGCCAACTATCCCGACCTGAAGGTCCCCTTCCACGCCCGCTGGCGACACTTCGCGGTGGGCGGCCCCGACCTCTGGGCCGACGGCGTGGCGGCGCGGCCGTTCGCGGACCGCGAGGCGCAGGCCCGGGCGGCCTTCGACCTGGCGATAATCTCGGTGTTGCTGGACGCCGGCGCCGGCATGGCCTGGCGCTATCGGGACGCCGCGACGGGCACCGAGCTCAGCCGCTCGGAGGGCCTGGCCATCGCCTCCCTGCGGCTGTTCGAATCCGGCGCCCTCTCCGCCGATCCCGCCGATCCGCGCCGGGCCGATGGGCTGGCGAAGGTCGACGAGGCCCTGCTGGCCGAAGCCTTCCAGGTGGGCGACGCCAATCCGCTGGTCGGCCTCGAAGGCCGCGCGGCGCTGCTCCGCCGGCTGGGCGAGGTGGTCGGCCGGCCCGGCCGGCTCTACGACCTGATGGCCGGCCGCGCCGAGGGCGGCCGGTTGCCCGCGCCGCTGATCCTCGAGACCCTGCTCACCGAGCTCGGGCCGATCTGGCCGGGGCGGCTGGAGCTCGCCGGCGTGGCGCTCGGCGATTGCTGGCGCCATCCGGCCCTGCGCCGCGACGACGCCACCGACCAGCTGGTGCCGCTGCACAAGCTCTCCCAGTGGCTGGCCTATTCGCTGATCGAGCCGCTGCAGGCCGCGGGCCTCGAAGTCACCGACATCGACGGCCTGACCGGCCTCGCCGAATACCGCAACGGCGGCCTGTTCGTGGACGCCGGCGTGCTGGTGCTGAAGCATGCCGCCGACGCGGCGCGCAGCCATCCGGTGGAGGGCCCGCTGGTGGTGGGTTGGCGGGCGCTGACCGTGGCCCTGCTGGACGAGATCGCGCCGCTGGTGCGCGAACGGCTGGGGGTACGCGCCGAGGACTTCCCGCTGGCGCGGGTTCTGGAGGGCGGCACCTGGGCGGCCGGGCGTAGACTGGCCCGCGAGCGGCGCGCCGACGGCGGGCCGCCGATCGCGGTGATCAGCGACGGCACGGTGTTCTAGTCGAAGGGGAATCCCATGAAGGGCGTGACGGTGGTCGACCACCCGCTGGTGCAGCACAAGCTGACCCTGATGCGGAAGAAGGACACCTCCACCAAGAGCTTCCGCCAGCTGCTCAAGGAGATCGGCGGGCTGATCTGCTACGAGGTCACCCGCGACCTGCCGCTGGAGACGGTGGAGATCGAGACGCCGCTGATGCTCATGCAGGCGCCGGCCCTGGCCGGCAAGAAGCTGGTGTTCGCGCCGATCCTGCGCTCCGGCATGGGCATGCTGGACGGCATGCTGGAGCTGGTGCCCGCGGCCCGCGTGGCCCACGTCGGCCTCTACCGCGACCCGCAGACGCTGGCCTGCGTGGAATACTACTTCAAGGCCCCCGAGGGCCTGGCGGAGCGGACGGTGATCGTGGTCGATCCGATGCTGGCCACCGGCAACACCGCCATCGCCGCGGTCGACCGGCTGCGCGAGGCCGGGGCGAAGCAGATCCGCATCGCCTGCCTGCTCTGCGCGCCCGAGGGGCTCTCCAACTTCCTGGGCCACCATCCGGACGTGAAGGTCTGGACCGCCGCCATCGACGAGCGGCTGAACGACCATGGCTACATCCTGCCCGGCCTGGGTGACGCCGGGGACCGGATGTACGGGACGCGCTGAGCGGCGCCACGCCTCACCAGAGCGGGACGGACTCCTCCGGCGTCAGGTAGAGCCGGTCGCCGGGCCCCACGTCGTAGGCGCGGCGCCAGGTCTCGCGGTTGCGCACCAGGTCGGCGCGCTCGGCGGGCGGCAGGTGGGTGTCGGTGGCGACCTGCCGGCGGAGCGCGGCGTCGGTCTGCACCCGCCGCCAGCGGCGTGCGTAGGCGAGGAAGAACCGCTGGTCGCCGGTGAGCCCGTCCTTGACCCCGTCGGCGCGGCCGCCGAGCGAGATGTGGTAGGCGTCGTAGGCCGCCGCGAGGCCGGCCAGGTCGGCGATACTCTCCGTCAACACCTGGTCGCCCTTCACGCACAGGCCCGGCTGCGGGCAGGCGGCGGCGAGCTGGCGAGCCAAGGGCGCCGTCGCGGCCTGGTAGCGGGCGAGGTCGTCCGCGGTCCACCAGCGCGCCAGCCGGCCGCGGTCGTCGTAGATGTTCCCCAGGTCGTCGAAACTGTGGCTGATCTCGTGCGCCAGGCCCGCGCCGGCCGAGCCGTAGTTGGCGGCCGCGTCGCCGGCCGGATCGAAGTACGGTGGCTGCAGCAGGCCGGCCGAGACCTGGATGGCGTTGGGGCTGAAGTTGATCAGCACATTGGCCGCCTGGGGCAGGATCGCGCCGCCCCACTCCCCCGGATCGACCGGCCGGTCGAGCTTGGCGAGCGCCTGGCGGTAGGCGAAGGCCTGGGCGCGGGCGGCGTCGCCGAACGCGTCGTCGCGCCGGATGGCGAGGCCGGAATAGTCGATCCAGCGGTCGGGATAGCCGACGCCGAGCTTGAGCGCGGAGAGCTTGGCGAGCGCCGCTAGGCGGGTCTCCGGCGAGAACCAGGGGACCCCGGCGATGCGCTGGCGGAAGGCGGCGCGCAGGTTCTCCGCCATGGCCTGCGCCGCCGCCCGGTCCGCCGGCGGGAAATAGCGCGCGACAAAGAGCCGGCCGATCCCTTCGCCGAGTGCGGCGGTCGTGGCGTCGAGCGCCCGCTGGGCGGGCTCCGGAGGTGGGGCGCCGGCGAAGGCCGCGTCCGCGTCGCGGAGGGCGGCCGGCAGCACGGCGGCGTGGCGCTCGATCGCGTGGAAGGCGAGGTAGTCCTTCCAGGCCGGCAGCGGCTGCGCGGCGACCAGCGCCGCAAGCCCGGTGACCGACGACGGCGCCCAGACGACGAAGGTCTTCTGCGTCTCCAGTCCGGCGGCCTTGAACCAGGCGTCCCAGTCGAGCCCCGGCGCCTTGGCCCGGAAGTCGGCCAGCCGCCAGCTGTTGTCGGTCTTGAACACGTCGCCCATGTCGGCGTCGGAAGCGTGGGTGCGGGCGAGCGCGGTCTCCAGCGCGACGACGCGGGCGGCGCGGACGTCGGGGTCGGCGAGGCCGGCGAGCTTCAGGATCGCCGCGACGTGGGCCCGGAGTTTGGCGCGGCGCGCCTCCGCCTCCGGGCCCGCGTCGAGATAGGCGTCGCGATCGAGGCTGAGCCCGCCCTGCATCAGGTGGGGGACATAGTGGTCCGGGTCGTGGAAGCCCTGGTGGATCCAGACCGCCAGCACGCCCTCGCTATGGGTCCCCGTGCCGTCCTCAAGGCTCATCGCGCCGCCGAGATAGGCCGAAAGCGCGCGGCGGTCGCCGATGGCCTCGATCGCCGCCAGATCGCCCGCCAGGGGCGCCATGCCGAGCGCCTCGATACGGGGGGCGTCGAGCTGCGCCGCGTAGAAATCGCCGACCTTCTGGGCCAGGGGCGAGGCGGGATGGGCGGCCGCCTCTTCGACGAGATCCCGGACCCGGCGGGCGTTGCGGTCGCGAAGCTCGGCGGTGGTGTCGTAGCGGTCACGGCCCGGCGGCAGCCTCGTCGCCGCCAGCCAGGCGGCGTTGGCGTAGGCGTAGAAGTCGTCGCCCGGCCGGACCTGGGCCGCGGGGGCCGCGGCCTCCGCCGCCGGCGCGGCGGACCCACGCCCGAGGACGCCGGCCAGCGAGATGAGGATGATGGCCCCGAGCCTAGCCATGGGGAGCGTTGCTGTCCAAGCCCAGGGCCACCAGCACGCTGCGGGTGTCGACCACGTGGGCGAATTCGCCGGCGAGGTCGCTTAGCGCCGCTTCGTGCACCTCCTCAGCGGGCCGGAGGCGCCCGTCGAGATGCGGACGGTCGAAGGCGGCGGTGGCGTCGGCCAGGACGAAGGTCTCGAAGCCGAGATTGCCGGCCATCCGCGCCGTCGTGGAAATACAGTGGTTGGTGGTGAGGCCGACGATCGCCAAGGCCTCGACGCCCAGTTGGCGCAGGTCGGCCTCCAGGCTGGTGCCGATGAAGGCGCTGTTGACGCGCTTGCGGTAGATGGGCTCGCCGGGCGCGGGCTGCGCTTCGGGCTTGGGCGCGTTGCCCGGCGCGCCGGGGCGCAGCACGCTCGTGGGCTCGGGCGAGTCGTGGTGGATGTGGATCACCCGGCCGTCGGCGGCGCGCCAGGCGGCGATGGCCGCCGCGACATTGGCCTCCGCCGCCGGATTGTTGCGCCGGCCCCAGGCCGGGTCGTCGAAGCCCGACTGGACATCGACCACCAGCAGCGCCGCGTCGCGGCTCAGTCCCCTCACGGGCCTTGCTCCCTGCGTCATCGGAGGAGAGCTTGTCCGCAGGCCGGGCGTGGGCCAAAACAGCGATCAGGTCATCGGAAAAGCCGATAAGCCATGGTCAAGGACCTGGAGGTCCGACATTGCCGCGCGCTCGTGGCGCTCGCCGACACCGGCGGGGTCGCGGCGGCGGCGCGCGCGCTCGGCCTGTCGCAGTCGACGGTGTCGGAGACCCTGTTGTCGCTGGAGCGGGTGCTGGGCGGCGCGGTCACCGTGCGCAGGCCGGGCCGCGAGGCGGCGCTGACCGCCGCGGCCGAGGCCCTGCTGCCGCAGGCCCGCGCCCTGATCGCCGCCTCGGAAGCCGCGCGGTCGGCGTTCGGCGCGGCCGGGCGCGGGCGCCTGCGGCTGGGGACGGTGGAATCGATCAGCTCCTTCCTGCTGCCCGCGCCGCTCAGCGCCTTCCGCGCCCGCTGGCCGGAGGTGGAGGTGCGCGTGGCGGTGGGGCTCTGCGAGGACCTGCGACGCCGCGTGGGGCGGGGCGAGCTCGACGCGGCGATCACCATCGAGGGCGCGGCCGGCGAGGACGCCGGGGGCTTGAGCCGCCGCCTCGCGCCCAGCCAGCTTCGGCTGGTGGTGAGGCCCGGCGATCCGCTGGCCGGCCGCCGCGCTGACCGCGCCGACCTGGCCCAGCGCAGCCTGCTGCTCGCCGATCCGGACGGCGCCTTCAACGGCCTGCTCCGAGCCTGGTTCGGACCGGCCGCCCGCACGCTGCGGCTGGACTCCGCCGGTAGTATCGACGGGGTCAAGCGCGGCGTGTTCGACGGCGACGCGGTGGGCGTGCTGCCCGGCTATGCGGTGGCCGAGGAACTGGCCGCCGGCGCCCTGGCCTCGCTCACCGTCCGCGAGCCCCTGCCCGAGATCGCGCTTCGCCTCACCACGCCCACCGCCACGCTCGCGCCGCCCCTGGGCGCCCTGGTCGCCGAGGTGGCGGCGGCCCTGGACGCAGCCTGACGCGCCACGGGATGGCCGGCACGGGCTGAGCCGGTCTATGCTCCCGCAAAATCGGGGGGATGGGACGATGCGCAGCTGGAAGCTTGGCGGGCCGGTGGCCTCTGCGGTGCTGGCGGGGGCGCTGCTGATCGGGCCGGCCGCACGGGCCGTGCCGCTGTCCTTCGCGCCGACCCCGCCGATGGGCTGGAACAGCTGGAACCACTTCGCGGCCAAGGTCGACGACGCCACGGTGCGCGCCCAGGCCGACGCGATGGTGGCCAGCGGCATGCGCGACGCCGGCTATCGCTACATCAACATCGACGACACCTGGGAGGGGACGCGCGACGCCCAGGGGGTGATCCATCCCAACGCCAAGTTCCCGGACATGAAGGCGCTGGCCGACTACGTCCATTCCAAGGGGTTGAAGCTCGGCATCTATTCCTCGCCGGGGCCGAAGACCTGCGCCGGCTACGAGGGCAGCTTCGGCCATGAGGCGCAGGATGCGCAGACCTATGCCGCCTGGGGCGTCGACTACCTGAAATACGACCTCTGCAGCCTGAGCGAGCCGATGATCGCGGCGGGGTCGCTGGCCAAGGCGCAGGCGATCGAGCTGGCGGCCTACCGGAAGATGGACGCCGCCCTGCGCGCCACCGGCCGGCCGATCGTCTACAGCCTCTGCCAGTACGGCTTCAGCCAGGTCTGGCGCTGGGGCGGTTCGGTGGGCGGCAACCTGTGGCGCACCACCGGCGACATCACCGACAAGTTCCCGCGCATGCTGCAGATCGGGCTCAGCCAGGCGGGGCTGGCGAAATACGCCAGGCCCGGCAATTGGAACGACCCCGACATGCTGGAGGTCGGCAACGGCGGCATGTCGGCCATCGAATACCGCACCCACCTGAGCCTCTGGGCCTTGCTGGCCGCACCGCTGCTGGCGGGCAACGATCTCTCGACCATGTCCGCTGAGACCAAGGCGATCCTCACCAACCGCGAGGTGATCGCCATCGACCAGGATCCTGCCGGCCGGCAGGGCGACCGGGTGAAGGCCGAAGGCGCGCTGGAGGTCTGGGCGCGGCCGCTGGCCGGCGGCGGCCGGGCGGTGGGCCTGTTCAACCTCTCCGACCAGCCGGCCGAGCTGGAGGTGGCGTTCACGGCCGTGGGCCTGAAGGGCGCGGTCAAGACGCGCGACGTCTGGGCGGCCAAGGACCTCGGCCGGCTCAGCCGCTACAAGACCCAGATCCCCGCCCACGGCGTCGTGCTGCTGCGCCTGGGCGCCTGATGGCCCCGCGGCGAGCTCGCACCCCCCTTTTCGTGACCAGGAGCGCCTAGACCTTGGCAGCCATCGATTGGGCGATCGTCGCCGTCTACATCCTGTTCGTGCTGGCGATCGGCGTGCTGGCCGCGCGCCGCACCAAGAGCGGCACGGATTTCTTCCTGGCCGGCCGGTCGCTGCCCGCCTGGGTGTGCGGCCTGGCCTTCATCTCCGCCAACCTGGGCGCCACCGAGGTGATCGGCATGGGCGCCTCGGGCGCCAAGTACGGCATGGCGACGGCGCATTTCTATTGGATCGGCGCGATCCCGGCGATGGTGTTCGTGGGCGTCCTGATGATGCCGTTCTACTACGGCTCCCGAGCCCGCTCCGCGCCGGAGTACCTGCGCCTGCGGTTCGACGAGAAGACCCGCGGGTTCAACGCCATCAGCTTCGCCCTGATGACCGTGCTGGCCTCGGGCATCTCGATGTACGCCCTGGCCAAGCTGATCGGGGTGCTGCACCTCCTGGACGCGCCCCTGGCCGGCCTGGGCCTGTCGCACGCCTGGGCGTTCCACGTGGCGGTGCTGATCTCGGCCCTGGTGGTGCTGGTCTACATCTACGCCGGCGGCCTGAAGGGGGCGATCTACAACGAGGTCCTGCAGTTCTTCCTGATCGTCGCCGGCTTCGCGCCGCTGGTCTGGCTGGGGCTGAGGGCGGTGGGCGGCTGGCACGGCCTGCAAGCCTCGCTGACGCCGGACTATCTGCACGCCTGGGCCGGCATGACCGACCCGCACAAGAACCGGTTGGGCGTCGAGTGGATCGGGCTCTCCATGGGCCTCGGGTTCGTGCTGTCGTTCGGCTACTGGTGCACCGACTTCCTGATCGTCCAGCGGGCGATGGCCGCGGACAACATGGACTCCGCCCGGCGCACCCCGCTGATCGCCGCCTCGCTCAAGATGTTCTTCCCCTTCCTGCTGATCGTGCCCGGCCTGGTCGCCATGGCGCTGACCGCGGCGCCGACCCCGGCCGCGCCCGCGGGGCCCGGCGTCTCCGCCGCGGCCCATGCCGCCAGCGCCGCCCCGCTGATCCCGCAGAAGATCGACGGCGCGACCGGCCGCCCGGCGGTGGATTCCAACGGCCAGCCGCTCTTGGACTACGACCTGGCGACGCCCAGCCTGCTGCTCCGCTTCTTCCCGGCCGGCCTCTTGGGTCTGGGCGTCACGGCCCTGCTGGCCAGCTTCATGTCGGGCATGGCCGGCAACGTCACCGCCTTCAACACCGTCTGGACCTACGACATCTACCAGGCCTACATCCGACGCGAGGCCAGCGACGCCCACTACCTCCACGTCGGCCGGCTGGCGACCCTGGTCGGCGTGCTGCTGTCAGTGGGGGCGGCCTATCTGGCCAACGGCTTCAACAACATCATGGACCTGATCCAGCTGATCTTCGCGTTCGTGAACGCGCCGGTGCTGGCGACCTTCCTGTGCGGGATGTTCTGGAAGCGGGCGACCGGACATGGGGCGTTCAGCGGCCTGGCGGCCGGCACCGTGGCCGCAGCCCTGCACCACGGCCTGACCCTGCCGGACGGCGACCTGCCGGGGATCAAGGGCGGCTGGATCGGGGTGCTGCACGCCTATCCGAGCGAGATGGCGCAGAACTTCTGGACGGCGATCTTCTCGTTCTCGACCTGCTTCGTGGTGACGGTGCTGGTGAGCTTCGCCACCCTGGCGCCGGACGAGGCCAACCTGGTGGGCCTGGTGCGCTCCATGACCCCGCGGCCGGCGGACGACAGCTACGTCTGGTGGCGGCGGCCGGCGGTGCTGGGCGGCGTGGTGCTGGTCGGCGCGGTCATCCTCAACGTGATCTTCCGGTAGGGGGCCGCCATGGACTTCGACATCCGCATCCCGATCGGCCTGCTGTTCGTCTGCCTGGGCCTGCTGCTGGGAGTCTATGGCCTGGTCGGCGACCCGGCGATCTACCGGGCGCATTCCTTAGGCGTGAACGTCAACCTCGCCTGGGGTCTCGTCCTGCTGCTGTTCGGCGCGGCCAACCTGGCGCTCGCCGTCCTGCTCAAGCCCCGGCCATAGGGCGGCGGCGGCGGCGGAGGTCAGCGGGCGAACACCCGATAGATGAACGGCAGGGATGTGAGCAGGAAGAACAGGCCCCAGGCGGCGGCGCGGATCGCGCGGCGGCGGGCCAGGGTCGAGCGGCGGCGCGCGCTCGGGCGCAGCGGGGCGATCGGGGTGGCGCGAATTGGCCACAGGATGGTCGGTACGCCCATCTCACGCCGCCTTGCTGAGCGCGAGCGTACGCCGGCGCGCGACGATCAGGGCGCGGTGTCCGCCCTCCAGCCGCCGCTCGGGGGTGAAGCCGGCCTGTTCCAGCAACCAGTCGACCGCCAGGGCGCTGCCGCCGTCGCCGGCGCGGAGCTGGAAGATGAAGACGCCGCCGGGACGGACCTGGCGGCCCACGGCCAGCAGCCGCTTGAGGTCGAGCTCGTTGCAGGTGTGGGCGACGATGATGGCGTCCGGCTCTTCGTGCGGCGCGCCGTCGATGGCGCGCATGTAGCCGACCTGCTGGTAGTCGTGGCGACACAGCCAGAGCAGGGCCGAAAGGCTGCTGGAGCCGGTGACGCGGATGACGCTGGACCGGCCGACGCCGACGCTTTCCAGCAGGGCGATCAGCGGGGCCGTGGTGAGCAGGCCGCCGGCGATGGACTTGGGCATGGGACTTGGGTCTCAAACGCGGGGCTCTCGGCCGCCGCGGCAAGGTTTTCCCACGCCACCGCGTAAGACCTCCATTCGGGATGCGGCCCGCGTCGTAAGCGGAAGATCAAGGCCCGCGGCCTGCCGGTCTTTATAAGTCCTTGATATCCGCGGTGGGGATACGAATGGCGCCTTTAGGGGCCCAGGTCGTACCAGCATAGCCATTCACCCAAGGCGGGAGAAAGCCGTGCTCGACCTGATCTATATCGCCACCGGGGTGGCGGTCCTGCTGCTGTTCGCAGGATACGCCGCCCTGCTGAGGCGCGCCTGACCATGCTGATGATCGCCATCTACGCGGCCGGTGGTCTGGCCATCGCGATCTACATGATCGCCGCCCTGCTGCGACCCGAGAAGTTCTAGGCGAAGTCCCCGGACGCCACCGGCCGCCATCGCGCGCCACGCCAATCCACACATCGAGAAGGAGACCTCGCCATGGATGCGCGAGGCTGGTCTGAGATCCTGTTCACCATCGCCGTCACGGTGGCGCTCGCCTGGCCACTGGGCATGTACATGGCCCGGGTATGGCAGCGGCAGGGCACCTGGCTCGACCCGGTGCTGCGGCCCGTCGAGGGCGTGCTCTACAAGGCCTTCGGCGTCGATCCGGACAAGGGCCAGAACTGGTTCGCCTACGCCGTCTCCATGCTGGCGTTCAGCGCGGCGAGCTTCGTGGTGCTCTACCTGATCCTGCGCTTCCAGGACCTGCTGCCGCTCAACCCGCAGGGGTTCAAGGGGACCAGCCCGGACCTGGCGTTCAACACCGCGATCAGCTTCATCACCAACACCAACTGGCAGTCCTATGTGCCGGAGCAGACGGTCTCGACCTTCTCGCAGATGGCCGGCCTGACCACGCACAACTTCCTGTCGGCCGCGGCCGGCATCGCCATCGCCGCCGCCGTCGCCCGCGCCTTCGCCGCCAACCGCGGGGAGGGGCTCGGCAACTTCTGGGTCGATCTGACCCGGATCAGCCTCTACATCCTGCTGCCGATCGCCATCGTCATCGCCCTGGCCTTCGTGGCGCTGGGCGAGCCGCAGACCCTGGCCGCGCACGCCAACGCCGTGGGCCTGGAGGGCGGCAAGCAGGTCATCACCCTGTTCCCGACCGCCAGCCAGGAGGCGATCAAGCAGCTCGGCACCAACGGCGGCGGGCTGTTCAACGCCAATTCCGCCCACCCGTTCGAGAACCCCAGCGCGATTACCAACCTCATCGAGGAGGTGATCATGAACGCCCTGAGCTACGCCTGCGTGGTGGCCTTCGGGATCGTCGCCCTGGTGCGCCGCGAAGCCCGCGCCCTGGTTGCGGTGATGGCGGTCTTCATCCTGGCGGCCTCGTCGGTCGTCTACTGGTCGGAAACCCAGCCGGCGCCGGCCATGCACGCCGTGCACGCCGCGACGGCGGTCAACATGGAGGGCAAGGAGGTCCGCTTCGGCGCGGCGTCCACCGCCGTCTGGACCGCCTTCACCACCGGCGCCTCGGACGGCGGCGTCAACGCCATGCACGACAGCTACATGCCGCTCGGCGGCGGGATGGCGATGTTCATGATCCAGCTCGGCGAGATGCTGCCGGGCGGCGTCGGCTCGGGCCTCTACGGCATGGTGGTCATGGCGCTGATCGCGGTGTTCGTCGGCGGGCTGATGGTCGGACGAACGCCGGAATACCTCGGCAAGAAGATCGAGGCGCGGGAGGTCAAGTTCGCCATGCTGGCGGTGCTGATCCTGCCGCTGGCGATCCTCGGCTTCTCGGCGGCCGCCGCGGTGCTGCCCTCGGCCCTGAAGGCGCTGGAGAACTCCGGGCCGCACGGCCTCTCGGAGCTGCTCTACGCCTACTCCTCGGCGACCGGGAACAACGGCTCGGCGTTCGCCGGCCTCTCCGCCAACGTCCCCTATTGGAACGCGACGCTTGGCATCGCCATGCTGCTCGGCCGCTTCGCCTACGTCATCCCGGTGCTGGCCATGGCCGGATCGATCGCCGCCAAGCCGAAGCTGCAGCCCACCGCCGGCACCCTGCCGACCTATGGCCCGCTGTTCATCAGCCTGCTGATCGGCGTGATCATCATCATGGGCGGCCTCGAATATTTCCCAGCGCAAGCCCTCGGCCCGATCGTCGAACACTTCCAGGTGCTCGACGTCCTGGCCGGCCACTGACCCATCGGAGCCTTGATCCCATGACCGCCGCTGCCGTCCATCTCGGCGAGAAGCGCCGTTCCGCCGTCACCTCGACGACCCTGTCGTCGAGCGTGATGGCCCGGGCGATCCGCGATTCCTTCGTGAAGCTCGATCCGCGCAAGCTCACCGGCAATCCGGTGATCCTGGCGACCGAGGTCGTCGCCGCCCTCGCCACCGTCTCGACGATCTACGACTTCACCACCGGGACCAATCCCTGGTGGGCGTTCCAGGTGGCGCTGTGGCTGTGGTTCACCGTGGTGTTCGCCAACTTCGCCGAGAGCATCGCCGAGGGCCGCGGCAAGGCCGCCGCCGACGCCCTGCGCGCCCAGCGGGTCGACGTCCTGGCCAAGCTGATCACCGACGCCGGCGCCGTCGCCATGACGCCCGCCTACAAGCTGCACGCCGGCAGCATCGTGCTGGTGGAAGCCGGCGACATGGTCCCCTCCGACGGGGAGATCATCGAAGGCGTGGCCTCGGTCAACGAGGCGGCGATCACCGGCGAGAGCGCGCCGGTCATCCGCGAAAGCGGCGGCGACCGCTCGGCCGTCACCGGCGGCACCACCGTGGTCTCCGACTGGATCAAGGTGCGCATCACCGCCGAGCCGGGGAACACCTTCCTCGACCGGATGATCGCCATGGTCGAGGGCGCCGAGCGGCGCAAGACGCCCAACGAGCTGGCGCTCACCGTGCTGCTGGCCGGCCTGACCCTGGTGTTCCTGATCGCCGTCGCCACCCTCTTGGGGCTCGGCCAGTACTCGGGCGTCAAGCTCGACCCGCTGGTGCTGGGCGCCCTGTTCATCTGCCTGATCCCGACCACCATCGGCGGCCTGCTCTCGGCCATCGGCATCGCCGGCATGGACCGGCTGCTGAAGGTCAATGTGCTGGCCACATCCGGCCGCGCGGTCGAGGCCTCGGGCGACGTGGACACCCTGCTGCTCGACAAGACCGGGACCATCACCCACGGCAACCGCATGGCCACCGAGGTGATCCCGGCGCCGGGCGTGCGGGGCGAGGCCGCGCTGCGCGCCGCCATGATGGCCTCGCTGGCCGACGAGACGCCGGAGGGCCGCTCGATCGTCGACCTGGCCCTGGAGAAGGGCCTGACCGGCACGCCGCCCAAGGGCTCGACGCCCGTGCCGTTCAGCGCCACCACGCGGATCTCCGGCCTCGACGCCGGCCAGGACAGCTGGCGCAAGGGCGCGGTGGACGCGATCCTCAAGCTGGTCGGCATGACCGCGTCGCAGGCGCCCGCGGAGCTGAACGCCGCCATCGACCGCATCGCGCGGTCCGGCGGCACGCCGCTGGCGGTCGCCGAGAACGGCGTGCTGGTCGGCGTCATCCACCTGAAGGACGTGGTCAAGGCCGGGGTGAAGGACCGCTTCGCGGACCTGCGCCGCATGGGCCTGCGCACGGTGATGATCACCGGCGACAACCCGGTCACCGCCGCGGCCATCGCCTCGGAGGCCGGGGTCGACGACTTCCTCGCCGAGGCGACGCCGGAGGACAAGCTCAGGCTGATCCGCGAGGAGCAGGCCAAGGGCCGGCTGGTGGCCATGTGCGGCGACGGCTCGAACGATGCGCCAGCGCTGGCCCAGGCCGACGTCGGCGTGGCCATGCAGACCGGCACCCAGGCCGCCCGCGAGGCCGGCAACATGGTCGACCTGGACTCCGATCCGACCAAGGTCATCGAGATCGTCGAGGTCGGGAAACAGATGCTGATCACCCGCGGCGCGCTCACCACCTTCTCCATCGCCAACGACGTCGCCAAGTATTTCGCCATCATCCCGGCGATCTTCGTGGTCTCGCTACCGGCCCTGGGCGCGCTCAACATCATGGGGCTGCACAATCCCCGCAGCGCGATCCTCTCGGCGGTGATCTTCAACGCCCTGATCATCATCATGCTGGTGCCGCTGGCCCTGAGGGGCGTGAAGTACCGGCCGATCGGGGCCTCGCGGCTCTTGCAGCGCAACCTGCTGGTCTACGGGCTGGGTGGCGTCATCGCCCCCTTCATCGGCATCAAGATCGTCGACCTGATCATCACCACCATCGGTCTCGCTTAGATCGATCTGGCCTAGGAAAAAGGCGCCAAGGACATGCTCTCCGACCTCCGCCCCGCCCTCGTCTCGACCGTGATCTTCACGGCGCTGCTGGGCATCCTCTATCCGCTGGCGATCACCGGCGTCGCCAAGGTGGCCTTCCCCTACCAGGCCGAAGGCAGCCTGGTGCGCGATGGGGCCGGCAAGGTGGTGGGCTCGGCGCTGATCGCCCAGCCGTTCGCCAAGGACGAGTATCTGCATCCGCGCCCGTCCGCGGCCGGCGCCAACGGCTACGACCCCACCGCCTCCGGCGGTTCGAACTACGGCCCGCTGAACCCCGACCTGGCCAAGCGGATCAAGGGGGACGCCGCGAGCCTGCGCGCCTCGACCGGCCACCAGGAGATCCCCGACGACGCCATCACCACGTCGGCCTCCGGGCTCGACCCCGACATCTCGCCGGCCTATGCCCGGCTGCAGGTCGACCGGATCGCCAAGGCCCGCGGGGTCACGCCCGAGCAGGTGCGCCGGATCATCGAGGATCAGGTCCAGCCGCCGGCCCTGGGCTTCCTCGGCCAGCCCCACGTCAATGTGCTGATGACCAACCGGGCGCTGGACATGGCCGCGCCGAAGAGTACCCCCAAGAACTCATGAAGCCCGACGAGCCGCGCCGTCCCGACCCCGACGCCCTTCTGGTGGAAGCGGCCAAGGCCGGGCGCGGCCGGCTCAAGGTGTTCCTCGGCATGGCGCCGGGGGTCGGCAAGACCTACGAGATGCTGGCCCAGGCCGGCCGCCGCAAGGCCGAGGGCGGCGAGGTGCTGGTCGGCGTCGTCGAGACCCACGGCCGGCGCGACACCGAAGCCCTGCTGCACGGCCTGGAGGTGCTGCCGCGCAAGCCGATCGACCACAACGGCCGCACCCTGCTCGAATTCGACATCGACGAGGCCCTGGCGCGCAAGCCCGCCTTGCTGCTGGTCGACGAATACGCCCACTCCAATGCGCAGGGCTCGCGCCATCCCAAGCGCTGGCAGGACGTCGAGGAGCTGCTGTCGGCCGGGGTCAACATCTGGACGACGCTGAACGTCCAGCACCTCGAGAGCCTGGTCGACGTGGTCTGGAAGATCACCGGGGTGCGCCAGCGCGAGACGGTGCCGGATTCGGCGCTGTCGCGGGCCGACGACATCGAGCTGGTCGACATCACCCCCGACGAGCTCCGCCAGCGGCTGGGGGAGGGCAAGGTCTACCTGCCCGAGACCGCGCGGATGGCGGCGGCCAACTTCTTCAAGCCGGAGAACCTCACGGCGCTGCGCGAGCTCGCCCTGCGCCGGGTGGCCCAGACGGTCGACGATCAGCTGCTCGCCGCCATGCGCCAGCGCGGCGTCGAGGGCCCCTGGGCGGCCGGCGAGCGGATCCTGGTGCTGCTGGGGCCGGACGCCATGGCCCAGAGCCTGGTCCGCGCCGGCCGGCGGCTGTCGGACATGATGATGGGCGCGCCCTGGACGGTGACCTACGTCGAGCAGCCGAAGCGGCCGTCGCCGGACGCGGCGGGGGCGGCCAAGATCAGCGCGGCGTTCAAGCTGGCCGAGCAGCTCGGTGGGTCCAACGTGGTGCTGGCCGGCGACGACCTAGTGGGCGCCCTGCTGGACTACGCCCGGCAGAACAACGTCACCCAGATCGTGGTCGGCAAGTCCGGGCGCTCGCGGTGGCGGGCGCTGTTCGGCCGCGCCCTGATCCCGGCCCTGGCCGAGGAGGTCCGCGGCGCCGCCCTGCACATCATCACCGAAGCCGGCCAGCCCGAGCCGGAGCCGCCGGCCAAGCCCGCCGGCCCGGGGCTCGCCGCCTGGCGGGGACATATCGCCTCGATCGTCTTCGTCGCGGTGGCCGGGGTCTTCGCGGGCCTGGTCGACCAGTTCTCCCACGGCGCCAACCTGGCGATGATCTTCCTGGTGAGCGTGCTGGTCAGCGGCCTGGCGTTCGGCCTGTGGCCGGCGGTGACCGCCGCGGCGGTGGCGGCCTTCGCCTACAACTTCTTCTTCCTCGAGCCGCGGCTGTCGATGGCCATCGGCCATCCCACCGACGTGCTGACCTTCGTGGTGTTCTTCGCGGTGGCGATGACCACCGGCTGGCTGACCGGCCGGGTCCGCGACCAGGCCATGGCCATGTCGCGCCGCGCCTCGGCGATCACCGCCCTCCTGGCGGCCAGCCGCCGGCTGTCCGGCGCCGCCTCGCGGGAAGCGGCCGCCCAGGCCCTGGCCGAACAGCTGGCCGCGGCGACCGGCGGCGAGGCCGTGGTGCTGCTGCCGGGCGGCGAGGACGTGGAGGCGGTGGCCGCCTCGCCGATCCTGAAGCCGCTCGCCACCACCGACGCGGTCGCCGCGCGCTGGGCCTGGCAGCACGGCGAGCCGGCGGGCGCCGACACCGGGACCTTGCCCAGCGCCAACCTCACCTACCGCCCGCTGCAGGGGGTCCGCGCCCGTTCCGGCGTGGCCGGCTTCGAGGCCAGGGCGGTGCAGGGCGGCGATGGGGAGCGCTTCGTCTCGGCCCTGCTAGACCAGGGCGCCGTCGCCCTGGAGCGGGCGGAGTTCGCCGCCGATGCGGCCGACGCCGAGGCGCTGCGTCGCTCGGACAAGCTGCGCTCGGCCCTGCTGAATTCGGTCAGCCACGACCTGCGGACGCCGCTGGCCACGGTGCTGGGCTCGGCGACGACGCTGCTGGAATACGAGGACTCGCTCGATAAGGCGGTGCGCGTCGACCTGCTGGCGAGCATCCGCGAGGAGGCCGAACGGCTGAACCGCTATGTCGGCAACCTCCTGGATATGACCCGGCTGGAGGGCGGCGGCCTCAACATCCGCAGCGATTGGGTCGACGTGCGCGACGTGCTGGGCGCGGCCCTCGACCAGGTCTCCCGCCGGCTGGGCCAGCGTAACGTGACCCGCGACTTCCCCCCGGAGCTGCCGACGGTGAAGGTCGATTCCGCCCTGCTCGAACAGGCGCTGGTCAACATCCTGGAGAACGCCATCGCCTACAGCCCAGACAATTCGACCATCGAGCTGGCCGCCTATGAGGACCGCAACAATGTGGTGCTCAGCATCGAGGACGAGGGGCGCGGGATCCCGACCGCGGAGCTGGAGCGGGTGTTCGAGCGGTTCCGGCGGATGGAGGAGTCCAGCGACCGGGGCAAGGGCGCGGGCCTCGGCCTGGCGATCTCCAAGGGGTTCGTGGAGGCCATGGGCGGGCGGATCGCCGCCGCCAGTCCGATCCACGAGGGCCGCGGCACCCGCATCCTGATCAGCCTGAAGAAGGAGCCCGTGGGGATCAGCCGGGAGCCCGCCCATGCATAGGCCGCGCATCCTGGTGGTGGACGACGAGCCGCAGATGCACCGGTTCCTCGGCCCCGCGCTGAACGCCGCCGGCTATGAGCCGGTCCGGGCGGACACCGGCCGCCAGGCCCTGTCGGAGATCGCGCGGCGCCCGCCCGACGCGGTGGTGCTCGACCTCGGCCTGCCCGACATCGACGGACAGGAGGTGCTGCGCAAATGCCGCGCCTTCTACGAGGGCCCGATCGTCATCCTCTCGGCGCGCGACCGGGAGATCGAGAAGATCGAGGCGCTGGACGCCGGCGCCGACGACTATGTGGAGAAGCCGTTCCGGGTGGGCGAGCTGCTGGCTCGCCTGCGGGTGACCATGCGCCGCCAGCTCAGGCAATCGGAGCCGCCGCCGCCGATCGTCCATGCCGGCGACCTGACCATCGACATCCCACGCCGCCTGGTCACCCGCGGCGACGAGCCGATCCGCCTGTCGCCCAAGGAGTACGAGCTCTTGGTGAAGCTGGCGCAGGCCGATGGCAAGGTGCTGACCCACAAGGAGCTGCTGATCTCCCTGTGGGGCCCCGCCCATGCGGAGGACACCCAGTACCTGCGGGTGTTCATCGGCCAGCTGCGCCAGAAGATCGAGGCCGATCCCTCCGCCCCGAAACTGATCCTCACCCAGCCGGGGATCGGCTATCGCTTCATGGCCGACGAGGCGATCCGCGCGCCGGGGCCCTGACCGGCGAGGCCCCGGTCGGCGCAGCGAGGGCCGCGGCGAGGTAGCCGCCGACCACATCGACAAATCGATCCGGCGAGGCGGGGCGTCCGCCGCGTGCGCGGGTGAAGTCGACACCGACCGCGCATCCACCGGCCGGCGTCGTCACAGGCCAGAAGTCGAAGGTGGCCTGGTCGTAGGGATAGGTCTCGCCACGCGTCGCGACCCGGGAGTCGATGGCTCCGCGCGCGGCATCTTCCTCCGCCGAGGTGATCTTCGCGCCACCCGCTTTCGCGACAAGTCCGACGCTCGTCCCGCGCCGCAGGAAAATGACCGCCGGGGCCTCGAAGATCCGATGCAGGGCGAGCGCCGCCGCGTCCAGGATCTCGGCCTGCGGCGCGGCCTCGATGATCACGTGCGCCAGAGCCTGCAGGGCCTGCGCCTGCCTCGCCGCGCGCCGGGACTCCACGGCTTGTCGCCGCGATTCCGCGGCGACCGAGCTCACGATGGCCGCCACCACCAGCAACAAGGCCGTCGCCCAGAGGTCGGCGGGGTTGGCGATCTGGAACGAATAGAAGGGTGCGGTGAAGAAGAAGTCGAAAAGGGCGACGCCGGCGACGGCGGCCAGGAGGGCGGGGCCCCAGCCGAAGAAGGTCGCGGCGACCACGACCGGCAGGACATAGATCAGCGTCAGGTTGGGCGCGGCGATCAGGTGCTGCACGACGAAGGCGAGAACCGTCGCGAGCCCGACAAGCAGCAGCGAGGCCGCATACCCGACGGCGGACGGCGCCCGCGGCGCGTCCTCGGCGACCTGCCCACCGGCGGATCGCGCGGGGTTCACGGCGTCGACCATTGCGCCGGGTTCGGCGAAGCTGTCAGACATTCTCGGACTCCTGGCCTCGGCCGGCGCCGATCAGTCGGCAACCTAGCGCCGGACGATATAAAGGATCGATGCGGATTCCAGCGCCGGGGCGGCCTGAGGGTGCGTGAACGCCACCGCCAGTTGGGCCGTTGATCAGGCCCGTCCGAAGCTTTCTCGAGGCCCATGAAGCGTCCCACCACCGCCAGTCTGAAGAAGGTGACGCCGGAGAACCTGGCGGCGCTGGGCGTCGAGCGGCTGGCGGAGCTGCTGGTCGTGGCGGCCGAGGCGCGCCCGGACTTGAAGCGGCGGCTGCGGATGGAGCTGGCGGCGGCGCAGGGTGCGGATCACCTGGCGCCGGAGATCGACAGGCGGCTGACCTCGCTGGAAACCAGCCGCGGCAAGATCTCCTGGCGGCAACGGCCGGCCTTCGTGCGCGACCTGGAGGAGCTGCGGCGGCTGATCGTCGAACGGCTGGCGGCGCTGGACCCGGCCGTGGCGCTTAGCCGGCTCTGGGCGTTCATGGGCGTCGCAAGCCGGGTGAGCAGCCGGCTGCGCGACAAGGACGGCGCCCTGGCGGCGGTGTTCGACCGGGCGGCGCAGGATCTCGGCCGGTTGCTGGCGCAGATCGATGTCGGGCGCGCGGCCGACAGCCTGGTGGAGGCGATGGTCCAGGCGCCGGCCGCCTGGGAGGCGTGGCTGCCGCGGGTGCTGCAAGCCGCCGCGCCCGAGCTTGCGGCGACGGCGCTGCGGCGCCTCAGCGAGCGGCAGGGCGCCGTGGTGGGGTGGATCACGCTGATCCGGCGCCTGGCCGATGCGGCCGGGGACCCGGGCGCCTATCAAGCGACCTTCACGCACCCGCAACTGCTGGACCCGTCGGTGGCGGCGGAGGTCGCCCAGCGGATGCTGGCGGCGGATCGGGTGGGGGAGGCCGCGGCCCTCCTCGAGGCGTCGCGGCCGGGCCAGGGCCGCCGCTGGACGCCGGGCCGGGGCGCCGCCGCGCCCGACTTCGCGTGGGAGAGCGCCTGGATCGAGGTGCTGGAGCGGTCCGGGCGCGGCGACGACGCCCAGGCGGCCCGCTGGGCCTCGTTCGAGCGCACCCTGTCGGCGGAGCGCGCGCGGGACTTCACCAAGCGGCTGGCGGACTTCGACGACGTGGAGGCGGAGAGCCGGGCCTTCGCCCATGTGGCGGCCGCCGCCGATTTCCGGGCGGCGCTGCGGTTCCTGATGGACTGGCCGGCCCTGCCCGAAGCCGCGCGGCTGATCCAGGCCCGACCCGACGACATCGAGGTGGCGGACGCGGAGGCCGAGCTCTGGGCGGCGAAGCTGCGGGTGCGGCAACCGGCGGCGGCGCATCTGCTGCTGCGCAAGGCGGCCGCGGCGGCGTTCCGGCGTCGCGACTTCGCCACCTGCGATCGGCTCACGGCCGAGGCGGACACCATCGGGGTCTGACAGGCTGGGGGCAGGCCGGCCCGGGTTCAGCGGAGCTGGCTGTGCTTGCTGGCGCGGCGGTTGATGCCGGCGATCACGATGCGGCGCCGGGCGGCAGCCCGCCCCGCAAACGGTTCATCCCCGGTTCAGGCGCGAAGCCCTATTCGTTGATCACCAAGGGCCGCCACGCTCTCCCGTCCCTCGAAAGTGGCGGCCTGCGGCAGACTAGAGACTTCGACGGCGCGTCACTCAGGTGGCGCGCCGTTTGTCGTTCGGCCGGGCGCGTTTCGACCCGTCCAGGATCCATCAGCCGGTCGCGACCTCACGCCCTCAGTCGACCTTCACCCCAGGCTTCACCAGGTCGCTCAGGGCCTCGGCAAGTTGGACGAGGGTGTAGGGCTTCCGCAGGAGCGGGATGTCGCCGTGCCCGACGTTCGGCACGAGCCGCTGCGCGGTGTATCCGGAGGTCAGCAGAACCGGCAGGTCGGGGCGCCGGCTGTCGAGCGCCCGGGCGAGCTCGATGCCCGTCATCCCCGACGCCATGATCACGTCGCTGAACACCAGGTCGAGGTGGGCGCCGCCGGCGATGATCTCCAGGGCTTCATCTCCGGAGGCGGCTTCGACCACCGTGTAGCCAAGCTCTTCGAGCATCGCTTCGGCGGCGGCGCGCACGTCATCGTCGTCCTCCACCAGCAGCACTGTCCCCTCCGCACGACGGGCGACGCCGCTGAGGTGGGCAACGTGGGGCCGGGCGTCGGCGGGATCGGCCCGGGGCAGGTAGATGCTGACGGTCGTGCCGACGCCGGGGCGGCTGTCGAGCTCCACGAAGCCGCCGGATTGCCGGGCGAAACCGTAGACCTGGCTCAGGCCGAGGCCGGTGCCCTTGCCCACGTCCTTGGTGGTGAAGAACGGCTCGAAGACCCGCGCGGCGATCTCGGGCGGTATGCCGCCGCCGGTATCGGACACCGACACCCTGACGTAGTCGCCCGGCGTCGCCTCGTGCGGACCCGCCTGGTCGCGCGTGACCGACATGTTCGCCGTGGCCAGCACCAGCGTCCCCTGGTTGTTCATCGCGTCGCGGGCGTTGATCGCCAGGTTGAGGATCGCGGTCTCCAGCTGGTGGGGATCGGTAAGGCAGTGCCACAGATCCGACGTCCGCCTGACCTCCACCCGGACGGCTTCGCCGATCGCCCGGTCGAGCAGGGTCTCGAAGGTCGGCAGCAGGTCGGTGACGCAGACCACCTCCTCGCGCATGTCCTGGCGGCGCGCGAAGGCCAGCAGCTGCTCGTTCAGCTTGGCGCCACGGGCCACGCCCAACCGCGCCGCGTCGAGCAGCCGCTGCACGCGATCGTCGAGCTGCACGCGCCGCGACAGGGATTCCAGGCTGCCGCCGATCACCATCAGCAGGTTGTTGAAGTCGTGGGCGATGCCGCCGGTGAGCTGGCCGATCGCCTCCATCTTCTGGCCCTGGCGCAGGGCTTCCTCGATCTGCCGCCGGTCGGTGTTGTCGACCATGATGCCGGCCAGCCGCTCCGGACGCCCGTCGCGATAGAAGGCCCGGCCCTTGATCTGCACCCAGCGGGTCGCGCCGTCGTTGACCCGCTGGATGCGGCGCTCGATGTCGATGCGGCCGGTCCTGACGGCGTCGTCGAACGCCTCGGCGACCGCCTGGCGGTCCTCGGGCAGGAAGTGGGCCACGCCGACCTCGCGACTGCGCGGCGCCTGGCCCTCGGCATAGCCGAGGATGGCGTCGTGGCGGCGGGAACAGACGTTGCGGTCCGAGGCGAGATCGAAGTCCCAGCTGCCCATGTCGGCGGCGTCCAGCGCGATCGCCAGGCTCTGTTCCGCGCGGGTCCGCTCGACGATCTCGGCGGCCAGCCGCCGGTTCGCCTCCGAGAGCTCCCGCGCCCGCTCGTGGTTCTGCCGAAGGTCGGTGACGATCAGGCAGAGCATGTGCTCGGCGCCGTCATCCACCACCAGGTCGACGACCGATATGTTGCATTCGGCGAAGCCGCCGGACGACAGGACAATACGCAGCTCGGCCGATGCGCCCTCGTCGCCGCACATCGCCAGCATCTTCTCAAGTTCGCCACGCTCCCTGACGAAATCGAAGATCCGTTCGCCGACGATCTCTTCCGACCGCAGGCCGACCAGCACCGCGAAACTGCCGTTGCAGTAGAGGATCGTCCCGTCGGCGTTGACGGTGACCGCGCCCTCGCGCATCTGCTCGACGAGCACCCGGTAGGGCCGGTCGGCGTTCTCCAGGGTATAGACGACCTGGCCCTGCGGCCCGCCCACCACCACCGCGTCGACCTCGCCGTTGCGGATGGCATCCAGGGTCTCGTTGGCTTCCCGCAGCGCGGCCTCGAGCTTGTCGTTGCGCGCCGCCAGGGCGGCGATATCAACGGCGGCCATATCTCGATTGGCCGCGCTCACTGGACGGCCTCTGAAATTCCCCCGCCTGCGGTGATGTTCAGGCCGCGCATGACGCGCCCGTGGTCGGAGAGGTCGCCGATGATCTTGCGGGGCGGTTCGGGCCGCACCTTCACCAGGGTTGGCGTGGCGACGATCTGGTACTCAAGGGTGGCTTCGGGGTTGGTGTAGACGTCGACGACCTCCAGGTCGAAGCGGCCCGGCAGGTGTTCGTTGCAGATGTGGCGCAGGTGCGAGATCGCCCGCTGCGAGCGCAGCGTGGCGCCCGCCACGAACAGGCGCAGCACATAGGTCTCCGGGGCGGGCGGTTCGGGCCAGCTCATGGCCTGGGCGGCTCGCCGGACTGGATGTCGAGGCCGACCAGCACGCGCTCGCTGTCCGACAGGTCGCCGATGATCCGCTTGATCGGCGGCGGCAGCCGCCGGACCAGGGTCGGCACCGCCAGGATCTGATCGCCCGCCGCCAGCTGCGGCCGGATCAGGAGGTCGATCACCTCGATCGTGTACATGCCCGCGAGGTGCTCCTCGCAGATCTTCTTCAGGTTGGAGATGGCGGCCAGCGACTTCGGCGTCTGGCCGGCCACGTAGAGGCGCAGGTTGTAGTGGCCCTCCCGGGCCGGATCGGCGGCCATTTCGGCTTGGATGGTCATTCCGCGGCCCCCCGCTTCATGGCCATGGCGGCGCGGTCGGCGACCAGGGTGTCCTCGCGACCGCTCTCCTGGTTGGCCAGCAGCGCGACTTCGCTCTCCTCCGCCTCCAGGGCGGCGCGCAGTTCGGCGACCTGCCGTTCGGTGGTGGCCCGGCGGCGATCCAGGTCGCGTTGCCGGCGCTCGGTGACCTGGCTGCGGCTCAGGGCCTCGTCACGCTCCCGCGCCTCCTGGGCCTGCCGCGCAGACCCGGTCAGGACGCCCTCGGGGCCCACATAGGGCGCGATCAATTTGATCCCCTCGGCGGTCAGCATGTATTCCCGCATCTGATTCGAGTGGCTCATGCCGCGCGACTTGAGGACGAACAGCACCCGGTTGCGCTCGCCGCTCGCCTCGACGTCGGTCAGCGATATCCAGGTGTCCATCAGCGAGGAGACCCCGCGGTCGGCCTCGCTGGCGTGGTCGCTGGCCAGCGACAGGCTGGTGAAGAAGGCGGTGATGCCGCGCTCCTTGCAGATGTCCGCCAGGCGCAGCAGCGTCGCGTGGATCTCCGATTCCACGCCGCGGAACGCCGAGATCGGGTCGACGATCACCGCGGCCGGCTTGAACGCCTCGATGTCGCGATACATCCGGGTCAGGTGCATCTCCAGGCCATAGAGGCTGGGCCTGGCCGACTGGAAGGAGAGCAGGCCGCTGTCGATGTGGCGCTGCAGGTCCATGCCCGCGGAGCGCATGTTGCGCACGATCTGGTCGGGCGATTCCTCGAAGGCGAAGTAGAGGCAGCGCTCGCCGCGCGTGCACACCGAGTTGGCGAACCAGCCGCTGAAGGTCGACTTGCCGGTGCCGGCGAGGCCCGACAGCAGGACGCTCGAGCCGCGGTAGAATCCACCCAGCCCGAACATGGTGTCCAGGTCGGGCACCCCCGTGGGGATCTTCTCCGAGGAGATCTTGTGCTGCAGCCCCGCCGCGGTGATCGGCATGACGCTGACGCCGCTGCCGTCGATCAGGAACGGGTACTCGTTGGTGCCGTGCGATGAGCCGCGATACTTGACGATCCGCAGCCGTCGGGTGGTCACCTGGTCGTGGACCCGGTTGTCCAGCAGGATCACGCAGTCGGAGACGTATTCCTCGATCCCGTAGCGGGTCAGCTGGCCGTCGCCGCGCTCGCCGGTGATCACCGCGGTGACCCCGCGATCCTTCAGCCAGCCGAACAGCCGGCGCAGTTCGGCCCGCAGCACCGCCTGGTCCTTGAAGCCGGAGAACAGCGCCTCGATGGTGTCGAGCACCACCCGCTTGGCGCCCACCTGGTCGATCGCGTAGCCGAGCCGCACGAAGATCGGCTCGAAGTCGTAGTCGCCGCTGACCTCGATCTCCGACGGCTCGACGCGTACGTGGTCGATGACCAGCTTCTTGTCCGCCACCAGTCCGTCGATATCGAAGCCGAGCGAGGCGACATTCTCGACGAGGTCCTCGGCCCGCTCCTCGAAGCTCATGAACACGCCGGCCTCGCCGAACCGCGTCGCGCCGTTCACCAGGAAGGTCATGGCCAGCAGCGTCTTGCCGCAGCCGGCGGAGCCGCAGAGCAGGGTGGGCCGCCCCTCGGGCAGACCGCCCAGGGTGACAGCGTCGAGGCCGTCGATTCCCGTCGCGGTCTTGGCAAGGGAATGCGCTTCAACGGGCTGTGAGGCCAATCGATCAGTCAAGCAACGGCTCCAGGGTCCTGCGTGTGGAGGGGTTGATCAGTGCGGAAGGTCGGAGTGGATGGGCGCTGGCGGTCCGCCCGCGGCCTCGTCCAGCAGAAGCGCTCTCTTGAGGGTGGTTTCGACGAAGTTGGTCAGCGTCCGGTTCTCGGCTTCCGCGGCGCTCCGGATGCGCTTCAGAAGCTCCGGATCGAACCGGAATGTGACGAGCTTTTTCAAAACGTGGCGGCCCCCCGAGCGGCGTGTCGATACGCTGTAATACGCAACCTGGGCTGTGGTTCCGCGGTGAACCCCGGTCATTCGCAATGACGGCTTCGGAGCGTTCAACCAGCCCGGGCATCGGGGCGGCGACCCGACAGCGGCCGCAAGATCGACGCGCTGGCCACCCTGGTGAGGGAAGCGGCCGCCCATTCCGGCAAGGTCGCCGACGCTGGTTGGAACGCCGCCCAGGAGGCTGGATGGAGTGATGCGCAACTGGCCGACGCGTTCGCCTACGTCGGGGCGACGGTATTCACCGGCTACTTCCTCAACTATGCGCAAACAGATTTGGACGTCTGAGGCTATGAAGCGTCTGCGCGCCCAAAACGCCAAGGTCTGCCATGTCGAAGCTGCCGGATTTTGAAGGCTTGGCGATCTTCGCCAAAGTTCTGCAGGTGCAGTCCTTTGCCCGCGCGGCCGGCGAGTTGCAGCTGTCGAAAGCGACGGTGTCCAAGGCGGTCGGCCGATTGGAAGCCAGGCTCGGCGTAAGACTGTTCAACCGCACATCGAGGCGGTTGTCGCTGACCGAGGCCGGGAAACAGCTCGCCGAGCGGGCCGCCCACATCCTGGCTGAGGGCGAACTGGCTGAAACCGAAAGTAGCGCCAACGCCGCCGCGCCCCGCGGACATGTGCGGCTCGCCGCGCCAATGTCCTTCGGCGTCCTTCAAATCGCGCCCGTCCTGCCGGAGTTCCTGGACCGCTATCCGGACATCTCGATCGACCTGCACCTCAGCGACGCCCATGTCGATTTGATCGGCGAAGGCTATGACGCGGCGATCCGCATTGCCGCGCTACCGGACTCCTCGCTTGTGGCCCGCACGCTCGTCGCTATGCCGCGCTACCTGGCGGCGTCTCCCGACTATCTTGCAAAATTTGGCTGGCCCGATCACCCGCTGCGCCTGACCGAGCACCGCTGCATCTGCTACGCCTCCACCGTCGGCGACACCTGGCGCTTCAGTCGCGAACATGGCGACACGGCCACCGTGCGGCCAACCGGACCCCTGAGGGTGAACAATGGGGATGCGATGATGCCGCTCCTCTTGGGCGGCGGCGGTCTCGGGATCCTGCCGGACTTCATCCTGCGAGAAGCTCTGGACGATGGCCGGCTGGAATTGGTCCTGCCGGATTGGACGGTCAGCGGCGGCGCGGTGCATTGGGTGACACCGCCGGGCGGGCGGCGGCCGAAGCGCGTCGAGGTGCTGGGGGACTTCCTCGCCGAGAAGCTGTCTCCCAGGCGATCGAAACCCCGGAGTCGGAGCCCCACCTGAACACTGGGTTCGCGGCGGCGACTTGGCCGCCAGATGTCAAAGTGGACGGGTTTCGATCCAGTCCACCATCAGCCGCCGCTCGCTGAACAGCCAGCGCCCCGCCTGTTTGGCGAAGGTGTCGAGGTAGCGGATCGAGGCGACCATCAGGCTGCGCTGGTCGTCTTGGACCCGCACGTGGTGGGCCAGGCAGTAGCTCTCGCCCGCCGCGGCCGCGCCGGTCAGGATCACGGTGCTCTGGCCGTTGAAGTGGGTGGTCGCCGCATACTGCCGGAGGTCTTCAAAGACGGGTCTCAGATCCTCGCGGCGCGTGATCGTCTGGCTCGGCGTCGAGGCCTTGGCGTCCATGAACACCAGGAACCGCGTGTCCTGCGTGAACAGGGCCATCTGCCCCTCGCAGTCGCGCCGATCGAAGCAGTGGGCATAGGCGTCGACCAGTTCGCGAATCGCCAATCGGTCGGCGGCCTCCGACTCTCGAACGTCAGACATTGAACGATCTCCTCACGCCGCGACGATGATGGGCGAGGTCACGTACCGTCAGCGACCTAGCCGCGGGAAAAGCTTGATCGCGTTGCCGCTCAGCACCTGGGCCCGCTCGCCGGCCGACAGCTCGCCGGTCTGCTCGAGCTGCTGCACGCAGCCGACCGCGATGTCGCGGCGCAGGTAGGGGAAGTCCGATCCGAACAGGACCTGGTCCAGTCCGACGACGTCCCGCAACATCCTCAGGATAGGGTCTCGATAGGAAAGGGCGGTGTCCCAATAGAGACGCCGCAGCGTGTCGGCCACGGTCCCGCGCTCTTCGGCGCCGGGGATGACGTTCATCTCGTCGACGATGCCCCAGCGCCCCGCCAGGTAGGGCGCCGTGCCGCCGGCGTGCGAGAAGATGTACTTGATGTTCGGGGTCCGGGCGAAGCGGTTGCTGTAGTGCATCTGCGCCACCGCCCGGGTGGTGTCGGCCGTGAAGTCGATCAGGGAATCCGGCAGGCCAAGATGATGGGCCGATGGGTCGGGCGAGGCCGTGGGATGCACGAACACCACCGCACCGCGCCGCTCCAACTCCGCGAAGACCGGCTCGAAGCGAGCATCGCCGAGGTAGACCCCATTGGCGTTGGAAAACAGCACGACCCCGTCCAGTTTCAGCACGTCGAGGGCGTAGGTCAGTTCCGCCAGGGCGCCGTCGACGTCGGGCAGCGGCAGCGCGGCGAAGCCGCCCAGCCGCGTCGGATGGGCCTGCATGAGCTTCGCGGAGAGCTCGTTGCAGCGGCGGGCCAGCGAGCGGGCGCGGGCGTCGTCGCCCACGTGCACCCCCGGCGTTGAAATCGAGGTCACCGCCACGTCGATGCCGGCCTCGTCCATGTAGGACAGCATCATGTCGGCGTCCCAGGGCGGCGGCGCGATGCCGCCGACCGGGTTGTGGGCGTCGTTGGTCTCGCGGAAGAAGAAGTCCGGCAGGATGTGGTGGTGGACGTCGACGGTGAAGGTCATGGCCACGCCGCCTCACCTGATGTCGGCGTGAATGAATGCGGCGGCGCGGCCGCCGATCATGATCGACGCCGCATTGGTCGCGCCCGAGATGATGGACGGCATGACCGAAGCGTCCGCCACACGAAGGCCTCGCACGCCATGCACACGCAGCTCGCTGTCGACGACGGCGTCGGCCTCGTTCCCCATACGCGCTGTGCCGATCGGGTGCCCGAAGCTGAGCGCGCCCGTCCGCGCGAAATCGATGAGATCCTGCCGGCTCTTGGCCCTTGGACCGGGGATGAGTTCGGCTTCGCGAATCCCGTCGAAAGCCTTCTGGCTCACCAGCTCCCGCGCGGCCTCCGCCGCTCGCAGAGTCGCCTCGAGATCGCGGTCCGTGCCGAGGAGGTTCGCTTCGACAGTCGGCGGGACGCGCCAGTCCGCGCTCGCCAGGCTCACTTGTCCGCGGCTCGTCGGCTGAACGAGCGACGGCGAGATCGTGAAGCAATTCTCCAGCGGGGCGCCAAAACGGGCCGCCAGCTCCGGAGATGCGTTCGGTAGCTGCTCCAGGACGAGGACGATGTCTGTGCCGTGGCCGTCGACGTCACTTGAGAGGTTCACCTCGGCCTCGACGGCGTTGCTGTCCGCGCGATGATCCGGGAACTTCCCTTTGTATTGATAGACAACGCCCGACACGTGCACGTGGTCCTGGAGGTTGCGGCCCACGCCGGGCAGATCGGCGACTGGCGCGATGCCTAGCTTTTTCAGCTCGCCTGCCTCGCCGACGCCCGACAGCATCAGGAGCTGGGCAGTGTGAATCGTCCCCGCCGAGAGAATGACCTCGCGCGTCGCCGAAATCTTTCGAGTGTCACCGTCGACAGCAATCTCAACCCCGCTCGCGCGATCGCCATCGAACAGGACCTTGATGACGTTCGTGCTCAGCAGGAGCGTCAGATTCGCGCGGTCCAAGTTGGGATGCAGAAAGGCGCGGGCGGCGCTGACCCGCGTACCGTCCCGGGCGATGTTCATGTTCAGGTAGCCGGCGCCGTCGCGCATCGGCCCGTTCATGTCGTCGAGAATCGGCAGGCCCATCTGTCCCGCCGCTTCGATGACGGCGCGGGCGGTCGGATGGGGATCGTGCGGACGCCGGATGTGAATTGGCCCACCGACACCGCGCCATTCATTGGCGCCGCCCTCCCAGTCCTCCTGCGCCTTGAACACCGGCAGGACGTCCTTGAACGCCCAGCCCTTGGCGCCGTGTTCGGCCCAGGAGTCGTAGTCTCGCGCCATGCCGCGGGTCCAGACCATCGCATTGATGGAGCCGCCGCCGCCGAGAACATGGCCAAGCGCCAGATTGAATCCGCGATTGTTGACTTGCGGCGCCGGCTTGATCGGCAAGGCAAAATCTAGAGGGCTTCCGACGTTGTAGAACCAGATGCTGGGATCGCTGATCGTCGGCGCCGTATCCGCGGGTCCCGACTCGATCACCAGGATCTCGGCCCCGGTCTTCGACAATTCTCCGGCGATGACCGATCCAGAGGCCCCGGCTCCGACGATGATGTAGTCGTACTGATCCCTTATGGACTGCGGCGTTACGGCGAGGGGGTCAGACATGTCTCGATCTCCACTGACGTCGGGTCGTACAAAATGAACTCCACGAGGGGCCGCTAACGCATCTTCAGGACGATCACCTGATCGCTGGCGGGGTCGGTCCTCTTGCGGAGCTTGGCGACCTGCGCGGTCGTCACGGACGGCGCCTGATCACCCCATCCCTTGCGGATGAAGGTGAGGACGTCGGCGATGTCCTGATCCGACAGCTGCTGGCGGAACTGCGGCATTCGGTAGGCGTCCGGCGCGCCCGCGACGACGAGCGGGATCGAGGCGTTCAGCGTCAGGTTGATCAGCGACGACGGATTGTCGTGCAGCACGACCGGGTTGCCGGCGAGGCCTGGCATGTACGGCGCGAAGCCCTTGCCGTCGAAGCCGTGGCAGCTCGCGCAATAGCCCGCGTAGACGGCTCCGCCGGGCTGGGCCGAAGGCCGGTTCATCATGGCCGCGGTGGTCGTCGTGTCCTTGGCGAGGGACGGTTGGTCAGTCGTCGCCGGCAACGACTTCAGATAGGTCGCGACGGCCTGGATATCGCTGTCCGAGAAGTAGGAGGTGGAGTTGTTGACCACATCGATCATCGACCCGAACGGCGCGCCGATGCGGTTGTGGCCGTGCTTGAGGAAGTCGACGATGTCGGTCTGCGACCACGCCCCGAGACCGGTCCGCACCTCGCCACGCAGGCTGGGCGCGTACCAGCCGTCGAGTTCCGCGCCGGCGAGGTATTTCGGGCTGCTCTCGTCGAGCGCCTTCTCCTGCTGGCCAAGGCCGCGCGGGGTATGGCAGGCGCCGCAATGGCCCGGGCCCTGCACCAGATAGGCGCCCCGGTTCCAGGCCGTGTCGTGGCCGGGCTTGGCGGCGTAGGAGCTGCGCGGGGCGAAGACCACATCCCAGATCGCCAGCGGCCAGCGGGTCCTGAGGACGGGCGGAATCTCTGTCTTGCGATTGGCCTGATGGACGGGAGGCGCCTCCTTCATGAAGAAGCCGTAGAGGGCCGCCACGTCCGCATCTGAGAGCTTCGCGTAGGAGGGATAGGGCATCGCCGGATAGAGCCGGTGGCCGTCCTTGGCGATGCCCTGCCGGAGCGCGCGGTCGAAGTCGGCAAGACTGTATTTGCCGATACCCGTCTCGGGATCCGGGGTGATGTTGGTCGAGTAGATGGCGCCGATCGGCGTGCCCATCTTGAGGCCGCCGGCGAAGGCCTCGCCCCCGGGGATCGAGTGGCAGGCGACGCAATCGGCCGTGCGAGCCGCATAGTCGCCGCCGCTGACCGGAGGACTGACCGTAAGGGCGGCGCGCTGACACCCCGCACAGACCAGCATCAGCCCGAAGACGACGGACCAGGCGACGGTTTTCACGCCGCTCAACATCCGAGCAATCGGCGCGCCAAGGTCTCGTCCACAGCCACCGAGGATCGCTCGCGACATCGGGGGAAGGGAGCGCGCGCGCATCGGGCTAGGCCGACCGAAGATCGTTGTCGACGATCGGCAAGGTGCGGATCCGCTTGCCCGTCGCGGCGAAGATCGCGTTCGCCACCGCGGCGATGACCGGTGGGACGGCCGGCTCTCCCGCGCCGCCCCAGACCTCGCCACCGCTCGGCGCCAGGTGCACATCGATCTTCGGCGCCTCCGCCAGGCGCACCATGCGGTAGGTGTCGAAGTTGCCTTGGACGGCGGCGCCGTCCTTGATCGTGATCTTGCCGTAAAGGGCGGCGGTGAGCCCGAAGATCACCGAACTCTCGGCCTGCTCGACGATGGTCTGGGGATTGACCATGTTGCGGGTGTCGAGGACGACCGTGACCCGATCGACCTTCACCTCGCCGCTCGGTTTCACCGTGACCTCGGCGACCTGGGCGCAGAGGCTGTCCGTGAAATTGCAGATGGCGATGCCGCGTCCGCTGCCCCTGGGCAGCGGCTTGCCCCAGTCACCCTTCTGGGCGGCGATATCCAACACCTTGATCCAGTCCGGCTTGCCGGCGAGGAGCTTGCGCCGCAGGCGATAGGGATCGAGGCGGTTCGCCGCCGCGATCTCGTCGAGGAAACCCTCGATGGCGAAGACGTGCTGGTTGGCGCCGGGCGCGCGATAGAACCAGACCGGCAGGTGGGTGTTCTTGAGCAGCAGCTCTATGCGCTGGTTCGGCACCGCATAGCCGTTGCTGACCAGGCCATCGACGGCGGGCGGCTCGGCCTTGTCGGGCGGAAATGGAATGCCGACCGACTGGAAGATCGACGAGGTCACGATACGCATCGACCACGCCGTCGGCAGGCCGTCGGAGCCGGTCGCCGCCTTGAAGGCGACCACCGCATGCGGCCGGAACCTGTCGTGGCGCATGTCCTCTTCACGCGTCCAGATCAGCTTGACGGGGCGCTTGACGACCTTGGCGATGGCGATCGCCTGAACGATTTCATCATTGCCGTCGCGACGGCCGAAGCCGCCCCCGAGAAACGCATTGTGGACGTGGACCTGCTCTGGCTCCAGGCCGGAGGCGGTGGCGGCCGCGTGAAGCGCGCCCTCCGCGTCCTGGCTTCCCACCCAGACATCCAACCGGTCGGCTTGCAGGTTCACCGTCGCATTCATGGGCTCCATCGGCGAGTGCGACAGGTAAGGCGTCTCATAGATCGCCTCGAAGGTCCTGGCCCCGCGCGACATCGCCTTGGCGACGTCGCCGTCGTTGCGGGCGACGACCATCTTGGCGCCCAGCGCCGCACGGAAGTCCTTTGACAGCTGCGCGCTGTTCACAAGTCCGGCGGCGCCGACGTCCCACTGCGGCTGCAGGCGGGACAGGGCCCGCTTCGCGCGCCAGAAGCTGTCGGTCGCCACGACGGCCACCGCGTGGTCGAGCTTGACGATGGCGACAATGCCCGGCGCGCCGGAGAGGACGGACTCGTCGACGGCCTTGAGCTTGCCGCCTGGGACGGGACAGGCGGCGATGGCGGCGAAGACCATGCCGGGGACCTGGGCGTCGATCCCGAACTTGGCCGCGCCGTCGGTCTTGTGCGCCACGTCAACGCGCGGCATGCGCCGCGGAAGGAAGCTGAACTGGGCCGGGGTCTTGATGGTGGGCTCTTTGGCGAGCTTGATCTTGGCGGCGGCCGCGGCGAGCTCGCCGTAGCGGAGCGTGCGGCCGGACGGCCGATGGGTGACCACGCTCTGCGCAGCCATGCAGTCCGACGCCGGAACCTTCCAGCGCGCGGCGGCGGCCGCGATGAGGCGCTCGCGGGCGCTGGCGCCCACCTGCTGCACCATCTTCTGCGACTCGCGAACCGACATGCTGCCGTGCGAGTACATGTTGCCGTAGACGCGGTTCTCCCGAGCATTGCGGGTCGCAGAGGCGTATTCGATCCGCACCTTCGACCAGTCGCATTGCAGCTCTTCGGTGATCAGCATCGGCAGCGCCGTCATGGAGCCCTGCCCCATCTCCGCGCGCTGGTAGCGGATCAGGACCGAGTCATCGGGATCGATGGCGATCCAGGCGTCGAGTTCGTGCGGCGCGGAGTCCTTGTCGTCCCAGGGCTTGTTCGAGACGGTCGCGGCGCGCGCGCCGCCAGGCGCGGCGGCCATGCCGATGCCGATCAGCAGGCCGCCCGCGGCCGACCCGGCCGTGAAGATGACCTGGCGGCGGCTGAGGTCCGGAGCGACACGGGTTGCGCGCATCGCGGCGTCCTCAGGCCTTCACCGCGTTCGCGGCGCGATGAATGGCGCGGCGCAGGGCCGGATAGGTCCCGCAGCGGCAGATGTTGGTGACGTTCGCGTCGATGTCGGCGTCCGTCGGCTTGGCGAAGGTCTTCAGGAACGCGGCCACCGCCATGATCTGCCCCGACTGGCAGTAGCCGCACTGCGGAACGCTTTCTTCAATCCACGCGCGCTGCACCGGATGGCTGTTGTCGGGCGAGAGACCTTCGATCGTGACGATCTTGGCGCCGTCGAGCGCCCCGATCGGCACGGAGCAGGATCGCATGGCGGCGCCGTTGATGTGGACGGTGCAGGCGCCGCATTGCGCGATCCCGCAGCCGAACTTCGTTCCGGTCAAACCGATCACGTCGCGCAGCACCCAGAGCAGCGGAGTATCGGGCTCGATGTCGATCTGCCGGGAGGTTCCGTTGACTTGGATCGTGATCACCTTGGCTCTCCAGTCATCGACTCAGCCGGCCGACACCGCGCCAGCAGCCTGACCGCCGCGCTTCGCCCGCAGGCTGTCGATGCTGAGCGCGCCCGCGCCGTAGACGACGAGCTGCAGGATGCCGCCGGTCATCACCAGGTTCTTGATGAAGTGGAAGATCTGGTTGGGATCGTCGAAATGCAAGTGGAAGAAAACCGCCGTCGCCAGGCAGAACAGGCAGAAGATCCCGGCCACGACGCGCGTCTGAAAACCCAGGATCATCAGGAGGCCGCAGCCGACCTCGACCGCGATCGCGCCGACGTAGGCCAGCGTCGGGGGCAGGGGGAGCGTGGAGGATTTGATCAGCGCGATCGTGCCGGCGTAGTTGGCGACCTTGCTCAAGCCGCTCGCCATGAACGGCAAGCCGATGAACAGGCGGCCGACGAGCGGCAGATAGCGTGTGGCATTCATGGTCGTGGCTCCGTTGCTCAGTGAATTCGGTGACATCGGTGGGTCGGGTTCTGGCGGCCTCCGCCGTGGCCACGGTTGCAAGAACTAAGGACTCGCCGGGGCCCGTAGACGCTCGGCGAGGTAGGCGCCGACGGCGTCCAACGCCTGAGCCGCGGCCTTCAGTCTTCCGACGCTGGCGGGGAACCCATGGGGCATCCCCATCCAGACGTCGGCTCGGGCGTCGACGCCGGCGGCGACCGCCCGCTCGACGTATCGGAGCGAGTCGTCCAGCAGCACTTCGTCGTCGCCCACATGGATGCGGACGGAAGGCAGGTCGGAAAGCGGGCCGTGAAGGGGTGACGCCAGGGGATGCGTCGGATCGGCGCCGCCGAGATAGGACTGCACGAGTTCCGCGACCTGCGGGCGGGTGAAGAGCGGATCGGCCTCCGCGCGCGTTTCATAGGTCGCCCCCGAAAGCGTGAGATCGGTCACCGGTGACATCACGGCTACGCCCACAAGGGCCGGCTTGACGCGGGCGGCTTCGCCGGTGATGCGCGATGCGAGCCCCAGCGCCAGGTTGCCGCCTGCGGAGTCTCCCGTAAGCGCGACGCGGTGAACGCCGCGCTCGGCCAGGCCCCGGTAACAGGCCAGCACGTCGTCGGTGGCGGCCGGGAAGGGATGTTCGGGCGCAAGCCGATAGTCCGGAATGAACGCCCTCGCCCCTGCTCTCGCGGCGATCTGCCCAACGAGATGGCGATAGGCCTTGGCGGATCCGAAGTTGAACCAGCCCCCATGCAGGTGGAGGATGGCGTCGTGCGACGGCCAATCGGCAGGCATCGCCCAAAGCCCGGGTACGCCGCCGACGCTGGACGCCTCGAATGTCACGTCGTCGCGGGGCGAGACACTTTCCATGAAGGCGTCGAACTGTCCGCGCGTTTCGGGTCCCTGCCGCGCGCCCTTGGCGGCGCTGGTCATGGCGCGCATGACCGCCGTGACCGCGGCGTCCTCGGGATCGAGCGGATGGGTGGCGACAAATCCCGCTGATGTGCGGTTTGCGGTTGATCCCTGCACGACCAGTGCCTCTTTGGATTGGGGGGGAAAGCGTCTGTCAGGCCGGCCTCGGTCGCGCGACGTCAGCCGTGCCGCTTGTTCGCCACCTCCGCGATCTTTCGGCCCAATGATCCGAGCGACCGCGATCCTCGGCATTTCCCGGCGACGCCTCTGGTACGAATTCGGCGGCGCGCGCCGGATTCCGACCGAAACAGGCGCCGATGAGCCCGCCGGGCTTCGCAGTCGCGTGGACCTCGGCCAGACTAGAGTTGAGGCGCGTGCGGAGACGTGCGGGAATCGCGCCTTGAGGCAGGACGTCGGAAGGTCGCCGCGAGCGCATGGTCGAGCGCGCCGAGAATTGGGCGGGCCGTGAAATGGCTCAACACTGCCACCGTCTTGAGATGCGAGTCGCCAGCGGCGGCGGGTCCTGGAATGGCAAACCTGGAAACTTAGAGTTTTCTATTTCGCGCCCTGGCGACGCTGGAGCTGCGCTCGCCAAGGGCGCATGACGACGAGAACCGATATCCGTGTGCGCACCACGGAGAAACCAACCGCCTGGGGGCCGGTCTGAAGCGGAGGGTCGAATGACAGCGGCGCACGGCCTGACGACGCAGTCCAATCCGCGTCCGTATGGCGACGACCTGGGGGCGGTCTTCGGCGCGCGCAAGGCGGCGTCCCTGCTGAACCGGTCCTTTTCCGAGGCCGAGATCGCCATCACCGAGATCAAGCTGGACCGGTCGTTCGGACAGCCCACCTCGCCCGGCCCCCAGCGCGACGGCTACATCATCAGCTTCCCGATCCTCGGGCAGGAGCGGATGGGCTATTGGGAGGAGGGCCGCCATCTCGGCGAGTTGGACCTTGCGGCCGGGGCCGTCACCGTCCACGACTGCCGACGCCAACCGATGGTCTTCATCGATGGCCCTGTCCACACGCTCCTCTGGTACGTGTCGAACAAGGCGCTCGACGCTCTGGCCGAGGACGCCAGTGTCCCGCGCATCGGCGGTCTCCGCCACGACGCCACCCCCGGAAACTTCGACGGGACGATCAGCGCCATCAACCTGAGCCTGCTCGCCGCCCTGAAGGCGCCGGAACACGCCAATCGGCTCTTCGTGGACCATGTGACCTTGGCCTTCGCCACGCACGTGGCCCAGACCTACGGCGGCATGGAAGCGGCCGCCCGCCTCGTCGAGGGCGGCCTTGCGCCGTGGCAGGAGCGGCGAGCGAAGGAGATGCTGCTCGCCGACCTGACCGGGGCCATCCCCTTGGCCGAAATCTCAGCAGCCTGCCGCCTGTCGTCCAGCCACTTTGCGCGGGCGTTCCGGCGCTCGGCGGGCCTGGCCCCCCACGCCTGGCTGCTCCAGGCCCGGATCGAGCGGTCCATGATCCTCCTGCGCGAGAACCGGTTGTCGCTTTCGGAGATCGCGCTGGTCTGCGGCTTCGTCGATCAGAGCCATTTCACCCGCGTCTTCGTCCGGCGGGTCAGCATGACCCCAGGCGCCTGGCGGCGCATGGTCTTCTCCTGATGCGGCGGCGGTCCCAACTTTCGCCCGGGAACGAACCGGCGCCGACCAAATCGTACCAGAGACGCGCGCAGAAGACGGCGAACATCGACCCTGCCCGGATCGCCTCTTCAGGGGCATCGGCGGCGGTTGCGAAGAGGCTGCGCCGGCCACCGGCCGACCGTCCAGGACGCCGGGCGCAACGGAGCGTGCGAGATGCCAGCTCTCTCTCCCGCAGCGATCGTCGGGATCGTGGCGATCGCCGGGTTTTCGCTGGGGGGGCTCACCTGCGTGGCGCTCGCCCATTTCGCCCGGCGACGGCAATTCCAGGCCAGCCAGATTCTCCGCGACCTGGATCGACGGGAGGACGTTTACGCGCGGCTCGTCGAGCAGGCTTCCGAGATGTGGCTGGACGCCTTGGAGACGCCGCATGATCCGGCAAACCTCATCGGGCTCACGGCCCTGGTCGGGCGAGTCCGGATGGCCAGCAGCCGCCCCGTCCTGGAGGCCGCGGAGGCGATGGTCGACTTCCTGTTCGACGCCTGCGATCGGAAGCCGGCCGATGTCCGCCAGTTGGTCGCACAGGCGCCGCGGGAGTTCATGGAGCCTCTTCGGGCCTTCACGGCCGCGTGCCGAAACGAACGCGAGCAGATGCTGCGTGCGCTCTAGCGCCGCGTCGAATGGGGCGGGGCTCGCCCTATGAGCCTCGGCGCCGCGACGGCCGGCCGGCCCGACGCCTTCAGGGCCCGGGTCGCCAGCAATCTCCAGCTCGAAGAGGCCGCCGTCGTCGTCACCTCGGCGCTCCGACACCCACAGTTCGCCGCCATCGAATGGATCGTCGATGCGCCCACTGGCGAGCTGTCCGAGCCCATACCGCCGGAGGACGCCTATCTCCTCGCGGTCCATCTCGGCGCGGCGCGCGAGAAGCACTACTGGGAGGCGGGTCGCCAGGTCGGACGTTTCGTTCGGGTCGCGGGGCAGTCAGCGATCAGCGACCTCAGGCGCCAGCCACAGCTCCTGTTCGACACGCCTGTCCATGCCCTTCTCGTCTACCTGCCGCGCGCGGCGATGAACGCCCTGGCCGAGGCGTCCGGCCAGCCGCCCGTGGAAGACCTGCGCTTCGAACCGGGCGCGGGGTTCCGGGACGACACCTTCTGGGGCCTGGCGCAGGCGTTGCTGCCGGCGCTGCGGGCGCCCGAGCAGGTCAGCCGGCTGTTCACGGACAACGTCGCCCTCGCGCTGGCCTCGCACGCCGCCTCCTACGCCGACCGCGACCTTGCCCGTCCCTTTCGCGGCGGCTTGGCCCCATGGCAGGAGAAACGGGCGAAGGAGATGATGCTCGCCGATGTCGGCGACATCTCGCTCGGCGATCTCGCGGCGGCCTGCGGCATCTCGGCCAGCCACTTCGCCCGCTCGTTCCGCAAGTGCACAGGCCTTACGCCGCACGCCTGGTTGCTGCGGGTCCGTGTCCAGCAGGCGATGGTGAGGCTCAGGCGGGACGACGAAACGGTCGCCTCCGCGGCGGCGGCCTGCGGCTTCGCCGACCCCAGCCACTTCGCGCGCGTGTTCATCCGCCACGTGGGCTTGAGCCCAAGCGCCTGGCGGCGGCTGGCGATGCGCTGAGCCGCACCTTTCGACCGAAACGCCCGCCTGGCGACGATCCCGTACAAGCCGCCGTCCGCAGGGGCGTCAGACTGGCTCGGCGCTGGTCGCCTGACCCACACCGCTTTTTCCGAAGGGCCCCTTCATGGAAACCTCGCCCAAGGCCGGACTCGACGCCCTGCTCACGCCCGACAATTGCGTGGTGGTGATGATCGACCACCAGCCGTTCCAGCTCGCCAACGTCAACAGCCACGAGCCGACGATGGTGGTCAACAACGCCACCGGCCTCGCCCGGACAGCGAAGATATTCGGCGTCCCGGTCGTCCTCACCACGGTGATGGAGGGGCGGGGCGGCTACATCTTCAAATCCATCCAGGACCTTTTCCCCGACCAGAAGACCATCGACCGCACTTTCATCAACGCCTGGGAAGATCAGCGGGTCGTCGACGCGGTGAAGAAGACCGGCCGCAAGAAGGTCGTGTTCGCCGCCTTGTGGACCGAGATGTGCCTGGCGATGCCGGTGATCCAGGCGCTGGGCGAGGGCTGGGACGTCTACATCGTCACCGACGCCTCGGGCGGCGTCTCCAAGGAAGCCCACGACATGGCCGTACGCCGCATGGTGGCGGCCGGCGCCCAGCCGATCACCTGGCTCGGCATGGGCGGCGAACTGCAGCGCGACTGGGCGCGGACCGAGCACGTCGGCGAACTCGCGGAGATGTTCGCCGCTCACGCGGGCGGAACCGGAATCGCGATCGCCTGGGAATACCAGCTGCTCAACACCGCCCAGAAAGCCTGACCCCTCGAATCTGGAGTCCGCATCGTGACCTTGACCGCGCACGAGACCGCCAACGAGCAGACGATCCGCAAGCTCTATTCCCTGGCCGAGGCCAAGTCGAAGGACACACCCGCGTTCGTGGCCATGTTCGGGGAGGGCGGCTACTTCTACGACGTCGCCGCCGCCAAGAAGTACTACGGCGACGACATCGGAGTCACCGTCGACGTCTACGCGGCCGCCTTCCCGGACATGCACCGGGAGCTGATCGAGGTGTACGTCACCGGCGACCTGGTCGTCGTCGAGCTCACCCTGAACGGCGTCCACAACGGCGACCTCAACCTGCCGAAGGGCGTCGTCCCCCCGACCCACAAGAAGATGACCACGCCCTGCTGCGACGTGTTCCACCTGAAGGACGGCAAGGTGATCTCCTTCCACTGCTACGTCGCGGTGCCGGTCCTGCTCGAACAGCTGGGCATCTTCCTGAACCTCCAGGCCGCCTTCCGTCACTGAGCCCACTTCGATCCAGCTAAGGGAGGACGTCGGCGAATGTCCGAGCAGCCGATCAAGATTGGATATTGCCTTTCGCTGAGCGGCCCACTGGCGTCGAACGGCAAGACGGCGCGGCTCGCCCACCAGATCTGGGAAGGCGACGTCAACCGCCGGGGCGGGCTGCTGGGGCGGCCGGTGCAGATGGTCTGCCTCGACGACCAGACCAACCCGGCCCTGGTCGCCGACCTCTACAAGCGCCTCCTCGACGAGGAGAAGGTCGATCTGGTGATGGGCGGATACGGCGACAACTCCGTCGCCCCGGCCATGCCGCTGATCATGGAGCGGGAGCGATATCTCATCGCGCTCATGGCCTTGGCCGTGAACGCGACCCTCGCCTACCCGAACTACTTCGTGATGATCCCGACCGGTCCGAACCCGAACGCGGCGCTGACGGAGGGCTTCTTCGACCTGGCCGCGCGCCAGACCCCGAAGCCTGCATCCATGGCGATCCTGGCGGCCGATGCGCCGTTCTCGAAGAACCCGGTGGCCGGCGCCAAGGCGCATGCCGGCCGGCTCGGGATCCAGGTCGTTTCCGAGGGCCGCTATCCGCTGGCGACGACCGACTTCGCGCCGCTCATCCGTGAGTTGGAGGCGATCCAGCCCGATATCCTGTTCCTCTGCTCCTACCTCAACGACTCCGCGGGGCTTCTCCGCGCCGTCGATGAGATCGGGCTCAAGCCGAAGATGGTGGGCGGAGCGATGATCGGGCCCCAGAACGGAGCCATCAAAGGGTCGTTGGGCCCATTGCTCAATGGCGTCGTCAACTATGAGTACTGGCTGCCGGCGCCGGAGATGATGTTCCCTGGCATCGCGGAGATGATCGATAACTATCAGTCTCGCGCGGAAGCCGCCGGCGCCGATCCGCTCGGCTACTACGTTGCGCCGCAGGCCTATGCCCAGGCGCAGGTGCTCGAACAGGCGGTGGCCGGAACCGGCTCGCTCGACGACGCGAAGCTTGCCGAGTTCACCCGTCGCAACACCTTCAGGACGATCCTGGGGGATGTGAAGTTCGGAGAGGGCGGAGGCTGGGCGCAGGCCCGGGTTCTGACGGTCCAGTACCGGAACATCGTCGGCAATGACCTGGCGCAGTTCAGAGGGATCGAGACCCAGGCGGTCGTCTCGCCGGCAGACTTCGCATCCGGGACGCTGGTCTACCCCTACGCAAACGCGAAGGCGCGGGTCTGACGCCCGCGCCAAAGAGGACCTGCCAGAATTTTGACTTGGATCGGAGACTGGCCGTGACAGACACCATCGAAAACCGGCTTCGCTTGCTGGAGGACGAGGCCGAAATACATCGCCTGGCGGCGCGATTCAGCGACGCTGCGAATGAGCGAGACAACGAGGCCTTCCTGAGCCTCTGGGCGAACGCCGGCGCGGTCTGGGAGATCGGTGAGCCCCTCCCTGCGCGGGCCGAGGGCCGGGAGGCGATCGCGGCGCTGTTCGAGGCGCTCAACAAGATCCAGCGCTATTTCATGCAGATGACCCATTCGGGGGTCGTCACGCTCGCCGGCGACCGTGCGACCGCGCGCTTTGTCATGCGCGAACACGGCCTCGGCGACGGCGCCTTCTACGACAACCTGGCCGTCTACAACGACGTCCTTGTACGGGAGACCGGCGGCTGGCGCTTTCTCGAACGCCACTACAGCTACCGCTTCCTCAATCAAGAGCCATTCAAGGATGAAGCCTTTCCGTCTGGTCCCTCGACGTAACATCCGAACGACGAATGCGCCTCTGCTATCCGGGATTTTGCGAATTGTCGGCGTGAAGTCCGCGCGTTGCCCGCCGTCATTCCGGCGAGAGAGGGCTTGCTCGGACTGGCTGGCGGTGCGGGCAGTCGGCGGCGAAGAGGTCTCCGCGGACGCTGGCTAGTGCGACGTAAGCTCGAATCCTACGGTGGGTGGTTCAAACGCGCCACCTGGCGTTCGCAGATTGCGACTCCGGGCGATCTCCTGGCGAATGAAGAGGCCGTTGCGGTTGGCGATCAGAGCGCGCCCGAGCGCCTCGGGTTCCGAGAAGAACTCTCGACCGTGCAGCACCGTGTAGGTGTGCCCGCACAAAGGGCACGTCTTCGAATGCCCTTCCGTCGCGTGGAGCGTCGGCGGATGCCGCTCATGGAGCGTGGACCAGCCGTCGAGAACCTCGCCTTTCCAGCGAAGCAGGCCCAATCCGATGCGCTCCTCGTCGACCAGGTCACGAATCTCGTCCAGCCAGCTGTGAGCAAGGACGCGGACGCCGTAGTCGCAGGTCCAGTTGATCTCGTCGCGAGTGTTAGGGGGCGCGGCGACTTCGATGTCGATCCGGCGCAAATCGGCGTTGGGGTGAAGCCCGCCGTCCGGCGCTCTGCAGACCCACTCGGGCAAGGGAACGATTCGGCCTGCAAACGGCGTGCTCGCGTAGGCCTGCGGATCAAGAGGCACACAGTCCGACGTCTCAGCGGCATACCAGAGCCAACGCTGTGTCGCTCGGTGCATACTCTTTGCTGGTCGATTATGGGGAAGTTGGTGGAGTGGGAGCTTGGCCGTCACTCAGCGCCGGGTCCAGATATTTCGAGATCCTCGTTCCGTTGTTCCGGTCGAATTCGCGCGTCACGCGCTTCAAGATCGCCATGGCCTCTTCGCGCTTGGCTGGATTTGCGCTGAAGAAATTCGCCCAGTCCTCGGTGCTTCCGCCTGTGCCGCCGATCCTCGGAAGGCCGGCGTCCTTGAGCGCAGCCCTCAGGTCCGCGTGGAACATTGTGTGAAGGCTGTGGTGGATGCGCGCCAATTCCTGGTCGACCGCTCCGCCCATGAATTTTGGAAAGGAATGATGGCCTTCGACAATGCCTTGAACCACCGCCGGCCCGATCTTGTGGCCGAGGCCGTCGATCAGGCTCTCCGCGAAGCCTCCGCCTTCCAGCCAGGTGGCGGCGCCCAGGCCAATGTCGCCGAGGTCTTTCGCCACGCCGCCCCAGTTGATGTCATGGGACCACGTCCCGAAATCGAATGGCCCGGTCGTGTGCCAGCCTGGAACAGGATGCAGCTTCCCGTCGGCCCCTGGCTGGAAGACGTCGATCCGAGACGGGTCAAGGGGTGCTTGGCGACTCGGCTGCGACGCGCTTCCGTCTTGAATTGGCGAGCCGCCAGGGCGCGATGATTGAGGCGCTCTTGGCGCACCCGGACTCGCGGGGTTTGTCGCGGCGTTCGCAGCGACCATCGTAGGCCCATAGCCTGGGCCTCGGCCCAGCGGGGTCGGCCGCCATCCGCTCGGATGCAGCATGTCCCACGGCGCGGGCATCGGAGCCGGATGCGGCCACGCCCCCGACGGGCCAAAAGGGGGTGAAGGCATCGGCACCGGATGTGGAAAGCTCGAAGAGCCGGAGGAGGCGTCGGCAGAAGAACCCAATGAGCCCGACCCGAAGTCCGGCTGCGCGACGCTCCCAGGCTCTTGTCCCGTGACGTCAACCTGCTGCTCAAACGGAGCGCCCGGAGAGGCGTCGACGCCGCTCCCGCCGTCACCGGCGTCTCCAAAGAAGTCGCGATAGCGTTGCGCTTCAGCGGCTTGCCGCTCGTCTTCGATCTCCTGAGGCGACCTTCGATACCACTGCTCGAGCTCATCGCCTTCGAGGCTGGCGGGGTCCACGGGATAGGGCATGCGGCTCTCCTCAACGCGGCAAGGTGCACGCCACCGAGGGGGGCGTGTGCTTCAGGGGTTTTCGGGGTCAGTTCGGAGAGCTCAGGCAGGCCGGGCTTGGGCGAGGCGCAACTCTCGACGATGCGCTGATCATCGCAAAGACGCGCGCAGATGTCAAGAACAAAGATTGAACAAACGACGCTCGGGCCACGGCGGCCAAGCTTCAGCTATCGGATGTTATCGGAAATCGGGGAGGGGGGAGGGTCTGCGCGATCACCGCGCTCTCAACTCAGGCCCGGCCGGGCCGGCGGCGCGCCAGACGAAACGGATTTCGTTCTTGGATCTCTGCGGTACGAAACGCAGGTCATAACGCCAGCCGTCGCAACGTCCCTTCGATCCGCTCAACGTGTGAGGGCCACCTGAGGCCGCTCACCTGCTGTGGTCTACCACTCAACCAAGTCGGCCTGACCCCAACAGCGCCGGGAGATATTCACGTCCCGATGCAGCCACATGATAACCGAGGATCTTGCAAACCTGTTGTCGCCAACGAAGGAATGAAACGACTTAGGCGAGCACTCGAAAATCAGCATTGAATTGTTGACTGGTGGGACGATCCGCGAGGGTTCCAACAAAGCCTGAAGTGGAGATCGGTATAATCCAGTAAACCCGCCGTCCCCCTCAGGCCAAGGCGGATTGTTTAAATAATAAATCATTGCGATCGCTCTGGCCAACCTAAGTGGCGGAGCGCCCGACCCAACAATCTGCCCTGATCGATAGGAGCACACTTCCTCGTCAGACAACCAACCGTCCCCATGATTTGGCGTCCGCGAAAACCATCCCGGGTTGAAATCATTGTGAATGCGGCCTGATGAACTTCCTGGACAGTGGAAGTGCAGTCCGCCGTTTACGGCGTGCACCACGTCTCGTATCCCGGTTCGATCAATGAGATGCTCGCACCAGCGTCGACTAAAAAACAGGTGAAGCGCGAGCGGCAGTGTTGCTGAAAAATTGACACCGAAGGCGTCGAATTCGCCAAGGTTTCGAGAGAAGCGCTCCGGCTCCACATCGAAACTGAGACCCCTGTCCAATACTTCCCGGAACGCGTTTTCGATCGCGAGCGCCCGCTCAGCGGAAAATACGTTGTGGGCGACAAAGTGCGGAAACGGATCGCTCCTCGCTGCCCACGTTTGGCAGCCGAGCTTCAGATCATCGAGAGGCGGCGAACCGCCCGGCCGCCGCCGCGACGACGTCATTCCAGCCATCCCGTGTACGCGAGGCGGCGACCGGTGACGACATGAGATACAAAATGTGGGGATTCACGGTCTGCGACCTCGAATAGCACCAGACTATTGAATGTGGGCGAGAAGGTCCGCTCCGGGCGCGTCCAATCTTTGGAAAGAATACAGAGATGCCCGCCGAATTGAGGGCGCCATGCTTTGGTCAGGTTGAGGGAAAAGGCCAGGCGCCCTTTGTCGAGGTCATGATGCGGCGCGAGAAAATCACCGCGCAAATAGCAGCTGAGGAAGGATTCCCCGAGCGCTGAGATCGGCGCTCCCAGCCGGGACATGAGGCGGTGCAGGGGCGGGGATTGAAAAAGCCTTCGGAGCCGGCATTCCCCACACGAACACGGGTCAGCGTGGACACCCAGTGTTCGACGGAAGCAATAGGAGAAGCGCCCTTCCGCAAAGGCAAGTGCTGCCGCACGGTAATGCCGCAGAACATCGTCTCTCCGACTTTCAAGATTTGGCAAGTACGAGGTATTTTGCCCATCGTGAATAGCAATCTGCCATTCTGAAGCGTCTTTCGTCTCAACAAGATAGCGGTGGATTTGATCGGCAAATCGAGGCTGAAGGAAGTCCTTGATCTCGACATACCCTCGCTTCTTTAGCTTGCGTGCCACTTTGGCGGCGTCGACTGATCCGAGGAGGCACGCACTAGCTTCGCCGGCGGCTCGCATCATGTCCCGCTCGTCGCCTGCGTGCGCCGGCGGCGCTCGCTGATAAACCTATGTACCAACTCGTCTGTCATGCCATCGGCTTGCCGGTGAAGTGGTGGCGTAAGATCGTCCTCCGCTCTCTTTTCGGGCAGATCAAGTTGTCTCCTGAGCTTGCCGATTGTGGCTGCGGGAAAACTGACCAAGGCCTCGTATTCTAGCTCGATTGGCAAGATGGCTCGGTCTCGGAAGAATTCAGACCATCTGAGATCTTGTTCCTCCAGAACGCGCGCGATGTGGCTGATAGCCTCGAAGTCGAACGGGTACTCGACCTCTCTCGCTGGACCACAGTGGAACGCGTCGACGACCTGCCTCAGGGCGACCGCGGGCTTATAGGGTAGCGGCCGCGGTCGAGAGAGAGTGCTCGGCGTGGGCAACCACCACGTGGACGAAATCATAGCTCGATAGAGCGAGATGGCCTGACGGAGAACGTCTGCGCGCCGAAGCCAGATGAAGCGATGGACTCCCAGTGATGAGCAAAGCGCATCAAAGAGATCACCGCTGTCAATATTAGCCCAATCACAGATGTATTCATCCAATTGATACCAATGAGCCTTGCCCCCGAACACGCCGTTGTCGGAAGAACAACTGCGTCGGACGAGTTCAAGGTAAGTCGTCCAATCAGTATGTCCGTCCCTGTACCCGCGGTTGAGGAATTCAATGGGACCGCCTGCATCACCGGCGCATGCAAGCATTTCAGAAAGCAAGGTGCTTCCTGAGCGGGGAGAGGTGCAGATGATGTAGCTCTCAGCCATGGCACGGCACCGTGGCGCTCATTACCTATTCAAATCACCCGATCCTATCTTCGACGCGGCACGCCGGGGTTCCGCGGGCCGCCGGGTTGGCTGGCAGGGGCGTTGGGCCCTGGCGACCGCTGGATAGGGCTCGTACGACGAGCCTCAGGTCCTGGGCTTGGACCGGGGCCGGGTGTCGGACCGGGGCCTGGAGTTGGACCAGGCCCTGGCGTGGGACCAGGCCCAGGGGTTGGGCCCGGCCCTGGCGTGGGACCTGGAGTCGGCCCCGGCGTAGGGCCCGGAGCTGGTCCAGGGGAAGGGCCCGGGGTCGGGCCGGGTGTCGGCCCTGGCGTGGGACCGGGGGTTGGTCCAGGAGCAGGTCCAGGCGCCGGCCCTGGTGTCGGACCCGGCGTAGGACCAGGAGTTGGCCCTGGTGTCGGTCCAGGTGTAGGACCAGGAGTTGGCCCGGGTGTCGGTCCAGGAGTTGGCCCCGGTGTCGGACCGGGCGTCGGTCCAGGTGTAGGACCAGGAGTTGGCCCGGGTGTCGGTCCAGGAGTTGGCCCGGGTGTCGGTCCAGGAGTTGGCCCCGGTGTCGGACCAGGAGTTGGCCCCGGTGTCGGACCGGGCGTTGGTCCCGGCGTGGGCCCTGGGTTCGGGCCGGGGGCAGGTCCGGGGCCCGGATGGGGGCCCGGTCCAGGATGAGGTCCGGGACCCGGATGGGGACCCGGGCCGGGCGCCGGCGGGGCAGCCGTTACCAAAGAGACCCCGACTGCCTGCAGCACATCAGCGATGTGATTGGCGAAGGTCATCGTCGGCCCACCCGCGAAGAGGAGACCGACTGCATTGTTGGTGGAGCGCTCTAGGATCAGAGAGCCTGAATCCCCGGCCGCGCTAAAGGCCTGACCATTGAGTCCGGTTATTGAGATCTGACCTTTGAAGGCGAGCGTGCCCTGATCGTACGCCACGTTGATGTCAGTGTTAGTGCTGACGACGCGCCCGGCCGTGTAGCTAGTCGTGCGACCAAACTTGTGAACGACCATATCGATGGCGGCCGCGGAAGCGCCCGCCGGCGAGCCGATCCCGAGAATGAAACGATTTGCAACAGTCGGGGTCTGGAGTCTGGCGATTGCGCAATCGACCGTGTTGGTCGCCAGCAACGGTATGAATCTGGTCAGCTCCGCGATCTGGTCAGTCGCAACATTTCCCCCGTCTAGTAGGCCGGGTTGATAGATTGCGGACCCCGTCGGAAGCTTATTTTCGTCCGCGAGCACGTGGTTATTGCTCAAGATGTACCGGATGCCCGCGTTGTCTTTCACAAGCGCGCCAAACGTGCCTGCCATCGTGAATTGGCCGGAAGGATCGGCGAAGCCGACGGAGCTTCCTGGGCGGGCTGGGCGCCACTTCGTCCGCGGGTTCGGGCTGGCGAACGCGTGGATCAGCCCGACCTCTTCGATGTCGGTCTCGATCCCTTGATGGATACGAGCGATCAGATTTTGTGGCGCAATTTCGGCTGGCGCAAATTTGCGCCGCACCAAGATTTTGACGCAGAGGCGACCTGTCGCCTTTCCATCGCTGATCTTTTCGCCGACACCCACGCCGACGACGTTGCCTTGAGGTCGTGGACTTACGGCAGCCTTGAGCAGCTGGGCGCGAGTTTGCCGCGATGGCCGGATAAAGCGCTGCGATAGCGACTCCTTGGCCGAAACAATGCGTGCCATGGTTCTGCGGTCAACAATAATAGGCACGGCTCACCCCCCCCGCCTCTCTCGTAAGAAGAAAATAGAGACGCGCGGCGCTAAGCGCCGCCACCACGCTCAATCGTACTCATGGACTAGCCTCTCTTCGTGATGGGGCCAGTTACCTCGTACTTCACCGGTGCATCGCCGAGGATACTAGTCAACTTCTCGGCCACGCCAGCAGAGTGATCCGTGCCAACCAACAGACTACAGGTCCCGTCTGGACACGTGCCTATCCTCAGCGACCAAACTCCAGGAATGCTCAAGATTTCGTCGCTGTGTCGGCGCATCAGCGCCTCGAGCTCACCTTCCGAGAATTGACGTGCGCCATTTCGCATTCGAGTGACTCAACCTAACCATGTGTTTTTGTCACGCGCAATGGGGGACGGAATGGCGTGCTCGCGTCCGGGGCAGGTGGACCAGCTGCGCCTTACCGCCGGCCAGGAATGAGCGAAGGCTTCACCTCCGCCTAGCTCTTCGGCAGGGAATTCATGCGACGCGGGCCGCCAACAAAGATCGGCCTGCAACATTGATCGCGGCCTTGACTAGGACTTCGGCGGGCCGACGGTCGTACCGGTCGTCTGCGTGGTTTGATCCGGCTTCCCGCGCCAGCTCACGGCGCCGTCGCCTAGCAGTTCCACAGCCAGCCCGGACGTGGGCTCCCCAGCCAGCCTGAGCATCGGCGATATATCGAGGAATACCGGGCGCCGCCGATCCCGAGGAAGATGAACCTCGATAGCCAATACGGCGTCTGCTTCCGGTCGTGCCTCTCGCATCTGTTGGACTTCATGGCCTCGCGGGATCACCGCGACCGGCTCAATATCGTCATGGAGGGCGGCCACAAGAATCTTGGAGACTGCGAGCGCATCTTCAACGATCTGAAGGGCCGTTACCGCCGGCAGGGCGTGGACATCTTCGGTACCTTCTCAGTGGGCGCGAAGGACTCGTGCGCGCCGCTCATGCTGGCGGATTTCCTGGCTGCGTTCTATTCGATGCTTCGCGCACAGAACCCGGAAGGCATTGCCGCATATGCCGGCCAGACCCCGGAGCCGCCTAAGGGCGAGGCGAGCCTGACGTTCCTCGAATTGCGCCCAGACGCCCTGCGAAATCTCAAGACTGGCTTCGAGCGAATGAGGGAGCTGGAAGCTGAAGCTTGGCTTGGGAGGCGGGCGGCGCGCGCGGTCAAAATGCAGATGCCGGCCTAGCTGGGAAGCAACGCCCTTGCCGTGGTGAAGATCACTTTGCGGGCTTGGCGATGCGGGCATCATAGGCGGCCAGCTCGCGCTTGATCGCGTTCGCCTTGGTGCTGATCCGCCGGACTTTGAGTTGGCCTTCGGCGAACTCGTCGAGCGCTACGAGTTTGTGGAAGTGCTCGCGCCCGGTCGGCGCAGGGGCGATGAGCTAAAGGCGGATCGGAGCTTGTCGCCGGAGGACCGGGGCAAGGCCTTCCAAGTCCCTCAGGATCAGTGGACCCCAGCGCGCGACGTGCTTGCCGAAGTCTCTGCCCGCGTCGCTGCGAAGGCCGGAAAAAGCTACCCCGCCGGGACGATCCTCGTTGTCTATCTAAACGTCTGGCCAGTAGCAGGCACGGCGGAACTAGAACGCGGGCTCGCCTCTGCCGTCGCACCGGCTCATGGTGCCTTCAAGAGCCTTTGGGTTCTCGACAACGGCCGCGTGCGAGAGTTCGCCGGCCGCTAGGCGCGTAAGGTGGAAACGCTCGTTCGGCCGGGCGTGGGGCTAAGGCTACCAAGCGAAAAGCCGTCAACAGCGGAAATCTTGCCTCGCCACAGAAAGCCAGGGCCGTTCGTGGCAGGGATGGGGGTCTGACCGACGCCGAAGAAGCGTGCGTCCCGTAGATGGATATAGGTTGGGGCGGGGCGGCGGAAGGTCCCGGCATCGACACCTTCAGGCGTCTGATAGATTTGGCCCCATCCGGCAAAGGCGGTGGCCGTCTGCGCTGCGACCTCGGGGTCGTTCAGTCCGGTTGCAAAGAGCTGTCCAAACTCTTCGAAATATCGAACGCCGCTGATGATGGTACCCGAAACAATCGAGCCTCCGACGGTCAGCGTGACCCCAACCTCAATGCCATGTTCGTTGGCCATGTCGATCAGGTTGGCCAAGAACCAGTCGCTTACGTGCGTCGGCACGTCGGGAACGCCCTTGCTCGGTCGGGTTCGGCTCGTTGCCTTCGCTCATCGATCACCTCTGGCTTGAACGCCACACGAAGATATTTTTGGGCGAGTCGTTACCCACCGCACCTCACGTTTTCTGCCCAAAAGTCGAGCGTATGATCCAATGGGGGAGCGGCAGAAAATACCCAGCAAGTTATTGATTTTATTTAACGTATGGCGGCCCGGAAGGGACTCGAACCCCCGACCTTGGCTTTAGGAAAGCCCTGCTCTATCCGGCTGAGCTACCGGGCCGCGCGGAGGGCGTGATAGCGTCCGCGCCGCCGGTGTGCAAACGCCAGGCGCGACCAGGGGGAGGTGGCATGGGGCCGTTGCGCTATCTGCGCGTGCTCTACGTCCAGGTGCTGATCGGCCTGGCGCTGGGGCTCGTCGTCGGCGCGCTGTGGCCGCACCTGGGCGTCCAGCTGAAGCCGTTCGGCGACGCCTTCATCAAGCTGATCAAGATGGCCGTGGCGCCGGTGATCTTCTGCACCGTGGCGGGCGGCATCGCCGGCATGGGCGACATGAAGGCGTTCGGCCGGCTGGGCGCGCGCACCTTGGTCTATTTCGAGGTGGTCTCGACCTTCGCCCTGCTGCTGGGCCTGGTGGTGGGCGAGCTCGCCCATCCGGGCCGTGGCTTCAACGTCAATCCCGCCACCCTCGACCCCCGGATCGCCCAGGCCTACGCCGTCAAGGCGGCCCACGGCCAGGGGATCGTCGACTACCTGCTGAACCTGGTCCCCGACACCTTCGTGGGCGCCTTCGCCAGGGGCGACCTGCTGCAGGTGCTGGTGATCGCCATCCTGACCGGCTTCGCCTGCACCCGGCTGGGGGAGTTCGGCGAGCGGGCGGCGGGCGTCTTGGACGGCGTCGCCAAGCTGTTCTTCGGGATCATCGGGGTGATCGTCCGCCTGGCGCCGATCGCGGCCTTCGGGGCCATGGCCTTCACCATCGGCAGCTATGGGCTGCACGCCCTGGTCAACCTCGCCGCCCTGATCGGGACCGTCTACCTGACCTCGGCCCTGTTCGTGCTGGTGGTGCTGGGGACCATCGCCGCCCTCTGCGGCTTCTCGATCCTGAAGTTCCTGGCCTACATCCGCGAGGAGCTGTTGATCTGTTTCGGCGCCTCGTCGTCGGAGGCGGTGCTGCCGCAGATCATGTTGAAGCTGCAGCGACTGGGCGCGGGCAAGGCGACCGTCGGCCTGGTGGTGCCCACCGGCTATTCCTTCAACCTCGACGGCACCAACATCTACATGACCCTGGCCACCCTGTTCCTGGCCCAGGCCACCAACACCCCGCTCAGCTTGACCCAGGAGGCGACCCTGCTGGGCGTCGCCATGCTGACCTCCAAGGGGGCGAGCGGGGTCACCGGCGCGGGCTTCGTGACGCTCGCCGCCACCCTGGCGGTGATCCCGGACCTGCCGATCACGGCGCTGGCCCTGCTGGTCGGCGTCGACCGGTTCCTCAGCGAAAGCCGCGCGCTCACCAACCTGATCGGCAACGGCGTGGGCGCCCTGGCCATCGCCCGCTGGGAGGGCGACCTCGACCGCGCGCAGCTGGCCCGCGAGCTGGACAAGGGCCCGCTGGCCGCCCCGGAGGTCGCGCTCGCCGGCGCGCGAGCGGACTAGGGGCAAACGAAAACGCCCGGCGGTGAGGCCGGGCGTCTCGTAGCATTCAGAGGTCGTTGGAAGCTCAGGCCGCGGCGGCGGCGGCGGGCTTCAGCAGTGACTTGTTCAGCAGGCTGATCGCCGCGTCGCGGTCGATCCGCTCGATGGCGGCGACTTCGCGGGCCATGCGGTCCAGGGCCGATTCGTAGAGCTGGCGCTCCGAATAGGACTGTTCCGGCTGGTTCTCGGCGCGGTGCAGGTCGCGCACCACCTCGGCGATGGAGATCAGATCGCCGGAATTGATCTTGGCTTCATATTCCTGCGCCCGGCGCGACCACATGGTGCGCTTCACCCGGGCGCGGCCCTTGAGCGTGGTCAACGCCTTGGAGACCACATTGCCCTCGGCCAGCGGCCGCAGGCCCGCGGTGCGCGCCTTGGCGGTCGGCACGCGCAGCGTCATTTTCTCGTGGTCAAAGGTGATGACATAGACCTCGAGCTTCAGACCGGCGACTTCCTGGGTTTCGATCCCTTGCACCTGGCCCACGCCGTGGGCCGGGTAGACGACGTGATCGCCAACCGAGAAATCGTGACCGTTCTTGCTCATTCGAAACCTCTCAAATCCCTGGTCCGCACAGGCGCCGGACCGCTGACGCAAGCATCCCGCAAATGACGAAGCGAAGCGCCCCGCGGAGAAGACGCGGCGGACCTCATCAGTTGCAGCGGATGTTGACCTCTAAAGACACCCTTCGCGCATTCCAGGCGCTAGGGCGCCGGGACGGCTCTTCTTCCGGAAGACGGGCAGGGCGGTCGCCCGATCGCCACGTCTCTAGAATGATTAGCATAAAATTGAGCCGAATGAAAGGCTTGCCTTGGCGGCTAAGCTGACGTTCGCGGGCGCTGCGCGCGCTTCAGGAACCGCGGCCGGGCTGTTCGGAGAAGTACTTCTCGAACTTCCCCTCCTCCCGCTCGAAGTCTTCCGCATCGGCCGGGGCCTCGCCCTTCACCGTGATGTTCGGCCAGACCTTCGAATATTCCGAATTGACCCGCAGCCATTTGCCGTCCGGATCGTCCTCGGTGTCGGGCTTGATCGCGTCGACCGGGCACTCCGGCTCGCAGACGCCGCAGTCGATGCATTCGTCCGGATTGATCGCCAGGAAGTTCTCGCCCTCGTAGAAGCAGTCGACCGGACAGACCTCGACGCAGTCCATGAACTTACATTTGATGCAGGCATCCATCACGATGTAGGTCATGGCGGACTAGCGGCTCCTCGCGCCCCCAAAAGGCGGCCGGTATTTCGGGGCCTGAGGCCTGGATGTCAATGCGAGGCGCCGGCTTCCGCGTCCGAGGAATTCTGCAAGGCTGAATAGAGGCCGCGCGCTTCGGCCGGTGGGCCGCGGCGTTCGCCGAGCGCCTCGACCCTCACCGCGATCAGCCGGCCGCCCAGGGCGAACACCAGGCTGTCGCCGACCTTCACCGCGCGCGAGGCCTTGTCGAGCCGGGTTTCCTGGCCGGCGCGGGTCAGGCGCACGCGGCTCTGCTCGACGAAGCGGGCGGCCATGGAGCGGGTCTTGAAGAACCGCGCCCGCCACAGCCAGACGTCGACCCGGGCCGCTTCGTCGCTCACGGCCCCGCCTTGGCGCGGCGGCGGCGGCGTGGGCGGCGGGCCGGCGGAGGCTTGGCCTGTAGGGCGGCCAGGGCGGCGAACGGCGAGTTGGGCGTGGGCTTGGGGGCTGTCGGGGGTTGGCGTTCGCTGCGGCGGCGCCAGGCGACGGGCTCGCCGTCCTTGGGCTTGGCGGCGGGCGCGAAGCCCAGGCCGCGCAGCACCTGGCTGACTTCGTCCCCGCTCCAGCCCAGCTCCTCGCGCGCCTGGTCGGACAGGGTGACGCCGCCGCCGGCCTTCGGCGCGGCGCGCAGCAGCTCGTCCAGCCGCTCCAGCTGCGTCACCGGCACGGCCAGGCCGCCGACGCCTTGCAGGCCATAGGCCGAGAGCGCACGGACCGGGACACCTTGCGGCAGGGGGCTCGGGCGGTCGATCGGCGGGCGCCAGTCGGGCGTCTCACGGGCCGCGAAGGCCTGGGCCAGGGCGCGCGCCTGCGGCTTCAGCAGGGCGGGCAGGTAGAGCGCGAAGGCGCCCAGCCGCACGCCAAGGCCGCGCAGCATCCGCCGTTCCACCTGGCTCAGCGCCTTGACCTCGGCGCGCACGGCGGCGCGGTCCAGCACCCCGCCGGTCTCGATCAGCCGGTAGGCGAGGCCGCGGGCCAGGCCCTTGATCCGCCCGTCCGCCACCGCCGCCTCGAGCTTGCGGAGCGCGCCCAGCCGCCGCGCCGCCTCGCCGGCTGCGAAGGCCTCCAGCCGCCGCTGCGCCCGCTCGCGCGCCGCGGCGGCGCCGAGGTCGCCGTAGAGCCGCACCCGCGGCGCCTGGGTTGGTCCGCCCATCAGGGCCCCCACCGCCTCCCCGCGCCAGAGCAGCACCCCGTCCGGGTCCAGCGAGAGCCCTTCGTCCTTTTCGGCGGCGAGTTGGCCCAGCCGCTTGGCGATCTCCGGCCCCAATGCCTGGCGCGCCGCCGCCCGGATCGCCTTCTCCTCCAGCAGGCTCGCGCCCTTCGCGCCCTCGAACTGCACGCCGGTGAGCTTGCCGACGTAGTGGCCCTCCACCGTCACCGCCCCGTCGGCCGCGACGCCAGCCAGCAGGTCCTCGCGGACCCGCAGCCCGCGCATCAGGGCGCTGGTCCGCCGGTCGACGAAGCGGGCCATCAGCTTCTCGTGCAGGGTGTCGGAGAGCCGCTCTTCCAGGCCGCGCGTCCGCGCCTGCCATTCCGGCGGATCGCCCAGCCAGTCGGGCCGGTTGGAGACGTAGGCGAGCGTCCGGACGCTGGCCAGCCGGGCGGCCAGGGCGTCGATCTCGCCGTCGGTGCGGTCCAGGTGGGCGTACTGCTTCGCGATCCAGTCGTCGGGGATGCGCTCTCGGCCGGTGGTCAGGTGGAAGAAGAAGTCGCGCGCCAGCCGCACGTGGTCCTCGGTGGCCATCTTGCGGAAGTCCGGCGTCTGGCAGACGTCCCACAGCTTGATCAGCGCCGAGCGGTCGCGGGCCCGGGCGACCACATCGGGGTCTTCGGAGAGCTTCTTCAGCGTCGTCTCGTCCAGCGCCTCGGCGGCGAGCTTCAGCCCGGCGCGCGCCGGCGGCTGCGCGAGCGCCCGCTTCAGGTTGGCGAGCGAGGAGAAGTCGATGTTCGGATTGCGCCACTCGGCGCCCAGGATCGGCTCGAACCGGTGCTGCTCCACCGCCTCGACCAGGTGGGAATCCATGTCTTCGCATTCGCCGGTGACGCCGAAGGTCCCGTCGCGCTGGAAGCGCCCCGCCCGGCCGGCGATCTGGCCGACCTCCGACGGGGTCAGAAAGCGCGACCGCTTGCCGTCGAACTTCGAGAGGCCGGCGAAGGCCACATGGTCGACGTCCATGTTGAGGCCCATGCCGATGGCGTCGGTAGCCACCAGGAAGTCGACCTCGCCGGACTGGTAGAGGGCCACCTGGGCGTTGCGGGTGCGGGGCGAGAGGCTGCCCATCACCACCGCCGCCCCGCCGCGCTGGCGGCGGATCAGCTCGGCGATGGCGTAGACCTGGTCGGCGGAGAAGGCCACGACCGCCGAGCGCCGGGGCAGGCGGGTCAGCTTCTTGGGGCCGGAATAGGTGAGGTTCGACAGCCGCTCGCGGGTGACGATCTCGGCATGCGGCAGGAGGCGGCGGACCAGGGGCGCCATGGTCCCCGCGCCCAGCAGCATGGTCTCGGCCGTGCCGCGGGCGTGCAGCAGGCGGTGGGTGAAGACGTGGCCCCGCTCGGCGTCGGCGCAGAGCTGGATCTCGTCCACCGCCATGAACTCCACCTGGCGGGAGAGCGGCATGGCCTCGACCGTGCAGACGAAATACTGCGCCCGGGGCGGGATGATCTTCTCCTCGCCGGTGATCAGGGCGACGGCGCGGGGGCCGCGGGCCTTGGCCACCCGGTCGTAGATCTCCCGGGCCAGCAGGCGCAGCGGCAGGCCGATCATGCCCGAGGCGTGGCCCAGCATCCGCTCGACGGCCAGGTGCGTCTTGCCGGTGTTGGTCGGCCCCAGCGCGGTCACCAGCCGGGGCGGCGCGGCTCCTGTCGGGCGGTGGCTCATGGACTCAAAATGGGGGCCTGCAGAGAGTCGGGCAAGCGAGGCCGTGCCGTTCGGGGCCGGCTCAGACCGCGCGGCGCGGATCGAGGCGGAAACCGCGCGGCAGCAGCTCTTCGATCGTGCAGGTCTCGGCGATGCCGTCCGGCCCCAGGCTCACCACCTCGCAGCCGGGCCTGGCCAGCTCGAAGATCTTCTGCCGGCAGCCGCCGCACGGCCAGACCACGTCGGGCAGGCTGGAGGCCACGAAGACCCGCACCAGCGCCGTCTCGCCCGCGGTCACCGCCGCCCCGATCGCCGAGGCCTCGGCGCACCAGCCCTGCGGATAGGCGGCGTTCTCGACGTTGACGCCGTAGTGGACCGCGCCGGAGCCGGTCTCCACGGCCACCGCCACATGCACGCCGGAGTAGGGCGCGTGCGCATGATCCAGAAGGCGGCGCAGCTCGTCGGAAATCGCGGGAGGTACTGGCATGGATGTTCCTGTTTAGCGGCGATCTCGTCCTCGGCAAGTTGGGCTAGCTTTTGAGGATCGCCAGCAGCTCGGCGACGCAGAGGGCGGAGTTGGACGCCGCCATCAGGGCCATCTGGCCATAGGTGACGTGGCTCTCCTCGCCGGCCAGGTCGGAGAGGGTGCGGATCACGTAGAGCGGCCGGTCCCAGGCCTCGGCGACCTGCGCGATGGCGCCGGACTCCATGTCGATGGCGTCGGCGGCGAAGCGGGCGCGCAGCTCGTCGCGGGTCTCGGCGCAGTTGAGGAAATAGTCGGCGGTGACGATCCCGCCGCGCCGCAGCGGATGGCCGAGCTTGCCGGCCACCACCGCCTCCAGCCGGGCGAAGGCGACGGCGACCTCGGGCCGGACGTCGGGCAAGGCGGTCAGCTCCGACGCCCCGATCGGGATCTTCCCTGAGGCGGTGGGCGTGAACCGGCGGCCCGCCACCCGGCCGTAGTCGTGGATCGCCAGCCGCTCGGCCAGCAGCACGGTCCCCACCGGCAGATCGGGCGAAAGGCCGCCCGCCACGCCCGAGCAGATCAGCGCCTCGACCTCGAACAGGGCGAGCAGCAGGGTCGCGGCGGCGGCGGCGTTGACCTTGCCGATGCCCATCTGGGCCAACACCAGCTCTTCGCCGTCGTGCCGGCCGCGCCAGACCCGGGTCGGGCCGTGGACCTCCGGCTTAGGATCCAGGTGCAGGCGCGCGCGCAGGGCCGCGAGCTCTTCGGGGGTGGCGCAGAGGAGGCCGTACATGACGCCGATCCTAGCCCGGGGCCGCCGGCTCGGTCGCCATGCCGGTGAGCATGGTCGCCATGTGCTGGCGGGCGACCGCCGGCAGGTCGAAGCCGGCCGCCCCCACCGGCACGAAGGTCTCGCGCCAGATCAGCGCGACCAATAGCGGCGAGATCAGCTCCAGGGCGTAGGTGCGGGCGTCGCCCGGCTTCACCTCGCCGCGCGCCTGGGCCGCGGTGATAGCGTCGGTCAGCGCTCCCAGAGCCTGGCTGACCAGCCGCTCGTGCCAGACCCGGGCCAGCTCGGGGAAATTGCCGGCCTCGCCGATCACCATCTTCACCACCCCGCCCACCGGCAGGGCGTCCATCAGGCCGGAGATCCGCTCGGCGACCAGGCCCAGCAGCTCGGGAAAAGGGCCCGGGTGGGCGGCGATGATCGCGCGGACGACCTGCATGTTAGGGGCGATGGCCTGTTCCACCACGGCGCGGAACAGGTCCTCCTTGGTGGCGAAATAGAGGTAGAGCGCGCCCTTCGACACTCCGGCGCGCGCGGCGATCTCGTCCAGCCGGGCGGCCGCGAAGCCCTTCTCCGCGAACACCGCGAGGGCCGCCTCGACGATCTCGCCCGGCCGGGCGGCCTTGCGGCGGCGGAATTTGGGAGGTCCGGGATCGGTCATTGGGGCCTTGCTGTCTGCCCGGTCCGTTGTGGGTCCTGCGGCGGACGATCCGCAAGGCCTGTCCTACAGGCCCGCCTCCAGCTGTACGCCCACCACCAGGGCGTCGCGCCCGCCGCCGCGGCCGGCCGGATGGATCACCCACTGCAGGTCGGGCCGCATCGCCAGGTGGTCGCTAAGCGCAACCCGGTAGTTGGCCTCGACCAGGTCCTCCCAGCCGCGCAAGGGGCCCCGGTCGCTGAACCGGCCCGCCGTCGCGCCCAGCGAGAGGGCGTCGTTCGGCCGCGCCGCGATCAGCCCCTGCCAGGTCACCCCGCCGATCAGGAACAGCGGCTGCAGGTTGCGGTCCTGGCGCGGGGCGGCCTGCAGCATGGCGAAGCCGCTCAAGCCGCCGCCCTTGTCCGGCGCCGGCCGCTCGATCCACAGGTAATACCCTTCGTCGCCTCTTGAGACGTTCCCGTCGAAGGTCTGGAACCGGGCGCTGTCGTGATAGGCGCCGACACCGGCCCGGAGCGGCCCGGCCACCGGCGCCACCGCCTCGGCGAAGCCGATCACCCCGTCATCTGGATGGAAGCTGAAATCCAGGCCGTGCTTCTGCAAGGTTATCCGCGCCGGATCGGAGAGCAGGGCCCCGCCGCGCAGCTCCAGGGCGCCCACGTCGGTCTTGCCCCAGGCGCCCCAGGTCGAGGCGGGCGTCGCCGCGCGCCCCGGATCGTTGATGGTGATCGCCCCGCCGTTGGAGGAGAAGGCCGAGTTCACGAACTGGCCCATGCCGGCCACGCCCGGCAGGGCGTCGCCCGCCGACAATCGCCCCGCCTGGAAGGTCGTGCGCTCGGACTGGTAGGTGGCCTTGGCTTCATAGAGCCACAGGCCGTTGCCGCTGTTGAACGGCCCCTGCACGCCGGCCACGTCGCCGATCGCCCGGGCCGAAAGGTTGGCGCCGGCCGTCCAGGCGCCCTGCACCGTCCAGCTCCAGCCGGAGGCGATGGGCGCCTGCACGCCCGCGGTCATCACATGCACGTAGGTGCCCGATTGCGAACGGCCGCCTGCGGCCACGCCGTCCCAGTCCGCGGTGTAGGCGAAGAGCGGCTTCACGGCCGGCGCATCCTCGGCCCGCGCCGCCGTGGCGGCCAGCAGGACGGCGCAGGCGAGGCCGAGCGCGCCCGCCCTCACGAGCCCAGCAGGCCCTGCATGTCGGCGCCGGTCGCCGCGCCCGCGAAGCCTTCGAAGCTGCCGTCCGCGGCCAGGGCCCGCGCCGTCTTGATCATCGCGCCCCAGGCCACCCGCGCCAGCCCACCGCCGACGCTGATCCGCCGCACGCCGAGGTCGGCGAGCTCGGCGCGGCTGAAGCCCGGCGTGCTGACCAGCACGTTCAGCGGCTTCGGCGCCACCGCCTTCACCGCCTTGGCGATCTCGTCCTTGGTGCGCAGGCCCGGCGCATAGAGGCAGTCGGCGCCGGCCTCGGCGAGCTTGACCAGGCGGTCCAGCACGGCGGCCAGCGGCGCCCGGTCGCCCAGCCGGCCCTCCGCGCGGCCGACCAGCACCGCGCCGGTCCCGTCGGCGTCGATCGCCGCCCGCGCCGCGCGGATCCGCGCTACGGCCAGGGCCTCGTCATAGAGGGACTTGGCCGCATCGTGCGCCTGGTCCTCGATGGAGAGCCCCGCGACCCCGGTCGCCAGGGCGCGGGTGACATTGGCCGCCACCTCCTCGGGGGCGTCGCCGAAACCGTTCTCGAAGTCGGCGTTGATCGGCAGATCCACCGCCGCCGAGAGCTCGGCGAAGTGGGCCAGCATGCCCTCGAGCGACATCTCGTTGTCCAAGCCGCCTTGCGACCAGGCGAAGCCGGAGCTGGTGGTGGCCAGCGCCTGGAAGCCCAGGGCCTGCAGCACCCGGGCCGAGCCCACGTCCCAGGGGTTGGGGATGATGAAGCAGCCGGCTTCGTGCAGCTTGCGGAAGCGGGCTCGCTTGTCGGCGACCGAGGCGGCCATGGGACCTCGCGGCGAAGGCGGAGAAAGGGCGGGGAGTTTCGCCTGGAACGCGGGCGAAACAAAGCATGTCCGAATCACTGACTCGTCGCGATTCGGCTTTTGTTCACCGCAAGATATTGTATCTGAAGGGGTGGCCGGCACAAACGGTGAAGCTTCCGGACCGGCTGAAGGGCCGCAAAGCCCCGGCCTCGCCTTGACGCGGGCGCGCTCGTTCCTCTATATCGCCCGCTCCCGCGGGCCTGGGTCCGCCGTTCCTTAATTTCCGCGAAGGTCTTTCGCTATGTCGCGCCGCTGCGAACTCACGGGGGTCGGCCCCATGGTCGGCCACAACGTGAGCCACTCGAACATCAAGACCAAGCGCCGCTTCCTGCCGGCCCTGTCGCCCGCCAGCCTCCAGTCGGATGCGCTCGGCCAGACCTTCCGGCTGCGGATCACCAACGCCGCGCTGCGCACCCTCGACTTCCGGGGCGGCCTCGACGCCTTCCTGCTGAAGGCCGGCGACGAGGACCTCTCGCCGCGCGCCCTGAAGATCAAGCGCCAGCTGAAGGCCAAGCTCGCCGAGCAGCCGGCGGCCGCCTAGGGGCTCCAGCCCTCTCTCCCTGTCATTCCGAAGAGGCCGCCCCCCGGGCGGCTTTTTCTTTGGCCGCCGAGGGTCAGTAGTGGAAGCGGCACTGGGCGATCTCGAGCTGCTGCGCCGCGCCCGCGCCCGTCATGCGATACACCAGCCGGTCCTCCAGCGTGATCCGCCGCGACCACCAGCCCTGCAGGTCTCCGCGCAGCGGCTCGGGCTTGCCCGTTCCGCGAAACGGCGATCGCATGCATTCCCGGAGCAGGCCGTTCAGCCGTTCCAGGGTGTTCGGGTCCGCAGCCTGCCAGTGGAGGTAGTCCTCCCAGGCGCGGTCCGCGAACACCAGCCTCACGGCTCGCGGAGCTCCTGCTCCGAGCCCTCGCCGGCGTCGAGCTGCCGCACCGCTTCAGCAAGGCGCGCCGCATTGGCCGGGCTCGACACCAGGTGCAGTGTGGCCTCCATCGCGTTCCAGTCGGCCAACGAGACCATCACCACGGCTTCGCCGCGCTTGCGGGTCACCACGACCGGCGTCCGGTCTTCGACCACCTGGTCCATGACTTCCTTCAGCCGGGCGCGGGTGTCCGAGTAGTTGAGCACGTTCATTTCGGCCTCCAGCCCGCTATATGTACATTAAATCGTACAATTTACAAGCGTGAAGGCCGTCGACTACGCCGCCACCTTTTCCTTCAGGGTCTCGTCGAACAGGGCGATCAATTCGCGCCAGTGGCGTTCGGCGGCCTCGGGGTTGTAGACCGGCATGTCGGTGGGCACCCAGCCGTGCTTGGCGCCCTTCCAGATCGAGACCTCGGCGTCGACGCCGGCGTCCTTCAGGGCCGCGTCCAGCCGCACCTTCTGCGCCTCGTCGAAGTGGGCGTCCTCGTCGGCGCCGGCCACCAGCACCTTGGCCTCAATCCGGTCGGCGAGGCGATGCGGGCTGTTGTCGGCGTCGGTGGCCATGTTGCCGCCGTGGAAGGAGGCGGCCGCGGCGATGCGGTCGGGGAAGGTGCCCGCAGCCCGCAGCGCGATGCTCCCGCCCATGCAGTAGCCGGTCACCCCCACCTTGTCGGCCTTGGCGCGCGGGTCCCTATCGAGGAAGTCGAGGCAGGCCTTGGTGTCGACCATCTGCTTTTCCGGATCGGTCGAGGCGCGCAGCTTCTGGAACAGGGCGCCCATCTCGGGATCGCCGCCGAACGCCTTCTTGATGTCCAGCGGCGGATAGGGCCCGGCGCGCCAGAACAGGTCGGGCAGCAGCACGTAGTAGCCGGCCTTGGCCAGGCGCCCGGCCATCTCGAACATCGCCGGCCGGATCGCGGGCGCGTCCATGTAGATGATCGCCGCGGGCCAGGGCCCCTTATCGGCGTCTGGCGTGAACACGAAGCCGCGGGCGTCGCCGTCCGGCGTTGGGATCGAAACATCCTCGCGCATGAAATCCTCTCCCTGAATGGCTTGGGCTGAAATGACCTAGGCGACCGCCCGTCGCACCTCCTTGAAGGTGGAGCGGCGCATGGTGGGCTTGGGGCCCTGGGTATTGGGCGGCGGCTGCAGCAGGCCGGCCGAGCGGCGGGTCAGCCGTTCCGGCTCCTCCGAGAACAGCTCGGCCAGCTGGTCGGTGATCGCGCCGGCCAGCTGCTCCACGTCGACGATGGTCACGGCGCGGCGGTAGTAGCGGGTGACGTCGTGGCCGATGCCGATGGCGATCAGCTGCACCGGGCTCTTGCCCTCGATCTCGGCGATCACCTCGCGCAGGTGGCGCTCCAGATAGTGGCCGGAGTTCACCGACAGGGTGGAATCGTCCACCGGCGCGCCGTCGGAGATCACCATCAGGATGCGCCGCTGCTCGGAGCGGCCGATCAGCCGCTGGTGCGCCCACATCAGGGCCTCGCCGTCGATGTTCTCCTTCAGCAGGCCCTCGCGCATCATCAGGCCGAGGTTGCGCCGGGCGCGCCGCCAGGGGGAGTCGGCGGACTTGTAGATGATGTGGCGCAGGTCGTTGAGCCGGCCGGGCTGGGCGGGCTTGCCGGCCTTCAGCCAGTCCTCGCGCGCCTGGCCGCCCTTCCAGGCCCGGGTGGTGAAGCCGAGGATCTCGGTCTTCACGCCGCAGCGTTCCAGGGTGCGAGCCAGGATGTCGGCACAGACCGCGGCCACCATGATCGGCCGGCCGCGCATGGAGCCCGAGTTGTCGATAAGAATGGTCACCACCGTGTCGCGGAACTCGGTGTCGGCCTCCTCCTTGAAGGACAGGGGCGCGGTGGGATCGGTGATCACCCGGGTCAGGCGCGCGACGTCGAGCACGCCCTCCTCGAGGTCGAAGGTCCAGGTGCGGTTCTGCTGCGCCAGCAGCTTGCGCTGCAGCCGGTTGGCGAGCCGGGAGACCACGTTCGACAGGCTGGCCAGCTGCTGGTCGAGATAGGCGCGCAGCCGGGTCAGCTCCTCGCCGTCGCACAGTTCCTCGGCCGCCACGATCTCGTCGTGGGCGGTGGTGAACACCTTGTAGGTGACCACCCGGCCCTCGCCGGAGAACTCCGGGCGCGCCGGCTGCTCGCCATCGCCCATGTCCGGCGGCTCGTCGGTGTCCTCGGCGTTGGGATCCTCCTCCGCCGACATCATCTGGCTGTCGGCGTCCTCGCTCTCGCGATGGCTCGTCTCGTCCTCGTCCAGGGCGGTCTGCTGCGGGGACTGGCCCTCGCCGTCGCCGTCGTCGTTCTCGTCGGAAGCCTCGGCCTCGCCCTCTTCGCCTTCCTCGGACTGGTCCGGCTGGTCCGGGGCGTCGGAGAGGTCGTCGCCCATCTGCAGGTCGCGGATGATGGCGCGGGCGATCCGCGCCGAGGCCTTCTGGTCGGCGATGGTCTCCACCAGCTTGTCGAGGTCGGCGCCGGCCTTGGCCTCGATCTCGTCCCGGAACAGCTCGACCAGGGGCTGGGCCATGGCCGGCGGCTTCTCGCCGGTCAGCCGCTCGCGGACCATCAGGCCGACGACATCGGCCAGCGGCGGGTTGGCCAGGGCCTCGATCTGGTTGAACGAGCGCTTGGCCCAGGCCTGCTCCAGCACCGCCTTGAGGTTCTCGCGCACCCCGCTCAGGGCGTTGGCGCCCACCGCCTCGATGCGGGCCGCCTCGATGGCGTCGTAGATCGGGCCGCCCAGGGCCGAGGCGGGCCGCGCCTTGGCATGGGCCTCCACGTCGTGGTGCGCCAGGCGCAGGGCCATCTGGTCGGCCAGGCCGCGGATACGGGCGGCGTCGATCGGCGTCAGGTCGCGGGGCGGATGCGGCAGCACGGCCCGCTTGCCGGACAGCTGCGGCCCCTCGCCGGAATAGACGATCTCCAGGTCCGGCATCTCGGCCAGCGAGCGGGCGGCGTTGGCCAGCGCGCGCTTGAAGGGCTCCAGCGGACTTTCGGGGTTCTTGGCCATCTCGGGTGTCGTCTTAGATCAGCACGGGGTTCCAACGAAACAAGGTTTCGTGCGGCAGGGCCTGTGACGAGGCCAGAGACAAGGAACGGGCGGCGCGGACGCCGCGTTCTACAGTCAAGGTCCAACCTCGGCCTCTTGGTGTTTTGAAGGAGAGCGAAATGCTCAAATGGGCTCTGATCTTCGCGGTGGTCGCCCTGATCGCCGGCGGCCTCGGCTTCACCGGCCTGGCCGGGGCGGCGGCGGGCGTGGCGAAGCTGCTGTTCTTCCTGTTCCTGGTCGGCTTCGTGGTCTTCCTGATCCTGGGCTTCTGGGCCGGCCGCAAGATCGCCGGCGACTAGACCGCCTTCCATCCGAGTGCGTGTCGGCGCCCGCCCCTCCCCAGGGGCGGGCGCTTTCGCATTCACGGCTTGCCGTGGATCCAGGCCTTGGATTCCTCGCCCACAATGTGGACCAGATTGCCCATGGCGAGGTTGGCGTCGATCAGGTGCAGGCCCCAGTCGGCGGAGACCTGGCCGCCGGGCAGCACCACGTCGCCCTCGATCGAGTCGGTGCGCGGGTCGGCCGGAACGGCGTTCACGTGGACTTCCATGTAGCTGAAGCCGTTCTTCTCCACGCACTCCGACGTGAGCAGGCCGGGGACCGAGATGAACGGCGTCGTCGGGTTGGGCTTGCCCTTCACCCACACCGTCTTGGGCGCCGCCGCGCCGGAGATCGGCGCGCTGTTGGAGAGGTAGGCGTGCAGTTCGCCCTTGCCGCCGCCGAGCGCCGCGGGGTTGGTGCAGGCGGCCACCTGGTTCTCGTTGGGCGCCTTGCCGAAGCGGCTGTTGGCCGGCGGCGGGACGGTGTCGCGGAAGCTGGCATAGGCGATCACGCAGCCCACCTGGGCGGCCGACTTGCAGAGCGGCACGTGCTGGAAGAGGCCGAGGTCCTTGCCCTTGTCCACCGGCAGGCGGGTGCCCATCAGGATCGCCGAGACCAGCCTGGCCTGCACCGGCTTGCCGTCGATCTCGTTCTTGATCACCTGGGTCAGCACGCCCGAGCCCTGGGAGTGGCCCACCAGCACTACGCCCCGGCCATGGTTGTCGTGCGCCAGGTAGTAGTTCCAGGCGTCGACCACGTCGTTGTAGCCGGTGGTCCGCATGGCCGGGTCGTTCTGGCCGGGCAGGGGCTTGCCGGCGATGCCGGCGCGCAGCGCCGTCAGCGTGATCTGGCGGTACATCGGCGCGTAGAGCCGGCACTTGGCGCCGAGCCTGGCGAACTGCACCTTCACGACGTTGGTCTCTTCGGAACCGGGGTTCATGTCGGAGATCACGCCCGGGTCGTTGGACACCGTCGGATAGACGTAGAAGCAGTCGATCGGGGCCTTGGGATCGGCATGGAAGGCCTCGACGCTCTCCTTGCCGTTGGCCTGCACGACGGTCGTCGACAGGTCGACCTTGCAGGCGTTGCCCGCGATCTTGTCCGGCCGGCACAGCCAGCTTGCCTTGTCGCCGTAGTCGTTCTTCGGCAGGCCTTGCGTCTGCGCCGCCGCCGCGCCCGCGACCAGCATCATCCCCGCGCTCAAGCCGAGCGCCGCCAGCACCTTCAAAGCCATGGTTTCCCCCCGAAATTCTTAGGCAGTTATGCCCGCAGGATCGCGCGCGGGGGCGTCACGGTCCAGCCAATTCCTCTGTCGCTTAGGGCCTAAGCCACCCGCACCCGCGCCGTGCTTTCCGGCAGGTCCTGGCCGAAGGCGCGCTGGAAGAATTCGGCCACCGTGCCGCGCTCCAGCTCGTCGCACTTGTTCAGGAAGGTCATCCGGAAGCCGAGCGCGATGTCGCCGCCGAAGATGTCGGCGTTCTGGGCCCAGGTGATCACGGTGCGCGGGCTCATCACGGTCGAGATGTCGCCGTTCATGAAGGCGTTGCGGGTCATGTCGGCGACGCGGACCATGGCGTTGATGGTGCGCCGCCCGTCGGCGGTGTTGTAGCCCGGTGCCTTGGCCAGCACGATCTCGGCCTCCACGTCGTGGCTGAGGTAGTTGAGCGTGGCGACGATCGACCAGCGGTCCATCTGGCCTTGGTTGATCTGCTGGGTGCCGTGATAGAGGCCGGTGGTATCGCCGAGACCGATGGTGTTGGTCGTCGAGAACAGCCGGAAATACTTGTTCGGGCGGATGACGCGGTTCTGGTCCAGCAGGGTCAGCTTGCCCTGCGCCTCGAGCACCCGCTGGATCACGAACATCACGTCCGGCCGGCCGGCGTCGTATTCGTCGAAGACGAGCGCGATCGGCCGCTGGATCGCCCAGGGCAGCATGCCTTCGCGGAACTCGGTGACCTGCATGCCCTCGCGCAGGACGATGGCGTCCTTGCCCACCAGGTCGATGCGGCTCACGTGGCTGTCGAGGTTCACCCGGATCAGCGGCCAGTTCAGGTGGGCCGCCACCTGCTCGATGTGCGTCGACTTGCCCGTGCCGTGATAGCCTTGGATCATCACGCGGCGGTCGTGGGCGAAGCCCGCCAGGATCGCCCGCGTGGTCTCGGGGTCGAACTTGTAGGCCTCGTCGATGTCCGGGACGTGCGGGTCGCGCGTCGAGAAGGCCGGGACCTGCATGTCGAAGTCCATGCCGAACGCCTCGCGCGCACTGACCGTGCGGTCGGGGGCGAGGGCCAGGAGGGTGTCTTCGGCGGTGTCGATAACTGTCATGGCCGGGTTCGATTACAGTCTTGAGTTCCCCGTGGCAAACGGGTGTTTCATGAGGTGCTGCGCATGACGCAGCGGGAGGCGCCGGCGATGCTCAAGCAAGCGGAAAGCCCATATCGGACGCTTCGAGTGAAGGCGCAGCCAACGGGATTCGGCGCGGAGATCACCGGCCTCGACCTCACGCACCCCCTATCTAAGGACGCGCTGGCCGATGTGAAAGCCGCCTGGGCGCGGCATGCGGTGGTGGCCTTCCCCGACCAGCCGCTGACCCTGGACCAGCTGGAGGCCTACACCCTGCAGATCGGGGCCTTCGGCGAGGACCCGTTCATCAAGCCGATGCCGGGCCACCCGAACGTGCTGGAGCTGCGCCGCGAGCCGGACGAGAAGGCCACCAACTTCGGGGCCGGTTGGCACTCCGACTGGAGCTTCCAGGCCACGCCCCCCGCCGCCACCATCCTGCATTCCGAGGTCGTGCCGCCGGTTGGCGGCGACACCCTGTTTTGCGACGGCGCGCGGGCTTACGAGGCCTTGTCGCCGACGATGCAGAAGATGCTGGCGCCGCTGCAGGCGGTGCATTCCGCGACGCGGGCCTATGGGACCCAAGGGGTGTTCGCCAAGGAGACCGCGAAGCGCACCCTGCAGATCATCACCTCCTCCGAGGCCGACAAGAGCCTGACCCACCCCCTGGTCCGCACCCATCCGGTGACCGGCCGGAAGGCGCTGTTCATCTCGCCGGTCTACACCGTGGGCATCGAGGGCCTGACGCCGCAGGAAAGCGCCGCGATCCTCGGCTTCCTGTTCCAGCACATGACCGCCGACGCGTTCGTCTACCGCCACAAGTGGCGGCCGAAGATGCTGCTGATGTGGGACAACCGCTGCACCATGCACTTCGCCGAGGGCGGCTACGACGGCCACCTGCGGCTGATGCACCGCACGACGGTGGCGGGGGACACGCCGGTCTAGTCGGCCGCCGCCAGCTTCAGCGGCGCGATGGCGGCCAGGCTGACCAGGGCGGCGATCGCCAGGTAGAGGCCGACCCAGACGAGGCCGCCGCGGTCGGCCAGCGCCTGGGCGATGATCGGCGCCAGGCCGCCGCCGAGGATCCCGCCGACGTTGAAGGCGATCGAGGCGCCGGAGTAGCGCACCCGCGCCGGGAACAGGCCCGGCAGGAAGGCCCCCAGCGGTCCATAGACGAAGCCCATCACGAAGAGGGCCGCGGATAGCCAGACCCAGATCAACAGCAGGGAATGGGCGCCGAAGAAGGCGCTCATGACCACCGCCACCGCCACCGTGGCCAGGCAGCCGCGCATCAGGACCAGGCGCGGGTTGGTCGCATCCGACCACCAGCCGGCCAGCAGGATGCCGGCGGCCAGGAAGACGATGGCGCCCAGCTCGACCCCCAGGAAGGCGGCGCGGCTATAGCGCAGGGTCCCCACCCCGTAGCCCAGCGCGAAGGCGGTCGAGAGGTAGAAGATCGCGAAGCAGGCGACCACCGCGAAGGTCCCGCCCAGGAGCCTTAGGGGGTGGCGTTTCACCACCTCGGCCATCGGCACGTCGGAGGGCTCCGCCTCGGCCATCGCGGCCTCGAACACCGGCGTCTCGGCGATCTTCAGCCGCACCCAGAGGCCCAGGCCCACCAGCACCGCCGACAACAGGAACGGCAGCCGCCAGCCCCAGGTGCGGAACTGCTCGGGGGTCAGGGCCAGGTTGAGGATCAGGAACAGGCCGTTGGCGGCGATGAAGCCCACCGGCGCGCCGAGTTGCGGGAACATGCCGAAGCGCGCGCGCCAGCCGGGCGGGGCGTTCTCGATGGCCAGCAGGGCCGCGCCGCCCCACTCGCCGCCCAGGCCGAAGCCCTGGCCGAAGCGCAGCAGGCAGAGCAGGGCCGGCGCGATCCAGCCCGCCTGGGCGTAGCCGGGGAGAAGCCCGATCAGCACGGTCGAGGCGCCCATGGTCATCAGGCTGGCGACCAGGGTCGACTTGCGCCCGATCCGGTCGCCGAAATGGCCGAAGAAGGCCGCGCCCACCGGCCGGGCGAAGAAGGCCACCGCGAAGGTCGCATAGGCGCTCAAGAGCTGCGCCGAGGGCGAGGCGGCCGGGAAGAACAGCGGCCCGAACACCAGCGAGGCCGCCGTGGCGTAGATATAGAAGTCGTAGAACTCGACGGCGGTGCCGACCAGGCTGGCGACGAGGACGCGTCGGGTGGAGGCGGAGGTTGGCGTGGTCATCACCTGCGCCCATCAAGCCTGCAGCGCTTCAGGTCAAGGCGTCAAAGCCCTCTCCCCCGTGCGGGGAGAGGGTTGGGAGTGGGGGTGTCTGCTCGGCAGATGCCACGCTCGCACCCCCACCCCCGGCCCCTCCCCGCAAGGGGGAGGGGAGGCGTGCGTCGGCCTCGCGAGGCGTGGCCTCTGATCGTATTTCGAGGTAGGCGAAGACCATGCCCGCCGAGATCGACCCGTTCCACGCCATCTCCGTCAGCGTGCTCGCCCACGAGCTGAAGGGGCAGGGCGCCTCGATCATCCACATGGAGTTCGGCCAGCCGTCGACGCCGGCGCCCAAGGCCGCCATCGCCGCCGCCCACCGCATCCTCGACACCGACCCCATGGGCTATTGGGAAAGCTCGGCGCTGACCGCGCGGATCGCCCGCCACTATGCGGAGACCTATGGGCTCACCGTCGACCCGCGCCAGATCATCCTGACCTGCGGCGCCTCGGCCGCCCTGGTGCTGGCGCTGGCGTCGAGCTTCGAGCCCGGGGCGCGGATCGCCATGGCGCGGCCCGGCTACGTCGCCTACCGCAACACCGCCAAGGCCCTGCACCTGGTCCCGGTGGAGATCGCCTGCGGCCACAATGAGCGCTTCCAGCTGACCGCGGCGGCCGTCGCCGCCCTCGATCCGGCGCCGGCCGGCCTGATCGTCGCGAGCCCCGCCAATCCGACGGGCACGATCCTGCCGCCGGAGGAGCTCGCCGCCATCGCCGAGGTCTGCCGGGCGCGCGGCGTCCGCATCGTCTCCGACGAGATCTACCACGGGCTCAGCTACGCCGGCCCGACGCGGTCGATGCTGGAGTTCGAGCCGACAGCGCTGATCGTCAACTCGTTCTCGAAATACTATTCCATGGCGCCCTGGCGGCTGGGCTGGCTGGTGGCGCCCAAGGCCGACCTCGGCCGCGCGCGGGCCTATGTTGGCAACCTGTTCCTGACCGCGCCGTCGCTGGCCCAGCACGCCGGCCTCGCCGCCATGGACGCCACGCCCGAGCTGGAGGCCAATGTCGACGTCTACCGGGCCAACCGCGCCCTGCTGCTGGCCGCCCTGCCGGCGCTGGGCCTCAGCGAGATCGCCCCGCCGGACGGGGCCTTCTACATCTGGGCCGACGTGGGCCACCTGACCGACGACAGCCTGGCCTTCTGCAAGCGCCTGCTCCGCGACACCGGGGTGGCGACGGCGCCGGGCATCGACTTCGACCCCGTCGAAGGCCGCCACTTCATCCGCCTCAGCTTCGCCGTCTCGACCCCGCTGATCGAGGAAGCCATCGCCCGCATGATCCCCTGGTTCGCGGCGCAGAAGGCGGCGAAGGCGCCGGCCTAGGGCCGCCGATAGACCCGGCCGTCCTTCATCACGAAGCGGACATTCTTCAACGTTGAAATATCGGCCGTCGGGTCGCCGCCCACCGCCACCAGGTCGGCCAGGTAGCCTGGCGCGACGCGGCCGAGGTCGGCGTCGTGGCGGAGGATCTTCGCATTGGTGGCGGTGGCGGCGGTCAGGGCCTGGGCGGGGGTCATGCCGTCCTTCACCATCCAGGCGATCTCGCGCCAGTTCTCGCCGTGCGGGAAGACGCCCACGTCGCTGCCCGAGCCGATGGTGACGCCCAGCCTCAGCGCCAGGCGGAAGGCCCGCTCGGCGTCCTGCATGGCCGGCGTCGGCGGGCTCTGGCCGGGGACGTAGTGCTGGAAGTAACTGGCCGTGGCTTCCACGGCGGTGAGCGTCGGCACATAGGCCGCGCCCTTCTCCTTGATCAGCTTGAAGGTGGCCTCGCTGGTCCCATAGGCGTGCTCGACCGTATCGGCGCCGGCCAGGATGGCCCGGCGCACCCCCTCGTCGCTGGCCGCGTGCACCGCCACCGGCCGGCCGCTGTCGTGGGCGGCCGCGACCATGGCGTCCATCTCCTGCTGGCTGAAGGTCGGCCGCGTGCCGCCGTCCGGGCCCACGCGGTAGTCGCCATAGAGCTTGATCCAGTCGGCGCCGGCCGCGGCCTGCTCGCGCACCGCCTTCACCCCCTCCGCCTCGCCGGTCACCTCCTGCGCCCCCTGCGGCAGGTCGGCGTCGGTGCGGAAGCCCTTGCGTGGGCCGTAGGAGGCGGTGGCGACGATGGCGCGGGTGACCACGAACATCCGGGGCCCAGGGATGATCCCTTCGCCGATCGCCCGCTTCAGCTGCACGTCGGCGTCGCCGGCCCCCTCGGTGCCCAGGTCGCGGAGGGTGGTGAAGCCGGCCATCAGGGTCCGCTCGGCGTCGCGCCCGGCGCGCAGCACGCGGTAGGCCGGCGGCTCCTTCAGCACCTGGTCGTCCCACAGCACCTCGTTGTAGGCGTGCAGCAGCAGGTGCGAGTGCAGCTCGATCAGGCCGGGGATCAGGGTCGCGCCCGGCAGGCTCACCGTCTCCGCCCCGGCCGGCGCCGCCACCGAGCCCTTCGGCCCGACCGCGGAGATCCTTTGACCTTGAACGACTACCACCCAGCCGGCGTGCGGCGCGGCGTCGCCGGCGGTCCAGACCGCGGCCGGCTCCAGCACATAGGCCGTGGGCTCGGCGGCCCGCGCGCCCGCCGTCAGGGCCAAACCGGCGGCCAGACCCGCCGCCCACGCCATCATCCGTTTCGCCACCAACGCCCCCACAGCCGCCGCCTCAGATCCGCCGGTCGAGCCCTTCCCAGAACGGCTCGCGCAGCTTGCGCTTGAAGATCTTGCCCGAGTCCTCGCGCGGCAGCTCGGCGGCCAGCTCGACCCGCTTGGGGACCTTGTAGCCGGCCACCTGGCCGCGCAGCCAGGTCTTCACCTCGGCCTCGCTCAGGGTCCCGCCCGGCACCGGCTGCACCACCGCGCAGACCGCCTCGCCGAACTCCTCGTCGGGGATGCCGAACACCGCGCAGTCGGCGACCCCCGGCATCTTGGCCAGCTCGGCCTCGATCTCCGCCGGATAGATGTTCACCCCGCCGGAGATGATCATGTCCTTGGCCCGATCGCAGAGGTAGAGGAAGCCGTCCTCGTCGAGGTAGCCCACGTCGCCCGGCGCGATCAGCCCCGCCTTCTCGGCGTCACGGCGCTTCTGGTCGTCGCCATGGTAGGTGAAGTCGGCCATGCCGCGGATGCGGGCCACCACCTCGCCGACCTCGCGGGCCGGCAGGCTCTCGCCGTCGGCGCCGATCACCCGGACGTCGGCCTCCGGCCAGGCCTTGCCCACCGTGCCAGGGTGGGCCAGCCACTGTTCGGACGTGCAGAACACCACCGCGCTGGTCTCGGTCGAGCCGTAGTATTCGGTGATCACCGGCCCCCACCAGTCGATCATCGCCCGCTTGATCGGCGCCGGGCAGGGCGCGGCGGCATGCACCACGAAGCGCAGGGACGAGAGGTCGTACTTGTGCTTCACCGCGTCGGGCAGCTTCAGCAGCCGGTTGAACATGATCGGCACCATGTGCAGGTGGGTCACCCGCTCCGCCTCGATCAGCGCCAGCAGCTCCTCCGGATCGAACCGCGCTTCGAGGATCACCTTGGCCCCGAGGCGGGCCGCGAACAGGCCGTAGGCGTTGGGCGCGGAGTGGTACATCGGCCCGGTCACCACGGTGACGATCTCGTCCGGCGCGCCATGGCCGACGAAGCCGAAGGCCCTGCCGATGATGGCCCCCGTCAGCGCCGACTGTTCGGCGGTCGGCGGGGCGCGGCGGACGCCCTTCGGATGGCCGGTGGTGCCGGAGGTGTAGATCACCGTCCCCGGCGCCTCGCTGACCTGGCTGAGCGGCGCGAACCCCTCCAGCCAGCGGTCCCAGACCGGCAGGTCCGGCGGCGCCTTGGCGGCTTCGGCCGGGACGCCGTAGGCCTGGGCGAGCTCCGCCGGGGTCTCCACGACCAGCACCGCGACGCCTTCGGGCACGGCGTCGCGGACGCCGGCCAGCAGGTCGGCGTGGATGACGATCGCCTTGGCCCCGGAATTCTCGAACAGGTAGCGCGCTTCGGTGGGCGTGTAGTGCCAGTTGACCGGCGTCGGATAGGCGCCCAGCAGGCCCGCCGCCGCGCTGGCCTCGAAGAACGGCAGGTCGTTGCGCAGGTAGAGCGCCACCAGGTCGCCCTTGCCGACGCCCAGGCTGGCCAGACCGGCCGCGGCCCGCGCGGCGCGATCCGCCAGGGCGGCGCTGTCCAGCCGCCGATCGCCGCTGATGATCTCGCCCATGAGGTTCCCCGCCCAACGTCTTTGGAGCCAAGCTTAGACCTCGCAGCGCCGCCCGCAACGCGCGTGAAATGTTCCTTGTTGTTCCCTATTGACTCCATATAAGAGCCGAATTAGCCCTAATAGGGAATATCGGAGGCCGTGATGTCCGAGGATATCTACACCGTCGAGCAGTTCGCCGAGCGGCTGAAGCTGCACCCGAAGACCGTGTTGCGGTTCATCCGCGAGGGGCGTCTGCGGGCGGTGAAGGTCGGCCGGTCGTACCGCATCCTGCGCTCCGACATGGAGGCGTTCGGGATCGCCCCGCCGCGCAGCGGCGCCGCCCGGGTGCGGGTGACCGCCATCGTCGACGTTCCGGACATCTCGCCGGAGCGCGCCCAGCACCTGGCGCGGGTGATCACCAGCGCCCGCCTGGGCGGCGAAGCGCGAGCCGATCCGATGCACATCGACGTCGCCCACGATCCGGCGATGCGCCAAGTGAAGGTGGTGCTGGTGGGCGCCCCCGGCGACGTCGCGGCCATGCTGCGGATGATCGACGTCTTCCTCGAGCAGGTCCCATGAGCACGATCTACAAGACCGCCGCGGGCGAGCAGGCGCTGAGGGCGGCCTACGCCGGCTTCCGCCAGGCCTGGCCGGTTCCGCGCGAGGAGCTGCGCCTGCCGACCCGGCTCGGCGAGACCTTCGTGGTGGCCAGCGGCGACCCGGCCGCCCCGCCGCTGATCCTGCTGCACGGCGCGGGCGCCAACGCCACCATGTGGATGGGCGACGTGGCGAGCTGGTCGCAGGACTTCCGCGTCTACGCCGTCGACCTCCCCGGCGAGCCCGGCGAGAGCGCGCCGGTTCGGCCGCCGCGCACCGGCGACACCCAGGCCCAGTGGCTGGACGACGTGCTGGCGGGCTTGGGCGTCCAGCGCGCGGCCTTCGTCGGCAATTCGCTCGGCGGCTGGCACGCCCTCGACTATGCGATCCGCCGCCCGGCGAAGGTGGCGAAGCTCGTGCTGCTGGCGCCTGGCGGCCTGGGGGCGGTGCGGCCGGGCTTCCTGCTGCAGGCGGCGTTGCTCAATGTCATGGGCGAGGCCGGCCGCCGCCGCATGCTGGGCTCGATCGGCACCGGCGCGGCCCACCCCGCCGTCGCCAGGTACGTCGAGCTGATCTTCAGCCACTTCAATCCGCGGCGCGACGCCCTGCCCCGGTTCAGCGAGGCGCAGCTCCGGACGCTCACCATGCCGATCCTGATGTTCCTGGGCGCGCGGGACAGCCTGCTGGATTCCGCCGGCAGCCGCAGGCGGCTGGCCCGCGCAGCGCCCCAGGCCCGGATTGTCATGCTGCCACAGGCCGGCCACGTGCTGGGCGGCCTCACCGCGCCGATCCTCGAGTTCCTGCGCGAGCCCGCGCCATGACCGGGGCCATGACCGGGAAGATCGCCGAGATCGCCGGCTGCCGGGCCTACGTCTGCGCCGAAGACGGCCCGCCGATCGCCGCCGAGCGCGACGCCGCCGACATCCTTGGCGAGACCTTCTCGGCGGGCGTGCGGCTGGTGGTGATCCCGACGGCGCGGCTCAGCCCCGCCTTCCTCGACCTGAAGACCCGCCTAGCCGGCGAGCTCCTGCAGAAGTTCGTCAACTATGAGCGCCAGGTGGTCATCCTGGGCGACGTCGCCGAGGCCGTGGCCGGCAGCGACGCGCTCCGCGACTTCGTCCGCGAGTCCAACCGCGGGCGCGCGGTGTGGTTCGTCCCCGACCTCGCCGCCCTGGAGGCGAAGCTCGCCGGATGAGGCCGCCATGCTAGGCTGCGGCCAAACGGGGAAACGACATGCGCAGCGACATCGCCATCCTGGCCGCCTTGGCCCTGAGCTCCACGACAGCGGCCGGCGCGGCGGAGATCCCCGCCAAGCTTATGCCCAAGGCGATCGCCGGCTCCGGCTTCAACGTCCGCGACCTGGAGGCCCAGCGCGCCTGGTATCAGGAGAAGCTCGGCATGCGGCTGATCAACACCATGAGCCGCCAGGGCAAGCCGTTCGAGTACCTGATGGGCTACGCCCCCGACGGCACGATCGTGGCCCTGCTGGCCTCGCCCAACCGGCCCGAGGGCCCCAACGCCATGAGCCGGCTGATCCTCGAGGTCCCGGACGCCAAGGGCCTCGCCGACTTCCTGGGGACGCAAGGGGTGAAGACCCGCGAGGTGATCCCCGGGACCGCCTATTTCCTCGCCGATCCCGAGGGCAATCCGGTCGAGCTCTACACCCCTCCGCCGCGCGGCAAGTAGTTCAGGCGGCCGACCCGTCCGGGGTCCTGAGGCTCTCCAGCGCATCGGGGAAGCGGCGCGACAGGGGCGCAGTCATGCCGCCGTCGAGCTCCAGGCGGAAGTCGCCGGCCGCCGCCGGGGTGATCGCCCGCACGTGGGCCGGATTGACCAGCCAGGAGCGGTGGGTGCGCAGGAAGCCGGCGGCGGCCAGCTCCTCCTCGACCTTGGCCAGGGTGTCGCGCACCAGGGGCTTGCGGCCGCCCGCCAGGTGGAACTCCACATAGTTGCGCGCCGAGGTGACCGCGACGATCTCGTCCATCGGCACGCGGACCACGCGGGCGCCGTCGCGCAGGTGATAGAGCCGCTGGCCCGGCTGCGGCGCCGGCGTGCGGCTCGCCGCCCACTGCCGCGCGGCCCAGTCCGCCAGCCAGAAGATCAGGGCGAAGCCGATATAGCTGACCACGTCCTTGCGGTACTCGTAGAGCCAGTCCGCGCCGCCGTAGCTGTACCCCGCCAGCGCATAGATCACCTTGCGGATGACCACGAAGCCGCTGACGTGGATCAGGCAGAAGGCGAGGCTGCCGGCGATGTGGACGACCGCGAAGCGCAGCCAGCCGCCCGGCCGGGGCGGCGCCACGCGCAGCATCAGCCAAGCCACCGCCGGCAGCAGGACGAACTCCATCGCGCCGCTGGAATATTCCCAGACAAACGGCTCGCCCCGCTGCAGGTGCGGCTGGTCACGTAGCTGCGAGAAGGCGTTGGTGGTGTTCTGCAGCAGCAGGAAGACCGTGCTCCCCGCCCAGGCGGCGAGGAAGGCGCGGCGGCGCGCGGCCGCTTCAAGGCTCGGGGGAGGCGGGTCGGCGGGTTCGGTCATCGGCGCAGCCTGACCCTGGACTAGCGCGCATCCCGCCACACGCGCCAGCAGGAAGGCGACGACCCAGTTCTTCCCAGTTGGCCTCAAGCCAACTGAGACAGGGTCTGGCGCGCGTCGCGGGTTTGCGGGAGCCCCTAAGCGTCCGCGCGCAAGGGCCACGTCGACAGCGCGCCCGAGGGAACGGCGGGAAGGTCGCCCTTCCCGCCGTGACTCAAGACTAGACGCCCACTCTTACCGGAACAGACCCAGCAGGATGCTGGTCGACTGGTTGGCGATGGACAGCGCCTGCACGCCAAGCTGCTGCTTGGTCTGCAGGGCCTGCAGGTTGGCGCTTTCCTGAGCCAGGTTCGCGTCAACCAGGTTGCCCACGCCCGTCTTCAGGCTGTCCTGCAGCTGCGACACCAGGGAGATCTGGTTGTCCACAGCTGTGGAGTCCACCCCGAAGCTCGACAGCCCCTGCGTCACCGTCTTCATGGCGGTGTCGATGGTGGCCATCGCGGCCGCGGCCGCCGTGCCTGTGCCGTCGGCCCAGGCCGTGGTCACGCCGCCGATCTGGTCGACCGAAGCCGTGGTCGCCGGAGGCGTGAGCGTGCCGGCGGTGACCGTCAGTGCGGCCCCGAACACGGCAGCCGGGTTCAGGGCGTTGTGCGCCGAAGTCACCTTGATCGTGCCGTCGGCGGAGCCGATGGCCGCGACCGAACCGGTCGAAGCGTCGATCAGGTTCACGCCGTTGAACGACGCCGACGCGATGACGTTGGCGTAGCTCTGGGCGAGCTTCTCGAACTCCGTCTGGTACTGGGTGCGAGAGGGATCGTCGATACCGGCGTCAGAGGCGGCGAGCGCCTTCTCACGCATTTGGGTCAGGATCGAGGTCAGCTGATCCCCCGCCTGCAACGTCGTGTCGAGAACCGACTTGCCGTTGTTCAGCGAGTTGGTCACCGCGTCGAGCGAGGAGGCTTGCGCCTGCTCGGTCTGGGCGATGGCCCAGATGGCCCCATTGTCCTTGGCGCTGCCGATCTTCAGGCCTGTGCTCACCCGGTTTTGGACCGTGGCGAGTTGGGCCTGAGTCTCCGTCAGGCTCTGCAACGCGACCATGGAGGCCACGTTGGTGTTGATAGAGTTGGAACTCATTGGAAACGTCCTTCTTCCCGAGACCGGCGCCTTTCTGGCACCGGAGGGCGCGTTGCCCGGTGGGGGAAGCGCAAGGCCTGCGCCACGGCGCGCCTGCTGTTTTGGTTGATTTTTTCTTGCCGCCGCTACCGCCAGTCGCAAAACCTGCCGTCGCAACTGGGCAAGGTTCGCCGGGCGCGCGGCAAATTCTTCAGCGCGCGCGGCGGCGGGTTCACGGCTCGGCGGCGGCATGCTCGCCGCGCGCGGCGGCCCACACCTGACGGGCGGCGTCGAGGTTCATGCCCGCGATCGCCAGGCCCACCACCACGTCGGGCCAAAGCGAGCGGGTAAGGGCGGTGACGAGGCCCGCGCCGATGATCCCCAGGTTGGCGGCCGCGTCGTTGCGTGCCGACAGGAATGCGGCGCGGGTGAGGCTGCCGGCGTGCGCCCGGTAGCGCGCTAGCAGGACGGCGCAGAACAGGTTGATCGCCAGGGCGCCGAGGCCGGTCAGGGCGAGCGCGCCGGGATCCGGCGGGGTCGGCGCGGCCAGCTTGCGCCAGAGGGTCCACAGGAACGCCGCCACCGGCAGCAGCAGCACGCCGGACAGCGCCAGACCAACCCGCGCCCTGGGCCGCGCGCGCCAGCCCAGCGCCAGCAGGATCAGGCCGTTCACCGCCGCGTCCTCGAAGAAGTCGGCGCTGTCGGCGACCAGCGACACCGACCCGATCCGCAGCGCCACCCCCAGCTCCACCCCGAAATAAGCGAGGTTGAGGATGGCCACGGTGGCGATCGCCCGCCTGAGCGACAGGCCTGTCTCGTCCGCCATCATGTGGCTCCGCTTGTTTCAGGCTCGGCAGACGATGGCCGAGGAAAGCCGCGGCGTCGCCCTATTGAAGTCTCGCCGCGCGGCCACATCTTCGGCGGGGCATCCATCGGAGCTGATCCATGGGCGAGCTGACCAAGGACTTCGAGCCTGACCTTCGCGACGACGGCCGGTTCGTGCTGCACTTCACCCCGGCCGAGTGGCGGGCGATCCTGGAGGACGAGAGCTTCCTCGAGGCGCGGGACAACCGCTACCGCGTGCCGCGCCGGCTGATGGGCCTGGACGTCGCCATCGTCCCCGACCACGGATTCGGCTAGCCCAAGACCTAGACCATCCCCGCCTTGCGCAGGGCCTGGTAGGCGCGGATCACCTTCTGCAGACGGCCTTCGCCCGCCCGGTCGCCGCCGTTGGCGTCGGGGTGCAGGCGGCGGACCAGTTCGGTGTAGCGGGTGCGGATCTTCGGTCCGTCGGCGTTCACGTCCAGGTCGAGTTCGGCCAGCGCATTGCGCTCCAGCTTGCCAAGCAGGCGGGCTTCCGGTTCGGGCCGCACCTGGGACTGGGCCCCGCCGCGGCCGAACAGGTCGAACGGATCGCGATAGCCCTCGCCGCGCCGGAAGCGGTGGTTGAAGGCCGCCGATTCGCGGCTGAATTTGCCGGCCTTCATCTCCCAGGTCGGCCGCCCGCCGCCGAACAGTTCGTCCTTCTGGTAGGCGCGCATCTCGCCTTCGCTCATGCCCGCGAAGAAGTTCCAGCTCCGATTGTATTCGGCCGCGTGCTCCTGACAGAACCAGTAGTGCTCGTTCATCATATCGCGGGATTTCGGCGCCCGGGCGGTGGCCGCGCGGCGGCATCCCGCGTGGTCGCAGGGCCGCTCCCCCGGCTTCAGGGTGAAGACGTCGGGGGGCGCCTCCGGCTCGTCCGCCTTGGGCGGCTTGACGCGGATGTCGACGAATTTGGGCTTGTATTGAAACGCGCCGGGCATGTGCCAAGTATGGGGGCAGAAGACTCCTGTTCAAGAATTGAAGATGCGGCCGATGGGCGCCATACTAGACGCGATCCACGACAAGCTGACCGCCGCCTTCCAGCCCGTCCGGCTGGAGGTCGAGGACGATTCCGCCCGACACCACGGCCACGCCGGCGCGCGTCCCGGCGGCGAGAGCCATTTCAACGTGACCATCGAGGCCGAGGCCTTCCGGGGCGCGGCCAAGGTCGCCCGCCAGCGGATGGTCTATCGGGCGCTCGCCGACGAGCTGGCCGGGCCGGTGCACGCGCTCTCGGTCAAGGCGCTGGCGCCTGGCGAAGGCTAGGGGCTAAGCTAAACGATCGTTTGAACCGCCGTCTTGCGTACGGCCGACCAGCCTGGAGGGGCGCGGCTTGAAGACCACCATCACCGTCAACGGGGAGGCGCGGACCCTCGACGTCGATCCCCGCGTCACCCTGCTCGATGCGCTCCGCGAGCACCTGCGCCTGACCGGCTCCAAGAAGGGCTGCGACCACGGCCAGTGCGGCGCCTGCACGGTGCTGGTGAACGGGGTGCGGATCAATTCCTGCCTGTCGCTGGCGGTGATGCACGACGGCGACCAGGTGACCACCATCGAGGGGATCGGCACGGCCGAGACGCTGCATCCCATGCAGCGGGCCTTCCTCACCGAGGACGCCTTCCAGTGCGGCTACTGCACGCCCGGCCAGATCTGTTCGGCGCTCGGCATGCTGGCCGAGGTCGCCGAGAACTGGCCCAGCCAGGAGACCGCCGACCTCACCGCGAAGATCGCCTTCACCGACGACGAACTGCGCGAGCGGATGAGCGGCAACATCTGCCGCTGCTCGGCCTATCCGCAGATCGTGGCCGCCATCCGCTCCGCCGCCGGGGAGTTGGCATGAGGCCCTTCACCTATGAGCGGGCCACCGACGCCGCCGCCGCGGTGAAGTCGGCCGCCGAGACCCCGAACGCCAAGTTCCTGGCTGGCGGCACCAACCTCTTGGACCTGATGAAGTTGGAGATCGAACACCCCAACCACCTGATCGACGTGGGCCGCCTGCCGCTCGCGAAGATCGAGGACACCGCCGAGGGCGGCCTCAGGATCGGCGCCATGGCCTCCAACAGCCACGTGGCCGCCGACCCCCGGGTGCGCGCCCGCTATCCGGTGCTGACCCAGGCCATCGTCGCCGGTGGCTCGCCGCAGCTGCGCAACAAGGCCTCGGTCGGCGGCAACCTCCTGCAGCGCACCCGCTGCGCCTATTTCTACGACACCTCCAAGCCCTGCAATAAGCGGGCGCCCGGCTCCGGCTGCGGGGCGCTGGAGGGCCTCAACCGCAACTCGGCGATCTTCGGCGCCAGCCACGCCTGCATCGCCACCCATCCGTCGGACATGGCCGTCGCCCTGGTGGCGCTGGACGCCGAGGTCGAGGTGCTGTCGCCCGCCGGCCAGGCGCGCAGCTTCCCGCTGATGGAGCTGCACAGGCTGCCCGGCGAGACGCCGGACGTGGAGACCCACCTGATCCCCGGAGAGCTGATCACCGCCGTGGTGCTGCCGCCGCCGCCGAAAGGCGGGCAGGTCTACCGCAAGGTCCGCGACCGGGCCTCCTATTCGGCGGGCCTGGCCAGCGTGGCCATCGCCGGCGGACGGATGGCGCTGGGCGCCGTGGCCCACAAGCCCTGGCGGGCGGCCGAGGCGGAAGCCGCGCTGGCCTCCGGCGCCTCGCCCGCCGAGGCGATCGGCGCCGAGCTGGCAGCGGCCAGCGCCAACGGCCGCAACGGCTTCAAGATCAACCTGATCAGCCGCCTGGTCCCGGCGGCGGTCGCCGAGGCCCGCGAGCCGGGGAGGGGCGCATGACCTCCGTCATCGACTGGGAAACCACGCCCAACCCCGTCAAGGAGAACCGCGCGGGGATCATCGGGAAAGCTGTCGACAGGTATGAGGGCCCGCTGAAGGTCACTGGCACGGCGCCCTATGCCTATGAGGTCGAGCCGCCGTCCCCGCCGGCCTATGGCGTGATGCTCTCCGCGCCGATCGCCAAGGGCCGGATCACAGGCGTCGACACCGCCGCCGCCGAGGCCTCGCCGGGCGTGCTGCTGGTCTGGACCTACCGGAACGCCCCCGCCCAGGGCCCGCGCCCGGCGCGCTACGACTTCTTCACCCCTTCGCCGCGGCCGGCCCTGGAGTCGGATCAGGTCTATTTCTTCGGCCAGCAGGTGGCCGTGGTGGTCGCCGACACCCTGGAGAACGCCACCGCCGCCGCGGCCCTGGTCAACCTCACCTTCGAGGATGGGGCCAAGGCGGTGATCTTCCACGATCACTACGACGAGGCCGTCGACCCGCCGGGCGAAAAGGACGTCGAGATCGGCGACTTCGAGCAAGCTTTCGCCGCCGCCCCGGTGAAGGTCGACGATGTCTGGCGCACGCCCCTGCAGAACCACTGCCAGATGGAGCCCTGCGCCACCACCGCCTGGTGGGAGGGCGACCACCTGACCGTCCACACCTCGGTGCAGATGGTGCGGTTCGCCCAGAACTCGCTCGCCGAGACCCTGATGCTGCCGCACAAGAACGTGCGCCTGCTCACCCGCTACGTCGGCGGCGGCTTCGGCGGCAAGGGCTCGTTCTACGAAGACCTGGTGCTGGCTTCGCTGGCGGCCCGCGAGCTCGGCCGGCCGGTGAAGGTGGCGCTGTCGCGCCAGCAGATGATGCACGGCACGGTGCACAGGCCGGCCACTGAGCAGCACGTCCGCCTGGGCGCCACGCCCGACGGCGTGCTCACCGCCATGTCGCTGATGACCATCACCCACTGCGACCGGCGCGGCAATTTCACCGAGCACGCCTCCAACTTCGCCCGCAACCTCTACGCCGCGCCCAACCGGTTGACCGGCCACCGCCTGGTGCGCCTCGACCTGCCGGTGGCCAGCGCCATGCGCGCGCCGGGCGAAGCCTCGGGCACGCTCAGCCTGGAAGTGGCCATGGACGAGCTGGCCGAGAAGCTCGGCATGGATCCCGTCGAGCTGCGCATCAAGAACGAGCCACCGACCGATCCGGAGACCGGCAAGCCGTTCTCCATCCGCCAGCTGGTGCGCTGCATGAAGGAGGGCGCCCAGCTGTTCGGCTGGGATCGCCGCCTCCCGACGCCCGGCCAGGTGCGCGACGGCCGCTGGCTGGTCGGCCTGGGCATGGCCGCCGCCATCCGCGGCAACTTCCTGCTGCCCGCCAAGGCCAGCTTCACGGTCGACGCCGACGGCGTGATCACCGTCAAGCAGGGTATGACCGACATCGGCACCGGCACCTATACGGTGCTGGCCCAGATCGCCGCCGAGACCCTGGGCGTGCCGCTGGGCGACGTGCGCGTCGAGATCGGTGACAGCGAGCTGCCGCCGGCCCCCGGCTCGGGCGGCCAGTTCGGCGCCGCCACCGCCGGCTCCGCGGCGCTCGACGCCGGCATGAACTTGCGCAAGGCCATTGCCGAGCTGGCGGTGGGCGACGCCGCCTCCCCGCTGAGCGGCGGCGATCCGGCGCAGGTGACGTTCCAGGACGGCGTGATCGCCATCGCCAACCGCTCGGAGCGCCTGTCGGACCTGATCCGCCGCAACCGCCCCGATGGCCTCACCGCCGACGGCGAGGTGCGTCCCGCCGCCGACGCCGGCCAGTGGAGTTCGCACACCTACGGCGCCCACTATGTCGAGGTGGCCGTCGATCCGGTCACCGGCGAGGTCCGCACCCGGCGGATGCTCGGCGTCTTCGCCGCCGGCCGCATCCTCAACTACAAGACCGCCCGCAGCCAGCTGACCGGCGGGATGATCTGGGGCGTCGGCTCGGCGCTGACCGAGGGCAATGTGGTCGACGCCCGCTATGGCTCGCTGATCAACCAGGACCTGGCGGGCTATCTGGTGCCGGTGCAGGCCGACATCGGCGAGGTCGAGGCGATCATGCTCGACGAGGTGGACGACAAGGCCAATCCCATGGGCATCAAGGGGGTCGGCGAGCTGGGCATCTCCGGGGCCGGGGCGGCGGTGGCCAACGCCATCTACAACGCCGTGGGCGTCCGCGTGCGCGACTACCCGATCACCCCGGACAAGCTGCTGGCGGCCCTGATGGCGGCCGGCCGCTAGAGAAGGTCCGTCGGCGCGGCGGTCGGATCGCCCCGCCAGCCCTTGCGGGCGGCGGCGAGGTCGCGGCGGGCGTCGGAGGCCTTGCCCAGCGCCTGCTCGGCCCGGGCGGCGATCACCAGGGTCATGGGGTCGTTCGGCCAGGCGGCCAGGGCCTTCTGGGTTTCCGCCAGGGCTTCCTGGGGCTTGCCGGCCGCCAGCAGCGCCGCCGCCGCGCTGCGGCCCATCGGGTACCACCAGGCAGGCGGATCGTTGTCGAAGACGAGCCAGCGGGCCTGCAGGGCGGCGGCGTCGCGGAACGGCTGCACGGCGTCGGCGGGCTTGCCCTCCAGCATCGCTGCGCGGCCCAGCAGCACCAGGCGCGGAATGCCGATCATCGCCACGGCCTGGCCGGGGAGGGCCGCGATCGCCGCGGCCTCGGCGCGCACCGCAGCCGGCTTGCCCTGTTGCGCCAGCGCCTCGCCGCGGGCGTAGCGCCAGAGCGCCGTGAGGTTCGGCTTGTCGGCGGGGGGTGGCGGCAGGGCCAGCACCTTGGCCGGATCGGCGTAGCGGGCCTCGGCGAAATAGGCCGTGCCGGCGATCTGCAGGTCCTGGCGCGAGAGCGGCGCCTTCGACAGCCGCCCCACCACGCCATCGGCCAGTTTCAGCGCTGCGGCCCCGTCGCCGTCGATCAGCGCCGCCCCGGTCCCGAACTGCACGTTGTGGGCGTGGTAGTTGAGGCCCCAGACCCCGTCGCGCACCTGCAGCCGCTCGGCGTTGGCCTCGTCGATCCGTGTGGCGTCGAGGTTGGCCCTAACCGCCGCCTCATAGAGCCCGACGCGGTAGTAGGTGTGCGAGGGCATGTGCACCAGGTGGCTGGCCGCCGGCGCCAGCGCCTGCAGCGTCTCCGCATAGGCCAGGGCCTTGCCCGCCACCCCGTCGTTCTCGGTGGCGTGGATGTAGAAGTGGATGGCGCCGGTGTCGTCGGGCTTGCGGGCCAGCGCCCCTTCCAGCAGGGCGATGGCGCGGGGCAGGTTGTCCCGGTTGTTCTCCAGCGAGGACGGGATCATCCAGGCGTCGGCGGTGATGATGGCGATCTCGTTGTCGGTCGGCCGGGCCTTGGCGATCTGGTCCATGGCCTTGGCGAAGGCGTCGTCGCCGGCGCCCGTGCCGCCGCCTGCGTGGTAGCGGGTCTGCAGGGCGGCGGTCAGCTGGCGCTCCAGCTCCGGCCCGTCCTTGGCCAGCGCCGCGGCCTTGTCGGCCAGGGCCGCCAGCTCGGCCTGGGCCTTGCCGTCGATTGAATAGTTGATGGTCGGGCCGCGCGACCAGGCCTCGCCCCAGGCGCACATGGCGCAGGTCGGGTCGAGTTTCTCGGCCTCCTGGAAGGCCGAGGTCGCCGCTTTGTGGGCGAAGGCGTGGGCCAGCTGCATGCCGTTGTCGAAATAGGCCTGGGCCTTGGGGTTGGCGGTCCGCACCCGGAAGCCGCCCGTGCCGTAGCCGCTGAGCAATGCCTGGGCCGGTCCCTCGTCGGCCTTCGGCGCGGCGATGGCGCAGACATGGCCCACAGGCCCCGCGGTCTCAGGATCGGCGCTGGTCGCCAGGGGGATCAGGGCGATCGCCGCCCCGGCCAGCCAAGCCCGCATGTTCCGCCCTCCCCAAGGCCGCGCCCACCACTGGCGCGCCACGACAGGGTCGGCGATGCCGACCTCGGCTGCAAGCCGGATGAGGATTTCTAAGCCCCCCGGCCCTGGCGAACGGCGCAGCTCGTTCCCATCTTTCAACTATAGAAAGACGGTTCCCCATGAAATTGCTGATCCCGCTCGCGGCCCTTGGTGGCGCGCTCGCCCTGCTGTTGACCGATCTCACGGCCCACAGCCTCGAATACCTCTAGAGCCCAAGGCCCTTCCGAAGGCCCTTTGGGGCCTAGCTCACCTTCGCCCTCAGTTCGCCAAGCACCTTCGCGAGGTCGCCCTCGCGGAACGGCTTCTGCAGGACGGGGGTGCCCTTGTCGACCTCGCGCAGGCCCGCGTCGCCGTAGCCGGTGGCGAAGGCGAACGGCAGGCCCCGCTCGCGCAACACGTCGGCCAGCGGGAAGATCGGCTGGCCGCCGAGGTTCACGTCCAGCACCGCGCAGTCCATTTCGGCGTCCTTGGCCAGTTCCATGGCCTCGTCGAGGCGCGAGGCGGGGCCCACCACCAGGCAACCCAGTTCCTCCAGCATGTCCTCGATCAGCATCGAGACCATCATCTCGTCCTCGACGACGAGTACGCGCAGGCCGTCGAGCTTGCCGTCCATCATTACATCCACTCCAGCACAGTCATACGCCCGATCCTCCCCACGTCGGCCCATTCGGGCTCGAGCAACAGGATCAGGTTAAGGTGCGCCCCCCTGGCGGCCCCGACGGCTTCCATTGGATGCGATCCCCCTCAACACGCAAGCTTAACTAAACGAATTTTCTACGGCCAAGGTTCCGCATCCAGCGCACATTCCCGTGCGCGGATCCTCAGGGCTTGGCGGCGGGGGGGCCGATCTCCAGCCGGGTGATCTGGTTTCGCTTGCGCGCGGTCACCCGGAACAGGTGGCCGAAGAAGGTGAAGGTCTGGCCGATCGACGGAATGGTCTGGGCCTCGTTGATCAACAGCCCCGCCACGGTCACCGCCTCGTCGTCCGGCAGGTCCCAGTTCATGGCGCGGTTCAGCTCGCGGATGGTGACCGCCCCGTCGACCGAGACCGAGCCGTCGCCGACCGGCTTCACGTCGGTGTCGTCGCCGTCGTACTCGTCCTCGATCTCGCCGACGATCTCCTCGAGGATGTCCTCCAGGGTCAGCAGGCCCTCCAGCGCGCCATATTCGTCGACCACCAGGGCGAAGTGGCTCTTGCGCTTCAGGAAGGCGGCGAGCTGCTCCTTCAGGCTGGTGGTCTCGGGCACGAACCAGGCGTCGCGCTTGATCTTGGCGATCTCGATGGCGTCGATCTCGCCGTCGGCCTCGGTGATCGCCTGCAGCAGGTCCTTGACGTGCAGCACGCCGACGATGTTCTCCGGCTCGCCGCGGTAGAGCGGCAGGCGGGTGTGGGTGCTTTCCAGGGCGGCCTCGACGATAGCCCGGGGGGGCAGGTCGGCGTCGATCGTGACGATCGCCTTGCGGTGGACCATCACCTCGCCGACGTCCATCTCGGCCAGGTCCAGCACCCCGCCCAGCATCCAGCGGTCGTGGGTCTCCACCAGGCCCTCGGAGTGGTGGTACTCCACCGCGCCGCGGATCTCCTCGTGGGCGGCCAACACGTCCATCTCCATGCCGAGCCGGACGCCGAACAGGCCGAGCGCCTTGCGGATCACCCACTGGATTCCATAGATCACCGGCCCGCAGACCTTCACCACCACCAGGGTCGGGGCGGACAGCAGCCGCGCCACGTCGTCGGAGCGGACGATCGCCAAGGTCTTCGGCAGCACCTCGGCGAACACCAGCACCAGCACGGTCATCAGCGCCGTGGCCGCCGCCACGCCCCAGGCGCCGGGGATCGCCCGGGTCAGCACCTGGGTGGTGAGCGCCGAGGCCAGGATGTTGATCAGGTTGTTGCCTAGCAGCACCGAGCCGATCATCGTCTCCTGGTCGGCGAGCAACTGGTTGACCCGCCGCGCGGCATGGTCGCCGTCGCGCTCCAGCTGGTGCATGCGGCCGCGGCTGGCCCCGGTCAGCGCCGTCTCCGCCGCCGAGAACACCGCCGATATGGCCAGAAGGCCGAAGACGATCGGCGCCAGCGCCAGGATCGCGGTCACGGGGCGGCTCCTTCGGTCAGCAGGAAGTCACGCACGGCGGCGGCGTCCACGTCCTTGGCGACGAAGGCTTCGCCCAGGCCGCGCGCCAGGATGAAGGTCAGCCGGCCGCCCTCGGCCTTCTTGTCCTGCGCCATGTGGCGCACCAGCGCCTCGGCGGCGAACGGATGGCCGAGGACATCGCCCAGCCGCACCGGCAGGCCGGCCGCGCCGATCGCCAGCTCGGCCCGCGTCGCCTCCTGGCGGCTGCAGAGCCCCTGGGCGGCGGAGAAGCGGAAGGCCATCGCCTGGCCGGCCGCCACCGCCTCGCCGTGCAGCAGGGCCGCGCCATAGCCGGTCTCGGCCTCCAGCGCATGGCCGAAGGTGTGGCCCAGGTTCAGGAGGGCCCGGCGGCCCTGCTCGGTCTCGTCCTCGCCCACGATCTCCGCCTTCATCTCCACGCAACGCGCGACCGCGTGGGCCAGGGCTTCAGGCTCACGCGCCAGCACCTTGGCGCCGTTCGCCTCCAGCCACTCGAAGAAGCCGAAGTCGCCCAACAGGCCGTACTTGATCACCTCGGCGTAGCCGGCGCGCATCTCGCGGTCGGGCAGGGTCGCCAGCACGTCGAGGTCGGCCAGCACCAGCCGGGGCTGGTGGAAGGCGCCAACCAGGTTCTTGCCGCGCGGCGTGTCGATGGCGGTCTTGCCGCCCACTGAGGAATCCACCTGCGCCAGGAGGGTGGTCGGGATCTGCACGAAGCCGACGCCGCGCTTGTAGATCGCCGCGGCGAAGCCGGTGAGGTCGCCAACCACCCCGCCGCCGAACGCGATGATCAGGTCGCCGCGGTCGAGCTCCAGGGCCAGCAGCCGGTCGCTGAGGTCGGCCAGGCCCGCGAAGCTCTTGGTCTGTTCGCCCGGCGAGATGACGATCGGGGAAACGGCGATCCGCGCGCCCTCCAGGGCCGCGGTCAGCCGGGCCCCGTGCAGGCCCCAGACGGTCTCGTCGCTGACCACCGCGGTGCGCGGCCGCTTGAGCAAGGGCGCGATCCGCTGGCCGGCCTGGTCCAGCAGCCCCGGCCCGACCGCCACCTCATAGGCGCGGTCCGCCAGCCCCACGACGATGCGGCGGCTCATCGGGGGGTCTCTTCCAGATAGGCTGTGAGGGTGCGGATCACCTGGTCGACGGTGTGGTGGTGCGGCGCGTCGCCGGTCTCCACCAGCACGTCCGCCTCGCCGTAGATCGGATAACGCGCCTCGGCGAGCGCCTGCAGCACCGCCAGCGGGTCCTTGTCCGCCACCAGCGGCCGGGTCGGCTTGCGCGACACCCGCCGGGCCAGCACGTCAAGGTCGGTCTTCAGCCAGACCGAGACCGCTCGCGACTTGATCAGCTGCCGGGTCTCCGGGTTCATGAAGGCGCCGCCCCCGGTGGCCAGCACGTGCGGGTCGTGGTCGAGCAGGCGGGCGATCACCCGGCGCTCGCCTTCGCGGAAAGCGGGCTCGCCCAGCTCGGTGAAGATGTCGGAGATCGAGCGGCCCGCCGCGGCCTCCACCTCGGTGTCGGTGTCGCGGAACGGCAGGTTCAGCGCGTTGGCGAGCCGGCGGCCGACGCTCGACTTGCCGACGCCCATCAGGCCCACGAGGGCGATGGTGCGGCGGCGCAGCGGGTCATAGCGGTCCATGAACGGCCAAGGCTTACACGAGGCGCCCCGCTCGCGCCAACTTCCGGGCTCAAGTATGCTTTTCAGCCATGTCCCGAATCCTTGCGTTCGCGCCTTCGTTCCTCGCCGCCGCGCTGGTCGCCGCCGCCCCGCTGGCGCTCGCGCAGCCGGCCCCGGCCCCGTCCGCCAGCGAGACGATCAGCACCTCGCCGGCCGTTCCCCCGCCGACCCCGCCCGCGCCGATCAAGCCGCTGATCGCCCAACCGGTGGAGATGGCGCCGCTCGCCGCCCCCGACGCCTTCACGACCCCGGCCCGCGACACCGGCCTGCCGCCCACCCTGTGGCGCGGGACCTCGCTGCAGATCGTCCAGGCGGTGCTGCCCCGGCTCGCCGAACGGCCGCTGTCGCCGGCCGCCGCGGCGCTCGCCCTGCGGGTGCTGGGGACCGGGGCCCAGGGCCCCGACGGCGCCGGCCAGGATTTCGTCGCCGCCCGCGCCGCGGCCCTGCTCGAACAGGGCGATCCCAGAGGGGCCGCCGCCATCCTCGCCCGCGCCCCCGGCCTCGACCGCGACCCGGCCCTGGCCCACGTCGCCGCGGAGAGCGCCCTGCTGGCCGCCGACGACGCCCGCGCCTGCCGCATCGAAGAGACCCTGAGCTCCGGCCGCGACGACATCTACTGGGTACGCCTGCGGGCCTACTGCCAAGCGGTGGCCGGCAAGGCCGCCGAGGCCCAGCTGTCCTTCGACCTCTCCCAGTCGCAGGCCAAGGACCCGATCTTCACCCGGCTGATGACCGCCAAGCTGGCCGGCGGCGGCCAGCCCGGCGCGGCCTCCCTGCGCAACGGCCTCGACTACGCGCTCTCCCGCGGCCTGGGCCTCGACCTCAGCGCCGCCAAGCCCGCGCCGGCGGTGGCCGCAGCCCTGGCGGCGAGCGGCCCGGCGGAGCCGACGTTCGATACGTCAGCCATCGCGGCCGATCTGGCGCCGATCGCGACGGCTATCCACGACCGCACGGATATCTCGTACGCCGACTTCATGGGGCTGCTGAACGCTGCAACGCCAAAGACGCGGCAGAGGACGCAAGCCGCGCTGCTTTTCGATGCTGTGCTTCAGCCGAGCTTTCCGCCGGCTGCCGCCTTTCTGCTCAACGGCGTGCCGCCGGGCCGAACCTCCGTCGCGCTGGACGTTGCGTTGGACGAGGCGAGCGGGGCGAAGCGCATGGGCGAAACCGCTTTGCTCGCACTTTGGGAATGTGCCGATGCCGGCCCGTCTGGCCTATCGGTGGGAGATCGCATTCGAATTGTCCGCGCCCTGCGCCGGGCGGGCCTCGACGCCGACGCCCGGGCCTTCGCCCTCGAAGGCCTGCTGGCGCTGAAATGAGCGGCCAGGGAAGCGCCTGGGCCGAGGCCTTCCTGGAGATGATGTCCGTCGAGCGGGCGGCGGCCAGGAACACCCTGACCGCCTACGCCAAGGACCTCACCGATGCGACCGGCTTCCTGGCCGGCCGTGGCCGCGACCTGGCGAGCGCCACGGCGGAGGACGTCGAGGCCTATTTCCGCGCGCTCGCCGACCGCGACCTGTCGCCGGCCACGGCGGCCCGCAGGCGCGCGGCGCTGCGCCAATTCTACCGCTTCGTGCTGGGCGAAGGCTGGCGGCCCGACGATCCCTCCCGCCGGGTCGAGGCGCCGAAGAAGGGCCGGCCGCTCCCCAAGGTGCTGAGCCGCGAGGAGATGGACCGGCTGATCGCCGCGGCCGCGGCGCGCGACGGGGCCCAGGGCCTCAGGCTCGCCTGCATGGTCGAGCTGGCCTACGCCTCGGGCCTGCGGATCTCCGAGCTCACCGCCCTGCCGCTGGCGGCCCTGGCGCGCGACCCGGCCTACCTGATCGTCAAGGGCAAGGGCGGCAAGGAGCGGCTGGCCCCCCTCAACGGCGCCGCGCGAGAGGCGGTGAAGGCCTATCTGGCCGTCCGCCCGGCCTTCCTGCCCAAGACCGACAAGGCCAACCCATGGCTGTTCGCCTCGCGCGGCAAGAGCGGGCGGATCACGCCGCGCCGCTTCGCCCAGATGCTGGACGAGGCCGCCGCCCACGCCGGCGTCGACCCGGCCCGGGTCAGCCCGCACGTCCTGCGCCACGCCTTCGCCACCCACCTGCTGGAGGGCGGCGCCGACCTTCGGGTAGTGCAGAAGCTGCTGGGCCACGCCGACATCGCCACCACCCAGATCTACACCCACGTGGCCGGCGACCGGCTGCGCGAGGTGGTGGCGACCAAGCACCCGCTGGGCCGGAAGCGATAACCCCTTCTCCTCGATGGGGAAGGCCACGAAAAAAGGGCCGCTCCGGTGGAGCGGCCCTTCCATCACTCGTCTAGGCTAACTTTAGCCCATGATGCGGTAGCGGCCGTCCCGGTCCGGGCAGACCCGCACATAGCGGTAGTCGCGGCCGTCGGCGTCGATCGGGGCCGTCGCCAGGCGGCAGCCCATCCGGTTGTACTCGGCGTAGCGCGGGGTGCGGTAGGCGTTGTCCTCGCGGTAGGGGATGGTCTCGTTGTAGGCGAAGTACGGCCCACGCTGATCGCACCGATACTTGTCGTGCGCATGGCCAACCGCCGCGCCGATGCCGGCGCCGACCACGCCGCCCAGGACGGCGTTCTCGGTATGACGGCCGGGCGCCGAGAGCTGCGAGCCCAGCACCGCGCCGGCGAGCGCGCCGATCACGCCTGCGCCGACGGTCGAGGAATTGTCGCAGTGGATCGGCGGGCCGGCGTAGGCGGTGTTTGCGCCATAGTAGGGGGCGGCCGGAGCGCCGGGCGCGTAGTAGGCCCAGTGGCTCTCATCCCAGGCCGGGGCGACGCCATAGACGCGGACATAGGCGCCGTAGCCATAGCGGCGGTCATAGTCGGCGCGGGCGCGGTTGTAGGCGTCCAGGCGCTGTTCATAGTTGGCGCGCGCGGCGGCGTAGCCCTGGCGGTTCTGGTCGTAATCCGACTTGCGCTGGTCGTAGGCGTCGCGCTGCTGCTGATATTGCTGCTGCTGGTCCTGGTACTGCTGTTGCTGTTGCTGCGATTCCGGCGTCGGCTGGTATTGCGACTGGGCCAGGGCCGGGGCGGCGATGGTCAGGGCGACCGTCGACGCCAGGGCGATCTTGAAGGCGTTATTCATCGTTCTCTCTCCTCGGGCGCGGACATTTCGGAGTTTCGAGGCGGGTCCGCGCAGGTTCAAAAAGCCGCGCCAGAAGGCGGCGGCCGTCTTGGCCCCCCGACAGGACGGGCGCCGTTCAGGCTCGACCTCTCAGACGAAACTCGTAAGGCGCCGAACGGGTTGCACGAGGGAACCCGCGCCGGCTTGTGGGCGGGACCCATCCCGCCTAGGTTCCGGCGCTTCGCGAACTGCACAGGCGAGCCTTTGATGGCTGTCCACTACCTCGAGTTCGAGCGCCCGATCGCCGACCTCGAAGCCAAGATCGAAGAGCTCTCCAAGCTCTCGGAGACCACCGGGGCCGGCGCCTTCGACGCCGAGATCGAGGCGCTGCGTGACCGCGCGCAGGAGATGCGCCGCGAGGCCTATTCCAAGCTCGACGCCTGGCAGAAGACCCAGGTCGCGCGCCACCCCGACCGCCCGCACGTCATCGACTACTGCCAGGCCCTGATCGAGGAGTTCGTGGAGCTGAAGGGCGACCGCACCTTCGGCGACGACCAGGCGGTGATCGGCGGCATCGGCCGGTTCCGCGGCCAGCCGGTGGTGGTGATCGGCAACGAGAAGGGCCACGACACCGCGACCCGGGTGAAACACAACTTCGGCTACTCGCGCCCCGAGGGTTACCGCAAGGCCGTGCGGCTGATGGAGCTGGCCGAGCGCTTCCACCTGCCGGTCGTCAGCTTCGTGGACATCGCCGGGGCCTATCCGGGCGTCGCCTCCGAGGAGCGCGGCGTCGCCGAGGCGATCGCCCGGTCGATGGAGAAGTGCCTGTTGCTCGGCGTCCCGAACGTGGCGATCATCACCGGCGAGGGCGGCTCCGGCGGGGCCATCGCCATCGCCGCGGCCAACCGGGTGCTGATCCTCGAGCACGCCATCTATTCGGTGATCACCCCGGAGGGCGCGAACTCGATCATCTGGCGCGGCGCGAAAACCCCGGCCGACGCCGCCAAGGCGATGAAGATCTCCGCCCAGGACCTGGTGGGCATGCACATCGTCGACCGGATCATCCCCGAGCCCCCCGGCGGCGCCCACTCCGACCCCGCGGCCGCCATGGCGGCGGTCGGCGACGCCCTGGCCGAAGAGCTGAAGGCGCTGGAAGGCCTCTCGCCGGAGGAACTCCGGGCTCGCCGCGCGGAGCGGTTCTACGCCATCGGCCGGAGCGGCTTGCAGTAGTCCGCCTCTTCCCGAGCGAAGACTTGGGAGAGGAAGGCTTGCCTGACGCGACGTCTGGCGTTTCAACTGTCGTCCAAACAAACGTTTGGAGGACGCCATGGCCCTGAAGACCCGTCTGACCGAGATGTTCGGCGTCGAGACCCCGATCGTCATGGGAGGCATGACCGGGGTGGGCTATGCGCCCCTGGTGGCCGCGGTCGCCAACGCCGGCGCGCTGGGCTTCATCACCGCCCACCATTCGCAAACCGCCGAGGAGCTGGAGAAGGAGATCCAGCGCTGCCGCGACCTCACCGACAAGCCGTTCGGGGTGAACCTGACCCTGCTGCCGTCGCTCAATCCGATCCCCTACGACGAGTACCGCCAGGCGATCATCGAGAGCGGGATCAAGATCGTCGAGACTGCGGGCCGCGCCCCCGTCGATCACATCCCGGCCTTCAAGGCGGCCGGCGTGAAGGTGATCCACAAGTGCACGTCCGTGCGTCACTCGGTGTCGGCCGTGAAGTACGGCGTCGACGTGATCTCCATCGACGGCTTCGAATGCGCCGGCCATCCGGGCGAGGACGACGTGGGCCTGATCGTGCTGCTCCCCGCCACGGTGGACGCCGTCGCCCCCGTGCCGGTGATCGCCTCGGGCGGCATGGCCGACGGCCGGAGCCTCGCCGCCGCCCTCGCGCTCGGCGCCGACGGCGTCAACATGGGTACGCGCTTCATGGCCACCCGGGAGTGCGCCATCCATGAGAACGTGAAGCAGAAGATCGTCGAGAACACCGAGCGCGACACCCTGCTCACCAACCGCACGCTGCGGAACACCTCGCGCGTGGCGCGCAATGCGGTCTCCGAGGAGGTGGTCGCCATCCAGCAGGACCCCACCAAGACCATCGACGACGTCCGCCACCTGGTGGCCGGCGTGCGCGGCCGCACCAACGTGATGGGCGCGGGCGACACCGACGGCGGCATCTGGACCGTCGGCCAGAGCCAGGGCCTGATCCACGACGTCCCGACCTGCGCCGAGCTCGTCCATCGCATCACGCGGGAGGCGGAGGAGGTTATCGCCGCCCGCCTCGATGTCATGCTGGGCAAGCGGGCCATGGCCCCCGCCTGATCCCTGAGCAACCTGATCCCTCAAACGAAAAGGAACGGCCGCTCTCCCGGCCGTTCCCATCCTTGATCCAAGTCCGCCGCCCGAAGCCGACCCCGGCCTCGGGCGGTTTGGCTTGGGCTAGTGGCGCAGAGTGGCGCCCACGTAGAAGAACCGGCCGATGTTCGAGAAGGCCGAAGAGCCGGTGCCGGTGCCGGCGAAGGTCTCCGGCAGGTAGGGCGGATACTTGTTGGTGATGTTCAGCACGCCGGCCCGGAACTCGATATCGTCGCTGAACTTGTAGGTGCCGCGCAGGTCGTGCTCGTAGTAGTCGCCGGTGTAGGCCGGGGCGAGCGACGTGATCAGCACGCCGTTGTTGGCGATCATCGAGCCGATGAAGTGGGTGGTCCAGCCGACGCTCAGGCGGTCATAGGTCCACTGCGCCGTGCCCGTCACCTTCCAACGCGGGGTCGCGTTGTTGATGGTGTTTGCGAACTGCGTATAGACCTGACCGGGCAGGCCCTGCAGGGCCCAATTGTACATGTCGGTGCCGTCCAGCCGCAGGGCGATCGAGCCCCACTCCTTGCCGCGCAGGACGTCCGAAATCTCGAAGGCGTAGGCCGCCGAGAAGTCGAAGCCCTCGATCTTCACCCGGGCCACGTTCTGGTTGGTCAGCACCACCTGCTTCACGCCGCCGCCGATCGCGTTGCCGGTCGAGGAGTCGTGGGCGCCGGAGTTCGTCGTCAGGTCACGCTGGATGAGCGCGCAGAACGGGTTGGAGGCCAGAGCCTGGGTCGAGTCGTAGCAGAGTTGCTGAAGAAGGGTGTTGATCGGGATCGTGCCGACTTCGTTGTGGATGTCGTACTTGAAGAAGTCGAACGACAGCTGCAGCCGCGGGATGAAGCGCGGCTGGACGACCACGCCCAGGTCCCACGTCTCGGCCGTTTCCGGGCCTAGCGCCGGGTTGCCGCCTTGCAGCAACTGCAGCGAGGGGTGGTTCGCGCCAAAGTTCGACGTGAACGTCGCCGGGTTCCAGCCCGGGATCGCCGCCGCGCAGGTGATCCGCCGGGCGGCCTTCTGCGCCGCGTTGGCTGCGGCGAAGACCTGAGCGTCGCACGGGTCGTTGGCCGCGGTCGTGAAGTTCACGCTTTGCGGCGAGAACAACTCGACGATGTTCGGGGCCCGCACCGCGCTGGCCACGCTGCCGCGGAAGCGGATGTCGCGGATCGGCGCCCACTCCGCCGCGCCGCGCCATTGGGTGGCGTGACCGATGGTCGAGTAGTCGGACTCGCGGATGGCGCCTTCGATGCTCAGGTCGTCGAAGAACGGCAGGTCCTTCAGGATCGGGATACGCACTTCGGCGTAACCTTCCGTCACATCGAATTTGCCGCCCCGCGTGCCGATCGCGTTGAAGAACAGCGCGCCGGAGGCGCCGAGCGGGTCCTGGGTGAAGAGGCTCTGTTCCTTGCGGTACTCGACGCCTGCCGCGAAGCCGACCGGGCCGGCCGGCAGCTTGAACAGGTCGAAGGTCACGTTGCCCGAGACCACGTCCTGCTTGCCGGACTGGGTGGTGGTCGAGATGCCGTTGGCGTACTGCACGGCCGCCGGGCTTGCGCCGTTGATGATGTCCCACGGGACGCAGCCGGCTGCGCCGCTGTGGCAGACGATCGTGCCGCCCGGGCCCACCGTCGCGTCGAGGGCGTTGAGGGTGTTCTGGATGTTCGCCACCCCGTAGGAGATGGTGTAGCCGTCCAGCTTGCCTTCCTGGGCGTACCAGTCCCAGTGGAAGTTCTGCACGAAGGGCGCATCGGCGTCGCCCTCCATCCCCACCACATAGCGCTGCACGCTGCGGTGGGTCTCGGAGTCACGGCCGCCGAACTCCTGCCAGAACTTCGAGATCGGCACGCTGTTCGTGCGGACGAAGGGGTTGGGGTTGGCCGCGGTCACCGGGAACGCCTGCGCCCAGAAGGCGCGCAGCTCTTGGGCCGCCGGGGTCTGGCTGGTCAGCAGGAAGGCGTTGTCGCCGCGCAGCACCGCCGGCAGGGTGCCGCCGCCGGCCGCCGTCGAGAAGGTCGGCTGGAAGAAGCCGTAGCCGAGGACGCGTGCGTAGCTGACGTCGGCGAAGGCCTTGATGTGGTCGGTCAGCTGGTACTCGGCGTAGCCGCGGATCGTGCCGCGCGTCGTCTTGTTCTGCAGGGCGTTGTAGTAGGCCGTATAGAACAGGTTCGGGTCCTGGCAGCTCGGCAGCACGGTGCTCGGCTGGCAGGCCGCCGAGAGCGACACGATCTGGCCAGGCGTCAGCAGCGACTCCACGACGCCGCCGACGTGCGGCAGCTGGAACAGCGCCGTCGGCACGGTGTTCGAGCGGCTGGCCGGGATGATGGGCTGCGGAATGAGGCCCGGGGTCGTGTCGCGGCGGATGCCCGGATAGAGGCCGGCGTCGGCGCGGTCACGCTGGAACACCGGGTCTTCGCGGCCGAACTCGCCGCCGACCAGGATGCTCAGCTTGTCGTCCAGGAACTTGCGGCCCCACATGGCGCCGACGATGTATTGCTGGCCGTCGCTCTTGTAGGTCTCGCCGGCCTGGGCATCGAGCTGGAAGCCGTCGAACGACTTCTTCATGATCAGGTTGACGACGCCGGCGATGGCTTCCGAGCCGTAGATGGCCGAGACGCCGCCCGGCTGCACTTCCACTCGGTCGATCATCAGCGACGGGATGGTGTTCAGGTCGACCGCAGGGCTCGAGGCGTCGCTGTTGATGATCCGGCGGCTGTCCATCAGCACCAGGGTGCGGCTGGCGCCGAGGCCGCGGATGTCCACCCGCGCCTCGCCGGAGGTGAACAGGGTCGAGGAGGTGTTCTGCGCGTTGCTGTTGGGCGCGATCATCGGCACTTCCATCAGGGCGTCGCCCAGGATGGTGTGGCCTGAGGCGCGGATCGCCTCGGCGCTCACCGTCGCCAGCGGCAGCGGCGCGTCGAAGGTGTCGCGCCGGATGCGCGAGCCCGTGACCACGATTTCTGAAACGTCGACCTGGCTTGGGCTGCTCGATTGTTGCGCGTGAGCAAGACTGGGCGCCCCCAGGCTGACGGCGGCAGCCGTGCACAGCATCGCAGCGCGAAACGCGCTTTGTTTCACCTTCATAATGGAATCCCCCGGAGTATCCCCAAAAACGCCGCGCGCTCCCGCGTTCGGCGAACGGTGAAGCTGTCACGCGTGCGACACGTCAGCAACAATAAGCGGGCACATTGTTTCGCATCCGCAGCATGATACGTGCGTTTGTTGCTGAACCGCGTTCCGTGGGACACAATTTACATCGGATAGGGAAGATTTTGCCCCGAAACCGGGGCGGCGACCCTCAAACCAGGGTGCGCAGCGTCTCGCCGAGGGATTCCACGGCCTCGGGCGTGGTCGCCCAGGAGCACATGAACCGCACCGTGCCGTCCAGGAAGCGGTAGGCGAACCAGCCGGAGGCGTGCAGCCGCTTGAGCGTCGGCTCGTCCATCTCGACGAACAGGCCGTTGGCTTCGACGGCGTGCTTCACCGGGAAGGGCATCAGGCCGGCGAGCTTCGCGGCCATGGCGTTGGCGTGGGCGGCGTGGCGCACGAAAGCGCCGTCCTGCAGCATGCCGATGAACGGCGCGGCGTAGAACCGGCCCTTGGACGGCAGCTGGCCAGCCTGTTTCAGGCGTGCGTCGAACCGCCGGGCCAGGTCGCGGTCGAAGATCGCCACCGCCTCGGTGGGCGGCATGCCGGCCTTGGTCCCGCCGATCACCAGGATGTCGACGCCCAACCCCTTGATGGCCTTCAGGTCGAAACCGGCGGCCGCCGCATTGGCCAGTCGGGCGCCGTCCAGGTGAACGCCGTAGCCCTTGGCCTTGGCCGGGGCGGTGAGCGCCTGCAGGGCGGCCGCGGAATAGACCGTGCCGTATTCGGTGGCGTTGGTCAGCGACAGGGCGGCCGGGGATTGCCGGTAGGAGACGTCCGGCTGGGCCAGCGCCTCGGCGAGGGCGGCGCCCTCGATCCGCCCCGAGGCGCCCGGCAGCCGGATCAGTCCCAGCCCCTGGCCGAAATAGCCCGGCGCCCCGGTCTCGTCGGTGCAGACGTGGGCGTGCTCGTGGGCCAGCACCGACTCGAACGGCCGGCACAGCGCCGCCAGGGAGATGGCGTTGGCCGCCGTCCCCGAAGCCACGAACCGCACCTCGGCGTCGGCGTCCAGCAGGCCGCGCACCAGGTCGCCGGCCTCGGCGGTCACGTGGTCCGTGCCATAGCCCGAGGCGAACCCGGCGTTGGCCGCGACCAGCGCCGCCATGGCTTCGGGCGCCGCCGGGGCGGTGTTGTCGGAGGCGAAGTCGTAGCGCGCGTCGCTCATGGCCGAGGTTCTAGCCCGACGGCGGTTCGAGCGACCAGCCTCAATGCGCCGCGCCAGCTTCAGGCGGGCTCCGCGGCCTTGGGCTCCGACGCAGGGGCCTCGCCGTCCGCCGCCTCGCGCCCCCAGGCCTGCACGTCGGCCACGAACAGGTCGGGCTCCTCCATCGCCGCGAAGTGGCCACCGCGGGGCATCTCGGTCCAGCGGACGATGTTGTAGGCGCGCTCGGCCCAACTGCGCGGCGGGGCGGTGTAGAGCGGCTCGCCGGGGAAGTTGGCGAAGGAAGTCGGCGTCTCGCAGCGCTCGCCTTCCTTGAACGCCACGCCGCCCTCTTCCATCAGGCCGCGGTAGTACCAGGCGCCGGTCGCGAAGCTGTCGGTCATCACATAGAGCATGATGTTGGTCAGCAGCCGGTCCTTCGGATGCGCCTCGTCGAACGGCTTCTGGCTGAGGTCCGACCAGTCGTGGAACCGCTCGGCGATCCAGGCCGCCTGGCCCACCGGGTTGCCGGCCCCCAGCCAGGCCAGCGACTGCGGCTTCGAAGCCTGCAGGCGGAAATAGGCGCCCATCACCTCCATCATCCCCTGCTGGCGCTGGATCCAGAGGGTCTCGTCCTCGGCCTTCGGGCCGCCGTGCGGGCGGAAGCCGATCATGTTCACGTGGATGGCCTTGGCGTGCGCCCCGTGGTCGTGACCCAGCCAGGAGGTGACCAGCGCCCCCCAGTCGCCGCCCTGGGCGAGGTAGCTGTCGTAGCCGAGCACCTCAGTCATCAGGGTGTTGAACAGCCGGGCCGTGGTCCGCTGGCCGACCGGTGTCTTGGGCTTCGAGGAATAGCCGAAGCCCGGCAGGGACGGGATCACCAGGTCGAAGGCGTCCTTGGGGTCGCCGCCGAAGCGGGACGGGTAGGCCAGCTTCTCGATCACCCCCCAGAACTCGTAGTGCGAGCCGGGCCAGCCGTGGGTCAGGATCAGTGGCCGCTGGCCCCCCGCCTCGCCGACCACATGGACGAAATGGATCTCGAAGTCCTCCACCTTGGCCTTGAACTGCGGGAAGCGGTTCAGGTCGTGGGCGGCGGCCTTCCAGTCGTAGTCGTCGGTCCAGTAGGCGCAGAGCTCGCGTAGGTAGGCGCCGTCGCAGCCATAGGCCCAGCCATCCGCCACCTCCGGCGCCGGCGGCCATGGATAGTCGGCGACCCGGTCCAGCACGTCGCGGACCTTTGACTTCTTCCAGTGGACTTCGAAGGCGTCAGGCTTGCTCATGGCGGGGCCCTCCCGCACGCACCCTCGACGAATGACCTTGCGGCGGTCAAGCTGTGCGGCGGCCGTTTCGGGCGGCCGGGGGGACGGACATGGCTGACGCAGTTGAAACCCGGTCAGGGCGGGAGCTGTTCTGGCTGCGGCTGATGGCGGCGGTGGTCGACGTCGCGGCCCTGGTCGTCGTGGCCAACCTGGCGGCCATCGTGCTGTACGCGGCGAGCGGCGGCGCGCTGCGCTCCTCCACCCTATTCAAGACAGCCCAGTGCCAGCCCCTGCGGTCGATCTCGATGACGATGCTGCAGGGCGTCGCGATCCCGCCGGGCGCGCGCGCCGTCGCCGCCCAGCTCTGCACCCTCTCCCTGGTCGGCCTCGAGACCGGCCGCTACGAGACCGTCGCCCTGCAGAGCCAGGAGGGCGAGCTCACCCGGTCCGTCGCCTTCAGCCGCCCCGTGGACCGCAAGGGCCAGCCGATGACGCCGGTGATCCTCGACTGGGTCTATCCGTTGGCCTTCATCCTGGCCATGAGCCTGGGCGAGGGCCTGTTCGGGGCGACCCTGGGCAAGCGCATGGTCGGGCTGCGGGTGGTGGCGGCGAGGGGCGGCGGCCGGCTCGCGCCGCACCGGGCCTTGCTGCGCAACCTGGTGATCTATGGCCCCTGGGCGGTGGTGCTGACCCTGCCATTGCTGGCCGCGGTGCTGCACATCCGCCTGTCGCACACCGCCTATATCGCCGCCGTCGCGGGGTTCGGGGCCCTGGGCTGGGCGCCGCTGGCCATGCTGGCCCAGGCCTCGCCGCGGGCGCTCTACGACCGCTGGGCTGGCGCCGACGTGCTCCCCACCTAGTGGGTCTCGGGGCGCAGGCCGCGCGCCAGGGCCGAACCCATGGTCTCGAACAGCTCCTGCGCCGCGCCCGGCGGCAGCCGTCCGGCCAGTTCCAGGACGATCAGCCCGTGGGTGGCCGCCCAGAACATCATGCCGACCTTCTCCGGGTCGCCGGCGATCACGCCCTCGGCGATCAGGTCCTTCACATAGGCGCTCATGGTCTCGCGGGCGCGGACGCCGGCCTCGACCAGGTCCGGATAGTCCGCCTCGTTCGGCTGGTTGAGGTCGAACATCAGCTTGTAGGTGTGCGGGTGGTCGAAAGCGAAGGCCACATAGGCCGCGCCCACCGCCGCGCCCTTGGCCCGCGGGTCGACTTCCCCCGCCCGCGCGGTCTCCAGGGCCAGGGCGAAACGGTTGAAGCCGTTGGTGCGCACCGCCGCCAGGATGTCCTCCTTGTCGCGAAAGTAGCGGTAGGGGGTCATCGGCGACACGCCCAACTCGGCCGCCAGCTGCCGCATGGTCACCGCATCGGGGCCCTGTTCGGCGAACAGCCGCTCGGCGGCGTCGCACAGCCGCTCCCGGAAATCGGCGACATCGGATTCGGATAGGACCCGGGGCATCGGGGCTCCTTGATTGGTCTTAGAAAAAAGACCTTGCGCGGCGTTACGTCTTACGCAATAAATTTACGACGTAAGTTTCCGGTGAGGGAATCGCCATGGACGGTGACGTTCGCATCAATCCCTATCTGGCGGGAAATTTCGCGCCGATCCGCTCGGAAGACGACTTCCAGCTGGAGGTCACGGGCGAGATCCCGCGCGAGCTGCACGGCGCCCTGTTCCGCATCGGCCCCAACCCGCAGTTCGAGCCGCGCGACGCGGCCCACCACTGGTTCGCCGGCGACGGCATGGTGCATGGCTTCTACCTGGCGGACGGCAAGGCCCATTACCGCAACCGCTATGTCCGCACGCCGCGGTGGAAGCGCGAGAACGCCGCCGGCCGCTCCCTGTTCGGGACCTTCAGCAACCCGATGACCAGCGATCCCTCGACAGCCGGCCAGGACGGCGGCGTCGCCAACACCAACATCATCTGGCACGCCGGGCGGCTGATGGCGCTGGAGGAGGGCCACATGCCCACCGCCATGACGCCCGAGACCCTGGACACCCTGGGCTACGCCGAGGCCTATCGCGGCCGCACCACCGCCCACCCGAAGATCGACCCGAAGACCGGCGAGATGGTCTGGTTCGCCTATGGCGTCGGCGACGGCTTCTTCGCCAAGGGCCTCAGCTACGGCGTCACCGACGCCTCCGGCGCCGTGGTCCGCCGCGACGACTTCCAGGCGCCCTATGCCTCGATGGTCCACGACTTCATGGTGACGGAGCACCACGTGCTGTTCCCGGTCCTGCCGCTGACCGGCAGCCTGGAGCGGGCGATGAAGGGCCTGCCGGCCTACGCCTGGGAGCCGCAGAAGGGCTCCTACGTGGGCGTCATGCGCCGCGACGCCGACGTCTCGACTGTCCGCTGGTTCAACACTGAGGCCTGCTATGTCTTCCACCCGCTGAACGCCTGGGAGGAGGGCGACAAGCTCTACGCCGACGTCATGCGCTATGACACGGCCCCCCTGTTCCCCAACGCCGACGGCTCGCCCGGCCAGCACAGCGCCGCGCGCCTGGTGCGCTGGACCTTCGACCTGGCCGGGGCCTCCGACGCGATCCAGGAGACGCCGCTCGACGACCTCGACGGCGAATTCCCGCGCGTCGACCCCCGCGTCGAGACCCTGAAGCATCGCCACGGCTGGTACGCCGCCGACCCGGCCGCGGGGAAGACCATCCGCCAGGGCGCCATCGCCCACCTGGACCTGCAGACCGGCCGCCGCGAACTCTACGAGCTGAATCCCGGTGACCTCACCTCCGAGCCGGTGTTCGCGCCGCGCTCGGCGGACGGCGAAGAGGGCGACGGCTGGATCACCGCGGTGGTCTGGCGCGCCGCCGAGGACCGCAGCGACCTGCTGGTCTTCGAGGCCCGCGACCTGGCCAAGGGCCCGATCGCCACCGCGAAGGTCCCCCGCCGCGTACCCTTCGGCTTCCACGGCAACTGGGCGGCGTTCTAAACTCCGCCCGCGCACGCCGCGGGAGGATCCATGAAGGCCATCTGGTACGACCGCACCGGCCCGGCGCGCGAGGTGTTCCAGTTCGGCGACCTGCCGGACCCCGAGCCTGGCCGCGGCCAGGCGCTGATCCGCGTGCGCGCCTCCGGCGTCAATCCGGCCGACACCTATCTGCGGGCCGGGGCCAATGCGCCCATGGCCTATCCGCGGGTGATCCCCAACAGCGACGGGGCCGGCGTGGTCGAGGCCCTGGGGCCCGGCGTGGATCCCAAATGGCTCGGCAAGCGGGTGTGGTTCTACAACGGCCAGCGCAACGGCCGCGCCTTCGGCTCCGCCGCCGAGTTTATCGAGCTCGACGTCGACCTGCTGCGTGAGCTGCCGGGCAGCGTCGGCTTCGCCGAGGGCGCGACGCTGGGCATCCCCTGCATGACCGCCCACCGCAGCGTCTTCATGAACGGTCCGGTGCAGGGGCGCGTCGTACTGGTCACCGGCGGCGCGGGCGCAGTGGGCCACTACGCCGTCCAGCTCGCCAAGTGGGCCGGGGCGAGCGTGATCGCCACGGTCAGCTCCGCGGAGAAGGCCGCCCGCGCCAAGGCCGGCGGCGCCGACCATGCGATCGACTACCGGACCGAGGACGTGGCCGACCGGGTGCGCGAGATCACCGGCGGGGCCGGCGTCCACCACGTGGTCGAGGTCGACCTGGGCGGCAATCTGGAGGCCACGCTGAAGTGCGTGCGGATGAACGGCTCGGTCGCCTACTACGCCAGCCGCGGCGATCCGGCGCCCACCTTCGTGGTCGGCGCGGCCATGCGGCTGAACCTGGCGATCACCGGCGTCTACCTGCCGGTCAGCCCGCCCGAGGCGCGCCGCCGGGCGCAGGACGACATCACCCGCTGGATCGGGACCGGTGAGCGCATGCTGTCGGTGGCCGGCCGCTTCCCGCTCACCGACTGCGCCGCCGCCCACGAGGCGGTGGAGGCCGGCGGCAAGGTGGGCACGGTGGTGGTGGAGCCCTAGGGCCGCAGCTCGAGACCCTCAGTCCTCGTCGCACTTCATCTCGTCGACCAGGCGGGTGGCCTGCCAGAGCTCGACGACGGGCGTGCCGTCCTCGCACAGCTCATCCTTGGCCTCGGCCTTGGCGACGATGTCGTTCGGGGCGTCGATCCACGCGGCCGCCTGGATGTGGCGGCGATGGTCCACCCGGTAGGCGCGATAGGTCGGCATTTCGGAAGCTCCACCCAACGGAATCCGAAACGATCAAACCCGGCTACGGTTGCGGAACTTTTTTAGCTCCGAATCTGAGGCCTTCGGCTCAGACTAGCGTGCCGTGGCAGTGCTTGAACTTCTTGCCCGATCCGCAAGGGCAGGGGGCGTTGCGGCCGGTCTGTTCCCAGCCGGCCGGCAGGGCGCTGATCGGCAGGGCGGCGCGCTCCTCGTCCGGCACATTGTCCGGCACGAAGCCGCGCTCGGCCTCGTTCTCGCCGGTCATCGGGTTCACGTGCACTTCGAACATCTCGCCGGTCGGCGGGGCCGGCGGCTCCTCGAACTGGAACTCCACCGTCATCAGCCAGCGGGTGACTTCCTGGCGCAGGTCGACCAGCAGCTTCTCGAACAGGGTGAAGGCCTCGGTCTTGTACTCGTTCAGCGGATCGCGCTGGCCGTAGCCGCGCAGGCCGATGACGTTGCGCAGGTGGTCGAGGTGCATCAGGTGCTCGCGCCACTGCATGTCGATCATCTGGAGAAGGAAGCTCTTCTCGATGTTGCGCATGTGCTCGCCGATCATCGTCTCGCGCTCGACGGCACGGAGGGCGGCGGCCTTGTTGATGCGCTCCTCGATCTCCTCGTTGGCGATGCCGTCCTCCGCGGCCCAGTCGCGGATCGGCAGCTCCATGCCGAAATAGTCGCGGACGTGCTGGTCCAGGCCCTCCACGTCCCACTGCTCGGCATAGGCCTTGGGCGGCAGGTGGCGGTTGACCAGGTCCTCGGCGGTGTCGCGGCGCATCTCCTCGACCACGTCGGAGATGTCGGTGGCGAGCATGAACTCGGCGCGCTGCTCGAACACCGCCTTGCGCTGGTCGTTGACCACGTCGTCGTACTTCAGGAGGTTCTTGCGGATCTCGTAGTTGCGCTGCTCGACGCGCTTCTGGGCGGTGGCGATGGCCGAGTTCAGCCACTTGTGGGTGATCGCCTCGCCTTCCTGGACGCCGAAGGTGCGCATGATCGAATCCAGCCGGTCGCCGGCGAAGATGCGCAAGAGGTCGTCCTCGCAGGACAGGTAGAACTTGGAGTGGCCGGGGTCGCCCTGGCGGCCGGTCCGGCCGCGCAGCTGGTTGTCGATCCGCCGGCTCTCGTGGCGCTCGGTGCCGAGCACGAACAGGCCGCCGGCGGCCAGCGCCTGCTCCTTGAGGTCCTTGATCTCGGCTTCGATCCCGACCCGGTGCTCGGCCGACATCTCCGGCGTCACCTCGATCCCCTGGTGGATCTGCTGCTCGCGCCAGGAGAGCAGCTTCATGTCGACGTTGCCGCCGAGCTGGATGTCGGTGCCGCGGCCGGCCATGTTGGTGGCGATGGTCACCGCGCCGGGCACGCCGGCGTCGGCCACGATCATCGCCTCCTGCTCGTGGTAGCGGGCGTTCAGCACATTGTGCGGGACGCCGTTCTTGGTCTTGCCGTCGATCTCGAACTTGTGGGCGTTCAACAGCTCCGCCAGCTGCTCGGACTTCTCGATCGACACCGTGCCGACCAGGATCGGTTGGCCGCGGCGATAGCAGTCCTCGATCTGGGCGATGATCGCCTGGTTCTTCTCAGCGGCGGTCCGATATACCTCGTCGTCGTCGTCGATGCGGACGATCGGCCGGTTGGTCGGGATCTCGACGACTTCCATCTTGTAGATGTCGAAGAATTCCTGCGCCTCGGTCGCCGCCGTGCCGGTCATGCCGGAGAGCTTCGAATAGAGCCGGAAGTAGTTCTGGATGGTCACCGAGGCCAGCGTCTGGTTCTCGGGCTGGACGACCACCGCCTCCTTGGCCTCGATCGCCTGGTGCAGGCCTTCCGACAGGCGCCGGCCATGCATCATCCGGCCGGTGAACTCGTCGATCAGCATCACCTCGCCGGCCCGGACGATATAGTCCTTGTCCTTCAGGTAGAGGACGTTGGCCCTGAGCGCCTGGTTGACGTGGTGGACCACCGAGACGTTGGCGGCGTCGTAGAGCCCGGCGGAATCCGGCTCCAGATGGTTGCCGGCCATCAGGGTCTCTTCGATCTTCTCGGCGCCGTCCTCGGTGAGCATCACCTGGCGCTGCTTCTCGTCGTGCTCGAAGGTCGAGGTGTCGACGATCAGCTCCTTCACCAGGGCGTCGATGGTCCGGTAGAACTCGGAGCGGTCCTCGGTCGGGCCGGAGATGATCAAGGGCGTGCGCGCCTCGTCGATCAGGATCGAGTCGACCTCGTCGACGATCGCGAAGTGGTGGCCCCGCTGGACCATCTCGCCGGCGTCATAGACCAGGTTGTCGCGCAGGTAGTCGAAGCCGAACTCGTTGTTGGTGCCGTAGGTGACGTCGGCGTTGTAGGCCGCCTGCCGCTGGCCCTGGCTGAGCCCGTGGACGATGACGCCCACGTCCATCCCTAAGAACCGGTAGACCTGGCCCATCCACTCGGCGTCGCGCTGCGCCAGGTAGTCGTTGACGGTGATCAGGTGCACGCCCTTGCCGGCCAGGGCGTTCAGATAGACCGGGGCCGTGGCCACCAGGGTCTTGCCTTCGCCGGTCTTCATCTCGGCGATCCCGCCCTGGTGCAGCACCATGCCGCCTACCAGCTGCACGTCGTAGTGCCGCTGGCCCAGCGTCCGCCGGGCGGCCTCGCGGACCACGGCGAAGGCTTCTTCCAGCAGGTCGTCGAGGGTCTCGCCACGGGCCAGGCGGTCGCGGAACTCGGTGGTCTTCTCCCTCAGCGCCTCGTTGGAGAGCGCCTGGATTCCGGGCTCCAGGGCGTTGATCTTGGCGACCCGCGCCGTCATGCCCCGGACCTTGCGGTCGTTGGAGGAGCCGAAGAACCGTTCGAAAATGCTCAAGGGGGAGGTCCGGATTGATGGGCGGCGGCCTGGGGACAGGCCAGAAAACCCGCTCATTTTAAGGGCGGGCGAGACTTAAGCAGCCCCCCCCTCAGTGTCAACGCGGCCCCGGGACTTGGCGCACAAAGAAAAAGGCCCTCCCGCGGGGGGAGGGCCCATCTCAAATCTTTCCAAGCGGGGCTTAGAACACCTCGAATAGGCCCGCCCCGCCCATCCCCGTGCCGATGCACATCGACACCACCACGTTCTTGGCGCCGCGGCGCTTGCCTTCCTGCAGGACGTGGCCGGCCAGGCGCGCGCCGGTCATGCCGTAGGGGTGGCCGATGGCGATCGAGCCGCCGTTGACATTGTAGATCTCCGGATCGATCCCCAGGGTGTCGCGGGAATAGAGGCACTGCGAGGCGAAGGCCTCGTTCAGCTCCCAGAGGTCGATGTCGCTGACCTTCAGCCCGTGGCGCTCCAGCAGCCGCGGTACGGCGAACACCGGGCCGATGCCCATCTCGTCCGGCTCGCAGCCGGCCACCGCCCAGCCCTTGAACACGCCCATCGGCGTCAGGCCGCGGCGCTCGGCCTCCTTGGCCTCCATGATCACCACGGCGGCGGCGCCGTCGGAGAGCTGGGAGGCGTTGCCGGCGGTGATGAACTTGCCCTCGCCCTTCACCGGGGTGAGCTTGGCCAGGCCCTCCAGGGTGGTGTCCGGCCGGTTGCACTCGTCGCGGGTCACCTCGTAGTCGACGATCGTCTCCTCGCCGGTTTCCTTGTTGACCTGCTTCATCTTGGTCTTCATCGGGACGATCTCGTCGCGGAACTTGCCGGCCTGCTGGGCGGCGGCCATCCGGCGCTGGGATTCCAGCGAATATTCGTCCTGGTACTCGCGGCTCAGCTTGTAGCGCTCGGCGACCACGTCGGCGGTGTCGATCATCGGCATGTGGAAGGCCGGGTACATTTCGGTGAGCTTCGGGTCGTGGTTTTCCGCCGTGCCGCGGCCGGCCGGCATGGTGATCGATTCCACCCCGCCACCGACCACCACATTGGCCCCGTCGTTGCGCACATAGTTGGCGGCCGCGGCGATGGCGTTCAGGCCCGAGGAGCAGAACCGGTTGATGGTCACGCCCGAGGTGGTCACCGGCAGGCCGGCGAGCAGCGACGCCTGGCGGGCCGGGTCGCCGTTGGGATGGGCGACATTGCCGAGGAACACGTCCTCGACGGCGTCCTTCTCGACGCCGGAGCGCTCCACCGCGTGCTTGATGGCGTGGGCCGCCATGCTCATCACTGGGGTCATGTTGAAACCGCCGCGGCCGGACTTGGCCAGGCCGGTGCGGGCATAGGAAACGATCACGGCTTCGCGCATCTGAAATGATCCTCCCAACAAGAAATGACTTTTTGCCGGCGCTTAACGGGCCGTTTTCACGCTTGGGGCAACCTTTGCATCGGACGCTGCAAATAGCTAGGGACGGGCGGCGCGGCCACCCCGTCGCCCAAACGAGCCCGTCGCTCGAACGAGGATATCCGAATGGCGCTCGCCATGCCTTTCCGCCCGGCGCTGGCCGCGGGTCTGATGATCGCCGCCGTCCTGGCCCTGAGCGCCTGCGGCAAGGGCTCCGGGGGCGAGCGGCCGCCCCAGCGCGGCGACCAGGCGGTGGCCACCGTCGACGGCGGGACCATCTGGGCCTCCGACGTCAAGCGCGAGGCGGTGGCCCAGGGCGCGATCGGCGAGGGCGAGCCGCTGGATGTGTCGTCGGACCTGTTCCACAAGGTGCTCGACCAGGTGATCGACCAGAAGCTGCTGGCCGCCGAGGCGCTCAAGCGCAAGCTCGACAAGGACCCCACCGCCCAGCGCCGCATCGCCGCCGCCCGCGAGCGGGTGCTCTCCGACATGCTGGTGGAGAGCGTGGTCGCCGACGCGGTCAACGAGAACGCCATCCGCGGCCTCTACCAGGAGCAGCTCAAGCTGGCGAAGCGTTCGGAGGAGATCCACGCCCGGCAGATCGTCGTGCCGACCCAGGCCGACGCCGAGGCGGTGAGGAAGCTGATCACCTCCGGCGCCTCCTTCGAGGCCCTGGCCATGGAGAAGTCCACCGACGCCGCCACCCGCTTCAACGGCGGCGACATGGGCTATTTCACCACCGACGTCATGCCGCCGGAGTATGCGGCCGCCCTGAAGACCGCCAAGCCCGGCCAGATCGTCGGCCCGGTCGCCGTCGACGGCGGCTTCGCCCTGCTGAAGGTGGAGGATCGCCGGCTCGAGGCGCCACTGTCCTTCGACGCCGCCCGGCCGCAGATCGTCCGCTTCCTGACCTACGATCAGATCCGCGATCTCTTGGAGAAGCTGCGCGGAAAGGCCAAGATCGCCCAGCTGGTCAAGCCTGACGCCGCCGCCCAGCCCAGCCCGCCGGCCGACGCGCCCAAAACTGCGCCCCAAGGCGACGCGCCCAAGGCGACGCCCGCACCCGCCACCGCCGCCAAGGGGGTCCATCCATGAGCCGCAAGCCCAGGACCTCCGCCGCGGCCACGGCCTCGAAAGCGCTGGAGGCGGCCGCCAAGCCCGTCGAGGCGGTCGGCCAGACCCTGGAGCGCGCCTTCGACCCGCTGACCAGCGCCCTCAAGCGCGCCGCCCTCAAGCGCGCCGACCGCCAGGCCCAGCAATACGCCCGCCCCGCCGCCGCGACGCCGGCCCATTCTATCGCGGGCAAGGGGGCCATGCCGGTCTCGCCGCTGGCCGTGCGGTTTCCCGCCATGCCGCCGATCGCCGGCGTCGAGCTCGCCTCCGGCCGGGCCGGCTTCTACAAGCACGAGCGCGACGACCTCTTGGTGATGAGCTTCCCGGAAGGCGCCAGCTGCGCCGGCGTGTTCACCCGCCATGGCGTCGGCTCCGCCCCCGTCGACTGGTGCAAGCGCCACCTGGAGACCACCAAGGGCGAAGGCGTCCGGGCCCTCGTCGTCAACGCCGGCTGCGCCAACTCCTTCACCGGCAAGCCGGGCGCCGATGCCGTCCGCCGGGTCTGCTCGGCCGCCGCCAAGCGCTTCGACTGCCGCCAGCGCGACGTGATGGTGGCTTCGACCGGGGTGATCGGCGTGCTCTTGGACGACGCCAAGATCGTCCACCGCCTGCCCGAGGTGGAGGCCCGCCTGACGCCCGATGGCTGGGCCAATGCGGCGCGGGCCATCATGACCACCGACACCTTCCCGAAGGGCGCCTACGCCGAGGCGGTGATCGACGGCCACAAGGTCAAGATCGGCGGGGTCTGCAAGGGCTCCGGCATGATCGCGCCGGACATGGCCACCATGCTGGCCTTCGTGGTCACCGATGCGGCCATCTCGCCGGCCGTGCTGCAGATCCTGGTCAGCCTCTACACCCGCAACACCTTCAACGCCGTGACGGTGGACGGCGACCGCTCGACCAACGACACCCTCCTGCTGTTCGCCACCGGCAAGTCTGGCGCGCCGCGCATTGGCCGGGCCGGCGACCGCCGCCTGGCCGACTTCCGCGACAAGCTGGAGCACGTCCTGCTCGACCTCGCCCTGCAGCTGGTCCGCGACGGCGAGGGCGCCTCGAAGTTCATCAAGGTGCAGGTGACCGGCGCCGAGAGCCACGCCTCGGCCCGCAAGATCGCCCGCACCATCTGCGAGAGCCCGCTGGTCAAGACCGCCTTCGCCGGCGAGGACGCCAACTGGGGCCGCATCGTCATGGCGGTCGGCCGCGCCGACGAGCCGGTCGACCGGGACAAGATGAGCGTCCGCTTCGGCTCGCTCTGGGCCGCCCAGGACGGCCTCGTGGCTCCCGGCTACGACGAGGCGAAAATGAGCGCCTACATGAAGCACCCGGAGCTGGAGGTCACCGTCGACGTCGGCGTCGGCCGCGGCGCCGCCGACATGTGGACCTGCGACCTCACCAAGCGCTACGTCGAGATCAACGGGGACTACCGGTCCTGACCGCGCGATGAGCGAGGCGCCCAAACCCCTGCTGCTCGTCGCGGCCGCCGCCCTGGTGGATGTCGACGGCCGGGTGCTGATCTGCCAGCGGCCGGAGGGCAAGCCGCTGGCCGGTCTGTGGGAATTCCCGGGGGGCAAGGTGGAGGCCGGCGAGACGCCGGAGGCCTGCCTGATCCGCGAGCTGGAGGAGGAGCTGGGCATCGTCGTGCCGCCGCCCTGCCTCGCGCCCTTCGTGTTCGCCAGCCACGCCTACGAGGCCTTCCACCTCTTGATGCCGCTCTACCTCTGCCGGCGCTGGGAGGGGCAGGTGACCAACCGCCACCACGCCGCCATCACCTGGGTCAGGCCCAGCAAACTCACCGACTACCCCATGCCCCCCGCCGACGCCCCGCTGATCGCCTGGCTCCGGGATTTGCTCTAACCCTTCCAAGCCCAGCGATGACGATCAGCAAGAGGGGGAACCGTGAAGCTCGTTCTTATCAGCCTGTGCGCAGCGCTCGCACTCCCGGCCGCCGTCCACGCCCAGCCCGCGGCGCCCGCCGCAGCGCCAGCGACCGCGGCGACCCTGGCGGTCACCGACTGGCCGGGGCTGGCCAAGTATCAGGCCGCCAACGCCGCCTTGCCGCCGCCGGCGCCCGGCCGCCCGCGGGTGGTGTTCCTGGGTGACTCGATCACCGAGCTCTGGGCGTTCCTGCGGCCCGGCTTCTTCGCCGATCACGGCTACGTCGGGCGCGGGACCAGCGGCCAGACCACCGGCCAGATGGTGCTGCGCTTCCACCAGGACGTCGGCGCCCTGCATCCCGAGGTGGTGGTCATCCTGGCCGGAACCAACGACTTCGCCGGCAATACCGGGCCGGAGACCGACGCCCAGGTGCTCGACAACCTGGAGGCCATGGTCGAGATGGCCCACGCCCACCGCATCAAGGTGGTGATCGGGTCCGTGCCGCCGGCCACCCGCTTTTCCTGGCGGCCGGAATCCCCGGCCGCGCCACGCATCGCCGCCTTCGACGTGCGGCTGAAGGCCTGGGCCCAGAAGCGCGGCCTCACCTACGCCGACTACTGGGCGGCCATGGCCCTGCCGAACGGCGAGATGACCCCCGCGGACTCCCGCGACAGCGTCCATCCCAACGCCGCCGGCTATGCGGTCATGGAGCCGATCGCCGTGACCGCCGTCGACCGCGCCCTGCGAGCCAGGCCCTAGCGCCGGTAGCTCACCCGTGTCGCCGTGCGCGCCGGCCGGGTGGCGTCCACCACGCATTGGCCGGGATCGGTCATGGCGTGCTGGCCGAGGCAGAAGATGTCCTCGTATTGCGGACCGGCGGCCGACAGGCACTGGTAGAGGTTGAGCTTGGCGAGCCGCAGGCATGAGGCCGTGCGCGGCTCGCTCATCAGGGCGTGGCCCTGCTGCGGCTCGCCCAGCACGTTCAGCGCCGCCACCGCCACCGCGCGGGCGACGGCGGGGCCCGCGGGACCGGAATGGTGCGCCCCGCCGGCCATGGCCTGGTAGATCCGCGCGGTCGCCTCGCCGTCGCCGCGGAGGGGCTCGGCCGACAGCCGCTTGACCCGGGCCAGCCGCCCGGCCGGATCGGCCACCTGGCGCTTCGACCAGGCTTGGTGCTGCACGGAATAGGCCGCCTTCTTGACCCGCAGGCCCTGGTCGCGCAGCGCCTCGCCCTGGCTGATCAGGGCGCCCGAGGCCCGCGCCGCGGCGGCCTCGCCGCCCGGCAGCTGCAGGGCGAACTCGGGGTCGGCGGCCAGCCGGCGGGCCAGCTCGCCGCGGTTCGGGTCGGCCTTCAGGGCGGCCACGAAACGCGGCTCCTGCAACGCCGCCAGCGCCGCATAGGCGATCATCCCGCTCTCCAGCTGGCGCGGCTCGTGGCTGGCGCCGGTGACCAGGGCCTGGGAGACCTCGCCGGCCGAGGCGAAGTTGGGATCGATGCCGCGCGCATGGCGCATGAAGGCCTCGAAGGCCCCGGCGTCGGCGCTCAGCGTGCTGGGCGTCGCGCGCACCGCGGGCGAATAGTAGCTGTGGGCCTCAGGCCGCGGACCGTCCGCGGCGCAGCCGGCCAGGACCATGGCGGCGGCCGAAGCGGCGGCGCCGATAGCAACTTTGAACTTCACGCTTGCCCCCAGGGCGAGAGCGTCCCTCGAACGCAACCGTAGAGACGCCAGGTTGCAGCGCCGCCGTGGCGCGTTGTCACGCTAGCTTCGGCCTAGCGTAGGCCCGCGTGGCCCGCGCCGCGCGCCGCGTCCGCCGTGCGCACCGGCACGCCCGCCGCGTCGGTGACGCACTGGCCCGGATCCATCATCGCGTGCTGGCCGAGGCAGAAGATGTCCTCGTAGTGCGGCCTAGCCACCGCCAGGCACTGGAACAGGTTGAGCTTGGCCATCTTCAGGCAGCTGGCGCTGCGCGGCTCGCTGAGCAGCGGCTGCAGCCGCGCGGCCTGGTCGTCGCCGGCCTGGTCGAGCACGGCGAGCGCCGCCAGCGCCAGGCCCCGCTGCACCACCGGTCCGGCGTTGACCTCGGCGGGGCGTTCGGCGGCGGCCTCGATGGCCCGGTAGAGACGGGCGGTGTCGGCCTCAGTCGGATTGAACAGGGCGGCGGACAGGGCCTTGGCGCGGGCCAGGCGTCCGGCTGGATCGGCGACGCTGGCCTTCGACCAGGCGTGGTGCTGCACGTCATAGGCGGCCTGCTTGACCCGCACGCCGTCCAGCGCCAGCGGCTCGCCCTGGCGGGCCAGAGCCACCTGGGCGTGGGCCGCGGCGTCGGCCGAGCCGTCGAAGCCCAGCGCGGTCTGCGGCGCCTCGATCAGCCGCTCGGCCAGGGCCTCGCGGGATTCCGTCTCGCGGGCCGCCTTCTGCACGCCGTCGATGAAGGCCGGCTCCTTGAGCGCGGCCATGGCGGCGTAGGCGACCATGCCGGCCTCCATCTGCCGCATCTCGAAGGCCGAGCCGCGCTTCACCGCCGCGCTCACCGCCCCGCCGCTGGTGAAGGCCGGATCGATCGCCCCGGCGTCGCGGGTGAAGGTCTCGAAGGCGCTGGCGTCGGCCACCAGCTCGTGTGCCAGGCGCACGTTCGGCCCGCGGTCCTGCGCCCAGGCGCCGCCGAGCGCGGTCAGGCCGAGCGTGGCGACGGCGGCTGCTGTGAAGATGCTGCGTGCGGTGATCGACATGACGTCCAAGCCCCAAACTGCGACCCAGCCTGCAGGCCACCACGGCCGGCGTTTCCCGCCCGCTAAACAAAAAGGCTAAATCTTATTGAGACTTAACGGCCGTCAACCGAGGGCGGCAATGCGACATCGGCGTCGCTGGGCGCGGCCGAGGGACGCACGGCGCGGCGCGGTCTTGAGGCCGGCTGCGGGACCCCGCCGGGCGCCCAGCCGGTCAGGGTGACGATCTCGAAGGTGGCCGGCACGCGCCCGTCCGGCCCCGCGAAATGCTCAAGGTAGTATTCACAGGCGCGGCCCACGAGCGCCTTGCTGAGGCCCCGCGGATGCCGCTCGGCCAGCACATTGGTCTCGCCCATCTGGCGCAGGTCGAGCAGCAGCTTCAGGGGGTCGGCGTAGCGCACGGTCACGCGGTCCACGTCGGCCACCGGCAGGGCGAAGCCCGCCCGCTGCAGCAGGCCCGCCGCGTCGGCCACGTCGGCGAACGGCGAGACCCGGCTGCCCGCCCCGCCCAGCAGCTCGGCCTCGGCGCCGACCAGCGATCGCCGCAGCTCGGTGAGCGTCCCCCCGCCCAGGAAAGCGCCGAGGAACAGGCCGTCGGGCCTCAGGGCCAGCCGCGCCTGGATCAGCGCGCCGACCACGTCGTTGGTCCAGTGCAGGCCGAGCGTCGAGACCACCAGGTCGAGGCTTTCGGCGGCGAACGGCAGCCGTTCCTCGTCCAGCGCCACCCGCGGTCCGCCACGGCCGCGCAGCATGGCCGCCGAGAGGTCGGTCTCGACCAGCAGGCCCACCCGCTCGCCCGCCGGGCTCTCAGTCAAGGCCTCGCGGAAGGCGCCGGCCCGCGACGAAAGCTCGACCGCCACGGGGAAGTCCCGCATGATCGGCTCCAGGCGCTCGGCGAGATCGAGGGCGGCCCGGCGGTGCAGGAAATCGGCCTGGCCGAACCCGGCCGCCGCACGGTCCAGGCGCCGACGGTGCAAGGTTCGGTCGAAGAGGCGGGGCGGAGCGGACATTGAGCGCGGAAGATGGGCTGTTCGGCCCGTTCTGGAAACCGGCCCTGCACGCCAAAAGCCTGGCGCGGCGCGGTCTCGACCTGGTGTTCCCGCCCCGGGCCCTCGACGGCGGCCCGTCCACCATCGCCGGCGGCCTCCCCACCGAGGCCTGGAGCCGCATCCACTTCCTCGACGGCCCGGTCTGCGACGGCTGTGGCGCGCCGTTCGACTATGATCAGGGGGCCGGGGCCCGCTGCGCCGCCTGCCTAGCCAGGCCGCGGGCCTTCGCCGCCGCGCGGGCCGCCTGCCTCTACGACGACGCCGCCCGCGACCCGATCCTCAAGCTGAAGCACGCCGACCGCCCGGACCTCGGGGCCCTGTTCGCCCTGTGGATCGGCCGCGCCGCCCGCGACCTGGTCGCCGAGGCCGACGCCGTGGCCCCGGTGCCGCTGCACCCCTTTCGCCTCTTGAAGCGCCGCTACAACCAGGCCGCCGAGATCGCCCGGCCGCTGGCTCGCCGCGAGGGGCTCGTCTACCTGCCCGACGCGCTCATCCGCCGGCGCGCCACCGAGACCCAGGCCGGCAAATCCGGGTCAGGGCGCCGCCGCAATGTCGCCGGCGCCTTCGAGGTGCCCGAGCGCAAGCGGCCCTTCGTCCACGGCCGCCGCATCCTCCTGATCGATGACGTGATGACCACCGGCGCCACCGCCGAGGGCTGCGCCCGGGCCCTGAAGGCGGCCGGCGCGAGCCGCGTGGATGTCGCCGTTGTCGCACGGGTTAAAGAGATGGCGGGACTCACCATATGAAGCTTCAGCGACAGTCCATCCGTTAGAGCGCCATGGCCCAGGTCACCATCTACACCAAGCCCTACTGTCCCTACTGCATCCGCGCGGTCTCGCTGCTGGAGAAGAAGGGCGTCGACTTCACCGAGATCGAGGCCGCCTTCGATCCCGACAAGCGCCAGGAGATGATGCAGCGCTCCGGCCGCGCCACCTTCCCGCAGATCTTCGTCGGCGACCGCCACATCGGCGGCTGCGACGACATGATGGCCCTGGAACGCGAAGGCCGCCTCGACCCCCTGCTGCAACACGCCGCGTAGGCGAATCTTCGCCCTCGTAGCAAGCTCCGGTTGCGGGCTGCGTCAGCGCGGCGATGCGCGTCCAGGCGTTCAAACTCCCAGTTTGGTCCGCGCCGCGGTTCAGGCGTGGTCCGCAACTGCGCCCTCCCCATGAGCGCGCGCGCAGACTATCTATCTCCCCATGAAGGTCGGCCTCATCCAGACCCGCACGCCCGCGTCGCAGGACGCGGCCCTGGCGCACATCCTGCCGCTGGTGCGCGAGGCGGCCGCCCAGGGCGCGACCTTCATCGCCACGCCGGAAGGCTCCAACATCCTGCAGAAGGACCGCGCCAAGCTGTTCCCGGCGCTGAAGTCGCTGGAGGACGATCCCTTCGTCCAGGGGATGCGCGACACCGCCCGCGAGCTCGGGGTCTGGGTCCTGATCGGCTCGGCCCTGGTCAAGCGCGACGACGGCAAGTGCGCCAACCGCTCGGTGCTGATCGATCCCGAGGGCGGGATCGCCGCCACCTACGACAAGCTGCACATGTTCGACGTCGACCTACCGACCGGCGAGACGGCCCGCGAGTCCGAGAGCTACGAGCCCGGCGACCGGGCGGTCCGCGCCAGGGCGGGCGAGGCGGAACTGGGCCTGACCATCTGCTATGACCTGCGCTTCCCGGCCCTCTACCGCGCCCTGGCCCTGGCCGGCGCCGAGGTGATGACCATCCCCGCCGCCTTCACCCGGCCGACCGGCCTGGCGCACTGGGAGGTGCTGATGCGGGCGCGGGCCATCGAGACCGGCGCCTTCGTGCTGGCCCCCGCCCAGGGCGGCTTCCACGAGGACGGCCGCGGCACCTGGGGCCACACGATCGCCGTCGGGCCCTGGGGCGAGGTGCTGGGCCATCTCGACCACGACGAGCCGGGCGTCCTAGTGGTCGACCTGGATCTCGCGGCGGCCGGCAAGGCGCGGCGCGCCATCCCGGCGCTCGCCAATGCGCGGGCCTTCACCGGCCCATGATCCGCTACGCCCTCGCCTGCGAGCACGACCACGAGTTCGAAGGCTGGTTCGGCTCGTCCGCCGACTTCGACGCCCAGGCGGCGAAGGGTCAGATCGACTGTCCGCTCTGCGCCTCCAAGGCGGTGCGCAAGCAGATCATGGCCCCGGCCGTCGCCGGTGCGAAGAAGCGCGGGCCGGCGGCTGAGCCCGGCAAGGCGCAGATGATGATGGAGGCCATGGGCCGCATCCGCCGCCACGTGGAGGCCAACTTCGACGACGTCGGCGACACCTTCGCCCGCGAGGCCCGCGCCATCCACGAGGGCCGCGCCGAGGACCGCGGCATCTACGGCCAGGCCTCCCCCAAGGAGGTCCGCGACCTCGTCGAAGACGGCGTCCCCGTCGCCCCCCTGCCGCCCAAGCCCCCGGCGAAGACCGAGATCAACTAGGCGCTCGGCGTCCCTTCTTCCGCAGCGGGGGAAGGGCGCCTCTTGCCGCAATTCCGCCCCGCTTCCTTGCGCCGCAGCGCAAGGCGTGCGCGTCCCCGCTAAGCTAAGTCATTGGATTTATGTAACAAGCTTGACTGTAGAGTCTTGTTCTCGGAAAGCATGGGGAAGTTCAGGATATGCCGGACGCAACTGTCGCGGAGATCGTCAGCCGCTCAATCGCCTCGCCCTACGCCAATGGCAGCTACTCGGGGAACGAGGCCGTCAACCAGGTCGGCCAGACGCTCACCCTGAACCTGACCAAGGATGCGAACCTGGCGTTCAGCGCCTGCTCGGCGTCGCCGCAGTTCAACATCGTCGCCAACGAGGCGCTGAGCGAGACGATCACCAAGACCGCCAACTCGGTCACCCTGCACTTCGACCTCAGCGTCGGCGGCACGGCGGTCATCACCAGCCCCGACGGCACGACCAATCCGTTCGACGCCAACCTCTCGGTCGACGGCGACGTGACGCTGACCACCGACAAGTACGGCCACACCACCTGCACGGTCAGCTGCCACACCAACTGCTGCGGCGTGACCTCCAGCTGCGCCACCACCACCAACTGCTCCACCGGCTCCGGCTCGAGCAGCACGCCCGCCGGCGCCTTCACCCTGAGCGCCGCCAACACGGCCCTGTCGTTCGACGCGCCGGGCGCCAGCGGCTTCGCGGCCCTGGTGATCGCCAACGGCGCCGTCACCGACGCTGCGACCGGCGCCTCCGCCACCGACGCGGCCTCGGCCACCGCCGGGGCCGGCGGCCTGGTGCTGGGCGGCGGGGCGCTGGCCCTGGTGTTCGGCTCCCACTCGGTCGACCCGGTGCAGGGCTTCTCCTTCGACGACGCCAGCGTGCTGGCGGCGATGGGCAATGCGGCCATCCAGATGATCGCCAACCCGACCTCGACGACCATCGCCCAGGCGGTGACCCTGGCCGCCACCAACGCCGCGGCCCAGCTCGCCCTCGACGACGGCCTCGCGGGCTACAACGTGACCGCGGCCGCGCCGTCGAACCTCAGCCTCGACGCCCGCACCGACACCGGCACGCACGGCGACAACCTGACCACCGTCCGCCAGGTGCAGATCGACGGCCAGGCCCAGCCGAACGAGACCATCACCCTCTATGACGGCTCCCAGGCGGTGGCGACCGGCAAGACCGACTCCACCGGCGCCTTCCACCTGACCACCTCGGCCCTGGCCGACGGCGCCCACACCCTGAGCGCGGTGGCCACCACCGCCGACGGGACCTACAGCGCCGCCTCCGCCGCCACCCTGACGGTGCTGGTCGATGGCCGCGCCACGGCGCTCAACGCCATCAGCGGCACGACCGGCGGAGCCGGCGACGACGTGATCACCGCCCACAACGGCCAGACCCTGACCGGCGGCGGCGGCCACGACCTGTTCGTGTTCAACACCGCCTCGGGCAAGGCGACCATCGCCGACTTCAAGGCCGGGACCGACGACATCCAGGTCGATCACAACCTCGCGGCCGACTTCACGACGGTCATGGGCGACGCCACCCAGTCCGGCGCCAACGTGGTGATCACCTTCGATCCGACCCACATCCTGACCCTGAAGAACGTCATGCTCGCGAGCCTGACGGCGGGCGACTTCCTGTTCACGTGAAGCCTGTCGGCGGCGCCTTGCCGAACCCTCGGCGAGGCGCCACCCTCGGCGCGATTGATCTGGGGGGATCGACCATGGCGGGAGTTCGCCGCTTCTTCTGTACGCTTGGGGTTCTGCTGCTGGCCGGTCCGGTCTTCGCGGCGCCGCTGGAGGCTTACGGCAAGCTGCCGAGCATCGAGGACGGCTCGGTCTCGGCCAGCGGGACCCAGCTCGCCCTGGTGGTCACCAACGGCGAGGAACGGCGGGTCGCCGTCGAGGACGTCGCCACCGGCAAGGTCACCTTCGTCGGCGGCCTGGGCACGGCCAAGGTGCGCGACGTCCGCTGGGCGGGCGATCAGCACCTGATCATCACCAACAGCGTCACCACCCAGCCGAACTCCGCCGAGGTGGAGGCCGACCGCGGCGAGTACTTCTTCGCCTCCGACCTCGACCTCAAGGCCGGCAAGCTGCACAGCCTGCTGCACGACGCGGGCGAGTCGATGAACATCATCGAGGGCCTGCCGCTGGTGCGTATGGTGGATAGCCAGCCGACCGTCTTCCTCGAGGGAATCCACTTCCTCAATTCGCAGGGCTCCGTCAGCCTGTTCCGCATCGAGGTCGCCCACGACACCAGCAAGCTGCTCTATGCCGGCGGGGCGGCCACCCGGGGCTTCGTGGTCGGCTCCGACGGCAAGCCGCTCGCCGAGGAGCGCTACGACGCCCACACCGCCCGCTGGTCGCTCCGGACCACGCGCGACGGTCTCTGGCATGAGATCGTCTCGCAGGACGACGTCATCGACCCGCCCGACGTGCTGGGCCTGGGCCGCGATGGCGAGACGCTGCTGGTCAACCTTGACGACAAGGGCTGGCGGGAGATCGGCGTCGACGGGAAGATGGGCGAGCCGATCGCCGCCGTGGACGGCCAGTCGGCGATCCACGACCCGGCCACCGGCAAGCTGATCGGGCATACCGAGCTGGTCGGCGACGAGCGCCGCGTCACCTTCTTCGATCCGGCGGACGAGCGGGCCTGGAAGGCGGTCGAGAAAGCCTTCCCGGACAACCGGCTGTCGTTGGTCGCCTGGTCGAACGACCGCACCAAGATCCTGATCACGGCGGATTCGCCAACCAAGGGCCTGGCCTACGCCCTGGTTGACCTCACCGCCCGTTCGGCCCGCTGGCTGGGCGACCAGTACCAGGGCCTCACCGAGGCCGACATCGGTCCGGTCAAGGCGGTCAACTACAAGGCCGCCGACGGCTTCGCGCTCACCGGCTACCTCACCCTGCCGCGCGGCAAGGACCCGAAGAACCTGCCGCTGGTGGTCTTCCCGCACGGCGGCCCGGCCTCCCGCGACGAGCCGGGCTTCGACTGGTGGGCGCAGGCCATGGCCTCGCGCGGCTATGCGGTGCTGCAGGTCAACTTCCGCGGCTCGACCGGCTTCGGCTGGGACTACATGCAGGCGGGTTTCGGCCAGTGGGGCCGCAAGATGCAGACCGACCTCTCCGACGGCGTCCGCTATCTCGCGGGGCAGGGGACCATCGATCCCAAGCGGGTGTGCATCGTCGGCGGCAGCTACGGCGGCTACGCGGCCCTGGCCGGCGCCACCCTCGACAAGGGCGTCTATCGCTGCGCCGTCTCGTTCGGCGGCGTCTCCGACCTGCGCAAGCTCATCGTCTATGACCGCAACCGCGGCGGCGGCGCCGCGGTGACCCGCTACTGGGACCGCTTCGTCGGCGCCAAGGACCTCGACGACCCGGTGCTGGCGAAATATTCGCCCCTCGCCCAGGCGGCCCAGGCCGACATCCCGATCCTGCTGATCCACGGCAAGGACGACACGGTCGTGCCCCTCGACCAGAGCACCCGGATGGCCGACGCCCTCAGGAAGGCCGGCAAGCCGGTCGAACTCATCGTCCAGAACAACGCCGACCACTGGCTGTCGCTGGGCGCCACGCGGCTCTCCATGCTCCAGGCGACCATGGCCTTCGTCGAAAAGAACAACCCGCCGGACTAGCGGCGGAGGGCGTGAATCTGACGCGGCCCCGCCTCTTGCGGCGCGCCGTAACCCGCGCCACGCTCGGCGCGATTGACCTAGAGGGATCGACCATGGCGAGCGTTCGCGGCTTACTGCTTGGCTCTGTTTTCACGTTGGCCGGCCCGCTCCTGGCCGGTCCGGCGTTCACCGCGCCGTTGGAGGCCTACAGCAAGCTGCCGAGTGTCGAGCGGGTGGCGATCTCGCCGGACGGGACGCGTCTTGCCTTGGAGATGACCGATGGCGAGAAGCGCACCATCGCCATCCAGAACCTCGCGCAGCATAAGGTTGAGCGCGTGCTGGAGGCCGGCGACGCCAAGCTACGCGGCGTGATGTGGGGCGGCCCCGACCACCTGATCGTCGTCCATTCCAAGACCACCCAGATCGCCCAACCGGGATTCGTCACCGGCCGCGCCGAGATGCAGCAGGCCTTCGACTACAACCTCACCACGGGAACCGCCCATGGGCTGATGAACGGCGTCCCGAGCGCGATGAACCTGTTCTTCGCCCCGGCGGTGCGGACGGTGGGCGGCAAGACCTACCTGTTTGTCGAGGGCGTCTACTATCCGCAGAGCCGCGGCGTGGACACCATCTACCGGATCGATCTCGATCGCGACGCCGCGATCCTGGTCGAGCAGGGCGACAACGACACCGATGGCTTCGTCCTCGACGGCGACGGGCGGCCGATCGCCCAGACGACCTGGAACGACGTCCAGAGGCGCTGGTCGATAAGGCTGAAGTTGAACATGGGCTGGCGTGAGGTCCGCGCCGACCAGGCGTCCATCGACAGGCCCGAACTCGTCGGCCTGGGGCGCGACGGCAAGTCGGTCCTGGTGGGCGAGAAGAAGGGCGACGGGTTCATCGTCCGCGAGCTTTCGCCCGGTGGCGCCTGGAGCGAACCGCTACCCCTTCCGGGCGCCGGATTCGGGCTGGTCTTCGACCCGGCGCGCCACAACCTGATCGGTTATACGGCCCTGGTCGGCGACGAGCCGCGCACGGTCTTCTTCGATCCCAAGGACCAGCAGGTCTGGAACCTGGTGGAGCACGCCTATCCGGGCCAACTGGTGGAGTTGGCCTCCTGGACCGAGGACCGCCAGAAGATCGTGGTTCACGTCGACTCGCCCACCGAAGGGGCGGGCTATTCGCTGATCGACCTTGGCGCGCATCACGCGGACTGGATCGCCAACGACTACGACAAGATCGGCCCGGACGACATCGCGCCGCGCAAGCCGGTCGCCTTCAAGGCCGCCGACGGGACCGAGCTCACAGGCTACCTGACCCTGCCGCGCGGCAAGGATCCAAAGGGCCTGCCCCTGGTCGTCCTGCCGCACGGCGGTCCGCAGGCGCGCGACGAACCCGGCTTCGACTGGTTGTCCCAGGGCGTCGCCTCGCGCGGTTACGCGGTCCTGCAGGTGAACTACCGGGGTTCCGATGGCTTCGGGGAGAAGTTCATCGAGGCGGGCTACGGCCAGTGGGGCCGCAAGATGCAGACGGATCTCTCCGACGGGGTCCGCTACCTCGCCAGCCAGGGAATCATCGATCCGAAACGGGTCTGCATCTTCGGCGCCAGCTACGGCGGCTATGCGGCGCTTGCGGGACCGACACTGGATCCCGGCGTCTACCGCTGCGCAGTTTCGTACGCCGGTCCGGCCGACCTGCACGCCATGGTGACCTGGTCGCAGGACAATGCCGGCGGGGTGAGCGAGCGCTACTGGCTGCGCTTCATGGGCGCGAGGAGCCCGGGCGATGCTGCCTTGGCGGAGGTTTCGCCCGCAGCCCACGTCGACAGGGTCAACGTCCCGATGCTGCTGATCCACGGCAAGGACGACACCGTCGTCCCCTTGGAGCAAAGCTACATGATGGCCAACAATATGAAGGCGGCCGGCAAGCCGGTGGACCTGGTGGTGCTCGACTCCACCGACCACTGGCTGACCCGCGGGTCCACACGGCTCGCCATGATGCAGGCGACCATGGCCTTCCTGGAGAAGAACAACCCGCCGAACTAGCCCGCTCCTCTCCCAGCCTCTCCCTCGACGCTGCGCGTCTGGGAGAGGAGCGGGCTACAGGCGCAAGCTATGCGCTAGGACCTTGTGTGTCCCTGATGCCACACTACATCGGGTGAGGCTGGGGTCCGCGCTTTCTCAAGGCGACCTTGGCCAATCCGCCTATCCAAGGGGACCTGATGAACATCGACATCTATTCCGACCGCGCCAAGCAGGCGATCAGTTCGGCGCAGAGCCTGGCGCTCGCCCGGCGTCACCAGCAACTCGCGCCGGAACACATCCTGAAGGTGCTGCTTGAGGAGAAGGACGGCCTCTCCCGCGCCCTGATCCAAAGCGCCGGCGGCCGGCCCGACGAGGCCGACAAGGCGGTCGACGCCGCCATCGCCAGGATGCCCAAGGTCGAGGGCGGCTCCGGCCAGCTCTACATGAAGCCCGAGACCGCCCGGGTGTTCGCCGACGCCGAGGACGGCGCCAAGCAGGCCGGCGACGCCTTCGTCACCACCGAGCGGCTGCTGCTGGCCATCGCCAAGGAAGGCGGCGAGGCCGCCGCCGCCCTGAAGTCGGCCGGCGTCACCACCGCCGCGCTGGAAGCCGCCGCCCAGGCGATCCGCCAGGGCAAGACCGCCGACTCAGCCTCCGCCGAGCAGGGCTACGACGCGCTGAAGCGCTACGCCCGCGACCTCACCCAGGCCGCCCGCGACGGCAAGCTCGACCCGGTCATCGGCCGCGACGAGGAGATCCGCCGGACCATCCAGGTGCTCTCGCGGCGCACCAAGAACAATCCCGTCCTGATCGGCGAGCCCGGGGTCGGCAAGACCGCCATCGTCGAGGGCCTGGCGCTGCGCATCGTCAACGGCGACGTGCCCGAGGGCCTGAAGGACAAGAAGCTCCTGGCCCTCGACATGGGCGCCCTGATCGCCGGCGCGAAGTACCGCGGCGAATTCGAGGAGCGGCTGAAGGCGGTGCTGAACGAGGTCACCGCCGCCGAGGGCTCGATCATCCTGTTCATCGACGAGATGCACACCCTGGTCGGCGCCGGGAAGTCCGAAGGCGCCATGGACGCCTCCAACCTCTTGAAGCCCGCCCTGGCCCGCGGCGAGCTGCACTGCGTGGGCGCCACCACCCTCGATGAGTACCGCAAGAACGTCGAGAAGGACGCGGCCCTGGCGCGGCGCTTCCAGCCGGTGTTCGTCAGCGAGCCCACGGTGGAGGACACCATCTCCATCCTGCGCGGCCTGAAGGAGAAGTACGAAGTGCACCACGGGGTGCGCATCTCCGACAGCGCCATCGTCGCCGCCGCCACCCTCTCCAACCGCTACATCGCCGACCGCTTCCTGCCCGACAAGGCGATCGACCTGATGGACGAGGCGGCCAGCCGCGTGCGCATGGCGGTCGACAGCAAGCCCGAGGAGTTGGACGAGATCGACCGGCGCATCGTGCAGCTGAAGATCGAGCGCGAGGCCCTGTCGAAGGAGACCGACGCCGCCTCCAAGGCCCGCCTTGAAAAGCTCGAGGAGGAGCTGAACAGCCTGGAGGGCGAGAGCGCCGAGATGACCGGCAAGTGGCGCGCCGAGAAGGAGAAGGTCGGCCACGCCGCCCAGGCCCGCGAGGCCCTCGACCGGCTGCGCGCCGAGCTGGTCACGGCCCAGCGCCGCGGCGACCTGCAGCGCGCCTCGGAGATCGCCTATGGCGAGATCCCCGGCCTGGAACGCCGCCTGGCCGAGGCCGAGGCGGCCGAGAGCAAGGACCCGATCACCCCTGAGGTGGTCGACGCCGAGCAGATCGCCGCCGTGGTCTCCCGCTGGACCGGCGTGCCGGTCGAGAAGATGCTGGAGGGCGAGCGCGAGAAGCTGCTCGCCATGGAGGATGCGCTGCGCGCCCGCGTGGTCGGTCAGGAGGAGGCCCTGGTCGCCGTCTCCGACGCCGTCCGCCGGGCCCGCGCCGGCCTCAAGGACCCCGGCCGCCCGATCGGCTCCTTCCTGTTCCTGGGCCCCACCGGGGTCGGCAAGACCGAGCTCACCAAGGCGCTGGCCGAATTCCTGTTCGACGACGAGGCGGCGATCACCCGCCTCGACATGAGCGAATACATGGAGAAGCACTCGGTCAGCCGGATGATCGGGGCGCCCCCCGGCTACGTCGGCTACGACGAGGGCGGGGCCCTCACCGAGAGCGTGCGCCGCCGGCCCTATCAGGTGGTGCTGTTCGACGAGGTCGAGAAGGCCCACCCGGACGTCTTCAACGTGCTGCTGCAGGTGCTCGACGACGGCCGGCTCACCGACGGCCAGGGCCGCACGGTCGACTTCCGCAACACCCTGATCATCATGACCTCGAACCTGGGGTCGGAGTACCTGGCCAGCCTCGGCGAGCATGACGACGTCGAAAAGGCCCGTGGCGCGGTGATGGACGTGGTGCGCAAGCACTTCCGGCCGGAGTTCCTCAACCGGATCGACGAGATCATCCTGTTCAAGCGCCTCGGCCGCGCGGAGATGGACGACATCGTCCGCATCCAGCTGCAGCGGGTGGAGAAGCTGCTGGCCGACCGCCGCATGGCGATCGCGCTGGACCCCGCCGCCACCCACTGGCTCGCCGAGCGCGGCTACGACCCGGTCTATGGCGCCCGGCCGCTGAAGCGGGTGATCCAAAAGGAACTGGTCGACCCCATCGCCCGCAAGCTGCTGGCCGGCGACCTGGAGGACGGCTCGGTGATCGCCGTCACCGCCGGCGAAGACGGCCTCGCGATCAGCCGGGCGAAGGTGCACTAGAGAGCCCTTCCCCATCGAGGGGAAGGGTCCTTCAGCCCTAGTCGCAATCGCGCCGGGTATAGAGATGCCCGCGGCTGTCGTAGTCGTCGCGCAGCTTGCATTTGATGCGGTGGCCGTCGGGGGCGATCATGCCGTTCGGATCGGGGCCGAAGCGGTCGACCGGCACGCCGGGCTGGTAGACGTAGCCGCCCACCGCCGCGCCCAGCGCGGCCGCCGCGGCGGCCTGGCTGTCATAGTAGTTGGGAGCCGGGGCGTAGTAGCCCTGCGCCGGGGCGGGCGCGGGGACATAGTAGCCGTGATCATAGTATCCGGGCGCAGGCGCATAGTAGCCGTAAGGCTGAGCCTGCGATGAACTCGCGATAACGGCGCCGCCGGCGACCGTAAGGCCGATGAGGGCCGCGCCCAACATCTTGCGCATAACAAATTTCTCCGTTCGGACATCCCTCAGGTCGTCCAAACGTCTTGAGGCCTGCGGTCGGTTCCTAAGGCCATGCTTGCTCGCGGGGGCTCTGGCCGAACCTTGCAGCACAAAAAGAAAAGGCCCCGGGGATGCCGGGGCCTCTCCAACACGGACTGAAATCAGTCGCTGCAGACGACCCAGTGCCCGTGATCCCAGTAGCGGTCGCGATGCCAGTCGTAGCGTTCGCGCGCCATGCAGGTGTGCACGTGGGCGTAATACAGGTTCTCGCGATGGCGCCAGTGGCGGGCCACGGCGGCCGGCGGCGGGCCGGGTTGTGCGCCCCAGGTCGGATCCCAGTGGCCCCAGCGCTCGACGACGACGGGTTGGGCCGTGGCCGCGCCGGCGACGCCGACGAGGCTGGCGGCGGCCAGCCCGGCTAAGATCAGTTTGCGCATGCGGTAGTGCTCCTTCGTTTGGGAATTTCTCCCATCGAAGCGAAACGCCGGGCGGAGCGGTTTGGTTCGCAGGCTGAGCCTTGGCGCGGGGGCCGCGCGGGGTCTAGAGGACCAGGTTGGTCGGCTTGCCGCCGCGCGTCACCACCCGCTTCATCACCGCCAGGCTGGGCCCCGTCCCATGGGTCGGTTTGGCGATGGCCAGCACGTACCAGGCGCCGGCCGGCAGATGGGCGAAACTGAACCGGTCGGTCGCATCGCAGGCGGCGCGCTTGATGAACGGCGTGGAGTCGCCGGGCGGGGCCTTGGCCATGTTCGCCCGCACCTCGTCGGTCGGCAGGGCGGCCCGTTCGGCGGACTCGTAGAGCACCTCCATCCGCCGCCGCGACCACGGCGTCTCCGGCGTCAGGATCACGCTGGTGCCCTGGCAGCTGTAGTGGGTGTCGCCCTCGGCATAGATCAGCCGGCCGACGATGCTGCCGGTTCCCGGCGCCTGCGACCAGGCGAACTCCGAGGCCATGAAGGCGGGCTCGCCCGGGGCCGGCGGCGGCACGTAGCCGGGCGGTGGCGGCCCGAGGCTCGGCGCGCAGGCGGAGAGCAGGGTCATCGAGGCGGCGGCGGCGGTGAAGAGGCGGACCGGTGTCATCGAGCCTGAGCTTATAGGACAATGCGGCGAAACCTTGCCAGAGGCTCGCGCTGAGCCTTCTCCCCTTGCGGGAGAAGGTGTCGGGCGGACGCCCGACGGATGAGGGGTCACGCTTCGGTATCAGCGTGACGTCCCACCGGCTCGTTGGGGCGTTCTGAGAGACCCCTCATCCGACCTCCTTCGGAGGCCACCTCTCCCGCAGGGGGAGAAGGAATGCTCTCCTCAATCCTCCCCCCGCACCCGCCCGCGCTTGGCCTTGATCCCCCCGCGCCGGGTCTTGGCGTCCACGCGGCGCTGCTTGGCGGCGCGGCTGGGCTTGGTCTTCTTGCGCGGCGGAGGCGGCGGTTCGGCGGCCTTGCGCAGCATCCCGAGCAGCCGGTCGACCGCCGCCTGGCGGTTCATTTCCTGCGAGCGGTATTCCTGGGCCACCAGCACCAGCACCCCCTCGAGCGTCAGCCGGCTGCCGGCCAGGTACTCCATTCGATGCTTCACCCGGTCCGGCAGGGTGGGCGAGCCGCGCACGTCGAAGCGCAACTCGATGGCGGTCGAGACCTTGTTCACATGCTGGCCGCCGGGCCCGGAAGCGCGCACGGCCCGCAGCTGCACCTCGTCGTCGCCCAGCACGATGTGGGAATTGACCTCGATCATCCGCCCCTTTTGCCAAGCTTCGCGGTTTCCGGTAAGCCTCGGCCCATGCGCTGCGTAGCCATGACCTTCGCCCTCCTTATTCCGACCGCCGCCGGCGGGCCGGGGAAGGTTGTCGTGCGCTAGAGGTCAGCCACGCTTCCGAACCACCAGCCCCGCCGGGACACCGGGCGGGGCTTTTTCTTGGCCCCGTCCTCCCGCCTTCGAGGACCCTGCCATGAGCCCACCGTCCGAGAGCCCACCATCCGAAATCATCGTCCGCGCCGCCGAGCCGGACGACGTCGCCGCCATCACCGAGGTGATGAACCAGCCGCGCGCCTACTGGGGCACGCTGCAGTGGCCGTACCACTCCGTGGCCCTGCGCGAGCAGAAGTTCACGGTCGATCGCAACAACGCGCCCCTGGTCGCCCTCGTCGACGGCAAGGTGGTGGGTGTCATCGGCCTGCACCGCGAGACCGCGCATCGCCGGGCGCACGCCGCCGCCATCGGCATGGCGGTGCACGACGCCTACGCCGGCCGCGGCGTGGGGAGCGCCCTGATGGCCGCCGTCGTCGACCTCGCCGAGCGCTGGTGGAACATCAAGCGGCTGGAGCTCTCGGTCTATGCCGACAATGCGCGGGCCATCGCCCTCTACGAACGCTTCGGCTTCGAGCGCGAAGGCCTGATGCGCGCCTACGCCTGGCGCGACGGCGAATACGTCGACTCCCTCGCCATGGCCCGGCTCAGCCTGTGACGGCGCGGCGACGCCTTCCCTTGACGCTCGCGCAAAAAACCGCTTCAGAACCCCCGCTTTGCTGCACCTGCGTTGCGCGGGTGCAGCGCTTCTTGTCCCGCTAGGAGAACAATCATGCGCGTCTACTACGACCGCGACGCCGACATTTCCCGCATCCTGGACAAGAAGATCGCCATTGTAGGCTATGGCTCCCAGGGCCGGGCGCACGCGCTCAACCTCACCGATTCCGGGGTGAAGAACGTCGTCGTGGCGCTGAAGCCGGGCTCGGCCACCGCCAAGAAGGTGGAGGCCGACGGGCTGAAGGTGATGAGCGTCGCCGAGGCCGCCAAATGGGCCGACGCGATCATGGTGTTGGCCCCCGACGAGCTGCAGCGGGAGATCTGGAAGGCCGACATCGCCCCCAACATCCGCGACGGCGCGGCCCTGCTGTTCGCCCACGGCCTCAACGTCCACTTCAACCTGATCGAGCCCAGCGCCGCCATCGACGTCCTGATGGTCGCCCCCAAGGGCCCCGGCCACACGGTGCGCGGCGAGTACCAGAAGGGCGGCGGCGTGCCCTGCCTGATCGCCGTCCACCAGGACGCCACCGGCAATGCGCTGGACCTCGGCCTGGCCTACGCCTCGGCGATCGGCGGCGGCCGCTCGGGCGTCATCGAGACCACCTTTAGGGAAGAGTGCGAGACCGACCTGTTCGGCGAGCAGGCCGTGCTTTGCGGCGGCCTCGTCGAGCTGATCCGGGCAGGGTTCGAGACCCTCGTCGAGGCCGGCTACGCGCCTGAGATGGCCTATTTCGAGTGCCTGCACGAGGTGAAGCTGATCGTCGACCTGATCTACGAGGGCGGCATCGCCAACATGAACTACTCGATCTCCAACACCGCCGAGTACGGCGAGTACGTCACCGGCCCGCGGATCGTGACGGTGGAGACCAAGGCGGAGATGAAGCGGGTGCTGGAGGACATCCAGTCCGGCCGCTTCGTCCGCGACTGGATGAACGAGAACGCCGCCGGCCAGCCCGCCTTCAAGGCGACCCGCCGGCGCACCGCCGAACACCCCATCGAGGACGTCGGCGGCCGCCTGCGCGCCATGATGCCCTGGATCACCAAGAACAAGCTGGTCGATACGGCGCGGAACTAAGAACCCTCTCCCCGCAGGGGGGAGGGGCTTAGCTACTCGATCTTCCGCTTGTCCTTCATATGGACCCGGGCGCTCTTCATCACGGCGATCCATTCCCGCTGGGTGGCCTTGCGGGCCAGCGGATCCTCCTTCAGCCGCTCGTGGGCCAGCTCCCGCTGCAGCTTGCGCCAGCTCTCGAAGCGGGCGGGGTCGAGCCGGCCGTCGCCCAGCGCCGCCTGAACCGCGCAGCCGGGCTCGGCGTCGTGGGCGCAGTCCTTGAACCGGCAGGTCCCCGCCAGGGCCTCCACCTCGGCCTCGACGCCGGCGAACGCCGTCGCCACCCCGGCTTCGGCGTCGACCAGGCCCAGCTCCCGCATCCCCGGCGTGTCGAGGATCAGGGCGCCGGAGGGCAGGGCGATCAGCTCGCGGTGGGTGGTGGTGTGGCGGCCCTTGTCGTCGTTGGCGCGGATCGCCGCCGTGGCCATCAGCTCGCGGCCGGCCAGGGCGTTGACCAGGGTCGACTTGCCGGCCCCGGAGGAGCCCAGCAGCACCGCCGTCCGCCGCGGCTCCAGCTGGGCGTCGAGCGCGCGCATCCCGTCGCCGGTGAGGGCTGAGACGGCGATCACCGGAGCGTCGCCGGCGATGCGGTAGACGGCCGCCAGGGCCGCCTCGACGTCGGCGCAGGCGTCGGCCTTGGTCAGCACCACCACGGGCGCAGCCCCGCTCTCGTAGGTCGCCGCCAGATAGCGCTCGAGGCGGCGCAGGTTCAGGTCGGCGTTCAGCGAGAGGGCGATCAGCGCGACGTCGACGTTGGCGGCCACCACCTGCAGCCCGCCGCCGGTCCCGGCCTCGCGGCGCAGGAAGGCGGTGCGGCGCGGCAGCAGCGCCTGGATCAGCGCCATGCCCTCGCCGGGCTGCAGGGCCGCCCAGTCGCCGGTCACGGGATGGCCGCCGTCGGCCGCGTCGTGGCGGAACCGGCCGGACAGCCTGGCCTCGGTCTCGCCGGCCTCGGTCACGAGGCGATAGAGCCCGCGCTGCTGGACGATGACGCGGCCGGGCACCAGGCCGTGGGCCGCAAAGGGTTCGAAGTCGCGCTGGAGCGATCGGCTCCAGCCATAGGGGATGATCAATGTCGGATGTCCTGGAATGAGGTCGCAAAGCCGTCAGGCGTCGACCGCAGGAATCCCGACTACGGAGAGGGGAGTGCGCTTCTTAGGCGCTCAGCGTATCGACGCGGCGAAGGGCTGTGCGGGCAATGGGCGGTCGCATCGGATCCTCCTTCGGCTGGCGTGGCGTCGATGGCGGGAGCTTGGCGGAGCCGTGCGGAACGGTCAAGCTCGGCGCCGGAGGAGGCGTTTCCGCAATGTCCGACACATCCGACCCCCTCGAGGTGGTCGACAACCAGGCCGACCATCAGTTCGAGGTCTCGCTCGACGGCAAGACCGCCTTCGCCGAGTACCGGCTGGTGCATGGCGGCATCATCCTGCCGCACACCGAGGTGCCGCCGGCCTTCGAGGGCAATGGGGTTGCAAGCCGGCTCGCCAAGGCCGCCATGCAGTATGCCCGCGACCACCAGCTGAAGGTGATCCCGCTCTGCCCCTTCATGGCCGCCTACATGAAGCGCCACCCGGAGACCCACGACCTGGTCCACCCGCTGTACCGCGCGCGGCTGGGCCTGCCGGCCTAGGTCCAGCCCAGCTCCGCCTGTCCGCGCAGGATCGCCTCGGCCTCGGCGGTGTGCTTGCCGCCGTCGCGGTCGTGCAGCACCAGGGCGGGCAGCAGCTGCAGGGGCGCCTTGCCGGTCTTGATCGCCCGCACCAGCACCCGTTTGGCCGGCTCGTCCGCGAACGGGTGGACCGGCCGCACCTGGAAGGAGCCGGCCTTGTCGCCCAGCAGGGAGAGCAGGTCGCCCAGCCGGTCGGCGCGGTGGATCAGGGTGATCGAACCGCCCTCGCGCACCGCCTTGGTCAGGAACCCGGTCCAGGCGGCCAGGCCGTCGTCGGCCAACCAGGCGTCGCGCCGCTCCGCCGCCGGCCCCCGCAGGCTGGCGGGGTCGTCGAAGAACGGCGGATTGGCCAGGGCCGCGTCGAAGTGTTCGAGCCCGAGGCCTGAGAAGCGGTGGACCACGTCGCCTTCCACCACCTCGACGCGGGCCTCCAGCCCGTTCAGCGTGGCGTTCTCCCGCGCCAGGGCCGCGGCCTTCGGATCGCGCTCGATCCCGGTGAACCGCGCGCCCGGCCGCCGCGCCGCCGCCGCCAGCAGGGCGCCGCCCGCCCCGCAGCCGGCCTCGATCACCCGCTGGCCGTCCGCCGCATCGCAGGCCGCCGCCAGCAGGGCTGCGTCTGCGCCCGCCCGATAGCCCCGCGCCGGCTGGCGCAGCCGGACCCGGCCATCCAGCACGGCGTCTTCGGTGATGTCGTCCATCTGCGCCGCCCTGTATAAGGACCGCACTCGCGCGTGCGGGTCGCTTGACCGTGGCCTATCGCGTCACCATTGTCCCCCGCAACGGCGCCGGCCCTCCCCGGGCGCTGCCGCCAGAGTTCTCGAGGTCCGCGTGGAAGCCGCTCGCACGGCCGTCGTCGACAAGCCGCCGTCCCTCGACGCGCTCGTCGCCATGGCCGCATCCGACATGGCCGCGGTGGACGCCCTGATCCGCCGGCACATGGACTCACCCGTGCCGGTGATCCCGGCGCTCGCCGACCACCTGATCGCCGGCGCCGCCAAGCGCCTGCGCCCCCTGCTCACCGTGGCCGCGGCCCGGCTGGTCGGCGCGCGCGACGACGCCTGCCTGAAGCTCGCCGCCGCCGTCGAGTTCATCCACACCGCCACCCTGCTGCACGACGACGTGGTCGATTCCTCCCAGCTGCGCCGCGGCCGGGTGGCCGCCCACCTGATCTGGGGCGCGCCCTCCAGCGTGCTGGTCGGCGACTTCCTGTTCGCCCGCGCCTTCGAGCTGATGGTCGGCGCCAACTCCATGCCCGCCCTGGAGATCCTGGCCCGCGCCAGCCGCGTGATCGCCGAGGGCGAAGTGCTGCAGCTCACCCGCGCCCACGACCTCGACCTCTCCCAGGAGCTCTACCTGGAGATCATCCGCGCCAAGACCGCCGAGCTGTTCGCCGCGGCCGCCGAGGCCGGCGCCGTCTCGGCCGGGGCGCCGCCCGAGCGCTGCCGGGCCCTGCGCCGCTACGGCCAGGACCTGGGCCTCGCCTTCCAGCTGGTCGACGACGCCCTCGACTACTCCGGCGACAGCGCCACCCTGGGCAAGAACCCCGGCGACGACTTCCGCGAGGGCAAGGCGACCCTGCCGCTGCTCCTGGCCATGGCCCGCACGGGCGCCTCGGAGCGTGAGTTCTGGATCCGCACCATCGACCGCCGCGACCAGGCGGACGGCGACTTCGAGCGGGTGCGCGACCTGATGCGCCAGACCGGCGCCCTCGACGCCACTCTCGACCTCGCCCACACCTATGCCGCCAGCGCCAAGGCCGCGCTCGCCGACTTCGGGGCCAACCCCTGGCGTCCGGCCCTGGAGGACCTGGCCGATTTCGCGGTGCTGCGCCGGGCCTGAGTGTCGATGACCCGACGTAAATCAAGGACATAGCGTCGCCTTAGGAACCTCGGCGGCGGCTCGGGCGCTTTGATCGCTCCGAGGGAGATGGCATGACGGCAGGGATGAGACTGGCGAATCTGGGGGCGTTCGACGACCAGCTCCCCGACGCACGACGATTGCACGTGGCGCTGGCCCGCTGGAACCACCGGCGCATGGCGGTGGGCAAGCCCGGCGACAACTGGCTGCGCGACCTGGCGGAGGACCAGCGGATGCTGGTCGCCGAGGGCCGCTTCATCGAGGCCTTCCGCGCCCACGTGGCCCCCCTGGTCGCCGAGGTCCCCACCGATCCGGACGGCTTCATCGCCTGGTTCGAGGCCCTGAAGGACGACGGTCCGGGCCAGTGGGACCCGCTGTTCGACTGGCTCGCCGGCGAGGCCAGCCTGGACGAGATGAAGTGGTTCCTGACCCAGGAAGCGGCCGGCGAGGCGGGCTTCGACGACCTCGTGGCCCTGACCCAGGTGAAGCTCCCGGCCCGGCCCAAGCTCGAGCTGGCCCGCAACTACTGGGACGAGATGGGTCGCGGCAATATGGGCGGCATGCACGGCCCGATGCTCGACCGCACCGTCGCGGGCCTGGACCTGGCGCCCAGCATCGAGGGCACGCTCTGGCAGTCGCTCTGCCTCGCCAACACCATGACCGCCTTCGCCACCACCCGGCGCTACACCTACCAGTCGATCGGCGCCCTGGGCGTGGTCGAGCTCACCGCCCCCACCCGCGTCGCCTCGGTGGCCGACGGCCTGAAGCGCCTCGGCGCCTCGCCGGAACAGCGCAAGTACTTCCAGCTCCACGCCCAGCTCGACGTCGAGCACTCCAGGGCCTGGAACGCCGAAGCCCTCCAGCCCCTGGTCTCGGAGGATCCGGCCTGCGCCCGGCTGATCGCCGAGGGCGCCGTGATGCGCCTGATCTGCGGCGAACAGTGCTTCGACGCCTACCGCGTCCACCTCTGGGCCCACGCCGACCCGGTCAGCTTCGCGGCGGAGTAGGGCCTAGTCGGTGAACGGGTGCGGCAGCTGGCCGGACCGGAACAGGATCACCGGGTTCTCGTCATAGTCGCCGAGTTCGGTGTCGGCGGTGGCCGAGAACGCCACCACCCCCAGGCGCAGCGGCCCCAGCCGCTCGGCCTTGCGGCGCGCCTCCTCGGCGCTCTTGCAGCCCATCTGCTGCTCGGCCTTCAGCGCCTTGCCGCGCCCGGCGACGTAGGACTGCACGATGTAGACGGTTTCCTTAGGCATGGACCTTCACGCGCCGGTTCGCGAGCCGGGTCAATGGCGCCCTTGGCCGCGATGGCGCAGGTGGCCTAGAAGGTCTGGAAGCCGGCGCTGAACACGCCCCATTCGCGGATTCGGCGGTTGTAGTCCGCGATCGCCTCGGCGTTCTCCTCGGCCCACTTGGCGGCCCGCGCGTCAGCGCCCGCCTTGTCGGCTTGGAGCACCGCCCGCCTGAGCGCCTCGTCGATCACCTGGTCCACTGGAACGCCGGCGTCCTCGGCCTGCGCCAGCAGTTTCGGATCGATCTTGGGTTCCTTGCCCATGCCGCGAAATCTATCTGCTTCGGCCCGGACCGTCACCCTGGATGGATCATGTCCTCCGGCCGCACCCAGGCGTCGAATTCCTCATTCGTGACATAGCCGCCGCCCACCGCCTCTTCGCGCAGGGTGGTGCCGTTGGCGTGGGCCTTCTTGGCGATCGCCGCGGCCTTGTCGTAGCCGATGTGCTCCTTCAGCGCGGTCACCAGCATCAGGCTGCGCTCCAGGTTGGCCTTGATGTTGTCCTCCCGCGCTTGGATGCCCACCACCATGTTGTCGGTGAACGAGATCGCAGCGTCGGAGAGCAGCCGGCACGATTGCAGGAAGTTGTAGGCCATCACCGGGTTGTAGACGTTCAGCTCGAAGTGCCCCTGGCTGCCGGCCACCGTCATGGTGGTCTCGTTGCCGATCACCTGGGTGCAGACCATGGTCAGGGCCTCGGCCTGGGTCGGGTTGACCTTGCCGGGCATGATCGAGGAGCCGGGCTCGTTCTCCGGCAGGGCCAGCTCGCCCAGGCCGGCGCGGGGTCCGCTCCCCAGGAAGCGGATGTCGTTGGCGATCTTGAAGAGGGACGAGGCGGCGGTCACCAGGGCCCCGTGGCTGAACACCATGGCGTCGTGGGCCGCCAGGGCCTCGAACTTGTTGGGCGCGGTGATGAACGGCAGGCGGGTGATCGCCGCGATCCGCTCGGCCACCTTCTCGGCGAATCCGACCGGGGCGGTCAGCCCCGTCCCCACTGCCGTGCCGCCCTGGGCCAGCTCGTAGAGGCCGTAGAGGCTTTCCTTGATCCGCCTGACCGACATGGCGACCTGCTGGACGTAGCCGGAGAACTCCTGGCCCAGCGTCAGCGGCGTGGCGTCCTGGGTGTGGGTGCGGCCGATCTTGATGATGTGGGCGAAGGCCTTTTCCTTGTCCTTCAGCGCCTGGTGTAGGTGCTCCAGCGCCGGATTGACGCTGCGCGCGATCTCCTCGGCGCAGGCGATGTGCATGGCCGTCGGATAGGTGTCGTTCGACGACTGGCTCATGTTGACGTGGTCGTTGGGGTGGACCGGGGTCTTGGAGCCCATCTTGCCGCCGAGCATCTCGATGGCGCGGTTCGAGATCACCTCGTTGGCGTTCATGTTCGACTGGGTGCCGGAGCCGGTCTGCCAGACCACCAGCGGGAAATGGTCGTCGAGCTTGCCGTCGATCACTTCCTGGGCGGCGGCGACGATCGCCTCGCCGATCTTGGGATCGAGCTTGCCCAGCGCCATGTTGGCCTCGGCCGCGGCGCGCTTGACCACCCCCAGCGCCCGGATCACCGGCTGCGGCTGCTTCTCCCAGCCGATCTTGAAGTTCTGCAGGCTCCGCTGGGTCTGCGCGCCCCAATATCGGTCGGCGGGGACCTCGATCGGGCCGAAGGTGTCGGTCTCGGTGCGGGTCGCGGTCATGGGCGCGGGGTCTCCAGAGCGGGCCGCGCCGGTTTAGCGACACGGCGCGAGACTGCAAGCGGCTCCCCTGCTTAAAGAACCTCCGATGAGCGACGGCTGGACCCAGCACGGCAAGGTGCGCGCCCGCGAGGCCGACGGCGCCATGGTCGTCGAGATCGACGGCCTGACCACCCAGGCCAAGTACTACAAGCCCCTGATCTACGAGTTCTTCCGCAAGGTCTGGCGCGGCTCGCGGCCGGCCTGGGGGGAGTTTTCGGTGGAGATCCGCATGGAATACGTCGGCGATCCGCCCTGGCTCGACCTCGACAACCTGGCCAAGGCGATCCTCGACGCCATCAAGGGCTACGCCTTCCACGACGACGCCCAGGTGGCCCGCCTCCTGGTCGAGCGCCAGCCGGGCGAGCGGGAGCGCATCGTGATCGCCGTGCGCAAGCTTTCCGAGCGCCCGATGAGCCGGCCATTCGATCCGCAGGAGCCGACAGCATGATGATCCTCGAGGAAAGCGCCGACCTGCCCCGCCTGAACGTGCTGAAGTCGGTGCTCGAGGCGGCCGGCCTGCATCCCCTCCTGTTCGACGGCGTCGCGCCCTATCCGGGGGTCTTCCCCAGCCGGCTGATGATCCCCGAGGACGAGGAGTCGCTGGCCCGGCGCGTCATCCGCGAGGCGGAGGTCTAAGGGCCGCGCCGCCGGTGGCTCACAACAGCTCGGCGATCAGCCCGGCGGCGCGCGCCGCGCCGTCCCGCTCGACCGCCCGCCAGGCCGGCGGCGCGCCAAGCGCCTCGTCCATGGCTGCGGCGATCGCCTCGGGGTCGGCGTCGGCATAGAGCAGCCGGCGGCCGGCGCCGTAGCTCGCCAGCCGGTGAGCCACATGCACGGTCTGTTCGAAGTGGCGCTGCAGCGGGAAATAGAGGAACGGCGTCCGCACCGCCGCCAGCTCCATGCAGGTCGACAGCCCGCCCTGCACCAGCGCCAGGTCGCAGGCCGCGAGCAGCGCCGGCAGCTCCGGCTCGAAGCCGCGGACCTCCACACCGGCCATCGGCGGGAAGGCCTCGGCCGGCAGCCGGGGCCCGGTGACCACGATGGTCCTCAGGCCCGGCCGTCGCCGCTGCGCCAGAGGCAGGGCCGCCAGGATGCGGCGGATCAGCGGCGCGCCGACGCCGGAACCGCCCACCGTCACCACGCAGACCGTCTCGTCCTGACGCAGGCCCAGGCGATCCCGCAGCGCGGCCTTGTCCTCCGGCCGCGGGACATCGTCGCCCAGCACATAGCCGCTGAACGCGAACCGCGCCTCCACCCAGCTCCGCCGGCCCGGCAGGTCCGGTCCCAGCCGGTCATCCACCACGTCGTGGGGTGCGCCGACGAAGATCGCCCGGTCGCGCACGCCGGGGCTTTGCTCCACGTGGCCGACCATCTCGTCGTTGTAGTCGGCGCTCAGCGCGGCCTCGCTACGGCCGCCCTCCGGCAGGGCCGCGAAGCCCACGAAATCGGTCATCCAGACCAGGGGCGCGCGCTTCAGCCCGGGATGCTCGTGCCAGAAGTGGTCCACCTCCCAGCCCTCGTCGGCGATCACCAGGTCGTAGGGGTCGGCCTCCACCACGTCCTGGAAGACGCGGAAGTTGCGCACCAGGATCTCGTCCATCCGCCGCAGCGCCTGGAACACGTTGAGGTCGTGCTCGCCGGCCTCGTCCTCGATGTGCCGACTCTCGCTGGCCAGCCGCGCGCTGGCCGGATGCAGCCGCTCGCCGCCGCTGGCCAGCACCCGCGTCACCGGGTCCTGCGCCAGCCAGTCGATCTCCATGCCCGGCTTCAGCCGCTTCAACGCGCGGGCGATCGCCAGGTCGCGGCGCGCGTGGCCCAGGCCGATCGGCGAGGAGAGGTAGAGCGCCCGCGGCGCGCCGCCGCGCCGCCGGCGGGGCGGCCGCGGCGGCGCCAGCAGGCCGGCCTGCGCCAGCAGCCGGCGGATCGCGCCGTTCACCGCCGCCGGATGGCGCAGGTGCGGCCCATGGCCGGAGCCGGCCATCTCCACCACCGTCGCGCCGCACAGCGCCGCCACCTTGCGGCCGGTCTCGATCGGCACGACCTCGTCGGCGTCGCCGTGCACCAGCAGAATGGGACAGGCGATCGCGCCATAGGCCGCGCGCAGGTCGGTCTCGTCGCGCAGGCCGCCCAGCACGCTGTCCACCAGCACCTCGGCGGTGGTCTCCAGGGCCCAGCCGACGGCGTCCTCGACCTGCTTGCTCGAATGCCGCTCCGGGAACATCCGCTCGAAGAAGAACCGTGCGAAGCCCGCGTAGTCGGCGCGGATATAGCCGGCATTGTACTTCGCCCAGCCTTCCGGTCTCGCCAGCGGGGCCAGGAACGCCGCCTCCTGCGCCTGCCGGGCCGCCGGCCCCCCAGGTCCCACCGGGGCGATCAGCGCCACGGCCTTCACCTGCGCCGGCCGCTGCTGGGCGATCAGGGCGGCGATCGGCCCGCCCTTGGAGAAGCCGACCAGCGCGTATTCGTTGAAACCCAGCCGGTCGATCACCGCCAGGGTGTCGTCGGCGAAGGCCCGATAGCTGTAGGCCTCGGGCCCCGACGGCCGGTCGGAAGCGCCGTTGCCGCGGCCGTCGATCACCACCACCCGGCAGTCCTGCGCCAGGTCGGCGACCTGCGCCTTCCAGCAGCGCGCATGGACGATGATCCAGCAGGGCGGCAACACCACCACCGGCCCGCTGGTCCCAAACACCTCGTAGGCGACCCGCACCCCGTCGCGGACCACATGGCCCTGGGCGCTCGGCTGTTCAGCCCGCATGGCCCGCCTCGCTTCCCCGCCCTTGCTCCAGGTTCTCCAGCGTGTGGCCGACGGCCCTGAGCGCGCTGCGGATCGGCAGGTCCACGTCGATCAGGATCATCGATTCCGCGCCCATGAAGGCGACGCCGACCAGGCAGGCCACCTCCGCCCCGGTGAGCGCGCCGAAGCCGCCCAGCGCCGCGCCGGCCTCCTCGGCGAACGGGATCAGCAGCGCGTACCAGCCGGCCAGCACTTGGCGGGCCGCGGCGGCCAGGGTGGCGTCGCTGTAGCCGGCGGCGATGATCTCCTGCAGCACGCGGACGTAGCCGCTGCGCAGGTCCTCCTCCAGATGGTCGCAGGCCTGCAGCCAGCGGGCCGACAGCGGCGCGTCGCCGCCCAGCGTCACCGCCTGGCGCCGCAGCAGCTTCTCGTTCTGGTGCTCCAGCAGCGCCAGCACCAGGCCCTGCTTGGAGCCGAAATGGTAGTGGATCTGGCTGAGCTGGGTCTGGGCGGCCTCGGCCACCGCCCGGGTGGACAGCGCCGCATAGCCGTCGCGCAGCAGACAGGTCTCCGCCGCCTCCAGCAGGCGCAGCCGCAGCGTTCCACGCGTCCTGGCCCCCATCGATCCCTCCTGCCTAGCCATCCAAACACCTTTTCTTCACCGGCGCATTGATTTGGTCGGTCGACCGAATTATACAGCGGCCGCCCGGGCGATCAAGCCCTGGCGTTCTCAAGGAAAGGCAAGGACCATGAACCACATCGATCACGACAAGCTGGGCGCCCTGGTGGGCAAGATGCTCGGCGACCTGGGCGGCGCGTTCAGCGTGCCGACCGCCCGCATCGGCTACAAGCTGGGCCTGTTTTCCGCGCTGCACAGCGATGGCGCGG
>SSMU01000010.1 GCA_004799545.1 Phenylobacterium sp.
AGCGCGGCATCGTCTACATCGACGAGGTCGACAAGATCAGCCGCAAGTCGGACAACCCCTCGATCACCCGCGACGTGTCGGGCGAGGGCGTCCAGCAGGCGCTGCTGAAGATCATGGAAGGCACCATCGCCTCCGTGCCGCCGCAGGGCGGGCGCAAGCATCCGCAGCAGGAATTCCTGCAGGTCGACACCACCAACATCCTGTTCATCTGCGGCGGCGCCTTCGCCGGCCTCGAGAAGATCATCTCGGCGCGCGGCCAGGGCACCTCGATCGGCTTCGGCGCCAAGGTGACCGATCCGGACGAACGGCGCACCGGCGAGATCCTGCGCCAGGTGGAGCCTGACGACCTGCTGCGTTTCGGCCTGATCCCGGAGTTCATCGGCCGCCTGCCGGTGATCGCCACCCTGGAAGACCTCGACGAGCCGGCGCTGGTGAAGATCCTCACCGAGCCGAAGAACGCCTTCGTGAAGCAGTACGCCCGGCTGTTCGACATGGAGAACGTCGGCCTGACCTTCACCGAGGACGCCCTGCACGGCGTGGCCCGCAAGGCCATCGCCCGCAAGACCGGCGCGCGGGGCCTGCGCTCGATCCTCGAAGGCATCCTGCTCGATACGATGTACGAGCTGCCGACCTACGACGGTGTCGAAGAGGTGGTGGTCAACGCCGAGGTGGTCGAAGGCCGCTCGCAGCCGCTCTTGATCTACGCCGAGCGCCGCGACAAGGGCGGCGCGGCCTAGGGCCCGCCCTAGCCCAGAACGATATGAGGACCCCGCGGGTGACCGCGGGGTCTTTTTTTGCGTCGCACGAATGTCGCCAGGCCGACGTGGCGGTTCCGCGGCACACCGTCTAGGTTAGCCGGCGAACCGCGTTCTCTGGGGGAAGCGCCATGCCGACCATCACCGTCACCAACACGGCCGATTCCGGCGCAGGGTCGCTGCGCGACGCGATCACCAATTCGGCCAGCGGCGACACCATCGTCTTCAGCGCCAGCCTGGGAGCGAACGCCACCATCACGCTGGCCAGCGACCTGCCACAGATCACCCATGCCCTGACCATCGACGGCTCGGCGGACGCCGGCCTGACGATCGACGGGGCCAGCCTCTACCGGGTGTTCTGGGCCGAGAGCGGCGCCATCACCATCGAGAACCTCAACATCGCCCACGGCCTGGCGCAGGGCGGCGCCGGCGGCCAGGCGGCCGGCGGCGGCGGCGGCGGGGGCGGCGGCGGCTTCGGCGGCGGGGTGTTCATCGACTCGGGCGCCAACGTCACCCTGCGCAACGTCGGCTTCAGCAACGACCACGCCACCGGCGGGGCCGGTGCACAGTTCAACGGCGGCGGGTCGCAAGGGGCCGGCGGTGGCGGCATGGATGCCGCTGGCGCGAACACCAGCGGCGGCGGCGCCCGCGCCGGCGACGGCGGTGGTCCCACCGGCGGGACCGGCGGCGCGGCGGGCGGCCCGAACGACGGCGGGGCCGGCGGTGACTTCAGCGGCGGCGGCGGCGGCGGCGCCTTCGGCGGCGGACCCTCGGGCGGCGGCGGGGCCGGCGGCTTCGGCGGCGGCGGCGGCGGGGCTGGCATCAGCTTTGTCACGAGCGGCTCGGGCGGGGCGGGCGGTTTCGGCGGCGGCGGCGGGGGCGGCGCCAGCACCGGCGGCGCCGACGGCCAGGGCGGCTTCGGCGGCGGCGACGCCTCCAACCTTGGCACCGGCGGCGGCAGCCTCGGCGGCGGCGGCGCGGGCCTGGGCGGGGCGGTGTTCGTCCGCCAGGGCGGGACCCTGACCTTGCAGGACGACAGCTTCGCCGGGACCAACGGGGTGACCGGCGGCGCGGGCGGCAACGGCCATAACGGCTCGGCCGAGGGCGCGGGCCTGTTCCTGATGGGCGGCGGCGCGCTCGCCTATGACGTGGGCTCCGGCAAGACCATGACCCTGGGCGCAGGCTTCGAGGGCGACGCCAACATCCAGCTCACCAAGACCGGCGCCGGGGCGCTGGTCGTGGGCGCGGCCAGCGACTTCAGTTCCCTGACCGTCTCCGGGGGGGCGCTGGAGGTCGACGCCAACCTCTCCGGCGCGACGACCGCGGTGCAGAACACCGCGACGCTGATGGGGACCGGCACGGTGGGCGCGGTCTCGGTGCAACTGGGCGGCGCGCTGTCGCCCGGCGACAGCCCGGGGACCCTGCACACCGGCAACCTGACCCTCGTCACCGGCGCGACGCTCAACGAGGAGGTGAACGGCAGCGGGGCGGGCCAGTTTGACCAGGTGGCGGTGACCGGCGGGGTCGTGCTCGGCGGATCGACCCTTTCCCTCTCGGCGGGCAGCTTCTCCGGCGCGGTCGGCCAGAGCTTCACGATCATCAACAATGACGGCGTCGACGCCGTCACCGGGACGTTCAGCGGCCTGGCGCAGGGCGCGACGATCAGCGCCGGCGCCTACGCCTTCACCATCAGCTACCACGGCGGCGACGGCAACGACGTGACCCTGACCGTGTCCTCGGCCCCGGCCGCGCCTGGCGCCGTCGGCCTCGCGGTCGGCGCCGCCGTCACGGGCGGTCCGACCGACGACAACATCATCGGCCAGGGGCAGAACCTCATCGACGGCGGCGCCGGCAACGACGAGATCATCGCCCAGGGCGGCAACAACACGCTCTCCGGCGGGGCTGGCGACGACTTCATCAACGGCTCGCCAGGCTTCGACGCGATCAACGGCAACCTGGGAAACGACATCATCGACGGCGGCTCGGGCGGCAACGACTGGCTGCTGGGCGGGCAGGGCGACGACAGCATCGTCGCCCACTCCGGCGACAACCTGCTGCACGGCAACCTCGGCAACGACACCCTGCAGGGCGGGACCGGCCACGACACGATGCACGGCGGCCAGGGCGACGACGTGATCCGCGGCGGCTCCGGCAATGACTGGATCTCCGGCGACCTGGGCAACGACACCCTGACCGGCGCGGGTGGCAACGACACCTTCCACACCGGCCTAGGCATGGGCCACGACGTGGTCACCGACTTCTCGGCGGCGCAGGGCGACAAGGTGCAGGTGGACGTCGGGGTGAGCTGGACGGTGAGCCAGTCGGGGGCGAACACTCTCGTCACCCTCTCCGACGGGACCTCGATGACGCTGGACAACGTCACCGCCGCCAGCCTGCCGAGCGGCTGGATCTTCGCCCTCTAGCTGGGGCCGCGTAGGCCTGGCCACAAGCTGAAAATCCAAGCCCCGCAGGCGGCTGCGGGGCTTTTTTCATGCGCCGCTACTCGGCCACCAGACGCTGGCGGGAGAACCGGCGAGGCGGGGCTCCGTAATGCTCGGAGAAGGCCGCGACGAAATTTGAGACGTGGCCATAGCCCACCTGCCAGGCGATGGCCTTGAGCGGCATCCCGCCCTGCTCCAGCAGCCGCCGGCCCTCGACCAGGCGCTCGCGGCGCAGCAGCTGGGCAGGGCTTGCGCCATGGATCGCCTCGAAGGCCCGCAGGAACCGGCGAAGGCCGATCTCCGCGGCCTCGGCCAGGGACGCGGCGGAGGGCGTGTCGCGCAGGTCGGCCAGCAGCCGTTCGGCGGCGGCCCGCACGGCGAGCTCCTCGCGCGGCGAGAGCGGCGGCGCCTCGGCCGCCTCCGCGACCTCCGGAACCTCGGCGAGCTCGCCCTCGACCATCTCCGTAAGCAGCCGGATGGCGACGGCTTCGCGGTGCAGCCGTTGCAGGGCGCCGGCCTCGCCGGGCTCGCCCAGGCCGTCGATGAGGCCGCGGGTGGCGGCGCTCAGGAACCGCTCCTTGACCACCGTCTCGCGGCCGTTGCTCTCGATCAGGGCCGCGAGCGGCTCGGGGATTCGGCGGTCGAGCAGCTCGATCATCAGCGACGGTACGAGCGCCACGCTGAAGAAGCGGAAGGTCTGGGGCGCGGGCCTGCGAAACACCGAACGCCGTTCCTTGGCGGTGAACAGGATGGCGCGACCGGGCTCCAGCTCCAGCTCCGGCCAGTCCAGCATCTGCAACCGGCCGCGGCCGCAGATCGGGACATAGACGCTGATCAGCGCCGGGCCGGCGTCGGCGCCGACCACGGGCTGCTCGAAGGGCTGGTGGATGTCGAACCGGCCGAGATGCATGTGGAAGCCGGGGCCGAACGCCATGCGCTCGAAGCGGCCGCGCCAGCCGTCGCCGGACAGTTCGGTCACGCCCTCCGGCGCGATGGCCGCCCGGGCTTCGCCGATCCGCCAGTCGGGAGGCCCCATGCCGCTACGCCCCAAAATTCAACCCTGGGGCAGTTTCCCATAACTATCTGCAACTTCCAATAACGCGGTTCCGTGGCGGACGGTCGCAAGCCCTTGGTACTTGAAGGGTCCCAGACCGAGCGCGGGACCGTCCGATGCCGACCATCACCGTCACCACCACGGCCGACAGCGGCGCAGGCTCGCTGCGCGACGCGATCACCAACTCCGGCGCGGGCGACACCATCGTGTTCAGCGCCAGTCTCGGGGCGAACGCCACCATCACGCTCGCAAGCGACCTGCCGCAGATCACCCACGGCCTGACCATCGACGGCTCGGGCGCCGCGGGCCTGACCGTCAGCGGCGCCGACCTCTATCGGGTGTTCTGGGCCGAGAGCGGCGGCATCACCATCGAGAACCTGACCATCGCCCACGGACTGGCGCAGGGCGGCGCAGGCGGCAGCGCGGCCGAAGGGCCCGGCGGCGGGGGCGCCGGTCTTGGGGGTGGGCTGTTCGTGGACCAGGCGGCCGCTGTCACGCTGCGAAATGTGACTTTCGATCATGACGCGGCGCAGGGCGGCGCGGCTGGAGGTTTCTTCGGCGGCGGTGACGGCGGCGGCGGCGGCGGCGGAATGGGCGCCCCCGGATTCAACGGCGGCGGCTTCGACGGCGGCGCGGGCGGCGGACCGAACCCAGGGGCAGGCGGCCTCGGAACCAATGTTCCCGGACAATCTGGCCTGCCAGGCTCAGCAGGCAATGACTTCTCGGGGGGCGGGGGTGGCGGCGCGGGAGGTCCCGGGGGGGCAAACGGCGCCGGAGGCGCGGCGGGTTTCGGCGGCGGCGGCGCCGGCTCGGGCGACTCGTCCTTCTCAACTGGCGCCACGGGTGGCGCTGGTGGCTTTGGCGGCGGCGGCGGCGGCGGCGGCGGCGGCGAAGGCGCCGGAGGCGTTGGCGGTTATGGCGCGGGCGCCGGCGACGGAAGCGGTGACGGCGGCGGCGGCGGCGGCGCGGGTCTCGGCGGCGCGGTGTTCGTGCGCCAGGGCGGCAGCCTCGCCATCGACGACGTGAATTTCGGCGCCGGCAACTCGGTGGCAGGCGGCATCGCCGCCGGCGGGACGGGCTCCGGCCAAGGCGCGGGCCTGTTCCTGATGGGCGGCGGGGCGCTGGGTTACGACGTCGGCTCAGGCAAGACGGAGACGGTCGCCGCGGGCTTCGAGGGCGACGCCAACATCCAGCTCACCAAAACCGGCACGGGGACCCTGGTGGTGAGCGCGGTCAGCGACTTCAATTCGCTGACCGTCTCTGGCGGCGCACTCGAGGTGGACGTCGCGCTCGCCGGCGCGGCCGCGACGGTGCACACCGGCGGCACGCTGCAGGGCACCGGCACGGTGGGCGCGGTCTCGGTGCAGGCCGGCGGCGTCCTCGCCCCCGGCGACAACCCGGGGGTGCTGCACACCGGCGCCGTGACCCTGGCCGCCGGCGCGACCCTGCAAGAGCAGCTTGGCGGGACCGGCGCCGGCCAGTTCGACCAGGTGGATGTGACGGGGAGCGTCAACCTCGGCGGCGCCAGCCTCAGCCTTTCCGAGATCAATGGCTTCAGCGCCCCGGTCGGCCAGAGCTTCGTGATCGTCGACAACGACGCCGCCGACCCCGTGACCGGGACCTTCGCCGGCCTGGCGGAAGGCGCAACGGTCACGAGCGGCGGCTACAGCTTCACGCTCAGCTACCACGGCGGCGACGGCAACGACGTGACCCTGACCGTGTCCTCGGCGCCGGCCGCGCCGGGACCCTTCGGCCTGGCGGTCGGCGCGGCCTTCACCGCGAGCTCCGGTGACGATGTGGTGATCGGCCAGGGCCAGAACGCGATCAGCGCCGGCGCCGGCAACGACGAGATCATCGCCGAGGGCGGGAACAACACCCTCTCCGGCGGGACGGGCGACGACTTCATCACCGGCTCGCCGGGCTTCGACGCGATCAATGGCAACCTGGGCAACGACCTGATCGACGGCGGCTCGGGCGGCAACGACTGGCTGTTGGGCGGGCAGGGGGATGACGTGATCACCGCCCACGCCGGCGACAACTTCCTGCACGGCAACCTGGGCAATGACACCCTGCAGGGCGGGCCCGGCCACGACACCCTGCACGGCGGCCAGGGCGACGACGTGCTGGGCGGCGGGGCGGGCGGCGACTGGCTCTCGGGCGACCTGGGCGCCGACACCCTGACGGGCGGGGCAGGCGCCGACACCTTCCACATCGCGGCCGGCGGCGGCCACGACAAGGTGACCGACTTCCACCTCTCCGAAGGCGACCGGGTGCAGGTGGACGCGGGTCTGAGCTGGGCGGTGAGCCAGTCGGGCGCCGACACCCTCGTCACCTTCTCCGACGGGACCACCCTGGACCTCGCCGGCGTCACCGCCACCAGCCTCACCGGAAGCTGGATCTTCAGCGCCTGAGGGCCCCATCGCCATGCCAACCTTCTCATCGCCGGTCACCTACGCCGTCGGAGCCGCTCCGACCTCGATCGCCGTCGGTCATTTCAATCAGGACGGCCTGCCCGACCTCGCGGTCGCGAGCAACACCTCGGTGAAGGTCTCGATCCTGCTCAGCACCGCAGGCGGCGCCTTCATCGCCGGAACCGACGTCCCGCTCACCGACGCCAGCGGGGGCGCCATCCCGAACATCGGGGACCAGCTCACCGTCGCAGACCTCAACGCCGACGGCCACGACGACCTGGTGGTCTCTGAGCTCTTCATCCTCCAGACCGCCCTGGGCGACGGAGCCGGACATTTCGCGGCGCCGATCACGGCGTCCCCCTTCTTTCCCAATTTCGCCGTGGTCGGCGACGTCAACGGCGATGGTCGGACCGACATCTTGACGTCTGACAACGGCACGGACCGGCTGGAGTTCTACTTCCAGGCCTCGGACGGAAGCTTCTCGGTTTCGAATGCCGTCCAGGTGGGACACGGGCCCGGGCCGCTCGCCGAGGGAGACTTCAACGGGGACGGCAAGCCTGACCTGGTCGTCGGTATCTTGGACGACCAGACCGTCCAGGTCGCGCTGAGGGGCAATGGGGCGGGCCAATTCACCTTGGCCAGCACGACCGCCCTCGGCGGCGCGCCAAACGCCTTGGCGATTGCGGACCTGAATGGCGACGGAAGGCTGGACCTCGTCGTCACCGAATCGGATGTGAACAAGGTCGGCGTGCTGCTGGGCGACGGAACCGGCCACTTCACGCTCGCCGCTCAGTATCTGGTCGGCCACGACCCGGAGGACGTGAAGCTCGCCGACGTCGATGGCGACGGACGCACCGACATCCTCACCGCCAACACGGCAGATGGGACGGTTTCCGTCCTGCTGGGCGACGGGACGGGTGCATTCGGCGCGGCGCAGACCGTCGCGGTGGGGACAGGCCCGACGCAGATGGTGGTGGCGGACCTCGATGGCGACGGTCGACCGGACCTCGCAGTCGCGCTGGCCGGCGCCGACGAGGTCGCGGTGCTGTTCAACAGGACCGCGGCCCCGGGCTCCGGACCTCCGGGCGCGGGCGCCGCGCCCACGGCGGGCGCCGACGGCGTCCTGCAGGTGGGGACGGGTGCTTCGTTCACCGCCGGCCCCGGAGACGATGTGATCACCGGCTTTGGCCACGACACCATCGAAGCGGGCCCGGGCAACGACGAGATCATCGCCCAGGGCGGCAACAACCTCCTCTATGGCGGGGCCGGGAACGACTTCATCAACGGCTCGTCGGGGTTCGACGCCATCAACGGCAACCAGGGCAACGACATCATCGACGGCGGCGGCGGCGGCAACGACTGGCTCTTGGGCGGGCAGGGCGACGACGTGATCACCGCCCGCGCCGGCGACAACCTGCTGCACGGCAACCTGGGCAACGACACCCTGCAGGGCGGCACGGGCCACGACACCCTGCACGGCGGCCAGGGGGACGATGTGATCGTCGGCGGATCCGGGAACAGCTGGATCTCCGGCGACATGGGCAACGACACGCTCACCGGCGGCCAGGGGGCGGACACCTTCCACACCGGCTTCGGCCAGGGCCATGACCTGGTGACCGACTTCTCGGCCGCCCAGGGCGACCGGGTGCAGGTGGACGCCGGCGAGAGCTGGACGGTGAGCCAGTCGGGGGCCAACACCCTCGTCACCCTCTCCGACGGGACCTCGATGATCCTGCAGAACGTCAACGCCGCCAGCCTGCCCAGCGGCTGGATCTTCGCGCTCTAGCCGGGCCGCGACGGCTTCCGTTTTCCGCCGGCCGTGCTTTGCTGCCGCCGGGGTCGCATCGCCCCGGGGAACGCCGCCCGATGGTCCATCTCCACGATCCCTGCGCCCGCGGCGCTATCAGAGCGGCGCGCGGCATCGTGGCGGAGGCCGCGACAGGCGGCGACTGGCGGGTGCTGGCCGGGACGGTGCTGGGCTCGAGCCTGGCGTTCATCGATAGCTCCGCCGTCAACCTGACCGTGCCGGTGATCCAGCAGAAGCTGGGCGGCGATTTCGCGGCGGCCCAGTGGATCGTCAACGCCTACGCCCTGATGCTGGGCGCCCTGGTGCTGGCGGGCGGGGCGGCGGCCGACCGCTATGGCCGCAAGCGGGTGTTCCTGGTGGGGGTGGCCCTGTTCGCGGTGGCTTCGGCCGGCTGCGGCCTGTCGCCGAACCTGCCGGTGCTGATCGCCGCCCGCGCCCTGCAGGGGATGGCGGCGGCCGTGCTGACGCCGGCCAGCCTGGCGCTGCTGGGCGCGAGCTTCGACGAGAAGGGCCGCGGCCAGGCGGTGGGAATCTGGGCTGGGGCCAGCGGGCTGATGAGCGCCATCGGTCCGGTGCTGGGCGGCTGGCTGGTGCAGGCGGTCTCCTGGCGAGCGGTGTTCGCCATCAACCTGCCGCTGGCGGCGCTGGCCGTCTGGCTGGTGGCGGTGGGCGCCAAGGAAAGCCGCGGCAGCCGCTCCGGGGCGGTGGACTGGCCGGGCGCCCTGGCCGCGACCGGCGGCCTCGGCCTGATCACCTGGGCGCTGACCGATGCGCCGAAGCGCGGGCCGGACGCCGTCATCCTCGGCGCGGCGGCGCTAGGGGTGGTGTTGCTGGCGGGCTTCCTGTGGATCGAGGCGCATGCCGAGAATCCGATGATGCCGCTGGGCCTCTTCAAGTCGGTGAAGTTCGCGGGCCTGAACGGCCTGACGCTCTTGCTCTACGCGGCGTTCGGGGGCGCGCTGTTTATCCTGCCGTTCCAGCTGATCCGGGTGCACCACTATCCGACCGGGGCGGCGGGGGCGGCCCTGCTGCCGCTGTCGGTGGGCCTGGCCGTGCTGTCGCCGGTCAGCGGGCGGCTGGCCGAGCGGATCGGGGCGCGGGTCATGCTGCTGGTTGGCGGCCTGCTGGTGGCGGCAGGCTTCGGCCTGCTGGGTTGGCGCGCCGCCGATGCGGTCTATTGGACCGGTGTCTTCCCCGGGCTGACGCTGGTGGCGCTGGGCATGGGGACCGCCGTGGCGCCGCTGACCAACGCCGTGCTGGGGGCGGTGCCGCCGGCGCGGGAAGGCGCCGCCTCGGGGATCAACAACGCCGTGGCCCGGGTGGCGGGCCTGCTGGCCGTCGCCCTGGCCGGCTTCGTGCTGGGCGGCACGGACCCGCAGTCGATCGCCGGCGGCTATGTGGCGGCGATGCTGGCGGCGGCGGTGGGCGCGGCGGCGGCCGGGGCGATCGGCTTCCTGACCGCGGGCCGGACCTGAGCTATCTGCAAGCGCGGCCTTGTCTGCGCCGCCCGGGCGCCGATCTACTCTGACAAGGGCCGCCATTGGGGAGATTGGACATGCCTGGACCTCGGGCGGACAAGGCCGTTCTGGTGGTTGGGGCGGGCGACGCCCTGGGCGGGGCGATCGCGCGGCGGTTCGCCCGCGAAGGCTATGCGGCGGTCATCGTGCGCCGCCATGCCGAGGAGCTGGAGCCGCTGGCGGCGGCGATCCGCGAGGCGGGCGGCGAGGCCCACCCGTTCGGGGTCGACGCCCGGCAGGAAGACCAGATGATCGCCCTGTTCGACCGCATCGAGGCCGAGATCGCGCCGCTGGAGGTCTGCGTGTTCAACATCGGGGCGAACGTTCGCTTCCCCGTAGCCGAGACCACCTCGCGGGTGTTCCTCAAGGTCTGGGAGATGGCCTGTTTCGCGGGCTTCCTCACCGGCCGGGAGGCGGCCCGGCGGATGACCCCGCGGGGCCACGGCACGATCCTGTTCACCGGCGCCACGGCCAGCGTGCGCGGCCGCGAGGGCTTCGCGGCCTTCGCCTCGGCCAAGCACGGCCTGCGGGCGGTGGCCCAGAGCATGGCCCGCGAGCTGGGGCCGAAGGGCGTCCACGTGGCCCACACCATCATCGACGGGGCCATCGACACCCAGTGGATCGCCGAGAACTTCCCCGAGCGCTACGCCCTGAAGGCCGAAGGCGGCATCCTCAACCCCGAGCATATCGCCGAGGCCTATTGGGCCCTGCACGCCCAGCCGCGCGACGCCTGGACCCACGAGCTCGACCTTCGGCCCTGGATGGAGGCCTGGTGATGGCCAAGACCCTGGAATTCCTGTTCGACTTCGGCAGCCCCACCACCTACCTGGCGCACAAGCGCCTGCCGGGCGTGGCCGAACGCACCGGGGCTGCAATCATCTACGTCCCCATGCTGCTAGGGGCGGTGTTCAAGGCCACCGGCAACGCCTCGCCGGCCATGGTGCCGGCCAAGGGCCGCTGGATGGGCGCCGACATGGCCCGCTTCGCCAGGCGGCACGGGATCGAATTCCACTCCAACCCCTATTTCCCGATCAACACCCTGCACCTGATGCGCGGCGCGACCGGCCTTTTGGACGACATCCGCTTCGCGGCCTACGTTGAGGCGGTGTTCGACGCCATGTGGCGGGAGCCCAGGAACCTCGGCGAGCCGGCCGAGCTGGTGCCGGTGCTGGCGCGGGCCGGGCTGTCGCCGGAGGAGTTCCAGGCGCTCACCGCGCGCGACGACGTCAAGGACCGGCTGAAGACCACCACCGAGCAGGCGGTGGCGCGCGGCGCGTTCGGCGCGCCCACCTTCTTCGTGGGCGAGGAGATGTTCTTCGGCCAGGACCGGCTGGACTTCGTGGAGGAGGCGCTTGCGGCCTGAGCGCCAGCCGGGGAGACTGGCCCCATGTCGCTGATCAACGGCCTCGACCATGTCAACATCCGCACCGCCGACCTCGCCAAGACCAAGGCGCTGTTCGTGGACGTGCTGGGCCTCAGCGAAGGCTGGCGGCCGCCGTTCCCGTTCCCGGGCGCCTGGCTCTACGCCGGCGACAAGGACGTGATCCACCTGGTGGAGGTCGCGGCGCCGGCCGGGCCCTCCGACGGCGCCGCCCTCGACCACTTCGCCTTCGAGATCGCCGACTACGACGAGGCGCTGCGCCGCGTGGAGGCCACCGGCCTGCCGTTCCGCACCGCGCCGACGCCGGGGACCTCCGTCCGCCAGATCTTCGTGCGCGACCCCAACGGGGTGACCGTCGAGCTCAACTGGAAGGGCGCCTCGCCCAGGGGGTGAGGCCGAGGGCGCGTGGCCGTGACGTCGCGGCGCATTGACGCCGCGGCAATTCGGGGTTGTCTGCAAGCTGGGGATGAAGTTCGACCGGCGGGCGACCCGCCGGTGTCGTTAGAGGTGTGTGCGTATGCCAACTGTTGTTCCGGACGGTCCCGAGATCCAGGTGACCGCCGCGCCGGGCGTCATCGGGCCGCCCTCGGTCTCCATCCTGCGCGACGGCCAGGCGATCATCGTCTGGCAGGCGCAGCCCGAAATCATACGAGACGCCAACGGCAACCCTATCGACACGAGCGAGATCGAGGGTCGGATCATCAATCCGGACGGCTCGCTGGCCACGGCGGAGCTCACGCTCTCCAGCCAGCATGTAGAGCTGCCGCTCGTCGCGGCAGACGACGTGGGCGATGGCTTCGCGATCGCCTGGAATTCCACGGCCTTGGGTCAGCCCCTGATGCTGGAATTCTTCGATCAGACCGGCGCGCCGCGCGCGCCGGCGATCGTGGCCGCAAGCGAGACCAACGGTGGCCAGGACCTCCTGTCGGGGTTCGCCGCGCATGGCGGAGGCGTGGCCCTCGCCTATGTCGACCAGCCGGCCGGCCAGCCGCAAAGCAATGTGCTGGCCTATACGAGCATCCTGCAGCAGACGCCGAACAGCTTCTTCCAGGTCGCCGGTACGATTCCGGACAACCCATCGCTCGCGAGTTCAAACGCGCAGGGCGTTGTGTGGGTCGCAGGGGTTGGCGGCGTATCCGAATACGCCTTCAACGGCGCCCTCATCGCCCACTTCAATGTGCCGATCACGCCGACACACCAGATTGCAGTGCTGCCGGGCGGTGACGCGGTGGTGGCCTGGGCGGGCGACGGGGTCTCCTACCAGATCATCGGCGCCACCGGCTCGGCGCAGTTGGTTGCGAACCAGACCCTGAATGGATCGCTCAGCAGCATTTCCGTGGCGGGCCTGAGCGACGGACGCTTCGCGATGGCCTGGACGGTCTACCAGCCGGGCACGGGCACGAATATCGAGGCGCGCGTGTTCAACGCCGACGGCACGCCGGCCACCGACGAGTTCGCGCTCAGCACGGTGGACGCCGGCGGCCAGAGCAACGTTCACCTGGCGGCGGGGCCAGACGGCGGCTTTATCGCGAGCTGGCTGGACGTCACCCGCGCCGGCGATCCGACCAGCACCGTCGTGGAGGCCCAGTTCTTCGACGTGCTGGATGGTGGCCAGACCGGCGGCTCCGGGCCCGACACCCTGCCGGGAACGGCGGGCGCGGACACCCTGTCCGGCGGCGCGGGGAACGATGTGCTGGGTGGCCTCGGCGGCGCCGACGTGATGCGGGGCGGCGCGGGCGCCGACACCTTCCTGCTCAGCCTGAGCGGCCCGGCGGCCCGCGTGCTCGATTTCACGCCGTCCGAAGGCGACAAGATCGGGCTGCTCGACGCCAACGGCCACGAACTGGCCGGATCGCAGGCGGTGCTCAACTGGAACCTGGGCACCCACGCCCTGACCTGGGACGCCGACGGCGATGGCGGCGCACAGGTCCCCGTCACCGTTGGCGTGCTGGACAGCGCCGCGACGAGCCTTTCCCAAGCCAACCTTGCCGCGGGCCTGCAACCCGCGGTCATCCGGGTGGTGGCCGCCGACGGCAGCCACGTCAACACGGTCGTCGACTGGAGCGGCCAGCAGCCCTGGGACCACTCGGTGGCCAGCTTCGACGCGGCGGGGAGGCTGGGGGAGTTCGACGTGGTCAACGACGACGGCAGCTTCTCCAACACCTTCTTCGACACACTCTCGAACCAGACCTGGTCGGCGCGCGAGGCGGACTACGATCCCAACGCCCAGATGACCCAGTACGCCTACGTCAACGACGACGGCTCGGAGGTGGTCTGGACCTTCGACGTCAACAACACTCACGACTGGCAGCGGCTGATGCAGACCTATGGCGCCGACGGCTCGCTGCTGGCGCAGTCGTCGCTGCGCGACGATGGGACGGCCTACGAGGTAGCCTACGACAACACCGCCCACACCTATACGATCGACAACTATGCGGTCTCTGGGGCGCTGATCTCGCACAACACCTTCAAGGACGACGGCACGCTGATCGGCTAGGGCGGCGGGCGGCGTTTGCGCCCCTGCATCCGGCCGGCTTGCGCCGGCCCGGCGAATTCCTATCTATCCCGATCGTGGAAGGGCACAACCTTGCGCCGCAGCCCTGCCGTCCCCTGGTCAAGCTAACCGGTGGACAGCGATGAGGCGCAGTGTCGCGCACGGTCCTTGCTTCGCTTGAACAAGGGTCGAAACCGTCCACATTAATCCCCAGTTTCACCGTCGAGACGGCGGACGGATCGTCCGACTCAAGCGCATCGTTTGAGTGACCACGATCCGGCGGCCCCGACCCGAGACCAATCGGGCGGGCCAGGAGTTGAAGCATCATGTCCGAGACCAAGATCCTCCCTATCCTGCCGCTGCGGGACATTGTGGTCTTCCCGCACCAGCCGGTCCCGCTCTTCGTGGGTCGCGAGAAGTCCGTGCGCGCCCTCGAAGAGGCCATGCGCAACGAAGGCAAGCAGATCCTGCTGGCCACCCAGAAGGACAAGGACGACGACGATCCCGCCCCCGGCGCGATCTACGACGTCGGCGTCGTGGCCACCGTCCTGCAGCTCCTGAAGCTGCCCGACGGCACGGTGAAGGTGCTCGTCGAGGGCCGCGAACGCGCCCGCATCGCCGAGTTCACCAGCCAGCCCGAGTTCTATGAAGCCGAGGTGGACCATGTCCCCGAGGAAGGGCTCGGCACGCCCGAGGCCGAGGCGCTGTCGCGCGCGGTCGTCGAGCAATTCGAGAACTACGTCAAACTGAACAAGAAGGTGCCGCCCGAGGCGCTGGCTGCGATCCCGCAGATCGACAATCCGGGCGAGCTGGCCGACCGGGTCGCCAGCCACCTGTCGGTGAAGATCGCCGACAAGCAGCAGCTGCTCGAGATCGCCCACGTCGTGAAACGCCTGGAGAAGGTCTACGCCCTGATGGAGGGCGAGATCAGCGTCATGCAGACGGAGAAGAAGATCCGTAACCGCGTGAAGCGCCAGATGGAGAAGACCCAGCGCGAGTACTACCTGAACGAACAGATGAAGGCGATCCAGCGGGAGCTGGGCGAGCAGGACGACCACCGCGACGAGCTGATCGACCTCGAGAAGCGGATCAAGAAGACCAAGCTCTCCAAGGAAGCCCGCTCGAAGGCCGAGTCCGAGCTGAAGAAGCTTCGGAACATGAGCCCGATGTCGGCGGAATCGACGGTCGTCCGGAACTACCTGGACTGGCTGCTGTCGATCCCGTGGGGCAAGGGCAAGATCAAGCCGATCGACCTGGTGAAGGCCGAGGAGATCCTCGAGGGCGACCACTACGGCCTGGACAAGGTCAAGGAGCGGATCCTCGAGTACCTGGCGGTGCAGAGCCGCGTGGGCAGCCTGAAGGGGCCGATCCTCTGCCTCGTCGGTCCCCCCGGCGTCGGCAAGACCTCGCTCGGCAAGTCGATCGCCAAGGCGACCGGCCGTGAGTTCGTGCGCGTCTCGCTTGGCGGCGTGCGCGACGAGGCCGAGATCCGTGGCCACCGGCGGACCTACATCGGCTCCATGCCCGGCAAGATCATCCAGTCGATGAAGAAGGCCAAGTCGACCAACGCCTTCTTCCTGTTGGACGAGATCGACAAGATGGGCTCCGACTGGCGGGGCGACCCGTCCTCGGCCCTGCTCGAAGTGCTGGACCCGGCGCAGAACTCCACCTTCGCCGACCACTACCTGGAGGTGGACTACGACCTGTCGCCGGTGATGTTCGTCACCACGGCCAACAGCCTGAACATGCCCCAGCCGCTGCTGGACCGCATGGAGATCATCCGCATCCCCGGCTACACCGAGGACGAGAAGGTGGAGATCGCCAAGCGGCACATCCTGCCGAAGGTCACCAAGGACCACGGGCTGAAGCCCGAGGAGTTCGTGGTGCCGGAAACCTCGATCCGCGACCTGATCCGCTACTACACGCGGGAAGCCGGCGTCCGCTCGCTCGAGCGGGAGCTGGGCAACCTGGCGCGCAAGACGGTGCGGGACCTGACGCGCGAGAAGCTGCTGGCCATCACCATCGATGACGAGCGGCTCGGCAAGTACGCCGGCATCCGGAAGTACCGCTACGGCGAGGCCGACGAGGAGGACCAGGTGGGCATCATCACCGGGCTCGCCTACACCGACTTCGGCGGCGACATCCTGACCATCGAAGCGGTCAAGATGCCGGGCAAGGGCCGCATGTCGATCACCGGCAACCTGAAGGACGTGATGAAGGAGTCCATCGCCGCGGCGAACTCCTACGTCCGCAGCCGGGCCACCAAGTTCGGCCTCGAGCCGCCGATCTTCGAGCGGACCGACGTGCACATCCACGTGCCGGACGGCGCCACGCCCAAGGACGGTCCGTCCGCCGGCGCGGCGATGGCCACCGCCATCGTCTCGGTGCTGACCGGCATCCCGATCAGGGCCGACATCGCCATGACCGGCGAGGTGACCCTCCGGGGCCGCGTCACCGCCATCGGCGGCCTGAAGGAGAAGCTGCTCTCCGCCCTGCGCTCTGGCGTGAAGACGGTGCTGATCCCGGAAGAGAACGAGAAGGATCTCGCCGAGGTGCCGGACAATGTGAAGACCGGCCTGAAGATCATCCCGGTCTCCAACATGGACCAGGTGCTGGCCCACGCGCTGACGCGCCAGCCGACGCCGATCGAGTGGAACGAGAACGATCATCCGCCGGTGAAGGTCGCCGACGATCCCGACGTCGACCTGGGTGGCCTGATCACCCACTGAGACTCGATCAAATCTTGTGTCAGGGAGCGGCGCGGGAGCAATCCCGCGCCGCTCTCGTTTGACGGCGGCGCTTGTCCGGTCCTTAAATCGTTCCGGGCGAGGGGGGCCGCACGCCAATGCGATCCGGCTCGCCACAACAAGAACCATAACAGGGCTGGGAGAAAACGAATGACCAAGGCCGAACTGGTCACCGCGATCGCTGACAAGGCCGGGCTGAACAAGGCCCAGGCGAAGCAAGCGTTGGACGCCTTCATCACCTCGGTCTCGGGTTCCCTCAAGGCAGGCAAGGAAGTCCGGCTGGTCGGTTTCGGCTCGTTCGTGCCGGTGAAGCGGCCGGCCGGCACCGCCCGCAACCCGCGCACCGGCGAGACCGTGAAGCGGGCGGCCTCGGCCACCTGCCGCTTCCGCGCCGGCGATGCGCTGAAGAACGTGCTCAACCACTGAGCGGAGACGTCTTCACCCGGAGGCGAGGGGCGGTCTTGGGGGCCGCCTTTTTCGTTGGCGGACCAGGCGGCGCTGGGCTAGAAGCGCGCCGTCTTCGGGGAGTAGCCGTTCGCAGTCTCCAGCGAAGCCCGTGTCAACAGACTTGCCCCGGACCTCTTCCGGACGCATGGCGCGGGCGCCGGGCCCAAGTTTCGGGCCCGATTGGCGAGACCGACGATGCGCACCTCCGGCCGGTGGCCGGCGGAGGGAGCGCGTCGTCGTCTGAAACGCCGGCCCCCGAGCAGACGCATGAACCTCGAACCGTTCTTCACCTCCACCGCCGTGGTCGCCATCGGCGAGATCGGCGACAAGACCCAGCTGCTGGCGATCGTGCTGGCGGCCAAGTTCCGCAAGCCCTGGCCGATCATCGCCGGCGTGCTGGGCGCGACCATCCTCAACCACACCCTGGCCGCCACGGTCGGCTATTTGGTCTCCGACTGGCTCTCCGGGCGCTGGTTCCGGGTGGCCGTGGGCGCGGCCTTCATCGCCATGGCCGCCTGGGCCCTGATCCCCGACAAGGAGGACGAGAGCGCGGCGGACAGGACCCACGGCGGGGTGTTCCTGACCACCCTGGTGTCGTTCTTCTTCGTGGAGATCGGCGACAAGACCCAGATCGCCACCAGCCTCCTGGCCGCGCGCTACCACCAGATCGCCATGGTCGCGGCCGGCACCACCATCGGCATGCTGATCGCCGACGTGCCGGCCATCTTCCTTGGCGAGGCGGTGACGCGGATCGTGCCGCTGAACGTCGTGCGGATGGTGGCGGCCGCCATCTTCGGCCTGATCGGCGTCTGGGTGCTTCTGGCGGCGTTCGGGGTGGTCTAAACAACCCGTCGCGGGCGGCTAGCTCAGCTGGTTAGAGCATCTCGTTTACACCGAGAGGGTCGGGGGTTCGAATCCCTCGCCGCCCACGTCAGAGGCTTTGAGCATGTGGCGGGCGTGGACGGTTGCGGCGATGGTGGCCTTGATGAGCGCGGGTGGGGCGATGGCTGATCCGGCGTCGGTCGAGGCCTATATGGGCCAGCCCAGGAAAACCCCGGACGCGGTGGTCCGCTACGGGCCCGCGCCGGCGCAGGTGGCCGAGCTGTTCCTGCCGAAGGGCAAGGGGCCGCATCCGGTGGTCGTCCTGCTGCACGGCGGCTGCTTCCTGAAGGAATACGAGGGCCTGGCGCAGACCAGCGGGATCGCCGCGGACCTGGCCCAACGCGGCTATGCGGTCTGGAACCTCGACTACCGCAAGCTGGGCGAGGCGGGCGCCGGCTATCCGGGCACCTTCCAGGACGTGGCGACCGGCGTGGACCGCCTGCGCCAGGCGGCGCCGAAGTATGGCCTCGACCTCAGCCGCGTGATCGCGGTCGGCCATTCGGCCGGCGGCCATCTGGCGCTGTGGGCCGCGGCGCGGGCCAGGCTGCCGGCGGGGAGTCCGCTGCGGGTCGAGGGTCCGCTGCCGATCAAGGCGGTGGTCAGCCTGGCCGGCATTGGCGACCTCAAGGGCCAGGGCAAGGTGTTCGCCCTGCCGTGTGGCGACGACACCCTCGGCCGGCTGATCGACACCGCGCACCGCAAGGCGCCCTACGCCGACACCTCACCGGCCGAGCTGCTGCCCAGCGGCGTCAAGGTGGTGATGGTCCACGGCGCCTATGACGGGGTGATGCCGCCATACACCGGCCTGGCCTATGCCCAGATGGCGCGGCGGGTGGGCGATCCGGCCGAGGCCGTGACCATCCCGGACGCGGGTCACTTCGACGTGGTGATCCCGACCACGGCCGCCTGGCGCGAGGTCGCCGCGATCGTCGGACGCGAGATCGCGGCCCTTCCGCGCTGAGCATCTGGCGGCTTCCATAGGCCTCAGGTTTCGTGCCTAAGCTGCCGCCAAGCGGGAGGAATCGAATGACGGCCGTAACCGCGCGGGAAGCCGCGATGCACGAAGACCGATCGTTCATCGGCCACCCGAAGGGCCTGGCCTACCTCTCCATCACCGAGAGCTTCGAGCGCTTCTCCTACTACGGGATGGTGGCGCTGCTGGTGCTCTACATGACCGGCCAGCTGCTGAAGCCGGGGCATGTGGAGCATGTGGTCGGCCTCGCCCTGCTGCGGCCGATCCTCGAGCGGATCTATGGCGGGGGCGCCCATTTCAGCGACACCCAGCTCGCCTCGTCGATCTACGCGGTCTATTCGAGCACGGTCTACCTGACGCCCCTGCTCGGCGGGCTGATCGCCGACCGGCTCGGCCGGACGGGCACGATCATCGTCGGCGCCAGCGTCATGGCGGTCGGCCACTTCCTGATGGCCTTCGACGCCTCGTTCCTGGGCGCCCTGGTCTGCCTGATGATCGGCGCGGGCTGCCTGAAGGGCAACATCGCCACCCAGGTCGGCGCGCTCTATGCGGCCGGCGACACGCGTCGGGCGGACGGCTTCCAGATCTTCTACCTGGGCATCAACGGCGGGGTGATCTTCGGACCGATGATCACCGGCGCCCTGGGCCAGGGGGTCGCCTGGCACTACGGGTTCGGCGCGGCCGGCGTGGCCATGGTCATCGCCCTCTTGATCTATCTGTCGGGCCTGAAGAACCTGCCGCCGGATCCGCCGCGCGGGGCCGCGGCCAGGGCGCAGCCCAAGGTCCACAAGCCGCCGATGAGCGGCCGCGAGATCGGGGCTTTGGTGCTGCTGGTCTGCCTGCTGCCGGTGCTGGCGCTGTCGATCGTCGGCAACAACCAGATCTACAACAGCTACCTGCTGTGGGCCCAGGCGCACGCCGACCTGCACTTCCTGGGCATCCCGATCCTGACCAGCCAGATGCTGTCGGTGGATTCCATCGTCTCGGTGATCACCCTGATCGGGATGGTGGTGTTCTGGCGGGCCTGGAAGACCCGGTTCCCGGAGCCGGACGAACTCGGCAAGATCGCCATCGGCTGCTTCTTCGGCGCGGCGGGCGTCGCCTGCCTGGCGTTGGGCCAGATGCTGACGCCGGCCGGGGAGAAGGTCAGCTTCCACTGGCTGCTGGCCTTCCACCTGTTGAACGACATCGGCTTCGCCAACGTCCTGCCGGTCGGCCTGGCCCTGTTCTCGCGCGCGGCGCCCAAGCAGATCGCCGGCCTGGTGATCGGGGTCTACTACCTGCACCTGTGGGCCGGGAACAACCTGGTCGGCTACCTGGGCACCCTCTACGAGAAGATGACGCCGGTGCAGTTCTGGTTGCTGCACGCCGCCCTGGTCGGCGGGGCCGGCGTGGCCTTCGTGGTGATCCGGCTGCTGTTCGGCCGCTTGCTGCTCGGCGATGCGGTCGATCCCGACATGACCACCGTGGCGCTGGCCGACGCCCAAAAAACCCCCTGAGCCGCCCATGCTCTATCGCCCGCTCGGCCGCACGGGGCTGACGGTCTCGGAGATCGGCTTCGGTTGCGCCAGCTGGTGGGGCAAGCCCGCCTTCGCGGAGCGCGAGGCCCTGGGGCTGGTCCACGAGGCCCTCGACCTCGGGGTCACCCTGTTCGACACCGGCGCCAGCTATTCGGGCGGGCAGGCCGAGCCGCGGCTCGGACGGGCGCTGAAGGGGCGCGACACGGCGGGCCTGGTGATCGCCACCAAGGCCGGAACCTATGCGGCCGGCGGCAAGGTGGCGCGGGACTTCTCGCCGGCCGCGATCCGCGCCAGCGTCGAGCGCAGCCTGGGGAACCTGGGCCTGGACGCCCTGCCGCTCTTGCAGCTGCACGGCCCGGCGGCGGACGAGCTGACGCCCGAGTTGCTGGGCGTGCTTGGCGACCTCAAGGCGCGCGGCCTGGTGCGGGCGCTCGGCGTCAACAGTTTCGATCCCGCGGTGATCGACCAGGCGATCCTGGCGCCTGAGTTCGACGTGGTGATGATCGACTACAACGTGCTGCGCCCCGACCGCGCGCCGCTGATCGCGCGCGCCGCGGCGGCGGGGAAGGCGGTGCTGGCGGGCATGCCGCTGGTCATGGGCCACACCGGGCTGAAGGTGGCGAGCCTGAAGGGGCCGCAGGACCTCTGGTACGCGGCGCGGGGCCTGATGCGCCATCGCGCCGAGGTGCGGCGCGGCGCCCGGTTCGGGTTCCTGCATCGGCTGGAGGGGCTCACCGGCTCGCAAGCCGCGCTCGCCTATGTGCTGGCCAATCCGGGGATCGCCTCGGCGGTGATCGGCACGACGCGCTTGGCGCACCTAGGGGAAGATGTCGCAGCGTCCGGCCTGACGCTTTCGCCGGAGGTGATGAACCGCATCGCAGACGCCCAATCGCGAGCTTGGCGATGAGGTTGGCCCTTCCGCCCGGCGCCCGCGCGAGTCATGCTTCCGACAGAACTGAACAACGATAACCTACGAGGAAACGTTCGATGCCCGTGGATGTCGCCTTGCTGGACGAGGCGCTGGCCGTCGCCCATCTGCCGGCCCTTTGCGGGGCCCTGGTGCATGTGACGGGCGACGAGTCCTGGATCCGGCCGGAATGGACGCCGGTCTATGTGCCGCTGTCGCGCGGCGAAACCGGGCTGCCGCCGGAGGTCGAGGCCGACATCCGGGCCAGGGCCAAGGCGGCGATCACCGAATTCCTGGCCGGGGACGGCAAGCTGCCGCCGGCGCCGCCGGTGGCCGTGGTGCGCCGGATCATGGACTTCGTGGCCGGGGCGGAGATCCCCGAGGCCTATGCCGACTTCGCCATGGACGAGCTGGCCATCGCCGGCCAGTCCAGCAAGGACCCGCAGTTCGACCAGCCGCGGCTGCAGGCGGCGGCGCGGAAGCTGAAGGTGCTGGTGATCGGAGCCGGCATGTCCGGCATCCTGGCCGGCATCCGGCTCAGCCAGGCGGGCGTGCCGTTCGAGATCATCGACAAGAACCCCGACGTGGGCGGGACCTGGTTCGAGAACACCTATCCGGGCTGCCGGGTGGACAACGCCAACCACATGTACAGCTACTCCTTCGAGCCCAACCACGCCTGGCCGCAGCACTTCTCGCCGCAGCCGGAGCTGCTGAAATACTTCCGCGGGGTGGTGGAGCGGCACGGCCTGCGCCGGCATATCCGCTTCGAGACCTTGGTCGAGGCTTGCGCCTGGGACGACGCCAAGGGCGTCTGGCGGGTGACGCTGAAGGACAGGGACGGCCGCTCGGAGGTGGTCGAGGCCAATGCGGTGATCTCGGCCGTGGGCCAGCTCAACCGGCCACGCTATCCGGACGTCGAGGGGCGCGAGACCTTCGAGGGGCCCAGCTTCCACTCCGCCGAGTGGCGCCACGACGTCGACCTCAAGGGCAAGCGGGTGGCGGTGATCGGCACCGGCGCCTCGGCCTTCCAGTTCGTGCCGGAGATCGCCCCCGAGGTCGGCCAGATGACCGTCTTCATGCGCAACCCGCCCTGGGGCCTGCCGGTGGCGCACTATCACGAGAGCGTGCCGGAGGGCTTCAAGTGGCTCCTCGAGCACGTGCCCTATTACGACAAGTGGTACCGCTTCTACCTGTTCTGGACGACCACCGAGGGCTTCCTGCCGATGGTCAAGTCCGACCCCCTGTGGAACGGCGGCCCGGGCGCGGTGAGCGAGGTCAATGCAGGGCTCCGCGAGATGGTCGGCCAGTACCTCTCGGCCCAGGTGGCCGACCGGGCGGACCTCGTGGACAAGGTGGTCCCCGGCTATCCGATCGGCGGCAAGCGGGCGGTGCTCGACAACGGCGTCTGGCTGGGGGCGCTGAAGCGGGAGAACGTGCGGCTGGTCACCGACAAGCTGGAGAAGATCACGTCCAAGGGGGTGGTGGCCGGCGGCGTCGAACACGAGGTCGACGTGATCATCTACGGCACCGGCTTCCAGGCCTCGAACTTCCTGTCGTTCTACAAGGTGACCGGCAAGGGCGGCCGCGAGCTGCACGACGTCTGGGCCGGCGATGCGCGGGCCTATCTCGGCATGACCGTGCCGGACTTCCCCAACTTCTTCATGATCTACGGACCCAACACCAACATCGTGGTCAACGGCTCGATCATCTTCTTCTCGGAGTGCGCGGTCCGCTACATCGTGGGTTGCCTGAGGATGCTCGGCGAGACCGGGGCGGCGGCCATGGAGGTTAGGAAGGACGTCCACGACGCCTTCAACGCCAAGGTCGACGAGGCCAACAAGGGCTGGGCCTGGGGCTCGCCGCACGTGACCAGCTGGTACAAGAACAGCTTCGGCCGGGTGAGCCAGAACTGGCCGTTCGGCCTGATCGACTACTGGCGCGCGACGCTGGCCCCCAATCCGGACGACTTCGTGCTGGAGCGGCAGACCGAGCCGGTGGCCTGAGGTAGAAGTCCGCTCGCACGTCGCATGACGTCGGAGGGACCTGAAGCATGCCGCTCAAGCTGAACGTGATCACCGTCTCCACGCGGCCCGGCCGCATCGGGCCCGCCGTCGCCAAGTGGGTGCATGAGAAGGCGGCGGCCCACGGCGGCTTCGCGGTGGAGGCGGTCGACCTGGCGAGCTTCGACCTGCCGATCTACGACGAGCCCAAACATCCTCGGTTCAAGGACTACAGCCACGACCACACCAAGGCCTGGAGCAAGAGCGTCGAGGGCGCCGACGCCTTCGTCTTCGTCTCGCCGGAATACAACTACTTCGCCCCGCCCGGCTTCGTGAACGCCGTCGACTACCTGTTCCACGAGTGGAGCTACAAGGCGGCGGGGATCGTCACCTATGGCGGTCCGCTGTCCGGCGCGCGGGCGGCGCAGATGGAGAAGCTGCTGCTGACCACGGTGAAGGTGATGACCGTGCCGGAGGGCGTCTCGATCCCGATGGTCGGCAGCCACATCAAGGACGGGGTCTTCGCGGCGCCGGATTTCCTGGAGCCGTCGATGAAGGCCATGCTCGACGAGCTCGCCAAATGGGCGGGGGCGCTGAAGCCGCTGAGGGCCGGCTGACAACGCCTTGCCGGGCGCCCGGCGCTCGCCAATAGTCGCGCTTTCCGGCGACGGGCGAGGGCAGGACATGTGGATCAGGATCATCGCGGCGGCGCTGGCGCTCGGCGCGGCCAGCGGGGCCAACGCCCAGCCCGCGGGGCGCAGCTTCGACCTGCCGGCGACGCCCGCCACCGTCGCCTGGGGCAACTATGACGCGGCGCACGCGCCGGCGCTGACCATCCGGTCCGGCGACACGGTGGTGTTCCACACCCTCTTGACCAACAGCCCGACCGGCCTGGAGAAGGCCGGCCTGCCGCCCGAGCAGGTGGAAGCCTCGCTGCGCGAGGTGTTCGCCAAGGTCACCGACCGCGGCCCCGGCGGCCACATCCTCACCGGCCCGGTCTATGTCGAGGGCGCGGAGCCCGGCGACACCCTGGAGATCCGCATCCAGAAGATCGATCTGGCGATCCCCTACGCCTACAACGGCTTCCGCTATGGGGCGGGCATCCTTTCCGACGATTTCCCCTATGCCCGGACCAAGATCATCCCGCTCGATCGCGAGCACATGGTCGCCCGTTTCGCGCCGGGCGTGACCATTCCCCTGCATCCGTTCTTCGGCAGCATGGGGGTGGCGCCGCCGCCGGCGCTCGGCCGCTACGACTCCACCCCGCCGACCTTCATCGGCGGCAACATGGACAACAAGGAGCTCGTGGCCGGCGCGACCCTCTACCTGCCGGTGTTCGTGAAGGGGGCCCTGTTCGAGATCGGCGATGGCCACGCCGGCCAGGGCAACGGCGAGAGCGACGTCACCGCCATGGAGACCTCGCTGGTGGGCACCCTGCAGTTCATCGTCCGCAAGGACCTGAAGCTCAGCTATCCGCGGGCCGAGACGCCGACCCACTACATCGCCATGGGCTTCGACGACGACCTGTCGATCGCCGCCCACAAGGCGGTGCGCGAGATGGTCGAGTTCCTCTCGACGACCAAGGGCCTCTCCCGCGACGACGCCTACATGCTGGTGAGCGTGGCCGGCGACGTGGACATCACCGAGCTGGTGGACCGCAACAAGGGCGTCCACGTCATGCTGCCGAAGGCCCTATTCGCGAAGTAAGCTTCACTATGGTCCCCGTTGAGCGGAAGATGCCGCAAGAGCCCTTCCCACTCACGATGGATCATCGTGAGCGGACAAGAAGGGCTCTCGAAGAAAAACGACGACCCTGTTCATCCCGATTGGCTTGATTCACGCCAATCGGGACAGGGCCTAGGGAAACGGGGGAGGCTCAGATGAACTGGATGCATTTCGGGCTGGTCGTTGTGGTGAGCGGCGTGGTGGCGTCCTTCACCGACTGGCTGTTCATGGGCGTGCTGTTCCACAAGAAGTACCAGGAGGCGCCGGAGGCCTGGCGCAGCGGCGTCTCGGAAACCGGCAAGATCGTCTGGTCGGAGGTGGTGGGCCTGATCACCTGCGCGGCCTTCGCCTATCTGCTGATCCACACCGGATGCCAGACGATCGGGCAGGGCCTTCTGACGGCGGGCCTGGTGTGGCTGGCCGGGCCGGTGGCGATCGGGGCGACCAACCTGTTGTGGATGCGGATCAGCCCCTATATCGGCGTCTCGCACGCCCTGGGCTGGCTGGCCCGGCTGGTGCTGGTGGCGATCGCCGCGGCCTACCTGCCCTGATCTCAACGGGCCGGCGCATCGGGCTTCGCAGGCCCAGCTGGAGAGGTCTCCGGCTTGTCGGCGGCGTCGGCGGCCCGGCTCGCCTCGGCCTCGGTCTTCCCGGCGATCAGGGCGCGGGCGCGCACCCCGGCTGAACCGCCGTGCGGGTCGTTGGCGACCAGGGCCAGCACCTTGACCGCGTCGTCGCGGCGGCCCCGCTTGATCAGCGCCTCGCCGGTCATGATCGAGATGTCCTCGACGGCGGGCGCGAGGCTTCGCGCCGCGAAGAGCACGTTCATGTCGTTGTCGTTGGGATAGTTGGGCTCGACCGAGCGGCTGAGCGCATATTGGTAGAGGACCCGGAAGTCGTCCTTGTCGAGGCCATAGGCCTTGATCAGCGGGGCGCGCGCCGCGCGGAACCGCTCCAGCCGGGTCGCAGGCTCCCGCCGGCCGGCCAGGATCTGGCCCTGTCCGGCGAGCCGCAGCACCTCGACGTCGTTGGGGTCGGCCGCCAGGCGGCGGTTCACGATCGCCTCGCCCGCCGCCACGTCGCCATAGATGAACTCCGCCCGCGCCAGGGCCAGGTCCGCCAACCGGTCGCCCGGGTGCTTCGCCGCATGGGCGCGGACCGAGGCCACGAAGGCGTCGTCGCGCTTGTCGGGGGTGGAGATGGCGAGACGGACGTTGTCGAGCAGCAGGTCGTCGGCCGAGGCGGGCAGGGTGGAGACCTCGACCTTGGGCGCCATGTCGAAGCGGGCGGGCGCGATCCGCAGCTCGGAGATCCGGTCGTAGTTCCGCAGGTGACGGGTCAGATCATCGAGCGTCTGCCCGGTGGCGGTCTCGATCGCCTTGACCGGATCGGCCCCGCCGGCGATCGCCTGGATCGCCTTGTCGAGCTGAGCCCCGCGGTCCGGGCTGTCCTGCATGTAGTGAACCAGCGCCCAGGCTTCCGGATAGAAGAGCGGGGCCTGCGGCCCCGTCACCTCCGTTGGACGCTTGGTCAGCAGGTCCGCGAGCGGCAGCCAGGTGCCGCTCTTCAGCCAGGCCACCCGATTGGCGGCGTAGCCGCCGACCGTGACGCCGCTCGACTTGATGTCGACGGTGCTGAAGTACTCCGCCCAGCCCTCGACGAACCAGGTGGGATAGGCCGCCGGGAAGTTCTCCTTCATGAAGTGGTGGGCGTATTCGTGGAACAGGGTGGTGTCGGTCCCGAGACCGACGTCCCCGGTCTCCGCCACCGCGAAGATCGCCAGCGGCGAGGCGGAGTAGAAGCCCACCATGGTGTCACCCCCGCTCGGCAGGATCCGATGCAACGCCTGGTGGCCGCGCACCAGATAGACGTCGACCTTCTGCGGCGCCGGACGGTCCGTGGCGGTCGGGTTGAGCAGCCGCAGTACCTGGTCGTAGATGGTGAGCTTGGTGGCGTAGTCGCGCACCGACCTCGCATCCTCGCCGTAGACCACGAACCGGTCGCTCTCCGCCTTGACCCAGGCGGCATGGGCCAATCTCGGAAGGGACGCCATGGCGCCCGCGGCGGCGAGCACGGGGCCCAGTCTCCTGATCATCGCGCGCATGCCGCGGCCTCCGTTTGGTCGCGCGTGCGCAGCAAGGACGGCCAGCCGGCGGCGGCAAGTCCTCGCAAACCCGTGCTTACTGCCGCCATCAAGGCCTCCGGCGGCTCCAGCTGTAAAGATGACAGAACGCCACCGGCGCAACCGGAGCGTGACCTAAATGCGTCGCCGCCCCACCTTGTTTCCCCAGCGTCACATACCCCTTGCCAAGCTTGAAAATCGCCGCCTAGCATCCCTATGGGCGCCACTGCCTACTGTTGTGCGGGATCTGGCCGTCAGAGCTGGGCCGGCGACGAACCGGGAGGATACATTTCCATGAGAAAGCATAGCTATTTCTGTGCCGGCTCGGCGCTTGCCGTGGCCGTGAGTCTCGTCGCCGTCCAGGCCCAGGCGCAAAGCGCGCCGCCGTCCAACGCCGCGGCCTCCAACGCCACCACGCTTTCGGACCTCGTGGTGACCGCGGAGCGGCGCGAGGAGCGGCTGGAGACGGTGCCGGTCGCGGTCTCGGCCTTCAGCGCTGAGCAGCGGACCTTGATCGGCATCCAGGGCTTCCAGGACCTGACCAATTTCACGCCGGGCTTCCATTACCAAGCTGCGGCCGACCGGCCGTACATGCGCGGCATCGGCCGCAACACCGACAACCTGGCCGTCGCCTCGGCCGTCGCCGTCTATTACAACGGCGTCTACGACGGGGCGAACGCCACCATCCTGCTGCAGAAGTCGGACCTGTTCATCGACACCATCGAGGTGGACCGCGGCCCGCAGAACACCCTGCACGGCGCGAACGCCGACGGCGGCTCGATCAACTATATCTCCAAGAAGCCGACCAAGGACTTCTTCGCCGAAGGCCGCGCCGGCGTGGCCAACAACGACCGGTATTGGGGCGAGGCCGTGGTCTCGGGTCCGATCACCGACTGGCTGCGCTTCCGGGTGGGCGCCAACGAGACGACGGAGAACGGCGGCTACTTCAAGAACCTCGACGGGGACCGCCAGAGCGGCAGCCTGCCGCAGCAGACCGCGGGCTCCAGCCAGTACCTGGAGGCCCAGTTCGACGCCAACCTCGGCGAGCACCTCGACGCCTGGGGCATGATCTCCAGCGGCACCTTCCAGGCCGACTACCACCAGGCCGCGGTCGAAGGCGCGATCTCCAACCAGTTCCTGCTGAACGGCACCTTCGCGCCGAGCGGGTTCTTCGGGCTTTGCGGCCTGCCCGGGGTGGCGGCCAGCCCCGGCGGCGCGGCGGGCTGCTCCGGTCCGGCGGCCCAGGGCCAGAGCGTGATCCCAGGCTCGGTGACCGGCGGTCCGGTGTTCGCCAACGCCTTCCCGGGCAACAACCCCTCGACGGCGGATCCGCGCAGCTTCATCCAGGAGATGACGTCCACCAACAAGCAGCGCGCGGACCTGGCGCTGGCCACCAACTGGACCTACCACTTCCCGAGCTTCGACCTGACCTACCTGGGCGGCTATCAGAAGTTCAACTACGTGCTGAACTTCTCGACCGACGCCGATGCGGGGGTGACCTCGTTCCAGACGCCAGGCGCCGCGAACGTCGCCCTCGCGCCGACCTCGCCCGGCTTCCTGTGCGCGGTCAACGCCGTCGTCGTGGGCTCGGTCCCGCTCGCCGGCTGCAGCCAGCCGCTGACCGTCTTCCCGTCACCCAACACCACCTTCTTCCAGGAGAAGGATTCCTTCTACAGCCACGAGGTCGACCTGACCTCGACCAGCAACGGTCCGCTGCAATGGGTGGGCGGCCTCTACTACTACCACGAGGGCTATGAGCAACCGGTCTCGGCGGGCGTCGAGCCGGCCCAGACCCAGTTCGCCCATCCCTTCTATCTGAACTTCGCGAACGGCGCCCTGACGCCGGCGCCGGGCAACCCGGAGAGCGCGGCGTCCACCTCGGACACCTTCCTGACCTACACCTCGTGGGCCGGGTTCGGGCACGTCGACTACAAGTTCAACGACCAGTGGAAGGCGCACGTGGGCCTCCGCTACACCTCCGACCACAAGTACGGGATGCAGCTCTGGCGCTTCGAGGAGTTCGACACCATCGGCGGCTTCCAGGGCTCGAACTTCGGCGCCAATACGCCGGGGCTGGACCTCAGCGCCGTCGCCGTCGGGGCCACGGCCACGACCGCCTATCCGGGCGCCAGCATCGCCACGCTCAACACGACCACGGGCAACTGGCAGCGTAGCCTGGACGCCAAGTGGAACGCCTGGACCGGCGACGCCGGCATCGACTGGACGCCGGATCCGGACACCCTGGTCTACGGCAAGTACTCCCGGGGGTATAAGGCGGGCGGCTTCTCGACCTTCACCATCGCGCCCAACCCGGAAACCGGCCTGGAGACGGTGGACGCCTTCGAGGCGGGTCTGAAGAGGACCTTCGCCAATGTGTTCCGGATCAACGCGGCGGCCTTCTACTACAACTACAAGAACGACCAGATCCCGCTGAACGTGCAGAACGCCCAGGGCCTGATCGCGGCCCAGCTGTTCAACCTGAAATCGGTCCACATCTCCGGCGTCGAGCTCGAGGCCCTGTGGCAGCCGACCGACGAGCTGGTGATCAACGCCGAATATGCACACCTCAGCGCCAAGGTGAACGATCCGGGCGGCTGCTTCGAGGACACCATCGACCCGACCGCGTCGCTACCCGGGGCCAACACCTCCGGCTGCGCGCCGGCGACGATCTCCTCGGCCGGGGCCCTGGTGCCGGCGACCCAGAACCTGAAGGGCAATCAGCTTCCGGAATCGCCGCCCGATAAGTTCACGGTCAACGGAATCTACACCTGGACCTTCGATCCCGGGAAACTCAACGTCTCGGCGACCTACATCTGGAAGGCCAAGACCTACGGCGGCCTGTTTAACCGGCCCTACGATCTCGCGCCCGCCTTCAACCAGTTCAACCTGCGGGCCGTCTGGACCGGGAGCAATAACCGCTACAACGTGATCGCCTATGTGGACAACGTGTTCGACAAGAAGAACACCGACTCCCAGACGGGCGCCCTGCTGGTCGCCCCGACCGCGCTGGGGCAGGTGGGCCAGATCGTCAACAACGTCTTCCTGGTCAACCCGCGCGTCTACGGCGTGGAGTTCCGCTACCGCTTCCAATGACGGGCGAGGGGACGCCGGCCTCGGCGGGCGTCCCCGGCGCTGCACCCACACGCCACGGCTGGCGGTCGTCCGGACAGGCGCCTAACATCGCCTCATGCCGGGGGACCGCCGCCAACGCCTGATCCGAGCCCAGGGGTCCGATGCGGCCCTGGTGTCGCGCAGCCTGGACGAGGCCGCGGCCGCCTTCGCGGCCGGCCGGCTGGAGGCGGCGGCGCGGGCCTATCGCAAGGCCGAGCGCCTGGCGCCGGACGACCTCCGCGCGGTCTATTCCCTGGCGGTGATCGACCTCCGGACCGGCCGGGCGGACCAGGCCAGGCGGCGGCTGGAGGCGGTGGTCGCCCGCGAGCCGGGCCACATGGCCGCCCAGCACAACCTCGCCGTCGTCCGCCAGCAGCTGGGCGACTGGCCGGGCGCGGCCAGGGCCTACGCGCGGGCGCTGGCGCTCCGCCCGGAGGCCGCGGAGACCCGCCAGGCCCTGGCGACCGCCCTGACCATCCTGGGGCAGCCCGCCGAGGCGATCGGCCACCACCGGGTGCTGGCGGCCGCGCCAGCCACCCGCTGGGCGGCGCTGACCCGCATCGCCCTGATCGACCCCGCCGCGATCGACGACACCGAGCTCGCCGACATGGCGCGGGCCGTGGACGCCGCCGCGATCGACGGCGAGACCCGCATCGCCCTGAGCTTCGCCCTGGGCGAGGCGCTGGAGCGGCGCGGCCGCGACGCCGAGGCCTTCGCCGCCTTCGCCGCCGGCAACCGGGCCAAGCAGGCCGCCCTGCAGGCGGTCTCGCCGCCGACCGAGGTCGCCGCCGCCCACGCCGCGGCCGTGGCCCATGTGAAGGCGCTGTTCACGCCGGCCTTCCTCGCGGCGAACGCCGGCAAGGGCTCGCGATCCGCGGCGCCGATCTTCGTGGTGGGCTTCCCGCGCTCCGGTTCGACGCTGATCGAGCAGATCCTGGCCAGCCACCCGGAGGTCCAGGGGCTTGGCGAGACCGCCATCCTGCCGGGCCTGCTGGCCGGGCGCTATCCGCCGGGGCCCCGCGTGCCGGCCGCGAAACTCCGCGACCTGGCCGAGCGCTACCTGGCCGCCGCCAAGGACCGGGGCTGGAACGCAGCTCCGCGGTTCATCGACAAGACGCTGGAGAACTATCTCCACGTGGGGCTGATCCAGCTGATCTTCCCACGGGCGGTGATCCTGCACAGCGTGCGCGACCCGATGGATACCGGCCTCTCCTGCTATCGCCAGCTGTTCGCCAGCGGCAATGAGACGCTCTACGACCTGGCCGGGATCGGGGCGGAATACCGCCGCTACCGCGAGGTCATGGACCACTGGCGCGCGGTGCTGCCCGGCCGGGTGGTCGAGGTGGACCACGAGGCCCTGGTGGCCGACCCGGAGGCGGCGATCCCGGCCCTGGTCGCGGCCGCGGGTCTGCCGTGGGACCCGGCGACCCTGCGGTTCTTCGAGCGGGACGGGGCGGTGGCGACCGCCAGCGCCAGCCAGGTGCGCCGGCCGATCTTCCAGGGCTCGGTGCAGCGGTGGCGGCGCTACGAGGCTGAGCTTGCGCCGCTGAAGGCTGCGCTCGGTCTCTAGGCCTGGTCCCAGATGGAGCGGAACGCGCCGCCGCCGTTCAGCCGCTGGGCCGGGCTCTGCTTGTCGATGTGGCCGATCAGGCCGCGGTAGACGCCGTAGCCCATCAGCTCCTGGAGCCGCGGGGCGAAGCTGCGGGCCAGAGCCGGCGGCACGCCCAGCTGCTGGTTCTCCTGCTGGCGGATGAAGCCCGCGCAATAGTTCATGGCGACGCCGGTGCGGCGCTTGTCGGTGCGGTTGGCCCCGCCGCCGTGCCACAGCGCTCCGTCCCAGATCAGCACCGAGCCCCTGGGCATCTCGGCGGCGATGGTCTCGTAGGCGCCGCCATACTCCGGGTTCGGCTTCAGGTGGCTGCCGGGGACCAGGCGGGTCGCGCCGTTGGCCTCGGTGAAGTCGGTCAACGCCCACATGGAGTTGCAGACGATCGGGATGTGCGGCTTGGCCAGCGGGATGACCATGTCGTCCGCATGGATCGGCTGGGCCGTCTCCCCCGGATCGATGGCGATGGAGGAGAGGGAGGAGATCAGGCAGCCGTCATCCAGCACCCCTTCGACGATCGGCAGGACGGCGGCGTGGACCGGCACCTCGGCGAACGGCGCGCCGTGGGCCAGGAGGTTGTAGATGCGCACCGTCCGGTGACCTTCGAAGCCGTTCTCGGCCGGCCTGGCGTCCAGTTCGCGCTCCAGCCGACCGAGCGCCGCGTCGAGGGCTTCGACCAGCTCAGGGGCGATGGCGTTCTCGACGATGGCGTAGCCGCGCTCACGGACCTCGGCGACATGGCGGTCGCGCGTCTTTTCATCCATGGCCTGGACCTCCCGGCGGACGGCCACCCATGGCGCAAAGCCCGCCGGAAGGCGAGGGGGGCCGATATCGATCAGAGGAATGGCGCGAGTGACGGGACTTGAACCCGCGACCTCCGGCGTGACAGGCCGGCGCTCTAACCAACTGAGCTACACCCGCATTGCGAACCACCGGTCCGTCGCGAAGGCGCGTCTGATAGGTCCCGGTCGGAATCGTGTCAACGGAAGAGTGCCCGGCTGCGGCGTCGCAGCTTGGACGCTGGGCGTTGGCCGCGGATTTTCGTGAGTTTCCGGCCCACGCTTCGTGAGCTTTCATCGGTACGCCAAGCCTCGTTTGAATCGGGAGAATGGGTAGTCTAGAAGGGCCCGCGACTCCCTTGAGGATTCTATGACCGCGTTCCTCCTTCAGTACCTGCCGATCGTGATCTTCCTAGGGATCGCGGCGGCGCTGGGCCTCGTCTTCATCATCGGCGCCGCGGTGCTCGCGCCGAACGCTCCGGACCCCGAGAAACTGTCGTCCTACGAGTGCGGCTTCAACGCCTTCGATGACGCGCGGATGAAGTTCGACGTGCGGTTCTACCTGGTCTCGATCCTGTTCATCATCTTCGACCTGGAAGTGGCCTTCCTGTTCCCCTGGGCGGTGGCGCTGATGAAATTGCCGCCGGAAGTCAGCCATTTCGCCTTCTGGTCGATGATGGCCTTCCTAGGCGTGCTCACGGTGGGCTTCATCTACGAGTGGAAGAAGGGAGCCCTGGAATGGGAGTGATCATCCCCCCGGGGGGCGCCCGGTCTTCCGTGGTTCCCGCGGGCGAGGGGGTTCGGAGCTCCGTCGAAGGCTACGACCCGCAGACGCACGACCCGTTCTTCGACGGCGTCTCCCAGCAGCTGGCTGACAAGGGCTTCATCACCGCCGGGGTCGACGACCTGATCACCTGGGCGCGCACCGGCTCCTTGATGTGGATGACCTTCGGCCTCGCCTGCTGCGCGGTCGAGATGATGCAGGCCTCCATGCCGCGCTACGACCTGGAGCGCTACGGCTTCGCGCCCCGCGCCTCCCCGCGCCAGTCCGACGTGATGATCGTCGCCGGCACCCTGGTGAACAAGATGGCTCCGGCCCTGCGCAAGGTCTACGACCAGATGCCCGAGCCGCGCTACGTGATCTCCATGGGATCCTGCGCCAACGGCGGCGGCTACTACTACTTCAGCTATTCGACGGTGCGCGGCTGCGACCGGATCGTGCCGGTGGACATCTACGTGCCCGGTTGTCCGCCGACCGCCGAGGCCCTGGTCTATGGCGTGTTGCAGCTGCAGAAGAAGATCCGCCGCACCGGGACCATCATCCGATGACCTGGCCCGCCAAGGACAAGGAGCTCGCCAAGGTCGGCAAGAAGCTGGTCGCCGACAGCGCCGGCGGCCTGACCGGCTTTTCCGTGGCGTTCGGCGAGCTGAACCTGACCGCCCAGGCGCCGCGGATCGTCGAGACCCTGGCCTACCTGCGCGACGTCGGGAGCTTCACCCAGCTGATCGACCTCTGTGGCGTCGATTATCCGGACCGCGCCCGCCGCTTCGACGTGGTCTACCACCTGCTCTCCATGACCCGGAACCTGCGCATCCGGGTGAAGATCGAGACCGACGAAGACACCGCCGTCCGCTCGGCGACGCCGGTGTTCCCGGCCGCCGACTGGTACGAGCGGGAAGCCTTCGACATGTACGGCGTGTTCTTCGAGGGCCATCCGGACCTGCGCCGGATCCTCACCGACTACGGCTTCCACGGCCATCCGCTGCGGAAGGACTTCCCGATGACCGGCTATGTCGAGGTCCGCTACGACGACGAGCTGAAGCGGGTGGTCTACGAGCCGGTGAAATCGGTCGAATGGCGCAACTGGGACTTCCTCTCGCCCTGGGAAGGCATCGAGCGCGGCTTCGCGCCCCTGCCCGGCGACGAGAAGGGGCCTGAGGCGCCCAACAAGCCGCGGATCGCAAAGTCATGACCGGCGCCAACGCCCCCGCCGAAGAGACCGACTTCTTCGCGCCAACCGTCGAGGGCGAGACCAAGGTCCGCCGCTTCAACATCAACTTCGGCCCGCAGCATCCGGCGGCGCACGGCGTGCTGCGCCTGGTGCTCGAGCTGGACGGCGAGATCGTCGAGCGGGTCGACCCGCACATCGGCCTGCTGCACCGCGGCACCGAGAAGCTGATGGAGGCCCGGCCCTACCAGCAGACCATCCCCTACATGGACCGCCTCGACTACGTGGCGCCCATGAACCAGGAGCACGCCTATGTGCTGGCCCTGGAGAAGCTGATGAGCATCGAGGTCCCGGTGCGGGGCCTCTTGATCCGCGTGCTCTACGACGAGATCGGCCGCATCCTGAACCACCTGCTCAACGTGACGACGCAGGCCATGGACGTCGGCGCGCTCACCCCGCCGCTGTGGGGCTTCGAGGAGCGCGAGAAGCTGATGGTGTTCTATGAGCGGGCCTCGGGCGCGCGCATGCACGCCAACTACTATCGGGTCGGCGGCGTGCGCCAGGACCTGCCGCCGGAGCTGGTGGCCGACATCTCCGACTGGTGCGACAAGTTCCCGAGGGTGCTCGACGACATCGAGGGCCTGATCACCCACAACCGCATCTTCAAGCAGCGCAACGTCGACATCGGCGTGGTGAGCAAGGACCAGGCCATGGCCTGGGGCTTCTCGGGCGTGATGGTCCGCGGCTCCGGCATCGCCTGGGACCTGCGCCGCACCCAGCCCTACGGCCTCTACGACGAGTTCGAGTTCGACATCCCGCTGGGGGTCCACGGCGACTGCTACGACCGCTACCTCTGCCGGATGGAGGAGATGCGGCAGTCGACCAAGATCATGAAGCAGGCCTGCGAGCGGCTCGCGAAGACGCCGGGCCTGGTGCTCTCCGACGACCACAAGATCGCCGCGCCGCGCCGCGGTGAGATGAAGCGGTCGATGGAGGCCCTGATCCACCACTTCAAGCTCTTTACCGAGGGCTACCGGCCGCCGCCCGGCGAGGTCTATGCCGCGGTGGAGGCGCCGAAGGGCGAGTTCGGCATCTTCCTGGTCTCGGACGGGACCAACAAGCCGTACCGGGCGAAGATTCGTGCGCCCGGCTATCCGCACCTGCAGGCCATGGACTGGATGAACCGCGGCCACATGCTGGCCGACGTCTCGGCGATCCTGGGGTCGCTGGACATCGTGTTCGGGGAGATCGACCGTTGAGCGTCCGCCGCCTGGCCGAGGTCCAGCCCGAGAGCTTCGCGTTCAAGCCCGCGACCCTGAAGGACGCGCGGCGCTGGATGGCCAACTTCCCGGCCGGCCGGCAGCAGTCGGCGGTGATCGCCATCCTGTGGCTGGTGCAGAAGCAGGAGGGCTGGGTCTCCGAGCCCGCCATTCGCGCGACAGCCGAGCTGCTCTCCATGCCGGTCATCCGGGTTCTGGAGATCGCCACCTTCTACACCATGTTCATGCTGGAGCCGGTGGGGACCCACGCCCTGGTGCAGGTCTGCGGCACCACGCCCTGCCAGCTGCGCGGGTCGGAAGGGCTGCTCGAGGTCTGCAAGCGCAAGATCGGGCCGCGCGACCACCGCTCCGCCGACGGCAAGTTCTACTGGCAGGAAGTCGAGTGCATGGGGGCCTGCGCCAACGCGCCGATGGCCGCCATCAACGACTATTATTACGAGGACCTGACGCCGCAGAGCTTCGAGAAGCTGCTGGACGACTTCGCGGCGGGCAAGAAGCGCAAGCCCGGCTCGGCGATCGGCCGGCAGGGCTCGGCGCCGGAGGGCGGCCCGATCGCGCTCACCGACCCCGCGCTCTACGACGGCTCGCGCGGCAAGAAGCTCAAGATCCCCAACCTTCCGCAGAAGACTTCGGCGAAGGAACAGGCGTGAGCATCGACCTGCAAGCCGCCAAGCGGCGCCTGATCGTCATGGGCGTGGTCAATGGCCTGGCGGTGCTGGCCGCGCTCGCGGCGCTGGTCGCCTACTTCCGCTTCCACGTCGGCTGGGGGCTGGCGGCGTTCGCCGCCCTGCTGCTGGTCGGCCTGGTCGCGCAGATCTGGTTCATCGCGGGCCTCCGGCGCGCGGACAAGGGAGCTTAGCGGGGCGTGGTCGGTATCCTGCAAGACAAGGATCGCATCTTCACCAACCTCTACGGCCTCCACGACTGGGGCCTGGAGGGCGCGATGAAGCGCGGCGCCTGGAACGGGACGAAGGACATCGTCCGCCAGACGCCGGAGTGGATCTGCGACCAGATCAAGGCCTCGGGCCTGCGCGGCCGCGGCGGGGCGGGGTTCGCCACCGGGCTGAAGTGGACCTTCATGCCCAAGCAGGAGAGCGAGCGGCCGCACTACCTGCTGGTCAACGCCGACGAGAGCGAGCCGGGCGCCTGCAAGGACCGCGACATCCTGCGGCACGATCCGCACCTCTTGATCGAGGGCTGCCTGATCGCCTGCCGCGCCATGCGGGCGCACACCGCCTACATCTATATCCGCGGCGAATATGTCCGCGAGCGCGAGCACCTGCTGGCGGCCATCCGGCAGGCCTATGACGCCAAGCTGATCGGGCCGGGCAACCTCCACGGCTGGGACTGCGACGTGCGGGTGACGCACGGCGGCGGGGCCTATATCTGCGGCGACGAGACCGCCCTGATGGAGAGCTTCGAGGGCAAGAAGGGCCAGCCGCGGCTGAAGCCGCCGTTCCCGGCCGGCGCCGGCATCTACGGCTGCCCGACCACGGTGAACAACGTCGAAACCATTGCGGTGGTGGGGACGATCCTGCGCCGCGGCGCGGAATGGTTCGCAGGGTTCGGCACCGAGAAGTCCACCGGCACCAAGCTGTTCGCGGGCTCCGGCCACCTGAACAAGCCCTGCGTGGTGGAGGAGGCGGTCGGCATCTCCGTCAAGCAGCTGATCGAGGACCACTTCGGGGGCGTGCGCGGCGGCTGGTCGAACCTCAAGGCGGTGATCCCCGGCGGCATCTCGGTCCGGATGATCCCGGCCGCGGAGTGCGAAGAGGCGGTGATGACCTACGAGGACCTGCAGGCGCGAGGTTCCGGCCTCGGCACCGGCACCATGATCGTCATGGACAAGGACGCCGACCTGGTGAAGGCGATCGCCCGAGCCGCCTACTTCTACAAGCACGAGAGCTGCGGCCAGTGCACGCCGTGCCGCGAAGGCACCGGCTGGATGTGGCGGGTGATGGAGCGGATGGTCACCGGCGAGGCCGAGATGGCCGAGATCGACCTGCTGCTCGACGTCGCCTCCCAGGTCGAGGGCCACACCATCTGCGGGCTCGGCGATGCGGCCGCCTGGCCGATCCAGGGCCTGTTCCGCCACTTCCGCCACGAGGTGGAGGAGCGGATCACCAACTACCGCGCGCGTCCGGGAAGCTACCCCGGCGCCTCGATCGCGGCGGAGTAAGTCGAGATGCCCACCTGTAAGGTCGACGGGGTCGAGGTCGAGTTCGAGCCGGGGATGAACGTCCTGCAGGTGGCCGAGCTGGCCGGCAAGGAGATCCCGCGCTTCTGCTACCACGAGCGGCTGTCGATCGCCGGCAACTGCCGCATGTGCCTGGTCGAGGTGAAGCCCGGGCCGCCGAAGCCGCAGGCCTCCTGCGCCCTGCCGGCCGCCGAGAACATGGAGATCTTCACCGACACGCCGATGGTGAAGAAGGCCCGCCACGGGGTGATGGAGTTCCTGCTCATCAACCACCCGCTGGACTGCCCGATCTGCGACCAGGGCGGCGAGTGCGACCTGCAGGACCAGGCCATGGGCTATGGCCGCGACGCCACCCGCTACATCGAGAACAAGCGGGCCGTCGAAGAGAAGTTCATGGGCCCGGTCATCAAGACCGTGATGACCCGCTGCATCCAGTGCACCCGCTGCGTCCGGTTCATCACCGAGGTGGCCGGCGTGCCGGAGATCGGGCTCATCTCCCGCGGCGAAGACGTTGAAATCACGACCTATCTCGACAAGGCGGTGATGTCGGAGTTGAGCGGCAACGCGGTCGATCTGTGCCCGGTGGGCGCCCTGACCCACAAGCCGTGGGCGTTCAACTACCGGCCCTGGGAGCTGAAGAAGACCGAGAGCGTCGACGTCCATGACGCCCTGGGCTCGGCGATCCGCGTCGACAGCCGGGGCCCCGCGGTGCTGCGCGTGCTGCCGCGCATCAATGAGGACGTCAACGAGGAGTGGATCTCCGACAAGACCCGCTACGCGGTGGACGGCCTCGCTCGCCAGCGCCTCGACCAGCCCTACATCCGTGAGAACAAGACGCTGCGCCCCGCATCGTGGAACGAGGCGCTGGACGCCGTCGCCGCGAAGCTGACGACGACGTCGCCGGACCGCGTGGGCGTGATCGCCGGCGACCTGCAGGACGCCGAGAGCCTGAAGGCCGCCCTCGACCTGTTCGGCGGCCTGGGTGTGGCCAGCCTCGACTGTCGCCAGGACGGCATGGCGCTGGGCCAGGGGCCGCGGGCCAGCTGGCTGTTCAACTCGACGCTCGCCGGGATCGAGGAGGCGGACGTCGTCCTCCTGGTCGGGACCAATCCGCGCCTGGAAGCCCCGGTGCTCAACGCCCGCCTGCGCAAGCGCTGGCTGGCCGGGGCGCTGCGCATTGGCGTGATCGGCGAACGGGCCGACCTGACCTATCCCTATGAGTACCTCGGCGCGGGCGCGCAGAGCCTGACCGGCCTCGGCCGTCAGAAGAACGACTTCATGACCGCCCTGAAGGCCGCGAAGGCCCCGGCGGTGATCGTGGGCGCTGGCGCGCTCGCCCGGGCCGACGGCGCGGCGGTCGCCAAGGCCGCGGCCGGCGTCGCCAAGGCGTTCGGCGCCACCTGGAACGTGCTGCACGCCGCGGCCTCGCGGGTCGGCGGCCTGGACATGGGCTTCACGCCCAAGGCCGGCGGCAAGACGGCCGCCGAGCTGGTGAAGAAGGGCGGGGCGGACGTCCTGGTCCTACTGGGCGCCGACGAGGTCGACCTCTTGGCCACCGACGCCTTCGTGATCTATCTGGGGACCCACGGCGACCGCGGGGCGCACCGCGCCGACATCATCCTGCCGGGCGCCGCCTACACCGAGAAGAACGGCATCTACGTCAACACCGAGGGCCGGGTGCAGCTGGCCGCCCGCGCGGTGTTCCCGAAGGGCGAGGCGCGCGAGGATTGGGCGATCCTGCGGGCCCTCTCGGAGCGCCTCGGCGCCAAGCTGCCCTACGACACCCTGGACGATCTGCGCCGCAAGCTGTTCGCCGACCATCCGACCTTCGGCCGCATCGACCACGTCGACGGCCCGGCCGGGGCGGCGGGCCTCGACCTGGGCGCGCTCGGCGCGGCCGGCCCGCTGTCGGACGCCCCGTTCGCCAGCCCGGTCAGGGCCTTCCACCTCACCAACCCCATCGCCCGCGCCAGCGTGACGATGGCCGAGTGCGCGGCCCTGGTCTCGGGCGCCGCCAAGATCGCGGCGGAGTAGGCCATGGGCGCGCAAAGCTTCTGGGCCACGCCGGGCGGCTGGACGGTGCTCACCGTCCTGCAGATCCTGGCCGTGATGATCTGGATCCTGCTGTCGCTGGCCTTCCTGCTGCTGGCCGACCGCAAGATCTGGGCCGGCGTGCAGATGCGCAAAGGCCCCAATGTGGTGGGCCCGTTCGGCCTGCTGCAGTCGTTCGCCGACTTCGGGAAGTTCCTGCTGAAGGAGATCGTCATCCCGTCGGGGGCCGACAAGACGGTGTTCCTGCTGGCGCCCCTGGTCGCCTTCACGCTCGGATTCGGCGCCTGGGCGGTGATCCCGCTGGCGCCCGGCTGGGTGGTCTCGAACATCAACGTCGGCGTGCTCTACCTGTTCGCCATCTCCTCGCTCGGCGTCTACGGCATCATCATGGGCGGCTGGGCGTCCAACTCGAAGTACCCCTTCCTGGGGTCGCTCCGCTCGGCGGCGCAGATGGTCTCCTACGAGGTCTCCATCGGCTTCGTGATCGTCACCGTGATCATCCTGTCGGGCACGCTGAACCTGCAACAGATCGTGACGCAGCAGTCGGGCGGGTTCTGGAACTGGTACGTGTTCGGCGGCCCCGGTGGCCTGACCGCCAAGGCGATGGCCCTCGTCATGGTTCCGATGGCCTGGATCTTCTTCATCTCGGGCCTGGCCGAGACCAACCGCCCGCCCTTCGACCTGCCGGAGGCCGAGAGCGAGCTCGTGGCCGGCTATGCGGTGGAATATTCCTCGACGCCCTACCTGCTGTTCCAGATCGGCGAGTACGCCAACATCGTCTTGATCTGCGCCATGACCACCATCCTGTTCTTCGGCGGCTGGCAGGCGCCGATCGACTTCGCCTTCGTCCACCACTGGCCGGCCACGGGCCAGAGCTTCTACGGCTTCATGTGGTTCTTCCTGAAGGTCATCTTCTTCTTCTTCCTGGTCGCCATGGCCAAGGCGATCGTGCCCCGCTACCGCTACGACCAACTGATGCGGTTGGGCTGGAAGGTGTTCCTGCCGACCTCGCTCGTGGCCGTGGTGGCGGTGGCGGCCTGGCGGGTGTTCGGAATGCAGGCATGAAAACGCTGATCATCGTCGCGGCGGCGCTGAGCCTCTGCGCCTGCGCCGAGGCCGGGCCGGCCGGCGGGGTGGCCACCTACGACGCCCTGCGCCAGGCCAGCCAGGCCTGCGAGGCCAAGGGCGGCAAGCTGGTCCTCACCAAGGACAGCGACTCCCAGGACATCGGCAACTACGCCTGCGAGAGGAAGTGAGTATGTTCCAGCGCATCGGACAGGCGGTGAAGGGGGCGGCGCTGCTGGATTTCGCCGGGGCCTTCGGGCTGGCGATGAAACACATGATCGCGCCCAAGAAGACCGTGCAGTACCCGCACGAGCGCAACCCACAGAGCCCGCGGTTCCGCGGCGAGCACGCGCTGCGCCGCTATCCGAACGGCGAGGAGCGCTGCATCGCCTGCAAGCTCTGCGAGGCGATCTGCCCGGCCCAGGCGATCACCATCGAGGCCGAGCCGCGCGCCGACGGCAGCCGCCGCACCACCCGCTACGACATCGACATGGTGAAGTGCATCTACTGCGGCCTCTGCCAGGAGGCCTGCCCGGTGGACGCCATCGTCGAGGGCCCGAACCTGGAGTTCGCCGTCGAGACCCGCGAGGAGCTCTACTACGACAAGGCGCGGCTGATGGATAACGGCGACCGCTGGGAGCGGGAGATCGCGAAGAATCTGGAACTGGACGCACCGTATCGATAAGAGGGCGGGCGCGATTCCGCTGAGCTGATTTCGACGACCGGGCGGCCTTCGAGCGGCCCCGTATGAGAGCGTAATTCGAGGGGTTGAGAAGAGCCGGATGGCCCTGCAGGCGATCGCATTCTACCTGATGGCGGCGGTGACGCTGGCCTCGGGATTCGCCGTGGTCTCGGCGCGCAATCCCGTGCACTCGGTGCTGTTCCTGATCTCCGCCTTCTTCTCCGCCGCCGGCCTGTTCGTGCTGATGGGCGCGGAGTTCCTGGCGATGCTGTTGGTGGTGGTCTACGTGGGCGCGGTTGCGGTGCTCTTCCTATTCGTCGTGATGATGCTGGACGTCGACTTCGCCGCGCTGCGCCAAGGCTTCGCCCGCTACATGCCGCTGGGCGGGCTGGTGGCCGGCGCCCTGGCTGTCGAGATGGTGGTGGTGTCGTCGACAGTGGCCACCCAGGGCGCGGCCCGGCTCAACGACAACCCGATGGCCCGCGGCGCAGGGGCGGCCGCCAACGTCACCAACGCCGAGGCGATCGGCCGGGTGCTCTACACCAACTACGTCTACTTCTTCCAGGCGGCCGGCATGGTGCTGCTGGTGGCGATGATCGGGGCCATCGTGCTCACCCTGCGCCACAAGCCCGGCGTCCGCCGCCAGGTGATCGCCGACCAGGTGGCCCGCACGCCCAAGAGCGGTATGCGCGTCGTCTCGCTCAAGCCCGGTGAAGGGGTCTCCGAATAATGGAAATCGGGCTTCAGCACTACCTGGCGGTCGCCGCGATCCTGTTCACGATCGGGGTGTTCGGCATCTTCGTGAACCGCAAGAACATCATCGTCATCCTGATGTCGATCGAGCTGATCCTGCTCGCGGTGAACATCAACCTGGTGGCCTTCTCGGTCTATCTCGGCAACGTGGTGGGCCAGGTGTTCGCCATGTTCGTGCTCACCGTCGCCGCGGCCGAGGCCGCCGTGGGCCTGGCGATCCTGGTCACCTTCTTCCGCAACCGCGGCGACATCGCCGTCGACGACGCCTCGATGATGAAGGGCTGAGCTTCAAAGCATGTCTCCGCAGACGCTCGTCACCATCATCCTGTTCGGTCCGATCATCGGCGCCGCGATCGCCGGCCTGTTCGGCCGCCGGATCGGCGACGTCGCCTCGATGGCGATCACGACGGGCCTGCTGTTCCTGTCGGCGATCCTGTCGTGGGTCGTCTTCATCCAGTGGACCTGGGGCGGGCTGCAGCCGTTCACGGTGACCTATGCGCCGTTCATCCAGGTGGGGAATTTCGTCTCCAACTGGAGCTTCCGGCTCGACGGCCTCTCGGCGGTGATGCTGGTGGTGGTGACCAGCGTCTCCTCGCTCGTGCACCTCTATTCCTGGGGCTACATGGCCGAGGACGACAGCAAGCCCAGGTTCTTCAGCTACCTGTCACTGTTCACCTTCGCCATGCTGGCGCTGATCAGCGCCTCGGACTTCATGCAGCTGTTCTTCGGCTGGGAAGGCGTCGGCCTGGCCAGCTACCTGCTGATCGGCTTCTGGTTCAAGAAGCCCACCGCCAACGCCGCGGCGATCAAGGCCTTCGTGGTCAACCGGGTGGGCGACTTCGGCTTCGCGCTCGGCATCATGACGGTGTTCTGGGCGTTCGGGACGATCCAGTTCGCCCAGCTGTTCCCGATGATCGCCGCCCATGCCCATCAGGGCTGGCATTTCGGGAACTGGGACTTCAACCTCGTCGACCTCGCCTGCGCCCTGCTGTTCGTGGGCGCCATGGGCAAGTCGGCCCAGTTCTTCCTGCACACCTGGCTGCCGGACGCCATGGAAGGCCCGACCCCGGTCTCGGCCCTGATCCACGCCGCCACCATGGTGACGGCCGGGGTCTACATGGTCTGCCTGCTGTCGCCGATGTTCGAGTTCGCGCCGGTCGCCAAGCACATCGTGGTGTTCATCGGGGCGATCACCGCCCTGTTCGCTGCGACGGTCGGCATGACCCAGAACGACATCAAGCGGGTGATCGCCTATTCGACCTGCTCGCAGCTCGGCTACATGTTCATGGCCGCCGGCGTCGGCGCCTACCAGGCCGGCATGTTCCACCTGTTCACCCACGCCTTCTTCAAGGCCCTGCTGTTCCTGGGCGCCGGCTCGGTGATCGCCGGCATGGCGCACGAGCAGGACATGCGCCGCTACGGGGGGTTGGCGAAATACCTGCCGGTGACCTTCGCGGTGATGACCATCGGCACCATCTCGATCACCGGCCTGGGGATTCCCGGCCTGGAGCTGGGCTTCGCCGGCTTCTACTCCAAGGACTCGATCATCCACGCCGCCTACGCCGCCGGGCAGGCGGGCGACGCCATGGGCTATTTTGCCTTCATCGTCGGCGTCTTCGTGGCCCTGCTGACCGCCTTCTATTCCTGGCGCGTGGTGTTCTTCACCTTCAACGGCCATGCCCGCTGGACCAGCGAGGACCTTGAGCACCACTGGCACAACCGCGACCACGCCCATGACGACCACCACGCCAGCCACGCGCAGGTCGAGACCCACTCCGAGCCCGACCACGGTGACCCCCATCACCTGCCGCACGAGAGCCCCTGGACCATGCGGCTGCCGCTGCTGGCGCTGTCGCTCGGCGCGATCGTGGCCGGCGTCTTCTTCGAGGAGAAGTTCGTCGGCGCCGAGCAGCACGAGTTCTGGCGCGGCGCGATCTACACCGCGGCCAACAACCACGTGCTGGCCCCGCTCCACGCGCCGTTGCTGATCGTCCAGGCGCCCTTGATCGCGGCCGTGATCGGCCTCTTGATCGCGGTCTACATGTACCTGATGCGCGAGGGCCTGGGCGCGCGCCTGGCCGCCCAGAAGGGCCCGCTCTACCTGTTCTTCTACAACAAGTGGTTCTTCGACGAGCTCTACGACGCCACCTTCGTGCGCGGCGCCAAGTTCCTCGGCGACCTGTTCTGGAAGGGCGGCGACCAGAAGATCATCGACGGCCTGGGGCCGGACGGCGTGTCAGCCGTGTCCTACGCGGTCGGCCGGCGCACCGGCCTCCTGCAGACCGGCTACGTCTACCACTACGCCTTCGTGATGCTGCTGGGGGTGGCGGGCCTGCTGACCTACGCCCTCTGGGCCTGGAACCACTAGGGGGATGGCGCAGATGACCGGCATCCTCTCCCTCACCACCTTCGCGCCGATCCTCGGCGTGGCGGCGATCCTGATCCTGCGGTTCTTCGGCCGGACCGACGATCCGAAGACCGTGGGCGCCGCCAAGTGGATCGCGCTGGTCACCACGCTGGCGACCTTCGCGCTCTCGGTCCTGATGCTCCTGCGGTTCGATCCGAACCTGCCCGGCTTCCAGTTCATGGAGGACGCGCCGTGGTTCGCGGGCCTGCACTACCGCATGGGTGTCGACGGCATCTCGGTGCTGTTCGTGGTGCTGACCACCTTCCTGATGCCGATCTGCATCCTGGCCTCGTGGAAGTCGATCACCACCCGCGTGCTCGAGTACATGATCTGCTTCCTGGTCCTCGAGACGCTGATGATCGGGGTGTTCACCGCCCTCGACATCATCCTGTTCTACGTCTTCTTCGAGTTCGGCCTGATCCCGATGTTCCTGATCATCGGCATCTGGGGCGGGGCGCGGCGGGTCTACGCGGCGTTCAAGTTCTTCCTCTACACGCTTTTGGGCTCGGTGCTGATGCTGGCCGCCATCCTGGCGATGATCCAGATCGCCGGCACCAGCTCGATCCCGGCCCTGATGGTCTACAAGTTCGACCCCGGCCTGCAGACCTGGCTGTGGCTCGCCTTCTTCGCCTCCTTCGCGGTGAAGATGCCGATGTGGCCGGTCCACACCTGGCTGCCGGACGCCCACGTGGAGGCGCCCACCGCGGGCTCGGTGATCCTGGCCGGCGTGCTCTTGAAGATGGGCGGGTACGGCTTCCTGCGCTTCAGCCTGCCGATGTTCCCGCACGCCTCGCTGCAGTTCACCCCGCTGATCTTCGCGCTCAGCGTGATCGCGGTGATCTACACCTCCCTGGTCGCCTTCCGGCAGACCGACATCAAGAAGCTGATCGCCTATTCGTCGGTGGCCCACATGGGCCTGGTCACCATGGGCATCTTCTCCGGCAACGTGCAGGGCGAAGAGGGCGCGATCTACCAGATGCTGAGCCACGGGGTGATCTCCGGGGCGCTGTTCCTCTGCGTCGGCGTGATCTATGACCGCATGCATACCCGCGAGATCGCCTTCTACGGCGGACTGGTGAACCGCATGCCCTGGTACGCGGCGGTGTTCATGCTGTTCACCATGGGCAATGTCGGCCTGCCGGGCACCTCGGGGTTCGTCGGCGAGATCCTCTCGGTGACCGGGACCTACAGCGCCTCCACCTGGACGGCGATCCTGGCCACCACCGGTGTGATCCTCTCGGCGGTCTACATGCTCACCGTCTACCGGCGGGTGGTGTTCGGTGAGATCACCAACCAGAAGCTCGCCGCCATCACCGACCTCGATTGGCGCGAGGTGGTGATCTTCGCCCCGCTGATGGTCGCGACCCTGGTGATGGGCGTCGTGCCGTCCACGGTCTTCAACGTCACCCAAGCCTCCGTCGACCATCTGACGGCGGCCTATCGCGCGGCCATCGGGGGCTAGGTCTTAGATGAGCTTGATCCCCGGCCTCGCGGTCGCCTATCCGGAACTGATCCTGGCCATCGGCGCGCTGGCGCTGCTGGTCTGGGGGGCGTTCGCGCCGAAGACCTACATCCTGGTGGGCTGGGCCGCGGTGGCGGTGCTGATCGGCGCCGCGGTGATGGCCGCCACCCAGCCGTTCGGCCGGGCCTTCGCGGGCGGCCTGGTGTTCGACGCCGGCGCGGCCTTCGCCAAGGTGGCGATCTATGTGGCGAGCGCGATCTGCATCCCGCTCGGCCAGCGCTGGTTCCAGCGCCGGGGGGTGATCAATTTCGAGTTCCCGATCCTGATCCTGATCGCCGCACTGGGCATGGGGATGATGGCCTCGTCGGGCGACCTGATCTCGCTCTATGTCGGCGTCGAGCTGCACTCCCTGGCGCTCTACGTGCTGGCGGCCATGCACCGCGACAACGCCCGCGCCTCCGAAGCCGGGCTGAAGTATTTCGTGCTGGGCGCGCTGTCGTCCGGCCTGCTGCTCTATGGCGCCAGCCTGATCTACGGTTTCGCCGGTTCCGTGGTGTTCTCCGACATCGCCGTGGCGGTGAAGGGCGGGGCGCACGTTGGCGTGCTGTTCGGCCTGATCTTCCTGATCTGCGGCCTGGCCTTCAAGGTCTCCGCCGCGCCCTTCCACATGTGGACACCGGACGTCTACGAGGGCGCGCCGACCCCGGTGGTGGCCTTCTTCGCCGCCGCGCCGAAACTGGCGGCGATGGTGCTGTTCGCCCGCGTGCTCGGCCAGGGCTTCGCCGGCGCCGTGCCGCAGTGGCAGCAGGTGCTGGTCACCATCGGCCTGATCTCCATCGCGGTGGGCGCCTTCGCTGGCCTGGCGCAGAAGAACCTCAAGCGGCTCTGGGCCTATTCCTCGATCGCCAACATCGGCTACGCGCTCCTGGGCCTGGCCTCGGGCGACGCCCAGGGCGTGCAGGCCATGCTGATGTTCATGATCCTCTACATGGTCGACGTGACCGGCTTTTTCGCCTGCCTGGCCGCCCTGTCGCGCCAGGGCCGGTCGATGGAGACGATCGACGACATGGCGGGCCTGATCAAGGAACAGCCGGGCATCGCGCTCGCCATGACCGCGTTTTCGCTGTCGGCGCTCGGCCTGCCGCCGTTCTCCGGCTTCTGGGCCAAGTTCTACGTGTTCAAGGCGGCGATCCACGCGGGGCTCGCGCCGGCCGCCGTCGCCGGCCTGGTGGGCTCGGTGGTGGCCGCCTTCTACTACCTGCGCCTGATCAAGGTGATGTGGTTCGATGCCGGCGTCGGCGCCACCGACAAGCCGCCCTTCGAGGCGCGGTTCATCGGCGTGGCGCTGGGGCTGTTCACCTTCCCGGTCGTCTGGGTGGCCCTGCATTGGCTGGACCCGCTGGCCGCCACCGCGGCCCACGCCTTCGGCCTGGTCTAGCGACGCGGTGGCGAGCCACCCGCCCGTCGAGGCCTACGACGAGATCGATTCCACCAACGCCGAGGCCCGCCGCCGCGCGGAGGCCGGCGACGCGGGTCCGATCTGGATCACCGCCGCCGTGCAGACCGCGGGGCGCGGCCGCCGGGGCCGCGCCTGGTCGACCAACCGCGGCAACCTCGCGGCGACCCTGTTGATGGCCACTGACGCCCCACCGGTCGAGGCCGCGCAGATCTCCTTCGTGGCCGCCCTCGCCGCCGCCGAACTGGCCGACACCTGTCTGGGAGAGGGCGTCGCCCGGCTGAAGTGGCCCAACGACGTGCTGATCCACGGCAAGAAGGCGGTGGGCATACTGGTGGAGTCCGGCGCGCGGCCCGACGGGCGGCTGTGGCTGGCGGTCGGGATCGGGGTGAACCTGGCGCACGCGCCGCAGAACGTCGACCGGCCGGCCGCCGCCTTCGCCGAGCACATGGGCGGCCGCGCCCCGGAGCCGCTGGCGGCGCTGGAGGTGCTGGCCAACCGCTTCGAGGCCTGGCGCCACGCCTGGGCCACGCAGGGCTTCGCGCCGGTCGCCCGCGCCTGGACAGTTCGCGCCATGGGCCTCGGCCAGGCCTGCGAGGCGCGCCTGCCGAACCGGACGCTGACCGGTGTGGCCGAGGGGCTCGATCCGGACGGGGCGCTGCGCCTGCGGCTGGACGACGGGACGCTGGAGCGGATAACGGCGGGCGACGTGTTCTTCGGGGAAGCGTAGAGAGCGCCCATGCTGCTCGCCATCGAACAAGGCAACACCAACACCCTGTTCGCCGTCCACGACGGCGAGCGGTGGACCGCCCAATGGCGCGCCGCCACCGAGGCCAGCCGCACGGCGGATGAATACGCCGTCTGGCTGTCGCAGCTGCTCAACATGGCAGGCCTGCAGCTAGGCGTGTTCGACGGCTGCATCATCTCCAGCGTGGTGCCGCAGTCGATCTTCAACCTCAGGAACCTGGCGCGCCGCTACCTGCACGTGGAGCCCCTGGTGATCGGCGAGAACGCCGAGCTGGGCATCGAGGTCAGGATCGACAAGCCGTCCGAGGCCGGCGCCGACCGCCTGGTCAACGCCATCGGCGCCCACGTGGTCTATCCGGGCGACCTGATCGTTATCGATAGCGGCACCGCCACCACCTTCGACCTCGTCGCGGCGGACGGCGCCTTCGAAGGCGGGGTCATCGCGCCCGGGATCAACCTCTCCATGGAAGCCCTGCACAACGCCGCCGCCAAGCTGCCGCGGGTGGCCATCCAGAAGCCGCAGCGGGTGGTGGGCACCGACACGGTCGGCGCCATGCAGTCGGGCGTGTTCTGGGGCTATGTGGCGATGATCGAGGGGCTGGTGACGCGTATCAAGGCCGAGTGGGGCAAGCCCCTGACCGTGGTCGCCACCGGCGGCGTCGCCTCCCTGTTCCACGGCGCGACCATGGGCGTCGACCACTTCGACCCAGATCTCACCATTCGCGGCATGCTGGAAATCTGGCGGCGCAACCAAGGCCCGCAGTGATGCCCAAAGCCAAATCCGACGACGAGCTCGTCTTCCTGCCGCTCGGCGGGTCGAACGAGATCGGCATGAACTTCAACCTCTACGGCTTCGGCCCGCCGCACGACCGGCGCTGGATCGTGGTCGACCTGGGCGTCACCTTCGGCGACCAGACGACGCCGGGGGTGGAGATCATCCTGCCCGACCCGAGCTTCATCGAGGCCTATGCCGACCGCATCCTGGGCATCGTGCTGACCCACGCCCACGAGGACCACATCGGCGCCGTCGCCTGGCTGTGGCCGCGGCTCAAGGCCCCCCTCTACGCCACCCCGTTCACCGCCTTCGTCCTGCGCGAGAAGCTGCGCGAGGCGGACCTGCTGGACGAGGTGGAGATCACCGTGGTGCCGCTGGGCGGCAAGATCGAGCTCGGCCCGTTCAGCCTCGAGCTGATCACGCTCACACACTCGATCCCCGAACCGAACGGCCTGGCGATCAAGACCCCGCTCGGCGTGATCCTGCACACCGGCGACTGGAAGATCGATCCCGACCCGATGTTGGGCGCGCCCACCGACGAGGGGGCGATCCGCCGCCTGGGGGACGAGGGCGTGCTGGCCATGGTCTGCGATAGCACCAACGTCTTCGTCGACGGCCGCGCGGGTTCGGAGTCCGAGGTCCGCGCCACCCTGATGCCGCTGATCGCCGGGCTGAAGGGCAAGGTGGCCGTCGCCTGCTTCGCCTCCAACGTCGCCCGGATGGACAGCGTCTGCCGCGCCGCCGAAGCCGCCGGGCGGCGGATCTGCCTGGTCGGCCGCTCCATGCGGCGGATGTCCTCGGCCGCCAAGTCGGTGGGCCTGATGGAGGACCTGCAGCCCTTCCTCGAGGAGAACGAGGCCGGCAAGTTCCCGCCGGAGAAGGTGCTCTACCTGTGCACCGGAAGCCAGGGCGAGCCGCGGGCCGCCCTGTCGCGGATCGCCGACGGCACCCATCCGCACGTCAAGCTGGGCGCGGGCGACAGCTGCATCTTCTCCTCGCGGGTGATCCCCGGGAACGAGATCCCGATCCGCAACCTGCAGAACAAGCTCGCCGACGGCGGGGTGCGGCTCTACACCGAGCGCGACCACCCGGGCATCCACGTCTCCGGCCACCCGTGCCGCGACGAGCTGGCCGACATGTACCGCTGGGCGCGCCCGACGATCGCGGTGCCGACCCACGGCGAGCGCCGCCACCTGCTGGAGCACTGCGCCTTCGCCCGCGACCTGCAGGTGCCGCAGCAGCTGGCGCCGCGCAACGGCGACATGGTCCGCCTGGCGCCCGGCCGCGCCGAGGTGATCGACGAGGTGCCGGCCGGCCGGATCTACGTCGACGCCGGCGTGCTCACCCCGGAGAACGGCGAGGCGCTGCGCGAGCGCCGCCACGCCGCGTTCAACGGGGTGCTGGCGGTGTCGGTGGCCCTGGACGGCCGCGGCCGCATCGTCTCCGGCCCGCAGGTCCGCGCCCTCGGCCTGCCCGGCGATGCGGACAATCCGCTGGAGGACACCCTCGACGACCTGGCCGACGAGGCCGAGCGGGCGCTGGAGCGGCTGAAGGGCCCCGAGCGCGAGCTGGACGAGCAGATCGAGACGGCGATGTCCCGCGCCGTGAAGAAGGCCAGCCAGCGCATCTGGGGCCGCCGTCCGGTCGTCGAGACGACGGTGCTGCGCATCTAGCCGGAGGCCGCCCTAGGGCGTCGCCAGGCCAAGCCCGTCGATCGCGGCGATCCGCTCCGGCTCCATCGGCGCGGCCGCTTCGGCGGCGACGCACATGGCCAGTTCCGCGCGGCTCTTCACCCCCAGGACCACGGTGTCGATGTTGGGCATCGACAGGGCGTAGCGGTGGGCGACGTAGGCCGGATCCTCGCCCCAGGTTGCGCAGAGGGCGCGGAAGGGCGCGGCGCGGTCGTAATCGGCGCGGTCGGGGCTATTGGGCGAGAGCTCGCGGTCGATGGCGGCGGTGAGCGCGCCGGCCTGGACCGCGCGGATGCCCATGACGCCGCAGCCGGCGGCCCTGGCGTCGGCCGCGACCTCGCGCGGGCGGGCGGGCTCGGCGTAGCGTTTCAAGGCGCCGGGCGAATCCATCAGGTTGGCGATCGCCTGGACCACGTCGGGCCGCGGCGTGCGTTGGATGGCGGCGATCACCGGCGTCGGGACGCCGATGCCGGTGATGCCCCAGGCGGCGATCTTGCCCGCCGCCTTGAGCGCCTCGAAGGTCTCGACGACCTCGGTCTCATAGAGCGACCAGGCGGTGGAGAAGCGGTCGCGGCTGGCATTGCCGTGGGCGTAGTCGAAGCCGTCGGCGTGCAGGTTGGAGTGCAGGAAGAAGACGTCGATCCGCTCCAGGCGCATGGCCGCCAGGCTGGCCTCCAGGGAGGCGGTGAGTTGTCCCGCGACGTCGCGCGGCTCGGGTGAACCCAACTGGCATTTGGTGGTGAAGCGGACGCCGGCCGGCGGACGGCCCGCGAAGGCCTCGCCGATGAAGGCCTCGGCGTTGCGGTACATGGGCGCGGCGTCGATCAGGGTGATGCCCGCATCGATGGCGGCGTGGACGGTGGCGAGGGCCTCTTCGTGCGTCGTCTCACCCCAGATCTGGCCGATGCCGCCGCCCAGGGTGAGGCGGCTGACCGGGCCCAAGGGCCCCAGAATGGCCGTGCGCATGTTCATCCCTCCCGCCTTCCGGCACGCTAGCACGGTCGCGGCGGCTTGCCGCGAAGGCTGCGGCCGGATTTGATGGCCGCGAGGAGAGCCTCCGAAGATGTCAGCCTACGCCGGCGTGCGGATCGTGGACTTCAGCCAGGGCGTGGCCGGGCCGATGGCCGCCATGCTGCTGGGCGATTTCGCCGCCGAGGTGGTCAAGGTCGAGCCGCCGGAGGGCGACCGGCGGAAGGACCGGCCGGGATATCTGGCCTTCAACCGCAACAAGCAGGTGCTGACGCTGGACCTTGAGACGCCCGCGGGCCTCGCCGCCGCGCGCGAGCTGATCGCCGGCGCGGACGTGGCGATCTTCGATGCGGCGCCGGGCCAGCTGGAGGCGCTGGGCCTGGACGCCGCCACCCTCACCGCCGCCCATCCGGCGCTGATCCACGCCTGGATGCCGCCCTACGGGACCACCGGGCGCTGGAGCCAGCTGCCGCCGCATCACAGCCTGCTCACCGGGCTGACGGCGACGGCGTTCAAACAGGGCGCCTATGCCGACCAGCCGGTGCATCTGGTGCTGCCGGTGCTGTGGTACGCGCAAGCGGTGATGGGCGCCTCGGCCATCGGGGCGGCGCTCTACGAGCGGGGCCGGAGCGGCCGAGGGCAGGGCGTGGTGGTCAGCGGCCTGCACGGCACGGCCGAAGCCTCGGGCGCGTCGCGGATCCAGGCGGCGCCGCCGCTGCCGCGCGGCATCCCGCCCGGCGCCAACCCGCGCTACCGCCTCTACCAGTGCGAGGACGGCCAGTGGTTCTTCCTGGGCACCCTGTTCACCAACTTCTACCGCAAGGCCTTCGAGACGCTCGGCTTCGGCGACGCCTTCGAGGCGTTCGAGATCGACATGGTCGCCGCCCGCGACCTGTTGATGGAGATCTTCGCCACCCGGCCGCGCGACGAATGGCTTGAGCTGCTGCAAGCCAATGACGTGCCGTGCGGGCCGGTCGGCTCCCGCGAGGCCTGGTTCGCGGGCGAGGTGGTGCGCGAAGGCGGCATGCGGCTCAGCTTCGACCATCCGGAGCTCGGCGAGGTCGCCATGCCCGCGCCGCCCGCCCGGCTGAGCGCCACGCCCGCCGAGGTCCGCGCCCTGCCGCAACGGGTCGCCCAGCCGCCCGCCTGGTCGCCCCGCGCCCTGGGACCGGCCAAGGCTGGCCCGACGGCGCCGCTGGCCGGCGTGCGGGTGCTGAACCTCGGCACGGTGATCGCCGGCGCCTATGCGGGGACCCTCCTGGCCAACCTCGGCGCCGAGGTGGTGAAGATCGAGTCCCGCGACGCCGACCCCTTCCGCTCCGACGGCCACCAGTTCCTGCACTACAACCGCGGTGTGCGCGGCCTGGGCCTCGACCTCAAGCAGCCGGCGGCGCGGGCCCTGTTCCTCGACCTGGTCAGGGACGCCGACGTGGTGATCGACAACTACCGCCTGGGCGTGCGCGCGCGGCTGGGCATCGACTATCCGGCGCTCCGGGCGGCGAACCCGCGGATCATCTCCTGCTCGGTCAACGCCTATGGCGACACCGGGCCGCGCGCTGCACGGCCGGGGTTCGATCCGCTGCTGCAGTCGGAGGGCGGGATGATGGCCGGGCAGGGCGGGAACGACGATCCGATCCTCTACACCATCGCGGTCAACGACGTGGCGACGGCCGGGGTGGTGGCGGCCTCGGTGATCGCCGCCCTCAACGCCCGCGACCGGACCGGTGAGGGCCAGGAGATCCTCACCAGCCTGATGGCCCAGAGCCTGCTGTTCCAGATCGGCGAGGTGACCACTTATCCAGGCCGGCCGCCCAATGACCTCGGCGGGCTCGACTGTATCGGCGTCTCGGCCCTGCACCGCTTCTACGCCTGCGCGGACGGCTGGATCGGCCTGGTCTGCGAGCGGCCCGACGAGGTGAGGGCGCTGGGCCGGACGCTGGGGCTCGACCTGGGCGATCCGGCTGAGGCGCTCGCTGCCCCGCGCGATGGTGACCTAGCCGCCGCCCTGGACGCCGCCTTCCTAGCCCGGCCGCGCGAACCCACCCTGGACGCCCTGCTGGCGGCCGGCGTGGCGGCGGCCCCGGCGATCCGCGGCGCCGAGGCGCTGCAGAGCGACTGGCTGTGGGAGAACGACTTCTTCCAGCACTGGGAACACGGCCGGCTCGGCCCCGTGCAGGGGATCCGCAGCTTCTTCGACTTCTCCCGCACCCCGTCGGGCTACCGCCATCCGACCCCGGAGCTGGGCGAGCACAGCCGCGAGCTGCTGGCCGAATTCGGGATCTCCCCGGAGCGGATCGAGGCGCTGTTCGCCGCCGGCGCGGTGTTCGAGCCCGAGCGGACCCTGACGCCCGCGCAGTAGTCTTTTGAGCCACGAACCCACACGAACGGACACGAACGCGCTCTGCGAGCGGCAGCGAGCGTTGCAGATTCAAAGGCGGGTAGATCGCGCCTACGGCGCAGCCGGCAGGAACCGTTCGTGTCCGTTCGTGTGGGTTCGTGGCCAAATAACATCGCCTCGAGCAGGCGCAGGCCTCGCCAGCGCAAGGGCCGTCTTTGCGCGACGCCGCGCGATCTCGCGTGCGCGCCCTGCCGGCGCTATACCCGCGGCCATGATCGGAAACCTGAATCACGTGGGCGTCGCCACCCCCTCGATCGAGGACTCGGTGAAGCTCTATCGCGACATGCTGGGCGCCACCTCGATCGGCGAGACGTTCGCCATGGAGGAGCAGGGCGTCTGGGTCTGTTTCGTCAACCTGCCGAACAGCCAGATCGAGCTGATCGAGCCCTATGGCGAGACCTCGCCGATCCGCGCCTTCCTTGAAAAAAACCCAAAGGGTGGGCAACACCACGTCTGTTTCGAGGTGGAAGACATCGAGGCCGCCCGCGACGCGCTGGTCGCCAAGGGCGCCACGGTGCTGAACGGCGGCAAGCCGCGGATCGGGGCGCACGGCGTGCCGGTGATCTTCGTCCACCCGAAGGACATGGGCGGGGTGCTGGTCGAGCTGATGAATCGTCCCGAAGGCAAACACTGATGGGCATCCCCACCTGCCTCGCGATCTATTTCACCATCTGGTGGACGGTGCTGTTCGCCATCCTGCCGCTGGGCGTCACCACCCATGCGGAGGCCGGCATCGACCTGGGCGACGGCGGCGATCCGGGCGCGCCGGTGGACCCGAAGCTGAAGAAGAAGTTCATCACCACCAGCTGGATCTCGGCGATCCTGTTCGCGATCCTCTGGGTGGTGCTGCGCTACCACCTGATCCACCTGCCGAACATCCCGGGCGGCGCCCACTGATCGCAACCCGCGCGCGGTGCGTTGCCAAGCTCTGAGCCGGAAGGCTATCTGAGCCCCCTCGCGACCGACGGAGCCCCGAAGGATTCCCCATGCGCCTTTCGCGTTACTTCATGCCGACGCTGCGCGAGGCGCCGTCCGACGCCCAGATCGTCTCGCACCAGCTGATGCTGCGCGCCGGGATGATCCGCCAGGAGGCGGCCGGCATCTATGCCTGGCTGCCGCTCGGCCTGAAGGTGCTTCGGAAGATCGAGCAGGTTGTCCGCGAGGAGATGAACCGCGCCGGCGCCATCGAAGTGCTGATGCCCACCCTGCAGCTCGCCGACCTGTGGCGCGAGAGCGGCCGGTATGACGACTACGGCGAGGAGATGCTGCGCATCAAGGATCGCCACGACCGCGACCTGCTGTATGGCCCCACGGCGGAGGAGGTCATCACCGACATCTTCCGGGCGTATATCAAGTCGTACAAGGACTTGCCGAAGAATCTTTACAACATCCAATGGAAGTTCCGCGACGAGCGGCGGCCCCGGTTCGGGGTGATGCGCGGCCGCGAGTTCCTGATGAAGGACGCCTATTCGTTCGACATCGACGAGGCGGCGGCGCGCCGGTCCTACAACCGGATGTTCCTGGCCTACCTCAACACCTATGCGCGGCTGGGGCTGAAGGCGATCCCGGTAAAGGCCGATCCCGGCCCGATCGGTGGCGACCTGAGCCACGAGTTCATGATCCTGGCCGAGACCGGCGAGAGCGAGGTGTTCGCCCACCGCGACCTGGTGGAGATGGGGGCGCCGGGCCCCGACCTCGACTGGGAGGGCGATCTGGAGGCCGAGGTCACCCGCCGCACCAGCCTCTATTCGGCCAGCGACGAGATGCACGACGCGGCGCGGTTCGCGGCGATGCCTGAGGACAAGCGGATGACCGCCCGCGGCATCGAGGTCGGCCACATCTTCTATTTCGGCGAGAAGTACTCCAAGCCGATGGGCGCCAAGGTGGCGGGCCCGGACGGCGCCGACCGCTTCGTGCAGATGGGCTCCTACGGGGTCGGCGTCTCGCGCCTGGTGGCGGCGATCATCGAGGCGAGCCACGATGAGGCCGGCATCGTCTGGCCGGACAGCGTGGCGCCGTTCGGCGCGGCCGTGGTCAACCTGCGGCCCGGCGAGGCGGCCGTCGATGCGGTGGCGGAGCAGGCTTACGGCGCGCTCACCGCCGCGGGCCTCGATCCGCTGCTCGACGATCGCGACGACCGGCCGGGCGCCAAGTTCGCCGCCCTCGACCTGGTGGGCATCCCCTGGCAGCTGATCGTCGGGCCGAAGGGCGTCGCCGAGGGTGTGGTGGAGCTCAAGCGCCGCGCCACCGGCGAACGGCAAAGCCTGCCGCTCGAAGCGGCCCTCAAGGCGATCACCGGGTGAGCACGGGCCAGGCCACCGCCGGCTCGACGGCGGCGCCGTTCGGCGTCTGGGAGCGGATGCTCGCCAACCGCTACCTGCGCGCCAAGCGCAGCCAGGGCGGGGTGGCGATGATCTCGCTGATCTCGTTCATCGGCATCACGCTCGCGGTGGGCGTGCTGATCGTCGTGATGTCGGTGATGAACGGCTTCCGCGCCGAGCTGCTGGGCCGGATCCTGGGCTTCCAGGGCCACGTCTTCGTGGCCGGCGGGGTGCTGGACGGGGCGGCCCTGCAGCCGGCGGTGCAGCGCATCGTCAAGGTCCCGGGCGTCCTGCAGGCCACGCCCGTCATCCAGGGCCAGGTGCTGGCCATGGGGCCGAACGCCATCACCGGCGCCATCGTGCGCGGCGTCTCGGCGTCCGACGTGGCCGCCACCAGGATCATCGCCGGCAACATCACCCACGGCTCGATCAAGGCCTATGGGGTTGGGGACTACGGCGGCGACACTATCCTGATGGGCGACCGCCTGGCCGAGCAGCTCGGCGTCAAGGTGGGCGATAGTCTGAACCTCGTCTCGCCCTCCGGCGGCTCGACGGCGTTCGGCCAGGCGCCGGTGCAGAAGGCGTTCACGGTCGGCGGGACCTTCACCATCGGCATGAGCCAGTACGACCAAGCTTACATTTACATGCCGCTGCCGCAGGCCCAGCTGTTCTTCGGCCGCGAGGGCTCGGTCGACGAGATCGAGGTCAAGCTCGCCAATCCGGACCAGGCGGACAAGCTCAAGGCCGACATCTCCCGGGCCGCCGGTCCGACCGCCATCGTCACCGACTGGACCCAGCGCGACACCTCCTTCTGGGGCGCGCTGAAGGTCGAGCGCAACGTCATGGGCCTGATCCTCTCCCTGCTGGTGGTGATCGCGGCGATGAACATCATCTCCGGCCTGATCATGCTGGTGAAGAACAAGGGCCGCGACATCGCCATCCTGCGGACCATGGGCGCCGGCCAGGGCTCGATCCTGCGGATCTTCTTCATGGCCGGGGCGACCATCGGGGCGCTCGGCACCTTCACCGGCGTGGTGCTTGGCGTGCTGTTCAGCCTCTACATCGACCCGATCCAGGGCTTCGTGGAATGGGCGACCGGCCAGGCGGTGTTCTCCTCGGATGTCTATTTCCTCAGCCGGCTGCCGGCCAAGGTGGACTGGTCGGAAGTGGCCGCCATCGTGGTCTTCTCGCTGATCATGTCCTGCGTCTGGACCCTGCCGCCGGCCTGGCGGGCCTCGCGCCTCGATCCGGTGGAGGCGCTCCGCTATGAGTGAGCCGGTGCTCTCCGTCCGCGGACTCGAGCGGACCTATGTCACCCAGGCCGGATCGCTGCCGGTGCTGAAGGGCGTCGACCTGGACGTCCGGCCGGGCGACATCGTCGGCCTGATCGGGCCCTCGGGCTCGGGCAAGTCGTCGCTGCTGCACGCCGCGGGCCTCCTGGAGCATCCCGACGGCGGGCGGATCAGCATCGAGGGCCGCGACTGCTCCGATCTCGGCGACCGCGAGCGCACCCGCGTGCGCCTGGGCACCATCGGTTTCGTCTACCAGTTCCACCACCTGCTGCCGGAGTTCTCCGCCCTCGACAACGTGGCCCTGCCGCAGATGATCGCCGGCAAGAGCCGCGCCGCGGCCCGCGAGCGGGCGCTGGCCCTGCTCACCGAGCTCGGCCTCGGTGACCGCCACCAGCACCAGCCGGCCCAGCTGTCCGGCGGCGAGCAGCAGCGGGTTGCCGTGGCCCGAGCGCTGGCCAATGCGCCGCGCCTGCTGCTGGCCGACGAGCCCACCGGCAACCTCGACCCCACCACCTCCACGGCGGTGTTCGAGAACCTCTACGCCCTGGCCCGCAAGACCGGCGTCGCAGCCCTGGTCGCCACCCACAACCTCGAACTCGCCCGCCACATGGACCGCATCGTGGCCTTGAAGGACGGACATCTGGTGGAGCAGGCGCGGGCCTGAGGCCTACTCGTAGCGCAGCGCCACCGCCGGCTCGGCGCGGGCGACCCGCCAGGCCTGGTCGGCGACCGTCAGGATCGCCACCAGCACGGCGGCGATGGCCGGCGCGAGGAAGTAGGCCGGGTTGAGCGCGATCCGCTGGTCGAAGCCGGCCAGCCAGGCCCGCATGGCGAGCCAGGCGACCGGCCAGGCGATCAGGTTGGCCCACAGGACCGGCCGCAGGAACTCACCGATCAGGAGCCGCATGACGTCCCGCGTCGAGGCGCCGAGCGTCTTGCGGATGCCGATCTCCTTGAACCGCCGGGCGGTGTTGAAGGCGGCCAGGCCGTAGAGGCCGAGACAGGCGATCAGGCCGGAGAGCACGGCCCCGGCCGCGAACAGCTGGCCGCGCCGGGCGTCGGGGTCGTAGTAGGGCTGCAGGGCCGCCTGCACGGTTTCGGCGCGGAACGGCACGCCGGGGATGACGCCGCGCCAGACCTGCGCCAGGCGCTGGATCACCGCCGCCTGGTCGCCGTCGCGCACCCGGATCGCGGCGTTCCAGGGCGACGGCTGGTCGTCCGGCCCCAGGTGGCTGGTCTGGACGTAGAACTGCGGCGCGGAGGGCCGACGCGGGGACCGGAACCGCACGTCCTCCACGACGCCCACGATCGTGCCGATCTGGGGTCTACCGTCGTCGCCGACCCCCACCTGGACCTTCTCGCCGACCGCCGCCTGAGGCTCCGCGAAGCCCAGGGCGCGGGCGGCGCTGCGGTTGATCATCAGGTTCACCTGGTCGCGCAGCTCCGGCGCCGCCGTGGCGGTGAGGGCGAAGTCGTCCATCCGCAGGGTCGAGCCCAGGGCGCGGCCGGCCACCAGCTTCAGGCCGTAGGCGCTGGCGTAGTTCGGGCCGATCTCCTCCATGGTCAGGTCGGGCGCGATAGCCGGGTTGCTGAGCCGCTTCACATTGGTGGTGGACTCGCTGTCGGTGGCCGGCCGGCGGTCGGAGGCCGTCACCTCGATCGCGCCGGGGACCTGCCGGAAGGCGTCCACCAGGGCCCGCATCCGCGGGGCGACCTGGGGTTGGCCGAAGTCGCGCACGATGACCAGCCCCTCGCGCCGGAAGCCGATGTCGGCGTGCCGCAGGTACTGCATCTGGGTGAAGATCACCGCGGTGCAGACCATCAGGGTGATGGCCACCGCGAACTGGAAGACCGCCAGCGCCTCGCGCACCCGTCCGCCGGTCCGTCCGCCGCCGGGCGTCCGGGCCGAGGCCAGCACCGAGGCCGGCCGGAAACCGGAAAGCACGATCGCCGGATAGACGCCCGCGGCCAAGCCCACGAGGACGCACAGGCCGAGCAGCGGGGCGACCGCGCCGGAGGCCCCGAAATAGCTCAGGCGCACCGGCTCGCCGAGCACGGCGCGCACCCCCGGCATGGCCAGCTCCACCAGGGCCGCGGCGATCAGGCCCGCGCCCAGGGCCATGGCCACCGACTCGGCCACGAACTGCACGACCAGGGCGCCGCGCGTCGCCCCCATCACCTTGCGCACCGCCACCTCGCGGGCCCGCATGCCGGCGCGGGCGGTGGCCAGGCTGATGTAGTTGACGATGGCGATCAGCAGGGTGACGACGCCCATGGCCCCCAGCGCCCCCACGAACAGCGGATCGGCGCCCGGCCTCATGGCCTGGTCGGTCTTGGCGTCGCGGAAGTGCACGGCGGTCAGCGGCACGAGGGTGAAGTCGAAGACGCGGCTCGCCGGTCCGGCGATCAGGCCGTGGCTCACCCGGCGGTCGACGAAGGCCGGCAGGGCCGCCTGGATCGCCGCGGCGTCGGCAGGTGAGCGCAGCCGCACGAAGGTGTGCAACATGGCGCTGCCCCAGTCGGTCAGCTGGCCCTGCACCACCTTGCTGAACACCTCGGGGCTGAGGCGGGCGATGAGGTCCAGCGACAGGCTGCTGTCGGACGGCAGGTCCTTCAGGACCCCGGTGATCCGGTAGTCCCGCGCCCGGCCGTCGACCACCACGGTCAAGGCCCGGCCGAGCGCCTGCTCGGTCCCGAAGTATTTTCGCGCCATGGCCTGGCTGACCACCAGGCTGTTGCTGTCGGCCAGCGCCGTGCGGGGCGCCCCCGCCGCGAACGGCAGTTCGAAGACGTCGAACACCGCCGGGTCGGCGAACACCACGTCCTCATACTCGTCCGTCGCGCCGCTGCGGATCGTCACCGTGCGGCCCATCAGCCGGACGCCGGCCTTGATCTGCGGGAAGTCGGCCAGCAGGTTGGGCAACAGGACGGGCTGGGTGCTGGGCTCGTCCTCGGCGATCCGCCCCGGCTGGTGCATGGTCCGGTTCACCCGGAAGATGTCCTGCGCATGCGGCGTCCAGCGATCGAAGCCGGCCTCGAAGCGCACCACCAGCAGCAGGACCGCGCAGACCGCGATGCCGAGCGCCAGGCCGAGCGTGTTCAGCGCCGCATAGAGCCGGTGGCGCGAGAGGGTGCGGTAGAGGGCGAGCGCATAGTTCGACCACATGGCGGGCGCCTCAGGCCGCTCGACGGGCGGAGACCACGATCCGGCCGTCCAGCATGTTGACCACCCGGCGGGCGATGTCGGCGTGGGCCGGCGAGTGGGTGACCATGACGATGGTCGCGCCCTCGGCGTTGAGGCTCTTCAATATGTCCATCACCTGCTCGCCGTTGGCGGTGTCGAGGTTGCCGGTGGGCTCGTCGGCGAGGATCAGCGAAGGTTCGCCGACGATGGCGCGGGCGATGGCGGCGCGCTGCTGCTGGCCGCCGGAGAGCTGGTGCGGATAGTGCCGCGCGCGGTGGGCGATGCCGACCCGGTCCATGGCCGCCTGGACGCGGGCCTTGCGCTGCTTGCCCGCCCAGCGGCGGTAGACCAGGCCCAGCTCGACGTTCTCGGCGATGGTCAGCTCGTCGATCAGGTTGAAGCTCTGGAAGACGAAGCCGAGGTTGTCGCGCCGGAGGCGCGCCAGATGCGCCTCGTCGAGGCCGGTGATCTCCTCACCCTGGAACAGGTAGCGCCCGCTGGTCGGCCGATCGATCAGGCCGATGATGTTGAGCAGGGTCGACTTCCCGCAGCCCGAGGGCCCCATGATGGCCACGAACTCGCCGGCCTCGATGGTCAGGTCGATGGACCGCAGGGCCGCGGTCTCGACCTCGTCGGAGCGGAACAGGCGGTGGATGTCGGCGAGCGTGATCATGCGGGGCCTCAGCGCAGGAGGAGGTGCTTGTAGGGCGCGAGGCCCGAGTAGGAGGAGACGACGACGCGGTCGCCGGCGGCCAGGCCGCGGGTGACCTCGACCTGTTCCGGGTTGCGCCGCGCGGTGGTGATCGCCCGGCGCTCGGCGCGGCCGGACGAGGTGAGCACGAAGGCCCAGGCGCCGCCGGAACCCTCGATCCAGGGCCCGTTGGGTAGGACCAGGGCCGGGCGTACGCCGCCGAGTGTCAGGCGCAGGTCCAGGCTCTGGCCGCGCTTCAGGCCGGCGGGCGGGGCGCCCACGAAGCCAAGCTCGGCGCGGAAGCGACCGTCGGTCACCTGTGGCAGCACGCGCAGCACGGTGAGCGCCACGGTCCGGCCGTCCAGTTGGGCGTTGGCGGTCTGCCCGGGCGCGATCCGGCCCAGGTAGAATTCGTCGATCTCGGCCAAGAGCTTGTAAGCGCCCTCGGTGTCGACCTGGCCCACGGTGTCGCCGGCCTTCAGCGGCTGGCCCGGCTGCAGGGTGAAGTTGGTCAGCCGCCCGGCGGTGGGCGCGCGCAGGGTCAAGGCGCCCAGGCTCGACTGGACGACGTCCAGGTTGCTGCCCAGCCGCGCGGCGGTCTTGCGGATCTGGTCGGCCTGGGCCTGGCGTAGCGCGCTCTCGTCGGCGAGCTGGCGCCGCAGGGTGGCGAGGCGTTCGGTCTCGTAGGCCACCTCGTCGGTGAACGGGCGCACGGCGGCGTCGGCCTCGAGGCCGGCGGCGTGCAGCCGTTCGTGCTTCTCCAGATCGCGCTTGGCGGTCAGCAGCTTGTAGGTGGTGTCGGCCACCTCGGCCTCGCGCGCGGCGGCGGCCTGCTGCAGGGCGAGCTCCTGGCCGCTGGCGTCGCCCAGCCGGCCGGAGATCTCCGCCTCCCGCGAGGTGACGTCGAGGGTGAGCTGCGGATTGGCCAGGCGGGCCAGCGGGGCGCCGGCCGCCACCTCCTGGCCGTCCTGCGCCAGCACCTGGGCCACCTGGCCGCCCTCGACCGCGGCCACGAAGGTGGAGGTGAGGGGGGCCACGGTCGCGCGCAGCGGCAGGTAGTCCTCGAACGGCGCGCGGCGCACCGCGGCGATCTCCACCTCGGACCTGTTGAGGACGATCGAACCGGAGGTCGGGCCCAGCCAGATGGCCGCCGCGACGGCGATCAGGGCGAGGGCGCCCGCGCCGCCGGCGATCAGCCGCCGCCGCCGACGCCTGGCTTGCGGTTGGGCGACCGGCTTATCCATGCCGCCGTCGCCGGGGTCGATGTAGGAGATACGGGAACTGGACGCCATGGGCCTTCGAATGCAAGCTGTCAGGCTCAGGATACCGCAAGAAGCGTCCAGGCTAAGCTGTCGGATATGTTGAAGTTTTTCGAGCGCGAACGACGGTCGCGCGCGGTTTTGGACAGGGTGTCCGTTTCCGGACAGGGCTAGAGGCGTGTCAAGCGAAACCCCCATCGTCCTGTTCGTCGATGACGACGCCGATGTGCTGACCTCGGCCCAGGTGCTGCTGGGCCGCAATGGCTGGCGGATGCTGCAGGCCAGGAGCCCGGCGGAGGCCTGGAGCGTGCTGGCCGCCGACCGGCCCGACGTGATCCTCCTGGACCTCAACTTCAGCCGCGGCGCGACCAGCGGCGAGGAGGGCTTCCGCTGGTTGGCCGAGGTCCGCGCCCACGATCCGGAGGCGGTCGTGGTGGTGGTGACCGGCCACAGCGGAGTCAACATCGCGGTGGCGGCGATGAAGGCCGGGGCCAGCGACTTCGTGATGAAGCCGTGGAGCAACGCCCGCCTGCTGGACACCCTGCGCGACGCCTTGGCGCTGGGGCGACGGCGGGATCAGGCGTCGGAGCCGGCCACGGCCGAGGCGCCCGCCCTAATCCTCGGGGAGAGCCCGGCGATCGCCCGCGTCGCCGACCGCATCGCCCGCGCCGCGCCCACCGACGCCGCCGTGCTGATCCACGGCGCGGCGGGGACCGGCAAGAGCCTGGCCGCCCAGGTGCTGCACGCCCGTTCGCCGCGCGCCGCCCAGACGCTGGCGCGCCTCGACCTGCGCAGCCTCGTCGCCGACCCCGCCACGATCGACAAGGCGCTGGCCGACGCGGCGGGCGGCACCCTGGTGCTTGACGAGATCGCCGCCTTGCCGGCGGGCGCGCAGGGCGAGCTGCTGGCGGCGCTGGACCGCGGCGTCGACGTGCGGCTGGTCGTCACCACCCGCGACCTGGAGGCGGCCCGCGCCACGGTGCGCGACGACCTGCTGGCGCGGCTGGGCGTCGTCGAGATCCGCATGCCGCCGCTGGCCGAGCGCGGCGAGGACGCCGTGCTGCTGGTGGAGCACTTCGTCCGGCTGTTCGCGCGGCGCCACGGCCGGCCGCCCAAGCCGCTGGACGAGACCGCCATCGTCCGGCTGACCACCGAGCCGCCGCCCGGCGAGGTGCGCGGCCTGCGCCAGGCCGCCGAGCGGGCCGTGGTGCTCAGCGAGGCCGACATCCTCACCGCCGCCGACTTCGCGCCGGCCGAGCCGCCCGGCCGCGCCGCGGCCGCCGGTCCCGACTTCAACCTAGCGCGCACTGAACGGGCCGCGGTCGAGGCGGCGCTGAAACGCCACGCCCACAACGTGACCCAGGCCGCCCGCGACCTCGGCCTGACGCGGGCCGCCCTCTATCGCCGCATGCTCAAGCATGGCCTCTAGCGCCCGCCTGGCCCGGCTCGCCGCCCAGGCGCTGGTGTTCGCCGGCGGGGCCCTGGCGGTGCTCGCCTGGCGCGCCGGACTGCCGGCCAACGCCCTGTTGGCCGCGGTTGCGGCGCTGGCCCTGGCCGTCTGGCTGGTCAACCGGGCGATCGCCGAGGCCTCAGCGCCGGAGCCGCCGCCGGCCGAGGCCGACGCCTTGCGGCTTGACGAGGAGCGGGCGCGCCGCACCCTGCAGGCCTATCTCGACCAGGCGCCGACCCCGCTGGTCACCCTGCAGGCCGACGGCCCGCTGACCGCGGTCAACCGCGCGGCGCGCCGGCTGTTCCGCACCGACGGGGTGGTGGCCGAGGCCGCGCCGGAGCTGACCGAAGCCATCGCGGCGGCCAGCCCCGATGGCCGGCGGACCGTGCGGCTGAACGCCGGCGGCCTGCCCAGGACCTACGCCCTCTCGGTGGCCGAGGTGGTGGGGGCGGGCGGGGCGCTGCGGCTGGCGGCGCTGACCGACATCCAGGCGGAGATCCAGGCGGCCGAGGCGGCGGCGCTGAAGGAGCTGCTGCAGGTGCTCAGCCACGAGATCATGAACTCGCTCACCCCGCTGGCCTCCCTGGCCCAGAGCGCCGAGGAGCTGCTGGCCGAGGGCGGGGCGGCGAACACGCGCCTGGCCCGCGACAGCCTTGGCGTCATCGCGCGGCGGACCGCCGGCCTGCAGCGCTTCGTGACCGCCTACCGCAAGCTCGCCCGCCTGCCGGACCCGTCGCCGCGCACGGTCAGCCTGTCGGAGCTGCTGGAAGAGGCGGCGCGGCTGTTCCGCACCCGCTGGACCGGGGTGGCCCTGGAGGTCGAACCGCCCAATCCCGACGTGCGGGTCCGCCTCGATCCCGACCTCACCGCCCAGGCCCTGATCAACCTGCTGGCCAACGCCGCCGACGCCGCCCTGGCCGGTGAGCGCCCGCCGCAGGTCTGGCTGGCCGGGGTCTCGGCGGGGGAGGGGATCGCCATCACCGTGCGCGACAGCGGCGCCGGCGTGGCGGCTTCGGGCGACATCTTCCGCCCGTTTTTCACCACCAAGCCCGAGGGCAGCGGCATCGGCCTCAGCCTCGCCCGCCAGGCCATCGTCAGCCAGGGCGGCCAGCTGGTGCTCGCGCCCCACGCCGAGGGGCAGGGCGCGACCTTCGTAATCGAGCTTTAGGGGCGGGGGGCGGCGGGCGCCGGCTTCCCCGGCGTGATCGTGGCCGTGATGTCGGGCTGTGGGTCGAGCTGTTCGACGTGCTTGGCGACCGCAACCGGCGCGCCTTCCTCGGTGGCCAAAGGCTTGCCCCAGGGGTTCATCCCGATGCAGGCGCCGCTGAGGTTGCCGCACTGCCGCACCTCGCCGGTCGCGCTGTCCAGGACGATGATCACCTGCTCGTCGTCGGCGGGCTTCGCCACGGCGGGATTCTGGCCCGCAGCCCGGCGCACGACCTGGGTCCACATCCGCCCCGGGCTGAAGTGGCCGATGCCCACATAGCGGCCGTGACCCGCGCCCGCGCCGCCGCTGTCCGCCGCTTTCTGACAGCCAGTGAGGGCGACCGCGACGAGCAAACCAACAAGGGGAGCCAGCTTCATGATGTCCTCCGAACGCCGACGAACGGTACCAGCTTGACAGTGAGAACAAAAGGCGAATAAGAACGTTCAGGGAACATCCACAGCAGGAACGTCGCACATGGTTCGTCTGGCAAGAGAATCGCTGGCCTTTGTATCGGTCGCCAGCTTTGTCTGGATGATGTGTGTCGTGGCGGTCCATCTGGGCTGATCACCATGCGGATGGGGGAGACAGCGGCCTTGGGCGAGACGAACGAAGGCTTCGTCCATCTGCGCGCCCGCTCCGCCTATTCGCTGCTGGAAGGGGCCATCAAGGCCGAGGCCCTGGGGCTGATGGCCCGCGAGGCCAAGATGCCGGCCGTGGCGCTCACCGACCGGGCCAACCTGTTCGGGGCGCTGGAGTTCTCGGTCGCCACCAAGGGCGCGGGCGTGCAGCCGATCGTGGGCTGCATCCTGCCGGTGAGCGGCATCGGCGAGGCGCCGCCCGAGCGCTGGGCGCGGACGCCCTGCGTTGTCCTGCTGGCCCAGAGCGAGCGGGGCTACCTCAACCTCACCGAGCTGTCGACCGCCGCCTACCTGGAGATCGAGGCGACCGACGATCCGCACGTGCCGTGGGAGAAGGTGCGCCAGTACGCCGAGGGGCTGATCCTGCTCTCCGGCGGTCCGGACGGACCGGTCGACCACCTGCTGGCCGCCGGCAAGGTCAAGGAAGGCCGCGCCGCGCTGGAGGAGATGCATGCGGTGTTCGGCGACCGCTTCTATGTCGAGCTGCAGCGCCATGGCCTGGCCGCGGAAGCCGCCGCCGAGCCGGAGCTGGTGCGCTTCGCCTACGAGGCCGAGGCGCCGCTGGTCGCCACCAACGACGTCTATTTCAAGAAGGCGGCCATGCACGCCGCGCACGATGCCCTCCTGTGTATCGCCGACGGCGCTTTCGTGGGCCAGGACGAGCGCCGCCGGGTGACCGCCGAGCACTGGTTCAAGCCCGCCGCCGACATGCGGGCCCTGTTCGCCGACCTGCCGGAAGCCTGCGACAACACCCTCGATATCGCGCGGCGCTGCGCCTTCATGGTGGCGAAGCGCGATCCGCTGCTGCCGCGCTTCCCCACCGAGGGCGGCCGCTCGGAGGCCGACGAACTGGCCCACCAGGCGCGGGAGGGGCTTAAGAGCCGGATGGCCAAGGGCCAGGCCAGCACCGCCTCCGTCGAGGAATACGAGGCCCGGCTGGAGCGGGAGATCGGGGTGATCGCCCAGATGGGCTTCCCCGGCTACTTCCTGATCGTGGCGGACTTCATCAAGTGGGCGAAGGCGCGGGGGATCCCGGTGGGGCCGGGCCGGGGCTCCGGCGCCGGTTCGCTGGTGGCCTATGCCCTGACCATCACCAACCTCGATCCCCTGCAGTACGGCCTGCTGTTCGAGCGCTTCCTGAACCCCGAGCGGGTCTCCATGCCCGACTTCGACATCGACTTCTGCCAGGAGCGGCGGGAGGAGGTGATCTCCTACGTCCAGCAGCGCTACGGCCGCGACCGGGTGGCCCAGATCATCACCTTCGGCACCCTGCAGGCGCGCGCCGTGCTGCGCGACGTGGGCCGGGTGCTGCAACTGCCGCTCGGCCAGGTGGACCGGCTGGCCAAGATGGTGCCGGCCAATCCCGCCAATCCGGTGACCCTGGCCAGGGCCATCGAGATCGAGCCGCGCCTGCAGCAGGCCCGCGACGACGACGAGGCGGTGGCGCGGCTGCTGGACATCGCTCTGCAGCTCGAGGGCCTCTACCGCAACGCCTCGACCCACGCCGCCGGGGTGGTGATCGGCGACCGGCCGCTGACCGAGCTCACGCCGCTCTACCGCGATCCGCGCTCCGACCTGCCGGCCACCCAGTTCAACATGAAATGGGTCGAGAGCGCCGGCCTGGTGAAGTTCGACTTCCTGGGTCTGAAGACGCTCACCGTCATCGACCGGGCCCTGAAGCACCTGGAGAAGCGCGGCGCCGCCGTCGACATGGCCGCCCTGCCGCTCGACGACGAGGCCAGCTACGAGCTGATGGGCAACGCCCAGACCATCGGGGTCTTCCAGTTTGAAGGCCAGGGCATGCGCGACGCGCTTCGCCAGCTGCGGCCCAACTGCATCGAGGACGTCACCGCCATCGGCGCCCTCTACCGGCCAGGGCCGATGGAGAACATCCCGACCTTCGTGGACTGCAAGTTCGGCCGTAAGGCCATCGACTACCTGCACCCGACCCTGGAGCCGGTGCTGAAGGAGACCTACGGCATCATCGTCTACCAGGAGCAGGTGATGCAGATCGCCCAGATCTTGGCGGGCTACAGCCTGGGCGAGGCCGATCTGCTGCGCCGCGCCATGGGCAAGAAGAAGAAGGAGGAGATGGAGCAGCAGCGCGCCCGCTTCGTCTCCGGCGCCGCGGAGAAGGGCGTCTCCGCCGCCCAGGCCGGCGGCATCTTCGATCTGGTCGACAAGTTCGCGGGCTACGGCTTCAACAAGAGCCACGCGGCGGCCTATGCGGTGGTCAGCTACCAGACGGCCTGGCTGAAGGCCAACGCGCCGGTGGAGTTCTTCGCCGCCTCGATGAGCCTCGACATCGCCAACACCGACAAGCTTTCGGTCTTCTATCAGGACGCCAAGCGCTTCGGGGTGGTCATCCGGCCGCCCGACGTGAACCGCTCGGCCGCCGACTTCGAGGTCGAGGGCGGCGAGGTGCTCTATGCCCTGGGCGGCATCCGCAACGTCGGCCTGCAGGCCATGGAGCATGTGGTGGCGGTGCGCCGGGAAGGGGGCCCGTTCCGCGATATCTTCGACTTCGTCGAGCGGATCGATCCCAAGCACGTCAACAAGCGCACCTTCGACACCCTGGCGCGCGCCGGGGCCTTCGATTCCATCCATCCCAACCGCGCCCTGCTGGCAGCCGCGGCCGACGCCCTGATCGGCTACGCCCAGAGCGTCGCGGCCGACCGCGCCTCGTCGCAGGTCAGCCTGTTCGGCGGCGACCAGGCCGATGCGGCGCGGCCCCGGCTGCCGAAGACCGAGTCCTGGACGCCGGTCGACCGGCTCGACCAGGAGCTGGCGGCGGTCGGCTTCTACCTCTCCGGCCACCCGCTGGAGGACATGGTCGAGGCCCTGCGCCGGCGCCGGACCGAGCTCTATGTCGACGCGGTGGTGAAGGCCGAGGCCGGCGTCGAGGCGCTCCGCATGGCCGGCGTGGTGCGCCGCAAGCAGGAGCGGGCGAGCCAGCGCACCGGCGAGAAGTTCGCCTTCGTGACCTTCTCCGATCCCACCGGCGAGTTCGAGGTGCTGTTCCCGCCGGAGACCCTGCGCAAGTGCCGCGACCTGCTGGAACCGGGCAAGGCGGTGGCGATCAAGGTGCGGGCCAGCGCCAAGGACGGCGAGGTGCGGTTCTTCGGCGACGACGTCGAGCCGGTGGAGAAGGCGGTCGAGAACGTGGTGGCGGGCCTGCGGGTCCACATCGCCCCGCGCAGCGCCGAGATCGACGCCCTGAAGCGGCGCCTGGAGACGGTGGCCAACGTCCGCGGCGGCGAGATCGTCATCGTCGCCGGGATCGGCGGCGGCCGCGAGGTGGAGATGAAGCTGCCCGGCCGCTTCAGCCTGGACCCGGCGGTCCGCGGCGCCCTGAAGACCGCGCCCGGCGTGGTGTTTGTGGAGGACCTCTGATGCGCGCAGCAATAACCTTCGGCCTCGTCCTGGCCCTAACCCTCGCCGGCGCCGCGGCCGCCCGCGGCCATCGGGCCAGTTTCCACGCCCCGCGCGCCCACCACGCGGGCCACGCGAAACACGCCGGCTTCCACGTCCCGCGCGGTCACCGGTCGCGCCTCTAGCACGGCTAGGCTTGCCGCCCCGCCGGCCGCGGCGTCATGATGCGGCGGGGGAGGCGTCGATGTCGAAGAAGAGGTGGGTGTCCGCGCTTGGCCTGCTGGCGGGCGCGCTGCTGGCCGCCGCCGCGGCCCTGGCCCAGCCGACGTCCCCGCCCGCTGGCCGCACCATCGAGGTCGGCAAGACGGGCTGGGCGCTCAAGCGGCCGGTGTTCGCCGCGGCCTGTCCCGACGCCTGTCCCTGGGGCGAGCTCGGCGACTTCGTCCGAGAGGCCATGGCGCCAGCCGGCTACGACGTGGTGCTCTGCCGCAACTGCAACCGCGCGGAGGGCCCGCGCCTGGTCGCCAAGGCCGCCCTGCCGCCGCCGCTCAATCCGGTGGAGTTCGTGGTCGGCACGACCGAGCGGTTCGACGCCCCGGTCGACTTCGGGGCCACCGCCAGCGACTTCCTGACCCAGGCCTACGAAGGCCGCGGCGCCTACCGCGCCGACGGGCCGATGACCAACCTGCGGCTGATCGCCCACATCGAGGATCCAAGCTACCTGCTGGTGGCGGTCAAGGCCTCGTCCGGCATCACCGACCTCGCCCAGGTCGCCCGCGACAGGCGGCCGGTGAAGATCCTGGCGGGCGGGCAGGGCGCCGAGGTCATGCTTGCCCACTACGGCCTGACGCGCGACGCGGTGAAGGCCTTCGGCGGATCGATCGTCCCGGCGCTCGGCCAGAACAACACCGCCGACTTCGACATCATCGTCAGCGACCAAGGCAGCGCCGCCAACAATCCCGAAGCCTCGTTCTGGAGCGCGCTCAGCCAGCGCTTCACCCTGCGCTTCCTCGACATTCCCGAGCCGGTGATCGCGGACCTCGTCGCCGGCGGTGGTTACGAGCGGGTGACCGCCAAGTGGGGCCTGCTGCGCGGCGTCGACCGGGCCATCCCGACGGTCGGCCGCTCCGGCCACGCGATCTTCGCCCGCGCGGACATGCCCGACGACGCCGCCTACGCCGCGGCCAAGGCGATCGACGAGCATCGCGGCCAGCTCAAATGGTACGTCCGGCCCTATTCCTGGGATAGCCGCACGGTCTGGAAGAACGGCGCCGTGCCGCTGCATCCGGGCGCCGCGCGCTACTACCGGCAGATGGGCTATCTGAGGTAGCGCGGTCCCAAGTCCCCGCCGGGCTTGCAATTTCCGGCCTTAGCCCCTATCTCCCCGCCTCATTCCACACGCAGGCGTTTGGCGGCGACGGGGAGACATCCCGCCGTTCTCCATTCCGGTCCTCCCTCCAAGACGATTTGGCGGGAGGGTGGCCTGCGGAGGTTCAACCGGAAGAAGGACTTTGTAACGCCGATGGCGCTTCCCGACTTTTCTATGCGTCAGCTCCTGGAAGCTGGCGCCCACTTCGGCCACCAGACCCACCGCTGGAACCCGAAGATGGAGCGCTACATCTTTGGTAGCCGCTCCAACATCCACATCATCGACCTCAGCCAATCCATCCCGCTGCTGCACCAGGCGCTGGTGAAGGCGCGCGAGGTTGCGGCGGCCGGTGGACGGATCCTGTTCGTCGGCACCAAGCGCCAGGCGTCGGACCCGATCGCCTCGACGGCCAAGCGCTGCGCCCAATATTACGTCAACCACCGCTGGCTGGGCGGCACGCTCACCAACTGGCGCACCGTGTCGGGCTCGATCGCCCGCCTGCGCGAGCTGGAAGGCCTGATGGAAAGCGGCGAGAGCGGTCGCACCAAGAAGGAGCTGCTGCAGCTGACCCGCGAGCGCGACAAGCTCGAGCTCAGCCTCGGCGGGATCAAGGACATGGGCGGCATCCCCGACCTGATGTTCGTGATCGACACCAACAAGGAAGCGATCGCGATCCAGGAAGCCCGCAAGCTGAACATCCCGGTGATCGCCATCCTCGACACCAACTGCAACCCGGACGGCATCACCTATCCGATCCCGGGCAACGACGACGCGGCCCGCGCGATCCAGCTCTACTGCGACCTGCTGGCTGACTCGATCCTCGACGGCCTGGCGGCCGGCCAGGCGGCGTCCGGCGTCGACCTCGGCGCGAGCGAGACTCCGATGGAGCCGGCCCTGGCCCGCAGCGAAGCGGCGGAACCTGAAGCGCCCAAGGCCAAGGCCCCCAAGCCGCCTAAGGCCGAAGCCGCTCCGGCGGCCAAGGCCGAGCCCGCTGAGGCGCCCAAGGCCGAAGCCGCTGAAGCGCCCGCGGCTGAGCCCGATACCACCGCGGCCGAGGCGCCCGCGCCCGAAGCGCCTGCCGAGGAGACGGCTGCGGCCGCCGATGCGGCGGCTCCGGCCGCCGACGCCGGCGTCGAGGAGACCTCGGAGCAGCCGAGCGAAGAACAAGCGAGCTAAGGGCTTTCCGGCCCGGACTCGCGAACTGTCACGCCGGACCGGCATGCTGCAGGTCCGGCGGCCCAACCTATGAAGGAGCTGACCATGGCGGAAGTGACCGCTGCGCTGGTCAAGGACCTGCGCGAAAAATCCGGCGCTGGCATGATGGACTGCAAGAAGGCCTTGCAGGAGAACGCCGGCGATGTGACCGCGGCCATGGACTGGCTGCGCACCAAGGGCCTGTCCAAGGCCGCCAAGAAGTCGGACCGCGCCGCGGCCGAGGGCCTGGTTGCGGGCCTGGTGTCGGCTGACGGCAAGTCGGGCGTGCTCATCGAGCTCAACGCCGAGACCGACTTCGTGGCCAAGAACGACAAGTTCCAGCAGGCGGCCCGGCACATCGCCGCGACGGCGCTGGAGCATGAGATCCTGGAGACCATCGCCCAGGCCAAGACGGCAAATGGCGAAGTGGTCGGCGACATGATCACCGGCCTGATCGCCACCATCGGCGAAAACATGCGCCTGCGCCGCACCTCGCGGCTCAGCGTCGGCCAGGGCGTTGTCGCGCTCTACCTGCACAACGTGCAGGGCGAGGGCGTCGCGCGGCTTGGCGTGCTCGTGGCCCTGGAAAGCGCCGGCGACCAGCAGGTGCTGAAGGACGTCGGCCGCCGCATCGCCATGCACGTGGCCGGCACGCCGACCCCGCCGCTGGCGCTCGCCTCCGACGAGCTCGACCCCGCGGTCGTGGCCAAGGAGCGTGAGATCCAGACCCAGACGGCGATCGAATCGGGCAAGCCCCGCGAGATCGCCGAGAAGATGGTCGAGGGCCGGATCCGCAAGTGGCAGGAAGAGGTCGTGCTCCTGAAGCAGCCCTTCGTCATGAACCCGGACCAGACGATCGAGCAGCTGGTCGCCGAGACGGCCAAGCAGGTCGGCTCGCCGGTGACCGTCACGGGCTTTGTCCGCTTCGCCCTCGGCGAAGGCGTGGACAAGGGCCCGGCGGGCCCGGATTTCGCGACCGAAGTGGCGCAGCTTTCCGGCCAGAGCTAGTCGGTCCTAAGATCTGCTGAGAGGGCGCGGCGCGTTCACGCGCGCCGCGCCCTTGGCATATGTTCAGTTTGCGCTAGGGATTGAGCCCATGCCTGACCGCCAGCCCCGCTACAAACGCATCCTCCTGAAGCTCTCGGGGGAGGCGGGCGTCGGCGGCGACAAGTTCGGCATCGATCCCGCGACCCTCGACACGGTGTGCGAGGAGATCGCCCAGGTGACCGCCGCCGGCGTGCAGATCTGCCTGGTGGTTGGCGGCGGCAACATCTTCCGCGGCGCCGTGCTCGCCGAGAGCGGCATGGAGCGCGCCAGCGCCGACTACATGGGCATGCTGGCGACGGTGATGAACGCGCTCGCCCTGCAGGCCTCCCTGGAGAAGAAGGGCGTCTACACCCGCGTCCAGTCGGCCATCCCCATGGAGGCGGTCTGCGAGCGCTATATCCGCAGGCGCGCCCTGCGCCATCTCGAGAAGGGCCGGGTGGTGATCTTCGCCGCCGGCCTCGGCGCGCCCTATTTCACCACCGATTCCGCCGCCGCCCTGCGGGCCGCCGAGATGGGCTGCGACGCCCTCTTCAAGGGCACCAGCGTCGACGGGGTCTACACCGCCGATCCCAAGAAGGATCCGGACGCCAAGCGCTACGAGACGCTCAGCTATATGGACGTGCTGTCGAAGGACCTGCGGGTGATGGACACCTCCGCCGTCAGCCTGATGCGCGACAACAGCATCCCCATCGTGGTCTTCTCGATCCGCGAACGGGGCAACCTGCTGAAGGTGCTGACCGGCGAGGGCGTGTTCACCACCATCGCCTGAGCGCCTCGAAGCCGGAAGGAAGGGAGCAAGACATGGCCACCACGGAAAAGCCGGTGATCGCCCGGTACAAGGACCGCATGGACAAGGCGGTCGCCGCCTTGAAGGAGGAGTTCGGCTCTCTGCGGACCGGCCGGGCCTCGGCGGGGCTGCTGGACCAGGTGCACGTGGACGCCTATGGCGCGACCATGCCGCTGAGCCAGGTGGGCGCGGTCAGCGTCCCGGACGCCCGCATGCTGATGGTCAACGTGTGGGACCGTGGGCTGGTGATCTCGGTCGAAAAAGCCATTCGGAACGCCGGCTTGGGCCTGAATCCTATGGTGGATGGCCAGAACCTGCGGATTCCGATCCCGCCGCTGACCGAGGAACGCCGCAAGGACCTGGTCAAGGTGGCCGGCAAATATGGCGAGCAGCAGCGCATCGCGGTGCGCAACATCCGCCGCGACGCCAACGACGATCTGAAGAAGGCGGAGAAGGACGGCGCCATCAATCAGGACGAGCACAAGCGGCTTGAGGGCGAGGTCCAGAAGATCACCGACGAGGCGATCAAGCGCATCGACGAAGCCTTGAAAACCAAAGAACAAGAGATCATGCAGGTTTAAGCGGCGCGCTGCGCCCGAAGGATCCTCAAGCTAATGGCCGCCCAGAAGAACACGACGCCCGCGGGCGCGCCGGCCGATTCCGCCGAAGCGCCGCCGCTGCACGTGGCGATCGTCATGGACGGCAACGGCCGCTGGGCGAAGCGCCGCGCCCTGCCGCGAACGCTCGGCCACCGGGCCGGCGTCGAGGCGCTGAAGCGCATCGTCGAGGCCGCCCCGGACATGAACATCCGCTGGCTGACCGTGTTCGGCTTCTCCACCGAGAACTGGAGCCGCCCGGCCGCCGAGGTGGCCGAGCTGATGGCCTTGCCCAAGCGCTACTTCGAGACCGACATCGCCCGGCTGGAGCGGGAAGGGGTCCGCGTCCGGGTGATCGGCAGTGACAAGGGCCTGTCGCGGGACCTGCTGAAGATCTGCCGAGAGGCCGAGCAGCGCACCGCCAAGAACGACCGCTTCTTCCTGAACGTCGCCTTCAACTACGGCGGCAAGGCCGACATCGTCGACGCGGCCCGCAAGTTCGCCGAGGCCGTGGCCGCCGGCCGCGCGCGGCCCGACGACCTGACCGAAGCGCTGTTCGAGAGCCAGCTCGCCACCGGCGACGCGCCGCCGCCGGACCTGATCGTGCGGCCCTCCGGCGAGCAGCGGCTGTCCAACTTCATGCTCTGGCAGGCGGCCTATGCCGAATTCGTCTTCCAGGACGTGCTCTGGCCCGACTACACGGCGGCCCACCTGCAGGCCGCGATCGCCGAGTTCCAGACGCGCAATCGCCGCTATGGGGCCGTCGTGCCCGATGACGCCCTTGCCGCAGGCTAGGCGCTTCGACTGGTCGAACCTCGGCCTGCGCGTCGCTTCGGCGGTCGTGCTGATCCCCGCCGCGCTCGGCGCCGCCTGGTACGGCGGCTGGCCCTATCTCGTGCTGATCTCGGTGGGCCTGGCCCTGCTGTCCATCGAATGGGGCGGCATGAGCGCCCCGCGCGCGCCGGTGCGGGTGGCCGCCGCGGTCACCGCGGCCGTGCTGGTGGCGGTCTTCCTGAGCCACCTCGGCTACTTCAAGACCGCCTGGCTGGCGGTCCCGATCTGCGCGCTGGCCGCGGCCCTGGTGGCGCGCGGCGTGGCGGAGCGGGCGGTGGATGCCGGCTATGGCGTGCTCTACATCGCCCCCGCGGCGGTCTGCCTCGTCTGGTTGCGCTCCACCAACCAGGGGCATTGGTGGACCATGATGCTGTTCGCCTGCACCTGGGCCGCCGACATCGGCGCCTTCGCGGTCGGCAGCGTGCTCAAAGGCCCGAAGTTGTGGCCGCGGTTCTCGCCCAACAAGACCTGGTCAGGATTCATCGGCGGCCTCGCGGCGGCCAGCGCCACGGCGACAGGCATGGCGGGGCTGTCGGTGTTCCGGCTCGACCTGCGGGCCGCGGCCCTGGTCGGCCTGGCGGTCGGCCTCGCCACCATGGCCGGCGACCTCTGGGAATCGGCGCTCAAACGGCGCTTCGGCGTGAAGGATTCCGGCGACCTGATCCCGGGCCACGGCGGCTTGCTCGATCGCGTCGATGGGTTGATGTTCGCCGTCGTCGTGATGGCCGGCGCCCGTCTCGCCAACCACCTCGGATGGGGCCATTGAACCTGCCACGCAAGATCACCGTCCTGGGCTCCACAGGATCGGTGGGCGTCTCGACCCTGGATGTGCTCGAGAAGTCCGGCGTCGAGCTGGAGGTCGTGGCGCTGACCGCCGGGCGCAACGTCGAGCGGCTGGCCGAACAGGCGCGTCGCTGGCGCCCGGCGATCGCCGTCGTCGCCGACGAGGCGGCCCTGCCGGAGCTGCGCGAGCGGTTGGCCGGAAGCGGCATCGAGACCGCCGCAGGGGCAGGGGCCGTGCGCGACGCCGCCCAGGCCGATTCCCAGTGGGTGATGTCGGCGATCGTCGGCTTCGCGGGCCTCGCGCCGACCCTGGCCGCGGCCCGGCGGGGCGCCGTCGTGGCGCTCGCCAACAAGGAAAGCCTGGTCTGCGCCGGGCCGGAGCTGCTGCGCATGGCGAAGCTCTCCGGGGGCGCCGTGATCCCGGTCGATTCCGAGCACTCGGCGATCTTCCAGGTGCTGGAGCCGGAGAACGCCGGCCAGGTGTCGCGCCTGATCCTCACCTCCTCCGGCGGCCCGTTCCGCGGCGCGACCCAGGACCAGATGGCCCGCGCCACGCCGGAGCAGGCGCTGGCCCACCCCAACTTCAGCATGGGCTCGAAGATCTCGATCGATTCGGCGACCATGATGAACAAGGGCCTGGAGGTGATCGAGGCCTCCTACCTGTTCAACATGCCGGCCGAGAAGATCGAGGTGCTGATCCACCCGCAGCAGATCATCCATAGCCTGGTGGAGTATGCGGACGGCTCGACGCTGGCCCAACTCGGCCCGCCGGACATGCGCCCGCCGATCGCCTGCGCCTTCGCTTGGCCGGACCGGCTGCCGTGGCCCGCGCCCAAGCTCGACCTGGTCCGCTCCGGCCCGCTAACCTTCGAGGCGCCGGACCCCGGCCGATTCCCGGCGCTCTCCATCGCCAAGCAGGCGCTGGCCGCCGGCGGCCGCGCGCCCGCGGCCATGAACGCGGCGAACGAGCGCGCGGTCGCGGCCTTCCTTGACCGCAGAATCGGCTTTCTCGATATTGCGCGCGTCGTGGGCGAGACGCTGGAGCGGATGGACCGCCATGCGGTGGGCGCAAACACCAACGAGGATGTCCTGGAATCGGCGCGAACAACCGATGCGACGGCGCGCCGCGTGGCGGACGACGTCGTAAGCGCCCTTATGGCCCAGGCCTAGGCTCAAAGGAGCAGCCCATCGATGATCGGCTTCGTGGACAACATCCTGCTCTATGTGATCCCGATCATGGTCATCCTCGGCGTGGTCGTGACGATCCACGAGGGCGGCCACTTCCTCGCCGCCCGCCTGCTGGGCACCGCCGTCGATCGCTTCTCCATCGGCTTCGGCCGTCCGATCGTTCAATGGCGTGACCGGGCCGGGGTCGAGTGGCGAATCGGCTGGCTGCCGCTGGGCGGCTACGTGCGCTTCGCCGGCGACGACAATGCCGCCAGCGTACCGGACGCCGAAGACCTCGGCGCCCTGGAGCGCGAGATCGTGGAGCGGGAAGGTCCCGCTGCGCTCAGCCGCTATTTCCATTTCAAGCCGCTCTGGCAGCGGGCGATCATCGTGGCCGCTGGCCCGGTGGCCAACTTCATCCTGGCCGTGGTGGTGTTCGCGGGCCTGTTGATGACCGTGGGTGAGCCGCTGCAGCCGGCCCGCGTCGACGTGGTGACCCCGGGCGGGGCGGCGGAAGCGGCGGGCTTCAAGGTCGGCGACCTCGTGCAGACCGCCGACGGCCGCGCGATCGACAGCTTTTCAACTCTGCAACGGATCGTGTTCCTGAAGACCGGCACGCCGATCCAGTTCGTCGTGCGCCGCGCCGGCCATCCGGTGGCGCTGACCGCCACGCCCAGGCGGGGCGTGATCCTCGACCGGCTCGGCCACCCGCAGCACCTCGGCGTGCTGGGTCTCGAGTACCAGTCCAAGCCGGGCGACCTGCAGATCCGCCACTTCACCCCGCTCGAGGCGGTCGGCGGCGGCGTCGATCGCACCGTCGACGTGGTCGATACGACCCTGCATTACCTCGGCCGGCTGGTGGTCGGCCGCGAAACCGCCGAGCAGCTGTCCGGCCCGTTGGGCATGGCGCAGCTGTCCGGCGAGATCGCCAAACAGACCGCCCAGGAATCGCCGAACGTCCAGACGCTGATCGCCAACGCCGCCATCACCATGCTGGAGCTGGTGGCCAACATCTCGGTCGGCATCGGCTTCCTCAACCTGATGCCCATCCCGGTCCTCGACGGAGGCCACCTGCTCTTCTATGCGTACGAAGCGGTGGCGCGGCGCCCTCTTGCTGCCAAGGTTCAGGCAGCAGGGTATCGCGTGGGGCTTGCTCTGGTGCTCGGTTTGATGTTGTTCGCGACTTGGAACGATCTGCAGCGCCTGCGCGTGCTCACTTTCCTGGGCGGGCTATTCTCGTAAGTTCGCTTTCCCCTGTAACGGCTGATTCGATGTACAAACACCGCGCCCAAGGCGCTGCGCTAGCCTCCGGTCTTGCCCTGCTTCTGGGGACAACGGCGCTCATTGCGCCAGGCCTGGCCATGGCCCAGGCGCCGGCCCAGCCGCAACCTCCCGCCACGCCGCCGGCGCCAGCTGACCAGCCTCCGGCCGGCACAGCCGCCCCGGCGACCTCCACCCCGGCCGCGGGCGCGGCGCCGGCGCCGGCCGCGCTGCCGCCGCGATCCCAGGGCGGGGTCATCCAGCGCATCCTGGTGCGCGGCAACGAGCGGATCGAACCCTCGACGGTGATCTCCTACCTGCCGCTGCAGGTGGGCGACACGGTCGACGACGCCAAGGCCAACCAGGCGCTGAGCGCCCTGGCCCGCACCGAGCTGTTCGCCGACGAGAAGATCGAATTCCAGAACGGCGACCTGATCGTCACCATCGTCGAGAACCCGATCATCAACCGGGTGCTGTTCGAGGGGAATTCGAGCCTCAAGGACGACAAGCTGAAGGACGAGGTGAGCGTCCGCCCGCGCGGCATCTTCACCCGCGCCAAGGTGCAGTCCGACGTGGCGCGGATCCTCGAGCTCTACCGGCGCGCGGGGCGCATCTCGGCGACCATCACGCCGCAGATCGTCGAGCTGCCGCAGAAGCGGGTCGACCTGATCTTCAAGATCGACGAGGGCCCGAAGAGCGGCATCCTCCGGGTCAACTTCCTCGGCAACAAGGCCTTCTCCGACAACGACCTGCGCGGCGTCGTCGTGACCGAGGAATCCAAGTGGTACAAATTCTTCTCCACCAACGCGAACTACGATCCTGACCGGCTCGAGTACGACAAGGAGCAGCTGCGCAAGTTCTACCGCAACCGCGGCTACTACGACTTCCGGGTGATCTCTTCGGTCGCCGAGCTGTCGCCGGACAAGAACGGCTTCGCCGTCACCTACACGGTGGAGGAGGGGCCTGAGTACAAGTTCGGCAAGGTGACCGTCGAGACCGAGCTGCAGAAGCTCGACAAGAACGTCCTGCAGTCGCTGGTGCCGATCCACCAGGGCGAGATCTACGAGGACCAGCGGGTCGAACAGGCGACGGATTCGCTGACCTTCGCGGCGGGCGCCGCCGGCTTCGCCTTCGTTGACGTGCGGCCGCGCTTCGTGCGCCATCCGCAGAACGGCACCGTCGACGTGGTGTTCGACGTGAAGGAAGGCCCGCGGGTCTACATCGACCGCATCGACATCGTCGGCAACACCCAGACCCTGGACTACGTCATTCGCCGCGAGATGAACGTGGCCGAGGGCGACGCCTACAACCGCGCCCTGGTTGACCGGTCGAAGGCGCAGGTCCGGGCGCTGGGCTTCTTCAAGAACGTCGACATCACCGAGACCCCCGGCTCGGCGCCCGACCGCACCGCCCTGCAGGTGAAGGTCGAGGAGCAGCCGACCGGCGAGCTGTCGTTCAGCGCTGGCTATTCGTCGGTCGACCAGTTGGTGATCGACCTGGGCTTCACCGAGCGCAACTTCCGCGGCCGGGGCCAGGAGCTGCGGGCCCGGGTCTCGGTGGGCTCGCTGCAGCAGGACATCGACTTCTCGTTCACCGAGCCCAGGTTCGGCGGCCGTGACCTCTCGGTGGGCTCCGACGTCTACTACTACAAGTACGACCTGACCCAGTTCTCCTCCTATAAGGAGACCACCGTCGGGGCGAGCCTGCGGACCCAGTTCCCGCTGAGCCTCAATTCGCGCGGCTCGGTGCTCTACACCCTGCGCAGCGACGACGTGGAGATCGATCCGTCGCTCTGCGACCCGTCGCAGGAGCTGCTGTCGTTCTCGGTCTGCTCCGAGCGCGGCGCCTTCGTCACCTCGCTGATCGGCTACGGGGCGCGCATCGATCGCCGGAACGACCCGGTCAATCCGACCCGCGGCTTCAACATGGGCTTCAACCAGGACCTGGCGGGCTTTGGGGGCGATGTGAAGTACGTCCGCACCACCGGCGACGCCGGCTGGTACCACGGGTTCAGCAAGAACTTCATCCTCAGCGTCACCGGCTCGGCCGGCTTCGTCGGCGGCTGGGGCGGCGACCACGTGCGGATCAACGACCGCTTCTACGAGGGCGGCAACACCTTCCGCGGCTTCGAGACCGCCGGCATCGGCCCGCGCGACCTGAGCTTCGGCCGGACCGATGCGCTCGGCGCCAAGGCCTACGCCATCGGCCACGTGGAGCTGACGCTCCCGACCTATCTGCCGGAGCAGTACGGCATCAAGGCCGGCGTGTTCTCCGACTTCGGCACCGCCGGCGGCCTCGATCCGGTCGACAGGCTGGCCCCGGTGCTGGTCGATCCCAACGACACGACCAAGGGCTTCGTGAAGGACGCCAATGGAAATCTGGTGCTGACCCGCAGCCCGGACATCCACGACGACTTCGGGCTGCGCGCTTCGGTCGGCTTGAGCATCTTCTGGAAATCGCCCATGGGTCCGCTCGAGTTCGACTTCAGCCAAGTTTTGGCCAAACAGCCCTACGACAAGACTGAACTTTTCAGGTTCTCCACCTCAACGCGGTTCAATTAGGTTTCATAGACACATGACCTTCAAACCCTTCGCCGCAGCCATGCTCGCGGCGGCCAGTACTCTCGCCCTGGGCTCGAGCGCCTTCGCTCAGGCCGCGGCCCAGTCGCCGGTGACCCACGGCCCGCCGGTCCCCGGCGTGTGCATCATCTCCGTCGAAGGCGCGATCGGCGGCTCGACCGTCGGCAAGTACGTCGAGACCCGGTTGCAGCAGATCGTGGCCCAAGTGCAGGCCGAGCTGAACGGCGAACGGGCCTCCATCGAGACCGAGGGCCGGACCCTGGAAGCCTCGCGTGGCACGCTCGACCAGAACACCCTCGAGCAGCGCGGCGCGGCCCTGCAGGTGCGCGCCAACGCCCTGCAACGGAAGGCCCAGCTGCGCGACCGCGAAGTGCAGGCCACCGAGCAGAAGGCCCTGCAGCGGGTCGGCGAGGAAATGGAGCCGCTGATCCGTCAGGTCTACCAGCAGAAGAGCTGCTCGCTGCTGCTGCAGCGCACGGCCGTGGTGCTCGGCAACCCGGCGATGGACATCACCCCGCAGGTGGTGGCCGCGCTGAACGCCAAGATCACCACCTTCGCCTTCGATCGCGAGCATCTGGACCAGGCCGCCACGGGCGGCGCGCCGCCGGTGACGACCGTCCCGACGACGCCGCGTCCGGCCACCCGCAAGTAATCGGGCCTTCCGTCGTGAGGCGCGCGGGTCGAGGATAGGGATTCCATGCCCGATCCGCGCTTCTTCGAGGACCTCGGTCCCATCTCCCTGGCCGATCTGGCCGGGCTGAGCGGGGCTGAGCTCGCGCAATCCGGCGCGGCCCGCAAACAGGTCCGCGCCGTCTCGATCCTCAGCCGCGCCGAGGGTGACACCGTCACCTTCCTGTCTGACCGCAAGCTGGCGCCCGAGCTGCAAGCGGCTAAGGCGGGCGCCTGCTTCGTGCCGCCGGACCTGGCGGACAGCGTCCCCGACGGCTGTGTCGCCCTCTTGACCCCGCGTCCGCAGGCCGCCTACGCCCTGGCGGCGCAGCGGCTGCATCGGCTGCGCACCACGCCCTCGGGCGTGGCGATCGCCGCCGACGTCGCGCTGGAGGACGGTGTCGAGCTGGCCCCCGGCGTGGTGATCGGACCCGGGGCGCGCATTGGCCGGGGCTCGCGCATCGGCGCCAACACGGTGATCGGGCCGGGCGTCGCCATCGGCCGCGACTGCGCCATCTCCGCGCGGGTGAGCCTGAGCTGCGCCCTGGTCGGCGACCGGGTCACGATCCTCGCGGGGGCGAGCATCGGCGAGGCCGGCTTCGGCGCAACCGTCGGGGCCCAGGGGCTGGTCGATATTCCGCAGCTCGGCCGCGTCATCCTGCAGGACGGCGTCACCGTCGGGGCCAACAGCTGCATCGACCGCGGGGCCTTCGACGACACCGTGGTCGGCGAGAACACCAAGATCGACAATCTGGTGCAGATCGCCCACAACGTCCGCGTGGGACGCAATTGCGTGATGGCCGCACACACCGGGATCTCCGGCAGTGTGACGATCGGCGATGGCGCGCAGCTCGGCGGCCGGGCCGGCATCGCCGACCACGTCACCATCGGCGCGGGCGCGCGGATCGGCGCCGCGGCCGGCGTGATGCGCGACGTCCCGGCCGGCGAGACCTGGGGCGGTTTCCCGGCGCAGCCCTTGAGGGGTTGGATGCGGGAGATCGCCTGGGTGAGGAAGATGTCCAACCGTCGAGGAGGAGCGGACCAATGAGCCGCAAAGCGCCGACGGCCGAGGACGACACCCAGATCGACATCACCGAGATCCTCGCCCGGATCCCGCACCGCTTCCCGTTCCTGCTGGTCGACCGCTGCGAGGACTATCGGCCCAACCAGTCGATCGTCGGCATCAAGTGCGTGACCGTGAACGAGCCGTTTTTCCAGGGCCACTTCCCCGACTATCCGGTGATGCCCGGCGTGCTGATCGTCGAGGCCCTGGCCCAGACCGGCGCGGTGCTGATGTCGAAGTCGCTGGACGTCGACGTCGGCGGCAAGGCGATCTTCTTCATGTCGCTGGACAACTGCCGTTTCCGTGCGCCGGTGCGGCCGGGCGCGGTGATCCGTCTCAACGTCGAAGTGCTGCGGGCCCGCGGCGACGTCTTCAAGTTTCGCGGCAAGGCCGTGGTGGACGAGAAGGTCGCGGCCGAAGCGGAGTTCGCCGCCATGGTGGTCGAGACCCAGTGAGCATCGCGATCCATCCGACCGCTATCGTCGCCAAGGGGGCCGAGCTGGCCGGCGGCGTCTCCATCGGTCCGTTCTGCGTGATCGGTGAGCACGTGAAGATCGGGGCGCGTACCGAGGTCCTGGCCCATGTTGTCATAGAGGGCCACACCCGCGTCGGGGCGGACTGCATGGTGCGCAATTTCACCAACCTGGGCGGCCCCCCCCACCACACGGGCTACCGGGGCGAGCCGACCGAGCTGATCATCGGCGACCGCAACAAAATCTGGGAACACGTGACGATGCATATCGGCACGCCCGATGGCGGGGGCGTCACCCGTGTCGGCGACGATGGCATGTTCATGGCGACCTCCCACGTCGGTCACGACTCCTACGTCGGCGACAATGTGATCCTGGCGCACTCCGCGACGCTCGGCGGTCACGTGCATATCGGTGACTTCGTGATGGTGAGCGGCCTAGCGGCTGTGCATCAGTACTGCCGCGTCGGCCGCTACTCGTTCATCGGCGGGTTGGCCGCGGTGACCAAGGATGTGATCCCTTACGGACTCGTCTGGGGAAACCACGCCCACCTCGAGGGCCTCAACCTTGTCGGTCTGAAGCGCCGCAACTTCGACCGCGAAACGATCAGCGCCCTGCGCTCCGCCTACCGGCTGCTGTTCGCCGAGGAAGGCACCTTCCAGGAGCGAGTCGATGACACGGCGACGACCTTCGGCCAGAGCACGCCGGTGATGGAGATTATCGAGTTCATCCGCGCCGACGCCAGCCGGCCGCTCTGCCTGCCCGAACGCGAAGTGTGATGGACAAGCTCGGCCTGATCGCCGGCGGCGGCGGTCTGCCAGCCGAGATCGCGGATCATTGCCAGCGCGTCGGGCGGCCGTTTTTCGTCATCCGCCTGAAGGGGTTCGCCGGCGTCGAGGTGGCGGGTTTCCCCGGCGCCGACGTGGGCCTGGCCGAGCTCGGCAAGTGCATCCGGCTGCTCAAGCGCGAAGGCTGCAGTTCCGTCTGCCTGGCCGGGACGGTCAGTCGGCCGGATTTCTCGACCCTGATCCCGGACGGGCGCGGCCTCCTGGCATTGCCGGGCGCCATCCGCGCGGCGCGCCAGGGCGACGACGCCCTGCTGCGGTTCCTGGTCGGCGAGTTCGAGAAGGAGGGCCTGCTGGTCGAGGGCGCCCATGAGGTGACCGACGACCTGACCCTGCCCGCGGGGCCGCTCGGCGCCCATGCCGCCGGCGAGGCGCACATGGCCGACGTCATCCGCGCCATGGAGGTCGCCCGCGCCATCGGCCAACAGGACATCGGCCAGGCCGCCGTGGTCTGCCGCGGCCTGGTGCTGGGCGTCGAGGCCCAGGAGGGCACCGCGGCCCTGCTGCAACGGGTCGCCGGCCTGCCGCAAGCCCTGCGCGGCGGCGCGGGAGCCCGGGCCGGCGTGCTCGCCAAGGCGCCGAAGCCGATCCAGGAGGTGCGCGTCGACATGCCGGTGATCGGGCCGGAGACCATCGCCGCCGCCGCCCGGGCGGGCCTGGCCGGTGTCGTGGGCGAGGCGGACCGGCTGCTGGTGCTGGACCGCGCCGCGACCATCGCTGCGGCCGATACGCTGGGCCTGTTCATCCTGGGCCTGGAGCCCGACCCGACGTGAAGCCGCTCACCGTCATGCTGGTGGCCGCCGAGGCCTCCGGCGACGATCGCGGGGCGGGCCTGGCGCGGGCCTTGAAGGCGTGGCTGGGCGAGGGTGTGCGGTTCGTGGGCGTCGGCGGGGCGCGGATGGCGGCGGAGGGGGTGCAGAGTCCCTTCGACATCGCCGAGCTTTCCATTCTCGGCCTCTGGGAGGGCCTGCTCGCCTATCCCCGCGTGGTGCGCCGCGCCGACCAGACCGCGGCCCTGGCGGTGCGCGAGCGGCCCGACGTGGTGGTGCTGATCGATTCCTGGGGCTTCACCCTGCGCGTGGCCCAGCGCCTGCGGAAGGCGATGCCGGGGCTGCCGCTGATCAAGTACGTGGGACCGCAGGTCTGGGCGACGCGGCCGGGCCGGGCGAAGACCCTGGCCGGGGCCGTCGACCACCTGCTCTCCATCCACGCCTTCGACGCCCCCTTTTTCGAGGCCGCGGGCCTCCCGGTGAGCTTCGTCGGCAACGCCGCCCTGACGCTGGACTTTTCCAAGGCCGATCCCGGGCGGCTTCGCCAGCGGATCGGGGCCGCCGCCGACGAGCCGATCCTGCTGGTCATGCCCGGCAGTCGCCCCGGCGAGATCGCCCGCGTGCTGCCGGCCTTCGAAGCCGCGGTGAACATCCTGAAGGCGCAACGCCCCGGGCTGCGCGTGGTCGTGCCGGCCGCGCCGACGGTGGCCGATGTGGTCAAGTCGCAGGTCGCCGGATGGCCGCACCGCGCCACTGTGCTGGAAGGCGAAGCGGCCAAGCTCGACGCCATGAAGGCCGCGACCGTGGCGCTCGCCTGCTCCGGAACGGTCACCACGGAGCTGGCGCTGGCCGGCGTTCCCATGGTGGTCGGCTATCGGCTGGGACCGCTGACGCACGCGATCCTCAAGCGCCTGATCCGCACCAAGTACATCACCCTGTTCAACATCGCTGCCCAGGCCTTCATCGCGCCGGAGCTGGTGCAGGACGACTGCAACGGTCCGAACCTGGCGCGCGAGCTGGCGCTGCGCCTCGACGACCCGGCGTTGCGGGCGCGTCAGGTGGCGGCCCAGAACGCCGCGCTCGACAAGATGGGGCGCGGCGGCCCCGATCCCTCGGAGGCCGCGGCGGGGGCCGTCCTGGATATCCTGAAGACGAGGGCGGGGGGCTAGCCCCGCTTGTTCACCGCCACGTAGTCGCGCTGGGTGGCGCCGGTGTAGAGCTGGCGGGGGCGGCTGATCTTCTGCGCTGGATCCTCGATCATCTCCTTCCACTGGGCGATCCAGCCCACGGTGCGGGCGACCGCGAACAGCACCGTGAACATCTCGGCCGGGAAGCCCAGGGCGCGCAGGGTGATGCCGGAATAGAAGTCGACGTTCGGGTAGAGCTTGCGCTCGATGAAGTAGGGATCGTTGAGCGCGATCTTCTCGAGCTCCATGGCCACCTTCAGCAGCGGATCGTCACTGTCGCCGACCTCGTCGAGCACCTCGTGGCAGGTCTTCTGCATGACCGTCGCCCGGGGGTCGTAGTTCTTGTAGACCCGGTGGCCGAAGCCCATCAGCCGGTAGCGGCGGTCCTTCACCCCCTGGACGTATTCCGGGATGCGGTCGACCGTGCCGATCTCGATCAGCATGTTGAGCGCTTCCTCGTTCGCGCCGCCGTGCGCGGGGCCCCAGAGGCAGGCGATGCCGGCGGCGATGCAGGCGAAGGGATTGGCGCCCGAGGAGCCGGCCGAACGCACCGTCGAGGTCGAGGCGTTCTGCTCGTGGTCGGCGTGCAGGATGAAGATGCGGTCCATGGCGCTTGTCAGGACCGGGTTGGCCTTCCAGTCCTCGGCCGGGACCGAGAAGCTCATCTTGAGGAAGTTCTCGGCGTAGGAGAGCTCGTTGCGGGGATGCACGAAGGGCTGGCCGCGGAAGTATTTGAACGCCCGCGCCGCGATGGTCGGCATCTTGGCGATCATCCGATGGGCGGAGATCATCCGCTGCTCGGGATCCTCGACGTTGGTGCTGTCGTGATAGAAGGCCGACAGGGCGCCGACCGCGCCGGTCATGATCGCCATCGGGTGAGCATCCCGACGGAAGCCTTGGAAAAACCTGTCGAACTGGTCGTGCAACATCGTGTGGTAGGTGATGTTGTGCTCGAACTCGGTGAACTGCGCCGCGGTGGGCAGCTCGCCGTGCAGCAGCAGGTAGCAGACCTCCAGGAAGCTCGACTGCTCGGCCAGCTGGCCGATCGGGTAGCCGCGGTGCAGCAGGATGCCCTTGTCGCCGTCGATGAAGGTGATCTTGCTTTCGCAGGAGGCGGTGGAGGTGAAGCCCGGATCGTAGGTGAAGGCGTCGGATTCGGCGTAGAGCTTGCGGATATCGACCACGTCGGGGCCGACGGTGCCCTTGAGCACGGGCAATTCGATCGTCTTGCCGCTGATGTCGATCTTCGCCGTTTCGCCCATGCGGGATCCCCTACTCGAAAGAATGAAACGCCTGTTTCGATCGGCCTTATAACGCTTTACCGCACCAGCGAAAGAGCGTCGTCGAGGCGGCCGAGGCTTTCGTCCTTCCCCAACGACACCAGGGTGCCGGCCAGGTCGGGCGCGGGCGATCCGCCGCCCAGCACCATGCGCAGCGGCGCGCCGAACTTGCCGATGCCCACGCCTTCGCGTTCGGCGAACGCGCGGATGCGGGCTTCAAGCGCCGGGACGTCCCAGTCGGACGCCGTCGCCAGGTCGTCCCGCAAGCGGGTGAGGCGGTCGTGGACCTCTTCGGTGAGCATCGCTGCGCCCTTCTCGGGCAGCTCCAAGGGCCGGGTCCTGAGCACGAAGACCAGGGCGTCGGCGAGGTCGAGCAGGGTCTTGGCGCCGTCGCGCACCAGGGGGATGGTCCGCTCGATCAGGGCGGCGTCGGTGCTCTTCAGCTTCCAGTCGCGGCTCTCGAGGATCGGGACGACGAGGGCGACCAGCCGGGCCGGTTCCGCCTCGCGGATGTAGTGGTTGTTGAGGTGGTTGAGCTTGTCCCAGTCGAGGCGGGCCGGGGCGCTGACCACGTGGGCGATGTCGAACCACTCCACGGCCTGGTCGTCGGAGAAGATCTCGTCGTCGCCGTGGCCCCAGCCGAGCTTGGCCAGGTAGTTGCGCATGGCCTCGGGCAGATACCCCATATCCGCAAACTCAGAGACGGCTTGGGCGCCGTGGCGCTTGGAGAGCTTGGCGCCGTCGGGCCCGTGGATCAGCGGCAGGTGCGCCCAGACCGGCGCGTCCCAGCCGAGGCCCTGGTAGATTAGGGTCTGGCGGGCGGCGTTGTTCAGGTGGTCGTCGCCGCGGATCACGTGGCTGACGCCCATCTCGTGGTCGTCGACCACCACGGCGAGGTTGTAGGTCGGCGAGCCGTCGGTGCGCAGCAGGATGAGGTCGTCGAGGTTGGCGTTCTGGAAGCGGACCTGGCCCTTCACCTGGTCGTCGACGATGGTGTCGCCGTCGAGCGGGGCCTTGAGGCGCACCACGAAGGGGCGGTCCGGCGCGTCGTTGGGGCTGAGGTCGCGCCAGGGCGAACGGACGACGCGCCCCTCGGCGCGGGCGGCCTCGCGCTCGGCGTCGAGCTCCTCGGGCGTCATGTAGTCCTTGTAGGCCGCGCCGCGGGCCAGCATCTGCTCCACCGCCGCCCGGTGGCGGTCGGCGCGGGCGAACTGGAACACCGGCGTCTCGTCGGCCTCCAGGCCCAGCCACTTCAGGCCGTCGAAGATCACCTGCACGGCCGCCTCGGTGGAGCGCTCGCGGTCGGTGTCTTCGATGCGCAGCAGGAACTTGCCGCCGGTGTGACGGGCGTAAAGCCAGTTGAAAAGCGCCGTCCGGGCCGTGCCTATGTGCATCATGCCGGTGGGAGACGGGGCGATCCGGGTGACGACAGGGCCGGGACGAGAATTGGCGGGCATGGAGATCGCGGGGTCCGGGGAGGCCGCGGCGCGGGTGGCCGCCTGGGCCGGGCCTCTTACCACGCGGATTCGTAAGCTTCCTAGCGCCGCCGAGGCCTGGGCCTGGCTGGCGGAACAGGTGATCGGCCAGGGCGAGCGTTGGACGCTGTGGACGCCGGTCTCGCTGGGCCTCGGCGCCAGCCTCTACTTCGTCCTGCGCCGCGAGCCGCAGCTGTGGATCGCCTATGCCGGGGCGGCGCTGGCCGTGGGCCTGCTGGTCGCGGCGGCGCGGTGGCCGGGCGCGCGGGTGGTCACGGCGGTCCTGGTGCTGGTCGCCTGCGGGGTGGGCGGCTTCTCGGTCGCCAAGTTGCGCACCGAACATGTGAAGGCGCCGATCGCGCCGCTGAAGGGGCCGCCGACCCGGCTGGAGGGCTGGGTGATGGATATCGCCAGTCCCGGCCAGGGCGGCCGGCGGCTGCTGATCGCACCGGCCCATATCGAGGGCTGGGCGCCGCAGGCGACACCGTCGCGGGTGCGGGTGACGCTGCGGGGCGGCTACACGCCCTCGCCGGGCGAGCCGATCAGCCTCTTGGCGGTGATCAACGCGCCGCCCGGGCCGGCCAGCCCCGGGGCCTACGACTTCGCCCGCGACGCCTATTTCCAGAGCGTCGGCGGGGTGGGCTTCGCGCTCGGTCCGCCGGCCAGCTGGACGCCGGACGCGCCGGCCCCCTGGCGGCTGCGCCTGGTCATGCGGATCAACGCCACGCGCTGGGCGCTGACCCGCCAGATCATCGGGGCGCTCGGGGTGGAGGAGGGCGGTCTGGCCGCGGCCATGACCACCGGCCACGACGCCTTCATCCCGCAAGCCCAGGAGAACGACCTGCGCCTCGGGCCTGGCGCACATCACCTCGATCTCCGGCCTGCACATGGCCATCGTCGGCGGCTTCGTGTTCGCGGCCGTGCGGCTGCTGATCGCCGCCTGGCCGTGGCTGGCGCTGCGGATCAACGGCAAGAAGGCGGCCGCCGCGCTCGGCCTGACCGCGGTGCTGAGCTACCTGGTGCTCTCGGGCTGGCCGCCGCCGGCCGAGCGCTCGGCGATCACCGCCACGATCGCCTTCGGGGCCGTCCTGGTGGACCGCCAGGCCATCAGCCTGCACGCCCTGGCGCTGGCGGCGATCGCGGTCATCCTGCTGCAGCCGGAAGCGGTGACCCAGCCCGGTTTCCAGATGTCCTTCGCGGCCACCGCCGCACTTCTGGCGCTCGCCGAGCTCTGGCCAAGGCGCGTGCGGGAGATCAACGCTCCGTGGCCGATCCGCATCGCCCAGAACGCCGGCGGCTGGTTCCTGGCGGGCGTGGCGGCGAGCTTCGTGGCGGGGCTGGCGACCTCGCCCTTCAGCCTGCAGGACTTCAACCAGATATCGACCTGGGGCGTGATCTCGAACCTGCTCTCCGACCCGATCTCCACCTTCCTGATGATGCCGGGGTTGGCGTTGGGTGCGGTGCTGGCGCCCTTCGGCCTTGGCGACGCCCCGCTGGCCGTGGCGGGCTTCGCGATCCGGCTGATCAACGGCATCTCCCACGCGGTGGCCTCCGCGCCCTTCGCCCAGTTCCATGTGGCGAGCGGCCCCGGCTGGAGCCTCGCCGTCGCCTTCCTCGGCATCCTCTGGCTTTGCCTCTTCAAGGGGCCGCTGCGCTGGATCGGCCTGCCGTTCGCCTTTGCGGTCTCGCTGGCGCCCCGGCCGGCCGCCTCGGACGTCTGGGTGAGCGGCGACGGCGCCGCGGTCGCCGTGCGGAGCGGCGGCCAGGCGATCCTCTTCCGGCCGGACGTGAAGTTGTTCGGGGCGGAGATGTGGGCGAAGCGCCGGGGCCTCGACGCGTCCGGCGGCGCGCCGGCCCGGGACGCGGCCTACGACTGCGACCACTGGAGCTGCACGCCGAAGCCGGGCGCGCCGGTGAGCGTGGCGGCGGCGTGGAACGTCAAGCGGGGGCTGAAGCCGGAACGGCTGGCGGCGTTGTGCGGCGCTGGGCTGGTGATCCTGCGCGACGACTTCGCGGCGGGGACCTGCCCCGGGCGGACGGTGCTGACCGGCGCGGACTTCGCGGCCGGCGGCTCGGCGGAGCTGTTCCGGCAGCGCGATGGGAGCTGGAAGGCCTGGTGGGCGCAGGACCTGCGCGGGCGGCGCCCGTGGACCTGGGGGCCAGACCTGAGATGAGCCTGTCCTTCACCAAGCGGCTGCGCGAACCGATAAGGCGCGGCGAGATCACCTGCACGGTGCGCATCTGGCACAGCCTGCGCGTCAAGATCGGCGCCCGCTATCCGTTGGAGGGCGGCCACGTGGAGGTCACACGCATCCAGCACGTCGACCGCAGCGACATCACCGAGGAGATCGCCCGCCGCTCAGGCTTTGCGGACCTGGCCGACCTGATGGGCGTCGCCCAGCACGGCTCAGGCGAGCAGGTCTTCCTGATCGACTTCGTCTACGATGAAGGCTGACGCCGCCTAGTGGTAGCGGCGGATCAGGCCCACCAGCTTGCCCTGCACGGCCACCTGGTCGGGGCCGAAGATGCGGGTCTCATAGGCCGGGTTGGCGGCTTCGAGGGCGATCGAAGCGCCCTTCTTGCGCAGGCGCTTCAGGGTGGCTTCCTCGCCGTTCACCAGGGCCACCACGATCTCGCCGGAGCTGGCGCTGTCGGTCCGGCGGATGACCACGAAGTCGCCGTCGAGGATGCCGGCGTTGATCATCGAATCGCCCTGGATCTCCAGGACGAAATGCTCACCGGCGCCCAGCAGGCTCTCCGGCACCGGGATGCGGTCGCGCTCCTGCTGGATCGCCTCGATGGGCGTGCCGGCGGCGATCTTCCCGAGGATCGGCAAGTCGCGGCTGTCGTTGGCCGAGCCGGGCGCGTCGGCGCTGGCCTCGACCAGCTGTGGCTTGAAGGGCGCGCGGCCCTTGGGGGGCGCGGCGGCGGTCGCCTGGGAGGGCAGCTTGGTGACCTCCAGCGCCCGGGCCCGGTGCGGCAGGCGGCGCAGGAAGCCGCGCTCCTCCAACGCCGTGATCAGCCGGTGGATGCCCGACTTCGAGGCCAGGCCCAGGGCGTCCTTCATCTCATCGAAGGAGGGGGAGACGCCGGTCTCCTTGATCCGCTCGTGGATGTACATGAGCAATTCGTGCTGCTTGCGCGTCAGCATGGGGGCGACACCTCAGAAACTTCTTCGCGCCCTGCGAGAACAAAGCGCAAACGTTATGGGATGTTCTCTAGGTGTTCCGCATTAATGTCAAGTTACCGCTGTTCCGCTTGAAAACATGACGGAATTCCGTGCTCGGAAGAACACGCCGGCGACTCGGGAGATTCGCCTAGGCGGCGAGCAGGGCGCGGGTGGCGGCGGCGACGTCGGCCTGGCGCATCAGGCTTTCGCCCACCAGCATGGCCTTGGCGCCGGCGGCCTCCAGGCGGGCGGCGTCGGCGGCGGTGAAGATGCCGCTCTCGGTGACCAGCAGGGCGTCCCGCGGCGCGCGGGCGGCCAGGCGCTCGGTGACGGCGAGGTCGGTGACGAAGGTCCGAAGGTCGCGGTTGTTGACGCCCAGCAGGCCCGCGCCCAGGGCCGCGGCGCGGTCGAGCTCGGCCTCATCGTGGACCTCGACCAGGGCGTCCATGCCGAGGTCGCGGGCGGCGGCCATCAGCTCGGCGGCTAGGCCGTCGTCGACCATGGCCAGGATCACCAGGATGGCGTCGGCGCCCAACGCCCGGCTCTCCGCCGCCTGCCAGGGATCGACCAGGAACTCCTTGCGCAGGCAGGGCAGGGCGACAGCGGCGCGGGCCGCGGCGAGATAGGCGTCGGCGCCCTGGAAGCTGGGGCCGTCGGTGAGAACCGAGAGGCAGGCCGCGCCGCCGGCCTCGTAGGCCTTGGCCAGGGCCGGGGGATCGAAGTCCTCGCGGATCAGGCCCTTGGAGGGCGAGGCCTTCTTGATCTCGGCGATCAGGGCGAGGCGGCCGGGCGCGTGGGCGCGCTCCAGGGCGGCGCGGAAGCCGCGGGGCGGGGCGGCGGCGGCCGCGGCGGCCTCGATCATCGACTGGGGCTGGGCGACCTTGCGGGCGGCGACATCGTCGCGCTTGTAGGCGGCGATCTTGGCGAGGATGTCGCTCATGCCGGTTCGGGGGCGCGGGTGATCGCGACCAGCCGGTCGAGGGCCGCCTGCGCGCGGCCGTCGTCGATCACCTGGGCGGCCAGGTCGACGCCGTCGCGCAGGGTCTCGACCTTCTCGGCCACCAGGAAGGCGGCGGCGGCGTTCAGCAGGACGATGTCGCGGTAGGGCCCCTTGGCGCCGGCCAGCAAGGCCCGCAACGCCACGGCGTTCTCCGCCGGGCTGCCGCCGGTCAGGTCGGCGAGCGCGGCGCGGGGCAGGCCGACGGCTTCGGGGGTGATGCGGAACAGCCGCATCTGGCCGTCGCGCCATTCGGCGACCTGGGTCTCGCCGGTGGTGGTGATCTCGTCCATGCCCTGGCCGTGGACCACCCAGGCCCGCTCGGAGCCGAGGGAGCCCAGCACCTTGGCCAGGGGCTCGACCCACTTGGAGTCGTAGACGCCGAGCAGCTGGCGCCTGGCCTGGGCGGGATTGGTCAGCGGGCCCAAGAGGTTGAAGACGGTGCGGAAGCCGAGCTCGGCGCGGATCGGTGAGACATGCCGCATGGCCCCGTGGTGGGCCGGGGCGAACATGAAGCAGATGCCGGCCTCGTCCAGGGCCTTGAGTTGCTGGGCCTGGGTGGCGGCGATGTTGACGCCCAGCTCGCTCAGCACGTCGGCGCCGCCGGACATCGAGGAGAGCGCGCGGTTGCCGTGCTTGGCGACCTTCAGTCCGCCGCCCGCCGCCACGAAGCCCACCGCGGTGGAGATGTTGAGGGTGTGCAGGCCGTCGCCGCCGGTGCCGCAGACGTCGATCACCTCGAACGGATGGTCGAGCACCACCGCGGCCTTGCGCATGGCCCGGGCGCAGGCGGTGATCTCGCCCAGCGTCTCGCCGCGCATGCGCATGGCGGTCAGCGCCGCGGCCACCTGGGCCGGGGTCGGCTCGCCGCGCAAGCAGGCGGCGAAGAACTCGCCGGCGTCGTCTTCCGAGAGGGTTGCGCCGTCGGCCAGACGGCTGAGCAGCGGCTTGAAGGCGTCGGACATGGGGGCGCCTAGGCTTCCGCGAGGCGCCTTACGCCGGCGATCTGGAGGAAGTTGGCCAGCAGCTCATGGCCGCATTCGGTGGCGATGGACTCCGGGTGGAACTGCACGCCGTGGACGGGGCGGGTCTTGTGCTGGAAGCCCATGATCTCGCCGTCTTCGGTCCAGGCGGTGACCTCCAGCTCGGCCGGCAGGTCCTCGCGGCGCACCGAGAGCGAGTGGTAGCGGGTCGCGGTGAAGGGGTTTTTCAGGCCTTCGAACACGCCCTGGCCGGTGTGCTGGATGGCGCTGGTCTTGCCGTGCATCAGGCTGGCGGCGCGGACCACCTCGCCGCCATAGGCCTGGCCGATCGCCTGGTGGCCGAGGCAGACGCCGAGGATGGCGAGGTCGGCGGGGGCGGCGCGCAGTAGGGCCAGGCAGATGCCGGCCTCGTTGGGCGTGCAGGGGCCGGGCGAGAGCAGGACGCCTTGCGGCTTGAGACCCAGGGCCTCCTGGACGGTGATCTGGTCGTTGCGGTGGACAAGCGTCTCCGCGCCCAGCTCATTGAGGTAATGAACCAGGTTGTAGGTGAAGCTGTCGTAGTTATCGATCACCAGGATCATGGGTCCCATCTAGGCCGTGCGTGGCGATCCGCCAAGCGCGCGGATTGGCGGGCGGGGCGAGTCGGGCGATCCTGGCCAAAGATGTCCGCCCTTGAACCCGCCGTCGATCCCGAGGCCCTGGCCCGCGCCCGGGCCCTGCTGGAGCCGCCCAAGACCCGCGAGCGGATCTGGCCGGTGCTGGGGGCTGCCACCCTCCTGGCCCTCTCGGCCCTGGCCTTCGCCACGGCGATGATCATGGCCCCGCCGGTCGTCAGCGAGCACGTGCTGAAGAGCACGCCCTAGGGGCTTAGACGAAGCGCCAGCTTTCCTCGGCGGCGCTGCGCAGGGCGCGGGCCTTCTGGAGGGTCTCTTGGTATTCCGCGTCGGGGTCGCTGTCGGCGACCACCCCGCCGCCCGCCTGGACGTACATGATCCCGTCCTTGAACAGGGCGGTGCGCAGCACGATGCAGGTGTCCACCGAGCCGTCGCAGCCGAAATACCCCGCGGCCCCCGCATAGCCGATCCCGCGCTTCTCGATCTCCAGCTCGTCGATGATCTCCATGGCCCTGACCTTGGGCGCGCCGGAGAGGGTGCCGGCGGGCAGGGCGGCCATCACCACGTCCACCGGATCGAGGCCATCCGGCGCGTCGCCCTCGACGTTGGAGACCAGGTGCATGACGTGGCTGTAGCGCTCCACGAAGAAGCTGGCGGTGACCCGGACCCGGGGGCTGGCCGTGGTGGCCGGCGGCTCGTTCGCGCCCGAGGCCTTCAGCATGGCGACGCGGCCGACGTCGTTGCGGCCGAGGTCGAGCAGCATCAGGTGCTCGGCGCGTTCCTTGGGATCGGCGATCAGCTCCTGTTCAAGAGCCAGGTCCTCGGCGGGCGTCGCGCCGCGGGGCCGGGTGCCGGCAAGCGGCCGGATGGTGATCTTGCCGTCCCGCAGCCGGACCAGGATCTCCGGCGAGGAGCCGGCGAGCTGGAAGTCGCCGAAGTTCAGATAGAACAGGAAGGGCGAGGGGTTGGTGCGGCGCAGCGACCGGTAGAGCGAGAAGGGATCGCGCGGGAAGGGCGCGCGGAGCCGATGGCTCGGCACCACCTGGAAAACGTCGCCGGCGCGGATGTAGTCCTTGGCTTTCTCGACGATGGCCCGATAGGCCTCGCGGTCGACCGGGGTGGTGAAGCTGTCGGGTTGGGCCTCGCCATTGCCCAGCAGGCGCGGCGCCGGGTTGCGCAGGTCGGCCATGACGGCGGCGAGCCGGCCCTGCGCCGCCGCATAGGCGTCCCGGGCCGAGGCGCGGCCGGGACGGACCGGCGTCACCAGGAGGATCTCCTGGGCGATGGAATCGAACACCGCGACAATCGACGGCCGGGTCAGGACGCCGTCGGGCAGGTCCAGCGGGTCGGGATTGACGCCGGGCAGATGCTCGACCAGCCGGATCATGTCGTAGCCGATGGCGCCGAACACGCCGGCGGCCATGGGCGGCAGGCCGGCGGGCAGATCGATCCGCGCGGCGGCCACCAGGTCGCGCAGGCTGTCGAGCGCCCCGCCGGGCTGGGCGGTGAAACGGCCGGCGGCGATATCCTCGCCCTCGGCGACCTCGGCCCGGTCGCCGCGGCAGCGCCAGACCAGGTCGGGATCGAGGGTGATGATCGAATAGCGGCCGCGCCAGGCGCCGCCCTCGACGCTCTCGAACAGGAAGGCGTAGGGCCGGCCGTGGCCGATCTTCAGATAGGCCGAGACCGGCGTCTCCAGGTCGTCGATCAGCCGGGTCCAGACGAGCTGCGGCGCGCCCGTCCCGTAGGCGGCCTCGAAGTCGGGAAAAGCGGGCTCCGAGTTCACTTCGCCAGGTCGGAGGACTTGCCGGCCGGCTTGCCCGGCGTCGCCGGCTCCAGGCCCAGCGCCGTGCGGGCGCGCTCGGGATCGATCTTGACCTTGATCTCCCGCCGCGCCGCGCCCTCGGCCCCCGACTGCATCTCGCGGACATAGGCGGTGCTCATCTGGCCGCGGGTCTCCTCCGCGGCGCGGGCCAGCATGGCCGGATCGCCCGGGCGGATCGCCTGGATCTTGCCGACCACGAAGCCGACCCGCGGATCGGTGGCGGTGAACACGTCGCCCGGCTTGCCGTTGAACGCGCCGGCCAGGATCTCCTGGGAGATCGCCTGGTTCTGGCTGGCGGTCTGGCGGTTGAGGCCGCTGATCGGGATCACCTTCAGACCCGCCGAGGCGGCGACCGCCTCCAGGCTCTCGCCCTTCTTGACCCGGGCGGCGAGTTCCTCGGCCTTGGCCTTCAGGCGGGTGAGCAGGTCGCGGCGCAGCCATTCGCGAGTGAGCTGGGGCTTGATGTCGGCGAGCTGCGGGATGGCCGGGGCGATCACCTTGTCGACCCGCAGCGCGAAATATTCGCCATTGCCGGCGTCCACCAGTTCGCTCTCGCCGCCGGCCGGCAGGGAGAAGGCGGTGTCCATGATCTTCTGGCTGAGGCCGGCCACCGGCTTGCCCTGTTGGTCGAGGCCCTGCTTGGCCACCGGCGGGATGACGATCACCGCCACGCCGGCCTTCTGGGCGGCCTCGGGCAGGGTCGCGCCCTTGGCGTGGGCGTCGTCATAGGCCTGGGTCATGGCGTCGATCTTGCTGCTCGCCGCGTCCTTGCGGATCTCGGCCTCGAGCGCCGGGCGGATCTCCTCCAGGGTCACGACGTGGCCGGGGGTCACGGCGTCGACGCGCACCACGGCCAGGCCCAGGTCGCCCTGCACCGGCGCGGTCTGGCCGGACTTCAGCTGGAAGGCGGCGACGGCCAGCTTGTGGTCGGGGATCGCGCTCTGCGGCTTGTCGGCATAGCTGATCGCCTCGACGCCGAAGGCCTTGGCGACGGCCGAGGGGGATTCGCCCTTGGCCAGCCGCGCCGCGATCTGGACGGCGGTCGCCTGATCCTTGGCCGGCACCTGGTCGAGGGTGCGGGTCTCGGGCTTGGAGAGGGTGTCCTTGCGGAAGTTGTAGCGCTTCTGCAGCTCGGCCGGGTCGATCGGGGTGGCGGCGACCGCCACGGCCTCGGGCGAGAAGCGCACCAGGCTGAGCGCGCGGAACTCCGGTCGCAGCAGCTGGGCGGCGTTGTCCTTCAGGAAGCCGTTCAACTGGGCGTCGGTGGGCATGGCCGGCGGCGGCACGCTTTGCGGGCCCACCACCATCAGGGCCACGTCGCGGTTCTCCAGGCCATAGACCGCCGCCATGGCGGTGTAGGCGCGGGGCACCACCAGGCCGCCGGCGATGCCGATCACCAGGTGCTGGGCGGCGATGTCGTCGTGGATCATCTGCTCGAAGACCGGCACGCTCAGGCCGTTCTCCTGCAGGCGCTGCTGGTAGGCGGCCTTGTCGAAGCGGCCGGAGACCTGGTCGAAGAAGGCGGGGATCTTCTGGATCTCGGCGACCTCGAGCTTGTCGGACGGTTGCACGCCCATCTTGCGCAGCAGCTCGTAGAAGGCCTCCTGGTTGGCCATGCCCTCCAGCACCTGGCGGTCGAGGCCGTTGGCGACGGCCATCTCGGTGGGAATCGGCTGGCCGACCTGCTGCTCGAAGCGGGTCTTCTGGCTGTCGAACTCGTGCTTGAACTGGGCCGAGGTGACGGTGCGCGAGCCCGCGGAGATCACCGAGTCGCTGACATGGCCGGTGAAGACGTCCTTGCGAATGCCCCAGACGGCGAAGGCGAAGATCAACACGCCCATCAGGACGGCGGCGACCCAGGACTTCGCGAAGGCGCGGAAGGCGGCGAGCATCAATTCCCTTTCCGGGGCAGAAAGATTGGCCGGGGCAGACCAGATTGGCCAGGGCAGAACAGAGGGGCCGGTATAGTGGAGGCCGAGACCTGCCCGCAAGCGCGTGACAGAGCCGGCGGCTTGGCTTAACCGCCCCACCGCGAAGACAGAAGTGAGGCCAAATGACCGCGCGCGCGCCACTGATCGCCGGAAACTGGAAGATGAACGGCCTGCGCGCCTCGCTGGCGGAGGCCGCGGCGATCGCCAAGGGCGCCGAGCAGAGCGCGGCGCGGGTGGTGATCTGCCCGCCGGCCTCGCTGCTGCATCAGATGAGCGAGGCGCTGGCCGGGACCCGGGTGCTGGTGGGCGGACAGGACGCGCATTGGGAAGAATCGGGCGCCTTCACCGGAGAGGTCTCGGCCGAGATGCTCGCCGACGCCGGGGCGAAGCTGGTGATCCTCGGCCACTCCGAGCGGCGGACCGCGCGCGGCGAGACCGACGAGGTCGTGGCGGCCAAGGTGAGGGCCGCCCTGCGCGCCGGCCTCGAGCCGATCGTCTGCGTGGGCGAGACCCTGGGTGAGCGCCAGGCGGGCCAGGCGCTGGCCGTGGTCACCGGGCAGGTGCGGGGCTCGCTGCCGGCCGAGCTGGCGGGCCGCGCCTTCTCCGTCGCCTATGAGCCGGTCTGGGCGATCGGCACGGGGCTGACCCCCACCACCGCCGAGATCGAGGAGATGCACCGGGCGATCCGGGCGAGCCTGGTCGAGCTGTTCGGCGCCGCCGGCGCGGATACACCGATTCTCTATGGCGGCTCGGTGAAGCCCTCGAACGCCCGGGAAATCCTGCACGCGGCAGAGGTCGGCGGCGCGCTGGTTGGCGGCGCCTCGCTGAAGGCTGTGGACTTCCTGGCGATCGTCGAGGCGGCCGCCTAGCTCTCGCCAGGCGGCCTGAGCCTCTAGGCGAGGGTGGTGCCGGTGAAGGTCGGGGTCTCCGGCCTTGGCAGGCCGGAGGACTTGTAGCTGGCGATCAGCTTCTCTTTCTCGGCCGCCATCTGTTCGCCCAGCGAATCCATGTCGAGGCCGGCCTTGCGGGCCTGGCTGAACATGCCCTCGACGCGCTTTTCCTCCTCCTCGACGTGGTGCTCGATCATCTCGGACAGCACCTTGACCTTGGCGTCGTAGAACTCGTCATCCGGGCCGCCAGCTTCGATCTCGGCGATCAGCACCTTGGCGCCGTCGTGCTCGACATAGGCCTCCTGCAGCAGGTCTTCTTCGACCGCGCCCTCGCAGGCCGGATAGAAGACGTCCTCCTCGATCTTGGTGTGGACGGTGAGCTCCATGCAGATCTCTTCGGCCAGCTTCTTCTTCTTGCCGTCGCCCTTGGCGGCTTCGAAGTCGGCGAACAGGCCTTCGACCTTGCGATGGTCGGCCTTCAGCAAGGCGATAGCGTCGGGTTTGTCGGTCATGTTGGCATCCTCCAGATATCCGGAGGCGCAACGCCGCGCCGCAGCCGACGTTCCTGGGACTTGCCCTAAAGCAACAGGCCGAACAGGCGGCAGTCGCGCCGCTCGCCGTCGCGCAGCACGTGGCCGCGCAGCAGGCCTTCCTCGCTGAAGCCGAGCTTCTCCAGAAGGCTCTCCGAGCGGCGGTTGCCGAGGTGGGTGCGGGCGGTGAGCCGGCGCAGGCCGCTGGAGGCGGCGAAGGCGATCACCGCCTGCATGGCCTCCTGCGCATAGCCGTGGCCCCAGCTGTCGCGGCAGAGCATGAAGCCGACCTCGGCGCGCTTGTGCCGTCGGTCGATGTCGGAGAGGTCGCAGGAGCCCAGGAAGCCGTCATCGGCCAGGGCGTGTACGGACCAGTGGAGGGCGCGGCCCTCGGCCATGGCGGCCACCTGGCCGCGCACCATGCCGGCCACCACGTCCGGATCGTCGATTTCCGGCACGTCCCAGAAGGCCATGACAGCCGGGTCGTCCATCAGCGGGAAGATGTCGGTGGCGTCGGCCTCGGTGATTGGCCTCAGCGCCAGACGTTCGGTTTCGAGGATGGCCAGGCGCTGGGCGACGGGAATCATGACTTGTCAAAGGACTGCGACCACCTAGGTATGGCCAGGAAGCGGGCGCGGTGATAGAGCGCCCGCTTCATTTCGGCGTGGTGTGTCCGCGCGAACCCACCGGAAAAACCCTTAGGGCCCGCATGCTCCTCAACCTCCTGCTCGTGATCGAGATCTTCGTCAGCGTGATGCTGGTGGTGGTCGTCCTGCTGCAGCGGTCGGAGGGCGGGGCGCTCGGCATGGGCAGCGGGCCCTCGGGCTTCATGACGGCGCGCGGGGCGGGCGATCTCTTGACCCGGACCACCTGGATCCTGGCGGCGATCTTCTTCTCCCTGATCATGGCGCTCACTCTGCTGTCGGGCCACAACCGGGCCGGCTCCTCGGTCGTCGATCGGCTGAAGGTGGACGCGATCAATCCGGCGACCCTGCAGCAGCCGACCCCGCCGCAAGCCCCGGCCGGCCAGCAGGGCGCGCCGGCGCCCGCGCCCTTCCAGGCGCCCAGGCCGACGGTGCACAACCCGTTCCTCGGCGACGTTCCGGCCGCCCCGGCGCCGGCAACGGCGCCGGCCGCGCCGGCGAAACCGTGAGCGCGGTGGATAGCCTCAGCATTTTGGACCTGACCGGGTTCGAATCACTGCTAATCTGAACGCCCATGGCCCGGTACATTTTCATCACCGGGGGCGTGGTCTCTTCGCTTGGCAAAGGTCTCGCTTCCGCCGCCCTCGGCGCGCTCCTGCAGGCGCGTGGCTACAAGGTCCGCCTGCGCAAGCTCGACCCCTATCTGAACGTCGATCCTGGGACCATGAGCCCCTATCAGCACGGCGAGGTCTTCGTGACCGACGACGGGGCGGAGACCGACCTCGACCTCGGCCACTACGAGCGGTTCACCGGGGTCAACGCCACCAAGAACGACAACATCACCACCGGCCAGATCTACAAGACGATCATCGAGAAGGAGCGGCGCGGCGACTATCTGGGCGCGACCGTCCAGGTGATCCCGCACGTCACCGGCGAGATCAAGGACTTCGTCCTGGCCGATCCGGGCGAGGACGTGGATTTCGTGCTGGTCGAGGTGGGCGGCACGGTGGGTGACATCGAGGGCCTGCCGTTCTTCGAGGCGATCCGCCAGCTGGGCCAGGAGTTGCCGCGCCACCATGCCTGCTTCATCCACCTGACCCTGCTGCCGTACATCAAGACGGCGGGCGAGATGAAGACCAAGCCGACCCAGCACTCGGTGAAGGAGCTGCGCTCCATCGGCATCCAGCCGGACATCCTGCTCTGCCGCTGCGAGCAGGCGATCCCCGAGAGCGAACGCAAGAAGATCGCCCAGTTCTGCAATGTGCGGGCGAGCGCGGTGATCCAGGCGATGGATTCGTCGAACATCTACGCCGTGCCGCTCGACTACCACCTGCAGGGCCTCGACACCGAGGTGCTCGAGGTGTTCGGCCTGGCCGACGCGCCGAAGCCCGACCTGTCGCGCTGGCAGGGCATCGTCGACACCATCAGCCATCCCGACGGCGAGGTGACCATCGCCATCGTCGGCAAATATACCGGCCTGACCGACGCCTATAAGTCGCTGGTCGAGGCCCTGATCCACGGCGGCCTCGCCAACACCGTGCGCGTGCGCTTCGACTGGATCGAGGGCGAGGCCTTCGAGAAGGAAGAGGCCCTGATCGGCGAGCGGCTGAAGGGCGTGCACGGCGTCCTGGTGCCCGGCGCCTTCGGCGAGCGCGGCTCGGAGGGGATGATCCGGGCGGTGCAGTTCGCCCGCGAACACGCCATCCCCTATTTCGGCGTCTGCTTCGGCATGCAGATGGCGATGATCGAGGCGGCGCGGAACCTGGCCGGGATCAAGCAGGCCTCGTCCACCGAGTTCGGCCCGACTTCGGAGCCGATCGTCGGCTTGATGACCGAATGGACCCGCGGCAACGAGCGGGAAGTCCGCGCGGCGGACGGCGAGCTCGGCGGCACCATGCGCTGCGGCGCCTATGAGGCGGTGCTGGAGCGCGGCAGCCGGGTGGCCGAGATCTATGGCGCGACCAGCATCTGGGAGCGCCACCGGCATCGCTACGAGGTGAACATCGCCTACCGCGAGGCCATCGAGAAGACCGGCCTGCACTTCTCCGGCCTCTCGCCGGACGGGGTGCTGCCCGAACTCTGCGAGCGGGCCGACCATCCCTGGTTCGTGGGCGTCCAGTACCATCCGGAGCTGAAGAGCCGGCCGTTCGAGCCGCACCCCCTGTTCGCCAGCTTCATCGGCGCGGCGAAGGAACGGAGCCGGCTGGTCTAGCCGCCGAACGCCTCGCGGAAGAACTCGACCGCCAGGGTCCGCGCGGCCTCGGCCGCCTGCGGGTGGAATTCCATCAACACCGGCCCGCCCTGGCCCTTGTGGGCGAAGGGGTCGTTGATCGTCTGGGCTGGCAGGTCGCGGTCGAAACCGTGGCCGGCGCCCGGATGGGTCACCCCGCGGATCACGGCCCGACTGGCCGGCGGCAGGCGCGCCAGCAGCTGATCGAGGCCATCGGGATCGTCGTAGGTGTCGGCCGCGCCGGTCTGGATCAGCACGGGCGCCCCGGTCAGCTCGGCGAGCGACAGGCCGGGGACCTGCTCATAGGCCCAGCACACCGGATAGAGCGCCACGTGGGCGGCGAAGCCGGGGCCGCCGTCCGCCAGCCGCTGAGCCGCCCGGGTCGCGGCGAGCAAGGTGACGACCCCGCCCCACGAGAAGCCCATGATCCCGATGCGGGCCGCGTCGACCTCCGGCTGGTCCGCCAGGAAGGCTCGCGCGGCGAAGGCGTCGGGCAGGGTCTCGACCGGGCTCCGCGGCCTGGCCGCCGCGCCGCGGGCCACGCCGCGGGCGGCCCACATGTCGATCTCCAGGGTGGCGATCCCGGCCGCGTTCAGCGCCGCGGCATGGAATTCGCCGCGGCCGTCGACGCCGTCGGAGCCATGGCAGATCACCACGCCGGGGGTCGGCCCCGAGCCCGCGTCGGCGATCGTGTTGAGCCGGCCGGCGACGGTCAGGGCCGGATCGGCGCGGGTCGCGAACGCGACGTAGGAGGTTCGGATCGGCATGCGCCAACCTCGCCGCCCGGCCGGGCGCGGTCAATCGTGCGGCGAACCCTCCCCAGGACGGCGCGGGAAAGCTAGGCTGTGGCCATGCTCACCCGCGACGATGTCCGGAAGATCGCGCTCTCGATGCCTGAGGCTTCCGAGGAGCCGCACTTCCACATGGCCTCGTTCCGGGTGGCGAAGAAGATCTTCTGCACCCTGCACGCCCCGGAACCCCGGATCATGCTGAAGCTCGATCCCGAGGATCAGCACAACCTTGTCGAGGGCGGCGTGATCGAGCCGGTCCCGGGCAGCTGGGGCCGCAAGGGGTCGACCTTCATCTGGTTCGAGAAACTGGCGCCGGAACGGCTGCCGGAGCTGATGCGGCTGGCCTGGGCGAAGGTGGCGCCGAGCCGGCTGGTTCGAGACGCCTGAAACCGCCGCGGCTTGACGGCCCGCGGGGCCGGTGACCTCCTCAGGCCTTCGAGGGAGGGGCCTAAGATGCCCGATCTGATCCTGGCGATCTTCCACCACATCCTGGTGTTCAGCCTGTTCGGCGTGCTGTTCGCCGAACTGGTGCTGGTGCGGCGGGGCATGGACCTGGCGACCGTGAGCCGGGTGTCGCGCATCGACCTGATGTACGGCGCCCTGGCCGGCCTGATCATCCTGGTGGGCTTCTCGCGGGCGGTGTTCGCCGCCAAGGGCTGGACCTACTACGCCCACAACATCTTCTTCCACGCCAAGATCGCCACCTTCGTGCTGATCGGGGTGCTCTCGATCCCGCCGACCCTCGACTACATCCGCTGGCGGCGGGCGGGGACGGCGCCGAGCGACCCCCAGGTAGCCTCCGTTCGCCGGCTGCTGTGGATCGAGATGGCGCTCTTCCCCGCCCTGCTGGCCTTCGCGGCGGCCATGGCGCGGGGCTACGGCGAGCTGCCGATCCACTAGGCGGGTCGATGGCTCAGCCGCACGATCTCCGCCGCTTCGCCCTCGCCCTGCCGGAGGCCTATGAGGACACCCACCGCGGCAAACCGGCGTTCCGGGTCGGCAAGCGGATCTTCGCCATGCTGTCGCAGCCGGGCGGGCAGGGGTTCATGGGGCTGGACCAGGACCAGATCGCGGTCCTGAAGCTCGACCGCGAGGACCAGCTGAACATGGCCGCGGCGCATCCCGGCGCGGTGACGCCCACCGAGACCTATGGCCACCACGGTTGGACCTATGTGCAGCTGGCGGCGCTGGACGACCCCGGCCTGGCGACGCTGGTAAGGCTCGCCTGGACCCACGTGGCGCCGAAGCGGCTGTCGAAGGCGCTCGCCGCCTAGCGGGCGGCGAACAGCTTCACGAAGAACAGGATCCAGAACACCGTCAGCACCACGTTGCCGGTGGCGAAGGCGATCAGCCGGTGCATGACGTTGTTGTGGGTCAGGTGGATCAGTGAGTGCACGAAGCGCAGGGCCACGTAGGTCCAGGCGACGATGAGCACGACGCCGTCCACCTTGCCCGTCACATAGAACATCAGCCCGCCCACGTAGAACAGCATGGGCAGCTCGAGCAGGTTCATCATGTTCCGGTTGGGGATCGAGACGTGGCCCGGAACGCGCGGCGATTCACCGAACTTGAAGTCCGCGGCGGTGATCTGCCCGGCCCGGCCGGCGGCGAACCGGCGGAACGGGATGACCATCAGGACGCCGAAGGTCAGGAAGGCCAGCGCCCCCATCGGCAAGAAGATCAACTGCTGTGGCATGAACACCCCCGGAGGCTTGCTGCGAAAGCCTAGCCCTGCCGCTTGATCGCGCCCAGGGTTTGATGCATACACCCCGGCTCCGCGACGACCCCTCCAGGCCGCCGCGCTCCATTTTCACGCCCGCGAGATACTCCGATGGCCGTTCCTAAGCGCAAAACCTCGCCGTCCCGGCGCAACATGCGGCGCTCGCACCATGCCCTGCCCGCCAACGCCTTCGTCGAGGACAAGGAAACCGGCGAGCTGAAGCGGCCGCACCACGTCGACCTGAAGACCGGCATGTACAAGGGCCGCCAGGTCCTGACGCCGAAGGAAGACTAGGCTCCTCATCTCCACGAGATGATCGCGACGCCGGCCCTTACGCGGCCGGCGTTTTGCGTCGGGCGCTACTGCGACCGCCCCCGCGCCTGCACCGCAAGGCGGCGCGCCTCGACCATCTCAGGCGTGACCTCGACGTTGTGGGCGAGGGAGCGGGCGTGCTCCAGCTCCAGGCCGTCGCCGAGCGAGAGCGCGTAGCCGTCGTCGATCATCGCCTTGTAGGTCACCAGCATGTCGGCCTCGATGCTCGCCATCTCGCCCGCGAGCTTCAGGGCGGCGGGCATCAGCTCGGCGGGCCCGACCACGCGGTTGACCAGGCCCCAGTCGTAAGCCTGGGCGGCGCTCAGGAAGTTGCCGGTCAGCGACAGCTCCTTGGCGCGGTAGGGGCCGATGACCCGGGAGAGCTTCTGCGACAGGCCCCAGCCCGGGGTGATGCCGACCCGGCCGTGGGTGTCGGCGAAGCGGGCGTTGGTCGAGCAGATCAGCACGTCGCAGGCCAGCGCCACCTCGAAACCGCCGGTGATGGCCACGCCGTTGATCGCCCCGATGATCGGCTTGGAGCAGGCGAGCACGGCCCGCGCCGGGTTGATCTCCGGCTCGCGGGCGTTGGCGGCGTAGAGGCCGTCGACGCCCAGCTCCTTGAGGTCGAGGCCGGCGGTGAAGGCCCGCTCGCCCGCGCCGGTGAGCACGATCACCTTGACCTCCGGGTCGGCGTCCAGCTCGGCCATGGCCTGCTGCAGGGCGGCCCGCAACGCCTTGGAGAGCGCGTTCATCGCCTCCGGCCGGTTGAAGGTGACGACGGCGATCCCCGGCTGGGGCTTCTCGACGAGCAGCATGGCGATAGGTCCTCCGAGGGTCTTCCATCAACGGATCGACGTGGGGTGCGTCAAGCGCGGTTGCGGCTGTCGCATCGGGTCGCTAGAGGCTCACCCACGCCGCCGCCGAAGGACGCCCAAGACCGCCATGACCGAGATCGTCGACATCCAAGCCCGCGAGATCCTGGACAGCCGGGGCAATCCGACCGTGGAGGTCGACGTGGTGCTGGAGGACGGCTCGATGGGCCGGGCCGCCGTGCCCTCGGGCGCCTCGACCGGAGCGCACGAGGCGGTGGAGAAGCGCGACGGCGACAAGAAGCGCTATGGCGGCAAGGGCGTGCTGCAGGCGGTCGACGCGGTGAACGGCGAGATCTACGACGCGCTAGCCGGCTCCGACGCCGAGGACCAGCGGCGGATCGACAAGCTGTTGATCGAGCTCGACGGGACCAAGAACAAGGGCCGGCTGGGCGCCAACGCCATCCTGGGCGTCAGCCTGGCGACCGCCAAGGCGGCGGCCGGCTCGGCGGCCCTGCCGCTCTATAAGTACGTGGGCGGGGTCTCGGCGCGGGTGCTGCCGGTGCCGATGATGAACATCATCAACGGCGGGGCGCACGCCGACAATCCGATCGACATCCAGGAGTTCATGATCCTGCCGACCGGGGCGGAGAGCTTCTCCGAGGCGCTGCGCATGGGCGCCGAGATATTCCACGCCCTGAAGGCTCAGCTGCACGCCGCCGGCCACAACACCAATGTCGGCGACGAGGGCGGCTTCGCCCCGAACCTGGCGACGGCGGAAGAGGCGCTGAGCTTCATCATGAAGGCGGGCGAGAGCGCCGGCTACAAGGCGGGGAAGGACTTCGTGCTCGGCCTTGACGCGGCCGCCACCGAGTTCTTCAAGGGCGGCAAATATGTGATAGCCGGCGAGGGCAAGACGCTCGATCCGGCCGGCATGGTCGACTACCTGGCCGGACTGGTCGACGCCTTCCCGCTGGTCTCCATCGAGGATGGCTGCGCCGAGGACGACTTCGACGGCTGGAAGCAGCTCACCGACAAGCTGGGGGCCAAGATCCAGCTGGTCGGCGACGACCTGTTCGTGACCAACCCCGAGCGGCTGGCCATGGGCATCAAGCAGGGCCTGGCCAATTCGATCCTGGTGAAGGTCAACCAGATCGGCACCCTGTCGGAGACCCTCGACGCGGTCGATCTGGCGCACCGCAGCGCCTACACCGCGGTGATGAGCCACCGGTCCGGCGAGACCGAGGATTCGACCATCGCCGACCTCGCCGTCGCCACCAACTGCGGACAGATCAAGACCGGCTCGCTCTCCCGGTCCGATCGGCTGGCCAAGTACAACCAGCTGCTCAGGATCGAGGAGGAGCTGGGCGACCAGGCGGTCTATCCCGGGCGGGCGGCGGTGAAGAACGGGTAGGGAAAGGGGACATTAACCACGAGCGCGCGATCTATCGGGGTCGCCCCGAGGATTCGCCGTGCTCGCCCGTCTCCGTTCCTATCTGCCGACGGCCGCGATCGGCCTGCTGATCGTCTATTTCGCGATCCACGCCTTCACCGGCGACCAGGGCTTGCTGACCTCCGGCCAGCGGGACGCCACCCTGATGGCCAAGACCCAGGAGCTGGCCGCGCTCACCGCGGAGCGCCAGGACCTGGAGAAGCGCGCGCACCTGCTCCGAGAGACCAGCCTTTCCCGGGACCTGCTGGAGGAAAGGGCGCGCTCCCTGCTAGGCTTCGCCGATCCAAGGGACTATGTGATCCGCATGAAGCCTTAGGGGCCGCTCGGCGGTTCTACTAAGAGCACCCCAGGACGGACCACGGAGTAACCTATGGCGCGTGGGCAGGCCGGCGAAGCCGGCCGGCGGAAGGCCAACGGCGCGGACCCCAAGGGCGGGGCCGGCAAGGATGAGCTGCTAAAATACTATCGGGACATGCTGATGATCCGCCGCTTCGAGGAGCGCGCGGGTCAGCTCTATGGCATGGGCCTGATCGGCGGCTTCTGCCACCTCTACATCGGCCAGGAGGCGATCGCGGTCGGCGTGCAAGCCGTCAAACAGCCCGGCGACCAGGTGATCACCGGCTACCGCGACCACGGCCACATGCTGGCCTGCGGCATGGACCCGAAGGAGGTCATGGCCGAGCTGACCGGCCGGGCCGGCGGCTCGTCCAAGGGCAAGGGCGGGTCGATGCACATGTTCTCGACCGAGGCCGACTTCTACGGCGGCCACGGGATCGTGGGCGCCCAGGTGAGCCTGGGCACCGGCCTGGCGCTGGCCGACAAGTACCGCGACAACGGCAAGGTGAGCTTCACCTACTTCGGCGACGGCGCGGCCAACCAGGGGCAGGTCTACGAGAGCTTCAACATGGCAGAGCTCTGGAGCCTGCCGGTCGTCTACATCATCGAGAACAACCAGTACGCCATGGGCACCTCCATCGAGCGGTCGAGCTCGGAGACCCATCTCTACAAGCGCGGCGCCTCGTTCCGGATCCCGGGCGAGGAGGTGGACGGCATGGACGTCACCGCGGTGAAGGCCGCGGCCGGCAAGGCCGCCGAGCACGCCCGCTCGGGCAAGGGCCCCTACATCCTGGAGATGAAGACCTACCGCTACCGCGGCCACTCGATGAGCGACCCGGCCAAGTACCGGACCCGCGAGGAGGTCGACGCGGTGCGCAAGACCCGCGACCCGATCGACCACGTCGAGGAACTGCTGGAAAAGCACGGCTGGACCGACGAGGCGACGCTGAAGGCCATCGACGCCGAGGTGAAGAAGATCGTCGCCGACGCCGCCGAGTTCGCCCGCACTAGCCCTGAGCCCGATCCGAAGGAGCTCTATACGGACGTCTATACGGAAGCCTCCTCGGGGGCCGCTCAATGACCGACGTCCTGATGCCCGCCCTGTCTCCGACCATGGAGGAGGGCACCCTCGCCAAGTGGCACGTCAAGAAGGGCGACAACGTCCGCTCCGGCGACGTGATCGCCGAGATCGAGACCGACAAGGCGACCATGGAAGTCGAGGCCGTCGACGAGGGGACCGTCGAGGACATCCTGGTGCCGGAAGGCACGGAAGGCGTGAAGGTCAACACCCCGATCGCGCGGCTGTCCGGCGAGGACGGCGCCAGCGCGCCGCCGCCCAAGGCCGACGCGCCAAAGGCTGAGGCGGCGCCTGTTGCCACTGAGGCCAAGACACCCGCGACCGGCGAGGGCGAAGCCTCGGCCGGGGATCCCGAGAAGAAACCGCCGGAGACCGCCAAGCCGAAGCCGGAAGGCGAGGGGACCGCGCCCGTCGCGCCGAAGCAGACGCTCACCGATCCCGAGCTGCCGAAGGGGACCAACCTCATCAAGCAGACCGTGCGCGACGCCCTGCGCGACGCCATGGCCGAGGAGATGCGCCGTGACGGCGACGTCTTCCTGATGGGCGAGGAGGTGGCGCAGTACCAGGGCGCCTACAAGGTCAGCCGCGACCTGCTGCAGGAGTTCGGCGAGCGGCGGGTGATCGACACCCCGATCACCGAGTACGGCTTCGCGGGCGTCGGCGTCGGCGCGGCCATGGCCGGCCTGAAGCCGATCGTCGAGTTCATGACCTTCAACTTCGCCATGCAAGCGATTGATGCGATTATCAATTCCGCGGCGAAGACCCTCTATATGTCGGGCGGCCAGATCAAGGCCTCGATCGTCTTCCGCGGTCCCAACGGGGCGGCGGCGCGGGTCGCGGCCCAGCACAGCCAGGACTATGCCGCCTGGTACGGCTCGGTGCCCGGCCTGAAGGTGATCGCCCCCTATGACGCGGCCGACGCCAAGGGCCTCTTGAAGGCCGCCATCCGCGACCCGAACCCGGTGGTCTTCCTCGAGAACGAGATGCTCTACGGCCTGGAGTTCGACGTTCCGGAGGGCATCGACTGGGTGCTGCCGATCGGCAAGGCCAAGGTCCGCCGCGAAGGGACCGGCGTCACCCTGGTCTCCTACTCGCGGATGGTGGGCTTCTGCCTTCAAGCCGCCGAGCAACTGGCGGCCGAGGGCATCGAGGCCGAGGTCATCGATCTCAGGACCATCCGGCCGATGGACATCGAGACGGTGATCGAGAGCGTCAAGAAGACCAACCGGCTGGTCACGGTCGAGGAAGGCTGGGGCCCGATGGGCGTCGGCGCCGAGGTGGCCGCCAAGGTGGTGGAGCTGGCCTTCGACTACCTGGATGCGCCGCCCGCGCGGGTGCACCAGGAGGACGTGCCGCTGCCCTATGCGGCCAACCTGGAAGCCCTGTCGCTGCCCTCGGTCGACAAGATCGTCAAGGCGGCCAAGGCGGTGAGCTACAAATGAGCGAGGCGGCCTTCACCTGGCGGGCCGGCGGCTGCCATTGCGGCGGGGTGCGCTTCGAGGTGGCCCTGGCCGAGGTGGTCGAGGCGCAGAGCTGCAACTGCTCCATGTGCGGCAAGACCGGCTTCGTGCACATCATCGTGCCGGAGAGCCGCTTTAGGATCACCAAGGGCGCCGAGCGGCTGGCCGAATACAGCTTCAACACCCGCGTGGCGAAGCACCTGTTCTGCTCGGAATGCGGCATCAAGGGCTTCTACCGCCCACGCTCCAACCCCGACGGCTGGAGCGTCAACGGTCGTTGTCTCGATTCGACCGATGGGCTGCAGATCAGGATCGAAGCCTTCGACGGCCAGAACTGGGAGGCCAACGCCAGCGGCCTGGCGCACCTGTCGCGGGAGCCGGCATGACCGTGCAGCTCGCCGGCCACTGCCATTGCGGCTCGGTCCGGGTGATCCTGGAGCCCGGTCGGCCGGTGGGCGAGATGCCGCTCCGCGCCTGCCAGTGCAGCTTCTGCCGCACGCGCTGCGCCGAGACCACCAGCGATCCGGGCTCGCACCTGTTCGTCGAGGCCGCGCCCGGCGCGCTGAACCACTACCAGTTCGGCCTGGGCGTCACCGACTTCCTGCTCTGCGCCGAGTGCGGGACCTATGTCGCCGCCGTGAGCGAGACCGAGGGCGGGCTGATGGGCGTGGTCAACGTCCGCGGCGTCGCCCTGCACGGCTTCGAAGGCCGCACCCCCGATCCCATGACCTATGACGACGAAAGCGCCGATGAGCGCCTGGCGCGGCGCCAGGACCGCTGGATGCCCGTCGTCGTCACCGAAGTCCAACCGAGCATCTAGAGCCTCATGTCCATCGACGTCCTCATGCCCGCCCTGTCGCCCACCATGGAGGAGGGCACCCTCGCCAAGTGGCACGTGAAGAAGGGCGACCAGGTGAAGTCCGGCGACGTGATCGCCGAGATCGAGACCGACAAGGCGACCATGGAAGTGGAGGCCGTCGACGAGGGGACCGTCGAGGACATCCTGGTGCCGGAAGGCACGGAAGGCGTGAAGGTCAACGCCCCGATCGCCAGGCTGTCGGGCGAGGATAGCGGCAGCGCGCCGCCGCCGCCCAAGGCCGACCCCGCGAAAGCCGAGGCGCCCACGGCTGAAGCTCCGAAGCCGGCGCCCGAACCCGCGCCGCAGCCGGCTGAGGCCAAGGCCGCGCCGACCCCCGCGCCCGCCAAGGCCACGGACGGCGGCCGGGTGTTCGCCTCGCCGCTGGCCCGGCGGATCGCCGAGCAGAAGGGCATCGACCTGTCGGGCGTGACCGGCTCTGGACCGCACGGCCGGATCGTCAAGGCCGACGTGGAGACCGCGAAGCCTGGCCAGGCGCGCGGGCCGGCTCCCGGTCAGCCGCAGCCTGCCCCCGCCCAGGCGCCTGCCGCGCCGCGGCAGGTCCAGTCGCTGGAGCAGCAGGGTATCGCCGCCGGCAGCTACGACCTCATCCCGCTGGACGGCATGCGCAAGACCGTGGCCCGGCGGATGACCGAAAGCTTCCGCGACGTGCCGCACTTCCCGCTGACCATCGACCTGGAGATCGACAACCTGCTGGCGGCGCGCAGCAAGATCAACGGCATCTTGGGCAACGACGCCCGGGTCAGCGTCAACGACATGGTGATCAAGGCCGTGGCCGTGGCCCTGAAGCGGGTGCCGGAGGCCAACGCCTCCTACACCCCCGAAGGCATCGCCATGCACCACCACGCCGACATCTCGATGGCGGTGGCGGTGCCCGGCGGGCTGATCACCCCGATCATCTTCCAGGCCGAGACCAAGGGCCTGGCGCAGATCGCCAAGGAGGCCAAGGATCTGGCCGAGCGGGCGCGGAGCAAGAAGCTGAAGCCCGAAGAATTCCAGGGCGGCACCTTCTCGGTTTCCAACCTGGGCATGTTCGGGATCAAGAACTTCGCCTCGATCATCAATGAGCCGCAGGGCGCGATCCTGAGCGTCGGCGTCGGCGAGAAGCGCCCCGTGGTGCGCGGCGACCAGCTGGCCATCGCGACGGTGATGAGCGTGACGCTGACCTGCGACCATCGGGTGGTGGATGGGGCGGTCGGGGCCCGCTTCCTGTCGGCCTTCAGGGCGCTGATCGAAGACCCGATCACCATGATCGTCTGAGGTCGGCCGATGAGCCTCTACGACTTCAGCGCCGAGACCCTGGACGGCCAGCCGGCGCCGCTCTCGGACTATCGGGACAGGGTGGTGCTGATCGTCAACACCGCGTCGAAGTGCGGCTTCACCCCGCAATACGCCGGGCTGGAAGACCTCTACCGCAAGTATCGGGACCGCGGCCTTGTGGTGCTGGGCTTCCCCTGCAACCAGTTCGGCGCCCAGGAGCCGGGCGAGGCGGCGGAGATCGCCAACTTCTGTTCCCTGACCTATGAGGTGGACTTCCCGATGATGCGGAAGATCGACGTCAACGGGCCCAGGACCCACCCGCTCTACGCCTATCTGAAGGCCGAGAAGAAGGGCCTGCTGGGCACCCAGGCGATCAAGTGGAACTTCACCAAATTCCTGGTTGACCGGGCCGGCGAAGTGGTCGGCCGCTTCCCGCCGACCGCTGAACCCAAGGCGCTGGAAGGCGCGATCGAGGCGCTGCTCTGATGGACTTCGACGTCATCATCATCGGCTCCGGCCCCGGCGGCTATGTGACCGCCATCCGCGCCGCCCAGCTCGGCCTGAAGACCGCCATCGTCGAGCGGGAGCTGCTGGGCGGCATCTGCCTGAACTGGGGCTGCATCCCCACCAAGGCCCTGCTGCGCTCGGGCGACATCTACGAACAGCTGGGCCACCTGGGCGACTACGGCCTGTCGGCGGAGAACCCCGGCTACGACTTCACCAAGGTGATCGCGCGCTCCCGGAAGGTGGCCTCACAGCTCAACTCCGGCGTCGCCTTCCTGATGAAGAAGCACAAGATCGAGGTGATCGAGGGGACCGCCAAGCTGGAGAAGGGGAGCCCCGCGCCCAAGGTGGTGGTGGCCCTGAAGGCCGGCGGCTCGCGGACCGTGCAGGCCAAGCACGTGATCCTGGCCACCGGGGCGCGGGCCCGTACCTTCCCGGAGACCGGCCTTGTGCCGGATGGCGACCGCGTCTGGACCTACCGCGAAGCCCTGGTCCCGAAGACCGCGCCCAAGAGGCTGATCGTCATCGGCTCCGGCGCCATCGGCATCGAGTTCGCGAGCTTCTACCGGGCCCTCGGCTCGGAGGTCACGGTGATCGAGATGCTGCCGCGCATCCTGCCGGTCGAGGACGAAGAGGTCTCCAAGGCGGCGCACAAGGCCTTCGAGAAGCGGGGGATCAAGTTCCGCGTCCCGGCCAGCGTGAAGACGCTGACCAAGTCGAAGACCGGCGTCGCCGTCGAGATCGAGGTCGGCGGCAAGGCCGAGACGCTGGAAGGCGACGTGGCGATCGTCGCGGTGGGCATCGTCGGCAACGTCGAGGACCTGGGCCTCGAAGCCCTGGGCGTGAAGGTCGAGCGGACCCACGTGGTCACCGACAGCCATGGCGCGACGGGCGTCGCGGGCCTCTACGCCATCGGCGACGTGGCGGGCCCGCCCTGGCTGGCGCACAAGGCGAGCCACGAGGGCGTCCACTGCATCGAGCAGATCGCCGGCCAGAATCCGCCGAACATCAACGCCCCGATCCCCGGCTGCACCTATTCCAATCCGCAGGTGGCCTCGGTCGGGCTGACCGAGGCCCAGGCCAAGGAACAGGGGCTGGAGCCCAAGGTCGGCCGCTTCCCGTTCCGGGTGAACGGCAAGGCGATCGCCATGGGCGAGACCGAGGGCTTCGTGAAGACGGTGTTCGACGGCAAGACCGGGGCCCTGATCGGCGCCCACATGATCGGCGCCGAGGTCACCGAGATGATCCAGGGCTTTGCGCTGGCCATGACCTTGGAGGCCACCGAAGTGGAGCTGCAGGCCACGGTGTTCCCGCACCCGACCCTGAGCGAGGCGATGCACGAGGCCTCGCTCGACGCCTACGGCAAGGTGCTGCACATCTGACGCGGGCGCGGCGCGCAACGTTTCGCGCGCATCGCATCTCCTTGCGGCGCCGCAACAAACCGACATCACGGCGCCGTGTTTGCGGTGGATGGAGCGCCTCGAAACGTGCGGGCTGGTGCTTTCCAATCAGAACCCGTAACGGGTGTCCCGACAACCAGACCGCCAGGTGTTGATGCCGATCAAGCCACGTCATCTGCCTGCGCTGATGCTCCTGCTGCTCGCGGCGGGCTGCGGCGCGAAGGACCAAAAGAAAGGCCCGCCGACCCCGGAGGCGGGCTATGTCGTGCTGACTGCCCAGGATGTGCCGCTCGACGTGGTGCTGGGCGGGCGCACGAGCGCGTTCGAGATCTCCGACGTCCGGCCGCAGGTCAACGGGGTGATCAAGTCCCGGAACTTCGTGGAAGGCTCGCTGGTCCGCCAGGGCCAGACGCTCTACGAGATCGATCCCAGCCTGTACCAGGCCGCCGTCGCCCAGGCCCAGGCGAACCTGGCCAGCGCCCAGGCGGCCTACGCCACGGCCGAAGCCAAGGCCCAGCGCTACAAGCCGCTGGCCGACATCGAGGCGGTGAGCAAGCAGGACTATTCCGACGCCCTGGCCGCCGCCAAGCAGGCCGCCGCCCAGATCGGCCAGAACAAGGCGCTGCTGCAGACCGCCCAGATCAACCTGCACTACACCAAGGTCCCGGCGCCGATCAGCGGCCGCATCGGACGCTCCAGCGTGACCACCGGCGCCCTCGTGACCAGCGGCCAGACCAATGCGCTCGCGACCATCTCGCGGCTCGACCCGATCTACGTCGACATGCAGCAGTCGAGCGCCGACATCGTGGCGCTGCGGCGCGAGCTCTCCAGCGGCGGGGTGACCCCGTCGGCGGCGACCGCCCAGCTGACCCTGGAAGACGGCAGCGCCTACGGCTTTCCGGGCAAGATCGAGTTCGCCGAGGCCATCGTCGACCCCACCACCGGGGCGGTGACCCTGCGGGCCCGCTTCCCCAATCCGCAGGGCCTGCTGCTGCCCGGCATGTACGTGCGCTCTAAGATCTCGCAGGTGACCGCGCGCAACGCCATCCTGGCGCCGCAGGCGGCCGTGTCGCGCACGCCGCGCGGCGACGCGACGGTCTATGTGATCGGGCCGGGGAACAAGGCCCAGGTCCGCACCGTCGTCGCCGACCGCACGGTGGGCGACAAGTGGCTGGTGACCAGCGGCCTGGCGGCCGGCGACAAGGTGATCACCGAAGGCCTCAACAACGTGAAGCCCGGCCAGGCCGTCATCCCGGTGCCCGCGGGGTCGCCCCCGAAGCGCCGGCCGGCCAGTGGCGGCGCTTCGGGCGGCGGCAGGTCGGGAACCTAGGGGATGATCTCCCGGATCTTCATCGATCGTCCGGTGTTCGCCTGGGTGATCGCGATCGTGATCATGCTGGCCGGCATCGGGGCCATCCGCTCGCTCTCGGTCGAGCAGTACCCTGACATCGCCCCGCCGCAGGTGAACATCCGCGCCAACTACCCGGGCGCCGCGGCCGACGTGCTGGAGAACAGCGTCGCCCAGGTTATCGAGCAGCAGCTCACCGGCATCGACGGGCTGATCTACTTCCAGACCACCTCCAACTCGGCGGGCCAGGTCACCGTCACCGTGACCTTCGAGAAGGGGACCAATCCCGACATCGCCCAGGTGCAGGTGCAGAACAAGGTGCAGCAGGCGCTGCCCCGCCTGCCGCAGGAGGTCCAGCAGCAGGGCCTGGTGGTGACCAAGGCCAACCCCGACTTCCTGATGATCGTCTCGATCTACGACGGCACCGACCGGACGACGAGCGGCGACGTTTCCGACTACCTGGTGTCCAACCTGCAGGAGCCGATCGGCCGGATTCCCGGCGTCGGCGACGTCAGCGTGTTCGGCTCCCAGTACGCCATGCGCATCTGGCTCGACCCCTACAAGCTGAACAGCGTCCAGCTGATGCCGAGCGACGTGATCACCGCCATCACGGCGCAGAACACCCAGGTCGCGGCGGGTCAGATCGGCGCAGCGCCGTCGCCGGACGGCCAGATGCTGAACGCCACGGTCACCGCCCAGTCGCGGCTGACCACGCCCGACCAGTTCAAGCACATCATCCTGAAGACCCAGCCCGACGGCTCGAAGGTGCTGCTGCAGGACGTCTCCCGCATCGAGCTGGGCAGCGAAAGCTACACCACCGTCAGCCGCCTGAACGGCCACCCCGGCGCGGGGATCGCCGTGCAGCTGGCCCCCGGCGCCGACGCCCTGAAGACCGCGAGCCTGGTGCGCGCGGAGATCCTCAACCAGGCGAAGTCGTTCCCGTCGGGCTACCAGTACGCCTTCCCCAACGACAGCACCGCCTTCATCAAGCTGTCGGTCCGCGAGGTGGTGCAGACGCTGATCGAGGCCATCATCCTGGTGGTCATCGTGATGTTCGTCTTCCTGCAGAGCTGGCGCGCCACCCTGATCCCGGCCATCGCCGTGCCGGTCGTGCTGCTGGGCACCTTCGGGGTGCTGGCCGTAGCCGGCTTCAGCATCAACGTGCTGACCCTGTTCGGCATGGTGCTGTCCATCGGCCTCCTGGTCGACGACGCCATCGTGGTGGTCGAGAACGTCGAACGGGTGATGGCCGAGGAGCCGGACATCACGCCACGGGACGCGACCATCAAGTCCATGGACCAGGTGCAGATGGCGCTGATCGCCATCGCCCTGGTGCTCTCGGCGGTGTTCTTGCCGATGGCCTTCTTCGGCGGCTCGGTGGGGGTGATCTACCGGCAGTTCTCGATCACCATCATTTCCTCGATGATCTTGTCGGTGATCGTGGCCCTGGTGCTGTCGCCGGCCCTGGCCGCGACCCTGCTCAAGCGGCCGGGGGAGGAGCACGAGGGGAGCAACCTCGTCGACCGGATGCTCGGAAAGTTCGGCGGTCGGTTCAACCGCTGGTTCAACCGCAACGCCGACCGCTACCGTGGCGCGGTGGCGGTGGTGATCGAACGCTTCAAGCCGGCGCTGTTGATCTACGCCGCCTTGGTCGCCGTGCTGGTGGTCATCTTCCTGCGCCTGCCGACCAGCTTCCTGCCCTCGGAGGATCAGGGCATCGCCCAGCTGCAGTACACCCTGCCGGCCGGGGCCACGATGAGCCGCACGCTCGCCGCCGTGCAGCAGATCGAGCACTACTTCCTGACCCAGGAGAAGGACAACGTCACCGCCGTCTACACCGTGGTCGGGCAGGGCCAGGCCGGCGCCGGCCAGAACGCAGGCCGCGGCTTCCTGGCGTTCACGCCCTGGGACGACCGCAAGGGCAGCAAGAACACCTCGCAGTCGATCACCCAGCGGGCGACGCGGGCGCTTGGCGCCCTGCGCGACGTGCAGTTCTTCGCGCTTAACCCGCCGCCGGTGCGCGGCCTCGGCCAGTCCAGCGGCTTCACCATGGAGCTGGAGAACAGGGCGGGCCTGAGCCGCGTGGCGTTCAAGGCCAAGGTCGACCAGCTGCTGGCCCAGGCCAAGCAGGATCCCGTGCTGAGCGGCGTGCGGCTGAACGCCCTGCCGGACACACCGGCGCTGCAGGTGAACATCGACCAGGAGAAGGCCGGCGCGCTGGGCCTCTCCCAGGCGCAGGTCAACCAGACCCTGACCACCGCCTGGGGCGGAACCTACGTGGATGACTTCGTCGACCGCGGACGGGTCAAGCGGGTCTTCGTGCAGGGCGATGCGCAGTACCGGAGCCGGCCGGAGGACCTCGACAACTGGTACGTGCGGACGGCCACAGGGACGATGGCGCCGTTCTCCTCCTTCTCGGAGGTGGCCTGGGGCCAGCAGCCTTCGACCCTGCTCAGGTTCAACGGCATCTCGGAGTACGAGGTGCAGGGCGACGCGGCCCTGGGCAAGAGCACCGGCGACGCCATGCAGCACATGACCGACCTGGCCGCCAAACAGGGCCTGACGGTGGAGTGGAGCGGGCTGTCCTATCAGGAGCGGCTGTCCGGCGGGCAGGCCCCCATCCTCTACGCCATCTCGCTGATCGTGGTGTTCCTCTGCCTGGCGGCGCTCTACGAGAGCTGGTCGGTACCGTTCTCGGTGCTGCTGGTGATCCCGCTGGGGCTGGTGGGCGCGGCGATCGCGGTCTGGCTGCGCGGCCTCTCCAACGACGTCTATTTCCAGGTGGGCCTGCTCACCACCATGGGGCTGTCGGCCAAGAACGCGATCCTGATCGTCGAATTCGCCGAGGCCGCGGAGAAGCAGGGCAAGGGCGTGGTGGAGTCGGCCCTGGAGGCGGCGCGGCTGCGGCTTCGCCCGATCCTGATGACCAGCCTGGCCTTCATCTTCGGGGTGTTCCCGCTGGCCATCGCCACCGGAGCCGGCGCCCAGAGCCGGATCGCCATCGGCACGGCGGTGATCGGCGGCATGCTGACCGCCACGGCGCTGGCGATCTTCTTTGTGCCGCTGTCCTTCGTCCTGGTCCGGCGGATCTTCCACGCTCGCCACAAGACGGCGGAGGACCATCCCCCGGAGGCCGGCGAGCAGGAGGCTCCGGCGTGAGGCGCGTCCTGACCCTCGGCCTGGCCGCGGCGACCCTGGCCGGCTGCACCCTCGAACCGCACTATGTCCGCCCGACGCCGGCGGTACCCGGCGCTTGGCCGACCGGCCCGGCCTATCCGCCGGCCAGCGCCGCGGCCCTGCCGGCGGTGAGCTACCCGGACATCTTCAAGGACCCGCACCTGCAGGCGATCATCGCCCAGGCGCTGGCCAACGGGCAGGACCTGCGGGTCGCCATGGCCAATGTCGAGATCGCCCACGCCCAGTACGTGGTGCAGCGGGCCGACCTGTTCCCGCACATCAACGCCGGCGTCGGCGGCACGGAGAGCGAGGGCAGGATCGCCACGGTGAACCCGAACGGGACCACCACCAGCCAGCGCAAATCCGAGCGCAGCTACGACGCCAGCATCGGCTTCAGCGCCTTCGAGCTCGACCTGTTCGGCCGGATCCGCAGCCTGAGCCACGCCGCGCAGGACCACTATTTCGGCACCGAGGCCGGCGCGCGGGCGGCGCGCCTGACCCTGGTGGGCGAGGTGGCCAGCGCCTACCTGACCTACGCCGCCGACCGCAGCCTGCTGGCGATCTCCGAGGACACGGTGGCCAGCGCCACCCGCACCGTCCAGCTCACCCAGGCCAAGCTCTCCGGCGGCGTCTCGCCGCGCACCGACCTGACCCAGGCCGAGACCCTGCTGGACCAGGCGCGTTCGGATCGCGCCAGCCGGATCACCCAGGTCGCCCAGGACCGCAATGCGCTGGAGCTGCTGGTCGGCGCGCCGGTGGCCGACGCCGACCTGCCGGCCTCGATCGAGAGCGTCGACGGCCTGCTGGGCGAAGTCCCGGCCGGGCTGGATTCGCACATCCTGCTGCGCCGGCCCGACGTGGTGGAGGCGGAGTACGACCTGCGCGCGGCCAACGCCCAGATCGGCGCGGCGCGGGCGGCCTTCTTCCCGACCCTCAGCCTGACGGCGCTGGCCGGGGCGGCGAGCCCGGCGCTGGGCGCGCTGTTCTCGGGTGGCAATTCGACCTGGACCATGGCGGCGAACGCCTCCGTGCCGATCTTCGCCGGCGGCGCCAACGTCGGCGGCCTGGCGCTCGCCAAGGGGCAGCGGAACCTGGCGGTGGCCGAATACCAGCAGGCGATCCAGACCGCCTTCCGCGAGGTCGCCGACGCGCTCGCCCGCCGCGGCACGATCAACGACCAGCTGTCGGCGCAGAACGACCTGCTGTCCGCGGCGACCACCAGCTACAACCTGTCCGAGGCGCGCTATCGGGAGGGGATCGACCCTTACCTCGACACCCTCGATGCCCAGCGCACCCTCTACAGCGCCCGCCAGACCCTGGCGGCGACCCGGCTGATCCAGGCCAGCAACCTGGTGGCGCTCTACCAGGCGCTGGGCGGCGACCAGCTGATCGACAGTCTGCCGCCGCCGAAGGTCGGGACAGCGAAACGCTGAGGCGTCAGACCCGCTTGCGCAGCTGGGCGTCGAGGCTCCATTCGCCGCCGCCCGCGAAGGCCAGGTAGAGGAACAGGAAGCAATAGAGGATCGCCTCGCCGCCCTGGTTGAGGCCCGGCCAGAAGCCCTGCTTGGCGTGCACCATGAAATAGGCGACCGCCATCTCGCCGGAGCAGATGAAGGCGGCCGCGCGGGTGAAGAGGCCGAGGGTGATCAACCCGCCGCCGACGATCTCGATCAGCGCCGCCGCCATCATCAGCGGGGGCAGGGGGTCTGGCGCGCCCTGCTGCGGTCCCGGGAAATGGATGAGCTTCATCAGGCCGTGCTCGATGAACAGCAGGCCCGCGATGATACGCAGGAGGGAAAGCACGCGGGGCGACCAGACGGTCAGATTGGGCATGTGGGTGTCCCATGCGGTTGATGGCGAGATGGGCGCGTTCGCCCGCCGCTCAAGCCTTCATGCTTGTGACGCTGTAAGCGTTCCATCAGGCCGCCCGGCGCAGCTCGGCGTCGACGATCCGCTGCAGGGCGACGTAGTCGGTCTTGCCGGTGCCGAGCAGGGGGATCTCCGCCACCCGGATGATCTTGCGCGGCACGGCGATCTCCGGCGCGCCGATCGACTGGGCGTGGACGATCAGCGGCGCGGCGTCGGCGTCCCGGCGATCGGTGACCAGCACCAGCCGCTCGCCCTTCTTGGAGTCCGGCACGGCCACGACGGCATGCCGGCCGTCCGGCCAGACCGAGGCGGCGAGGTCCTCGGCGGCGGTGAGCGAGACCATCTCGCCGCCGACCTTGGCGAAGCGTTTGACCCGCCCCAGGATCTTGACCCAATCGTCGTCCGAGATGGAGACCACGTCGCCGGTGTCGTGCCAGCCGCCTTCCGGCGGCTCGAGGCCCGCGGCGGTGAGATAGCCGGCCATGACGTTGGGCCCGCGGACGTAGAGCTTGCCGCCGCCGGGGATGCCCTCCACCGGCTCCAGGCGGACCTCCATGCCGGGCAGGAGGCCGCCGACGGTGCCGCGGCGGTTGTCGACCGGCGTGTTGACCGCGATCACCGGCGAGGCCTCGGTGGCGCCATAGCCTTCCAGCAGCGGCACGTTCCCGAACCGCTCGGCGACCAGGTTGTGGGTCTCGTCCCGCACCTTCTCGGCGCCGCAGACCACGAACTCCAGGCCGGACAGCTCGCCGGGCTCGGCGGCGCGGGCGTACTGGTTCACGAAGGTGTCGGTGGCCAGCAGGATCGAGGCGCCCGTGTCCTTCACCAGCGGCGGGATCTGCTTGATGTGCAGCGGCGAGGGGTACTGGAAGGCCTTCATGCCGGTGAGGATCGGCAGCAGCACCCCGCCGGTCAGGCCGAAGCAGTGGAAGATCGGCAGCGGATTGAACATCACCCAGTTCGGATCGAGGTCGATGTGGGCGGCGATCTGGCGGACGTTGGCCACCAGGTTGGCCTGGGTCAGGACCACGCCGCGCGGCGCGCCGAAGCTGCCGGAGGTGAACAGGATCACGCCGGGGGCCGAGGGCTTGGTCCTGGCGGCGAACTGCTTGGGAAGCGCGCCGGCCGTGGCCGCGAACAGCTTGTCCGGCAGGCCCACCGTCTCGCGGACGTCCTCGAGGTAGGTCACCGTGGTCAGGGTCTCGAGCGCGTCGACCAGGTCGTGCAGCTTGCCCTGCTCGATGAACCGGTGGGCGGTCAGCACCCGCTTGACGCCGGCCAGCTCGCAGGCGGCCCGCAGGTTGCGGATGCCGGCGGTGAAGTTGAGCATGGTGGGCACGCGGCCGAAGGCGTGCAGGGCGAAGAAGGTGACCACGCCGGCCGAGCTCGACGGCAGCATGACGCCGACGTTCTCACCGGCCTTGGTGAAGGCCGCGATCTTGCGGCCCAGGGCGAAGGCGGCGCGGATCAGGTCGGTGTAGCTGAGGGGATTGCGCTCCTGGTCCTCCAGGATCGGCTTCTTCGCTCCATAGGTCTGGCGGGCGTCAGCCAGGGCCTCGAAGATCGTGGTCTGCGCCTGGCTGGCGTCGAACGAACGCGGCACGAGCGGATTCCTCCCCGGACCTGACGGCCCTTTTTCCCCGGCCGCGACCCTATCCGCGCGTTCCAGCCTTGAAAAGATCGGTTACAGGCCGTGATGCCGCGGCGGGAGGCGCGCGCATTCGCGGCTTGATCCGAAGCGCCCGACCGCCGATCTAGGGACCATGGCCGTGGTCATCGACAATCTGGGCGAACGCCGCCCGCGCCATCCGGAGAAGCAGAACCGTCCGGATACCCCCTTGCTGCGCAAGCCCGACTGGTTGCGGGTCCGGGCGCCGGGCTCGCCGGGCTACGCCGCCACGCGGGCGATCGTGAAGGAACATCGGCTGGTCACGGTCTGCGAGGAGGCGGCCTGTCCGAACATCGGCGAGTGCTGGGACAAGAGCCACGCCACCTTCATGATCCTTGGCGAGATTTGCACCCGGGCCTGCGCCTTCTGCAACGTCGCCACCGGCAAGCCCGAGGCGCTCGATCCGGACGAGCCGGCGCGGGTCGGCGACGCGGTGGCCAAGATGGGCCTCAAGCACGTGGTCATCACCTCGGTGGACCGCGACGACCTGGCCGACGGCGGGGCCGCGCAGTTCGTGGGCGTGATCCGCGCCATCCGCGCTGCGGCGCCGGCCACCACCATCGAGATCCTGACACCGGACTTCCTCCGCAAGCCGCTGACGGCCGTGGAGAGCGTGATCGACGCCAAGCCGGACGTCTTCAACCACAACCTCGAGACCGTGCCGCGGCTCTACCTCTCCATCCGGCCGGGCGCGCGCTACTACAACTCCCTGCGCCTGCTCGAGCGGGTGAAGGAGCGCGATCCGACCCAGTTCACCAAGTCCGGCGTCATGGTCGGCCTCGGCGAGGCCAAGGACGAGGTCATGCAGGTGATGGACGACATGCGCTCGGCTGGCGTCGACTTCATCACCATCGGCCAGTACCTGCAGCCGACCCGCAAGCACGCCGCCATCGACCGCTTCGTCCATCCCGACGAATTCCACGCCCTGGAGGAGATCGCCCGCGCCAAGGGCTTCCTGATGGTCTCGGCGAGCCCGCTCACCCGCTCGTCGCACCACGCCGGCGAGGATTTCGCCCGGCTGCAGGCCGCGCGGCGGGCCCGGGAAGCGGCGGCTTAGGGGCCCGTGCGGCACCACGTCTCCAAGCTCCTGCCGTTCACGCCGGACCAGCTGTTCGCCCTGGTGGGCGACGTCGCCGCCTATCCCGACTTCGTGCCGTGGATCACCGCCATGCGCACCTGGAACGCCCGCCGCCTGAGCGAAGGGATCGAGAGCGTGGACGCCGAGGCCGGGGTGGGATTCGCCTTCCTGAAGGAGCGGTTCTCGACCCGCGTGCGGCGCGACGCCCGTGCGCGGCAGATCGACGTGAGCCTGCTCTCGGGGCCGTTCCGGAAGCTGGAGAACCGCTGGCGGTTCCTGGACGCAGGCCACGGCTGCACGCGCGTCGAGTTCGACATCGATTTCGCGTTCAAATCCAGGCTGCTGGAAGCGCTGCTTACCGCGAACTTCGGCCATGCGGTGGACAGGCTGATGCAGTGCTTCGAGGCGAGGGCGAAGACCTTGTACGGGAAACTCGAGAGACCTTCCACTCCGGCTTGACTTATGAGAACATAGCGCGAACTTTTCCTCTCCCGCGTGCCGCGGGAAAGGAAGGGCTAGGTCATCCGGTCGCGGAGCGCGGTGAGGGCCGCCTGCACCGCGGCCAGCTGGATGCCTTCGCGGGTGTCGTCCTCGAAGAACTCCTCGCGGTGCATCAGGCCGTGGTTGCTTCGGGCGGTGGCGATGTGGACGGTGCCGACCGGCTTCATCGGGGTGCCGCCGCCGGGGCCGGCGATGCCGGTGACCGCCACCGAGACGTGGGCGTTGGAGTTCTCCAGCGCGCCCTCGGCCATCATCCGCGACACCGCGTCGGAGACCGCGCCCAGGTCGGCGATCAGGTCGCCGGGGACCCCCAGCATCTCCTGCTTGGCGCGGTTGGAGTAGGTGATGAAGCCGCGTTCGAAGACGTCCGAGGCGCCCGACACCTGGCAGATGGCGCCCGCCACCAGGCCGCCGGTGCAGCTTTCAGCGGTGACGATGCGCAGCGAGCGCTCGCGGGCCTCGTCGACCAGCAGCCGGGCGAGGGTGACGATCTCCAGCGGGAACATGGGGACGTAACTCCTCGAGGCCACTTCAGCTCAGGCTGACCAGAGCATCGCTGGCGCCTCCGCATCAAGGCCCTTCGGACCCAGATGGCGCCGAGCGGCTAGGGCGGCGTCTCGATCGAGACCACCGCCTGGGCCATTAGGCCTTCTTCGCGGCCGGTGAAGCCCATGCCCTCGGTCGTGGTGGCCTTGACGCTGACCCGGCGGATCGGCACGCCCAGCAGCTCGGCGATGCGGGCGCGCATGGCGTCGCGGTGCGGGCGGATCTTCGGGCGTTCGCAGATCAGGGTGACGTCGGCGTTCAGCACCCGGCCGCCCTGCGCGGTCATCAGGCTCACCGCGTGGCGCAGGAACTGGTCCGAGGAGGCGCCCTTCCAGCGCGGGTCCGTCGGCGGGAAGTGCTCGCCGATGTCGCCGTCGCCGATGGCGCCCAGCACCGCGTCGGTCAGGGCGTGCAGGCCGCAGTCGGCGTCGGAATGGCCCACCAGGCCGAGGTCGTGCTCGATGCGGATGCCGCACAGCCAAACCACGTCGCCCTTGCCGAACCGGTGGGCGTCGACCCCAAAGCCGATGCGGACGATCCGGCGGCCGGCCGCCAGCTGCTCGGCCAGCAGGAAGTCCTCCGGATAGGTCAGCTTCATCAGCATCGGGTCGCCGGGGACCATGGCCACGTGGCCGCCGGCCCGCTCCATCACCGCGGCGTCGTCGGTGGGCTCCTCATTGGCCGGCCAGCGGCGGTAGGCGGCCTTCAGCCGGCCGATCCGGAAGGCCTGGGGCGTCTGGGCGCGCCACAGCCCCTCGCGGGAAACCGTCTCGTCCACCAGGCCCTCGCCGCGCTTCAGGGTGTCGGGAACGGGCAGGGTGGGGATGGCCCCGTCGGCGAGGTCCAAGGCGGCGAGCAGCCGGCCGACGTGGTCGCGGGAGACGAAGGGCCGGGCGGCGTCGTGCACCAGCACCGGCTGGTTGCGGCCGGCGGTGATCGCCGCCAAGCCCGCCTGGACGGAGTCGGCGCGCGTCCGGCCGCCGGTGACCGCGCGCCAGGCGTCCAGCCCCTCGAGCGCCTCATCGAGCTGGCCCACGCGGTCGTGCGCCACCACGACCACGACCTCGCGCGCGCCGGCGGAGAGCAATCCCTCCACGGACCAACGCACGATCGGCTTCCCCCCTAAGGTCCGCCAGACTTTGGGTTCGCCGGGGCCGGCCCTGAGGCCCGCGCCCGCGGCCACCACAACGGCCGAAAAGCTCATGGGCTTGTTCTTAGGCAAACAGCTTCGGTTGTTCCAGCTTTACGGCGCTGCACAAATTGCCTAAAAACATGGCGGGGACTGTGACTTAAAAATGAGCAACATGGTGAAGGTTGGGGCTTCCACGGTCGGCGGACGGTGCTGGATCGCGCCGATGACCGGCGTGTCCGACCTGCCGTTCCGCAGAGCCGCCAGCCGCCAGGGCGCGGCCTATGTGGCCACCGAGATGGTCGCCTGCGCCGAATTCTCCAAGGGCCGGCCTGACGTGGTGCGCCGCGCCGCGGTGGGCGAGGGCCTGCCGCTGATGGTCGTCCAGCTGGTCGGCCGCGAGCCGCGCCACATCGCCGAGGGCGCCCGGCTGGCGGTCCGCGCGGGCGCCCAGATCATCGACCTCAACTTCGGCTGCCCGGCCAAGGAAGTGACCGGTGCGCTCTCGGGCTCCGCCCTGATGCGGGATCCGGAGCTGGCGGCGAGCCTGATGGCCGCCGCAGTGGACGCCGTCGAGGTTCCGGTCACCGTCAAGATGCGGCTGGGCTGGGACGACGCCTCGCGCAATGCGCCGGAGATCGCCGCCCGGGCTGAGGCCCTCGGCGTCCAGGCGGTGACCGTGCACGGCCGCACCCGCTGCCAGTTCTACAAGGGCGCCGCCGACTGGTCCGCCGTGCGCGCTGTGAAGGCGGCGGTGTCGATCCCGGTGATCGTCAACGGCGACATCGCCGACGGCGTGAGCGCCAGGGCGGCGCTGGCGGCCTCCGGCGCCGACGCGGTCATGGTCGGGCGCGGGGTCTATGGCCGGCCGTGGATCGCCCGCCAGATCGAGGCCGAGCTGGACGGCGGGAGCTTCCAGGCGCCGGACGCGGCCGCACGGCTGGCCATCGCCCTGGACCACTTCCGCGACAGCCTGGCCTTCTATGGCGACCGGCTGGGCCTGAAGATCTTCCGCAAGCACCTGGCGGCCTACATCGAGCAGGCGCCGTGGCCCCTCGACGCCCAGGTGCGGCGCGCGGCGCGGGCCGAGTTCTGCCGGCTGGACGATCCGCGCGCGGTGGAGGCCAACCTGCAACGCCTGTGGACCGACCCGGACTGGCGGCTGGCCGCATGACCACCCGAACCCTTAGCCAGCCCGCGGGCCGCGCCGTCGAGACGCTGAAGTCGGCGGCCTTCGACTTCAGCCCCGATCCGGCCATGGTGGTCGACGCCGAGGGCGCGCTGGTGGCGGTGAACGAGGCCGCCGAGGCGCTGTTCGGTCACGGCCTCAGCCTGCTGGCCCGCGGCCGCTTCCTCTCGGCCCTGCCGCCCGGCTCGGCGCTGGGCGCGCTCTTGGAGCGGGCGCGGGCGGAGGGTGTGCGGGTCCGCGAGCGCGCTGTGGAGATCAGCCTGTTCGGCCTGCCGCCGTTCGAGGCGGACGGGGCGGCGACGCCGCTGGGCGACGGCTCGGTGCTCCTGACCCTCACCGTCAAGGCGGGCCTGGGCGTCGAGCGCAGCGGCGCGGACGCCGCGGGCCTGACCTCGATCATGGGGCTGGGGCGCATGCTGGCCCACGAGATCAAGAACCCGCTGGCCGGCATCCGCGGCGCCGCCCAGCTGCTCAAGACCGGCGCCAAGGCCGAGGACGCTCCGCTGGCCCAGCTGATCGTCGACGAGGTCGACCGCGTGGCCCGGCTGGTCGACCGCATGGAGGCCTTCTCCGAAGACGTCCGCTCGGACCTCACCCCGATCAACATCCACCAGGTGCTGGACCGGGTCCGGGCGCTGGCCGCCAACGGCGTCGCCGACGGCCTGGTGCTGCGCGAGCAGTACGATCCCTCCCTGCCGCCGGTGCTTGGCGACGAGGACCAGCTGATCCAGATCTTCCTGAACCTGGTGAAGAACGCCGCCGAGGCCGCCCATGCGCGCGGCGACGAGCGGGGCGAGATCGCCATCTTCACCGCCTATCGCCATGGCGTCCGGGTGCGCGCGGCGCACGGCCAGCCGCCGCGCGGCGCGCCGCTGGAGGTCCGCATCCAGGACAACGGCCCCGGCGTGCCCGCCCACCTGCGCGAGCACCTGTTCCAGCCCTTCGTCACCTCCAAGCCGCAGGGCGCGGGCCTCGGCCTGGCGCTCACCGCCAAGCTGGTGGCCGCCCAGGGCGGGCTGATCGATTTCGAGTCCGAACCCGGCCGCACGGTCTTCCGCGTGCTCTTGCCCGTCGCCGCGCTGGGGAGCGCCTGAAGCCATGAACGCCACCGACAAGAAGATCCTGATCGCCGACGACGATTCCTCGATCCGGCTGGTGCTCTCCCAGGCCTTCACCCGCCTCGGCTATCAGGTCCGCGCCACCGGCAACGCCGCCACCCTGCTGAAGTGGGTCACCGACGGGGAAGGGGACCTGGTGGTCACCGACGTCGTCATGCCCGACGAGAACGTGTTCAACGTCCTGCCGCGCATCCGCAAGCAGCGGCCGAAGCTGCCGATCATCGTGATGAGCGCGCAGAACAACCTGATCACCGCGGTCAATGCCGCCGAGGTCGGGGCCTTCGAATATGTCCCCAAGCCGTTCGACCTGGACGACATGACCTCGGCGGCCCGGCGCGCCCTGTCGCGGCCGGCGGACAACGAGGCGGCCAAGGCCCAGGCCCGCGCCATCCGCGACGACCGCCTGCCGCTGATCGGCCGTTCGGCGCCGATGCAGGAGGTCTACCGCACCATCGCCCGGCTGGTGGGGGCCGACCTCACCGTGCTGATCACCGGCGAGAGCGGGGCCGGCAAGGAGCTGGTCGCCCGCGCCCTGCACGACATGGGCCGTAGGCGGGACGGCCGCTTCGTGACCATCAACCTGGCGGCCGTGCCGCGCGAGCGGGTCGAGACCGAGCTGTTCGGCAAGGACGACGGGGCGATCGGCAAGCTGGTGGAGGCCGACGGCGGCACCCTGTTCCTCGACGAGATCGGGGACATGCCGCTCGACGCCCAGACCCGTTTGCTGCGGGTCATCGACGGCTCAGAGCCGGCGATCAATCCGAAGACCAACCGCAGGCCCAACGTGCGGGTGATCGCCGCCACCAACCGCGACCTGCGCGGCCTGATCCAGCAGGGCCTGTTCCGCGAGGACCTGTTCTTCCGGCTGAACGTCGCGCCGCTGCGCCTGCCGCCGCTGCGCGACCGGACCGAGGACATCCCGGACCTGGCGCGGGCCTTCCTGCTGCGCGCCAACCGCGAAGGCCTGCCGGCCAAGACCATCGATTCGGGGGCTCTGGAGCGGCTGAAGCTGCACGCCTGGCCGGGCAATGTGCGGGAGCTGGAGAACCTGATCCGCCGGATCTGCGCCCTCTATGCCGAAGACTTGATCACCGCGCGGATCGTCGAGCGCGAGCTGGCCGACCACCAGCCGGTGGCGGGCGGCGACGACCGGCCGGCGACCCTGTCGCAGCTGGTCGAGCGCAAGCTCTCCTCCTATTTCGCCGACCAGCCCGAGGGCGTGCCGCCGGTGGGGCTTTACGACCGGGTGCTCGAGGAGGTGGAGCGGCCGCTGATCCAGCTGACGCTGACCGCCACCCGCGGCAACCAGGTGCGCGCCGCCGAGATCCTCGGCCTCAACCGCAACACCCTGCGCAAGAAAATCCAGGACCTGGGCGTGGAGATCAGCCGCGGGCGCCGCTGACGCTTTGAGGCGACATCCCTGTTGCGTTTGGAGCACAGTCGCTTAGGCTCCCTCAATTCATGGTTTCACTCACCCAGTACATTCCAGGCGGCGCGACGGTGGCCGAGCGGCTGGGCCGCTGGCTGAATTCGCGGGCGGTGCTGGGCTGCGCCTATGGCCTGGCGGCGGTGCTGACCGGTGTCGCGATCCTGCTCGCCGCCTCGCCGCCGACCACCGGGCCGGTCGGGCCGGCGAGCCAGCTGATCCTGACGGTGCTGTCGTTCAACCTGGTGCTGATCATCGGGCTGACGACGGTCGTGGCCCTGCGCTTCGCGGCCCTGCTGCGGGCCCGAGAGCGGGACGCCGGCGCCCGCCTGCACCTGAGGTTCGTGACGCTGTTCGCGCTCGCGGCCGTGGCGCCGGCCGTGGTGGTGGCGCTGTTCTATGGCGTGCTGGTGAGCCGCGGCGTGGAGAACTGGTTCAGCCAGCGGGTGCAAACCGTGGTGGAGAACTCCGCCACCCTGGCGCGCTCCTACATCGAGGACCAGAAGCGCTACATCGGCCATCACGTCAGCCTGATGAGCACCGACCTCAACCGGGAAGCGCCGCAGATGCAGGCGAGCCCGATCGCCTTCAACCACTACCTGGCGACGCTGGCCTCCTACCACGCCTTCCCCGCTGCTTATCTGATCGATCGGGAGGGCCGGGTGCTGGCCCGCGCCGAGACCGAGGACGCGCCACCCTATGTCCTGCCGCCGGAGAAGAGCTTCCGCGCCGCCGACGAGGGCGACATCTCGGTGCCGGACTTCGATTCCTCCGACCTGATGCGCGCGGTCTACCGGCTGCGCAGCTATCCGGACGCCTACCTCTATGTGGTGCGGCCGCTGGAGCCGGGGATGATCGCCCACCTGCGCGACGCCTACGCCTCGCTGGCCTCCTACCGCGAGGCCAAGCAGAACCGCGACCGCATCCAGACGATCTTCGTGCTCGCCTATTTCGAGACCGCCCTCTTGGTGCTGGTGGGCGCGGTGTGGCTGGGCCTGTGGTCGGCCAACGGCATCTCCGCGCCGGTCGCCCGGCTGGTGCAGGCGGCGGGCCGGGTGGCCGGCGGCGATCTCTCGGCCCGCGTCGACGCCGACAGCGACCCGGAAGAGATCGCAGTTTTATCACGCGCCTTCAACAGCATGACGCATGATCTTCAGGCGCAGCAGGAAGCCCTGCGCCGCGCCAGCGTCGAGGCCGAGGAGCGGCGGCAGTTCATCGAGGCGGTGCTGGCCGGCGTCAGCGCAGGCGTGGTCAGCCTGGACGGGCGAGGGCGCATCTCCGCGGCCAACCTGCAGGCGGTGCAACTGCTGGCCCTGCCGGGCGACCACGGCCGCGGCCGCAAGCTCGCCGACGTGGCGCCCGAATTCGCCGAGGTGGCGGAGAAGGCCGGCCTGACCGGCGAGGGCGAGGCGGAGATGGACGTGGTGCGCGGCCGCGAGACGCGGCGCCTGCGGGTGCGCGCCAGCCGCTCGGAAGGCGGCCTCGTGCTGACCTTCGACGACATCACCCGGTTGGTCGCCGCCCAGCGCAACGCCGCCTGGCGCGACGTCGCCCGGCGCATCGCCCACGAGATCAAGAACCCGCTGACCCCGATCCAGCTGTCCGCCGAGCGGCTGCGCAAGAAGTACCGCAAGGCCGTGCCGGAGGACGACGTCGAGGTGTTCGACCGCTGCACTGACACCATCATCCGCCAGGTGGGCGACATCGGCCGCATGGTCGACGAGTTCTCCGCCTTCGCCCGGATGCCGGCCCCGAAGTTCGCCGAGCATGACGCCGGCGAGCTGCTACACGCCGCGGTGTTCGCCCAGCGGGTGGCGAGCCCCGACATCTCGGTCGAGCTGGAGGAGCCCTCGGCGCACGTGGTGGTGCTGGCCGACGAGCGGATGCTGGGCCAGGCGCTGGGCAATGTGCTGAAGAACGCCGCCGAGGCGGTGAGCGCGCGCCAGGCCGCCGAGCCCCGGCTGAAGGGCCGCATCCGCGCCCGGATGGTCGCCGACGACAAGGGCGTGGTCTTCGAGGTCGAGGACAATGGCGTCGGCCTGCCGTCCAAGGATCGCGACCGGCTGACCGAACCCTATGTGACGACCCGCGAGAAGGGCACGGGCCTCGGCCTGGCCATCGTCAAGCGCATCCTCGAGGACCATGGCGGCGAGCTGGAGCTCGCCGACGCCCGCCGCGGGACCGGTGCGCTCGCCATACTGCGACTTCCCCCTGCCGTGCGCGTGGACCTGAAGTCCGCGCCCCAATCCGTATCCGCTTGAAGGTGACCGATGGCCTCTGACGTTCTTGTGGTCGACGACGAGGCGGACATCCGCGAACTGGTCGCCGGCATCCTCACCGACGAAGGCTATGCGGTCAGGACCGCGACTGACTCGGAGTCGGCGCTGGCCGCGGTGAAGGCGCGCAAGCCCGCGCTCCTGATCCTCGACATCTGGATGGCCGGCGGCGGCATGGACGGGCTGGAACTCCTGGACCTGGTCAAGGCGCTCGACGCCGACCTGCCGGTGATCATGATCTCCGGCCACGGCAATATCGAAACCGCGGTCAGCGCCATCAAGCGCGGCGCCTATGAGTTCCTTGAGAAGCCGTTCAAGTCGGACCGCCTGCTGCTGGTGGTCGAGCGGGCGCTGGAGACCACCAGCCTCCGGCGCGAGAACCGACGCCTGCGCACCCAGGCGCTGACGCCGGACGGCCTGATCGGCCGCTCGATGGCCGCCCAGCAGCTGCGCAACATGGTGGCCAAGCTGGCCGGCGCGAACAGCCGGGTGCTGATCTCCGGCCCCGCCGGCTCAGGCAAGGAGACCGTGGCCCGGATGATCCACGGCGCCGGCCAGCGGACGCGCAACGAGTTCGTTGTGCTGTCGGCCGCCGGCATGACGCCGGAGAAGATCGACGTCGAGCTGTTCGGCGAGGAGGGCGAGAGCGGGCGTCCGGCCAAGATCGGGGTCTTCGAACGCGCCCACGGCGGCACACTCTACCTGGACAAGGTGGCCGACATGCCGCTGGAGACCCAGAGCCGCATCCTGCGGGTGCTGGTCGAGCAGCGGTTCCGCCGGGTCGGCGGCTCCTCCGACGTGCAGGTGGACGTGCGCGTCATCTCATCGACCTCGAAGGACCTGCGTGAGGAGATCGCGGCGGGACGGTTCCGCGAAGACCTGTTCCACCGCCTGAACGTGGTGCCGGTGAACGTGCCGGGCCTGTCGGAGCGCCGGGAGGACATCCCCGAGCTGGTCGACTACTTCATCAATCGGATCTGCGAGGCCTCGGGCCTGGCGCGCCGCCGGCTGGCGGACGACGCCATGGCCGCCTTGCAGGTGCGGCCCTGGCCGGGCAACCTTCGCCAGCTGCGCAACAACGTGGAGCGCATCCTGATCCTCGCCCCCGGCCTGGCGGGCGACGCGATCAGCGCCGACCTGCTGCCGGCCGAGGCCACGGTCTCCGAGCAGTCCACCAGCCTGGGCGCGGAGCGGATCATCTCGCTCCCGCTGCGCGAGGCTCGCGAGGTGTTCGAGCGCGAATACCTCAACGCCCAGATGCTGCGCTTCTCCGGCAACATCTCGCGCACCGCGGCCTTCATCGGCATGGAGCGCTCGGCCCTGCACCGCAAGCTCAAGTCTCTCGGCCTGTCGGGGGCGCGGCAGATCGAAGAGGAGGTCGCCGTCTGATGGGCCGCGTCGCCTACGTCAACGGCCGGTTCGTGGCCCAGCGCGACGCCCAGGTCTCCATCGAGGATCGCGGCTACCAGTTCGCCGACGCGGTCTATGAGGTCTGGTCGCTGTTCGGCGGCAAGCTGGCCGACTCGGAAGGCCACTTCGCCCGCCTGGAGCGCAGCCTGGGCGAGATCGCCATCCCCATGCCGATGAGCCGCCGGGCGCTGATCCTGGTGCTGAAGGAGGCGGTGCGCCGCAACCGGGTGCGCGAGGGCCTGGTCTACCTGCAGGTCAGCCGCGGCGTCGCCCCGCGCGACCATCCGTTTCCCAAGACTCCGGTGCCGCCGGCGGTCGTGATCACCGTCAGCGCCGTGGACCGCGCCGCCTCCGAGGCGCGCGCCGCCAAGGGCGTGGGCGTGGTCACCACGCCGGAGACCCGCTGGGGCCGTTGCGACATCAAGACGGTGGGCCTGCTGCCCAATGTGCTGGCCAAGCAGAAGGCCCGCGAGGCCGGCGCCGTCGAGGCCTGGTTCGTCGACGAACTGGGCTTCGTGACCGAAGGCGGCTCCTCCAACGCCTGGATCGTCGACCGCGACGGGCGGCTGCGCACCCGCGACACCAACGCCAACATCCTGCGTGGCGTCACCCGCCGGACCCTGATGGAGGTGATCGCGACCGAGGGCCTGGAGGTCGACGAACGGCCGTTCACCCCGGCCGACGCCCACGCCGCGCGCGAGGCCTTCATCACCGGCGCCGGGACCCTCGTCCTGCCGGTGGTCAGCGTCGACGGCAAGCCGGTCGGCGAAGGCAAGCCCGGACCGCTGGCGACGAAGCTCCGTCGCCTCTATATCGAGCAGGCCAAGGCGACCGCTATCTAGATAGCGGCCCTGGTTGCGGGGGTCACAAAACCCGGTTTACGTGAACTTGCGTGTGTGGGCGGCGCGTGGCCGTCCGTTTGACAACGAAAAAGGCGGGTCAAGCCGATGAGCGATAAGAAACAGAATCTTCAGGACACCTTCCTGAACAGCGTGCGCAAATCGAAGACGCCGCTCACCATCTTCCTGGTCAATGGGGTGAAATTGCAGGGCGTCGTGAGCTGGTTCGACAACTTCTGCGTTCTACTCCGCAGGGACGGGCAATCGCAGCTCGTCTACAAGCACGCCATCTCCACCATCATGCCGGCGCAGCCAGTGCAGCTCTACGAGCCGGGCGAAGACGAGACCGATTGACCGCCAAATCCATCGACCGTGAGGCGCCCGTCCAGGGCGCTCTGGTGATCCATCCGGACCGGGAGGGCAGGGGCTCTTCGCGGGAGCCTGACGCACGCCTGGAGGAGGCCGTGGGCCTGGCCCAGGCTCTCGACCTCGAGGTTCGCGAGGCCCTGGTCGTGCCCTTGCGCAAGCTCACCCCGGCCACCCTGTTCGGCAAGGGCAAGGTGGAGGAGATCGCCGACCTGGTGCGCCAGGCCGAGGTCGACGTGGCCGTGGTCGACGACGCGCTCTCGCCGGTGCAGCAGCGGAACCTCGAAAAGGCCTGGCAGTGCAAGGTCATCGACCGCACCGGCCTGATCCTGGAGATCTTCGCCCGCCGCGCGCGGACCCGCGAGGGCCGGCTGCAGGTCGAGCTGGCGCGGCTGACCTACGAGCGTTCGCGGCTGGTGCGCACCTGGACCCACCTGGAGCGCCAGCGCGGCGGCTTCGGGGTGATGGGCGGCCCGGGCGAGACCCAGATCGAGACCGACCGGCGGCTGATCGCCGAGAAGATCGGCAAGCTGAAGCGCGAGCTGGTCGAGGTGCGCCGCACCCGCACCCTGCAGCGCTCGGCGCGGCGGCGCGTGCCCTATCCGACGGTGGCGCTGGTCGGCTACACCAACGCCGGCAAGTCGACGCTGTTCAACCGCCTGACCCAGGCCGAGGTGGTGGCGGAGGACATGCTGTTCGCCACCCTGGATCCGACCATCCGCAACCTGAAGCTGCCCGACGGGCGGCCGGCGATCCTGTCGGACACGGTGGGCTTCATCTCCGACCTGCCGCACGAGCTGGTGGAGGCCTTCCGCGCCACCCTGGAGGAAGTGCGCGAGGCCGACGTGATCCTGCACGTCCGCGATATCGCCAGCCCCGAGAGCGCCGCCCAGGCCGGCGACGTGCGCGAGGTGCTGGTGCGGCTGGGCGTCGAGATGGACGAGCGGCGGATCGTCGAGGTCTGGAACAAGGCCGACCTCTTGGCGGACGAGGCGCGCGAGACCGTCGAGGGCGACGCCCGCCGCGCCCATCCGCCGGCGGTGCTGGTCTCGGCGACGACCGGGGAGGGCTGCGAGGCGCTGCTCAGGACCATCTCCGGCCTGGTCGACGAGGCGCCGCCGATCGACGTCTATGCGCCGGCCGGCGAGGGGGCGGCGATCGCTTGGCTCTACCGCCACGGCCGGGTGATCGAGCGCAATGACGGCAAGGACGGCTCCGTCCGCCTGGCCGTCAGCCTGACGCCCCAGGCCATGGGCCAGTTCGAACAGCTGTTCCCCCAGGCCGAGGTCCGGCCGCACTAGACGTCTATTCGCGCTCCGCCGCCTTGGCCGCGTCCCAGAGGCCGTCCATCTCCGCCAGGTCCGACTGCTCGGGCGTCTTGCCGCGTTCGGCGAGGCGGGCCTCGATGTAGCGGAATCGGCGGCCGAACTTGGCGTTGGTGGCGCGCAGCGCATCCTCCGGGTCGACGTCCAGGGTGCGGGCCAGGTTGGCGACCACGAACAGCACGTCGCCCATCTCCAGCCGGGCCTTCTCGACATCGCCGGCGGCGATCTCGGCCTTCAGCTCGGCGACCTCCTCGTCCAGCTTGTCGAGCACCTCCTTGGCCGAGGGCCAGACGAAGCCGACGCCCGCGGCGCGCTTCGAAAGCTTAACGGCGCGGGTGAGGGCGGGCAGCCCCACCGGCACATCGTCCAGCAGGCTCTGGGGCGCGGCCTTGCCCGCGGTCTTCTCAGCCCGTTCGGCGGCCTTCAGCTGCTCCCAGCCCTGCTTCTGCTCGGCCAGCGATGCGTAGTTCTCGTCGGCGAACACGTGCGGATGGCGGCGCACCATCTTGTCGTTGATCGCGGCCACGACGGCGTCGAAGTCGAAGGCGCCCTGTTCCTCGGCCATCCGCGAATGGAAGATCACCTGGAACAGCAGGTCGCCCAGCTCGTCCTTCAGATCGGCCAGGTCGTTCCGCTCGATGGCGTCGGCCACCTCATAGGCTTCCTCGACGGTGTAGGGGGCGATGGTGGCGAAGGTCTGCTCCACGTCCCAGGGGCAACCATCCTGGCGGTCGCGCAGCCGCGCCATGATGGCGATCAGCCGGTCGATCGGCCGCTGGTCGGCCGGGGGCGCAGGTCGGGTCATGGGCGTGTCCAGCACCGGAATCGCGAGGCCGGCGCGCGCTCGATCAGACCGCGCGCGCCGCCGTGACGCAATGGTTTTGGCGGGGCTTGCGGCCCTCAGCGGCTGGCCAGCGCCTTGCCGTGGCCGAGCTCAGAGGCGAAGCGTTCGATGGTCCAGTCCGCGTCGCCCCAGATGCCGGCGTGGCTGGCGTCGGCGAGGCTGGTGGCCTGGTAGCTGTAGCCGACCGGCGTCACCCGGCCGTCGGGCGCCACGACGCGGCCCTCGATGCGGGCCCCGCCGACGCCGAAGCTGAACTCGGAAAGGCCCGGCTTGTCGCCCAGCTGCTTGAAGGTCGGCCGGTTCGGCGTGGCGTCGGCCAGCACCAGCTCGACCCGCGCGCCGTCGTAGGCGCCGGTGTGCGCCAGCCGCTGGGTGACCGTGGTGCGGAGCTCGTCGGCCAGTTCGTTGACGTCGCGGACGCCGTAGTAGCGCTCGGCCTTGGCCTGCAGCTCCGGGCCGACGACCACATTGACGCTGGCCGGGGCCGCCTGGGCGGCGGTGGCGAGGCCGGCGGCCAAGGTGGCTGCGGCGAGAACGACGATGCGCATGGGTGGTCCTCGTTTCGTTCGTCCCTGGCTTGAAGGTAGGCTCGCCGACGGGAAGCGCAACCGCCGGGGCCGAAATGGTCGATATCGCCACCGTACGCAGGCTCGCGCTCGCCGTGCTGGGCGCCGCGGACCGGTCGCGCGACGGCCGGCTGGCGTTCGAGGCGGCCGGCAAAGGCTTCGCCTGGACCTACATGCGCCGGGTGAGCCCGAAGAAACCGCGGATTCCCGACCTCGACGTTCTGGCCGTCCGCTGCGCCATCGAGCGCAAGGAGATGCTGATCGCGGCCGCGCCGGACCGCTTCTTCGACGACGACCACTACCGCGGCTATCCGGCGGTGCTGGTGCGCCTGGCGGCGATCGGCGGGGATGAGCTGGAAGGACTGCTGCGCGAGGGCGTCGAATTCAACGCCCAGAAGACGCGGAAGCGGTGAGCGGGGGAGCCCCCGGCGCCACATCTATATTGCGCCTAAGATATATTATCGGAAATTATTGCTTGGCGATCGAGGCAGGAAGCTGGATCTCCCCCCTGGCCACCTTCTTCAGGGTTTCGACGAAGAATCCGGGCTCCGACGCCCTGACGCGGGCTTCCAGGGCTTCCGCGGTGTCGCCGGGCTGAAGCGGAACCCGGCAAACCGCCACCACCGGCCCGTGGTCGTATTCCTCGTCGACGACGTGGATCGTGGCGGCGCTGGCGCCGGCGCCGGCGGCGATCACCGCCTCGTGGACGCGCCGGCCGTACATGCCGTGGCCGCCGAACTCAGGCAGCGGACCCGGATGGATGTTGAGGATGCGGCCGGCGTAACGCGCCAGCACCAGCGGCCCCAGCTGGCGCAAATAGCCTGACAGGACAATCAGTTCGACGCCGCGGCCGGTCATGGCGTCCACGAGCCTGGCGTCGGCGGCGTCCGGATCGGCCTGGGTCGGAATGCAGATCGCCTCCAGGCCAGCCTCGCGCGCCCAGGCCAGGGCCGCGGCGCCCTTGTTGTTGCTGACCATCAGCCGGGCCTCGGCCGCAAGCTCGCCGGCCGCGATGGCGTCCATGATGGCGCGCGCGCTGGAGCCGCCGCCTGACGCGAGGAAACCAAGCTTAAGCGGCTGGGAAATCATCGGAAACCGGCTCCCAGCTGATGTTCGAACCGCATCCCATCATAGGCCGGCTCGACGCCGGGCGGCAGCTTGGACGTCAGGTCGGCATAGTCGAGATCGATGTGCAGGTTGGTGAGGATCGCCCGCCTGGGCCGCACCTCGGCGATCCACTCCAGGGTCCGCTCCACATGGGCGTGGGTCGGATGCGGCCGCCAGCGCAGGGCGTCGACGATCCAGACGTCCAAGTCGGCCAGCGCCTCGAAGGCCGCCGCGTCCAGATTAACCACGTCGCTGGAATAGGCGACCCCGCCGAACCGGTAGCCGACCGAGCGGACGCCGCCATGGTCCTGGTCGAAGGTGGTGATCGGGATCGCGCCGGAGGGCCCCTCCACCGCCCAGGCCGCGCCATGCGGCGGCAGGGCGCGACGGTCGCAGATCGCCGGATAACCGCCCTCGCCCTCGAAGATGTAGCCGAAGCGGCGCATCAGCGAGACCTCGGTGGCGGCGTCCATATAGGCCGGCAGCAGCGCCCGCTGGCGAAGGAAGAAGGCCCGCACGTCGTCGATGCCGTGCACCTGGTCCGCGTGGTCGTGGGTGAACACTATGGCGTCGAGGCGCTTGGCCCCGGCCAGCGCGGTCTGCAGCCGCAGGTCCGGCGAGGTGTCGACGATCACGGTCGTCTCGGCGTCCGGCGCCGCGCCCCGACGGCGCACCAGCAGCGAGCAGCGGGTGCGCATATTCCGCGGATCGTGCGGATCGCAGGCGCCCCACTCCCCGTCAGCCCGCGGCACGCCGCCGGACGAGCCGGAACCGAGGATGGTGATCTCCAGCACGCCGCTCCCCGTCTTCGCGTTCATGGGCGCGGGATCCGCTGGAACAGGGCGAAGACCGCCTCGGCGGTGCGGGCTTCCGTCTCGGCCAGGCTCCAGCCGCGGATCTCGGCGAGCTTGGCGGCGACGTGCGGCAGGTAGGCGGGCTCGTTGCGGCGGCCGCGGTACGGGACCGGCGCCAGGTAGGGGCAGTCGGTCTCCAGCATGATCTTGTCGGCCGGCATGTCGCGGATCACGGACCGGACGTCCTCGGCCGCCTTGAAGGTGGCGATGCCGGAGACCGAGAACCAGGCGCCCAGCGCCGCGGCGCGGGCCGCCAGCTCCGCCCCGGAGGTGTAGCAGTGCATGAGGATGGGGAAGGCCCCCTCCCCGTGCTCCTCTTCCAGGATGTCGCCCATCGCCTGATCGGCCTCGCGGGTGTGCACCACCAGCGGCAGGCCGGTCTCGCGCGCCGCGGCGCAGTGGGCGCGGAACACCGCGGCCTGCACCTCGCGGGGGCTGAGGTCGTAGTGGAAGTCGAGGCCGCACTCGCCGATGCCCACCACCCGCGGATCGGCGGCGATGTCGATCAGGGTCTGCGGCGCGAGGTCGGGGTTCTCCTTGGCCTCGTGCGGATGGGTGCCCACCGTGCACCAGATGTCCGGATGCTGGGCCACGGCGCGCACCGCCTCGTAGTTCGAGACCTTGTCGCAGATGTTGATCATCAGCCGGACGCCCGACGCCAGGGCGCGGGAGATCACCGCCTCGCGGTCCTCGTCGAATTGCGGCGCGTGCAGGTTGACGTGGCTGTCGATCAGCATGCCGGTTCAGTAGATCTTGGGGTCACGCCTGGGCGGCCTGACGCAGTTCGATGAGCGCGGAGAACAGCGCGTCGGCGCGATCGAGGTTCAGGGCCTCGACCTCCCGCGGCAGGCGCGTGAGCGTCTCCCACGCTTGGGCCCAGCGATCAAGCGGCCCAAAGGCCCCTTGCCCGGCGCGGTCGGCGGTCTGGGCGTGGACCCGTTCGGCCAGCCGCTCGAACAGCAGGTTGAACTGCGCCTGCCCCTCCCCGCCGCGGAACTTGTCGGCCAGCGACAGGGCCAGGCTCTCGTCGAGCCGCGGCAGATCCTGCAGGATGGCGCGCGCCGCGTCGTCCAGCACGATCGCCTGGGCGGCGGCCAGCGCCAGGGCCCGGCCGGGCGCGCCCTGGGCCATGCTGGCCAGCCTGAGCGCCGCCTCGTCGGTCGTCTCGGCGCGGGCGTGGACGAAGGCGGCGGCGGCCTCGATCGTGAGCGGCTGGAAGGCGAGCCTGCGGCAACGCGAGCGGATGGTGGGCAGCAGTCGCCCCGGCGAATGGCTGACCAGCAGCAGCACGCCCTTGGGCGGCGGCTCCTCCAGGGTCTTCAGGAGCGCGTTGGCGGCGTTCGGGTTGAGGTCGTCGGCGGCGTCGACGATGGCCACCCGGTGCGGGGCGTTGGCCGGCGACTTGGAGAAGAACTCCGAGAGCCGGCGGGCGTCGTCCACCGGGATCACCTTGCGCGGCTTGCCGTCCTCGCCGACCCGCTCCAGCACCAGCAGGTCGGGATGGGCACGGGCCATCATCTGGCGGCTGACCGGATGGGCGGGGTCGACCCCCAGGACGCCGTAGGCCGGTGCGTGCGGCGCGCCCAGCAACCTGCGGGCGGCGCGGTAGGCGAAGGTCGCCTTGCCGACCCCCTCGGGCCCGGTGAGCAGCCAGGCGTGGTGCAGGCGGCCGCGGGCGCGGCTGGCCTCGAAGGTTTCCTCCGCCGCCTCATGGCCCTCCAGCTGGAAGACCTCGCGCGGATGCGGCAGCTCGAGCTCAGCCATGGACGGCGAGCCTCGCCTGCACGGCGGCCCAGACCGCGGCCTCCACCGCCTCGAGCGAGCCCTGCGCCTCGATCACCGCGCAGCGCTGGGGCTCGGCGGCGGCGATGGCCAGGAAGCCGGCGCGCAGCCGTTCGTGGAAGTCCATGCCCTTGCTCTCGAACCGCGCCTCGGCCCCCGGCCGCGCCAGCGCCCGCTGCAGGCCGGTCTCCGGCGGGAAGTCGAAGATCAGGGTGAGGTCGGGGCGGACGTCTTCCAGGATATAGGTCTCCAGGGCCGCGATCAGGCCCGGATCGGTCCCGCCCGCCGCGCCCTGGTAGGCCCGCGTCGAATCGGCGAACCGGTCGCAGACCACCCAGGCGCCGCGTTCGAGCGCCGGCCGGATCACCCGCTCGATGTGGTCGCGCCGGGCGGCGTACATCAGAAGCGTCTCAGTGACCGGGCTCCAGCGGTCGGCGGCGCCGTTCAGCACCAGCTCGCGGATGCTCTCCGCCCCGGGCGAGCCGCCGGGCTCGCGGGTCGCCACGACCTTGCGGCCGCCGGCTTCGAGGCGGGCGACCAGGCGCTTGAGCTGGGTGGACTTCCCCGCCCCCTCGCCGCCTTCGAATGTGATGAACTGCCCGCGGGTCACCGGGGCAAGATGGCCAGTTCGGCGCGGAAGTCTACAGGCCGGGACGTAGAATCCGGGCGTCGGCGAAGCCGGCCTCGGCGGCCTTTTCGCGCAGCGCCTCGGCGGCGTCCTCGTCCGCGGCCCCGTCAAGGACCACGCGATAGAGGGTGACCGCGTTGCGCTGCATGGGCACCACGCTGGCCGGACCGGCGGCGGCGAGTTGCGACACCGCCTTCTGGGCGCTCTCCGGGGTCGAGAAGACCCCGGCCTGGATGCGGAAGCCGCTGGCCACGGGCGGCGTCGCAGCCGGCGCGACGCTGGAGGCCGCCTTCAGCGCCGCGACCGCAACGGGCTTGGGCGCCAGGTCCGGCAGGGCCGCGCCGGTCAGGGGTGCGAGGGCGGTCTCGCTGACCGCTATGGCCGCCGTCGGCAGGGGAGCTGAGGTGAACACCACCTCCGGCGCGCGCCGCACGGCCTTTGGCGGGACGGGCGGCGGCGGCGCTTCGGCCAGCATCAGCTCGTCCACCCTCGCCGCCATCGGGTCGGCCGCACGCGGCTTCGGCGGGGTTGTGGCCGCAGCCAGGCGGATCGGGGCGGCCGGTGAGGTCGCACGCGCGTAGCGCCGGCTGTCCTCGCCGTAGAGCGGCGCGGGGCCGACGTAGCGCACGCGTACGTGGGCCAGGCCCGCGCGGTCGTAGCCCAGCTCGCGGGCCGCCTCGTGGCTGAGGTCGATGATCCGGCCGCCCACGAAGGGGCCGCGGTCGTTCACCCGCACCACCAGCTTGCGGCCATTGTCGAGGTTGGTCACCTCCACCAGGCAGGGCAGCGGCAGGGTGGTGTGCGCCGCGCTGGGCGCGTTCATGTCGAAGATCTCGCCGTTGGCGGTGGCCTTCATGTGGAACTCGTCGCCGTACCACGAGGCCGTGCCGGTCTGGTCGTAGCCCGGCTGTTCCTTGGGCACGTACCAGACGCCGGCCACCTGATAGGGCGCGCCCACCTTGTAGGCGCCACCCGCCCCGCTGGGCTGATGGGCGCGGTGCGGCTGGACGCCGGTGGCGTATTCCGGCCGGACGCTGGCGCAGGCGGCGAGCGAGGCTGCGGCTGTCAGCACCAGGGCGAGCCGCGCCGTCCGTCCTCCGCCGAATTCCGCCATAGCCCCTGCCCTGCGCCGCCAAACCTC
>SSMU01000011.1 GCA_004799545.1 Phenylobacterium sp.
ACTTCACGCCGGGTCTGGAATATAACGCCCAGAACGACCGCAATACGCTGCGGGGCATCGGGCGGAACACCAACGTCCACGCCGCCGACGGCTCGGTCGCCCAGTATTCGGACGGCGTCTACACGAGCTCCACGGTCGAAGCCGGCAAGACGCCGCTGTTCGTGGATCGCCTGGAGATCCTGCGGGGTCCGCAGGGCACCCTCTACGGCCGTAACTCGATCGGCGGCGCGATCAACATCATCTCCAAGCGCCCGACTGACGATTTCTACGCCGAGGCGCGCGCCCAGTATCAGAACTACGGCCACTCGATCCTGGAGGGCGCGGTCTCCGGCCCGACCATGATCCCGGGCGTCGAGTTCCGCTTCGGCGCGAACTGGGAGCACCAGTCCGAAGGCTGGTTCAAGAACACCGTCCCGGGTCAGCCGGACGAAGGCAACATCATCAACACCGAGTACGTCGAAGGTCAGCTGAAGTTCAAATTCAACGACCGGTTCGACGGCTGGGCGAAGCTCGCCTGGGCCGACTGGCACAACGACGGCGGCGGACCTGGGTCGCGTGACACCTGGACGCCTGCACCATTCTCCAACTTTGAGTTCGGCAACGCGGCGATCGCGCCGACGTCGGGCTACGCCTGCCTGCCCGGCACCGGGGTCACCGGAATCCAGACGCCGCCCGGAATGTCGCTGGCCCAGGCCTGCCACAACGGCGCCACCGATGGGCCTCGTAGCTTCACCAGCGACGTGCCCTATCAGGTGAAGCTCACCGGCACGATGATCTTCGCCTCGGACTGGACCTATCACTTCGACAACATGGACCTGAAGTACGTCGTCGGCGGCACGCACTACAACTACGCCCTGACGGGTCCGACCCCGGTCGACCAGGCGCCGATCGTCGCCTTCGACCTGCCGCGCGTCCTGCCGGCCGGCACCCTCGGCCCGGGCTCGCCGACCATCGAGATCCCCGGCGCTGGTCCCCTGGTCCATCCGCGCTATTCGTTCAACTACCACGAGGCGCTGAACTGGATCAGCAACGAGCTGAACCTGGCCTCGACGGACAAGGGTCCGTTCCAGTGGATCGGCGGCCTCTTCTACTACGACGAGGACTACGTCCAGCCGGTCTACACGACCATGCAAGACCAGCCGTCGGCGCTCTTGACGCCGGGCTTCCTGACCAACGCGGTCTGCACCAACACCGGCGGCGTCTGCCCCGCCCAGCAGGCCAACGACCGCGTCTACGACGACCGTCCGTCGCTGAACACCAAGTCGATGGCCGCCTTCGGCCAGATCGACTACCAGTTCACGCCGGAGTGGAAGACGACCATCGGTCTTCGCTACACGCAGGACCACAAGAAGGGCCAGGAGACGCTTCGGCTGCTCTGCTTCGACGTGGTGCAATGCGGCGTCGCGCCCGAACTGCTCGGCTCCAACTTCGTCCTCGACCTCACCCAACAGGGCGCCGGCGTGCTGACCTACAGCCCGGCGAACGCCCTGCCGCAGGGTGTCTCCAGCCCCACGACGGTCGATCCGGCCACCGGCTTCGCCACCCGCCACTATGACGAGACGTGGTCGGCCACCACCGGCACCTTCGGCATCCAGTGGGATCCCGAGCCCGGCACCATGGCCTACTTCAACTTCAGCCGCGGCTATAAGGCGGGCGGCTTCCGGATCGGTATCGACACCACCATCGGCGCTTCGCCGAGCACCAATCCCGAGCACCTGAACGCCTTCGAGCTGGGTCTGAAGAAGGACTTCGGGCGCACCTTCCAGGTAAACGCGGCGCTGTTCTACTACGACTACTCGAACGACCAGATCCCGCTGACGGTCGCCCAGACCGCCGGCGCCGTCGGCCCCGCCAACTCGATCTTCTACAACGTGCCGAAGGCCAAGAGCCAAGGCTTCGAACTGGAATCGATCTGGCAGCCGATCGACCACCTGCAGATCCTGTTCAACTACTCCTATCTCGACGCCCACGTGACCAAGGGCGACGGCGTTGTCGACCCGGCCGACCCGGCCGCGCTCGCCAACGGCGCCAAGCCGGACGTCACCTTCGCCCAGTGCCAGGCGGCCGCCGGAACCGCGAGCGCCTGCGGAGCGGACGTGTTCACGGCGCCCGGTTCGTTCATCCAGAACGCCGCCGGCGCCTATGTGCCCTACACCGGGCCGGGCGGCTTCCAGCGGCCGCAGAGCATCGTCGGCTCCGAACTGCCGAACGCGCCCAAGAACAAGATCGCGATCAACGCCAACTACACCTACGAGATGGAGCGCGGATCCTTCATCGGGTCGGTCAGCTACATCTGGCGTGACAAGCAGTACGGGTCGCTGTTCAACCGCGACTACTACCTGGCCCCCTCCTACGATCAGTGGGACGGCCGGATCACCTACAAGGCGCAGAACAACCACTACACGATCATCGCCTTCATCAAGAACATCGGGAACACGCTCGGCTACGAGGGCGGCGCTGGCGCCGGCCGCAAGGCGGGCTACCTCCCGGGCTACGTCACCGGCACCGGCACGGCTCTGCAGCCGATCCCGGTGATCGGCCAAGGCAACTCGGTGGTGCCGGCCGCGCCGGTCCACATCTCAGAGCAGGGCGTGGCCGCCGGCTACCTGCTGACGCCGCCTCGGACCTACGGGATCGAGCTGCAATACCGCTTCTAGCGGTCGCGTCAGTCCGACTTGGGGGGCGCTCCACCGCAGGGTGGGGCGCCTTTCCTTTTTGGTTCCCGCTGTGTCGGTCCGGTCGCCGGGCGGCCCTTGCGTCGGCGCAATCGAGGCGTCTTAGGTTAGGCCCATGCGGCTGCTCATCGCCGAAGACGATCCCATGCTGGGCGCGGGGCTGCGGCGAGCCTTGCAGCGCGCCGGCTACACCGTCGACCTCGCCGCCACCGGCGAGGACGCGATCACGGCCATGCGCACCCAGAGCTATGCGCTGATCCTGATGGACATCGGCCTGCCGACGGTCAGCGGCCTGGAGGCCCTGAAGGCGGTCCGCGGCCGCCGCGATCCGACCCCCGTGATCATCGTCACCGCCCGCGACCGGCCGGAGCAGAAGGTCGAGGGCCTCGACGCCGGCGCCGACGACTATGTGGTCAAGCCGTTCGACCTCGACGAGCTCCTGGCCCGCATCCGCGCCCATATCCGCAGAGGCGAGCAGCGCACCAGCGACGCGATGTCCGCCCACGGGGTCAGCCTCGACCTGGCCGCGCGGATCGTGACCAGCGGCGGCGATCCGGTGAGCGTCACCGCCAAGGAGTTCAAGGTGCTGGCCGCCCTGATGCGGCGGATGGGTCAGTTCGTCTCCAAGGAGGAGCTGGAGGGCGCGCTCTATGACGACACCGCGGAGGTCGAGAGCAACACCATCGAGACCGCGGTCTACGGCCTGCGCCGCAAGCTCGGCTCCGGCCTGATCGTGACGGCTCGGGGGCTCGGCTACACCATCCCGAAGGAACCATGAGCCGCCGGCCGCTGGCCCGTCCGAGGTCCCTGCTCGCCGCCCTGTTCGGGCGGGTGGGCGTGCTGTTCCTGATCATCGTGCTGGTGGTGGGCCTGCTGGCCTTCTTCACCGCCCAGCGGCGGATCAACGAGATCTACGACGCCCAGCTGATCGTCGGCGCCAATGTGCTGCGCGCGCTGATCTCCGACGAGCTTTCGGAGGAACCGCAACAGCCCGCCGCCGGCCAGCCGCCGCTGTCGATCGACGATTCCGCCATCCTGAGCCCCGAGGATCGCCAGGCCTTCGACAGCTATGCCGACTGGCGGATGTTCCGCATCTGGCAGGGCAAGAAGCTGGTGCTCCGCTCCGACACCGGGCCGCCGCTGCGCCCGCCGCCGACCCAGGACGGCTTCTCCGAGATCACCGCCCAGGACGAGCACTGGCGGATCTACACCCTGCATGTCTCGGCCAAGGGGGTGACGGTCGAGATCGGCGAGCGGACGGACATCCGGCTGGTGCTGGTGCAGGGCATCGCGCTGGGCCTCGCCCTGCCGCTGCTGTTGCTGATCCCCACGGCCGGCGTGCTGATCTGGCTGACGTTGAGCGACGGGCTGCAGGCGCTGCGGGCCCTGGTCGCCGAACTCGGCCGGCGGACGCTGCGGGACCTGTCGCCCCTGGCGCTGGACCCCTGGCCGAGGGACCTGCATCCGCTGGTCCGGTCGATCAACCGGCTGTTCGAGCGCATCGACCGCTCGCTGGTGAACGAGCGCCGGTTCCTGGACGACGCCGCCCACCAGCTGAGGACGCCCCTGGCGGCGGTGAAGCTGCAGGCCCAGTTGATCGGCGGCGAGGCCGACCCCGCCGAGCGCCAGGCGATGACCGCCCAGCTTGTGGAAAGCGTCGACCGCGCCGCCGACATGACCGACCGGCTGCTGACCCTGGCCCGGCTCGAGTCGCGTCGCGGATCGGCCGCCGAGGGGGGTGACCTGCGGGACGAGACGGTGGCGGCGCTCGCCGATCTGGCGCCGGTCGCGGCGCGGCGGCAGGTGGACCTGGCGTTCGAGGGCCGGGGCGCCTTCCCCGGCGGCGACCCGGTGCTGCTCCGGCTGATCGCCGCCAATCTCGTCGAAAACGCCATCAACCACGCCCCCGAGGGCTCGGAGGTCGCCATTCGCCTATCTACCGCGGGTGGCCGGCGCCAGCTGATGGTGGTCGACGCGGGTCCGGGCATCCCGCTCGCCGAGCGCGAGAAGGTGCTGGAAAGATTCTACCGCGGGCCGGGCGCCTCGGCTCGCGGATCGGGCCTCGGATTGTCCATCGTCGGCGAGGCGCTGCGGCTGCTCGGCGGGCGCCTCGAACTGCGCGATCGGCCGGACGGCGCGCGGGGCCTGTGCGCCGTGGTGGAGCTTCCGGAAGGAAATCTCCCCGGCGCATCATTTCAAACCTGAAATCATCAGGCTCGCATCAGTTTGGACCTCTAAGGCCTCGTCCCGGGGAAGGGGCGAAAGCCACTGATGCAAGTATTTTGTGATTTTGACGGGACGATCTCGGTCGTCGATACGACCGACCGTGTCCTGGCGCAGCTGGCCTCGCCCGAGTGGGAAGCGCTGGAAGCCGACTGGCTGGCCGGACGGATCGACGCGGCGACCTGCATGCGCGGCCAGATCGCCCTGATCGAGGGCTCCGACGCCGAGCTGGACGCGGTGCTGGCCGAGGTCGAGGTCGACCCCGGCTTCCCGGCGTTCGCCGCCTGGTGCGCCGAGCACGACGTGCCGCTGACCATCGTCAGCGACGGCGTCGACTATTTCATCCGCCGGATCCTGGCCCGCCACGGCCTGCAGGACCTGCCGGTGGTCTCCAACAAGCTGGCCGGCAAGGCCGGCGCGCGCCGCCTGGCCCAGCCCTACAGCCGCGAAGGCTGCGCGGCGGGGGCGGGGGTCTGCAAGTGCGAGGCCGCGGCCCATCGCACGGCGCCGTCGCAACTCACCGTCTATGTCGGCGACGGGCGCTCGGACTTCTGCGTCTCGCACCGGGCCGACGTGCTGTTCGCCAAGGACGCGCTGGCCGACTACGCCAAGGGCCGCGGCCGAGCGCACCACCTGTTTTCCACCTTCCACGAGATCACCGCGACGCTGCGGCCGCTGGTCGAAGAACGCCGCGCCGCCGCCGCCGCGCTCTAGGAGTTCATCTAAATGTACGACGCGCCGCTCGCCCCCGAGGTCGACGAAGCCGAACTGCGCCGCCTCGAGGAGGCCTACTGCTCGTTCGGCGACACGGTCCACTACCTGCCCGACCCGAAGTTCTTCACCGGCTGCGAAGGCTCGTTCATGTACGACGCCGAGGGCCGAAGTTTCCTCGACCTGCAGATGTGGTACTCGGCGGTCAACTTCGGCTACCGCAACCCGCGCCTGAACGCCGTCGCCCACCGCCAGCTCGACACCCTGCCGCAGGTCGCCTCGCAGTACCTGCACCGTGAGAAGGTCGAGCTCGCCGCCACCATCGCCCAGGACGCCGAGCGCAAGTTCGGCAGGAAGGGCCGGGTGCACTTCAACGTCGGCGGCGCCCAGGCGGTCGAAGACAGCCTGAAGATCGTGCGCAACGCCTCGGGCGGCAAAAGCCTGATGTTCGCCTTCGAGGGCGGGTACCACGGCCGCACCCTGGGCGCGTCGGCGATCACCTCGTCCTACCGCTATCGTAGGCGGTACGGCCACTTCGGCGAGCGGGCCCAGTTCATCGAGTTCCCGTACCATTTCCGCGGCCCCAAGGGCATGAGCAAGGAAGAGTACGGCGAGCAGTGCGTGGCGAAGTTCGCCCGCCTGTTCGAGACCGAATACAACGGCGTCCTCGACACCAAGACCGGCCAGGCGGAGTTCGCCGCCTTCTACGTCGAGCCGATCCAGGGCACCGGCGGCTATGTCGTGCCGCCGAAGAACTTCTTCCGCGACCTGAAGAAGGTGCTGGACCGCTACGGCATCCTGCTGGTGGTCGACGAGATCCAGATGGGCTTCTTCCGGACCGGCAAGCTGTGGTCGATCGAGCACTTTGGCGTGGAGCCGGACGTGCTGGTGTTCGGCAAGGCGCTGACCAACGGGCTGAACCCGCTGTCGGGCCTGTGGGCCAAGGAAGAGCTGATCAATCCGACGCTGTTCCCGCCGGGCTCGACCCATTCGACCTTCAACTCCAACCCGATGGGCACGGCCGTGGGCCTTGAGGTCATGCGCATGCTGGCCGAGGACGACTACGAAACCTCGGTGACCCAGAAGGGCGCCTATTTCCTGGATGGCCTGAGGGAGCTGCAGACCCGCTGGCCGCAGATCGGCGACGTGGATGGCCTGGGCCTGGCCCTGCGCGCCGAGATCTGCGAGGCCGACGGCTGGACGCCCAACAAGGGCTTGCTGGACCTGATGGCCGAGGAAGGCATGAAGGGCGACCTGGACGTCGGCGACGGGCAGCGCCACGGCCTGATCCTCGACGTCGGCGGCTACCACAAGAACGTCATCACCCTGGCGCCGTCGCTGCACATCACCAAGGACGAGATCGACCTCGGCCTGAAGCTGATCGACCAACTCCTGAGACGCTGCGTCCGCAGCTGATCCCCATGCGTCCGGTCATCCTGCAGCTGGACGAGAGCCTCGAGCGGCAACCGGCCCTCGAGGCAGGCGTGCGTGCGCGCGGCGGCCGGGTGCTGCGCGCCCGCGACCTGGGGCCGGCGTTGCGCCTGTGGAGCCGCGACGCCACCCTGGACGTGCTGAAGCGCCGGCTGAAGGCCGAGCTGCCGAGCCATCGCGAGGCCGAGGTGGTGTTCGCGGGCTCCGGCGACTTCCACCACGTGACCCCCCTGATGCTGGAGCGGGCGATCGCGGCGGCCGGCGAGCCGGTGACGGTGATCCACTTCGACAACCATCCCGACTGGGTGCGCTTCGCCCGCGGACGTCATTGCGGCTCCTGGGTGGGCCGGGCGGCGCGGCTGCCGGGCGTGGCGCGGGTGATCACCATCGGCGTCTGCAGCCCTGACATCGGCCGCGCCAAGGCCCACGCGGGCGACCTGGCGCTGATCAGCGAGGATCGGCTGGACCTGTTCGCCTGGGCCGCGCCCGACGGCGGCGATGCGGTGGAGCTGGAGGGCCGCGCCTGGCCGACCATCTCGGCGATGGGTGAGGCGGCCTTCCTCGACCACCTGGACGCCGCCATCCCGACCCGGACGCTCTACGTCACCCTCGACAAGGACGTGCTGCGCGCCGAGGACGCGGTGACCAACTGGGACCAGGGCCGCGCCAGCCTGGACTTCGTGATCGCCGCCGTGCGCCGGATTGCGGCGTCGCGCCGGGTGGTGGGCGCCGACGTGGTCGGCGACTGGTCGAAGCCGGTCTATGGCGGCGGCGCGGCGGCCTCGCTGATGAAGCGCGGTGAAGCCCTGCTCGACCAGCCCTGGCGGCGGCCCGCGCCGGTCGCGGCCGACCAGGTCAACGAGGCGGTGAACCTGCGGCTGCTGGAGATGTTCGCGGAGCTCCCGGCATGACCGCGGCCCGGCTGGTCCCCGCAGCGCTCGGCCTGCTCGCCTTCTGCATCGTGGCGGAGACGGTGCAGCAGCTGGCCTTCAAGGTCGGCGGCACGCGGGCCGAGGGCGTGGCCGGCTTCGCGCGCGGCATCGCCCTGCAGCCGCTGATCTGGCTGGGCGTCGCGCTGTGGGTGGTGGAGAGCATCGCCTGGGTGCTGGTGCTGCAGAAGAGCCCGATCAGCCTGGCCTATCCGGTGATGACGGCGACCTACGCCACCGTGCCGCTGGCCGCCCTGCTGTTGCTGAAGGAACGGATGACCGGCCGCCAGATGCTGGGCGCCGGACTGATCTTCGGGGGCGTGGTGCTGGTCGGGATCGCCGGCGCGTGAGGACCATGACCCCCGTCAAGACGCCTCCATTCAAGACGCCGGCCCGCGACCTGACCTATTCGCTGAGGGGGACGCTCGGCAAGGCGGTGCTGCTGGTGCACGGCATGACCGGCGCGCCGGGCGAGATGAAGTTCCTGGCCAAGCGGCTGCACCGCCGCGGCTTCACGATCGCGGCCCCCTTGCTGGCTGGCCACGGCGTCGACGAGGCCAACCTGTTGCGCACCACCTGGCAGGACTGGCTGGGCTCGGTGCGGGACGCCTATCGGGCGCTGAAGGCGGACCACGACGAGGTCTATATCGCCGGCATCTGCGTCGGCGGGGCGCTGGGCCTGGCGCTGGCGGCGGAGGATCCGTCGGTGGCGGGCACGGCGGTCTATTCGATGACCTACCGCTACGACGGCTGGAACATGAAGCGGTGGTATTCGGCTATCGCCCCCTATGCCGAGCGGCTCGCCAGCCTGCCGCTGGTCCGCCGGGTGAGCTTCGTCGAGCCCTATCCCTTCGGCCTGAAGGACGAGCGGCTGCGCGACGGGATGGCCGCGACGCAGGGCGCGGTGATCCCCGGCGCCCTCGACCGGGTGCCGCTGGGCGCCATGGCGGAGATGCACTGGCTGTCGGCGCATCTGGACTCCGTGGCCCCGCTGATCCATCAGCCGACCCTGATCCTGCACGCGCAGGACGACGACATGAGCCACCCGCGCAACGCCTACCGGCTGCGCGACAAGCTCGGGGGCCCGGTGGCGCTGCACCTGCTGGACGACTGCTACCACATGATCCACGTGGACCGGCAAAGGGACCTGGTCGGCGACCTGACCGCCGACTTCTTCGGCGCGCCGCCGGCGGTCCCGCGGGTCCGGCGCGCGTCGGCGGAGCCCGTCGATGCTTGAGGCCCGCGTCGTCCGCGCCATCGCCGACGTGGGCCGTGAGGCCTGGGACGCCTGCTTCCCGGGCGCCCTGGAGGGCTTCGACTACCTGCAGGCCGTGGAAGCCGCGGGCCTGGCCGGCTTCGACTGGCGCTACGCCGTGGTCGAGGAGGACGGCCGGGTGGTCGCCGCCGCGCCCGGCTTCTTCAGCGACTATTCGCTGGACACCACCCTCACCGACCTCGGCCGCCGGCTGGTGGCGGCGACCCGCCGGATCGCGCCGCGCGCCTTCAGGGTGCGGATGGCCTGCCTGGGCTCGCCCTGCACGGAGGACGTGGGCCTGGGATTCGCTCCGGGGATCGCGCCGGGGCGGCGGGCCGAACTGCTGGAGGCGCTGCTGCGGGGGTTCGAGGTCGCCGCCGCCCAGGCGGGCTGCTGGCTGCTGGCGGTGAAGGACGCGCCGGAGGCCGACCGCGAGGTCTGGAGCCGCGCCACGCGGGCCACCGGCTACCAGCCAACGTCCGGCATGCCGACCGCCGAGCTGGCGATCGATTTCGCGAACCTCGAGGGCTACCTGGCGGGCCTCAGCGCGGGCACCCGCAAGGACATGCGCCGCAAGCTGAAGGCGGCGGACCATCTGCGGATCGAGGTCGTGCAGGACCTGACCGGACTCGAGGCGCGGGTCCTCGAGCTCTACCGCCAGACCCGCGAGCGCTCCGACCTGCAGTTCGAGGACCTCACCGCCGCCTATTTCACCGGGGTGTTGCGGCGGATGGGCGATCGCGCGCTCTGCGTCCTCTACTGGGCGGGCGACGAGCTGATCGGCTTCAACCTGCTGCTGCAGGACGGGGTGACCCTGCTCGACAAGTTCTTCTGCATGGAGACCGTGCGGGGGCCGGCGGCGAACCTCTATTTCGTCAGCTGGTTCACCAACGTCCGGCTCTGCCTGGAGCGGGGGCTTTCGCGCTACCAGAGCGGCCAGGCGGCCTATGAGAACAAGCTGCGGCTCGGCAGCCGGCTGATCGGGGCGGACATGCACTTCCGGCACCGCCGGCCGCTGGTGAACCGGGCGCTGCAGTGGGCGGCGCCGCTGCTGGCCGACGATCCGACGCCGCAACGGGGGGCGGCGTGAGCGCGCTCGGGCTCAGTCGCGCCCGGGCGGCCCGGCCGCTGCTGTGGATCGCCATGCCGGCGATGGCGGTGATCAACCAGTATCTGGCGGAGCGCACCGCCCAGGCGCTGATGGGCCAGGCCTTCGGCCTGGGCTGGCTGGCGGCGGCGATCCGTTCGCCCTGGGTGCAGGGCTGGGTCGCCTGCGAGATCGTGACCTTCTCCGTCTGGATGGTGGTGCTGTCGAACCTGTCGTTGAGCGCCGCCTTCCCGATGACCGCGCTCGGCTATGTGCTGGTGATCGGCATGGGCTGGACGGTGTTCGGCGAACCGGTGACCCTGGCGGAGCTCGCCGGCGGGGCGGCGATCCTGGCGGGCGTCTGGCTGCTGGGCGAGGGGGAGGCGCGGGCTTGAGGCGGACGGTGCTGATCCTGGCGGGCGTCGTGGGCCTGGCCGCGCCTCTGGTCGCCGGCCCGGCCGCGGCGGAGGACTGGTCAGTGGACCTGGGGGCTGCGGGGCGCATGCGTCCGACGCACCTGGGCGCGCCGGACTACACCTTCGATGTCGTGCCGATCGTCGAGGCCGAGTACGGCAGCCGCGTGAAGGTGTCGTTGGACGACGGGCTGAAGTGGGCGGCCTTCCGCACGGGGCCGGTCGACGCCGGTCCGATCGTCGAATACCGCCAGTCGTTCGACGACCATCTGCCGCCCGGCGCCTTCCGCATGCACGATGCGGTCGAGGTGGGCGGCTTCACCTCGGTGAAGACCCCGATCGGGGTCGGCGAGATCCGCCTGCGCCACGCCATCGGCAGCTATGACGGCTGGTCGGGGGACCTGTCCTTCGACACCGGCGCGCCGATCACGCCGAAGCTGACGATCGCCGGGCAGGCCCGCCTGTCCTGGGCCGACTCCAACTTCACCCAGGAATATTTCGGCCTGCGGCCGCACGCGGCGCGCAGTTTCGGCCTGCCGCGCTTCCTCGATGAGGACTATCTGACCGCCGGCGCGGAAGTCGACGTGTTGCGCGACATCTCGCCAAAGACCCGCCTTGTCCTTGCGCTAACAGGAGACAGGATCGTCAGCGAGCTGCAGCCCAGCCCGCTGTTCAAGACCCGCGATATCTTCACCGCCTCCCTGGGCGTCACCTACCATTGGTCCCCGTCAGGACATCCGAAATGAAAGCCACCGAACCCGAGCTGCTCGACCTGATCGCCGAGGAAGCCATCATCGACCGCGAGAAGCTGGTCCGCGAGGCGACCCTGGAGGACCTCGGCATCTCCTCGCTCGACGTGATCTCCATGCTCTTCGAGCTGGAGGAGAAGTACGGCGTGGTCATCGAGGAAGGCGACATGCCGCAGATGACGACGCTTGGGGAAATGGTCGATTTCCTGCTGGAACGCATCAACGCCGAGGCCGCCGCTTGACCCGACGCATCGCCATCACCGGCCTGGGCGCGATCTCGTCGCTGGGCCCGACCGCCCAGGCGAACTGGGACGCCGCGCGGGAAGGCCGGTCCGGCATCGCGCCGCACCGTTTCGACGGCGGCCAGTATGCGCCGGAGCCGGTGACCCTGCCGGCGGCCCTGACCGCGGACGGCTTCCAGGCGGCGCTGGAGGCGCGCCACGGCCGCAAGGTTTCCGCTTCCCTCGACCGCTTCGCCCTGCTGGCGCTCTGCGCCGCGGCCGAGGCCCTGGAGCAGGCGGGCCTGGTCGACCACGCCGCGCTCAGCCACCGCACCGCCATCGTGCTGGGCCACGGCCAGGGCGGCCAGGAGTCGCTGGAGAAGGCCTACGAGCGCTACTTCGGCATGAAGTCGCCGCGGGTGCATCCCGCCAGCGTGCCCAAGATCATGGTCTCCGGCGCGGTGAGCGGCGTGGCCATGCAGTTCGGCGTGCACGGGCCGGTGTTCGCCACCTCCAGCGCCTGCGCCTCCTCGGCCCACGCCATCGTGCAGGGCGCCGGCTTGATCCAGACCGGCCTCGCCGATGTCGCCATCGTCGGCGGCTCGGAGGCCATCGCCACCCCGGGCGCCATGGCCGGCTGGGTCGCCATCCAGGCGCTGGCCAATGAGACTTGCCGGCCGTTCTCCAAGGACCGCGACGGCATGGTCATGGCCGACGGCGCGGCGGTGTTGATCCTGGAGGATATGGATCACGCGAGGGCGCGCGGGGCCGAGATCCTCGGCGAATTCCTGGGCGCGGGCATGAGCTCCGACGCCTTCCACATCACCCAGCCGTCGCTGGAGGGGACCAGCGCGGCGCTGCGCCAGGCGGTGGCGGCGGGCGGCCTGGCCGACGCCGAGGAGGTGCTGATCTCCGCCCACGGCACGGGCACGCCGCTCAACGACAAGAACGAGGCGGCCTCGATCCACGCGGTGTTCGGCGACGCCGCGAAACGCCATCCGGTGATCGCCACCAAGAGCGCCCACGGCCACCTGATCGGCGGCTCGGCCGCCCTACAGACGGTGATCGCCCTGCAAGCGCTGAAGGCGGGCCTGGCGCCGCCGGTGCTGAACTTCAACGAACCCGACCCGGAATGCGACCTCGACCTTGTGCTGGGCCAGGTGCGGCCGATCAAGGCGCGACACGCCCTGGTCAACGCATTCGCCTTCGGGGGCTTGAATGTCTCGATGGCGTTCGCAGCTTAAGGGGGTCGGACGGGACGGGCGATGAGCACGCAGGCGCAATCAGGGACGCGAAAGGGCGGGCGGATCTTCCGCTACAGCGCCTGGGACGCCGCGCCGGCGTTTCTCGTCTACGCCCATCTCGCGGCGTTGATCGCCTTCTTCATCGCCTGGCCGCACCTCTCCTGGACGGCGCGGCTGCTGGGCGGCCTGGCCTACGCCTTCGCCATCGGCTGGAACCAGGACTCGGTCAGCCACAACTTCATCCACAACCCGTTCTTCGTCTCGCCGCTGCTGAACCGGATCACCGAGTTCGCCCTGACGCTGGAGAACGGCGTCCCGCAGACCATGTACCGCTACATCCACATGCGGCACCACGCGGGCAACTCCGACCGGCCGGACGGCGAGGGCGAGACCCGCGATCCGATCTCGATCTACCGCTACGGCGCGGACGGCGATGCCGAGCCGATGCTGGCCTATGTGTTCATGGGCTTCTGGCGCGACGACGACCCGTTCACCGTGGCCCGGCTGATCCGCGCCAAGCGGCCGGCCGAGGCCAGGCGGGCGCTGCAGGAATTCTGGGTGATGGTCGCGGCCTATGCGGCGCTGCTGGCGATCCGCTGGGACTTCGTCCTGGTGCTCGCGCCCTTCTACTATCTCGGCCAGTCGCTCTCGTTCCTGATCGCCTACTACGAGCATCTGGGGGCGGACCCTGAGGTCCCGGTGGCCACGGGGGTGTCGACCTATGAGCCGGTCTATAACCTTCTATTTCTGAACAACGGCTACCATGCCGAACATCACTACCGGCCGAAGCAGCACTGGACAGCCATGGCTGCCCTTCGGCGGGAAGTCGCGGCGCAGGCCGCGGCGGCGGGCGTGCGGGTGATCGGTCCGGCCCATTTCCTGGGCTTCCTGGACCCGAGGACCTGGCGTGTCCCGACGGCGCGGCGGCGGCGCGCTGCGGTCTTAACCTAGATAGGAGTGAGGGGGATGCGGGGGCGGATCCTCGGGGCGGTCCTGATCACGGCGGCGGTGCTGAGCGCCTGCAGCCGCAAGGATTCGCTCTACATCGAACCAGGCAAGGCGGGACCGCCGTCGGAGCCCGCGAAGGCGCAGCCGGCCAAGCCGGCGGTCCCTCCGCCGGCTGCCGCGCCGCCGAAGTCCTGAGAGACTTTCGCGCGAACATTGCGAAAAATTCACGCGCCGACCCATCGCCCGGCGCGAAGCGGCGCCGTATAACGGTGGTCGCCGGATTCGATCTGACGGGAGGGAGGCGGCCATGACGACATTGACGGGCTTCGTCGCCTCAGTGGTGGTGCACTCCTCCGCCGCGGCCTTCGCGCATTTCGGGCTCTCCATCGAGCCGATGCATGCCGAGAAATCGGCGCCGCCGCCGGCCGAGCATGTCGTGGCGCGCAGCCGTCCGGCGCCGCAGAAGCTGGTCGACTGCCCCGGGCGGCACGCCCGCCCGCACGTCGATAGGGCCTAGAGGCCGGCCTGAGGGCCGCCGCCGCATCACAGTTCGCCCCCAGATTGCGGCCTTTCAGCAAGCCGGCTGTTCGCGCCGCTGTTCTGTCGTAAGGTGGCGTCCGGAAACGGGCGCGAGGGCGGGGCGCGTAAGCGCTGACCCATGCGCCGTCTCGGAAGTGCGTGGATGAGCAGCAACAGGCGCGAGCCGCCGATGGATTTCGGGGCCACCGGCGACGGGGTCCCAAGACCGCTCCCGGCGGAGAACCAGGCCGAGGCGCCGTCGAGCATATTCGCCGAGCCGGAGGCCGCCGCCCCGCTGCAGCCGCCGCCCGTGGGCGCCAAGCTGGCCACGGAGACGCCCCGCGTGCCGGCCCATCGGCCGGAGCCCGAGGTCGCCCCGAAGCACGCCGCGTCCGACGCCTTCGCCGCACCGCGCGGCTGGCCGATCTATCTCGTGGCCTTGGCCGTCTCGGTGCTCTGGGGCCTGGCGCCGATCGCCTATGCGATCGGCTATCGGCGCGGCGTCGCGCCGCTGCAGAACGACGCTTTTGCCCTGGGCGTCTTCGTCCTGCTGGCGATCGGGCCGGCGGCCTTCGTCTGGGGCGCGGCCTACATGATCCGCCAGGGCCAGAAGCTGGCCTACGAGACCCGCCGGGCCAAGGCGATGGCCGAAGAGATGCTGTCGCCGGCGATCGCCGCCGCCGCGCGCGCCGGGGACGTCGTACAGGGCGTGCGTGACGAGATCGTCCGCGCCGGCGCCGCGGCCGAGGACGCCCGCGAGGGCCTGCTGGCGCTGCGCGACGCCCTGGCCATCGAGACCGAGAAGCTCAGCCAGACCACCGCCCAGTCGGTGCGCACGGCGACCGAGCTGGCCGGGACGCTGGGCCGCGAGCGCAGCGAGATGAGCGCGCTGGGCGTAACCCTGGACGCCCAGGCCGACAAGGTCGCCGACACCATCGTCCAGCAGGCGCGGATGGTCTCCGACGCCGCCGAACTCGCCGACACCCAGCTGCGCGAAGCCGAGGCCCAGCTCTCGGCCCGCGCCGCCGACCTGGCCGCCGCCGCGGAGGAGGCGAGCGACGCGGCCCGCACCGTTGGCGAGGACCTGGTTCGCCATATCGCCCGGCTGGAGACCGCCGGCGCCGGCGTCTCCGAACAGGGTCGAGCGGTCGAGGCCGGCCTGTCCGAACAGCGCTCTGCGCTCACGACCCTGGCCTCAGGCCTGCGGGCCGATCACGAGACCTTCGCCAGCGAGGCCGAGGCCCACGCCGCCAAGCTCGGCGAGTTCATCAGCCAGGCGCGGCTCTCGGCCGTCGAGATGAGCGACCGGGCCGCCAAGGGCGGCGAGGCGCTGAAGGGGCTGATGGCCGAGGCCGCCGCCCAGTTCCGCGACCTCGCCGAGACGGCGCGCGCCGAACGCGAGGAGTTCGGCCAGTCGACGGTGCAGTCGCTGGAGGCGGTCGCCGAGGCCGCCGCCGAGCAGCGCCGGCAGCTGGAGGCGCAGACCCGGGCGGCGATCACCGCGCTCGCCCGCGCCGCCGACGAGACCCGCGAGGCCGCCGCGGTCCACGCCAAGACGGCGCGGGATCAAGTCGACCAGCTGTCAGAGGCCGCCTTCGCCGCCGGCCAGAAGGCCAACCAGGTGTTCGAGGCGAGACTCGAGGAGGCCAAGGCCCTGGTCGAGCAGTCCTCGCGCATGGTCGACGAAGCCGGCACGCGGACCGCCAAGAAGTTCGACGAGGGCGCGGCCGCCGCCCGCGACAGCCTGCAGGAGCTGTCCGCCCTGCTGGCAGAGATCGAGGGCCGCGCGCAGCGGCTGCCGGTGACCGCCCGCGCCCAGGCCGACGAGGTCCGCAACGCCGTGCTGCACGGCATGGACGAGCTGATGGCCGCGGCCCACCGCACGGCGGAGGAGGCCCAGGCGATCGACGTGGCCTTCCAGGACCGCGTGCGGCGCAATTTCGAGATGCTGAGCGAAGCCGTCCGGCTGATGGGCACGGCGACCGCGGCCGCCCCGCTGGCGCCGCCGCCCCTCCGTCCGATCCCGGCGCCCGCCCTGCGCGCGCCCAGCGGCCGGATCTCCGCCCTCCTGCCCGAGCCGCCGCCCGAACCGGAACCGGAAGCCTGGGCCGCGCCGCTGGCGGAGGAGCCGGACGACGAAGCCCTTGAGCTCGACGACATCATGGAGCCCGGGCCGAAGGCGACAGCCCCGGCGTTCGATCCGGATCTGGCCGAGAAACTCGGCCTGAGGCCGCGCCTGAAGCTGACCCCCACCGCCACCGATGAGGAGTTCTCCTCCGTGTTCGAGGCCGCCGGCGGCCCGCCGCAGGCCGAGCCCGCCGAGGGCGAGGAGGGCGGCGAGTCCTGGACCTGGAAGGACCTCCTGGCCTCCATCGACGGCGCCGAGGCCGAGGGCGAGCGGTTGCAGGACCAGCTTGCCGCCGAGCTCAAGCGAATGGGCGTCGAGACCGCCAAGCTGCTGCCCAAGCCGCGCATCGACGAGATCGCCGCGGCGGTGCAGACCGGCGACGCCGAGGGCGCGCGCCAGGTGGTCAAGCGCCTGGCCCCGGCCGCCACGCGCCGCATAGCCCGCCGACTGGCCGCCGACGCGGGGTTGAAGCGCCAGGCCCTGACCTACGTCCGCCGCTACCAGACCCTGATCCAGGACGCGACGGTGCGCGATCCGGAAGGCTTCCTGATGGCCGGCATGCTGGCGGAGGACTCCGGGCGGCTCTACCTGCTGCTGGACGCCGCGGCCGGGGACGTGGTCTAGCCGCCTTGGCCGCGCGCCTGACGGTCCGCGCCGAGCGCTGGCCGCTCGCCGAGCCCTTCGTCATCGCCCGCGGGACCAAGACCGAAGCCGAGGTCATCGTCGCCGAGATCGCCGAGGGTCCGCATCGCGGCCGCGGCGAGGCCGTGCCTTATGGACGCTACGGCGAGGGCGTCGAGAGCGTGCTGGCCCAAATCGAAGCCGTCGGCGCGCAGATCGAGGCCGGGCTGACGCGCGCGGACCTGCAGCACAGGCTGCCGGCCGGCGCGGCGCGCAACGCCCTGGACTGCGCCCTGTGGGACCTGGAGGCCAAGCGGCTGGGCGTTCGGGCCTGGGCGCTGGCCGGACGCCCGCGCCTGGATCCGGTGAAGACCTGCTTCACGATCAGCCTGGGCGGCGCGGCCGAGATGGCCGAGGCGGCCCGCGCCAACGCCCGGCGGCCGATGCTGAAGCTGAAGATCGGCTCGGCGGACGGCATCGAGGCGGTCGCCGCCGTGCGCGCGGCCGCGCCGAAGAGCCGCCTGATCGTCGACGCCAACGAAGGCCTGGCCTTCGAAGACCTTCCACGGATCACCGCCGAGCTGGCGCGGCTGAAGGTCCAGCTCCTTGAGCAGCCGCTGCCGAGCGCGACCGACATCCAGCTGGAGGGCTTTGCGAGCGCCGTGCCGCTGTGCGCGGACGAGAGCCTGCACACTCGCGCCGAGCTCGCCGCCTGCGCGGGCCGCTACGCCCTGGTGAACGTCAAGCTGGACAAGGCGGGCGGCCTCACCGAGGCCCTGGCGCTCGTCGCCGAGGCCAAGACGATGGGGCTCGGCTTGATGGTGGGCTCGATGGTCGCCACCTCGCTGGGCGTCGCCCCGGCCCTGATCCTGGCCCAGGGCGCGGCGGTCGCCGACCTCGACGGGCCGTTGTTGCTGGCCCGCGACCGCGAGCCGGGCCTTGAAATACTGGGCTCGCTGATCGAGCCGCCGCCGGCCGCCCTTTGGGGATAGCTGCGGCGCATGGCCCCGCTCGCAATGCCGGCCCGACCTCCCATCTCGTGAACCGAGGGCGCTTCACCGCCGTTGGATAAGCCAGATGGACGTGACCCAAGATCGTGCGCACCGCTCCTGGCGCGTCGCCGAGCGCATCAAGCGGCTCAGCGACGACCTGATCCCCCTAGGTCCCTGGGGGATCGGGCTCGACGGCGTGCTGGCCTGGGTGCCCGGCGCGAACACCCTCTACAGCGTGGGGGCCGGCGGCCTGCTGCTTTACGAGGGCGTGGCGGCGCGGGCCTCGGCCTTCACCCTGCTGCGGATGGCCGCCTACATCGCCGCCAACAGCGCCACCACCGAGGTGCCCGTGGTCGGCTGGGCGCTCGACACCCTGTTCCGCGGCCACTTCATGGCCGCCCGCGCCCTGCAGAAGGACATCGAGAAGCGGTTCGGGGCCAGCGAGATGCCGAAGGAATGGTGGCGGCGCAGCGATCGGCGCGCTCAGGCGGCGGCGGTCGCCAGATAGACGCCTGCGCGGCCGGAGACGGTGAATTCCGCGACAACCACATTCGTAAGGCAAACGTAAATTACTCCCGGCTAGATAGGCTGCACATTCATGTCTCGCGCGCCGGTCGCCGTGGGCATCATGCATGATGTCGCCGGGGTCGGCGTCGGGGGTTCCGATGCCGCTGTCCTATCTGTCGAACGCCCAGCTGAGCGGCTTGTGGACGACCACGTTCATGGGCCTGTCGACGACGCAGCTGTCGGGCCTGAACGCCAATCAGGTGGGCGCGCTGAACGCCGCCGACGTGGCGGTGATCAGCCAGACGCAGCTGGACGGCCTGTCCACGGCGCAGCTGTCGGGCTTCACCGCGAGCCAGATCCCCAACCTGCCGGCCAGCGCCATGTTCAACGTGGCCCAGCTGTCGGTGCTGAACGCCAACCAGCTCGATTCCCTGACCACGACGCAGCTCGGCGGCCTGGACGCCGCGCACATGGCCGCCTTCTCGGCCCTGCAGGTCAGCGATCTCACCACCACCCAGACGGCGGGGCTGCAGACCACCCAGCTGCAGGCGCTGAGCACGACACAGATCGCCGGCCTGTCGCCGGGCCAGATCGCCAGCTTCTCGACGACCGAGCTCGGTGCGCTCGCGCCGACCCAGATCGGCGCCTTCACCCCGGCCCAGGTCAATGGCCTGACGGCGGGGCAGGCCGGCCAGCTCTCCGCGACGCAGATGGCCGCCTTGTCGGGGGCGCAGGTCGCCGGGCTGACCAGCACGGCCTTCGCCGGGCTTTCGGTGACCCAGATCGGAGCGCTGGACAGCACCCAGGTCGGCAGCCTGCACGGCGCCCAGATCGGGGCGCTCAGCACCACCCAGTTCGGCGCGCTCGACGCCACCCAGATCGGTCTCCTCAGCCTCGACGCGATCGCCGGACTGACCGAGCCGGACTTCGCGGGCCTCTCCGCCACCGAGGTGCAGGCGCTGGTCGCGACGCAGATCGGCGGCCTGTCGGTGACCCTGCTCGCGGGGCTCAACGGCACGGAGTTCGGCCAGTTCACCTCGACCCAGGTCGACCAGTTGACCGCCACCCAGTTCGGCGCGCTCTCGGCCACCAACCTGGAGTCGCTGGCCACCAGCCGGATCTCGGGCCTCGACGCGACCCACATCCACGGGTTCAGCACGACGCTGGTGAGCGCCCTGTCGTCGGCCGACCTCGCGGCCTATTCGGATACCCAGATCGACCAGTTCACCGCGACCCAGATCGGGGCGCTCAGCACCACGGCCTTCAACGGCCTGTCGGCGACGACCATCGGCTCCCTGGGCCCGGCCCAGCTGCAGGGTCTGTCGGCGTTCGAGATCCACAGCCTGACGACCGCCGCCGCCGGCGCCCTGACCGCGGCGCAGATCGGCGGCTTGACCCCCACCGAGGTGCAGTCGCTGACCGGCACGGTGGTGAGCGGCCTCAGCGCCACCCAGGTCGGCGGCCTGACCACGGGCCAGATCCCGGCCTTGACCACCACGGCGGTGAGCGCGCTGACCACCACCATGATCGGCGGCATGAGCACCGCACAGCTGAACGCCTTCACCGCCCAGCAGGTGCAGTACCTGCCCTAGGGCTTCGCCGGCGCCTCGGCCGTTGAGCCAAGCGCCCGCCTCGCGGCGAGCATGAGCAGGACTACCAGGGCCGCGCAGGCGAGCAGCCCCAGGCCGCCGTCCATCAGATAGGCGCCGGGCAGGCCGCTGGCGCCGTAGGCGCGGCCGTCGAGCACCTGCATGTAGGAGAGCGGCAGGCTCTGGGCGGCCAGCATCAGGGCATACTGGGTGGCGGCGAAGGGGTTGTCCTTGCCGATGGCGCGGAACATCACGAAGTTCGCGGTGGCGAAGGCCGCCGACTGGCCGATGTTCTCGCCGACCATGGCCAGGGTGTAGAAGGCCGGCGTCCTCGGCAGGACGATCAGCGCCAGGGTGAAGAGCGCGCCGACCGCGCCGATCGCCAGGTAGAGCGCCCTGGGCGGGGCGCGCTTGGCCAGGGGTGGCACGATGAGGCTGCCGAACACCCCGGCGATGGTGACGCCGGCGCCGCCGATCAGCGCCACGAACCGCTCCGAGGCCCCGTAGTCGCGGCCCAGGCCGCCCAGGGTGTTAGTTAGGGCGAAGGAGGCCGCCGGCACGCCGAACAGCACCAGCGACATCAGGACCGAGGGCTGGCGGACCAGCCGGAGCAGGTCGGCGGAGAACTGGCCGAAGCTCTCCTTGGCCAGCCTGCGATCGGGGCCGGGCGCCGGCAGGAAGGCGCAGACCGTCGCCGGCAGGACCACGAGCACGCCCAGGATCGCGGCGCCCACGGCATAGGGCAGGGCGCGCAGCAGGATGATGCCGATGATCGAGGTGATCCCGAAGCCGCCGATGTTGCCGACCACGAACCAGGCGCCGAGCTTGCTCTCGTCCTCCTTGGGGACGAGGGAGGTCAGCCAACCGCCGGCGGCGGAGACCGAGAGCTGGGCGGCGAAGATCACCGCGAACAACAGCCAGCCGAGCACCGCCAGGTTGCCGATCTCCAGCAGCGCCAGGAAGGTGAAGATCCCGGTGAGCGCGCTGAACAGCACCGTGTAGGTCCGCCGGCTGAGCCTGACATCCAGGATCGGGGCGACCAGGAAGGCGCAGAAGCCCGGCACCAGGGCGAGGCCGGTGATCTGGGCGATCTGCTGTTCGGGCACATGCTGGGCGGCCAGCAGCTGCGGGGTGATCAGCAGGGCCACGGCCCCGGAGATGCCGAGCGGCGAATTGGTCAGGCCCATCAGCCAGATGGGCAGGCGCGGCTTGCTCGCCATCTAGCGGCCGGAGACCGGGGCGGAAACCGGCACGACGGGGAGCTCGATGGCGCTCGCCGAGCCGCCGCCGAAGAACACCCGATCCGTGGCCTTCCGATAGTCGGCGGGCTTGGCCAGGAAGACGTTGGGCACGAAGGTCTGCGGGTTGCGGTCGTAGAGCGGGAACCAGCTCGACTGCACCTGCACCATGATCCGGTGGCCCGGCAGGAAGACGTGGTTGGCGTTGGGCAGCACGAACCGATAGCGCAGCGTCTTGCCGGCGGCGATCGGCGCCGGATGCTCGAAGCTCTCGCGATAGCGGCCACGGAAGATGTCCATGGCGATCGGCAGCTCATAGCCGCCCATCTCCGCCTGGGATGGGACCTCGCCGGGATAGACGTCGATCAGCTTCACCACCCAGTCGGCGTCGGTCCCCGTGGTCGAGGCGAACAGGTTGACGATGGGCGCGCCGGAGATCTGCACGGGTGCGGAAAGGACGTCCGTCTCGTAGGTGAGCACATCGGGGCGGCCGTCGGCGTGGCGCTGGTCGGAGACCAGCCAGGTGGTCCACTGGTCGCGGTCGCCGTGCTTCACCGGCCGGGCGATGTAGGGCACGGGCTTCATGGGATCGGAGACGTATTCGTCGAAGCCGGGCTTGGCGGGGGCGTCGAAGCTCAAGGCCCCGCCGGGCTGCAGGTAGATCGGCGCCAACTTGGTCGCGCAGCCCGCCTCGCAAGCCGGCGGCCACTTCTGCAGGCGGTCCCAACGGTCGAGGCCAGAGCGGTAGATGAACACCGGCGGGGTGTCGGCCTTGGGCGCACCGTCCTTGAGGTACTGGTCGAAGAACGGCTTCAGCACGTCGCGGCGGAACTGCAGGGCGGTGTCGCCGTCGAACTTCAGGGGGCCGAGGCTGCGGCCCTCGTAGTTCACCCCGGAATGCCGCCAGGGGCCGATGACCAGGTAGTTCTTGTCGTTGCCCACGTCCTTGGGCTCGAGGGCGGCGTAGGCGTGATTGGCGCCCCACATGTCCTCCTGATCCCACAGGCCCTGTTCCCACATGACCGGCACGGTCAGCGGCTGGTCGGCGAGGATCCTGTCCAGGGCCTGGCCCTGCCAGAAGCCGTCGTAGGCAGGGTGCTCCACCACCTTGCGCCACCAGGGCAGCTGCTCCATCCGGGCCTTGGCCGCCCAGTCGCCGGCCGAGCCGGTGCGCAGGAAGTTGGCGTAGTCGTCGAGGTTTTCGCGCGGGACCTCCTTGCCTTCGCCGCGCTGCGAGGTCTGGCCGGTGAAGTAGTCGAAGTTCTGCTGGCGGAAGGCGCCGTAGTGGAACCAGTCGTCGCCCATCCAGCCGTCGACCATCGGGCTCTCCGGCGCGGCCACCTTCAGCGCCGGGTGCGGATGGATCAGGGCCATCACCACCGTGAAGCCCTCGTAGGAGGAGCCGATCATGCCGACTTTGCCGTTGGTCTCCGGCACGTGCTTCACCAGCCAGTCGATGGTGTCCCAGGCGTCGGTCGAGTGGTCGACCTTGGTGGCGTTGAGCGGCCCGACCAGCGGTCGGGTCATCACATAGTCGCCCTCGGAGCCATACTTGCCGCGCACGTCCTGGAAGACGCGGATGTAGTCATGGCCCTCCATGAACGGCTCATCGCCCTGGGGCATCTCGGCCAGCAGGTAGGGAGAGAGCGAGCGTTCGGCGCGCTTCTTGGCGTTGTAGGGCGTCCGGGTCAGCAGGATCGGGGCGTGGGTCGCGCCCTTCGGCACGACGATGACGGTGTAGAGCTTCACCCCGTCGCGCATCGGGATCATCACCTCGCGCTTGACGTAGTCGTAGCCCTGGGTCGGCGCGGCGTAGGTCCCGGTGATGTCGGGCGTGGATGGCGACGTGGGCGTAGAGGTCTGTGCCTCGGCGGCGGACGTCCAGAACGCCGCGCAGAGCGCGGCCAGCAGCAATGAACGCAAGACCAAGCCCCTCGTGATGAACCTGGGCGCGACCTTAGCGGGACTTTCGGCCCGGGCGGAAGCGCGCTGCGCCCGATCGGCGGGCGCGCCGGCGCTGGCGCCTCAGCGAGTGGCGATCTGGGCGAGGGGCTCGAGGCGCGGATCGCGGGCGATGTCCGCTGGGGCGATGAAGCCGTAGCCATCCCAGGGGACCTTGATGCCCACCGTCTCCAGGCAGCGCGCGACATATTCCGAGCAGATGAATTCGTCGTCGGGCCCAAGCGTCCGGGGCATGCGCACATGCAGGCGGCCGAGCGCGATGCGCAGCGCGATCTTCAGCATCTCACCTTGGGAGAACCGCTCGCCCAGCCGGTCGAAGGCGACCTCGGCGATGCGCTTCATCGGCTGCTGGCGGGACTTGGCGGCGAAGCCCTCGTGCCGGGCGAGCAGGATCTTGCCGGGATAGGGCGTCTTCCCGCTGCTGGTCCGGGCGACGAAGCTGCTTAAGGGGACCGCGCGGACGCCCAGGCGTTCGACGCACTCCAGCACGATGACCCGGTCGATCTCCTCCAGCCGGAAGCCCATGGCCACGTGGCTCCAGGGGCTGGAGGTCGCCCAGCGGATCAGCCGCGACATGGGATCGTGGGCCGAGCAGAGCAGGACATCGCCGTCGCGGACCAGCTTGCGCACCGCCTTGTAGGGCTGCGCGGGGACGTCGTCGAAGACCGTATCCGGAACCGCCAAGTCGCCCACCGCTCGCCACCGCCGCGGCCACAACGCCCAAGCTTGGCCGTTCGATCCTTGGGCTAGAGCCGGGCGAGGCCGATGACGTAGGCGCCGACGTCCTGCGGCCAGGCGCCGACGGCGCTCGCGAAGGCGCTGGAGTCGCCGGCGAACAGGGCGCGCGTCGCGGCCTCGAAGCCCGGCCGGTCGCCGGCCAGGGCCGACAGGACGCGATAGGCGGCCTCGCGCGCCGAGCGGGCGGCGTCGGGACCGGCCGCCTCGCGGCGGGCGGCCTCGACCAGCTTGCGCAGGGCCACCGAGGCCCCGCCGGGCTGCGCGGCGAGCCACTCCCAGTGGCGCGGCAGCAGGGTGACCTCCCGGGCCACCACGCCGAGCTTCGGGCGTCCCCGGCCGCGCGGGCCGGGCATCGTTTCGGCTGCTTCTGAAGGCGAGGCTGCGGGGAAGGCCGCCGCCAGCGCGGGCAGGCGGGCCGCCACGTCTTCGGCCGAGCCCCGCAGGTCGAGGTCGATCACCCGGCCGGTGGCGTCGTCGAAGACCAGCACCTCGGCCCCGGCCTGGACGGCGGTGCGCACAGCCTGCGCGACCGCGGCGAGCGGACCAGCGGCGATCCGGCGGTCGGCGTCGAAAGCAGTGCAGGCGCGACTGGTGATCTCGTTCATGGCCCGCTGATTATTTTACCCGGACGATAATATCAAGCCTCAGGGCGCCGCGCCGGCGTCATGGGCCGACGACCAGGTGGCGGGCGACAGCACCGAGAGCGGCTCGGCGAAGCGGCCGGCGAACATCACCAGGATCAGGCCGCCGACCAGGCCGAAGTTCTTCAGGAACTGCCAGAAATGCTCGCGCGCCACGCTGTCGGCCGAGGCTGCGAAGAAGTCCGGGCCGCGCCAGAACGGATGGTAGAGGAAGGCGGTGACCACGCAGAAGCCGGCGAGCAGGGCGGCCGCGGGTCGGTCCCAGACGCCGAATACGATCAGGAACGGGGTGACGCCTTCGACCACGATGGCGGCGACCAGCAGGACCCGGCCACCGGGCAGGTGGGCGCTGTCGGTCTGGGCGAGGGAATTCTTCCAATGCCAGAGCTTGTCGATGGCGCTGAACGGGAACATCGCCACCAGGCAGATGCGCGCCGCGAGCCAGATCAGGCTGGTGAGGATCATGTGTTGGGGATCTCCGGATCGCAGGCCACGCCCGCAGCGTTGAACGCATGAAGGCGCGGCGGGCGCCAGGGGGACGTCGGATGAGCCAGGACCGCTACGACGTGATCATCGTGGGTTCCGGGGCCGGCGGCGGGACCCTGGCCCTGCAACTCGCGCCGACCGGCAAGCGCATCCTGATCCTTGAGCGCGGCGATTACCTGAAACGCGAGCGCGACAACTGGGAATCCAAGGCGGTGTTCGTCGACGGTAAGTACCAGGCGAAGGAGACCTGGTACGACCGCGCCGGCGACAGCTTCCACCCCGGCCTGCACCAGGTGGTGGGCGGCAACACCAAGGTCTATGGCGGGGCGCTCTACCGCCTGCGCGAGGAGGACTTCGGCGAGCTGGCCCATGCCGAGGGCGTCTCGCCGGCCTGGCCGCTGGGCTACGAGGTGTTCGAGCCCTACTACACCCGCGCCGAGCGGCTGTTCCACGTCCACGGCCTGCGCGGCGCGGACCCCACCGAGCCCTGGGCCAGCGCGCCCTATCCCTATCCGCCGGTGCGGCATGAGCCGCGCATCCAGCAGCTCTGCGACGGCCTGAGCCGGATCGGCCACCATCCCTATCCGCAGCCGCTGGCCATCCTGCTGGACGAGGTGGATGGGCGCGTCTCGCCGCACAGCGCCTGCGTCCGTTGCGACGCCTTCGACGGCTTCCCTTGCCTGACCAACGGCAAGGCCGACGCCCAGATCATCTGCGTCGATCCGGCGCGCGCCTATCCGAACGTGACCCTGCTGACCGGCGCCCTTGTGGAGCGGCTGGAGACCGACGCCTCAGGCCGCACGGTGACCGGCGTGCACGTGGTGCGGAACGGCGAGCGGCAAGTCTATGCCGCCGACATCGTGGCGGTGGCGGCGGGCGCCCTGTCCTCGGCGCTGCTGATGTTCCGCTCGGCGAGCGAGGCCCATCCGAACGGGCTCGCCAACGGCTCGGACCTCGTGGGGCGAAACTATATGCGCCACAACAACTCCGCCTTCATGGCCATCTCGCGCGAGCCCAACGACACGGTGTTCCAGAAGACCATGGCCCTGTCGGACTTCTACTTCGGCGCCGACGACTATGAATTCCCGCTGGGCGAGATCCAGATGATCGGCAAGTCGCACGGGGAGCAGGTGCGCGCCGAAGCCCTGCCGAAGGCGCTGGGCTTCTTCCCGGACTGGCCGTTCGAGCAGCTGGCGCAGCACTCCCTGGACTTCTGGGTGATGACCGAGGACCTGCCGCGGCCCGACAACCGCATCACCCTCGATCGCGATGGCCGGGTGATCCTCGACGTGACGCCCACCGGGGACGAGCCGCACCGCCGGCTGCGCCACAAGCTGCAGGGGCTGCTGGGCGCCATTGACGCGCACCCGCACCTGCTCGAACGCTCGCTCTACCTCGGCAAGAACATCCCGATCGGCGGCACCGCCCACCAGGCCGGGACCATGAGGTTCGGACCCGATCCGGAGAACTCGGTGCTCGACCTGAACTGCCGGGCCCACCAGCTGGACAACCTCTATGTGGTGGACGCCGCCTTCTTCCCCTCGATCGGGGCGGTGAACCCGACGCTGACCATCATCGCCAACGCGCTCAGGGTCGCCGATCACCTGGCCGAACGGCTGGGCGCCTCGCCCGACCGGGCGGTGAGCGCCACCAGCACCAGCGCCGCAGCCGCCATGGCTGCGCCCGCCACCGATACCCAGGGATAGGCGAGACCCAGGGCGATCACCCCGCCGCCCAGCGCCGCGCCCACGGCGTTGCCGAGGTTGAAGGCGCCGATGTTGACCGATGAGGCGAGGGTCGGCGCGTCCTTGGCGACGGTCATGATCCGCGCCTGCAGCGGCGGCACCAAGGCGAAGGTTGCGACGCCCCAGGCGAACACGGTCGCTATCGCAGGCCAGGTCCAGCGCATGGTGAGCGCGAACAGCAGCAGGAGGGCGGTGAGGCTGCTCAGCACCACCAGCAGGGTGCGGGTCAGCGCCCGGTCCGCGAAGCGGCCCCCCAGGACGTTGCCGACGGTGAGGCCGATCCCGTAGACGACCAGGGCCACGGTCACCAGGTTCGGCGAGGCGTGGGTGACCTGCTCGAGGATCGGGGCGATGTAGGTGAAGACCGTGAACATGGCCGCCGAGCCGAGGGCGGTGGTGAGCAGGGCCAGCAGCACGGCCGGCCGCCGCATGACGTGCAGCTCCGCGCCGATGTCGGCTTCGCTGCGCGTCGGCATGCGGGGCAGGGCGAAGGTGAGGGCCACGAGGGCGATGACGCCCAGGCCGCCGATGCCGGCGAACGCGGTCCGCCAGCCGATCTGATGGCCGATCCAGGCGGCCGCGGGGACGCCGCCGATGTTGGCGATGGTCAGGCCGCTGAACACCGCCGCCGTCGCCCGCGCGCTCTGGTGGCCGGGGACGAACCTTGCCGCCACCACCGAGCCCACGCCGAAGAAGGCGCCGTGGCAGAGCGAGGTGACGATCCGCGCGACCAGCAGCACCGCATAGTTGGGCGCCAGGGCGGACATGAAGTTGCCGAGCGTGAACAGGCCGATCAGGCCGATCAGCAGGACCTTGCGGTCGAGCCGGCCGGTGGGAAGCGTCAGCAGCGGCGCGCCGGCTAGCACGCCCAGGGCATAGCCGGTGACCAACAGCCCCGCCTGCGGGATCGAGACGTCCAGGCCCTTGGCGATCACCGGCAGCAGACCGATGGGCGCGAACTCGGTGGTGCCGATCCCGAAGGCGCCGATGGCCAGCGCCAGGATCGGCCAGTTGAACTTCATGGCAGGCCTCTCCCCACATCCCTCTCGACCAAACGAGCGCGGCGGGCGTTTGGTCGATGCGATCCACTTAGGCGAGGCTCCATGGCGACCGCGAAGGCAGTCCGCATCGCGCGCATCGGCCTGACGGTAGGCGACCTGGCGGCGGCGGCCGGCTTCTATTGTGACGCCCTGGGATTCGAGCCAGCCGGGGCGGCGGCGCGAACCGGCGCGCGGGCGCAGCTGTTGCGGCTGGGCGAGCAGGAGATCGAGCTGATCGCCTTCGACGCGCCTGGCCGGCCCTATCCGGAGCCGCGCGCCGCCAACGATCCGTGGTTCCAGCATTTCGCGGTGGTGGTCAGCGACATGGACGCGGCCTATGGGCGGCTCGCCCGCCACGGCCAGCGGCCGATCTCGCGCGGCGGGCCGCAGCTGCTGCCGCCCAGCACCGGCTCTGTCACCGCCTACAAGTTCCGCGACCCGGACGGCCATCCGCTGGAGCTGTCGCACATCCCCAACAGCGACTGGGCGGCGCGGCCCGGCCGCCCCTTCCTTGGCGTCGATCACAGCGCCATCGCCGTCGCCGACCTAGCGGCCAGCATCGCCTTCTACGAGGGTCTCGGGCTGAGCGTCGCCGGGCGCGGTGTGAACCAGGGCCCGGAGCAGGACCGGCTCGACGGCCTCGATGGCGTGGTGCTGGACATCGTCTCGCTGACCACGCCCGAGCCCAGCCCGCACATCGAGCTGCTGCACTACCGCGCGCCGCCTTCGACCGCGGCGCCGCGGAGGTTCGCGCCCAACGACATCGGGGCGACGCGGCTGGTGATGCAGGTGGGCGGCGTCGCGCCGCCCGGGCCGATCCACGATCCCGACGGTCACCTCCTGGAGCTCGTCGCCGACTAGTCGTCAAGCAGGCCGAGGTCGGCCACGCGCTGATAGTCGCCCTTGATCAGCCGGTCGCCGATGTCGGTGCGGTAGCGCAGATTGGGCGCGAAGACGCCTTGCGCCGTGCGGTAGGCCTCGCGCTGGGCCTGGGCGATCGTTGGCCCCTCGCCGGTGGCCACCAGCGTCCAGCCGTAGAGGCCGCTGGTTACCAGCTGGCCCGCGGCGTCCAGGCCGACCTCGCCCAGGTGGTGGCGGCGCAGGTCGAGGCCGCCCTCGATCAGCACCGGCAGGCCGACGGGCTCGGCCACCTGCTTGCGGGTGTAGGGGAAGGGCGGGGTGGTCAGCACCACGCCGAGGCAGAAGCCGGGGCGGGTGGCCATGCGGGCCGGCGTGCGGCGGACCATGGCGTGCAGCAGGTCGCCCCAGCCGTCGGCCTGCAGCGGCGAGAGGATGGCGTAGCCCGGGTAGCCGAACCGACAGCTGAACTCGAGCGGCCAGATCCCCGCGTCGTTGACGATGGTGTTGAGGTTCACATAGCCCACGTGGCCGTGCGCCCGCAGGTGGGGCTCCATGCGGGCCAGGGTGCGTTCGAAGAACCGCTCTGTCCGGTCGTAGGTGACCACCGTGCCCATCTCGCCGGTCAGCTCGCCGAGGTCGCCGTTGAAGAAGCGCTTGTGCTCCCAGTCGAGGCAGGCCGGCCGGATGAAGGCCTCGCCGTTGAAATAGGCGCCGACGCCCATCTCCACGCCTTCGATGAACCGCATGAGGATCAGCGGATCGCCGGCGCCCGGCGCGGCGGCCGAGCGCGAGCGCAGCACGGCGACGACGTCGGCGCCGTCGGCCAGCTGGCCCAGGTAGTTGTCGCTCGAGGCGTGGTCGGGGCCGCTGTATTTCAGGACGTAGCGGCCGGGATTGTCGGCGATGAAGGCCAGGGCTTCATGTGGGCCGGGGAAGGTCCAGACGTGGCCGCTCGGGAAGCCGAGCTCAGCCAGCAGGTCCTGCGCATAGGCGCGGTCGTTCTCCAGTCGGTCACCGTAGGCGCTGCCGCCGATCACCTGGAAGCCGTCGGCGCGGAGCTGGTCCTGCAGGGCGCCGAAGCCTTCCGAGACGCTCTCGAAGACCACGATCCCGTCCTCGCCGACCTGCCGGATCCAGGCGAGCTCGGCCCGCCAGTCGGCGGTGGTTGGGCAGAGGCCCGCCAGCGTGCCGCGCGCTTCCGGCTCGCTGATCGCCACGCGCACCTCGTGGCCCTCGGCCTGCAGGGCGAGGTAGAGGGCGGCGAGGTCGCAGGTCTCGCTGACGCCTAGGACGCGCACGCGGGCTCCGCGCTCACGGCCGGGTGAGGATCGCGCCGACCACGGCGATCCGCTCGACGTCGGCGTAGGCGTCGCGCTCCAGCTCCTCGCCGAATACGTCCGGATCGAGCTCGCGGTAGGCGAGGGCCGCGCCCTCGGTCTCGGCCAGGGTGGCGAGCGCCGCGTGCAGCGCGTCATGGCCGTCGGCGATGGCGGCGCCGGTATAGAGCAGCATCCGTCCGCCCGGCGACAGCTTGCCCAGGGCGGCGCGTGCCCAGTCGAGGGAGAGCTTGGCGCCGCGCGGGCCGCCGCCGTCGCGATAGGTCTGCGCCGAGGCCGCCATGTAGGGTGGATTGGCGATCACCGCGCCGAGCTCGTCCGGCGCGTCCTGCAGCCCGTCGGTCAGCAAGGTGGCGAGCGCCACATCGGCGTGGCGGGCGTTGAGCCGGGCGTAGCGCAGCGCCAGCGGGTTGATGTCGGTGAGCAGCAGCTCGGCGTCCGGAGCCAGGGCCGCGGCGACCAGGGCGCCCACCCCGCAGCCCCCGCCCACGTCGACCATCCGGCCGGTCGTGGCAGGCTCCAGCTCCCGGGCCACGAAGTCGGCGAAGCGGTAGCTGTCCGGGCCCAGGAAGACCGCGTCCTCGGCGTCGGTGGGGAAGGCTGAGTGGATGTAGAGCCGGCCGTGCAGGCGCGAGACCCGGATGGCGCTCTTCAGATGCGACCCGGCCTGAGTGAGGACGCCAGCCGCCTCCAGCGACGCCACGAGCTGCGGCGGCGCGTCGGCCTGCGCGAACGGCAGGCTCCAGCCCAGGATGTCGCGCAGGCCGCGGCCCAGCTGTCCACGACGGCGCGCGACGACCCGGGCCTGGGTCAGCGGCGTGGGCGTCACGAACTCATAGCCCTCGCCGTCCAGCCGGCGCAGCAGGTCCAGCAGGGCGAGATCCGCGGGCGAAGAAAACGTCGCGTCATCCATCGCGATCTCAACCCCCGTGGCGGCGCAACGGCTCAATCCGGCGTCCAGCCTTGGACCTTGCCTGCCGCGACGTCGAGGGTCTTAGCTCGGCCTCTGACGACCTGAACGGATGGCGCAGATGAGCGAGACCTTGAGCCGGCCGCCGGCCGAAACCGCCGACGAGGTGCTGTACGAAGCGGCCGACGGGGTGGCGGTGATCACCTTGAACCGGCCGGAGCGGATGAACACCATCTCCGGACCGATGCTCGCCCAGCTGACAGAGCTGCTGCTCAAGGCCAACGCCGACCGCGAGGTCCGCGCGGTGATCCTCACCGGGAGCGGCCGCGCGTTCTGCGCCGGCCTCGACCTGGTGGACGCCACACAGGGCTCGGGCATCGGCTCGGAAGCCCAGGCCAGCGCGCCCTCGGTGAACCTCGACCTGCGCAACACCCCGCCCACGGTGCTGTTCGCCATGGACAAGCCCACGATCTGCGCCCTGAACGGGGCGGCGGCCGGCTACGGCATGGACACCGCGCTCGGCTGCGACATCCGGATCATGGGGGAGAGCGCCAAGCTGGCGGCCGCCTTCGTCAAGCGCGGCGTGGTGCCGGAGAGCGGCGGCACCTGGTTCCTGCCGCGGCTGATCGGCTGGTCCAAGGCCGCGGAGCTGATCTTCACCGGCCGCACGCTCACCGCCGCCCAGAGCCTCGAGATGGGCCTCGCCAACGAGGTGGTCCCCGACGCCGAGCTGATGAGCCGGGCCCGCGCGATCGCCGCGGAGATCGCCGCCAACGCGCCGCTCGCCGTGCAGTCGGCCAAGCGGCTGATGCGGATGGGCCTGGAGGAGACGTTCAACGACCACGTCCATCACGTCTTCCTGCAGTTCCTGCAGCTGGCCCGCACCCAGGACTTCCGCGAGGGCATGACCTCGTTCCTGGAAAAGCGGCCGGCGCAGTTCAAGGGCCGCTAGACCGCCGGCCCACCGCCGCCATTACGTCGTCCGGGCGATCCCCGCATAGATCAGTCGGCCGTCGCCGAAGTCCTCCGGCGCGTCCGGCCAGCATAGACGCACGCCAATCCCCACCCCTGGAGATTGCGGCGGCCGAGTTGCGGGGCCGCCGCAATTCCGAGTCGCAATAGCAATGGGGGTAACGATTTGGAAAGGGCGCATCCGTTAACGCTTGGGGCGAACTAACAGCAGTACGCCTACCGTTTGCCAGCGGGCGACAGAATATCGCTCGTAAAAACCAGGATGGTTCCAATGTCTGTTTCGGCCCTCTCCACGGCCCAAATCGCGGTCCTCTCGGTCACCTCGATCCAGGCTCTTACGAAGACCGATCTCGGCTCGCTAAGCGCAAGCCAGGTAGGGGCCATAAACGCCACCGACATTGCGGCGCTGAACGCGACGCAGCTGTCTGGTATCACCGCTACAGGCGTCAAGGGCCTGACGGTGGCGCAGATCCCGCAGATCAACTCTGCCCTGGTGCTCGACACCACCCAGCTGGTCGCGCTCTCGGCGACCCAGGTCGGCTCGTTCTCGACCACCCAGCTGGCCGGCCTCGACACGACGCACATCGATGCGTTCAGCGGCGCCCAGCTCGCCGGCCTCGGCGCGACCAACTTCTCGTCGCTGAGCTCCACCCAGGTGCAGTCGTTCAACGCCACCCAGGTCAGCGGCATCAGCACGACCGAGCTGAAGGGGCTTTCGACCACCGACATCGGTGAGTTCACGGCCACCCAGGTCGGCCAGCTGAGCACCCAGCAATTCGCCTCGCTGAGCACCGCCGAGCTCGGCGCGCTCAGCACCACCCAACTCGGCCAGGTGAGCGCCGCCCAGCTGGGCGCGCTGTCGGCCACCGGCTTCTCCAGCCTGAATTCCACCCAGGTCGGCGTGCTCAACGCGACCCAGGTCAAGGGCCTGGTCGCCGCCCAGCTGAAGGCGCTGACCACCACCGACGTCGGCGAATTCAACGCCACCCAGGTGGGCGCCTTCTCCGCCGCGCAGATCGCCGGCTTCTCGACCACCGGCTTCTCGGCGCTGAACCAGACGCAGGTCGGCGCGCTCAACGGCACCCAGCTGACCGGCCTGACGGTCGGCCAGGCCGGCGCGCTCAGCACCACCGACGTTGGCGAGTTCAACGCGACCCAGGTCGGCTCTCTCTCGGCCGGCCAGCTGGGCGCCCTGACGGCGACGGGGGCCTCGGCCCTGAGCTCGACCCAGGTCGGCGTGCTGAACGCCACCCAGGTGCAAGGCTTCACGGCCGGCCAGATCGCCGGCCTCTCGACCACGGACGTGGGCGAGTTCAATGCGACCCAGGTCGGCGCCTTCAAGACGGCGCAGCTGGCCGCCTTCACCGCCACCGACTTCTCGGCCCTCAACGGGACCCAGGTCGGCGCGCTGAACACCTCGCAAATCCAAGCGCTTACGGCGACCCAGCTGAAGGGCCTGACGACCACCGACATCGGTGAGTTCGCGACCACCCAGATCTCGGCCCTGAGCAGCAACCAGATCGGCGCCCTGTCGGCGACCAACGTCTCGGCGCTGAACCAGACGCAGGTCAACGCGCTGACCCCGACCCAGCTCAAGGCCCTGTCGCTGACCCAGATCGGCGGCCTGACCTCGACCGCGGTCGGCGAGTTCTCGGCGACCCAGCTCGGCACGCTGACGGCGGCCCAGATCAACGGCCTGAGCTCCGCCAACGTGTCGCTGCTGACCACGACCCAGATCGGTGGCGTCACCGCCGGCCAGATCGGCGGCCTGTCGGCCACCAATCTCGCGGCCCTGACCTCGACCCAGGTCGGTTCGCTGAACGCCACCCAGGTGGCCGGTCTGACGACCAGCCAGGTCGGCGGCCTGTCGACCACCGACTTCGGCCAGATCACCTCGACCCAGATCGGCCAGTTCTCGGCGGCGCAGCTCGGCGCCCTGTCGGGCACCAATCTCTCGGCCCTGACCCAGACTGAGGTCCAGGCGCTCAACACGACGCAGCTGCATGGCCTGACCGGCACGCAGATCAAGGGCCTGTCGGCCGGCGACCTGAACGAGCTGTCGACCACCGAGGTCAACACGCTCAGCACGACCCAGCTGACCGCCCTGTCGGCGGCCCAGCTCGGCCAGCTGACCACCACCCAGTTCGGGGCCATCAACGCCACCCAAGTCGGGACCCTGACCGGGACCCAGCTGGGCGGCCTGACGACCACGGCGATCGGCCAGCTGTCGGCCACCCAGTTGGGCGGCCTGACGCAGACCCAGCTCGGCTCCTTCTCGACGACCGGCTTCTCGGCCCTTAACTCGACGCAGGTCGGCGTGCTGAACGCCACCCAGCTGAAGGGTCTCGTGTCCGCCCAGCTGAAGGCGCTGACCACCACCGACGTCGGTGAATTCTCGGCGACCCAGGTGAGCGGCCTGAGCGCCAGCCAGATCGGCGCCCTGAGCGCCACCGGCTTCTCGGCGCTCAGCTCCACCCAGGTCGGAGCGCTGGGCACGACCCAGTTCGCCAGCCTCACCGCCACCACTCTGGGCGGCCTCACCACCACCTTCATCGGTGAGCTGGCCGGCACCCAGGTCGGCGCGCTGAACGCCCAGCAGATCGGCCAGCTGTCGGCCACGGACGTCTCGGCCCTGAACACCACCCAGGCCCAGGCGCTGAACAGCACTTCGCTGCAGGGTCTGACCCAGACCCAGCTCGGCAGCCTGACCGCGACCGATGTTGGCGAATTCACCGAGACGCAGATCGGGGCGCTGAAGCCGCCGCAGGTCGGTGACCTGTCGGCCACGGCCTTCTCGGCGCTCAGCTCGACCCAGGTCGGAGCCCTCAACGCCAGCCAGATCAAGGCGCTGACCGTGACCCAGCTGGGCGGTATCTCGACGACCGACGTCGGCGAGTTCAACGCCACCCAGATCGGCACGTTGTCGACGGCCCAGATCGGCGCCCTGTCGGCGACCAACCTCTCGGCGTTGAACACCACCCAGGCGACCGCGCTTAACTCGAGCCAGGTCAAGGCCCTGTCCCTGACCCAGCTCGGCGGCCTGAACTCGACCGTGGTGGGTGAGCTGACCTCGACGCAGGTCGGCCAGCTCAGCGCGGCCCAGTTCAACGGGCTGAGCGCGACCAACCTGGCGCTGCTCACCTCGACGCAGCTGGGTGGCGTCTCGCCCACCCAACTCGGCGGTCTGTCGACCGCCAAGCTGGCGGCCCTGACCTCGACCCAGTTCGGCTTGCTCAACACCACCCAGGTGCAAGGCCTGACGACCACCCAGGTCGGCTCCTTCACCTCGACGGAGCTGGGCGAGCTGACCAACACCCAGATCGGCAGCCTGACGGCCAGCCAGGTGGGGGCCTTCTCGACCACCAACCTGCAAGCCCTGACCTCCACCCAGGTCGGTCTGCTCAACGCCACCCAGGTGAAGGGCCTGACCTCGACCCAGGTGAAGAGCTTCACGACCACCCAGGTCGGCGAGCTCAACACCACCCAGGTCGGCGCCTTGACCACGAGCCAGATCGCGGCGCTCTCGGCCACCAACGTCTCGGCCCTGACCTCGACGCAGGTCGGCGCGCTGCTGCAGAGCCAGATCGGGGCCCTGACCACGACCCAGGTCGCCGGGCTCTCCACGACCGACATCGGCGAGTTCAACGCGACCCAGGTCGGCGGGTTCGCCACGACCCAGATCTCGGCCCTCTCGGCGGCCAACGTCTCAGCGCTGAACACCACCCAGGTGAACGCGCTTGGCGCTAGCCAGGTGAAGGCGCTGACGGCCACCCAGGTCGCCGGCCTCTCGACCACCGACGTGGGCCAGCTGACGACGACCCAGCTCGGGCAGCTGCTCTCGAGCCAGGTCGGCGCGCTGAGCACCACCGTGATCGGGGCCCTGACCTCGACCGAGGTGGGCGCCCTGACCGCCAGCCAGATCCCGGGCCTGACCACGGCCCAGATCGGCCAGCTGTCGACGACCAACATCAGTGCGATGAACGCGACCCAGCAGGCCGCCTTCACCGCGACGCAGGTGCAGAGCTTCAGCCAGGCTCAGATCGCCGCGTACCTCTGATAACAAGAAAAGTCGCCAAGTTCTCCAGCGCCAGGCGGTTTCCGCCTGGCGCTTTTTTGTGTCCGCGGCCCGGTCTCCTAACGACGATCTTAACCATCGAATCACCATGATGGCGGCAGGTTGCGATCCACGTTGGACCGCTTAAGCGCCCCGGAAGTTCGAGTGAGCCAGGACCTGTTCGTCGAGACGCTGCAGAAGATCACCACCACCGAGGTGGGCCTCCATGAGCTGATCTCCGCGGCGACGCGGTTGAACGACGCTGGGCACATCTCGCTGGCCCAGCAGGCCTACCGCGTCTGGCTGAATTTCAACGGCGAGCATCCGCAGCGCTTCGTCGTGCTGTTCAATTGCGCCGTGCTGTCGAGCCAGATGGGCGATTTGGCCGGGGCGCAGCAGGAACTGACCGCGGCCCTGGCCCTGCACCCGGATTTCCTGCCGGCCTACATCAACCTGGGCGGGGTGCTGGAGAAGCTCGGCGCGCCGGGCCCGGCGATGGAGCAGTGGAACGCGGTGCTGGCCAGGCTGGCGCCGGTCTCCGGCTCCGCCGTCCAGTACAAACTCGCCGCCCTGAAGCAGATCGCCCGGGTGTGCGCCGAACGCCAGGATGTGGCGGGCGCCGAGGCTGCGATGGCCGAGTCGCTCGACATCAGCCCCCACCAGCGTGACGTCATCGAACAGTATGTCGCGGTGCGCCTCGGCCAGTGCGAATGGCCGGTCGCGGCGCCGCGCGAAAGCCTCGACCGAACGGCGATCGTGGGCGGCATGCACCCGCTGTCGGTCGCCGCCTACACCGACGATCCGCTGCTGCAGCTGGCCGCCGCGGCCCGCTACGTCGAGCAGTCGATCGACGAGCAGCCGGGCGGCACCAATGACCGCCGACACGCTAAGGTAGATCTCAAGGGCCGGCGTTTGCGCGTCGGCTACGTCTCCTCGGACCTGCGCGACCACGCGGTCGGCTATCTGATGGCCGAGCTGTTCGAGCTGCACGATCGCGACCAGGTCGAGGTCTTCGCCTACTACTGCGGCATCCCGGCGAAGGACGGGCTGCAGTCGCGGATCCGCGCCGCCGTCGAGAACTGGCGAAATATCAGGGACTTGAGCGACGAAGCGGCCTGCCAGATGATCGTCGACGACGGGATCGACATCCTGGTCGACGTCAACGGCCACACCCGCGACGCCCGCACGGCGATCTTCGCCCGCCGCCCAGCTCCGATCCAGGTCAACTGGCTGGGCTATCCCGGCACCATGGGCTCGCCCTACCACCACTACATCGTCGGCGACGAGTGGATCACCCCGCCGGAGATGGAACTCTACTATTCCGAGAAGGTGTTACGGCTGCCCTGCTACCAGTCGAACGACCGCAAGCGGGTGGTTGAGCCGAGCCGCCCGACGCGGGCCCAGGCGGGCCTGCCGGACGAGGCCTTCGTGTTCTGCTGCTTCAACGGCTCCCAGAAGATCACCCGCTTCACCCTCGATCGCTGGCTGACCATCCTGCAGCGGACGCCGGGCAGCGTGCTGTGGCTGCTGGAGAGCCATGCCGCGACCCACGAGCGGCTGACGGCCTACGCCGAGGCCCACGGAATCGCGCGGGGTCGCCTGGTCTTCGCGCCCAAGCTGCCCAACGCCGCCCACCTGGCGCGCTATCCGCTGGCCGACCTGTTCCTCGACACCAGCCCCTACGGCGCCCACACCACGGCCTCGGACGCCCTGTGGATGGGCGTGCCGATGATCACCATCTCGGGCCGCGCCTTCGCCAGCCGCGTGTGCGGCAGCCTGGTGCGCTCCGCCGGACTGCCAGAGCTAGTGTGCGCGACCGAGGCCGAATACATCGACCTGGCCGTCGCCCTGGCCGGCGATCCGGCCCGCGTGCGGACGCTGAAGGCCCGGCTTGAGAAGGGCCGCGCCACCTGCGACCTGTTCAACATGGACAAGCTGGTGAGCCGCCTGGAGGCGCTCTACCGCGAGATGTGCCTGGACCACCAGGCCGGCCGCCTACCCATCCCCGACCTGAGGAACCTGGAGGCCTATATGGCCGCGGGCCTCGACATTGATCACGAGGCCACGGACCTGATGCTGGAACCCGCTTACCACGAACTCTATCGCCAGGCGCTGGTGCGCCGCGATCTGGTCAGGCCGCTGCAGCCGGACGCCCGGCTATGGCTGGAGCCTGTCGCCGAGCCCGCGACCGTCGAGGTCCTGAAGCCCCGCGCCCGCCAGGCGCGCGCGTCATGAACCGCGAAGTCCTCGACGAGCTGCGCTTCCAGGGCTACGCGCCGCGCACCCTGCTCGACATCGGCGCCCATGTGGGCACCTTCACCGGCGGCTTCCTTGACGCCTTCCCCGACTGCGTCCCGACCCTGGTCGAGCCCAACCCGTTCTGCCACGAGGCGCTGGAGAAGCTGCCCTTCGAGCGGCACGCGGTGGCGGCCTCCAACGAAGGCGGCCAGGCGACCCTGTTCCTGACCAAGGAATGGCTGCAATCCACCGGCTCCTCGCTCTACCGCGAGAACACCGCCTTCTTCCGCGACGAGGTGGTGATCGAGCATCAGGTCGAGAAGGTGCGGCTCGACGACCTGCTGCAGGGCCGCAAGTTCGACTTCGTGAAGATCGACACCCAGGGCGCCGAGCTGGATGTGTTGATGGGCGGCGAGACCGTGCTGCGCCAGGCCGACTACATCCTGGTCGAGGTCTCCCTGGTGGACTTCAACGCCGGCGCGCCGCCAGCCGAGGCGGTGTTCGCCCAGCTCGCCCGGATGGGCTTCCGCCATGCGGCGGTGACCGAGTTCCATCGCCTGCAGGGCGTCAACGACGGCGGCCTGCTGCAGATGGACTTCCTGTTCGAGCGGCAGGTGAAGCGCCCGACCCAGAACTACGCCTACGGTCCGCTGCACGGCCACGACCACGTGCTGGGCTGGCTTCGCGAGCAGAAGGCGAAGTGCCCGGACTTCACGGTGATCGACGTGGGGGCCGCGGCCAATCCGTGGTCGGCCGACGTGCTCGACGCCACCTTCGACATGGGCGAGTGCGGGGCCGCGCCGCTGCACTTCCGGGGCAACTTCAACGACCCGAGGAGCTGGGATCCGCTGCTCAGCCACGTGGCCAAGCATGGCCGCTTCTCCTACGCCATCTGCTCGCACACCCTCGAGGACCTGGCCTATCCGGCAATCGCCCTGGAGATGCTGCCCAGGATCGCCGAGGCCGGCTATGTGGCGGTGCCCTCGCGCTATCTGGAATCGCTGCGTCCGGAGGGGCCGTACCGCGGCTTCATCCACCACCGCTGGGTGCTCGACAACGTCGGCGAGGACCTGATCCTCGCGCCGAAGCTGCCGCTGGTCGAATATATGCCACTGGCCGGCGAAGGGGCCTGGCCCGCCGCGCCGGAGCGCTTCGAGTTCCAGATGATGTGGCGCGGCGCGATCAACTTCACGCCGATGAACGGCGACTACATGGGCCCGACCCGCGACCACGTGATCGGCATGTACGCCCAGTTCCTGGACCGCCCATGAGCCTGCCCCAGCTGCTCACGCCAGGCGCTGCGGAGGCCCAGCTCGCCGCGGTGATGGGGGTGGCCCTGGCGCTGCGCCGCGAGGGCCGCGACGAACAGGCCCTGCCGATCCTGGGTCAGCTCGCCACCCTGCACCCGGGCCGGGCGGACGTGCGCCTGGCCCACGTCGCGGCGCTGGGCGACTACGGACGGACGCTGGACGCCCTGGCGCAGCTGGTGTCGATCAAGCAGATGGGCGCGACGCCCGCGCTGATGGCGGCGATCCAGACCCAGGCCGAAGCCGGCGTCGCCAAGTTCAACCTTCACCTGGCGCGCAACGAGCCGGCCGACGCCGAGCGGTTCGCCGCCGCCCTCGTCGATCTGCTGCCGCAGAACCAGGCCATGCTGCAGGCCGCGGCCTCCTGCAACCTGGCGCTGGGCCGCCCGGTCGAGGCCCTGCGCTACGCCCAGGCGATGCTCGCCACGGACCCGCAGAACCGCGCCGCACAGACCATGGTCGCCGACCTGCTCCACGCCATGGGCGACATCGGCCGCGAGATCGACCTGCGGGTGGCCCTGGCGCTCAATCCGTCGCCCGACTCTCCGGCCCTGCTGGTCCTGCGCGACCTGCACGACGCCGCCGGCCTGATCCTTTGCCGCCCGTTGACGCCGCAAACCCGCGCCCAGCTCGACCACGTGCTGGCCGTAGCCCAGGCTCTTGAGGTCGGGGTCCCGCCGGCGACGGACTGGGAAGCCTGGGCGACGCACTACCGCGTGCTGCTCGAGGCCCTCGACATGGACCTGGCGCTGCGCGCGCCGGCGACGGCCCGCGAGACCGGCAAGCTGGAGATGATGTCCGCCGCCAGCGAGGCGCTGGACTGGAAGAAGCTGCGGGCCAAGGCCGACCGGCTGGGCGCCAAGGCGATCTTCTTCGCCGCCGCCGACGAGGCCTATGTCGACCTCTACGCCCGCTGGTACGCGCTCTCCGTACGCCGTTACGCCGACGTGCCGTTCCTGGTGGTCATCCATGTGATCGGCGGCAGGGGCCAGCTGCAGCGGATCGCCTCTACGGTCGGCGTCGAGGACGAGCGACTGGTGTTCACTGCCGACGCCTTCGAGGCGGGCGCGGTGACGACCAGGTGCTACGACGCCCCGCCGAAGGGCCTGATCGAAAAGCCGGTGGCGCATCTGCAGTGCGTGCGGTTCCAGCGCCTGGGGGCGCTGCTCGCGAAGCTGGAGCGGCCGGTGTTCGTCTCCGACATCGACATCATCCTCCAGCGGGGCGTGGCGGACCTGCTGGACGCCCAGGGTCACGTCGACCTGGTGCTGAACGAGAACGAGCTGACCTTCAACCCCGGCTCGCGGCTCACCGCCAACCTGCTGCTGGTCAACCCGACCGAACATGGCCGCGCCTTCGTGGCGGCGCTGGCGGCCTATCTAGACGAGATGCTGACCAGGCCCACCGTCACCCGCTGGATCGACCAGGTCGGCCTGACGCTGGCGCGGCATAACCTGCGGGCGCACGCGCCGGCCGCGAAGATCGGCTATTTCAACACCCGTTCGGACATCAACAACGTGATGTATCCGAGTTTCCAGGAGCACCCGTTCCGCTTCCTGTCGCTGTTCCACGGCTTCGACACCTCGAGCCTCGAACACGACCCTCGGGTGCTGGGCGAAGCGCAGGACGCCGCCTAGCGCCGATCCGGCGGCTGGCGAACGCCGCGGCGGCCGATTAAAGTCCGCCGCGACGGAGTCCGAGTTCATGACTGACCCGGCTGCCACAGCCGCGTCGCTGCCGCCGCTGCGGACGGGCACGACGCCAGCCTGCAAGGTCTGTGGCGGCGCCACGCGCCTCTTCGGCGCCAAGGATTTCAACCGCTCCTGTGAGGACGGCAACGGCCTTCGCCTGCCGCCGCGGGGCGTGATGGTCGACTATCACCGCTGCGGGCGTTGCGGGCTGATCTTCACCGACGCCTTCGACGACTGGACGGCTGAGGATTTCGCGACCCACGTCTATGGCGACGGCTACGCCCAGGTGGATCCGCAGTTCGAGGCCGTGCGGCCAGTCAACATGGCGGCCTTCGTCATCGAGTATTTCGCGCACGCCAGGGACTGGCGGATCCTGGATTACGGCGGCGGCAACGGCCGGTTCGCCGAGGAGCTGCGCCGCGCCGGCTTCACCGACGTGACCACCTACGACCGCTTCAACGCGCCGTTCCAGACGCGGCCCGACGGCCGGTTCAACCTGGTCACCTGCTTCGAGACCCTGGAACACATGCCCGATCCGCAGGGCGGCGCGGCGGACATCGCCGACCTCGTCACGCGCAAGGGGGTGATCCTCACCGCCACCCTCATCCAGCCCAGGGACATCGAGCAGATCGGGGTGGAGTGGTGGTACATCGGGCCGCGCAACGGCCATGTCAGCCTGCACACCCGCGCCTCGATGCGGGCGATGTGGGCCAGGCAGAAGCTGCAGTTCCTGTCCTATTCCGACAATGTGCACCTCGCCGGGCGCGAGCCGCCGGCGATGCTGGGCCGGGCCCGTCCGGTCGGCTAGGTCGCCGCTTAGACGCCTTGCCAGGTGCGCACGCGCGCCACGTCCACGTGGACGAAGTTGGACACCGGATAGTAACCCACGCCGCCGGCCTGCAGGCTGAGCGCGGCCTGGTGCAGGTGGGTCAGCTCGACGCCGTCGACCCGGATGTCGGACGCCTTGCCCAGCATGTGCTGGCTGTGGCTGGCGACGCCTTCGCTGCGGGCGTGCAGCATGGCGTTGGTGTTCGGCGAGCGGTAGCCGGAGATGATCTGGAACGGCTGGTTGGACCCGATCTTCTGCGAGACGCCGTGCAGGACGTCGAACAGCTTGGGGTCCATGAAATGCTCTTCGCCGTTGCGCCAGTCGCGCAGGGCGTGTTGGGCCGAGGCCAGGGCGTCGGGCACATAGGCGCCCTTTTCCCAATAGACCTCGTCGAACTTATCGCCCGTATGGAGGTTGTGCAGGGACACGCGGCGTACGCCGTCGAAGCCTGAGGTCAGCGATGGCCCGCGCAGCACGCTCGGAGCCGCCAGGGGCGAGCGCTTCAGCGCCTGCGCCGAGAGGATCGAGGGGGTTGCGGCGGCCGCCGCGGCGGCTCCGAAGCCGAACAGGACCTGACGACGGGCTGCTTGCATACGCTCACTCCCTGTCCGGCTAACTCACGGAAAAGCCGGCTCAAGACTTGCCTGGGTCCGCTCAACTGCGGTCTCGTCGCCACGATAGCAAGCGTGGCAGATGACGCTTGCGTCAAGCTGTCGCAGAACTGAGTGAAGGGCGAGTTGACGTGGGGGCGCCGTTGCCCCGCGGCGCGCCAGGGCTCAGGCTTGGACCCAAGAACCAGGCTTACAGGGGAGGTGCGGCGATGAGCCCGGCCGACGATCTGGCGTCCGCGACGTCCAAACCGGCGTTCAAGCCGCTGCCTCAGAAGGCGCCCGACGTCTCCGTCGAGCGGCGGGCCGACGGCGTGGTGCTGATCCGCTCCAACCATCCGCCGGGCGAGGGGCCGCGTTCCATCGGCCACCTGCTGGCCGAGCGCGCCGCCACCCATCCCGACCGGCCCTATATCCGGCAGCGCGAGCCGGGCCACGGGCCCTGGCGGGGCGTCACCTATGGCGAGGCCAAGCGCGCCGCCGACGGCGTCGCCCAGTGGCTGCTGGACCAGGGGCTGACCGGCGACGACGCGGTGATGGTGCTGTCCGCCAACTCGGTGGAGCACGCCCTGATCATGCTCGGCTGCTACCAGGCCGGCGTGCCGATCGCCCCGATCAGCCCGGCCTATTCGCTGATCTCCTCCGACCACGCCAAGCTGAAGCACTGCGCCCGGACCGTGCGGCCGAAGGTGGTGTTCGCGCAGAGCTCGGAGATGTTCGCCCGCGCCTTCGAGACGCTGCGGGCTTTCGATCCTGACCTGCGGTTCGTCACGGTCGACGGCGGGGCCGGCACGATCCCGCTCGCCGAGGTCATGGAGACCGTCCCGACCGCAGCCGTCGCCGCAGCGCTCGACACCGTGGGCCACGACACCGTCGCCAAATACCTGTTCACCTCCGGCTCGACCGGCCTGCCGAAGGGCGTGCCGCAGACCCATGGCATGTTCGCCGGCGTCATCGCCGGGCAGGAAGGCCTGCGCGCCGAGGAACCGGACGAAGGCGTCGTGCCGCAGTCCCTCGAGTGGATGCCCTGGAGCCACATCTCGGCCGGCAATATCGGCTTCAACGGCGTGCTCTGGGGCGGCGGAACGCTCTACCTCGACGAAGGCAAGCCGCTGCCGGGGATGTTCGAGACCACCATCAAGAACCTCTACGAGGTCTCGCCCATGGTGTTCGGCTCCGCGCCGATCGCCTTCGGCATGCTGGCTGAAGCCATGGAGCGCGACCCCGAGCTCCGTCGCTCGTTCTTCAAGAACCTGAGGTACATGGGTTACGGCGGCGCGACCCTGTCCAACGACGTCAGCGAGCGGCTGCAGGCGCTGGCCATCGCCGAGACGGGCCTGCGCATCCCGCTCACCACCATGTATGGCGCCACCGAGACGCAAGGGATCACCGTCGTCCATTGGCTGAGCGAGCGGGTGGGGCTGATTGGCCTGCCGCTGCCGGGCATCACCCTCAAGCTCGTGCCGAACGGCACGAAGCTGGAGGTGCGGGTCAAGGGCCCGACGGTGACCAGCGGCTATCACAATGACCCTGAGAAGACCGCCGCCGCCTTCGACGAGGAGGGCTTCTACAAGCTGGGCGACGCGGCCCGCTTCATCGACCCGGACGACCCCAGCAAGGGCCTGGTGTTCGACGGCCGGGTGACCGAGGACTTCAAGCTGGATTCCGGCACCTGGGTCTCGGTGGGCACCTTGCGGCCGGACCTGGTGGCGGCCTGCAGCCCCTATGTCCACGACATCGTGGTGGCCGGCCAGGACAAGCCGTTCGCCGGGGCCCTGATCTGGCCGTCGCCCGCGGCGCTAGCCAGCCTCGGCGAGGATCCGTTCCCGAAGCTGGTGGCGACCTTGAAAGAGCGGCTGGCGGCGTTCAACGCCAGCTCGGGGGGATCGTCACGTCGCATCGGGCGGTTCCTGGTGATGACCGAGCCGCCGTCGATCGACGCCGGCGAGATCACCGACAAGGGCTATGTGAACCAGCGCGCCACGCTGGAGCGGCGCCAGGCCCTGGCCGACCAGCTCTACGCCGACCCACCGGGACCGCAGGCGGTTCGCCTCGACGGCTGACTCCAACCTCGGTGTCAGAGGCGAAACGGACCGCGTCCGATTGGCGCCACGATTGGCCTCCAGAAGGCTCGCGGCCGGGCGGTCCCGCGCGCCCAGGTGACACGTCTCACGGCATCCTGTAGACCGCGCGCTCAGCAGAGCTATGTTATAACATTATGGCGGGGGACGCCCGCTCCGCTGACGAGAGTCCAGACCAAGACCGCATGAGCGAGGTGGGCGCAAAACTCCTGGAGCCGAGAGCGGTCGCGGCGGCCCTTGCCGCGCTGCTGCTGGCGAGTTGCGCGGCCGGGCCCGACTTCAAGAAACCCGCCCCGCCGACGGTCAGCAGCTACACGGCCCCGCCGGTCTCGACCACCGTCGCCACCCCGAACGTCACCGGCGGCGAGGCGCAGCGCTTTGCGAGCGGCGCGGATATCCCGGCCGATTGGTGGACCCTGTTCCACTCCAGGTCGCTCAACGACCTGGTCGAGGCGGCGCTGGTCAACAATCACGACCTGAAGGCGGCCCAGGCGGCGCTCGCCCAGGCGCACGAGACCACGCTCGCGCAGCGCGGCGCCTACTTCCCGACCGTCACGGCCGGTTTTGCGGGGAGCCGCCAACGGACCCCGGATTCGCTCGCGCCGACACCCGCCACGAACGCCACGCAATACAGCCTGTTCACCCCGCAGGTCAGTGTCGCCTACGCGCCCGATGTCTTCGGTCTCAATCGGCGGGGCACGGAGGCGGTGAAGGCGCAGGAGCAGGCGGCGCGGTTCCAGATGATCGCGGCGCAGCTGACCCTGACCTCCAACGTGGCGGTCGCGGCGATCCAGGACGCTTCGCTGCGGAGCCAGATCGAGGCCACGCGGGAGCTGATCGGGCTCAACACCAAGATCGTCGAGATCCTCAGGTACCAGCAGGCCAAGGGCTATTCGAGCGGCCTCGACGTCGCTGCCCAGGAGTCGCAGCTGGCGCAGGTCACCGCCGCCCTGCCGCCACTCTTGAAGCAGGCCGCGCAACAGCACGACCTGCTGGCGGTGCTGACCGGGCGATATCCGAGCGAAGCGCCCGCCGAGGACCTGGAGCTCTCCGGCCTGACCCTGCCGCAGGACCTGCCGCTCAGCCTGCCCTCGGTGCTGGTGGCGCAGCGTCCGGACGTCCGCCAGGCCGAGGCCAACATGCACGCCGCCAGCGCCCAGGTGGGGGTCGCGGCGGCCAACCGGCTGCCGAACATCCAGCTCACCGCCAACGCCGGCAGCACGGCCCTGGCCATCGGCCAGGTGTTCGGCCCGGGGACCAGCTTCTGGGCGCTCGGCGCGGCCCTGACGGCGCCGATCTTCGACGGCGGGACGCTGAAGCACCAGGAGGGGGCGGCCAAGGCGGCCTACGTCCAGGCGGCCGAGCAGTACCGCAGCACGGTGCTGACCGCCTTCCAGAACGTCGCCGACACGCTCACCGCCATCGAGCAGGACGCCGAGGCCCTGAAGGCCTCCGCCGCCGCGGCCGACGCCGCCAAGGTGACCCTCGAGCTGTCCCAGCGGCAGTGGCGCGACGGCTACGCCAGCTATCTCACCCTGCTGAGCGCCGAGCAGGCCTATCAGCAGGCGCGCATCAACCTCGTGCAGGCGCAGGCCAATCGCTACGCCGACACCGCGGCCCTGTTCCAGGCGCTGGGCGGCGGCTGGTGGCGGCGCGCGGACCTGGCCAAGGACACCCATGCAGACTGACCGGCCCTCAGGACAGCGCGGGCGCGCCGTTCCGCACGCCTTGGCGATGGTCGCCGCGCTGGCCCTGTTGGCGAGCTGCGGCGGCAAGCCCGACAGCGCGTCCCAGGCGGCCGCGACGACGCCGCGCAACGTGACCCTGACCCAGGCCCAACTGCAGCACATCCGCCTCTACACCGTGGCGGCCTCCAGCTACCGCAAGACCGTCGAGGCGAGCGGCGTCGTCGACTTCGACAACGACCAGGCGACCAGCGTGCTGGCGCCCTTCTCCGGACCGGTGTCGCGGCTCCTGGTCGAGCCTGGCCAGAAGGTGGCGCGCGGCCAGGCCCTGGCGCTGGTCGATTCGCCCGACTTCTCGACGGCGGTGAGCACCTACGGCAAGGCGCTGGCGACGGCGCGGACGGCCCGGCGCGTCGCCGACGCGGACAAGGATCTGGTGCAGCACAACGGCGTCTCCCAGCGCGAAGAGCAGCAGGCGCAGACCGACGCCGCCAACGCCGAAGCCGACCGCGACGCCGCCGCCCAGGCCCTGGCCTCCCTTGGCCTCGATCCCAAGGCGATCGGCGCCATCCAGCCGGGCCGTCCGGCCGCGCGCGCCCAGGGCGCGATCCGCGCGCCGATCGCCGGCACGGTGGTTGAGAAGCTGATCAGCCCGGGCCAGCTGCTGCAGGCCGGAACCACGCCCGCCTTCACGGTCGCCAACCTCTCGCAGGTTTGGGTGATGGCCCAGGTCGCGACCTCTGACCTGCCGTCGATCAGCGTCGGCGATCCCGCGGAGGTGGAGACCGGCGTCGGGCCGAACACGCTCACCGGCGTGGTCACCAATGTGGCCGGCCTGGTGAATCCCGACACCCGCGCCGTGCTGACCCGCGTCTCGGTCGCCAATCCGGGTGAGGTGCTGAAGAAGCAGATGTATGTGCGCGTGCGGATCAGCGCGCGGCAGGCGAGCACGGGATTGCTGGTCCCGGTGTCGGCGATCCTGCGCGACGACGAGAACCTGGCGTTCGTCTATGTGGCCCAGGCTGACGGCAGCTTCGCGCGCCGCCACGTGACGCTCGGCGACCGCAGCGGCGACCAGTACGTCATCCCTGCGGGCCTGCAGGCCGGCGATCGTGTGGTGGTGGACGGCGGTCTCTTCGTCCAGTTCATGCAGAGCCAGTGAGCGAGCCCCCGCTCCCTCCGGCCGGGCCGCCGCCCGGCTCCGACGCGGGCTCGGCGATCAACCGCGTCGTCGGCGTGGCGCTGCGCCAGCCGTTCCTGATTGTCATGCTGACGGTCATCCTGGCCGTGGCTGGGGTCTGGTCGCTGCAGCGATTGCCGGTCGACGCCTATCCCGACCTTTCGCCGCCGATGGTTGAGGTGATCACCCAATGGCCGGGCCATGCGGCCGAGGAGGTCGAGCGGCTGATCACCGTGCCGATCGAGAACGGCCTGAACGGCATCCCCGACACCACGGTCTCGCGCTCGACGTCGCTCTACGGCCTGTCGGACGTGACGCTCACCTTCAACGACGGCGCGGACCGGCTACAGGCCCGCCAGGAGGCGTTCAACCGGCTGGGCGACCTCGGCCTGCCGTCCGGCGTCACGCCCTCGGTCTCGCCCCTGACTTCGCCTTCCGGCCTGATCTATCGCTACGTCCTGCAGAGCCCCGACCGCTCACCCATGGAGCTGAAGAGCTTCGAGGACTGGGTGATCGAGCCGCAGTTCCGCTCGGTCGAGGGGGTCGCCGACGACAGCGGCTTCGGCGGCGGGACCATGCAGTACCAGGTGATGTTCGACCCGGTGAAGCTGGCCGGCGCCGGGCTCTCGATCAAGCAGGCCGAGGCTTCGATCGCCGCCAACAACTCCAACGCGGGCGGCGGCTTCTATTCGCAGGGCGGCCAGTTCTACTACGTGCGCGGCGTCGGGCGGCTGGTGACGCCGGACGACATCGGCAATGTCGTGCTGGGCGTCCACGCCGGCGTCCCGGTCCTGGTGAAGGACGTGGGCCGCGTGGCCATCGGTATCGCCCCGCGCCTGGGCGAATTCGGCTTCCAGAAGCAGGACGACGCCGTCGAGGGCGTGATCCTGCTGCGGACCGGCGACAAGACCCAGGACGTGCTGAAGCGGGTCGAGGCCAAGACTGCCGACCTCAATGCCCACGTCCTGCCGAAGGACGTCAAGATCGTGCCGTTCTACGACCGGACGGACCTCATCAAGCTCACCACACGGATCGTCGAGGACAACCTGCTCCGCGGCATGGTGCTGGTGATCGTGGTGCTGATCTTCTTTCTCTACGACGTCCGCGCGGGCCTGATCGTGGCGGCCACCATCCCCTTGGCCCTGCTCTTCGCCTTCACCTGCCTGAACCTGCAGAAGGCCTCGGCCAACCTACTCTCAATCGGGGCCATCGACTTCGGCATCCTGGTGGATGGGGCGGTGGTCATGGTCGAGAACATCTTCCGTCAGCTCGCGCTCCGCCCCGCCGGCGCGCCGCTCAGCGTGAGGGACGTGATCCGCGACGCCGCCTCGGAGGTCGACCGGCCGCTGGTGTTCGCCGTGGCCGTGATCGTGGTGGGTTTCCTGCCGATCTACGTCCTGGCGGGACCGTCGGGCATCCTCTTCCGCCCCATGGCCAGCACCATGATCTTCGCCCTGGTGGGCGCAACGGCCGTGACGCTCACCCTGCTGCCGGTGCTCTGCGCCTGGTTCATGCGCAACGGCGTCCGCGAGCGGCGCAACCGGATCTTCGAGTGGATGCGCGACCGCTATACGGTGGGCCTGGACGCCTGCCTCGAGCGGCCACGCCTCGTGGTCGCCGCCTGCGCCGCCCTGTTCGTCGGCGCTCTGCTGCTGATCACGGCGGTGGGCGGAGAGTTCATGCCGAAGCTCGACGAAGGCGCGCTCTGGGTCCGCGCGACCATGCCCTCGACCATCTCCTTCGAGGAGTCGGCCAAGATCGCTCCCCAGATCCGGCAGATCCTGACCTCGTTTCCCGAGGTGACGGTGGTGGGCTCCGAGCTCGGCCGGCCGGACGACGGCACCGACGCCACCGGCTTCTTCAACGTCGAGTTCTACGTGGGGCTGAAGCCCTATGGCGACTGGCGCGGGCCCTATCGCACCAAGCCCGAGCTGATCGCCGCGATCGACAAGAAGCTGCAAGCCTTCCCCGGGATCACCTTCAACTACACCCAGCCGGCCGAGGACGCCGTGGACGAGGCCGAGACCGGGCTGAAGAGCGCCCTCGCCGTGAAGGTGTTCGGGCCGGACCTGCAGACGCTGGAGGCCAAGGGCAAGGCGATCGAGCAGGTGCTGCAGCATGTCCGCGGCGTCCACGACGTGACCCTGGTGCACGAGCTCGGCCAGCCCAGCCTCTCGATCAAGATCGACCGGGAAAAGATCGCCCGCTACGGCCTCAACGTCGACGATATCAACGGCCTGATCGAGGCGGCGATCGGCGGTGACGTGGCGACCCAGGTGGTGCAGGGCGAGAAGCAGTTCGACCTCGTCGTACGCCTCGACAAGGCCTACCGCGACACCCCCGAGGCGATCTCCAACATCCTCGTGGCGACGCCCGGCGGCCAGCAGCTGCCGCTCAAGGAGTTCGCCGACATCCAGGTGACCAACGGCGCCTCGTTCATCTACCGGGAGAATAACTCGCGCTACATCGGGGTGCAGTTCTCGGTGGAGGGCCGCGACCTGGCCAGCGCCGTCCAGGACGCGATCGGCCAGGTGAACGCCCAGGTGGGGCTGCCGCAGGGCTACCACGCCGACTGGGGCGGCGATTACAAGGAATATACGGCTTCACGCGACCAGCTGAAGCTGATCGCACCGCTGACGCTGTTCCTGATCTTCCTGCTGCTCTTCGCGCTCTATGGGAACTTCAAGTTCCCGCTGATCACCCTGCTGGGCGTCCTGCTGTCGGCGCCGGCGGGCGCGGTGGCGGCGCTGTGGGCGACCGGCACGCCGCTCTCGGCGTCCTCGGAGATCGGGTTCCTGGCCCTGATCGGCGTCGCGGTGCAGACGGCGGTCGTCTACATCTCCTACGTCAACGAGCTTCGGCTGGGCGGGACGCCGCTTAAGGAGGCGGTTCGGGAGGGCGCGATCCTGCGCTTCCGGGCGATCGTCATCGCGGCCCTGGTGGCCGCGCTCGGCCTGCTGCCGGCCGCGATGGCCACCGGCGTGGGAACCGACACCCAGCGCCCCTTCGCCCTGGTGATCGTCTCGGGCCTGCTCGTCTGCCTCCTGGTCATCATCTTCCTGATGCCGGTGCTCTACGTGCTGGTGGCCCGACCCGACGACCGGCTGCAGGTCTAGAGGTCCGCTAGCGCCGTTTGCCGAGCTCGGCGGCGATGTCCTTGGTCAACCGGCCGACCTTCCGATGGGCGGCGGTGATCTGGTCGCGGGTCACGCCCCAGCGCTTCATCCAGTACTCGACGGCCTTGCGCTCGGAGAGATCCAGCCGCTCCTTGTCGATGAAGCCGCGCTTGTCCTTGAGACCGGCCATGGGTCCTCCCGCTGTCGTGCGCCGAGCCTAACGCGAAAGCGGCTCCGGAGGGATAGCGGCCGCGGCGCTCAATGCCAGCTGGTGGCCAGCACCTGCAGGATCGCCGGCCCGATCAGGATCACGAACAGCGGCGGCAGGATGAACATGATCATCGGCACCGTCAGGGTGGCCGGGAGGCGCGCGGCCTTCTCCTCGGCCTTCATCATCCGGGTGTCGCGGAACTCGCTGGACAGCATGCGCAGGGCCTGGGCCAGCGGCGTGCCGTACTTCTCGGTCTGGACGAGGGTGCTGACCAGGCCGCGGACGTCCGGGGTCCCCACCCGGCGGACCAGGTTGTGCAGGGCGTCGCGGCGATCGGGCAAGAAGCCGAGCTCGATGGCGGTGAGGCCGAGCTCGTCAGCCATCTCCGGCGAACTGCCGCCGATCTCGCGGGCCACCCGGGTGACCGCGGCGTCGAGGCTCAAGCCCGCCTCGGCGCAGATCACGAACAGGTCCAGGGCGTCCGGCAGCGCCTTCTGGATCTTCTGGCGTCGCTTGGCGATGGCGTTCTTGAGGAGCAGCGTCGGCAGGTAGGCGCCGGCGACGATGCCGGCCGCAGTGACCAGCATGCGGAACAGCTGGTCGGTGCGGTGGAAGATGGCCGGCGCGAAGAGGTAGGCGAGCACCCCGATCAGGAAGGGGCTCGCCAGCCTCAGGGTCAGGAACACGGTCACCGCGTCGCGCGAACGCCAGCCGGCCTGCGCCAACTGATCGGCGACGGTCTTGGATTCCGCCGTGCGGTCGAGCTTCAGCCGGCCCAGCACCACCCGGGCCACGCCGATCGACTGGCGGCGGTTCGCCCGCCGGAGACTGAGGCGGGCGGTGCGCAGCTCGGTGCGGCGACGGGCGTGGTCGCGGGCGCGGGCGGCCAGCAGGTCCTTCGGCGACAGGGCGCGCATCACCGACAGGATGGTCAGGAAGTTGGCGACACCCACCACCAGCCCCAGCACCAGGCCGCCATGCGATCCGAACAGGGACGACGGCAGGATCATATCTCGAACCGCGTCATCTTGCGCATGACCAGGCCGCCGACCGCCAGGCTGACGGTCGCCCCGGCCAGCATCATCCGCCCCATCGGATTGGTGAACAGGTGGCTGATGTAGTCGCCGCTGAACAGGTACATGAGCAGCATCATCACCAGCGGCAGGCAGCCGAGAATCAGGCCGCTGGCGGTGGCCTCGGAGGCCATGGCCTTGATCTTCAGCCGCATCTGCTGGCGGCGCCTGAGGATCTGCTCCAGGTTCTCCAGGGTCTCGGCGAGGTTGCCGCCGGTCTCGCGCTGGACCGACAGGCTGATCACCAGGAAGTTGAACTCCGGCAGGCCGATCCGCTTGGCGGCTTGCCAGAAGGCGGCCTCCAGCGACAGGCCGAGGCGCACCTGATCGGCGACGCGGCGGAACTCCTCGCCGACCGGGTCGGCGATCTCGCGGCCGACCACGCCGACGGTCTCGCCCACCGGCAGGCCGGCGCGCAGGCCGCGGACGATCAGGCCGATCGCCTCGGGGAACAGCTTGAGGAACTTGCCCCGCCGGCGCGCCATCAAGAGGCCGACCGCCACGTGCGGCAGCCAGATCCCCATGCCGGCCGCTTCCAGCAGCGCCATCAGGGGTGGCGCGCGCAGCGCCATGCAGATCAGGGCGCTGACGACCATCACGCCGAGCGAGGCGGCGCCATACTGGGTGAAGGTGATGGCGTGGCCGGTCGCCTCCAGCCGCACCTGCAGGGCGGCCGGGCGGGGCAGCAGGCGGCGCACGAGGTCGTCGAAGGAGCCTTCGGAGGCCTGGCGCAGGGCGCGCTCGGCCTTGGCCTTGGGGTCGGTGGTGTCGATGGCCAGCGCGCGGGCGCGCTTCACCAGCCGGCCGCGGCCCGCCGGGCGCGGGTCGAACGCCGCCGCGGCCATGACGCCCGCTCCGCCCAGCGCGACCAGGAGCATCAGGGGCGGCATCAGCCCATGGCCTCCAGCAGCATGCGGTCGAGCCCGAAATAGGCGGCGCGCGGGCTGAAGGCCGGGCGCAGGCCCGACGATTCCAGCTTGCCGAGCAGCTGGCCGTCCGCGCCCTCGCCCTCGTAGCGGTAGGCGAACAGCTCCTGGGTGGTGATCACGTCGCCCTCCGTCCCCACCACCTCGGTGATGTTGACGATCCGGCGCACCCCGTCGCGCATGCGGGCGATCTGCACGATCATCTGGACGGCGGCGGCGATCTGGGTGCGGACCGCCTTGCTCGGCAGGTTGACGCCGGACATGGCGACCATGTTCTCCAGGCGGGTGAGCGCCTCGCGAGGCCGGTTGGCGTGGATGGTGCCGAGCGAGCCGTCGTGGCCGGTGTTCATGGCCTGCAGCATGTCGAGGGCCTCCTCGCCGCGGATTTCGCCGAGGATGATGCGGTCGGGCCGCATGCGCAGCGCGTTCTTCACCAGGTCGCGCATGGTGATCTCGCCGCGGCCTTCCAGGTTGGCGGGGCGGGTCTCCAGGCGCACCACGTGGGGCTGCTGCAGTTGCAGCTCGGCGGCGTCCTCGATGGTCACCACCCGCTCGTCGGCGGCGATCATCTGGGAGAGGGCGTTGAGCAGGGTGGTCTTGCCCGAGCCCGTTCCGCCGGAGATCAACACGTTGAGCCGCGAGCGGGCGGCGATCTTCAGCACCGTGGCGGCCTCGGCGGAGATGTTGGCCTGGCGGACCATGACGTCGAGGTCGATCGTCCGCTTGGCGAACTTCCGGATGGAGATCGAGGCGCCGTCCAGCGCCAGGGGCGGGATGATGATGTTGACCCGGCTGCCGTCGGTGAGGCGGGCGTCGACCAGGGGCGTGGATTCGTCCACCCGCCTGCCAACCTGGCTGACGATGCGGCCGGCGACGGCGATCACGTGGGCCTCGTCGCGGAAGGTGGCGTCGGTCAGCACCAGCTTGCCGCGCTGTTCGACGTAGATGCGCTTGGCGCCATTGACCATGATGTCGGTGATGGTCTCGTCGGCGAGGAGGGGCTCCAGCGGGCCCAGGCCCAGCATGTCGTCGAGGATCAGCCCGATCAGGTCGCGCTGTTCACGCTGGTTGAGCTGGACCTTCAGCTCGGCGAGGATCTCGCGCACCGGGGTGGCGAGCTCCTGCATCAGGGCCTCGCGGTCCAGGCGGCTGGCCACCTCGCTGTCGATCCGCTCCAGGATCAGCGGCTGCACGGCGGCGGCGGCCTCGCGGATCTTGCTCGACGCCTGGGTCGGCTCTTTCGGCTGCGGGCGGGCGTGCGGGGTGAGGTCGTTGGCGGGCGCGCGCTCGGGCGGGGCCGCCGTGGGCTCGGACGGCCGGTGGCTCGCAAGGTCCAGGACCAGCGACTCCGGGCCGTCGTCGGCGACGAGCTTGATCTCGTCGCGCTCTCCGGGAGGCAGGCCGCGCCGTCCGAACATGGCTAGCGCCCCAGCACGCGCTTGAGCCAGGAGGCCGGCTCGGCCGCCTCGATGGGCGCGTCGTCGGCGTCGGCCAGGCGCGCGGTCAGGCGGCGGAGCTCGACGGCGAGCGGCCCCTTGCCGGCGGCCTCCAGCAGGGGCTTGGCCTGCTCGGCGGCGGCCTCGGCCGCCTTGGCGTCGGTCGGGGCGGCGAAGGCCAGCGGCGCGCCAAGGCCACGGGCGAACTCGGCCTGCGGCAGCTCGGCGAGCGTCCCGCCCACCCGGTTGCCGACGATCAGCACATTGCCGGCGGGGCGCAGCGTCTTCAGGAGGCGCGCCAGGCGCTGGGCGTCGCGCATGGCGGGCAGGCTGAGGTCGGTGACCACCACCACGACGTCGGCGCGGGTCAGCACCTCGCGCGCCGCCCGGTCGATGCGCCGGGGCACGTCCACCACCACGGCGTCGCAGGCGTCGTTCATCGACGCCAGCAGGGCCTGCAGGGCGGCGGGCGAAACCTCGGTGTCGTCTTCCAGCGGCTCCTCGGCGCCCAGGATGCGGAACTGGTCGCCGGCGTGGGTCATGGCCGAGGAGACCAGCAGGCTGTCGATCCGCTCGGGATTGGCCAGGATCTCGCGCAGGCCGCGGCCCGGCTCCAGGTCGAGGCTGAGGGCGGCGGCGCCGAACTGCAGGTCGAGGTCCAGGAGCACGGTGCGCTTGCCATGCTCGTTGGCCAGGCTCCAGGCGGCGGAGACCGCCAGGCTGGTGGTCCCCACCCCGCCGCGGGCGCCCACGAAGGCGTAGACGCGGGCGGCGCCGGCGGGATCGGGCGCAGCCGCCTCGACCTGCTGGGCGCGGCGCAGGGCGTCGACCAGGGCCTCCGCGGAGACCGGCTTCACCAGGTATTCGCTCACCCCCATGCGCATCAGGGCGCGATAGAGGCCGATGTCGTTGGTCCGGCCGAGCGCCAGCACCTTGGTGTGCGGCTCGCAGAGCTCGGCGAGGGCGTCCAGGTCGGCAATCGGGTCGAGGCTGTCGCTGACGTCGACCAGCAGGATGGCCGGCGAGGCCATTTCCTTCAGCGCCTCCTGGGCGGCCGCCGCGCCGCCGTCGCGGACCCGCGCGGCGGGCCAGCCGAACTGGGCGGCGGCCTGGCGCACGGCCTCGCGGGTCACCTCGTCGGCGATCGTGGCGAAGAAGGCGGGGGCGGGATCGCGGCGGTTGGCGGAGAGCGGCAGGGCCATGGTCACTTGCCCGTGTCGATCTTGCCTTCGACCAGCAGGGGCTGCTGGGCGTGGCCGTCGGATCCGAGCGGCTTGACCACGCCCAACCGGTACCGGGCGGCGGCCGCGATGGCGGCGTCGCCCTGCGCGGGCGTGGGCGTGACACCGCGATCCAGGTCGCGCAGATCGGCGATCATGGCCCTCAGGTTCGCCTCGGTGGCGCAGCCGAACGGCAGCATGGGATCCTGGCCGGAGCGATCCAGCGGCGCGCCGCAGCCGGGCCAGCGCGGCGCAGGGGTGGGGGGTGCGGGCTGGGCGGCGGCCGCGCCGGCGAGCGCGGCGGCGATCGTCAGGCCCGTCAGCAGGTGGCCGGTGGCTTTCGAGATCACCATGAGGTCAGCCTTTCGTCTTGGGGTCGGTCTTCGGTTCGGCCTTGGCCGGCGCCGCGACGGCCTCGGCGGCCGCGGGGTGGGCGGCGGAGAGCTGCGGCGCATCGGTCGGCAGGGTGAGCGGGTGGCTGGAGGGCCTCACCAAATAGGGGGTGACGATGATCATCAGCTCCGACTGGTCGCGCTCGAAGGTCTTGGAGCGGAACAGCTGGCCGAGCACCGGCAGGTCGGCGAGCCAGGGCAGCTTCTGCACGTCCTGTGTCACGTTGTGCTGCAGCAGGCCCGCGATGGCGAAGCTGTCGCCGCTGCCCAGCTCGACGGTGGTCTCGGCGCGCCGCGTGGTCAGGGCCGGGACCGTCACGCCGCCCACGGAGATCGCGCCGGCCTGGCTGAGCTGGCTCACCTCCGGCTTGACGTTCAGGCTGATCCGCCCGCCGTCCAGGATGGTGGCCACGAAGGCCAGGCTCACCCCGTATTTCTTGTACTCGATGGTCGTCTGGCCGGGGCCCTGGGGCACCGGAATCGGATATTCGCCGCCCGCCAGGAAGCTCGCCGGCTCGCCGGAGACGGCGGTGAGGTTCGGCTCCGCCAGGATGGAGATCAGGCCCTTCTTCTGCAGGGCGTTGATCATGGCGTTGATATTGGTCGGGCCGTGCGTGTAGCCCCCGAATATCCCGGTATCGCCGTTGGCCGGCGGAATGAGCTTGTTCGTGGTGCTGTCGACGACGTCGAGGCCCTGGGAGAGGGCGAAGAACCCGCCGGAGCCGCCGATCGCGGCGATGGCGTCCCAGTTGAAGCCCAGGTCCTTGGTGACGGTCCGCGACACCTCCGCGATGCGAACCTGCAGGAAGACCTGGTTCGGCATGTCGATGGTCAGCCGATTGATGATCTGGCCGGGCTTGTCCTTGTCGCCCGTCTCGGCGAACAGGCTGGCGATCCGCAGCACCTCGTCGCCTTCGGCGGCGGTGTGGACCGTGCCCGTGAGGATCAACGCCCCGTTGGCGGCGGCCACCTCGACCTTGCTGTCGGGCGCCTCGACCTTCAGCATGTCGCGCAGCCGGTCCTGGTCGAAGCCGACGGCCAACGACAGGTTGGCGACCACCTGCTCCCTGGCGTCGAGGGCGTAGAAGCTGGTCGAGCCGGGCGCCTTGCCGATCAGGTAGATCAGGGTGGGCGACTTGACCTGGATGTCGGCGATCTTCGGGTCGGCGATGAACATGGTCGTCGCCGGCCGGCTGAGCCGCACCAGCTTGCCCTTGCCGATCTGCATCTTCAGCTCGTCGTCGGCCCCGCCGACCACCTGGACCTCGGCGTGCGCTGGGGTCGGCAGCAAGTGGCCCGTGAAGGCCGTGAGGCCCAGGGCTATGGCGAGAAGTCGGGTTTTCACGGGGCGCCTCCAGGCCCCGACGGTGCCATGACGATGGATGACTGACTACCGCGGAAGACCTGCACGGTGGGGACGGCCGGGATATGGGCGCCGGCGGCGATGTGGCGGACCGGCGGATGCAGCTGCGCCAGCTTGGCGGCGCCGACACCGAGCGCATCGGCGGCGGTGCTGTGGGTGACGGTGCGTTCCAGCGGCGCCGGCGTCCGGGGCTCGGCCAGGCTGCGCAGGCTCAGCGAAAGAAGGCCCATCTGCCCGGCGACCGCGACGATCTCGGCCCCCTTGGGCGTCACTTCCAGCGTCGCGGTCTGTGGCGGGGTGACCGCGTCCTTCTTGGGGTCCTTGGAGTCCTTCGTCTCAGCACCGCGCTGATCCATGGCGAGGACCCGGACGTCCTGCAGGACGGTGCCGCTGCCGACCGAATGATCACCGTCCGGCCGCCCGGCCGAGAGGCTCAGCAGCAGGTCCACGTGATCGCCGGGCATGACGAAGCCGGCGACCCCGGTGCTGGTGGTGACGTTGACAGTGATCGCCCGGTAGCCGGGCCGAAGCACGGCGGCCAGGAAGCTGCGGTCGCCCGGCTGGATGATGCGCGCGGTGGTGAGCGGCTCGCCGGCGTCGACGTCGGTGCGGACCACGGCGCCGTTCATCTGGTCGAGCTGGGTGTTGGCCTGGGTCAGGTAGCCGGCGGTCGACGAGCCGGCGGGCCAGGCCTGCCAGCGGGCTTGGCCCGGCTTCAGGATGGCGCCGGCCGGCAGGGCGGTGGCGGCGACCAGCACCTGGGTCCCGGCCGCCGGCGCGCTCGGCGCGGCCTTCGAGGAGGCCTCGAAGCTGGCCTTGCTCACCGCCTGGTGCAGCCATTGCTCGGTGAGCACGACCGACCCACCGGACAGCAGGATCGCCATGCTCAGGAACTTCAGCCGACGTGAGGACAGCAGTTGCACTCAGGCTCCTATCGCGTGCGGCGCGAGGTGGAGAAGGGTGACCCAGACGCCTCCGACGGCTAGCGGCGCGCCGTAGGGCATGGGGTGGCGGAAGTCATCGGCGACGTCGGTTGGCGGCTTCGGCATCCGGCGTCGCAGTGGGCTCAGCAGCACGGCCCCCAGCGCTAGGCTGGTCAGCGCGGCGGCCAGCGCGAAGTCGGTGAGGTGCGCCGGTCCCGCCCAGAGCACGACCACGGCCGCCAGCTTGACGTCACCGCCGCCCAGCCAGCCCCGCCAGAACAGGGCGAGGCAGGCCGCGAAGACCGCTGCGCCCGTCGCCAGGCCGGCGAGCCAGGGACCCATCGGCGTGGCGAAGGCGGCCAGGATGTAGCCGGCGCCCACCAGACCGCAGGCGCGGTTTGGGATCTCATATCGGGTGACGTCGCTGACGGCGGCCCAGAAGAGCCCGAGCACGCTCGCCGCGACGCCCACGATGAGGGGCGCGTGCTGAAGCGTTGTCATGTTTGGATCGCGGGCGAAACGCCGACCAAGAAGTTCAGGAAGCCCTTAGCCCCGCCTGCGTCGGGCTTCCTGGAACCGCTTAGTTGTTGGCGTTGGTCAGCGCGGCGTTGACGCCATTGAACGTGGTGCCGAGCGCCTTGCCGATGCCCGGCAGGGTGGCGACGATCGCGAGCGCAATGAAGGCCGCGATCAGGCCGTATTCAATCGCCGTGGCGCCCTTGCGGTCGTTGGCGAGCTTGTTGAGCAGCTTGGTCATCTCAATACCCCTTCTTCATCTCAAGTCCGACTGAAGGGGGCAAGTCATGGCTTGCGCCCAGCCCCCGTCCCTAATGAATAGATGAGGTGTTAACCAATCTCAACGATTGAGGCGTGCGACATTTGCGCCACCATAGCGTTAGTCGCACCACGACGTTGAGATGTTTCCAAGTGGAAACGTTATGATTGAGAGCATTCGGGACGAGGAGACGTTCTGAAGAATGGTTAAGCTTCGTCACGTGTCGATACAAGCTTGACCATAACTTCCAGAACCTCGGATTTCGTGGCCTTACACTCAAGCTTCCTATTCGACGAGCACGACCTTGAGTCCGCCGATCCCGTTCGTGCCGAGCCCGTCGCAGTGGTTGGACATCGTCGGCGTCCCGTTGAAAGTGATCTTCCAGGCGATCAGCTGGGTGCAGACCTGGCCGGAGATGATGTTGTTGCCGTTGATGATCACCGACTGGCTCGGGAAATAGAGGGCGCCCGCCAGCGACTGTTTCGAGCCGCCGTTGAGGTTGTTCACACCCGAAGTCAGGGCGCGGGGGTCCTGCCAGAACAGCATGCCCGCCGTGGGGCCCGACTTGGCGGGCGGGGGGGTGAGGGTGACGTTCGCCCCGCCATTGATGGTCACCGTCCCCACCTGGGCCGCGCTGTCGCCGGTCAGCACGAAGGTCACGCCGTTGCCGGCGACGGTCGGCGTCCCGTTGAAGGTCAGGGAGCCGTTGTCGATGACGTAGACTCCGGGGTTGAAGGTGACCGAGCCGCTGGCGTTGACCGACAGGCCGCCGCAGAAGGTGCCGGGCGATACGACGCCCGAGCTGACGGTGACGGCCTTGGTGGCGTGGCAGGGCGCGCTGGGCGTCGGGATGATCCTGGTCGGATCCGACTTCAGCGCGTAGGGGTCGGACGTCGACTTGCCGCTGGTGTGGACGTTGTTGGCGATCGGCGCCGTGTTGATCTTGGCCGTGCCGTTCTGGGTGAGGCCGCCCACCAAATTGACCGCCGTGGTGGTCAGCACCGCCGAGCCGTTCATCAGCATCGCCTGGGCGTTCGCGGAGTTGTCGTCGAGCGCGCAGTTGCTGAGGTTGACGTTGGGCGTGCCGTTCAGGGTGACGGTCCAGACGTCCGCCGGGTCGAGGGCCAGCACGCAGGCGTCGCCGTCCTCGCCGGCCTGCACGGTCGCCACCGCGCGCGCCCTGATCGACGATGGCTTGGCGGCGAACAGGCCGGAGAAGAATTGCACGCCTGGCCGGGTGATCACCACTTCGACGGCCGCCGGGTCCGCCATGAAGCGCCCACTGAGCGGCGGGGCGTTGACCGCGACCGTGATCTTGCTGCTCGGGGTGAAGCCGTAGCTCGCCGCGATGGCCTGGCCCTCGGCCGTGACGTCGCCTGCGCCGGCGTGCTGGGCGACCGCGGCGGTATAGGCTGCGGAGTCAGCCGCGCCCTGCGCCGAGCGCCGCGCCGTGTAGGCCGCGCCCACATCGATGCCGAGGCCCACGAAGCCCAGCACCACGATCGTCGAGAGAGCGGTGACGATGGCTGTCACCCCGCGGCGGTCGTGCGCGAGCCGGCGGAGCGGCGCGTCCGAGCCCCAAGGCTTACGCATGGCAGGCCTGCGCGCTCATCGTCAGCGGACTTTTGCCCAGCTTCCAGGCCAGGAAGCCGTAGGGGACGGCGGCCGTCACCTGGGTGCCGCAGGCCGGGTTCGCCGTGACGGTGAAGGTGGCGCTGCTGAGGTTGACTGATGGGAGCGCGGTGGCGGCATAGGTCTTGATGTCGGCGGCGCTGTCGCAGTGCGGGTTGGTGGGGCTTACGACCTCGCAGCGGGCGACTTGCTGCACCACGAAGTTCAGCGCGGCCTGGCTCCAAAACGCCCGGCCGATCTCCATCACCCCGAGCAGCAGGGCCAGCAGCACCGGGGCGACGAAGGCGAACTCCACCGCCGTCGCGCCGTCCCGCGAGCGCCAGAGCCGCGCGAGGAAGGGCCGGCCGCTCATGCGATGCGGATCTCCGCCTGGACGCTGATCTGCGGCGCAAGGTGAACCCCCGGCCAGCTCAGCAGCGGCGCGAAGCTCTTCTGGGCGCCGACGATCACGAACGTGCCCACCGCGACGCCGCTCGGGCACGTGGGACCGGCGTTGGCGGTGACGACGCCGCTGGCGCCGATGCAGCCGATCGTTTGCAGGGGCGTCGCGGCGGTCAGCTTGTGGGCGCCGCTGGTGGGCAGGGCGGTAGCTGTGGTCACCGCGGTCTGGATGGCGGTCGGATTCCAGCCGTTGCGCTGGGCGAAGTCGGCGCCGGCCTGGGCGGCGGCGCGGACCTGCATGGTCTGGACGACGTAGCGCGAGCCGTCGACCAGGCCGGCGAGCAGCAGGAAGAGCACGGGCGCGATCATCGCGAACTCGACGGCGCTGGCGCCGCGGCGGTCGCGCAAGAGGCGCTGCAAATGGGTCGGCCCAACGGGCGCACGCATGAAACTCAAGCCTACAGGACGATCTCGGGGGCCGTGTCGGCCGCCCCCAAACGCCGGACACACGGCCAATACTATGCCGAGAGTGGCCCCGGCCTGCGCGGACAAGTTGTCGCGCGATCAGGCGGCGGCTGGTCCGAGCAGCCCGCGCAGCCCCGTCGCCAGCGGCTCGGCGGCCGGTCCAAGGATCAGGTGGACGCCGCCCGAGGCGGGCCTCGCGAAGGCGCGGACGCCCAGCGCGCGGAGCTTCGTCTCGTCGAGCGCGCGGGGGTCCTTGAGCCCCAGCCGCAACCGGCTGCCGGCGGCCCCAACTGCGACGATATTGCCCGCCCCGCCAAGCGCGTCGGCGACGGCGGCCGGGTCCGGCCCCGCGATCGGCGGCGAGGGGAGGGGCGCCACGGTGGCCGGCGCGGCCGGCGCGGCGGTGTCGCCAAGCGCCTCACGGATCTCGCGGGCTACGTCGTCAGCCTGCGGGCCCAGGACGACCTGCAGGTCGTGGGGCGAGGGCCGCACGATCCCGCGGCTGCCGAGGCCCTTCAGCGCCGCCGCGTCCACCCGCCCCTGGTCGGCGACCACCAGCCGCAGGCGCGTGGTGCAGGCGTCCACCGACTGCAGGTTTTCCCGCCCGCCGAGCGCCGCCACGAAGGCCCGCGCGCGATCGCCGACCGGCAGGGCCGGGGCAGCGTCCGGCGCCTCGGTCTCGCGGCCGGGGGTCTTCAGGTCGAAGCGGACGATCACCACCCGGAAAACGGCGTAGTAGAGGGCGAAATAGGCCGCCCCGACCGGGATCAGCAGCAGCGGCCGCTGCGCCTTGTTGAAGTTCAGCAAGTAGTCGAACAGACCCGCGGAGAAGCCGAAGCCCAGGCGCACGTGCAGGGCGTCCATCAGCACCATGGCGACCCCGGTCATGATCGCATGCAGCAGGAACAGCGCCGGCGCCAGGAACATGAAGCTGAACTCGATCGGCTCGGTGACGCCGGTGAGGAAGGCGGTCAGCGCCAGTGACAGCAGCATGCCGCCGACGGCCTTGCGCCGCTCGGGCCGGGCCGCGTGGTACATGGCCAGGCAAGCGGCGGGCAGGCCGAACATGATCACCGGGAAGAAGCCGGACATGAAGGCGCCGGCGGTGGGATCACCCGCGAAGAACCGCTTCAGGTCGCCGGTCGAGCCGTGGAAGTCGCCGACGATGAACCAGGCGATGTTGTTGAGGATGTGGTGCAGGCCGGTGACGATCAGGAGCCGGTTCAGGAGGCCGTAGACGAACAGGCCCGCGGGGCCCGCGCCGACGATCGCGCGGCTGAAGCCGTCCATGGCCGCATCGACCGAGGTCCAGCCGAGGCCGAAGATCGTCGCCAGGGCGAGGCCCGCAAACCCGGCGGCGATCGGCACGAAGCGGCGGCCGCCGAAGAAGGCGAGGTAGTCCGGCAGCTTGATGGTCCCGAAGCGGTTGAAGGCGCCGCCGCCCACCAGGCCGGAGAGGATGCCGATCGGCACGCCGAGCTTGGCGAGCGCGCCGGCCTTGAACGCCGCGGTGGCCATGGCCTTGGCCTTGTCGGGCAGGCCCGCGAGGGTCTCCGGCGGCACGTGGATCAGCGCCTGCGCGCCATTGGTGGTGACCAAGAAGCAGACCGCGCCGGCCAAGCCCGCGGCGCCGTCGCCGCCCTTGGCCAGTCCCACCGCCACGCCGATGGCGAACAGCAGGCCGAGGTTGGAGAAGATGGCGTCGCCGGCCGCCCCGATCAGCGGCCCGATCTCGTGCAGGCCGGGGATGAAGGCCATGTCCGGCTGGCCCAGGCGGAGCATCAGGCTGGCGGCTGGCAGGACGGCGATCGGCAGCATCAGGGCTCGGCCGAGCGGCTGCAGGGCGCTCAAGGGGATGCGGGGCAGGCGGATCATGCCGGGGCTCCCTTCTGGGCCCGCCGCGCAGGCTTGGGCGCGAACTGAAGCCCTCGCACGTCGGCGGCTGAGGTCTGGTCGCAGGCGCGGCCCGCGAGCTCGCGGCAGGCGGCGATGTCGAGGCTGCGGATCAGCGCCTTGGTGGCGGGCGTACGCGCCGGGGTGACGGAGAGCTCGGTCGCGCCGAGGCCGATGAGGATCGGGACGGCTGCCGCATCGGAGGCGAGGCCGCCGCAGACGCCCACCGGGCGGCCGTGGCGCCGGGCGCCCTCCGCCGCCAGCCGGATCAGCCGCAGGACCGCCGGATGCAGGGCGTCGACCTCGGCGGCCAGCGCCGGGTTGCCGCGATCCATGGCCAGGGCGTACTGCGCCAGGTCGTTGCTGCCGATCGAGACGAAGTCCACGTGCGGGGCGATCAGGTCGGCGGTGGCGGCGGCGGCCGGCGTCTCGATCATCACGCCGAGCGATGGCGTGGCCTCGTAGCCGAGCTCGCGCGCGGCCTCGTCGAGCAAGGCCCGCACCGCCTGGACTTCCGAAACGCTGGCCACCATCGGGACCATGATCCGGCACTGGCCTGCGGGGCGGACCCGCAGGATGGCGCGCAGCTGGGCCCGTAGCAGGTCGGGATGGCGCAGGCTGACGCGCACGCCGCGCACGCCGAGCGCCGGGTTCTCCTCGACCGGCAGATCGAGGTAGGGCGCGGGCTTGTCGCCGCCGACGTCGAGGGTGCGGACGATCACCGGCCGGCCGGACAGCGCCTCGGCGATCGCCTGGTAGGCCTGCGCCTGTTCGTCTTCGGAGGGCGGCGCGATGCGGTCCAGGAACAGGAACTCGGTGCGCAGCAGGCCGCAGCCTTCCGCGCCGTTGCGGGCCGCGGCCTCCGCGTCGGCGAGCGCGCCGAGGTTGGCGAACACCTCGATCCGTTGGCCGTCGGCGGTGCGGCAGGGCTCGGCGGCCACGGCCAGGGCCTCGGCGTGGCGCGCGGCCCGGGTGGCGATCTCGGCCGCCGCCGCCTTCAGTCGCGCGGCGTTCGGCGCCGGCTCGAGCAGGCCCGCGTCGCCGTCGAGCACCACCGTTCCGCCCTCGGCGAGGCCCAGCACGGCGGGTCCGGCCGCCACGACGGCGGGGATGTTCATGGCGGCGGCGAGCACCGCCACGTGCGAGGTCGGGCCGCCGCGGGCCGTGCAGATGCCGGCGAGCCCGCCCAGGCCGGCCAGCTGGCTCGGCAGCAGGTCGTCGGCGATCAGGATCGCGCCGGGCGGCGGGGCGGGGGCGTCGGGACGGCGCTCGGCCAGCGCCCACAGCACCTGCTGTTGCAGGTCCCTGAGGTCCGCCGCGCGCTCGGCTTGTCGCGGGTCGGCGGCGGCTTGCAGGGCGGCGGCCTGGGCGGCGAGGGAATCCCGCCAGGCGACGCCGGCGGCGACGCCTGCGGCGATGGCTCGACGCGTCGGGTCGACCAGGCCGGGATCATCTAGCAGGACGAGGTGCGCCTCGACCACCCCGTGGGCCTCCCCGGCCGAGCGGGCGCGGCGGTCTTCCAGCTCGGCCCGGACGGCGGCGAGCGCGGCGGCGAGCGCGGCGGCTTCGCGCGCCTCGTCGGCGGCGACCTTGAGGACGGGCGCGTCGGGGGCCACCAGCCGCCAGGCTGGGCCGATGGCCAGGCCCGGCGCGGCGCGCACGCCCTGGATCGCGCCGGCGGGCGCGGCGCTGGGCGGCGGTCGGGCAGGTGCGGCGACCGGCGCCCGCTCGGCGTTGATCGCCGCCACCACGCGGGCGAGGGCCTCGACGGCCGCCTCGGCGTCGGCGCCGGTGGCCGAAAGCTCGATCTCATCGCCGCCCGCCACGCCCAGGGTCATGATCGCGACCGCACTGGCCGTGGAGGCGCGACCCTCCCCGAACGTGATCTCCGAGACGGCCGTCCAACGCCTGGCCTCGGTGGCGAGCCTGGCCGCCGGGCGGGCGTGCAGGCCGTGGGCATGGGTGATGCGGAGCCGCCGCGCCACGCGCGCGCCCTCGCCCGACGCTTCCGTCGCGAAACGGCCGCGGCCCTCCAGGCTGAGGATCGGCTCGCCCACCGCGACCTCGCGGCCGGTCGCCAGGATCGTAAGGTGGAAAGCGTCGGAATTGGTCACCAGAACGGGGGTGATCAGGCAGCGCGCCCGCTGCGCCAGGCGGTCGAGGTCGAAGCTGACCAGCCGCTCGCCCGCGGCGACGTCCTGGCCGTCGGCCACGTGGACCTCGAAGCCCTCGCCGCCCAGGGCCACGGTGTCGAGGCCCAGGTGCATCAGGAGGTCCGCGCCGTTGGCGGTGCGCAGGCTGACCGCGTGGCGGGCCGGATGGACCTTGAGGATGGTGCCGGCGCAAGGCGCGAACAGCGCTTCGCCGGTGGGATCGATGGCCACGCCGTCACCCATCATCCGCCCGGCGAACACCGGGTCGGGCACCTCGTCGAGCGGCGCGAGCCAGCCGGCCAGCGGGGCGAGGAGGGTGAGGGCGCTCATGGGGCCGCCGGGCCGAGCTGCAGGCGCTCCACGGCCAGCACCGGATCGAAGGTCAGGCCGGTGAAGGAGACGCACAGGTCGTGGCGGCCGGTGCGCGGGGGCAGCTTCAGGGTGACCACGCTGCGCGCGCCGGCGCCGCCGGGCGGCACGGGGACGACGGCGATCGGATCGGCCAGGCAGCTGTCCTGCCGCACCTCCAGCTCGCCGGCGGGCCGACGCGGCGGATGCACGATCACCGAGTCATGGCCGGGATCGAGGCCGATGTTGAACGGCAGGCGCGCAAAGGCGACCGTCACGCTGCGAGCGCCGTCGAGGGACGCGCCGGGCCAGACCCAGCAGGGGTCGGCGGGGTTGACCAGATAGGTGCGGCGCGTCGCGCCCGGCGGGCCTTCCAGGTTGAGCGACAGCTTCTCGTTGCAAAGCCGCAGGTCCTGGCTGACGCGGGTGCGCAACAGCGTGGCGTCCCAGGCGGCGACCGGCCCGATCTGGGCCCCGTCGAGGAACAGGGCGGCCCGCAGCGATCCCGCCGCCGGCAGCGGCGTCGCATAGAGGGCCGAGGCCGCGGAAGGCGCCGATCCGTCGGTGGTGTAGCGGATCTCGCCAAGACCGGCCTGGGTCGTGAGGGTGATGGCGTCGCCGGTCGCGCCGGGGGCCGGGCCCACGACCGGCAGGACGGAAACCGCGGCGGGGTCGACGTTCAGGCCCAGCGCCCGGTCGCGGGCGAGCTCGGCCGGCAGGCGGCGGAAGAAACCTGCCCAATCCTTGCGGGCCGACGCGGTCCAGCCGGTCTCGGCCAGGGCCGCGGCGCGCGGGAAGGCCATGGCCTCCAGGTCGGCGGAGGTCCGCACGTGCTCGGTCCAGATGTTGCCCTGGACGCCCAGGATGTGCGGGACGGCGGCGGCCGGAAGGGTCGGTGGGATCGGCTCGAAGCCATAGACGTCCTGCAGCCGCACCAGCCAGCCGCGGCCCGGCGGCTCAGCGGCGCTCGTCCCCTGGCGGTTGTCGAAATAGAAGATCGGGGCCGGCGCCAGGACCGCGTCGTGGCCCTTGTTCGCCGCGGCGATCCCGCCATCGATGCCGTGCCAGGAGGTGACCACCGCGTCGGCTGGAAGTTCGCCGCCCAGCAGGATCTCGTCCCAACCCACCAGCCGGCGGCCGTGCGCATCGAGGAAGCTGGCGATGTGCTGGGTGAAATAGGCCTGCAGCGCGGCCGGATCCTGGGCGCCCATGGCCGCCATACGGGCCTGGGCCGCGGGCGAGGCGCTCCACCGCTCGCGTTCGGCCTCGTCGCCGCCCACGTGGATGTAGCGGCCCGGGAACAGGGTCATCACCTCGCTGAGCACGTCCTCGATGAAGCCGAAGGTCTTGCCATCGACGCCGTAGACGTAGGGAAAGCCGCCCCATTTCACCTGATCGGCGACCGCGGGCGCCGCGCCTGCGCCGAACTGCGGATAGGCGAGCAGAGCCGAGAGCGCATGCCCCGGCATCTCGATCTCCGGCACGATGGTCACGTGCCGCGCCGCCGCATAGGCCACCACCTCGCGCACCTGCGCCTGGGTGTAGAAGCCGCCGTAGCGGGCCGCGCCGTCCGGCGAGCCGGGCTCGGGCTTGCGCCAGGCGCCCACCGTCGTCAGGCGCGGATACTTCCTGATCTCCAACCGCCAGCCCTGGTCGTCGCTCAGGTGCCAATGCAGGACGTTCAGCTTGTGCAGCGCCATGGCGTCGATCAGCTTTTCGATCTCGGCCGGCGGCTGGAAGTGGCGGGCGCTATCGATCATCAGCCCGCGCCAGGCGAAGCGCGGCGCGTCCTGGATCTGGACGCCGCTCAGGCTGGCCGGGCCACGGCCGCCGTCGACGGTCGCCATCTGCCAGAGGGTGACGGCGCCGTAGAACAGACCGGCGTCGTCCTTGGCGGTGATCGTGACCTTCCCTTCCGCGACTTCCAGGGCATAGGCCTCGCCGATCGGCGCCGGCGCGCGGCTGATCAGGATCGCAGCGCTCAGCGCGCGCGGCGTGGGCGCGGTCAGCACCGGCAGGGTGAGGCCGCGGGTTCGCAGCAGCAGGGCGCTAAGATAGCGGGCGGCGGCCATCGCCCCGGGGTCGCCTGCGGGCGCGATGATCGGCATTCCGTCGACGAGGCGCGCCCCGCCGCCGATCGGCTGCACGGAGAGCGGTTGCGGGACCACGTTGACGGTGGCCGTCTGGGCGGCTGCGGCGGAGGCGATCAGGCTGGTTGCGAGGCCCAGCGCCGCCCCCAGGCGCGGCCTAGCCACGGCGGGCGACCCCGGCCGGCGACCCGGCGGCCTCGGCGGAATCCTCGCCGCCGACCCAGGTCTCCAGCACCTGCACGCCCTCGTCCACCAGCGCCAGGTCGGCGCGATAGCCCGGCGCGATGCGGCCCATCTCGGCGCCCAGGCCCAGGAACTCGGCCGGATAGCGGCTGGCCATGCGCGAGGCCTCGGCGAGGTCGAGACCCAGCATCTTCACGGCGTTCCGGACCGCGCTCGCCATGTCGAGATCGGAGCCCGCCAGGGTGCCGTGCTCGTCGATGCAGACCCCGCCTTTGACGGTGATCTTCTTGCCCTGCAGGACGAAGGACTTCGAGGCCGCCCCCACCGAGGGCATGGCGTCGGTGACCAGGATGAAGCGGTTCTTCGGCCGGCAGCGCAGCGCGATCTTCAGCACCACCGGGTCGACGTGCTTGCCGTCGACGATCAGGCTGGCCCAGCTCATCAGGTCTTCCAGCGCCGCGCCCACCACGCCGGGCTCGCGGCTGGCCAGCGGCGACATGGCGTTGAACAGGTGGGTGAAGCCGGTCAGGCCGCGGGCCAGGGCCGCGCGCACCGTGGCGTAGGAGGCGTTGGTGTGGCCGGCGGAGACCACCACGCCGGCGTCGGCCAGCCGCTGTATGGTCTCGGGATTGGTCGCCTCAGGCGCCAGGGTCACCAGGGTGCGGCCGGCCTGCAGCGAGGTCAGGATGCGGAAGGCCGGCTCGTCCATGGCCCGGAGCTTGGAGAGCTCGTGGATGCCCTTGCGACGGGGGCTGAGGAACGGCCCCTCGATGTGCACGCCCAGCACGCCTGGGGCGCCGGCCGCCAGGGCCTGGCGGACCGCTACGATGGCGGCCTCGAGCACGGAGAGGTCGTCGCTGATCAGGGTCGGCAGGAAGCCGGTGGTGCCGAACCGGCGGTGCGCCTGGCCGATGGCCGCGATGGTTTCAGGGGTCGGTGCGTCGTTGAACAGCACGCCGCCGCCGCCGTTGACCTGCACGTCGATAAAGCCGGGGAGCAGGAGGGCGCCGCCCAGGTCGCGAACCGCCGCGCCGGCAGAGACCTCGGCGGCCGGGCCGACGGCGGCGATATGCTCGCCGCTCAGCCGCACGGCCAGGCCTTCCTCAAGGCCTGCGTCGGTCATCACCCGGCCGTTGACAAGCGCGAGGTCCATCAGGTGGTCTCGGTCACTTTCTTCAGGTGCGGCGGCCGGTCCGGATCAAAGCCGCGCGCCACGGCCAGTTGGCAGGCCATGCGGTAGAAGCTTTGCGTCATGGCGATCGGTTCGACCAGGGGGTGGGCGCGCGGCGTCGGCAAGGGCTGGGCGCCCGGCTGCCCGGTTCCGCCGGCCTTCATGACCCCAGCGCCCTGGTCGAGGCAGAGCTGGATCACCGCCTCGACGCCCTCGCGGGTCTCGTCATCCTGGGCGAAGGCGAGGATCGGGAAGCCGGCGCCGACCAGGGCCATCGGGCCGTGCCGCACCTCGGCCGAGCTCAGCGCCTCGGCGTGCAGGCCGCAGGTCTCCTTCAGCTTCAGGGCGGCCTCCTGGGCCACCGCGAAGCCCACGCCGCGGCCGAGCACGTAGAGATCGGAGGCGTCTGCGAGGCGGGCCTCGGCGGCCGACCAATCCTCGGTCCAGGCGGCCGCCAGCAGGTTGGGGAGGCCATCGACGGCGGCGATCAGCGCCGGATCGTCGAGCCAGAAGGCCACCAGCTGGGCGACCGCGCTGAAGCTCGCCAGGCACGACTTGGTCGCCGCGACGCTGAGCTCCGGCCCGGCGCAGAGCGGCACGGCGAGGTCAGCCTGCAGGGCGAGCGGCGAGATCTCGTCATTGACCAGGGCGACCACATAAGCGCCCGCCGAGGCCGCGGCCTGGGCGGCGGCCAGCAGGTCCGGGCTCTGGCCCGACTGCGAGATGGCCAGCACCAGGACGCCCTGCATCTCCGGCGCGGCGTCATAGACCGAGCTCACCGACGGCGGCGCCGAGGCGGTCAGCACGCCCAGCCGGGTCTCGATCAGGTAGCGGGCGAAGGTGGCGGCGTTGTCGGAGGAGCCGCGACCGTAGGTTACCACCGCCCGCGGCGGCTCGGCGCGCAGCCGCTCGGCCAGCGCCTGCAGGCGGTCTCGATTGGTCTTCAGCTGGCGGGCGATCGCCTGGGGGGCCTCGGCGGCCTCCCGGAACATCCGGGTCTCGGACGCTATCAGCGGCCGGGCGTCTTCGGGGGTTGGCTCCACGATCACCTCTTGAGCCCCAACTAGGACGCCGAGGTGTTGAGTTCCGCGACGAAGTCATAGGCGTCGCCGCGATAGTAGGACTGGGTGACCTCGACCGCGCGCCCGTCCTTCAGGAAGCCGCGGCGTTCGATGAACAGGCCCGGCGCGCCGTCCTCGACGCCCAGCAACTTGGCCCGTTCGCCGGTGAACAGCACCGCACGCAGGCGCTGCAGGGCCCGCACGGGCCGCGCCGAATGCTCGTCCAGCGCCTCGTAGAGCGACTCGCCCACCGCCAGCTCGTTCGGCAGGCAGAAGCCGGCGATGGTCGAATGCTCCAGGGCCATGGGCTCGCCGTCCGCGTAGCGGATGCGGTTGAACCGATAGACCTGGGCGCCGGGGCTCAGGCCGAGGGTCAGGGATTCCTCGGGCGTGACCGTACCGGAGGAGCGGCTGAGCCAGACGCTCTCGGGCTTGCGGCCGCGCGACAGCATGTCCTCGGAGAAGGAGGACAGCTTGGAGAAGCTCTTCTCGACCCGGCTCTCGGCGCGGGCGGCGACGAAGGTGCCGGCGCCTTGCCGGCGGGTCAGCATGCCCTCGCCGACCAGGGCGTCGAGCGCCTTGCGCACGGTGATGCGGGAGATGCCGAAGTCCTCGGCCAGCTCGCGCTCCGGGGGCAGGGCCTCCTCGGCGGCCAGCCGCTGGTCCTCGATCGCGTCGCGCAGGGCGCGGCGAAGCTGCTGGTAGAGCGGCGCACGGCTCTGCTCATCGAGTTCGCCGATGAGTTTCAGGAAAGAAGCCGCCACCTAGGTCCTCCTGCCGAACGCGCCGACCACGCGGAAAGCCTGCGTGTCTTGTGACACATCATAGTACCATTTGCATATCAATTTCTAAGTGGTCTCTCAAAGGGCTTAATTTGGGCTTGCATACGGCGTACATATTGTGACAGCTTCACCAGTGGAACGGCCTTGGAGCCTGCATTGGCGCCATAGCTGTTCCCCTTGGTACTGAAATGGATCTAGGGGCGGGATCGCGGCAAAGCGACCCGGATGGGGAGATAGAGCGATGGACCTACGTAGGCGTATCCTGGTCGGTTCCGTCAGCGCAGCGGCCTTGGCCTGCCTCGCCGCCGGACCGGCGTTCGCCGCGGACAGTGCGGTGAGTGAGATTGTTGTCACCGGCATCCGCGAGTCGCTGCAACGGGCGATCGAGATCAAGCGGCAAAGCACCGACCAGGTCGACGCGATCTCGGCCGACGACATCGGCAAGCTGCCGGACAAGAACGTCGCCGACGCGTTGCAACGGATCCCCGGCGTCAACACCAGCTCGGCCGCCAGCGGCGAGGGTGGGTTCGACGAGAACGACCGGGTCTCGATCCGCGGCACCTCGCCCAGCCTGACCCAGGTGACCGTCGACGGCCACGCCATCGCCACCGGCGACTGGTTCATCCTCGACCAGTTCCAGACGGTTGGCCGCAGCGTCAGCTTCACCCTGCTGCCCTCGGAGATCGTGCAACAGACCTCGGTCTATAAGACCCAGGACGCCTCGCTGCTGGAAGGCGGCGTGGCCGGCGTGGTCGACATCGTCACCCGCCAGCCGCTGAGCTTCCACGACACCCTGTCGTTCGAGGGGACGGCCCAGGGCGCCTACAATTCGCTCACCAAGTCGACCAAGCCGCAGGTGAGCGGGCTGGTGGCCTGGCACAACGAGGCCGACACCTTCGGCGTGCTGGTGCAGGGCTTCCACGAGGAGCGCTCCGTCGAACGCTACGGCCAGGAGACCCTGGGCTACACCCAGATCACCTCCGGCATGGTCACTGGCCAGCAGCATCCGGAGCTGATCGGCGTCTGGGCGCCCACCCTGATCGGCTCGACCCTGTTCCAGCAGCAGCGCAAGCGTGACGGCGCCGACGTCGCCGTTCAGTGGCGGCCGAACGAGAAGGTCGAGCTGCGGCTGACCGGCTTCTATTCGAATCTCAACGCCACCAACAACAACGACAACTACATGTTCTGGGGCTCGAACGAGCTCAACAACAACTCGCCAACCACTTTCACGGTGGCCAACAACACCATGGTGGCGGCCAACTTCCCGCGGCTGTCGCCATCGGGTACGCCGGTCAACGGCCTGGTGGTGGATAACATCATCCGCCCCGACGCCTCGGGCGAGAGCTACTACGTCAACCTCGACGGCGACTATCACGCCACCGACAAGCTGACCTTCCACGGCCAGGTGGGCTTCACGCGCGGGGTCGGCGACACGCCGAGCGAGCCGGCGTTCGAGTCCGACGGCGTGACTGGCATCTCCTACCAGCAGTCGGGCAACGGCTTCTCGGTGAGCCCGGCGGACATCAATCCGCAGAGCCCGGCGGGGCTGGCCAACGACTGGGCCTGGAACGAGACCTTCAGGTCCGTCGACCGCGAGGCCTACGGTAAGGTCGATGGCGACTATGAGTGGGGCAACGGCGCCATCAAGGACGTGGCCTTCGGCCTGCGCGTCGCCGAGCACCAGCGCCAGGTCGACGGCTGGGACCGCGGCTGCTCGCTGGGCGCCAACGGCCAGTGCTGGACCTCGCCGATGCCTTTCTCGGCGACGAACCCGACCTCCTATCCGAGCGGCTTCAACAGCTCGGCGCTCGGCGTGCCGGGCCTGCTGATCCCGATCGCCGGCAATCCGGGGACGATCATCTCGCTTCTCAACGGCATCACCGACGGTGTCCACGGACCGATCTCGGCCATCGTGCAGCCGCAGAACTACTACTGGCCTGGCGCCTTCAAGGTGAAGGAGGAGGACTATGCCGGCTACGTCATGGCTCACCTGAGCGGCGACGGCTGGCGCGGCAACGTCGGGGTGCGGATCGTCGACACCAAGGAGAACGCCTTCGTCAACGTCTCCGACCCGTCGGGCTTGCACGGCGGCGACATCACCACATCGGCCTACGGCGACTACTATGTGAACAACGTCAGCCACAACTACCTGGACATCCTGCCCAGCCTGAACCTGACGCTGGACCTGAACCCGGAGCTGTTCCTGCGGATCTCGGCCGCCGAGACCATGTCGCGGCCGGACTTCAGCGCGCTCGGCGGCACCGTGTCGCTCACCGACACCACGCTCACCGGCAACGGCGGCAACCCGAACCTGAGGCCGATCAAGGCCGCGGTCTACGACGTGGCGCTGGAGTATTACTACGCGCCCAGCGCGCTGGCGGCCGTCAGCCTGTTCTACGACGACCTGTCATCCTACGTGACCTTCGGCACCTCGCAGGCGGTCTACCTGAACTCGTTCCTGTCGGGGCAGGGCCGCCCGGTCTTCTCGACCTACACCATCTCCTCGCCGAGCAACACGAGCGGCGAGGTCAGGGGCGTCGAGGTCCAACTGCAGCAGCCGCTGCCCATGAACTTCGGCTTCCAGGCCAACTACACCTACCTGGAGGCGAAGGAGACCAGCGGCGCGCCTCTGGTTGGCGCCTCGAAGAACACCCTCAACCTGGTGGGCTATTACGAGAACTCCTGGCTGTCGGGTCGTCTCGCATACACCTATCGCTCGCACTTCTTCGTCGGCCTCGACCGCAGCGCGGCCGAGAACCAGGACAACTACGGGACCCTCGACGGCTCGATCGACGTGAAGGTCAACAACCACGTCTCCCTGACGCTCGACGGGCTGAACCTGACCAACAAGCTGCTCAAGTACTACGCCCTGAACCACTCCCAGCCGCGCGCCGTCTACGACAACGGCCGGCAGGTGTTCCTGGGCCTGCGCCTGAAGTTCTGATCCTTCCTCCTCCCTCGGGGACGCGACATCCCCGGGGTGCATCCCCCTAACGGAGCGGGCTCGCCCGCTCCGTTTCTTTTTAAGGAATTTCGGGCCGGTTCGCTGGCTCCGTTTCTTTTTGTGCGTCAGACTTCGTAGCCTAGGCGGCGGACCCAGGGGTCCAGGATCGGCAGCACCGGCGCCAAGCCGGGCGCGTAGCTCCGCCAGCGGCCGACGCCCTGGCGGTTCAGGCCGGCGCGGACCTGCGGGGCGCTGGGCGTGCGCACGGTGCGGCGGCGCGCGGTGGCGGCCGGGTCGGCCATGGCGGGATCGAAGGCGAGGCCGATGGCCTGGCAGATCTTGGCGAGGCCGCCCGCGAAGTCGTCCAGCAGGGCCTCGTGGCGGACCTCATGCAGATCGACGGGCAGCACCGTGCGGTAGACCTCGGCCAGGGCCATGCAGCCGGCGTAGGCCTGCGCCGCCGACGCCAGGTCGGTGAAGGCGTAGGTGAGCGCGTTCATCTGGAAGTTCTGCCGCAGGCAGCTCAGCACCACGTCGCGCGGGTCGCGGATCGCGAATAGCACCCGGGCTTTGGGGAACAGCTTGGCGACCAGCGGCAGGTCCTCGGTTCCGGCCGGCGCCTTGTCGAGGAAGACGCGGCCCGCCGGGTCGAGACCGTGGGCGGCGACCTCGGCCCAGTAGCGCGCCCGCCAGGGCTGCGCCTCGGATTCCGACAGGACGGCCAGCCGCGCCAGACCTTCGGCCGAGCCCAGGAACTCGGCGTGGGCGGCGGCCAGGGTCGGCGCCTCCTCCAGCGAGACGACCTGCGGATGGCCGGCCAGGGCTTGCTCCAGGAGGGTGGTACCGGACCGCGGGAAGCCGACCAGGAACAGGTGCGCCGCCGGATCCTCAACCGTCCGGGGCGGCGCGGGGGCGGTGCGCCAGGGCGCGGGGTCGGCGGCGGCGAACCAGGCGGCGAGGCGGGCGAACCGTTCGGCCGCCCCCTCACGACCGGCCGCGCGCTCGGCGTAGAGCCGGCGCTGGATCGTCTTGCCCTCGGCGGCCGCGGCGAACGCCTCGCGCGCCCGGCCAAGCCCGTCCAGCGCCTCGCCAAGCAGCAGCAGGACGTCGGCGCGCTGGTCGGGCGCCAGGCGCGGATCGCGGCTGAGCTGGATGAGGTCACCGCGCGCGCGGTCCAGGTCGCCGAGCCCCACGGCGGCCCGGGCGCCGAGCCACTGCAGGTCAGGACGGCCGGGGTGCGCTGCGGCCAGCCGGCGAAGCCAGGTCTCCGCTCCGGCCCAGTCGCCCGCCTCCACCGCCAGCAAGGTCACACCGAAGCCGGCGTCGAAATGGTCCGGCTCGCGGGTCAGCACCTGGCGATAGAGCGCCGTCGCCTCGTCCACGCGGCTCAGGCTGCGCAGCACGCCCGCCTTGGCGCAGAGCAGGGGCGCATCGCCCGGTGCGGCGGTGAGACCGGCGTCGCTGGCGGCGAGCGCGGCCTCGGGGCGACGGGCGGCGAGCTGAGCCTGGGCCAAGGCCAGCCAGGCCTCAGGCGCCTGCGGCGTTCCCTGGGTCCGGCGGACGGCGTGGGCGATCGCCTCGTCGAAACGCCCCGCCCGCAACAGCTCGCTTTCGCGGTCCACGAACGCCTGCCACCCCGCTGCCGACGGCGCTGAATCGAGGGCCGTCCGAAGCCTCTGCTGTAGCGCAAGTCGCCCTGCTTATTGAAGAAAGCTTGGCCGGATGGGTCCGAAGCTCCACCGCATCATGTGTTTTTCGTGGCCTTCATGAGGCAAAAAGAAGCATGACAATTCAAGAGCTTAACCGGCAAGCGCATGAAAAAACGAGGTTTCTAGCTCCACCGAGGCGGAACCACCACGGTTAAAGTTCAGTTTCTTGGCCCGAACGTCACGGGCCGTCCGATGGCGTTGGAACCCAGAGGACCCTTCAATGCTCAATGCGTACCTGTTCGCCAAGACCCGTCTGCTCGATGTGCGGGATCGCTTCGCCGCCCTGCAAGCTGATGAAAGCGGCGCCGCCATGATCGAATACGCGCTGCTCATCGGCCTGGTGGCCGTGGCCGCCGCGGCCGCCATCATCCCGCTGAGCGGTCACCTCAGCACCATCTTCAACGGCGCCAGCACCAAGCTCACCAACGCCGGCGGCTAATCGGACGTCGGGGGTAACGGCATGCGCAGCATCGGCCTGGTGCTTGTGGCGCTTTCGATCCTGATCGGAGGCGCCGCCCTCTGGGGCCTCAAGACCCTCGGCACGTCACATGCCGAGGCTGCGCCTGCCGCCCTGACCCCCAGGGCGGCCGTCGTCGTCGCCGCCCGTCCCATCGCCTTCGGCGAGACCATCGCCGCAGGCGACCTGAAACTACAGCCGTGGCCGGCGGGAGCCGTGCCGGCCGGCGCCTTCGTCTCGGTCACCGAGCTGACCGCCGGCGCGCCGCGACTGGCGCTCGCGCCCATCGCGGCCAACGAGCCCATCCTTCCGCAACAGATCTCCGGACCAGGTGGGCGCGCCACCCTCGCCGGGTTGATCCGTCCCGGCATGCGCGCCGCGACCCTGCGCGTCGACGACGTGCTGGGCGTCGCCGGCTTCGTCCTGCCGGGCGATTCCGTGGACATCCTGGTGACCCGCGGCGACGGCGGCGACCGCAGCCAGATGCGCACCGACCTGCTGCTGCAGGGGGTCCGCGTCCTGGCCGTCGACCAACTGGCCGACCAGGCCAAGAACAAGCCCGTCCTGGCCCGCGCGGCGACGGTGGAGGTCACCCCGGCCCAGGCCCAGAAGATCGCCCTGGCCTCGCAGGTCGGCACCCTGTCGCTCGCGCTCCGCAGCACCGGCGATCCGCTCGCCGACGATGCGAACGAACGCGCCATCCGGACATCGGACCTCGGCAGCGGCCCCATCGCCCGGCCGGTCGTGCGCCAGGTCCGGCGCCAGGCCGAGGCGCCGCGCGGCTGGACCGTCGAGATGGTCCGGGGCGGCGAGGTCACCCACGTCAGCGTCCCGGTCGACTAGGCGCCGCAGCGCCGGCCGCGCCTCGGCCGCCAGCGTCGTCCGCAGTAACAGGAGAGTTCCCTTGAAGACCGATCGCCACGTGCTCGTCGCCGCCACCGATGTCGAGCTGCTCGCTGCGGTCGGTCGCGCCATCCATGGCCTGAACAACATCAGCGTGGAGATCGCCCGCGCCGACGGCGGCGGGGGCCTGTGGAGCAAGGCGGCCCGGGCGGCCGCGGTGATCGTCGAGGTCGACGGCCGTTCCAACGGCGCCACCACCCTGGTGCGCCGCCTGTCGGGCTCGGCCCGGGACGGAGGGCTGATCGTGGCGGCCCGCGACGCCGACGGGGAGAGCGTCCGCGCCCTGTTCCGCGCCGGCGCCACGGACGTGCTCACCGGCCCCTTCACGCCGGACATCGTGCAGGCCAGCCTCAGCGAGATGCTGCAGGACGAGCTGGAGTCCGCCGAGGCCGAGGGGCGGGTGATCTCGGTGATCAAAGGCTCCGGGGGCGCCGGGGCCACGACCTTCGCGCTGAACCTCGCGGCCCTGCTGGCCAAGGGCGACGAGAAGCGTCATCGGCCGGCCCGCAGCGCCGCGGTGCTCGACCTCGACCTGCAGTTCGGCGACACCGACCTCGCCCTCGACCTCCTGCCGCGCGCCACGGTGATCGACGTCCTGCAGGCCGGCGACCGGGTCGACCCGCGGTTCCTGGAAGGCGTGATGACCGAACATCCGAGCGGCCTGAAGCTGCTGGCGCCGCCGCCCACCATCGTGCCGCTCGACGCCCTGAACGCCAACTTCGCGGTCGATCTCGTGGAGCATGCGTCCCGCGGCTTCCAGCGCACCATCGTCGACCTGCCGGCCGCCTGGACCGACTGGACCTTCCCCGTGCTGTCCCGTTCCGACCTGGTGGTGATGATCGCCGCGCCCACCGTGGCCGGCGCGGTCGGGGCGCGGCGGATGATCGAGGGCCTGAAGGCCGCCGGCGTCCAGACCCCGGTGTTCCTGGTGCTGAACCGGCTCCACGGCCTGGTCGAGGCCTTCGACAAGCCGTCGCGGATCGGCCGCAACCTGGCGATGGGCGTCGACGCCGCGTTGCGGTTCGACGCCGCCGCGCCGAAAGCCGCCGATCGCGGCCAACTGGTGGTGGAGGCCTTCGCGGGCGCGCAGCTGTCCAAAGACCTGCGAGCCTGTGCGGCCAAGCTTGAGGGCCGGCTGGAGGCGCTGAGCGCCGGCGCCGCCTTCGCCGAGCTCGCCGCATGAGGCTGACCTTCGCCCCGCCAGGCGCCGTCACCCCGGCGCAGGAGCGGCCGAGCCCGGCCGAGCCGCGCAGCTTCGACGCCGACGCCCTGTCGAGCCGGCCCGACGACGGCTACTTCGCGCTGAAGACCGCGATGCATCACCAGCTGATCGAGCGGATGAACCTCGCCGGCCTCAACCAGCGCTCGCCGGAGCAGGTGCGCGGCGAGGTGGCCGAACTGGTCACCGCCCTCTTGAAGGAGGACAGCCGGCCGCTCAACGAGGACGAGGCGCTTCGCCTGGTCGACGACCTGATGCACGAGCTGCTGGGCTTCGGGCCCCTGGAGCCCCTGCTGCAGGACCCGGACGTGTCCGACATCCTGGTGAACACCGCCCGCGAGGTCTACGTCGAGCGCTTCGGCCGCATCGAGCTGACGCCGGTGCGGTTCGCCGACGAACAGCACCTGATGCGGGTGATCGAACGGATCGTCGACAAGGTCGGCCGCCGGATCGACGAGAGCCAGCCGATGGTCGACGCCCGCCTGCCCGACGGCAGCCGGGTCAACGCCGTGGTGCCGCCGATCGCGGTGGACGGGGCGCTGCTCTCCATCCGGCGGTTCTCGCGCACCCCCTATGACCTGGACCGGCTGGTGGCGAGCGGGGCGATGGACGCGGCCTGCGCGACCTTGCTGCGCGGTGTGGTTGGCTGCCGCTTGAACATCCTGATCTCCGGTGGCACCGGCACCGGCAAGACCACCCTCCTGAACGCCATGAGCCAGGCGATCGGCGGGGCGGAGCGGATCATCACCATCGAGGACGCCGCCGAGCTGCAGCTGCAGCAGCGCCACGTCGTGCGGATGGAGACCCGGCCCTGCAACATCGAGGGCCGCGGCGAGGTCACCCAGCGCGAGCTGGTCCGCAACGCCCTGCGCATGCGACCCGACCGGATCATCGTCGGCGAGGTCCGGGCCGGCGAGGCCTTCGACATGCTGCAGGCGATGAACACCGGCCACGACGGCTCGATGACCACGGTCCACGCCAACACGCCCCGCGACGCGCTGTCGCGCCTCGAGCAGATGATCTCGATGTCGGGCCTCGACCTGTCGCCGCGCGCCATGCGCTCGCAGATCGCCAGCGCCATCCATGTGGTCGTCCAGCTGCGGCGGTTCGGTGACGGCACGCGGCGGGTGGTCAGCATCCAGGAGGTGCAGGGCATGGAGGGCGAGGTGATCACCCTGCAGGAGGTCTATCGGTTCGAGCAGACCGAACTCGACGAACGCGGCCGTGTCCATGGCCGCTTCAGCTGGACCGGCCTGCGCCCGATCTTCTACGAGGCCTTCCGCGCCTACAATGCGCCCTGGCCCGAGGAGATGTCGTCGTGAGCGGGGCGGTCCTGCACCTGAGCTGGCTGGCGCTGCTCGTGGCCCTGGCGACGGCGGCCTATGGCGGATGGCTGGTGGCGCGCAGCTTCGCGGGCGCGGATCGGCGGGTCGCCCGCCGGCTGGCCCGCGCCAAGCCGCAGGCGGCGCGGCTGGAGGCCTCTGAGCCTGCGGAGGACGAGCCGCTGTTCGGCTACGTCGACCGGCATCTGCCCTGGCTCGGGCGACGGCTGGAGTCGGCCAACGCGCCGTTCACCCCCTCGCAGGTAGTGCTCAGCCAGCTGGCGCTCGGGGCGGCGTCGCTGCTCGCCCTGGACCTGGTCGATGTTCCGGCGGTTCTAGCCTTCGCGCTGGCCGCGGCGATCGGCGTGGCCGCGCCCCTCCTGGTGATCTCGGCGCTGGCCGATCGCCGGCGGCGGCAGTTCGTCGCCCAGATGCCGCAGACCATCGACCTGATCGCCCGCAGCCTGCAGGCCGGCCACCCGGTGACCACCGCCATGGCGGTCGCCGCCGAGCGGATGCCGGAGCCGCTTGGGCCGGAGTTGAAGCTGGTGCTGGCCGAGATGAACTACGGCCTCGACCGCGACTCGGCGTTGCGCAACCTCGCCAAGCGGTTCCCGGCGCCGGAACTGCGGATGTTCGCCGCCTCCCTGGAAATCACCCGCGAGACCGGCGGCAACGTCTCGGAGGTCCTGCTGGGCCTCGCCGACCGGCTGCGCCAGCACGCCCAGCTGCGCAAGAAGGTGGCCGCGCTCTCGGCGGAGGGGCGGCTGTCGTTCTGGGTGGTCGCGGCCCTGCCGATCCTGGCCGGCGGCGCGATCATGCTGCTGCGGCCGGAATACTACCGCGAGGTTTCCGGCGATCCGCTGTTCTGGCCGATGATGACCGAGCCTCCGGTCATGCTGACCATCGGCGCGATCGCCATCTGGCGCATGATCAATTTCCGGGTCTGAAGCCGCCATGGGATTCGCGCTCATCATCTCGGCTGTCGTCCTCGCCGCCCTGACCCTGGCCGGCGGGATCGGCCTGCTGTCGCTCTCCGACGGTCGCTTCGACGCCCGTCTCGCCGCCCGGACCCGGGCCGCCAGCCCGGTCAGCCGGCTGCGCCGCCCCGACCTGCAACCCTTCGTCATGCGGCTGTTGAGCCGATGGGGCGAGCAGGCCGGGAAGGGCGCGATCGAACAGGACAAGCGCAGCGCGCTTCGCCAGAAGCTGGTCCGCGCCGGTTTCTACTCCGAGCGGGCGGTGGAGGTGTTCTTCGGCATCCGCGTGGCCGCGGCGGCGGGCCTGGCCGTGGCCGGCCTGGCGGTGGCCATCCTGCTGCACCTCGGCGGCCTGATGCTGATCGTCGCCGTGGCGCTCGGCGCCAACCTCGGCCTGTTCGCGCCCAACCTGTTGCTGTCGCACCGCATCGGCGAGCGGAGCCGCGCCATGCGGATCGCCCTGCCGGACGCCATCGACCTGATGATCGTCGCCGTCGAGGCCGGCGCGGCCCTGGGCGCCGCCCTGCAGCGGGTGGCTGCGGAGTTCTCCGACCTGCACCCGATCGTCAGCGAGCAGTTCGGCATGATGTTGATGGAGATGCAGGCCGGGGCCAGCCGGGCTGAGGCGCTGACCCGCCTTGCCGGCCGCGCGCCTTCCGAAGAGGTAGGGGCCCTGGTCAGCCTGATCATCCAGTCCGAAGCGGTGGGGGCCAGCCTCGGCAACACCCTGCGCGCCTTCGCCGACGAGCTGCGCAAGACCCGCCACCTGGAGGCCGAGCGCCGGGCGGCCGAGCTGCCGGTGAAGATGGCCTTCCCGCTGGTGTTCTGCGTCTTTCCGGCCATGTCGGGGGTGCTGTTCATCCCGGTGATCATCCGCGTCATGCGGCTCATGCTGCACCTCTAGCGCCATGACCCTGCTCGGCCTCCTGGTGTTCAGCCTGCTCCTCGCCGCCGCGGCGGTCAGCGACCTGGCGCGCTATCGGATCCCCAACTGGCTGACCGCGACCCTGGCCATGGCGGGCCTGGCCTTCGTCCTGCCGCAGGGCGCGAACGCCTGGCTGTCGCACGGCGTGTCCTTTGCGATCCTCGGCGGGGCGGCGCTGGCCCTCTATCTGGTCGGCGCGTTCGGCGGCGGGGACGTGAAGCTGCTGGCGGCGGCGGGGCTGTGGATGCCGGCGCCCAGCCTGCCGGTCTTCGTGTTCGCCCTGGCGTTGGCCGGCGGGTTGCAGGCGCTCGCCATGCTGGCGATGCGGCGGGTGAGCGCGCCGGCCCCTATCGTCCGCCCCGCCGCGCGGATGCCCTACGCGCTCAGCGTCGCCGCCGCCGGCCTGGTCTGGGCCGCCGTTCAGCTGGCCGCGCGATGAGCCGGCGGCGCATCCCGAGATCGGTGGCCAGGGCCTGCCGGCGGCTGGCTAAGGCCGAGGACGGCGCGGCGGCCGTCGAGTTCGCCTTCGTGCTGCCGATGTTCATGCTGCTGATGGCTGGCCTGCTCGATGGCGCCCGGCTGATCAACGCCAGCCTGCAGGTGCGGGCCGCGGCCCAGGCCGGCGCCACCTACGCCCAGCTCAACGGCTGGAATCCGACCGGCATCGCAGCCGCCATAACCGCCGCGACGCCGCTGCAGGCCAACGCGAGCCTGCCAGCCGCGCCGTTCCAGGGGTGCATCAAGAACCTGCAGATCGTGGCGCCCAACGGCGGCGGAAACTGCACCTCGAGCCAGCCGGTCGGAAGCTTCGTCACGGTGGGCGCCAATGGGGCGTTCAAGCCGCTGATGCCCTGGCCGCAGGTGGTCTGGCCGACGAGCGTCACCGCCAATGCGACGGTGCGGATCCAATGAGCGCCCTGCGGCGCCTCTGGCGGGCGGACGACGGCGCGGCGCTGGTCGAATACGCCCTGATCATGCCGGCCCTGCTGACCATGATCTTCGGCCTGATGCAGCTGGGCGGCATGGCCTGGACGCAGGTGGCGCTCAACTACGCCGTCCAGGAGGCGGCCCGCTGCGCCGCGGTGCGCACCGACCTCTGCGGCACTTCCGGCGCCGTGCAGACCTTTGCCGCCTCCCAGGCCCTCGGCCTGAACATCCCGGCCAGCGCCTTCCAGGCCCAGCTCGGCACGACCTGCGGGACCGATGTCCGCGCCAATCTCGCCTACAGCTTCATCGTCTCACCGTTCGGCAAGCCCACCGCCAACCTTGTCGCCGAGGTCTGCCACTCGTGAGCGGCCGCCGCGCGCTCGGCAAGAAGCTCCGGCGCCTGGCCGGCGACGAGGACGGCGCGACCCTGGTCACGGTCGGCCTGCTGCTGGTCGTGCTGCTGAGCTTTGTCGGCCTCGGCCTTGATCTCGGCATCGCCTACACCAGCAAGCGCGCCACCCAGAACGCCGCTGATTCCGCCGCCCTCAGCGCCGCGGTCGCCAGCGCCGCCGGCGCCACCGACCTCACCGCCGAGGCCCAGGCGGTGGCGGTCCAGTACGGCCTCACCCCCGGCGTGGGCGGCGTCATCGTCACCGTGAACAGTCCGCCGCTGTCGGGCCTGCACGTCGGCGATCCGACCTCGGTGGAGGTGGTCATCAACCGGCCGGGCATGGGGTTCTTCTCCAGCCTCTTCCAGCCCAAGGCCAGCGCGATCGTGGGGCGGGCCGTGGCGACCAACGGCCAGGGCGCGGGGGGGTCAGGCTGCCTCGTGGCGCTGGATCCGACGGCGCAGCAGGCGGTGCTGTTCAACGGCATCCCGACCGTGAACCTGGTCAACTGCTCGCTCGACGACAACTCGTCCAACAAGACCGCCCTGCTGGCCAACGGCGGCGTCACCGTCAACGCCTTCGGCATCAACGTGGTCGGCGGCATCCTCAAGAACGGGACGGTGAACCTCAACGCCAATGTGGTGACCGGCGCGACGCCGGTGAGCGACCCGTACGCCAACGACCAGATCCCGGCCTACAGCGGGTGCAACCAGACCAATGCGGTGATCAACAGCGGCGCCCCTCCGGCTTACCAGGCCGGAGCGACGCCCTATGTGTTCTGCAACGGGCTGATCGTGAACGGCGGCTCGGTGTCGTTCGGGCCCGGCGTCTACGTGATCAACGGCGGCAGCTTCACGCTGAACGGCTCGAGCAGCGCCACGGCCAACAACGCGACCTTCATCCTGACCAACGGGGCGCAGCTGAACTTCAACTCGGCCACCAACGTGACCATGTCGGCGCCGACCAGTGGCCCCACGGCGGGCCTGGTGATCTGGATGGACCCGAAATCGACTGGCGGCGTGACGCTGAACGCGGGGTCCAACCAGAAGTACACCGGCGCGATCTATGCCCCGAACCGGCAGCTGACCCTGAATGGCGGCACGACGGTGGTGAACAGCGCCTGCACCCAGATCATCGCCGACACCATGATCATCAACGGCAATGTCGCCCTGCAGACCAATTGCGGCGGCACGGGCGTCAGGCTGGTGGGCGCGGGCGCGCCGAAGCTCGTGGAGTAGGCACGGTGCGACAGCCAGCCGAGCGCCGCGGCGCTCGGCTGGCGTCTAGCGGATCGGGATCAGGATTGCGGCGCGGCTTGCGAGCGGGCGGCGCGCATCTTGGCCATGGCGTCCTTGCAGCCGCCGCCCACCTTGTCGGCGTTGTCGCGCAGGCACATCATCGCGTCGCGGCCCTGCTTGCCGTCGCACAGGCCCTTGAGGTCCGCGGCGCAGGCTTCGCGCATGGCGGTGCGGGCCGCCTGCATTTCCGGGGACTGACCCGCGCCGCCGCCGCCGCCGGCCGGCTGCGCGAAGGCCGACGTGGTGGCCGCCAGGGCTCCGGCGACGATCAACAGCTTCAGTTTCAACATCCAGGTCTCCAGGTCTTTCGCATCGAGCGATGCGTGGGATCGGCAACCTAGGTCGTGATCGCGGCGGGATTGTTTCGCCGATGACGCCGAGCCCGAGACGCAAGGCCGCAGCCGAAGCCGCGGCCGCGCTTTAGAATTGCAGGTGCGCGGTCAGCCGCAGGTCATAGACCGTCAGCCCGTCGCGGGTTTCCGCCCCGCCCTCGACCGCGAAGCCGCCGTAGCCGTTCTCGCCCTTGAAGGCGAGGTGGGCCGCCACGCCCGAGCCGCTGATCTTCTCGGAGGTGAGGGTGAAGGGATCGCCCCCGGCGACGAACTTGGCCGTCGTGTCGCCGAGGTTCTCGCTGGCCACGCCGCGATAGCCGAGCAGCAGCTCCGGACCCCAGGTGGCTTCCTCGCCGAACACCGCGCCGACCGAGACGCCGGCGAAACCGGAGAGCCGCGAGCTCGACCGCGACTGGACGGCCAGGTCGATGCCCGGGCCGCCGCCGCTCTCGGTGTGGCCGTCCTCGTTGAGCTGGTCGTAGTCGACACCGACCTGCGGGCGCACGAACATCGAGCCGATCTGGCCCTCGTAGGCCGCCCGCACCCGGGCGTTGATGCCGCTGCCGCTCCAGTGGCTGGTGGAGGTGGCGGTGAAGGCGTCGGCGATGACGTTGTCGATGGCCACCACGCGATCCTGGCTAATCCGCAGGTAGTCGCCGCCGACCCGGGCGTTCGCCGCGAAGCGGCCCGCGGTGGCGCGCCAGTAGACGCCCGCCTGCAGGACGTCGACGGTCTCCTTGCCGGTGTCGGCCGAGCCGAGCTCGCGGATCTGGTCGGACGACGCGCCGACCGTCAGGCCGAGGATCGCCGTGCGCGCGAAGGCCGCTTCATAGCCGCCGGCCAGGCCGACGCCCCAGGCGTTGTAGCCCGGCAGGCCATCGCGGCCCTTGTCGTTGGCGCCGTAGTTGATCTCCTGCACCCAGGCGCCGCCGCCGACGCCCTGGCGATCGTCGATCGCGCGGCCGACCGAGGCCGCGTCCGCTGCGGCCATCTCGAAGATGGCGCTCGAGCGGCTGGGCAGCAGCTGGTTGAAGGCTGCCTGGAAGCCCGGCTGGGTGGTCTGGGCGAGGAAGGCGTTCTGTAGGGTCGGGGAACGGCCGACCGCGGCCAGCACCGGGGTCAGCGCCGGCGCCGCGACGCTGGAAAGCCCCAGTTGGCTGGGGCTCTTCTGCGCGATGGTGATGTTGAGGGTGCCCACGGACGGGTTCGCCGCCACGGTGGCCGTGTAGAGGAAGGGGATCGAGCTCAGCAGGCTGGTGTCGAGCGCGCCGACGATGAGCTGGTCCGCGCGGATCACCGTGAAGGTCTCGGTGCCGGTGAGCAGGGAGGCGAACCGCAGGCCGATCTTGGAGCCGTCGCGAAGGATGGCCGGGCCGGACACGTCGAGCTCTGTCGCCACGTCATTCTGCGGGTCGATCGTGAAGCCCAGGGTCGAGCCGCTGGTCATGGAAAGGCTGGAAAGGGCCACCTTGTTGGTGCTGGTGATCTGCAGCGAGCCGGTGTTGATGATGATCGCCAGGCTGCCGCCGGTGTCGCTCAGGCCGCCGAAGAAGCTGGCGCCGTCGCTGACGTTGAGGAAGTTGGCGCCCCCGGCGAACGCCAGGTCGCCGACCATCGCGCCCGACTGGATGTTGGCGATGTCGTTGCCGGAGCCGAACAGGATCGAGCCGACCAGGGTGGGCAGGCTCACGCCGCCGCTGGTGTCGAACTGCTGATAGCTGACGCCCGTGGTGTTGAGGTGAACGTCGATGGCGATCGCCTGGCCGGACGCAATGGGACCGGTGGCCGACGTCAGGCCCGCGGCGATCGTGCGGATGTTCTGGATGCTGGTCAGGGTGCCGGAGAGGTCCTGGATGGCGATGGCGTCGCCGGTGGTCCCGGACAGCGTCGCGCTGATGCTGTTGGAGTTGGCCAGCGCCGGCATGTTCGCGCCGGCCTGGATCAGGATCCCGCGGGCGGTGTTGCCCGCGCCGCTGGTGACGCTGGACCCGATCGTCCCGTCGTTCTGGAACAGCGGCACGTTCGCCCCGCTGTTCAGCACCACGCCGGTGGCGTCGGCGATGGACGCGGTGCCGATGATCGAGCCGGTATTGTGCAGCCCGCCGGTGGTGTTGACCGCGCCGCCGCCGGCCACGCCGATCTGCAGCCCGGTGCCGGTCACGTGGTCGTAGATGCCGCCGCCCGAGAGCGCGCCGCGCACCTCGACGCCGTAGGCGTCGCTGGTTGTCCCCACGTTGCCGAGGGTGATGTCGCGTCCGACCGCGCCGATCTGCATGCCGGGCGCCGAGCCGCTGCTGGAGACCACGCCGGTGGTGTCGATCAGCACCCCGCCCACCACGCTGCCGGCCACCGAGACGGCCGGGCCGCCCTGCAGCAGGTCGCTGGCGATCAGCTTGGCGACCGCGGTGGCGTCGGTGCTGCGCACCGGCGCGCGGTAGCCGGTCGCCGTGGTCGTCCCGTTGACCACGAAGGCGCCGCCCACGTCGCCGCCCACCAGGACGCCGATCGCCCCCTGGCCCTGGGCCGTGATGCTGCCGCCGGCGGTGTAGTTGCCGCTGACCGTGCTCAGGGTGCGCACGCCGAAGCTGTTGTCGCCGGCCACGGCGACCGTCCCGAGGGTGGAGAGGTTGCCGGTGAGCGGGGCCTCGATCGAGATGCCGGCCGAGCTCGGGCCCTGGCCGGTGCTCGTGCCCTGGACGGTGATCGTGCCGGTGGCGGTGTTGTTGATGTCGCCGACGAACGGCTGGGTCCCGGTGACGCGGATGCCGAAGCGGTCCGTGCCGACCGCGAACGGGCCGTCCGGGACGCCGTCGCCGTTGGTGTCGGCCGCCGTGGTCGTCTCGTTGATGGTGATCGCGCCGTTGTTGGTCACCGCACTCGTGTTGCCGCCGAGCCCGAGGATTCCGGTGGAGTCGTTCTTGTCCTGGATCTTGATCGTGCCGTTGTTCACGACGGTGTTGCTGCTGTCGATCGTGATCGCCGCGCCGCCGGGCGGGGTGATGTTGACGCCGCTGTTGATGATCACATTGTCCGGCTGGCCGGCGTTCACCGTCGAGGTGTTGATCGGCGTCGAGCGGTCGCCGGAGATGGTCGTGTCGGCGAACGCCTGGGACGCCCAGAGCAGGGCCGTGGCGCTCACCAGCGTAGCGCCGGCCAGGCCCCGGCCGACCCGCCGCGGGTTCGAAACACGACGCGGCGGAAAATTCCCAGTCATTCAGGACACCCCTTGAAACGGCAGAGCAGTGTCTCTGACCGGATTATGTCTGCGAGATGGCGCAGGTTGGCGTATGGCGCGGCTTTAGGTGCGGTGTTTCTCGGGCGTGTTTCAACCCTGAAAATAGGCCTGAAACAAGCGGCTTGCCGGCGCCGGATGCGCCGGAACTTGCAAGCCTCGACGCCTGTCGTCGGCGCGCTCATTACCGCGCGGGCGGCGTCTTGGCGACAACCATAAGGCAAGACCGTGCAGATATCAGGTAGTTCAACAACTTACGGATCCGACCAGGCCCAGCGCCTGCTCGCGATGCTTTTCCAGAACCAACAGAGTGGGGCCGGGCAAGAAGTGCCGGGTTCCGACGACGCCGACACCACCACGACCCCCGCGGCCGGCCCCGCGCCGGCCTCGGCCCAGCTGGCGACACAGACGCTGTCGGGACTTTTAGCCGCACAGCAAGGCCAGCCTCCGTTGGCCTCCAACCTGGCCAACCAGATGATCTCCTCCCTCGACACCGACGGGGACGGGCAGCTTAGCCTGAGCGAGATCGACAACGCGCTGGGGGCTGACTCAAGCAGTTCGGGCAGCCAGATCGCCGCGGCGGTCAGCCAGCTCGACACCAACGGCGACGGCAAGCTGAGCGCCAGCGAGCTGACAACGGGCCTGGAGGCGGCCAAGGCGCATGGTGGCGGTGGACATCACCACCATCACCACGCCGAAAGCGCCTCCAGTTCCGACCTGGCGTCGCAGCTGATCTCCAGCGCCGACAGCAACAGCGACGGGGTGCTGAGCTCCGACGAGGTCGCCAAGGCTCTGGGGATCGACACTTCGAGCACGACCGGAACGGCCGGCTCGTCGAGTACGTCCGACGCCTTCAGCCAGGTGTTTGCGTCCCTCGACACCAACGGAGACGGCTCGCTCAGCGCCTCGGAGCTCACGGCTGGCATCGACGCCTTCCGGACCGCGCACCAGCACGTCGAGTCCGGCCAGCAGACGCAGACCAGCGTCAGCGCCTGACCATCCTTTGCGCCGGGGCCGTCAGAACGACGGTTCCGGCCAACTCCTGCGTGAGAGGAAGCGTGGCCGTCGCCAGTGGCCGCAGGAGCCCCACATTGTGACCTCGGCGTTATCGCGCCGCCACAATTGGGTCGAAGGAACGCTCAATGACCCAAGCCGCGCAAAATCCGCTGCCCGCCAGGACCGTGCTGGTCGTCGATGACGACCGGGAGCTCCGCGAGCAGGTGGTCGACTACCTCCGGGAGCATGGCTACAGCGTCCACCCGGCCGCCGACGGCGCGGAGATGGAGCGCGTGCTGTCCACCGCGGCCATCGACCTGGTGATCCTCGACGTGATGATGCCGGGCGAGAACGGCCTGTCGATCTGCCAGCGGCTGTCCACCGCCGGGGGCCCCGCGATCATCATGGTCAGCGCCATGGGCGACGAGGTGGACCGGGTGCTGGGCCTGGAGCTGGGGGCCGACGACTACCTGGCCAAGCCCTGCAGCCCGCGCGAGCTGCTGGCCCGGGTGCGGGCGGTGTTCCGCCGGCTGGAGGAGGTGCGGGGCGGGGCCCCGCCGCGCGGCCGGACCTACCAGTTCGCGGGCTTCGTGGTCGACACCCTGCGCCGCCAGCTGCGCGCGCCGAACGGGGCGACCATCCTGCTGACCTCGGGGGAATACTCCCTGCTCAACGCCTTCCTGGAACACCCGCAGCGGATCCTGTCGCGCGACCAGCTGCTGGAGATCGCCCGTGGCGCCCAGGTTGACGTGTTCGACCGCGCGGTCGACGTGCAGATCAGCCGGCTGCGGCGCAAGCTCAACTCCTGCTCCGAGGTGGAGATCATCAAGACGGTGCGCGGCATGGGCTATCTGTTCGACACCAAGGTCGTTCGCCCGTGAGCGCAGCGGAGGCCGGAGGGAAGGCGCGTCGGCGGACCCGCGCCCCGATCGGCCTCCAACTCGTCGCCCTGCTCGTCGCATGCCTGCTGGGCGCCCAGGCAATCAGCTTCGCGATGATCACCCTGATGCCGCCGCCGCGGCCGCAGGTGTACCGCGCCTTCGAGATCGCCGGCGCCCTGCGGGGCACGCCGGTGACCCCGCGGCTGGGCCGGCCGCTCGCCCGCTCGATCGCCGCCCAGCTGTCCGGCGACCTGGCGAGCCCGCCCGTCAGCCGGATGAACCGCGGCCTGGTCACCGAGCTCGCCGCCGAACTGGGCGCCTCCGAGGCCGATGTGCGGATCGTCGCCCATGAGCACCGTCCGCCGTGGGACCGTCCGCGCCGTCGGCCGCGCGGCGAGGGACCGCCGCCGCCCGGCTGGCCGGGCGACCGCGCCGGCTCCGGCGCTGGGGGCGGACGGCGGAGCCTGCGCTTCCCGCCGGGATCGCCAGCCGCCGCCGAGATGCCGATCTTCGGCGATGTCGAAGCCGCGGTCCGCCGGCCGGCCGGCGGCTGGGTGGTGGTGCGTTCCCAGCCCGAGGCCTTCCCCACCGAGTGGGAAGAACGTGGCGCCCTGTGGCTGGCCGTCGGCTTCCTGCTGGTGGCGCCCGCCGGCCTGCTGTTCGCCCGGCGGATCACCGCCCCGTTGAAGAAGTTCTCCGAGGCCGCCGACCAGCTCGGCCGCGACCCCACGGCGCCGCCGCTCACCCTTTCCGGCCCCGCGGAGATCGGCGTGGCCGCGGCCGCCTTCAACGAGATGCAGGCGAGGCTGCGCCGCTACATCGACGACCGCACCGGCATGGTGGGGGCGATCTCCCACGACCTGCGCACCCCGCTGGCCCGCATCCGCTTCAAGATGGAGCGCGCGCCCGCCGAGCTGCGCCACAGCGTCCTCGCCGACGTCGGCCAGATGGAGCAGATGATTGGTGACGTGCTGGCCTTCATCCGCGACGAGGGCGAGCACCGCCAGCGCGAGCGGCTGGACCTGCTGTCGCTGGTGGAATGCGTGGCCGACGACGCCGCCCTGCTGGGTGGCGATGTAGAGATCGCCGAGAGCCATCCGCTGACCATCGAGGGCGACCCGGTGGGCCTGCAGCGGCTGTTCGCCAACCTGGTGGACAATGCGGTGAAGTACGGCGCCGTCGCGCGCATCGAGATGACCCAGGAAGGCACGAGCGCCGTGGTGACTATCAAGGACGCCGGCCCAGGGCTCTCGGCCCATGAGCTGGAGCGCGTCTTCCTGCCCTTCTACCGCACCGACGCCTCGCGCAACCTCGACAACGGCGGGGTCGGCCTGGGCCTGCCGATCGCCCGGGCGACGGCGCGCGCGCACGGCGGGGATGTGGAGCTGTCGTCGACCGCCCAGGGCGTGGTCGCCCGCGTCAGCCTGCCGCTCGCCGCCTGATTGTGCCGCGCCGGCAATCCGGCGGCGCCGAATCTCCCTAGAGTCGACCGCGAGTCCCTAGGGAGTACGCCGTTGAGTCCTCATCAAGCCCAAGCCGTGGTCGAGCCGGCCGGTCCGACCGACGAGGTGATCGGCCTGGAGGCGATCATGCGGATGGCCTACGCCGGCCAGGACCTGAACGGCCTCTATCAGCAGCTGATCGCGCGCACCAATGCCGATCCCTCCGACGCCGCGGCCCTGATGGACATGTCGGTGGTGCTGCAGGTCTCTGGGCACAAGGACGAGGGACTTCGGCTGCAGGGGGTGGCGCTGCAGACTCGGCGCAACTTCCGGCGGGTCTACGGCGACGGCCGCGGCGTGCAGATCGCCGCCCTGATGACCGCCGGCGACTTCATGGCCAACACGCCGATCGAGTTCCTGCTTTCCGGCTCGAACGCCACCCTGCACCTGGTCTATGTGGACGCCCAGACGCCGGACCTGAGCCATCTGCCTGCGCATGACGTGCTGTTCGTCGCGGTGGGCGAGTCGCCCTCGAGCCAGCCCGTGCTGGCCCGCTGCGCGGACCTGCTGGCCGGCTGGACCGGACCGATGCTGAAGGGCGCGCCCGAGCGCATCGCCCGGCTTACCCGCGACGGCGTCGCCGCCCTGATGGCCGAGGAACTCGCGGTCTGCGCGCCCGCCACCCTCCGCATCGGCCGCGCGGAGCTGGCGCGGCTGTCGCGCGGCGACGTCACGCCCGCCGCCCTGCTGCACGGCGCCGCCTTCCCGCTGATCGCCCGGCCGATCGGCACCCACGCCGGCCAGGGGATGGAGCGGCTGGACGCGCCGGCAGCGCTCGCTGCCTATCTCGCCGAGCGCGTGGAGACCGAATTCTACATCGCGCCTTTCGTCGACTATGCGAGCCCCGACGGCCGCTTCCGCAAGCAGCGGATCGCCTTCATCGCCGGCCGCGCCTATCCGAGCCACATGGCGGTGTCGGACCACTGGATGGTCCACTACCTCTCCGCGGGCATGAGCGAGGACGCCGGCCGCCGCGCGGAAGAGGCGGCCTGGATGGAAGGCTTCGACGCCGACTTCGCGGTGCGCCACGCCGACGCCTTCGCGGCCCTGCATCGCCGCATAGGCCTGGACTATTTCGGCATCGACTGCGCCGAGCTGGCCGATGGCCGGCTGCTGCTGTTCGAGGCCGACGTGGCGATGATCGTCCACGACCTCGATCCCGAGGACCTGTTCCCTTACAAGAAGCCGGCCATGCACCGGTTGTTCGCCGCTTTCCAGGCGGAGCTGGCGAAGATCGTCGCCGCCTAAAGCCTGAGGCCTAGAGGCAGAACCTCGCCTGGGCGTCGCCGGCGAACTCGCGCGGGCCCACGTGGATCAGGCTGGAACGGGCGTCGAGCCAGACCTCGCCGCCGATCGCCCGCCAGCGGCGGCAGAAGGTGTAGTCCTCGCTGAGGTAGTCGCCGGTATCCGGGTCGATGACGCAGTCGAACAGGGCGTACTTGTGCGGGCTGTTGGTCGGCACGGCGCGGTCGTGGGCGGCGACGTAGCGGGTCTGCGGATAGGCCTCGATCATCCGCTCCAGGGCTTCGCGCTTGATCAGCATGAAGCCGGTGCCGGCGAACTCGGCGGTCATGAAGCCGTCCTCGTCCTGCCTGAGGTCGGCCGGCAGGGGCGCGCCGACATAGCGGATTTGGGCGGTCTCCAACGGCTCGCCTGCCGCCACGCGGGCGACCATGGCCTCGTCGTTGTGCAGCAGCTTCAGCGGATACATGCCGCACACCACCTCGCGGTCGAAGCTCAGCATGCGGGCCACCTGTTGCGGGGTGAAGCCGATGTCGGCGTCGATGAACATCAGGTGGGTGGCGGCGGGGTTGTCGAGGGCCGTGGCGACCAGGGTGTTGCGCGCGCGGGTGATCAGCGAGTCGTTGCCCAACAGCTCCACGGTGATCGGTAGGCCGTCCTGGGTGGCCGCCAGCAGCAGGGCGCAGATCGACTGCATATAACGCTGGGTGACCATGCCGCCGTAACAGGGGGTAGCGACGACCAAGTGAACTTTACGCGTTTGCAAGCGGCCCCTCCGACGCGGAACTCGGCAAGGGCGAATCACCACCCCTGGAGCCTAGAGGCTCGGGGCGGATTGGGGCTCCCCTATTGCCGCGCCGCCACAATATTGCGCCGCAACCGCAACGTAGCGGCGATCCGTCGCTGGACCGTGATCGGTCAGGGGCGGGAATGGCCCTAGAAGGGCGCGGTCCAGCCGCCGCCGAGGCCCTGGATGAGGGCGACCTCGGTGCTCTGGCGGGTGGCGGCCTGCTGCACCAGGGTGCGGCGGGCGTTCAGGGCCGACACCTGGGCGGTCACCACGTTGGTGTAGGCGACCTGGCCTTCCTTGTACTGGTTGAGCACCATGGTCGCGGCCAGGTCGGCGTCGCGCGCGGCCTCGTCGCGATAGACGTATTCCTGGGCGTAGACGCGGGAGGCGGCGAGCTGGTCCTCCACGTCCTGCAGGGCGGCCAGCACCGTCTGGCGATAGGTCGCCACGGCCTGGTCGTAAGCCGCGCGCGCCGCCGAGACGCGGGCGCGGGTCAGGCCGCCGTCGAACAGGGTCTGGGCCACCGAGGCGCCGATCGACCAGCTGGAGTTGGAGGCGGAAAACAGCCGGCCGAGCTCGGAGCTGGCGAAGCCGTAGTTCCCACTGAGCGTCAGGTCCGGGAAGTAGCCGGCGATCTGCACGCCGATCTGGGCGCTGGCCGAGGCGGCGCGGCGCTCCGCCCCCGCCACGTCGGGCCGCCGCTGCAGCAGGGTGGACGGCACGGCGGCCGGGACCCCGGGGATCAGCGGTTTCCAGTTCGGATCGGCGGTGACGGCGAAGGTCTCGGGCGCCTCGCCGGTCAGGACCGCGATGGCGTGTTCGAAGATCGCCCGCGTCCGCGACAGGTCGGCCAGGTCGCCCTGGGTGCTGGCCAGCAGGCTTTGCGCCTGCAGCACGTCGCTGTGCGGGGCGATGCCGGCGTTGAACCGGTTCTGGGTGATGGTCAGGCTCTTCTGGTAGCCGTCGACCGCTTGGGTGAGCAGGGCGATCTCGATGTCGGATTCGCGCAGCTCGAAATAGTCGGTGGCGAGCGACCCCTGGGCCGAGAGCTTGGCCGCGGCGAGGTCGGCCTCGCTGGCCTGGGCGGCGCCGCGCGCGCCCTCGGTGCCCCGCCGGATGCGCCCCCAGATGTCGGGCGCCCAGCTGGCCGAGGCGCTGACCCGGTAGCTGTTGACCGCGCCGCCGCCGCCGCCGCCGACCACCGTGGTCGTCCCGCCGGTGGTGACCACCGTCCCGCTGGAGCCGCGGCCGCCGCCGGAGCGCGTGGCGCCGCCGTCCAGGCTGACGGTGGGGAACAGGCCCGCCCGCTGCTCGCGCACCAGCGCCTCGGCCTGGCGATAGGCGGCCTCCGCGGCGGCGACGTTCTGGTTGGAGATCGCGACCTTGGATTCCAGGGTGTTCAGCACCGGATCGTTGAACACCGTCCACCAGTCGCCGCGCGGGCTGAGGTCGGCGGGCTGGGCGGTCGTCCAGCCCGGTTCCTTGAAGGCCGGCGCCAGCGGCAGGCTCGGACGGTGATAGTTCGGCCCGACCATGCAGCCGGCGAGCGCCGCGGCGGCCGCGCTGGTGATCAGGATCCGGAAGAGCTGGTTTCGCATCGGGCTATCCATTGGCCGGAGCCGCGTCGGGGACGGCCCCGGCGGTGCGGCTCAGGAACCGCTCGTCGCGCCCACGCCGGCGGAGGCGGTCCATGTAGATATAGACCACCGGCGTGGTCAGCAGGGTGAGCAGCTGGCTGGCGATCAGCCCGCCGATGATCGAGACGCCGAGCGGCTGGCGCAACTCCGAGCCCTCGCCGAAGCCAATGGCCAGCGGCAGGGCGCCGAGCCCGGCGGCGAGCGTGGTCATCAGGATCGGCCGGAAGCGCAGCAGGCACGCCTCGCGGATCGCTTCGGTCGCCGAGAGGCCCCGTGAGCGCTCCGCCTCGAGGGCGAAATCGATGATCAGGATGGCGTTCTTCTTGACGATGCCGATCAGCAGGAAGACGCCGATCAGGGCGATGATCGAGAACTCCATCTTGAAGATCAGCAGGGCCAGCACCGCGCCGACGCCCGCTGACGGCAGGGTGGAGAGCACGGTGATCGGGTGCACCAGGCTTTCGTAGAGGATGCCCAGCACGATGTAGATGGTCACCAGGGCGGCCACGATCAGCATCGGCTCGGCGCTGAGCTGCTGCTGGAAGCTGGCCGCGGTGCCCTGGAAGCTGCCGTGCAGGCTGGTCGGCATGGCGATCCTCGCCTCGGCTTCGGCGAAGGCGGCCTGGGCGTCGCTAAGCGATTTCCCCGGCGCCAGGTTGAATGAGATGGTGCCGGCCAACTGGGCGTCCTGGTGGTTGACGCTGGCTGGCGCCGACTGCTCGGCCAGGCTGGCGATCGCCGGCAGGGGGGTCATGCGGTTGGCGGTGGTGCTGACGCCCGCGCCCGCGGCGGAGTCGCGCAGGCCGGGGTTGGCCACGGTGGTGCTGGCGGTGGTCGATCCGGAGGTCGCGGTCGCCGCGCCCGATCCACTGGTCGCCGTGCTGGCCCCACCGCCCGCCGTGCCGCCGACGGTGGAGGTCAGGGCGCCGCCGATGGCGATGGAGCTGCCGCCGCCGCCGGAGCCGCTGCTGGCGGTGATCAGCGAGCTGGTGTTGGCGCCCTCGTAGGGGGTCCGAGCGGGAGTCGCGGCGGTCCCGCCGCCGCCGCCGGTCGAGATCTGCGAGGTGGGCTGGCTCAAGCCCCCGCCGCCTCCGCCGCCGCCGGCGCTCTGGCCGCTGATCGGATTGGTGGCGGTGAGCGCGGTCGCGCTCTGCGCCGCGGTCTGGGCGCGCAGCGGCTGGTAGGGGCGGACGGTCGGCGTGGATTCGCCGCGTACGGCCGTGGCGGCGGCGCCGGGCGCAGTGGGAATGTTGACGGAGTTCAGGTCGTCTGTCCCGTCGCCGGCCGCCGGGGTGTTCTCCTCGACCACGCTGTACTGGTTCACGTCCTCGTAGATGGTCGCGATCTGCCGCTGGCCGAAGCTGTCGTAGAGGGCGTTGTCCACGTCGCGGGGGCTGATGCCCAGACGCGCCGCGCTGTCGCGGTCGATGTTGACGAAGGACTGGATGCCGTTGTCCTGCACGTCGTTGTCGAGGTCGGTGAGCGCCGGCTCCGAGGCCTTGAGCTCGTCGGTCAGCTTGACCACCCAGGTCTTCAGGTCGGCCGCGTTGTCGGCCTTGATGGTGTACTGATAGGTGGAGTTGCCGCCGCGCCCGCCGGCCCGCACATCCTGCCGCGGGAACAGGAACACCGAGACGCCGGTGACGCGCGCCAGGCGCGGCCGCAGCCGGGTGATCACGTCCTGGCCCTTCACGCCGGGCCGCTGCGACGGGGGCTTCAGCTGGACGGCGATGAAGCCGCCGCCGGCCCGGCCGCCGCCGGTGAATCCGACCACGGTGTCGACGGCGGGATCGCGCATGATGATCGCCTGCATCTGGCGCAGCTTCTGGCCCATGGCCTGGGCGGAGATCGACTGGTCGGCGCGCATGCCGCCGCCGAGGCTGCGGCTGTCCTGGGTCGGGAAGAAGCCCTTCGGCACCGCGGAGTAGAGGTAGAAGTTGAGCCCGATGGCGGCCGCCAGGATCAGCATGATCAGCAGCTTGTTGCCGAGCGCCCAGTCGAGGCTGCTCTCATAGGCCCCGAGCAGCCGGTTCCAGCCGCCCTCGATCCAGCGCGCCACCCGGTTGGGCGGCCGAGCGTGACCTTCCGGCCGCAGCAGCCAGGCGCACATCATCGGCGTCGTGGTCAGCGAGATCAGCAGCGAGATCATCACCGCCGCCGACAGGGTGACCGCGAACTCGCGGAACAGCCGCCCGACCTGGCCCCCCATGAACAGCAGGGGGATGAACACCGCCACCAGGCTGGTGGACATGGAGATCACCGTGAAGCCGACCTCGCGGGCGCCCAGCAGGGCGGCCTGGAAGCGGCCCATGCCCTGCTCCAGGTGGCGGCTGGTGTTCTCCAGGACGACGATGGCGTCGTCGACCACGAAGCCGGTGGCGACGGTGAGCGCCATCAGGCTCAGGTTGTTCAGCGAGAAGCCCAGCAGGTACATCGCCCCCAGCGTGCCCATCAGCGAGACCACGGTGGCGACCGCCGGGATCAGGGTCGCCCGGATGCTGCGCAGGAACAGGCTGACCACCAGCACCACGAGGATGATGGCGATCAACAGGGTGATCTCGATCTCGTGCAGGGAGGCGCGGATCGAGGTGGTGGAATCCGAGGCCACCTGGATCTTGATGTCGCTGGGCAGCTCCGCCTGCAGCTGCGGCAGCTCCTTCAGGACGTTGTTGACGGTGGCGATGATGTTGGCGCCGGGCTGCTGGGTGACCAGCACGATGATCGCGGGTTTGCCGTTGAATAGGCCGAGGGTGCGAACGTCCTGCACCCCGTCGGTGATGGTGGCCACGTCCCTCATGCGCACGGGCGCGCCGTTGCGCCAGGCGACCACCAGGTTCTGGTAGTCGGAGGCCAGGTGGCCGGTGTTGTTGGTGTAGAGCTGCAGCCGGCGGCTGCCGTCGTCGATGGCGCCCTTGGGCCGGTTGGCGCTGGCCGCCTGCACGGCAGCCCGGACGTCCTCGCCGGAGAGGCCGTAGGCGTTCAGCGCATAGGGCTGCAGCTCGACGCGCACCGCTGGCAGGGAGGAGCCGCCGATCTCCACCTCGCCGACCCCGTCCACCTGGCTCAGGCTCTGCTGGAGGATGTTGGAGGCCGCGTCGTAGATCTGGCCCGGCGTCCGGGTGGGCGAGGTCAGCGCGAGGATGACCACCGGCTGGTCGGCGGCGTTGCGCTTCCGGTAGGTGGGGTTCTGGCGCAGGCTCGACGGCAGGTCCGCGCGCGAGGCGTTGATCGCCGCCTGCACCTCGCGGGCCGCGGAGTCGATGTTCTTGGAGAGGTCGAACTGCAGGCTGACGTTGGTCGAGCCGGTGGAGCTTGAGGAGGTCACCTCGTTGACGCCGGAGATGGTGGCCAGCCGCCGCTCCAGCGGGGTGGCCACGCTGGAGGCCATGTTCTCGGGACTGGCGCCGGCCAGGCTGGCGCTGACCGAGATCGCCGGATAGTCGACGTTGGGCAGGGGCGCGATCGGCAGGACGAAGAAGGCCGCCACCCCGGCCAGCGCCAGGCCCGCGGTCAGCAGGATGGTGGCGATCGGCCGGCGGATGAAGGGGCCGGAGAGGTTCACGTCGCGGGCTCCGGGTCCACCTCGCCGGAGGCGGCGCCGGTGCGCCGCTTGCGCGGCTGCAGCCGGTCGAAGGCCAGGTAGATCACCGGGGTGGTGAAGATGGTCAGCAGCTGGCTGACGATCAGGCCGCCGAAGATGGCGACGCCGAGCGGCCGCCTGAGCTCCGCCCCCTCGCCGAAGCCGATCATCAGCGGCACCGCGGCGAACAGCGCCGCCATGGTGGTCATCAGGATCGGCCGGAAGCGCAGCAGGGCCGCCTGGTGGATCGCCTCGCGCGGGCTCTTGCCGCCCTCGCGCTCGGCGTCGATGGCGAAGTCGATCATCATGATCGCGTTCTTCTTCACGATGCCGATCAGCAGGATGATGCCGATGATGGCGATCACCCCCAGGTCATGGCCGGTGATCATCAGCGCCAAGAGGGCGCCCACCCCGGCCGAGGGCAGGGTGGAGAGGATGGTCAGCGGGTGGACATAGCTCTCGTAGAGTACCCCAAGCACGATGTAGACGCAGACCACCGCCGCCAGGATCAGCCACAGCTCGTTGGAGAGCGAGTTCTGGTAGGCGCCGGCGGCGCCCAGGAAGGTCAGTGAGACCGAGGCCGGCAGGTTCGCCTTCTTGGCGGCCGACTTGATGGCGTCCACCGCGGCGCCCAGCGAGACGCCGGGCGCGGTGTCGAAGCCGATGGTGGCGGCCGGGAACTGGGCGACGTGGGTCACCTGCAGCGGCGCCTGAACCTCGCTGATGGTGGCGATGGCGGAGAGCGGCGTCGGCTGGCCGCCGGTGGTGGCGATCTGCAGGAGGCCGATGCCTTCCGGCGTGTTGGACAGCCCCGGCTGGGCCTCGAGGATCACCCGGTACTGGTTGGTCTCGGTGAAGATGGTCGAGACGATGCGCTGGCCGAAGGCGGAATAGAGGGCGTCGTCCACCGAGGCCGTGCTGATCCCCAGCCGGGCGGCGCTGTCGCGGTCGACGTCGACCCGGATGGCCGGCGAGGTCGCCTGGGCGTCGGTGGTGACGTTGGCGAGCTGCCGGACATTGGCCAGGGCGGCGGTCAGCTGGGTCGCCCACTGGCCGACCAGCTGGGTGTTCGCGCCCTCCAGCGACAGGCGGTACTGGGTCGGGCCGGTCTCGGCGTCGATGGTCAGGTCCTGGGTCGGCTGCAGGTAGAGGGTCATGCCGGGAACCCGGGCGGCGGCGTCCTTGAGGCGCTGCATCACCTTGTCCTGGGCGCCGTGGCTTGGCTTCAGGTTGATCAGCATCTGGCCGGTGTTGAGCATGGCGTTGGTGGAGGCGTCGACGCCCACCAGCGAGCTCAGGCTGTCCACCGCCGGGTCCTTGAGGATCTCGGCCGCCACCTGCTGCTGCAGCCGGCTCATCTGGGTGAAGGAGATGTCGCGGGTGGCCTGGGTGCGGGCCTGCAGCTGGCTGGTGTCCTGGGTGGGGAACAGCCCCTTGGGGATCACCAGGTAGAGCAGGATGGTGAGCACCAGGGTGCCGACCGCCACGAGCAGGGTGGTCATCTGGTTGTCGAGCACCCAGATCAGGCCGCGGTCGTAGCGCGTCAGCAGCTTGTCGAACACCGCCTTGGAGCGGCGGCCGATCTCGCCGCCCTCGGCGTCCGGGTGCTGGGTCAGCCAGCGCGCCGCCAGCATCGGCGTGAGCGTCAGCGACACCACCGCCGAGATCAGGATGGTGATGGCCAGCGTCACGGCGAACTCGCGGAACAGGCGGCCCACCACCTCCTGCATGAACAGCAGCGGGATCAGCACCGCGATCAGTGAGACGGTCAGCGAGATGATCGTGAATCCGATCTGCCGAGCCCCGTTCAGCGCCGCCTGGAAGGGCGTCTCGCCCTCTTCGACGTGGCGGGCGATGTTCTCCAGCATGACGATGGCGTCGTCGACCACGAAGCCGGTGGCGATGGTCAGCGCCATCAGGCTCAGGTTGTTGAGGCTGTAGCCCAGCAGGTAGGTCGCAGCCAGGGTGCCGACCAGGGAGACCGGCACGGCGAGGCTGGCGATGGCGGTGGCGCGCAGGCTGTGCAGGAACAGGAAGATCACGATCACCACCAGGGCGACGGCCAGGAACAGCTCGATCTCCACGTGCTCGACGGAGGCGCGGATGCTGGTGGTGCGGTCGGACAGCACCGTGACCTTGACCGAGGGCGGCAGGCCGGCGGTGAGGGCCGGCAGCTGGGTCTTGATGGAGTTGACCGTCTGGATGACGTTGGCGCCCGGCTGGCGCTGGATGTTGACGATGATCGCCGGCGTCAGGTTCGCCCAGGCGGCGAGGCGCACGTTCTCGGACGAATCCACCACCTGGCTGACGTCGGAGAGCCGGACCGGCGCGCCGTTCTTGTAGCCGACCACCAGCGACTTGTAGTCATCGGCGGTCAGCAGCTGGTCGTTGGCGTTGATCGCGTAGGAGCGCAGCGGCCCGTCGATCGAGCCTTTGGCGGCGTTGGCGTTGGCGTTGGTGATCGCCGTGCGCACGGTGTCCATGCCGATGCCGCGCGAGGCCAGGGCCTGGGTGTCGACCTGGATGCGCACCGCCGGCCGCTGGCCGCCGCTCAGCGAGACCAGGCCGACGCCGGGCGCCTGGCTGATCTTCTGGGCGAGCTGGGTGTTGACGAGGTTCTGCACCTCGGTGAGCGGCACGGTGTCGGAGGTGATCGCCAGCGTCAGGATCGGGGCGTCGGCCGGGTTGACCTTGGCGTAGACCGGCGGGGCCGGCAGGTCGGCGGGCAGCAGGGCGTTGCCGGCGTTGATCGCGGCCTGCACCTCCTGCTCGGCGACGTCGAGGTTCACCGTCAGGTCGAACTGCAGGGTGACGACGGAGGCCCCGGCCGAGCTCACGGCGCTCATCCGCGACAGGCCCGACATCTGGCCGAACTGGCGCTCCAGCGGCGCGGTCACGGTCTGGGCCATGACGTCGGGGCTCGCGCCCGGATAGAGGGTCTGCACCTGGATGGTCGGATAATCGACCTGCGGCAAGGCGGAGAGCGGCATCAGCCGCAACCCCACGATCCCGGCCAGCACGATCGCCACCATCAAGAGCGAGGTCGCGATCGGCCGCATGATGAACGGCCGCGACGGGCCACCGCCCAGCGGTGGTTCGGAGATCGGAGGCTCGGCCGTCGGCGGTGGCTCCGACGGGTTCGGGTCGCGGGGCTCCGACATCAGCCGCCGCCGTTCTGTCCGCCCTGACCAGGGGGCCGCATCTTGGCCATGGCGGCCTTGCAGGCCGGGCTCGCCTTGGCGCTGTTCTGGCGCATGCACATGAAGGCGTCGCGGCCTTGCAGGCCGGGGCAAAGGGTCTGGAAGTCAGCCGCGCAGACTTGGCGCATCGCCGCGCGGGCGGCCTGCATCTCGGGTGAGGGCGTGAAGCCGCCGCCGCCCTGGGCCTGGCCGGACCCGGCCTGTGGCGCGCCGGCGGCCGGAGGACCGCGGCGGGCCGGAGCCGCGGGTGCGGCCGCAGGGGCCGCGCCGCGCGGAGCGCCGCCGCCTGGGGCGGGCATCTTGGCCATGGCGGCCTGGCAGGCGGCGCTGGTCTGGGCCTGGTTCTGGCGGATGCACATGAAGGCGTCGCGGCCCTGCATGCCGGGGCAAAGCTTCTGGAAGTCCGGCGCGCAGGCCTGCCGCATCGCCTCGCGGGCGGCCATCATCTCAGGCGTGGCCGCGAACCCGCCACCACCGCCGCCGCCGACGCCCGCAGGCGGCGCCGCGCCGCCGGCCGGACAGCCGGGCGGGGGCGCGACCGCGCCCTGGCCCGCGCCGCCAGCGCCAGCCGCGCCACCTGCGCCGCGACCGGCATAGCCGCCGGCCTGGCCGCCGCCGAAGCCGCCCTGCGGTCCGCCGGCGCCGGCCGCGCCGCCCGGGGCGCCTGCGCCCGCACCTGCGGCCGCACCGGCGCTGCCGCCGCCCCGCGCCCCGCGACCGCCACGGCCGCCGCGCCCGCCGCCCGCCGACTGGCCGGGCAGGATGACGCGGCCGCCCTCGGTCAGGCGGTCGCCGCCCTCGGTGACCAATCGCTCGCAGGGGGCGAGGCCCGAGATGATCACCGCCTGGGTGGCGCTGGACTGGCCTTGCTTCACAGCCCGCATGCTGACGGTCTGGTCCTTGGCCACGATCCACACGAAGTCGCCGTTCGGCCCGGTGCGGACCGCGGTCAGCGGCACGACGACGGCGTTGTGCAAGGTGTCCAGGGTCAGCCGGACGTTGACGAACTGGTTGGGGAACAGGGCGAAGTCGCCGTTCGCGAAGCGTCCCTTGGCGCGCACCGTGCCGGTCGTTGGGTCCACCTGGTTGTCGAGGGTCGAGAAGGCGCCCTGCGCCAGGAGGGTGGTGCGCGTGCGGTCGTAGGCGGCGAGCGGCAGGATGGCGTGGGCCGCCCGCTGCATGATCTGCGGCGCCTGGTCCTGCGGCACGGTGAATTCCACGTCGATCGGGGCGATCTCGGTCAGCACCACGAAGCCGTTGGCGTCGCCGGCGCTGATCACATTGCCGACGTCCACGGCGCGCAGGCCGACCCGCCCGCTGACCGGCGCGGTCACCCGGCTGTAGCCGAGGTTGAGGCGCGCCGTGCCGACGGCCGCCTTGTCGGTGGTGACCGTGCCCTCGAGCTGCTTCACCGTCGCGGCCTGGGTGTCCACGTCCTGCCGGGCGATGGAGTCCTGGGTCAGCAGGACCTTGTAGCGGGTGAGCGTCAGCTGGGCGTTGGCGAGGTTCGCCTGGTCGCGGGTCATCTGGCCCTCGGCCTGCAGCAGGGCCATCTGCAGCGGACGCGGATCGATGACGGCCAACACCTGGCCGCGCTTGACCATCTGGCCTTCCTTGAACAGCACCTGGGTGATGGTGCCGGAGACCTGCGGGCGGACGGTGATGGTCGCGGTCGGCGTCACCGTGCCGAGCGCATCAAGGGTGACGGGGATATCGGCCGTGGTGGCGTAGGCCAGGCCCACGGTGGTCGGCGGCCGGCCGCCGCCGCGCCGGCCGAAGGCCCCGGGCGCGCCAGGCGCGCCGCCCGCGCCGGCGGTCTTCGAGCTATTGACCAGGGCATAGGCGCCCCAGATCAACCCGATCAGCAGCAGGATGACGAGGAAGGCGATCCAGGGCCGTTTGGCCGACATCTGGGCATACGGGCGGCGACGCGGTTGACCGGTCGTGACGTCCATTTAGCCTCCACCCCGTGTGACCAGCTTGACCATTCCCCGAAAGCTTAACAACGCAGCGGAGCAGGCGTTCCAGCGCTGTGAAGATCGGACGGGGCCGCAGTGAGGCCGGTTCGTTTCCGTGAGGGGTCGTTTTGTTTCACGCAGCGGTGATCAGGCAAGCGAATATTACGCCACGTCGCTTCCTCAATACTGCCCGAACCGGATCTCGTCCGAGCCCGCCGGCAGGTCGACGGTCATCCCGTCTTTCGAAAGACGCCAATCGAGCGGGCCGCCCGCGTCGATTCCGCGGGTGAAGGCCTCCGGCGTGAACATCGGCAGCCCGGCCTGGGTCAGATGGTAGAGCACCAGCCGTTTGACGCCCGCGGCGCGGGCGATCTCGCCGGCCTCCACCGGGGTGGTGTGGTAGCTCAAGGTGTCGGTCATGATCGAGGCCATCCGCGCATTGCCCATGCGGCCCAGCATCGCCGCGAACTGACGGGTCATGTCGGCGTTCTGCGCCTCGTGGACCAGGAGATCGGCGCCCTTGGCGGCTTCCGCGAGCGGCGGCCATTTTCGCGTGTCGCCGCTGATCACCACCGAGCGGCCTTTGTAGTCGAAGCGGTAGGCATAGGCCGGCGTCACCGGCTCATGGTTGACCTTGATCGCGGTGACCGTCAGCGGCCCATCGCGCCAGGCGACGGCGGTGGCGAGGCCGCTGGCCGAAGGCTTCGGCAGGACGATCACCTTGGCCTTCAGGAGGCCCGCCGCGATGGGCAGCTTCACCGTTCCGTGCTCGTGGTGCGCGCGGCGGAAGACATGGTCGGGCGCATAGGCCTCGTTGAAGCCGGCGGCGACCTTTTCCACGCCAGGCGGTCCGACAAGCGCCAGTGGCCACGGGCGTCCGGCCACCCAGCTCTGAAGGTTGAGCTCGCCGACCTCGCCGATGTGGTCGGAGTGCAGGTGGCTGAGGAAGACCACGCGCGTCTGGGCGAGCGGCAGGCGCCAGAGGATCAGGTTCTCGGTGGCCTCCGGGCCCACGTCCACGAAGTAGAGGCCGTCCGGCGTCTGCACGGCCACGCAGGCCTTGGCCCGGTCGCGCACCGGCAGCGGGCCGGAGGTGCCGCAGAAGATCACCCGCAGCCCGTCGGTCGGCGGCGCGGGCGGCGTAGCGAACTGGGCCCGGGCGGCGTCCGCGGCCAGCGCCAGGCCGATCGCCCCGATCGCCGCGCCCATAGCCCGCAGTAATGTCCGACGTCGCATGCGTCCCCCCGTTCGCTCACGGCGAATGGGCGAATTATGCTGGGGCTTGCAGGCCGCGTATTGCGCCGCGAGCGGCCGGGGAGGGACCTATGACCTTGAGCTATGACCTCTACTGGTCGTTCCGTTCCCCCTACTCCTATCTGGTCACCCCCAGGCTGGTTGAGCTGGAGGCCGAGCACGACGTCACCTGCAACGTGCGCCCGGTCTATCCGCTGGCGGTGCGGACGCCGGAGTTCTTCGACAGCCGCGATCCGTTGTGGGGCCCCTATCTGATGCGCGACGTGCACCGCGAGGCGGCGTTCCTGGGGCTGCCGTTCCGCTGGCCGAGGCCCGATCCGGTGCAGCAGGCGAACGGCAGCTACCGGATCTCACAGCCCTACATCCACCGGCTCACCCACCTGGGCGTCGCCGCGGCCGAGCGCGGGCGGGGCCTGGCCTTCCTGCGCGAGGCCAGCCACGCGATCTGGAGCGGCGAGGTCGAGGGCTGGCACCAAGGCGACCACCTGGCGCGGGCCGCCGAGCGCGCCGGCCTGGACTTCGCCGAGCTGGCCGCCGCCGTTGACGCCGATCCGGGCCGCTTCGCCGCCATCGTCGAGGAGAACCAGGTCGCCCAGCGCGCCGCCGGCCACTGGGGGGTGCCGATGATGGTGTTCGGCGCAGAGCCCTTCTTCGGCCAGGATCGCTTCGACCAGATGGTCTGGCGGATGCGCGAGCAGGGCTTGGAGCGCCGCGCCGCGGCCTAGCCCGCCAGTCCCGCCTTGGCCGCCTCCGCCGCGGCCTTGACCACCGGCGAGCGCCAGCGCTCCGCGGTCGCCAGCATCCAGCACTCGTAGGGCGTGTCCCAGGTGATCGGCAGCTCGATGAGCCGGCCTTGCGCCAGCTCCGGCTGGAAGATCAGCCGCGGGCCCATGGTCAGCAGGTCCGAGGCCATCACCCGCTGCTTGATCAGCTCGAAGTCATCGGAGACGAAAGCCCTCAGCCGGGCCTGTTCGGCCTCGCCGATCTCGCCGGCCCAGCGGCGGAAGCTCGGGACGATGCGCGCCGAGGCCAGGGGGTAGCGCAGCAGTTGGCGGGCGGTCAGCGGCCGCGGCTCCGCCAGCGCCGGATGGCCCGGGCGGGCCACCGCCACATGGTCGTCCTCGACCACCTTCACCCGGATCAGGTCGCCGAACGGCTCCGTCGCCTCGAAGGTCACGAAGGCCACGTCGTAGCGGCCTTCCTCGACGCCGCGCAGCAGGGCCTGGGCCCTGTCCTGCTCGGTCTCCAGGCGCAGCTCGGGGTAGCGTTCGGACATCTGCTGGATGAGCCGCGGCAGGATCGCGAGGCGGGGCACCGGACCCACGCCGATCCGCAAACGGCCGGTCTCGCCGTGGACCAGCTGCTCCAGGTCGCGGGCCAGCGTCGTGGCGCCGGAGAGCAGGGCCTCGGCGCGCTCGGCCACGAAGCGGCCGTAGGGCGTCGGCTTGGCGGCGCCGCCCGAGCGGTCGAACAGCTTGATGGCCAGCTTCGCCTCCAGCCGCGCGATGCTGCGGCTCAGGGTGGGCTGGGAAATGCGCAGCGACCGGGCCGCGCCGCTGAACCCGCCCGCGCGGCAGACCGCCACCACCTGCTCGAGATGCCTGAGCTCCATAGCTCCAGGCTATACCATTGCGCAGATAACTTAAGGGGCCTTGCCATTGCCAAGCTGGTGGGCGGGAGCGCCTTCTTTAGCCGGGCGCCAGGCACAGGCGGAGGCAGGGCATGCGGCAGGACCAGGATCGGCGCGCGCGCCGCTGGATCGTCACCGGGGCGCTGGTGGCCATCGCGGCCGGCGGGGGCGCCATCGCCGCGGGCGACGCACCGCTCTCGAAGCCCGCTGCGCCGAAGCCCGCCGCGGCGCCGAGCCGTCCGGTGGTCGCCCAGGCCGCGCCGGCAGGCCGTCACCTGCCCGGTTGGAACTCTGAGCGGAACGCCTATTTCGGCGACCTGCATGTCCACACCAAGCTGTCGTTCGACGCCTACATCTTCAATGTGCGGGCCACGCCCGAGGACGCCTACCGGTTCGCCAAGGGCGAGACCATCGGCCATGCCGCGGGCTTCAACATCCGCCTGTCCGGCGGCCCCCTCGACTTCGTCGCGGTCACCGACCACTCCGAATACATCGGCGCCATGGAGGAGGCGAACGATCCCACGAGCCCGATCTCCAAGCTGCCGGTGGTCCAGGGCCTGTTCTCGAAGGACCCCAAGGAGATCGGCGAGGCCTTCAACCGGATGGTCGCCGGCAACGACGCGGGCACCCTGCCCAAGGAATTCAGCCAACCGCGCATCGTCTCGCGCGCCTGGTCCGAGATCCAGACAGCGGCGGCGCACAACAACGCGCCAGGCCGGTTCACCAGCTTCGTCGGCTACGAGTTCACCTCCGCCCCGGACCATCGCAACCTGCATCGCAACGTGATCTTCCGGTCGGCCAAGGTTCCCGACGCCCCCTATACCTCGCTGTCCTCCCGCGACCCCGAGACCCTGTGGCGGACCATGGATGGCTGGCGGACCCGGGGCATCGAGGCCCTGGCCATCCCGCACAATTCCAACGGCAGCGACGGGATCATGTTCGATTCCGTGCGGATGAACGGCCAGCCGATCGACCGGGCCTACGCCGAACTGCGGATGCGCAACGAACCCCTGGTGGAGATCACCCAGATCAAAGGGACCTCGGAGACCCATCCCTCCCTGTCGCCCAACGACGAGTGGGCCAATTTCGAGATCATGGAGCGCTACATCGGCTTCAACAAACCGGTGACCCGGTTCCACGGCAGCTACGTCCGCCAGGCGCTGATGGACGGCATCGAGCTGCAGGACAAGAAGGGCTTCAATCCGTTCAAGTTCGGCTTCATCGGCTCCAGCGACACCCACAACGCCGCCCCCGGATCGGTGGAGGAGCGCAACTTCTTCTCCAAGGTGGGCCGGGTGGACGCCACGCCGGCGCAGCGCGGCTCCGTGCCGCCTAACGGGGCCAAGACCTGGGATGGCGTCAGCCAGGACCCGGCCGCGGCCAACACCCGCTTCCAGAGCTGGGGGGCCTCGGGCCTGGCCGGGGTCTGGGCCGAGGAGAACTCCCGCGAGGCGATCTTCGCGGCGCTCCGCCGCAAGGAGACCTTCGCCACCTCCGGCCCGCGGATCCGGGTGCGGTTCTTCGCCGGCTATGACTTCCCCGCCGACCTGGACAGGCGCCAGGACCTGGTCACCCAGGCCTATGCCCACGGCGTGCCCATGGGCGGCGACCTGCTGCCGGCGAAGGGCCATGCGCCGAGGTTCCTGGTCTGGGGCGTCCGCGACCCGAACGGCGGCTACCTGCAGCGGGCGCAGATCGTGAAGGGCTGGATCGAGAACGGCGTCGCCAAGGAGCGGGTGTTCGACGTGGCCTGCTCCGACCGGCTGGCGCTGGACAGGAGCAGCTGGCGCTGTCCGGACAACGGCGCGGGCGTCGACCTCAAGACCTGCGAGCCGACGCGGTTCAAGGGCGACGTCGAGCTGCGCACCACGTGGACCGACCCGACATTCAATCCCCGCCAGCGCGCCTTCTACTATCTGCGGGTGCTGGAGAACCCGTCCTGCCGCTGGTCGACCTGGGACGCCATCCGCAACGGCACGCCGCCCAATCCCGCCCTGCCGACCACCATCATGGAGCGGGCCTGGTCCTCGCCCATCTGGTACGAGCCGGTGGCCTGAGCGATGGCCAGCATCGCGGACATCCCCGCCAGGGTCGCAGCCTCCGTCCCCGCCGCCCTTTGGGCCAGGCGGATCGCGCGCGAGCCCCTGACTCATTTCCTGATCATCGGCGCCCTGCTGTTCGCCGGCCTGCAAGCCGTCCGCGCCCTGGAGCGGCCGACGGTGCGGATCGACGAGCAGGAGTTCAACCAGCTGGTCACCTACTGGGAGCTGCAGAGCGGCCGGCCGCCGAACCGCGCCGAGCTGGCGGCCATCCTGCGCGACCGGGTGGACGAGGAACTCCTGGCCCGCGAGGCCCAGCGGCTCGGCCTCGACAAGGACGACATGATCATCCGCCGCCGCCTGGCCCAGAAGATGTCGTTCGCCAGCGAGGACGTGGGCGCCATCGCCGAGCCGGACGAGGCGACCTTGCGGGCCGCCTACCAGCGCAGCCAGGCGCAGTACGCCACGCCCGCCCATATCGGCCTGCGCCAGGTGTTCTTCACCGGCGACCGCGGCGCTGACGCGGCCCGCGCGGCGGCGAGCGCCGCCCTGGCCCGCGCCAAGACTGGCGAGACGCCCGCCAGCGATCCCTTCCTGCTGCCGCTCACCTATGCCGACGCCAGCCTCGACGACCTCATCCGCGACTATGGCCCGGCCTACGCCAAGGCGGTGCAGACCGCCCCGCTCGGCGCCTGGGTGGGTCCGGTCCCGTCGGCCTACGGCTTCCATCTCGTGCAGGTGCAGAGCCGCGAAGGCGCCGCGGTCGCGCCGTTCGAGACCGTTCGCGGCGACGTCCGCGAGGCCTGGATGGCCGAGCGCCGCGCGGCCAACAACGCCGCCTTCCTTGACCAGCTGCGCAAACGCTACCGCGTGGTCGTAGCGGGCCAGACGCCGTGAGGCGCTGGGCGCGAGCGGTCGTCGTCGCGGCGCTGGCCTGGGTCGGCGCCTGGACGGCGGCGCAGGCTCACGAGGTGCGGCCCGCCCTGCTGCAGATCGTCGAGCACGGCCCCCACGCCTACGAGGTCACCTGGAAGCAGCCGGCCATGGGCGAGATGGTCATCCACCTGACACCGCACCTGTCGGGCGGGGCGCTGGAGGCCCGGCCGACCGGCGAAGCCGCCACCGCCGGCTTTATCGAGAAGACCTGGCGGGTCGAGCGCGGCGCGCCGCTGGACGGCCAGACCGTCTCTATCGAGGGCCTGCCCGAGACCGTCACCGACGTGCTGCTTCGCGTCACCACCGCCGACGGGCGGCAGGTCGACGACGTGCTCAGGCCCGCCGAACCCTCGGAGAAGCTGGCGCTCGCCAAACCCTCCGGCCTCGCCGTGCCGGCCTATCTGCGGCTGGGGATCGAGCACATCCTGACCGGCTTCGACCACCTGCTGTTCGTGCTGGGCCTGCTGCTGCTGATCGGGCCCAACTGGCGGCTGGTGAAGGCGATCTCGGCCTTTACCGTGGCGCACTCCATCACCCTGGCGCTGGCGGCCCTCGGCTACATCGCCTTCCCCGCCGCGGTGATCGAGGCGCTGGTGGCGCTGAGCATCGTCTTCGTCGCGACCGAACTCGCCGCCGGCCCGAGCCGCGCCGACACCCTGACGCGCCGCCATCCCTGGCTGATCGCCTTCTCGTTCGGCCTGCTGCACGGCATGGCCTTCGCCGGCGCGCTCGCCGAGATCGGCCTGCCGCCGAAGGCCGCGCCCCAGGCCCTGTTCCTGTTCAACCTGGGCGTCGAGATCGGCCAGCTGACCTTCATCGGCGTGGTGCTGGGCGTCTGGGCCCTGGTTCGCCGCACGCCGCTGCGGGGCGTGCTTCGCTATCCGAGGCTGGCCGGCGCGGCGCCGGCCTATGCGATCGGCGGGCTTGCGAGCTTCTGGCTGATCGAGCGGATCTTCACCGCCGCGACCCCCGCGACCTAGGCTTCGCCGCTCTTCAGCAGGTCGTCGAAGTAGGCGATGGTGCGCTGCACGCCCTCTTCCAGCTGGATGGTGGGCGCCCAGTCGAGGATCGCCTTGGCCTTGGAGATGTCCGGCTGACGCTGGCGCGGGTCGTCCTGCGGCAGGGGCCGGAACTCGAGGGTCGACTTCGAGCCGGTGAGCCGGATCACCGTCTCGGCCAGCTGCTTGATGGTGAACTCGCCCGGATTGCCCAGGTTGATCGGCCCGGTCACCTCGTCGCCGGTGTCCATCAGGCGCAGGAAGCCCTCCACCAGATCGTCCACGAAGCAGAAGGAGCGGGTCTGCTGGCCGTCGCCATAGAGGGTGATCGGCTCGCCCTTCAGGGCCTGGACCACGAAGTTGGAGACCACCCGGCCGTCGTTCGGGTGCATGCGCGGGCCATAGGTGTTGAAGATCCGCGCCACCTTGATCCGGAGTTTGTGCTGGCGATGGTAGTCGAAGAACAGGGTCTCGGCGCAGCGCTTGCCCTCGTCGTAGCAGGAGCGGAAGCCGATCGGGTTGACGTTGCCCCAGTATTCCTCGGTCTGCGGGTGCTCCGTGGGGTCGCCATAGACCTCGCTGGTGGAGGCCTGGAAGATCTTGGCGCGCCGGCGCTTGGCCAGGCCCAGCATGTTGATCGCGCCATGCACCGAGGTCTTGGTCGTCTGCACGGGGTCGAACTGGTAGTGGATCGGCGAGGCCGGGCAGGCGAGGTTGTAGATCTCGTCGACCTCCACGAAGAGCGGGAAGGTCACGTCGTGGCGCATCAGCTCGAAGTTGGCGTTGTCCATCAGCCGCGCCACGTTGCGCCGGGCGCCGGTGTAGAAATTGTCGATGCAGAGCACCTCGTGGCCCTGGTCGAGCAGCCGCTCGCAGAGGTGCGAGCCGATGAAGCCGGCGCCGCCGGTGACAAGTATCCGTTTCATATTGGTCCGGCCTTCGCCTTCGCGCCCTGATCGAGGGCGACAATCCCAGATTCTGCCCGTCCGCGCTTGCAGGAATCGGACCGCGCCGCGCTCGGTCGGATAGCCGACAAAGACTTAACTTCCAGAGCTTTGCAACAACCCGGCTTGGCCGTGCGTTCAAAGCGCGGCCGAAAGATGCGGCGCCGGTCAGTTGAACCGCGCCTGGAGGAGGGCGGCCTGTGATGATGGAGAAAATCCGCGAGCTGATCGACCTGCACGCCGGGCTTCCGGGGGGCGCCAGCGAGATCACCGACGACACCGACCTCTACCGGGCCGGCATGAAGTCCTTCGCCTCGGTGCAGCTGATGCTGGCGCTGGAAGAGGCCTTCGACATCGAATTCCCCGAAGAGATGCTCAACCGGGCCACCTTCCGCAGCGCCTCGGCGATCGGCCAGGCGGTGGGGACCCTCGCGCCGGACTCGATGGCCGCATGAAGCCCCTGGGCGAGGTGACAGGCGCCAGCCTGCCCGAGCGCGTCCAGGCCGCGGTCGACGCCGCCGCCCAGCATGCCGAAGCCGTCGACCGGGAAGGCCGGTTCCCGATCGAGGGGATCGAAGCCCTCCGCGACGGCCGGCTGCTGGGACTTGCCGTCCCGGCGGAGCTCGGTGGCGAGGGCGCGGGCCTGGCGGACCTCGCCCCGATCTGCACCGCGCTCGGCGGCGCCTGCGCCTCGACGGCCATGGTGTTCGCCATGCACCACATCTGCCTGGCCAACCTGATCGACTGCGGCCTGGAAAGCCCCTGGCATCGCGAGCTGATGCATCGGGCGGCGACCGACCAGCTGCTGTTCGCCTCGTCCACCACCGAGGCCGGGGTCGGCGGCGACCTGCGCCAGTCGATCTGCGCCGTCGAGGCGGAGGGCGAGCGGTTCAACCTCGCCAAGGCCGCCCCGGTGATCTCCTACGGCGAGGAGACCGACGCCATCTTCGCCACCGCGCGCCGGGACCCCGACGCGCCCTCGTCCGACCAGGTGCTCTGCGTCCTGCTCAGCGACCAGTACGAGCTGGAGCGGGTCTCGACCTGGGACGCGCTCGGCATGCGCGGCACCTGCAGTCACGGCTTCCGCTTCAAGGCCAGCGCGCCCACCGAACAGATCCTGCCCCGGCCGTTCGCCGACATCGCCGCGGAGTCGATGATCGCCGGCTCGCACATCCTGTGGTCCAGCGTCTGGTGCGGCATCGCCGCGGACGCCATGGCCAAGGCCCAGGCCTTCGTCATCGCCGAGGCGCGAAAGTCGCCGGGCACGCCGCCCGTCAGCGCCACCAAGCTGGCCGAGGCCTACGCCAGATACCGCACCATCGAGGCGACCATCGCCGACGCGCTCGGCCGCTGGGCCGCCATGCGCGCCGCGCCGGAGCGGGCCGCCACCGTCGGCTTCAGCCTGGCGATGAACGCGCTCAAGGTCTCGGTCTCGACCATCGCCCTGCAGGTGGTCGAGGATTGCCTGATGATCTGCGGCCTGCAGGGCTACAAGAACACCGGCCCCTACGGCCTCGGCCGCCACCTGCGCGACATCCACTCCGCACGGCTGATGATCTCCAACGACCGGATCATGGCCGGGGCCGGCCAGATGATGCTGATCCAGCGCTCGCCGGCCGCGCGGAGGGCCTGAGGGATGGACGCCACACCGAGCTTCCTCGACCAGATGATCGCGGCCGGTCACCTGGTTCCCACCGGCGTCGACGGCCTCTACGGCCGCAGCGGGATGTTCGAGGACGTCATCGCCCGGTTCGAGGCGGCGGTGACGGACATCGGCAAGGACGACGGCGCCGAGGTGCTGCGCTTCCCGCCGGCGGTCACCCGCAAGCAGATCGAGACCAGCGGCTACATGAAGAGCTTCCCGCAGCTGGCGGGCACGGTGCACAGCTTCTGCGGCGGCGACCACGACCACGCCCTGCTGCTTGAGAAGATCGACACCGGCGAAGACTGGACCCAGGACCAGGTGGCCACCGACGTCGCCCTGACGCCGGCCGCCTGCTACCCGCTCTATCCGATGATGGCGGCCCAGGGCGCCCTGCCGGAAGCGGGACGGCTGTTCGACGTGCAGTCCTACTGCTTCCGCCACGAACCCTCGACCGACCCCTGCCGGATGCAGCTGTTCCGGATGCGCGAATACGTCCGCGCCGGCACGCCCGATCAGGTCCAGGATTTCCGCGAACTGTGGATCGAGCGGGCCAAGTCGTTGATCGGCCAGCTTGAATTGCCGTTCGACGTGGTCCCCGCCAATGATCCTTTTTTTGGCCGTGCCGGCAAGATGATGAAACTTAGCCAGCGTGACCAAGGTTTGAAGCTCGAAATGGTGATCCCTGTAGCCAATGCGCAGCCGACCGCTTGTCTGAGCTTCAACTACCACCAGGACCACTTCGCCACGACGTGGGGCGTGGAACTGGCGGACGGGGCTCCGGCGCACACCGGATGCGTGGGCTTCGGGCTCGAGCGGTTGGCCCTGGCGCTGTTCAAGCATCACGGGCTGGACGTGCGGGGATGGCCAGCCGGCGTACGTGGCCTTCTGTGGGGTTGAGTTGAAAGCCTGCCTTCCGCAAGTGACCGTCCAGAGTTTCCGGCCCCACGTCCTGCATGGGCTGGATCGGTGTTGGGCGGAGACCAACTGTTACATCGATCTGTGGATCGAGATCCTGCACGCCCTCGGCCTGCCGCCAGAGGCGGCGCTGGGCTTCACCGCCGCCCAGGACTTCGAGGGCGACCAGTTCACCTTCACCAAGTTCCCGCTCGAGGACCTCGAGACCCTCTATGGCCTGAAGGCGACGGAGCTGGCCATTTACGAGCCGGTCGAACGCCACGTGCTGCGCCAGATGGCGCGGCGGCGGATGTGCCTCGTCGAGGTCGATCCCTACTTCCTGCCCGACACCGACGGCACCAGCTATCGCCGCGAGCACGGCAAGACGACCATTGCGCCGAACCGGCTCGACCCCCAGCGCAAGCGCCTGGAATACTTCCACAACGGCGCCTATGCGGTGGCCGAGGGCGAGGACTTCGACGGCATCTTCCCGGCCTGGGGCGAGGAGCGGCCCGGCATGTGGCCCTATGTGGAGTTCACCACCCTGGAGCCGATCCGCCGCGCCCCGCTGGCCCTGAAGGCGATCGCCGGCGAGGTGTTCGCCTGGCATTGGGGCCGCAGGCCGCAGGCCAACCCGATCCGCGCCTTCCAGGCCGCGGCGCCGGAGCAGATCGAGCGTCTGGCGGGCTCCGAGCAGGCCTTCCACGCCTACGCCTTCCACAACCTGCGCCTGCTGGGCGCCAACTTCGAGCTGCTGGGCAGCGGTCTGGCCTGGCTGAACCCGGAGGATTCGCGCGCCGGCCTCTGCCGCAAGATCGCCGAGACCGCCAAGACCGCGCAGTTCCAGCTGGCGCGCACCGTGGCGCGCCGGAAGCTCGGCAGCTTCGCGCCGACGCTCGAACCTGCCGCCGAGGCGTGGGAGGAACTCTTCACCGCGGCGCAGGCTCGCGCCGCCTGACACTGACGGGGGCGAAATGGGGCGCCTCACGGCCGTGACCGGCGCGCGCCAGACGCGCCTCGCCGAGGGCTGGCGTCTGAGCCTGACCCCAGCAAGCGCCTGCGCCACGCCCGCCGAAGCCGCCCGGCTCGACGACTGGATCGCCGCCACCGCGCCCGGAACGGTCGCCCAGGCCCTGGAAGCCGCCGGCCGCTGGCGGCGCGATACGCCTCTTGCGCTCAACGACAAGGACGCCTGGTACCGCCTGCCGCTCGCCGAGGCCGGCCGCCGGCGCCTGCGGTTCGACGGCTTGGCGACCACCGCCGAGGTCTGGCTGGACGAAAGCCTCGTCCTCACGTCGGGCTCGATGTTCCAGCCGGCCGAAGCCGAGGTGGAGATCGCCCCCGGCGCAACCCTGTGGATCTGCTTCCGCGCGCTTGCGCCGAAGCTCAGCGCCAAGGGACCGCGGGCCCGCTGGCGACCGTTCATGATCGAGGCCCAGGGGCTGCGGTTGGTGCGCACCGCCCTGCTGGGCCACATGCCGGGCTGGCGGCCCGCGATCGACACGGTCGGTCCCTGGCGGCCGATCCGGCTGATCGAGGATGGGAAGGCGCGAGCGGAAGACCTCCGGCTGCGGGCCGACTGGGACGGCGCGGCGCGGCTCGACGTCGAGGTCACGCTCCACGGCCTGACGGGCGACGCACGCCTGGCGTGCGCGGGCGCCTCGGCGGCGCTCGAAGCGCTGGGCGACGGCCGCTATCGCGCGCACCTCAGCGTCTCTGACGCCCGGCCCTGGTTCCCCCACACCCATGGCGGCCAGCCGCTCTATCCGGTGCGGATCACCGCGGGGGCGACGGAGATCGACCTCGGCCGCACGGGCTTCCGACGCGTCGAGGTCGACCGCGGCGACGATGGGCTCGGGTTCGGCCTGCGGATCAACGGCGAGCCGGTGTTCTGCCGCGGCGCGGCCTGGGTCGCGCCGGACGCGGTGGGTCTGGCCTCGGATCGCGCGGCCTACGAGCCGGCCCTGCGCCTGATGGCCGAGGCCGGTATGAACATGGTCCGGCTGAGCGGCGTCGGGGTCTACGAAGGGCCGGCCTTCTTCGAGCTCTGCGACGAGCTGGGGATCATGGTCTGGCAGGACTTCATGTTCGCCAACTTCGACTACCCGGCCACCGACCCGGCCTTCCTCGATGCGGTGCGCCTTGAAGCCGCGGCCGTGCTGCAGGCCATGCAGGGCGCGCCATCCCTGACGGTGCTCTGCGGCGGCAGCGAGGTGATGCAGCAGGCGTCGATGATGGGCTTGGCGTCCGATCTCGCCTGGCCGCTGTTCGACGAAGTGTTGCCGGGCCTCGCGCGCGATTTCGCGCCGGGTGTTCCCTACGTGCCCAACACGCCATGGGGCGGGCCGCTGCCCTTCGTCGCCGACCAGGGGGTCACCCACTACTACGGCGTCGGCGCCTACGAGCGCCCGCTGGAGGATGCCCGCCACGCCACTGTGCGGTTCGCCAGCGAGTGCCTGGCCTTCGCCAACGTCCCGCAGCCGGAGACCCTGGCCCAGAGCCTCGCGGCGCCGGCGGTGCACGATCCGCGCTGGAGGGCCCGCGTGCCCCGCGACCGCGGCGTCAGCTGGGACTTCGAGGACGTCCGCGACCACTATCTGAAGCGGCTCTATGGCCACCATCCCTACGAGCTCCGCCGCGCCGATCCGGCGCTCTATCTCGACCTCTCGCGGATGGTCAGCGGCCAGGCGATGGCGGCGGTGTTCGCGGAGTGGCGGCGGGCGCGCTCGCCCTGCGCCGGCGGCCTGGTCTGGCTGCTGAAGGACGTCGAAGCCGGCGCCGGCTGGGGGCTGATCGACGCGCTCGGCGAGCCCAAGCCCTGCTGGTACGCGCTGAAGCGGGTGCTGCAGCCGGCCCAGGTGCTGCTCACCGACGAGGGGGTCAATGGTCTGGCCGTGCACGTGCTCAACGAGCGGGAGGAGCCGCTGTTGGCGGAGCTGCGGCTGGCGGTGTTCGGTGCGGACCCGGGCCCGCTGATCGACGTGCGCCGGCCGCTGGAGATCCCCGCGCGCTCGGGCCTCGAGCTCTCCGGCTTCGAGCTGATCGGCCGCTTCTTCGATCTCTCCCACGCCTACCGGTTCGGACCGCGGGCCCACGAGGCGGTCTGCGCCCAACTGATCGGTCCGGAGGGCGAGCTGTTGTCGGAGGCCGTCCACCTGATGGCCCCGCCGCAGGCCGGGGGCGGCGCGGTTGCGATCGAATTGCTGGAGGCGGCCGGCGGCTGGAGCCTGGCGCTCACCGCCGAGCGGTTGCAGCCCTATGTGCACATCGCTGACGCCGCCTACCGCCCGGCCGACGACGGCTTCGTCCTGCTGCCCGGCGAACGGAAGCTGGTGAGGTTGCTAGGTCGGCAGGAGGCCGCCGGCCGGCCCGAGGGCGAACTCCTCGCGCTCGGCGGGTGCGGGCTCGGCGGCTACGGCGGCGGCTGAGGGCGCGGGGCTGGTGAGCGCCATCTCGCGCACCACGTCCAGCAGCGCCATGCGCGCCGGCTTCGGCGTCAGGGCGTGGTCGGCGTCTTCCAGGAAGGTCAGCCGCAGGTCGCCGTAGCGGCGCAGCCGTGCGCCTTCGTCGCCGAAGAACTGGCGGAAAACCTCGTGGGCTTCGCGGTCGCGACTGATCAAGAGGTTGATGCGCGCGCCGCGCCTCTGCAGGCCGCCGAAGGTGTCGCGGATCTGTTTGCGCTGGGCCCGCGCCTGGCCCTTCAGGGTGGCCCGGGCGAGTTCCAGGGCCGCAGGCCCCAGCTTGGCCAGGACCACGTCCAGGTCGATCTCGCCGCGGACCCAGCGGACGAACAGCTTGCCCGGATGCTTGGCCTGCTTGCGGTAGTGGCCGACCTTCTCGCTGGCCCGCTCGTAGTTCCCGTCGCGCTCCCAGATGTAGCGGAGCTGGTTGACCAGGATGATGTCGCAGATCCTTGGGTCGCGGGCGGCGGCGTTGAAGGCGGCGAAGGCGCCGGAGCAGCGGCCGACCGGCAGGACCGGCCCGAAGCCACGGGCCAGCAGCCAGTCGAAGCCCAGCTGCGCATCCTCGATATGGCGGTCGTCATAGAGCCGGATGGGAGCGCCGGAGAGCGGGCCGGCGCTGTCGCCGACGTCGGTGGAGTCCATGCGCAGGGAGGCGATGCCGTCGCGGGCCAAGTCGCGCGCCGCCTCCACCGCGCCGCGGGCCCAGCCGATGTGCGGATCGCCGCCAGCGCTGAGCAGCAGGACGGTCGCGCCCCGCCTGGCGCTGCGCGGCTCGCAGAGCACGCCGCAGAGATGGCCTTCGGGGCCGAAGCGGACCGCGGTCTCGACGAAGTCGGGCGCCTCCAACACCGCCGCGCCATGGGCGCTGCGCCGATGCGCGACCACCTCGGCAGGGGCGGTCTGCCCGACCCACTGCACCACCGCCTGGAGCGTCTCCCGGGGCGGGCGGCCGGCGGTCGGGTTGGTGACGGCGGCCTCGTAGCCGGCGTAGGGGATTTCGCTGACCGCACAGCCCAGCTCGCGCAGGCGTTCGCCCAGCTTCAGCTCGGCCACCCGGCTGCGGCCGACGATCAGGGCAGCGGGGACGGGCGGGGCGGCGGCGGTGAGATCGAACGCGGCCAGGTCGGCGCGCAGGCCCTCGGGCAACTCGAACCCGGCCACGGCGCCGCCCTGGCCCGCCTCGGTCTCCAGCTGCATGGTTTCGGCGACTGTCATACCCCAGACCGACAGCTCGCGCAGGTAGTCGCGGCCACGGACCACCGGCGCCAGGAGGGCGATCCCGCCGGCGCCCAGCTCCTCGGCCAAGAGGCCGGCGAGGCTCGCGCCCAGGCCCTGGCCGATCAGCACCAGCCGCCGCGCATGGGTGCGGGTCTTGAGCAGCTCGGCGGCGCGGATCGTGGCGGCCTGCAGCGCCTCCAGCGAGGGGAGGTCGGACGCCTCACCCAGCGAGTCGCCAGTGCCGGGATAGTCGAAGCGCAGGGTGGGATAGCCCGCGGCGGCCAAGGCGTCGGCCAACATGCGCCAGCTGCGGCGAAGGCACAGGGCCTCGAAGCCCCAGGGGCTAATCAGCAGGACGGCGGTGCGGCCATCGGCAGGGTGCAGCCAGCCCGCACAACCGTCGAACGCGACGGGCTGCGCCTGGTCGTCAGCCTGCCTTCCTTCGATCGCCATGGTGCAGCCTCCGCAGGCAGAACCATGAATGGCGGGCTCGGTTCCGAATGTGGCCGTCGGATGGCGGCGGAACTAGCTCAACCCCTCCGCAGCCTTGTGCGCTTTCGGACGCGGCGCCGGCTTCGCCCTGGCTGCGGGCGCTCTTGCGCCCAGGCGTTCGATCAGATGGTCGCCGACCCGCAGGGCGTTGGCCACGGTGGTCAGGGTCGGATTCACCGAGGCGATCGAGGGGAAGAAGCTGGTGTCGACCACATAGAGGTTGTCGAGCTGGTGAGCCTTGCACCAGGGGTCCAGCACCGAGCCCGCCGGATCGGTGCCGAACCGGATCGTGCCCGCCTGGTGGGCGGTGCCGTAGAGCGGCAGCAGGCTGTCGAACTGGAAATGGTGCTGCGACAGCGGATGGGCGTGATCGACGAAGCCGTCCAGCGAGCCCTTCAGCTTGGCCACCAGCCGCTCGTGACCCTCCAGGTTGTTGTAGGTGTAGTCGAGATGGATGCGGCCGTCCGGCGTCAGCCGCACGCGGTTCTGCGGCAGCGGCAGGTCCTCCGAGATCACCAGCATGGAGAGCATCCGCTCGGCGAGCCCTTCCGACATGGCGTCGGGGACCAGGCCCGGCGGCAGCCAGTCGGACACCTGGCCCTCCAGGGTCTGGCCGGACATGTATTCCAGCAGCTGGATGTGCCCCATGGGCTTGTCGTAGCCGCCGGCCGGATCGCCCCAGTAGAAGTCGTTGACCGCCAGGGTCTTGGGGAAGGTCACGTCCACCATCCTGGCGGTGAGCGAGACCATCGCGGTCAGGGTGTGGAACATGTAGTTGCGGCCGACCTGGTCCGAGCCGTTGGCGAGCCCCGTCGGATGGGCGGCGTTGGCGGAGGCCAGCAGCACCACCGCGCTGTTCGCGGCGCCGGCCGCCAGCACCACGATGTCGCCGGTCCAGCGCTCCTCGCCGCCCTCGCTCTCGCAGACCACCTCGGTCACCGACCTGCCGGCCGGGTCGGTCTCCAGCCGCACCACCTTGCGGCCGGTGAGCAGGGTGACGTTGGGCAGCGCCAGCATCGGCTCGATGGCCAGGGTGCGGGCGTCGCACTTGGCCCGCAGCAGGCAGGGGTAGCCGCCGCAGGTTTTGCACTTGATGCAGGCCGAGGTGACCGGGTGCGCCTGGTCGAGCTTGATCCCCAGCGGCAGGGAAAACGGCCGCCAGCCCTGGTTCTCCCAGTGGGTCTTCAGCTGGGCGACGCCGGGGTCGTGGTGGACGGCGGCATAGGCGTAAGGCGGCTCGTCGCCGTTCTCGGTGGGGTCTTCGCCCCGCGCCCCGTGCACCTGCCACAGGGTCTCAGCCTCGGTGTAGCAGGGGGCCAGGTCGGCGAGGCTGATCGGCCAGGCGGGCGAGACGCCGCCGGCGTGCTGCACCTCTTCGAAGTCGCGCTTGCGCAGCCGCATCAGGGCCGCGCCGTAGAAGCTGGTGTTGCCGCCGACCCAGTAGTGGGTGTTGGGCGTGAAGGGCTTGCCGGTCTTGTCGTACCACTTCTCCTGGGTGCGATAGCGGTGCTGCACGAAGACCGCGCGCGAGCTCCAGTTCTCCGCCTCGCGCGGCAGGTGCTCGCCGCGCTCCAGGATCAGGATCGACTTGCCGGTGGGCGCCAGGCGCTGGGCGAGCGTCGCCCCGCCGGCGCCCGAGCCGATGATCACCACGTCGAAGTGCGCCACCGCCTCAGTCCTCCAGATGGTATTTCGCCGCCCCGCGGCGGATGACGGCCGAGAGCAGGGATTCGGGCAAGTAGCGGAGCAGGGCGGCGGCCAGCTTGTTGTGCCAGCCGGGCACCACCACGACCTTGCCGCGGGCGTTGGCGGCGATGGCGATCTCGACCACCTGCTCGGCGGTCTGGAAGAAGCGGCGGGGCGCCTGGTCCATGATCGCCTGGGTGCCGTTGACCTCGGCGAATTCGGTGAGGGTGAAGCCCGGGCAGACCGCGGTGACCTTGAGCCCCTTGTCGCGATACTCCGCGTCGAGCGCCTGGGAGAACTTGATCGCCAGGCTCTTGGCCCCCGGATAGAGGGTGTGGCCGGCCGCGCCGGGGGCGAAGCCGGCCAGGGAGGCGACGTTGATGATCGCGCCCGATCCGCGCGCCACCATCGGCGGGATCACCCCGTAGGCCAGGCCGCAGCCGCTGACCACCAGGGTCATCAGGAAGTCGCGTTGCCGGCTCCAGGGGACGCCGGTGAAGCTCTGGGCGATGCCGAAGCCGGCGTTGTTGACCAGCACATCGACCTGCCGGCCGCGGGCGGCGACCGCGTCCAGCACCTGCTGGCAGGCCTCCAGCGTCGCGAGGTCGGCGGGGATGGCGAAAGCCTCGATCCCGTGAGCGGCGCTGAGTTCGGCGGCCAGGGCCTCGAGCCGGTCGGCGCGGCGGGCGACCAGCGCGATGTCATGGCCGCGCCGGGCGTAGGCGCGGGCGAAGGCCTCGCCGATCCCGGCCGACGCGCCGGTCACCAGGGCGAGCGGCCGCGGCGGATCGCCGGACGTGGGCCCAGGCCTGGGGGATGTCATCTGAACGCCCGCTCCCGCGTGGAGCCGCACTCTGCGGCCGCTTCGGCGAGGCGGTCAAACCGCGTGGGCGAGACGCCTAGCGGCGATGGCGCGCCGGATTGGGCGCAGGCTTGCGCCGCGCGGCGAGCGCTACCCAGAAACTGGCCAACAGCACGGGGCCGATCGTAAAGACCGGATGCAGGGTCACGAAGCCGAGCGGTCCGTCGAACGCGCTGAGGTGGCTCATCGCTCATCTCCTCGTGGCGGGCGACCCAAAGCCGGCCGCGCCTGTCCAGGATGCAACAACGCGCCGGGGCCACAATCGGTTAAGACCCGCAGACGTTGTTTTCGCCGAAGACGCCGCTTCCTTGGGCAGATCGGCTGCGGCGCAGTCACTCGGACGTCACATCGGCACTGGACTGACGCGACGTCCAAAGCGAACCTTCTGCCCAAACAAGGCGGGGGAAGGGCGGTTTGGCTACAGCTCAGGACATAGAGAACCGGATACCGATCACCGGGGCCCTGATGCTGGCCACGCTGATGAACACCCTGGATTCGACTATCGCCAACGTGGCCCTGCCGCATATCCAGGGCAGCGTCTCGGCGGCCCAGGACGAGATCACCTGGGTGCTCACCTCCTACATCATCGCCACGGCGATCATGACGCCGCTGTCCGGCTGGCTGTCGCAGAAGATCGGGGTGAAGCGGATGCTGCTGATCTCGATCGGCGGCTTCACCCTGGCGTCGATGCTGTGCGGCATCGCGACCAGCCTGCCGGAGATCGTCGCCTACCGCCTGTTGCAAGGGGTAGCGGGCGCCTCGCTCATTCCGCTGTCGCAGACGGTGATGCTGAACATGTATCCGCAGCGGCTGATGCCGCGGGTGATGAGCATCTGGAGCGCGGCGGTGATCCTGGGCCCGATCATCGGCCCGACCCTGGGCGGCTGGATCACCGAGAACCTCAGCTGGCGCTGGGTCTTCTACATCAACCTGCCGATCGGCATCCTGGCCTTCCTGGGGCTCTATGTCTTCATGGGCCACGACGAAGGTGGTCGGCAGCGACCGTTCGATTTCCTGGGGTTCGGCGCCCTGGTGACCTTCGTGCTCGGCTTCCAGATCATGGTCGACCGCGGTCCCAGCCAGGACTGGTTCGATTCCAAGGAGATCTGGATCGAGGGGATCCTGGCGGTCATGGGCCTGTGGGTCTTCGTCATGCAGACGGCGACCTCGAAGGAGCCGTTCTTCCACCGCGACCTCGCCAAGGACGGCAATTTCGTCGGCACCACCATCTTCGGTTTCTTCGTGGGCGCCCTGCTGTTCTCCACCAGCGCGCTCCTGCCATCGTTCATGCAGAACCTGATGGGCTATTCAGCCATGCAGAGCGGGGTGGCCAGCATGCCGCGCGGCCTGGGCTCGCTGATCTCGTTCCTGGCCATCCCCTGGTTGATCGGCCGGTTCGGGGCCCGCGCGGTGCTGTTCGCGGGCGTGCTGCTGTGCATCGTCTCGACCTGGCAGATGGGTCGCTTCGACCTCTCGATGACCGCTGATCCGATCATGGTCGCGGGCTTCGTCCAGGGCCTGGGCACCGGCCTGATGTTCGCGCCGCTCAACACCCTGGCCTACGCCAGCCTCGACCCGCGCCACCGCACCGAGGGCACCATTGTCTCCACCATGGCCCGCAGCCTGGGTTCGAGCGCCGGCATCTCGATCGTCCAGGCGATGCTGATCCGCGACAGCGCGCTCGCCCACGTGCGGCTCAGCGAGCGGCTGTCGGCCAGCGATCCGGTGGTCCGGGCGGCGGTCCCGCCGATGATGGACCCCTCCAGCGCCGGCGGCCTGCAGATCCTGAACGGCGAGGTGACCCGCCAGGGGACCATGGTCAGCTACGACAATGTGTTCAGCTGGATGGCGCTGAGCATCGTCCTCCTGATCCCCTTGATCCTGGTGCTGAAGCCGGCGCGGCCGATCTCCATGGAGCGCGAGGCCCACGTCGACTGAGGCCGCCGGTCAGAGCGGCTGGATCAGCCGGGCGTCGTCGAAGCCGGCCTGGGTGACGCGAAGGCGCAGCCGCTCGGCGGCCGCGCCATCGCGGGGGCCGACCAGAAGCACCCGGTAGAAGGTCTGGGCGCCGCGCCTCACCGGCACGATGGCGGCCTGACCGGCGGGCGCCAGCCGGTTCACCGCGCGCCGCGCGTTGGCAAAGTCGGCGAAGGCGGCGGCCTCGATGCGGAAGGCGCGTGTCGCCGGCGCGAATTCGCCGCGCAGGCGCAGGGGCAGGGGCGCCGGCGTCTCCGTCGCCAGCGCAGGCCGTAGCTCCAGGGTCGGCGGCGGGCTGAGCTCGGCCAGGCGCTGGGGGACCGCGGTGATCGGCGCCACGGCCGCCACGGCGGGCGTCTCCACGGTCTGCAGGGCGAAGGCGGCCGGGGCGGCGGCGCCCGGGCCGACGCTGTCCGGCCCGAGCAAGGCGTAGCGCAGGGTTGGCGGCTGGTTGTAGGCGAGGGTGGGGGCGAGATAGCGCAGGCGCACGCTCAGCGGCCGGCCCGGCTCCGCGCCCAGCGCCTGGGCCGCTTCCGGCGGCAGCAGGATGATCCGGCCGGCCATCCGCGCCTTGTCTTCGATGCGAACGGTGATCGTCTTGTAGGTCGCCAGGTTGGTGACCTGGACCAGGGAGGGCGCCGGCAGCTTCAGGCCCAGCGCCGCCACGGCGGTGGGCGGCGTGGCGTGGCCGCCGCGGTGGCCGATGAGCCGCGACAACCAGGCGCCCAGGCCACCCCCTGCGCTGCGCCAGCCGGCGACGCCGACCTGGGCGAACTGGATCGGCAGGCGCTGGACGTACCAGGCCGAGCTCAGGCCCGGGGCCACCGCCTCGGAAACCCCGCTTGCCTGGGTGCGGAACAGGGCCGCTGGACCGCCTGGCCCGGGTCCGGACGTCGCGCAGGCGGCCAGGCTCGCAAGCGCGGCCAGGACGGCCGCCGCGCAGCCGATGCGGCCGGTTTGGACGTGAGCCACGTCCATCGAGGAGGGTCCTCCCGAGCGGGCCGAAACCACGCCCATCGTCGTCCGATCTGGCTCTTCAAAGTTTTCGTTAAGGTAAACAGAGACTTGCCATAGGGCCGCAGCGGTGCGCCGGGCTCGCCGCGCCCAGGTTGTCGCGAGGGAAGGGCGCGCAACTTCAGGTCGTGGCCAGGCGGCTTCGCGCAGGGCGTGCGGCGGCGGCGTCCACTCGAAGCTTTCCCCTCCTCGCCGGGTGGGCTATGCGCCCCTTCGCAGCTGCAACAAGGAGCGCGCCAGGTGATCCGGACCGGCCCCCATCTGAAACAGGCGCGCGAGGCGCTGGGATGGACGCCGCTCGACCTCGCCCGCGCCCTGCGGTTGGCCGGCGGCGACAAGCAGGGCGAGAAGCGGGTGCTGGAGATGGAGTCCGGCCGCCGCGAGATCTCCGGCCCGGTCACCGTCGCCGTGGAATCCTTCCTGCACGGCTACCTGCCCGTGGGCTTCAAGCCGGAAGCGGGCGCGGGGGATCAGGCCTAAGGCGATCAGGCGTAGGGCGGCTTGGGGATCGAGGCCTGGGCGGCCTTCAGCGCCTGCGACCAGCGGTCGTTGAGGTCGCGGTAGTAGGGGTCGTGGTCGTCGATCCGGTAGACCAGATCGGCCTTGGTCTGGCCGGCGCGGGCGGTCATCAGGTCGATCGGCAGGCCCACCGCCAGGTTCGAGCGCATGGTGGAGGAGAAGGAGATCAGGGCGATCTTCACCGCCTCGTCGAGTTCGGTCTCGAAGCTCAGGGCGCGGTCGAGGATCGGCTTGCCGTACTTGGTCTCACCGATCTGCAGGAACGGCGTCTCCGGCCCGCACTCGATGAAGTTGCCGGCGCTGTAGACCAGGAACAGGCGGGTGGGCTCGCCGCCGACGCTGCCGCCCACCAGCAGGCTGGCGTCGAAGCTGACGTCGTCCTGCTTCAGCCCCTCCATCTCGTCGCGGGTGAAGCGGATGGCCTGGCCGAGCAGGTAGGCCGCGCGGTGGATGGAGGCCGCCGTCTCAATGGATTCCATCTCGCCGGTGTCAGGGGCCAGGATGCCCAGCGTCGCGCGCTCCAGCGCCGTCTGGGTGGTGGACAGGCTACCGGCCGAGGCGAGCACGATCAGCCGCTCCCCGTCGTTCCCGAAGAGCCGCAGCTTGCGGTAGGTCGAGACGTTGTCGACGCCCGCGTTGGTCCGGGTGTCGGCCAGCATCGCGAGACCTTCGCGAACCAGGACCCCGACGCAATAGGTCAATGAACTTCCCCTCGATCTCAATCCTGGCGCTGGACCACGGCCTCACGCGCATGCACCGTCACGCTTAGCCGTTCCGCACCACCGCCCCGACGCGCGCCCCGCATGGGCGCCGCATCTAGGTAATCGAGTCCCACCGCCACGCGAAGATAGGACTCGTCGGCGCAGACCCCGTTGGCGGCGTCGAAGGCCACCCATCCGAGGTCCGGCACGAACGCCTCGGCCCAGGCATGGGCTGCATCCTGGGCGTGGGATTCGGTGCGAGCCAGGTGACCGGAGACGTAGCGGGCCGGAATCCCCAGGCAGCGAGCGGCGGCGATGAAGATGTGGGCGTAGTCCTGGCAGACGCCGCGCCGGCGGGCGAAGGCCTCCAGCCCGCTGGTGCCGACCGCGGTCGCCTCGGTGTCGAAAGCCATGGTCGCATTCAACCGGCCCATCAGGTCGTGCAGCCGGGCCAGGGTGTCACCGCCCTGGCTCTCGGCGGCGAAGGCGCGCACGGCGGGGTCGGGCTCGGTGAGCGGGGTGGTGCGCAGGAAGACCGCCAGCGGGAAGGGCTCCCGCGCGCCGGCCACCACGCCGGACGTGTCGCGCACCTGGGCCTCGCCGGTCACCCGCACGGTCAGCGAGGTCACCGGCTGGTCGGCGAAGAAGATCTGGCTGGCGTTGCCGAAGGCGTCGCGCCGTTCGCGCAGCACCCCGTTGACGTCGACGTCCACCCGCCACAGGGCCGTCCGCTGTCCCTCGTGGTCGGAGGGCGTCATGCGCAGCACCTGCACCACGCCTTCGGCCGGGCTCTGGTAGTCGTAGGTGGTGGCGTGCTGGACCCGGATGCGCATGTGTCAGAAGAGGAACTGCTCGGCCACGGCCGCGCCCAGCCGGTTGTTGTCGGCCAGGAAGCGGCCGATGAACTCGTGCAGGCCGGAGGCGAACACCGCGTCGATGTCGGTGTTGCGCAGGCCGAGCAGCATGGCCGAGGCGGTGCGGTGCGCCGGGCCCCGGCGGCCGGACCCCTTGCCGAGCCGGTCCAGCAGCCCGTCGATCTCCTCGTAGCAGGAGGCCAGCGAGCGCGGCATCTGGGTGTTGAAGATCAGCAGGTCCGCGACCAGCCAGGGCTTCACCGTGTCGCGGTAGACCCAGCGATAGGCGGTGTTGGCCGAGACGGTCCTGAGGATGGTCACCCACTGGAAGTGGTCCAGGCTGCCGCCCACCAGCTCGTCGCGCGGCAGCAGCAGGTGGTACTTCACGTCCAGGAGGCGGGCGGTGTTGTCGGCCCGCTCCATGGCCGAGCCGAGCTGCAGGAACCAGTAGGCGTCGTCGCGCAGCATGGTGCGGTGGGCGGCGCCCTCGAAGGCCAGCACCGCGCGGTGCACGGTCTCCAGGAGGTCGTCCAGGCGCACGCGCGAGAGCCTGGGGCCGGCGAACCGCTCCACCTCGTGCCAGGCGCCGTTCAGCGCCTCCCAGACCTCGCGGGTCAGCGCCGTGCGCACGGCGCGGGCGTTGTTGCGCGCCAGCTCCAGGCAGCTGTGGATCGAGGACGGGCTCGCCGGATCGACAGTCAGGAAGGGCGCGATGGCGATGTCGGTGGGCTCGGCCCCGGTCTTGGCGAAGGCGGCCGCCGCGCCGGCCGCGGCGAGCGCGCCCGTCCACGCCGTCGGGTCGCCCCCATAGGTGGAGGGCAGGCTGGCCAGCCGGGCGGTGGCCTCCACCAGGCGCGCGACGAAGTCCGCCCGCTCGATGTAGCGGCCGGTCCAGAACAGGTTGGAGGCGGTGCGGGACAGCATTCTCGAGGTCAGCCCGTCACCCAGGTGTCCTTGGTGCCGCCGCCCTGGCTGGAGTTGACCACCAGGGAGCCCGGCGTCAGCGCCACCCGCGTCAGCCCGCCCGGCGCCACCTTCACCCCGTCAGCGCCGGTCAGCACGAAGGGCCGCAGGTCCACGTGCCGTGGCGCCACCTTGTCGCCGTCCAGGGTCGGGCAGGTGGAGAGGTCCAGGGTCGGCTGGGCGATGAATTTCTCCGGCGCGGCGCGCAGCTTCGCGGCGAAGTCGGAGATCTGCGCCTTGCTGGCGTGCGGGCCGACCAGCATGCCGTAGCCGCCCGAGCCGTCGACCTCCTTCACCACCAGCTCCGGCAGGTGGTCGAGCACATAGCTGAGATGCTCCGCCTCCCGGCAGCGCCAGGTGGGCACGTTGGAGAGCATCGCATCCTCGCCCGAGTAGAAGCGGATGATCTCGGGCATGTAGCTGTACATAGCCTTGTCGTCGGCGATGCCCGTGCCCACCGCGTTGGCCAGGGCTACGTTGCCGGCCAGGTAGGCGCTGAGCAGGCCGGGCACGCCCAGCGTCGACTCCGGCCGGAAGGCCAGCGGATCGAGGTAGGCGTCGTCGAGGCGGCGATAGATCACGTCCACCCGCCGCGGCCCCTCGGTGGTCCGCATATATACCACCTCGTCGCGGACGAAGAGGTCGGCGCCCTGCACCAGCTCCACGCCCATCTTGTCGGCCAGGAAGCTGTGCTCGTAGAAGGCCGAGTTGTGCGGTCCGGGCGTCAGCACCACCACGCAAGGGTCGCCGTTGCGCCGCTCGGGGGCCACGGAATGCAGGGTCTCCAGCAACAGGTCCGGATAGGTCTCCACCGGGGCGACCTGCGAGCGCGCCACCAGCTCGGGGAACAGCCGCAGCATCATCTCCCGGTTCTCCAGCATGTAGGAGACGCCGGACGGCGTGCGGGCGTTGTCCTCCAGCACGTAGAAGTCGTCGGGGCCGGTGCGCACCAGGTCGATGCCGGCGATGTGCACGAAGACGCCCTTCGACGGCGTGTGGCCGGCCACCGCCAGCTGGTACTGCGGATTGAGCGCCACCAGCTCCTGCGGGACGATCCCGGCGCGGACGATGTCCTGGGCGCCGTAGAGGTCGGCGAGCAGGGCGTTCAGCGCCTGCACCCGCTGGACCAGCCCGCGCTCCAGGCGGCTCCATTCCGCCGAGCTCAGCACCCGCGGCACCAGGTCGAAGGGGATCAGGCGCTCCGCGCCCTCGGCGTCGCCATAGACGCTGAAGGTGATGCCGGTGCGTCGGAACAGCAGCTCCGCCTGGGCCTGCCGGGTCTGCAGGATCGCCGGCGACGTCTCGTCCAGCCAGCGGCGCACCTCGCCATAGGCCGGCCTGGTTCCCGAACCGGGCCAGCCGTTCATCTCGTCGAACGTGCCTGTCGGCATCGCCCCCACCTCCCGGCTCCAACAAGAGCTAAACGCAGAACGCCGCCCAGGGAGCCCGGCCGCCTGCGCGGCGGTCGCGCGAAACTGCCCTATTTCCGGGCGTTTGCCGACCAAGCTTGCGGCGCCCGGCTGTTACCGGCGCAGGAAGTAGACGGCGGCGCCGATGGCGGCCGCCCAGAACGCGCCGCCGCCCAGCAGCGCGATCGCCATGCCGGCCTGGGCGCCCTTCCGATCCCGCGCGACGGGCAGGTCGGGGCCGGGCGCGGGCTGCACCAGCCAGTCGGGCTTCATCTTCGGCTCGGTGCGAAGCGGTCCAGTGGTGGCGTCAGCGGGATCTCGCATGCTGGCGCACTATGCGGGCCGGGCGCAGCGACCGCAACTCAGAGCAGGTGCTCGATGCGGATCGGCAGCTTGCGGATCCGCTTGCCGGTGGCGTGGAACACCGCATTGGCGACCGCGGCGTTCATGCCGACGATGCCGATCTCACCGATGCCCTTGATTCCCAAGGGGTTCACGCGGCTGTCCTCCTCCGGCACGAAGATCACGTCGAGGTGGTCGATGTCGGCGTTCACCGGCACCAGGTAGTCGGCCAGGTTGTCGTTCACGTAGCGCGCCTCGCGCAGGTCGATCTCGGTGGCCTCGTGCAGGGCCGAGGACACGCCCCAGATCGCGCCGCCCATGTACTGGCTGTAGGCGGTGAGCGGATTGACGATGGTCCCCGAGGCGAAGGCGCTGACGATCCGCGGCGTGCGGATTTCCCGGGTCAGGGCGTGGATGCGCACCTCGACGAACTGGGCGCCGAAGGCGTAGGCGGTGACGTCCTTCCGCCCCGTGCCCCGCGACATGGCCATCTTGCCCTGGTAGAGGCCCGCGGCCGCGTCCGGGGGCAGGCCCTCCGGCACGTTCTCCACGTGGACTTCCAGGGCGCCGCCGGCCACCCTGCCCACCGCCGTCTCCAGCGGCTCGCGCCGGCCGTCGGGGCCCGCCAGGGCGCCATCAGTCAGCCGCAGCTTGCTCGGATCCGCGCCGGCGAAGATGCCGGCATTGTTCTGCACGGCGGCCAGCGCCAGCTTCTGGCGGATCTCCTCGCAGGCCTTGGCGGCGACGTGGGCGGTGGAGGCGGCGTTGTTGGAGCCGCCGGCGACCGGCACGGGCGGCAGGTTGGAGTCGCCCATGAACACCTGGATGTCCGTGACCTTCAGGCCCAGGCCCCCCGCGACGGTGATCGCCACGGTGGTGTAGGCGCCGGTGCCGATCTCATGGCCGGCCAGCTGGATCACAGCCTTGCCCCTGGGCGTCAGCGACAGGCGCGCGGCGGCCGGCCCGATGTTCGAGGGATAGCAGGAGGTGGCGCAGCCGTAGCCCACCAGCCAGTCGCCGTCGCGCATGGCGCCGGGCTTGGGATCGCGCTTCGCCCAGCCGAACTTGGCGGCCGCGGCGTCGAAGCACTTCATCAGCGATCGACTGGAGAAGGGCTTGCCGTCCACCGGATCGGTCTGGGTGTCGTTGATCCGGCGCAGCTCGATCGGGTCCATGCCCAGTTCGTGGGCCAGCTCGTCCATGCCGCTCTCGAGGGCGAACATGTAGGGCGTGTCCGGCGGCGCGCGCATGAAGCCCGGCGTGTTCCGGTCGGCGTGGACCACGTTCACCTTGGTGGCGATGTTCGGGCAGGCGTACATCCGCGCCGTCGTCTCGGTGCCGGAGACGTTGTAGCTTGAGGGCCGCGAGGTCACTTCCCAGCCCTCGTGGATCAGCGCCTGGAGCTTGCCGTCGCGGTTCGCGGCGAGCTGCAGGTGGTGGCGGGTCTCGGCGCGGTAGGTGGCGATGGTGAAGGCCTGGTCGCGGGTCGGGACGAGCTTCACCGCCCGCTTCAGCCGCCTGGCCGCGATGGCGATCCAGACGGTGCGCGAGGTCGCCGCGCCCTTCGAGCCGAACGCGCCGCCCACGTAGCGCGAGATGGTGCGCACGTCGGCCGGCTCCATGCCGAGCTGTTTGGCGACCGCCGCCTTCAGGCCGTACATGGTCTGGGTCGGCTCGTAGATGGTCAGCTTCGGCCCGTCCCAGACGCAGGTGGTGGTGAACAGCTCCAGCGGGTTGTGGTGCTGGGTCGGGGTCTCGTAGCGGGCGTCGATCTTCACCGGGGCGGCGGCGAAGGCGGCCGGCGCGTCGCCCTTGGCCGGGTCCTTGTGCTGCTCGTCGGTCTTGCGGACCTCGGCCTCGGCGCCCGGGCTGTCGAAGGTCGCGCTGGGCGTTTCCGGCGCATAGTGGACGACCACCCGGTGCGCCGCCTCGCGGGCCGCCTCGAAGCTGTCGGCGACGACCACGGCGATGATCTGGCCGTCGTGCCAGACCTGGGTGGTTTCGAGGGTCGTGGTGGTGGGCTTCTGGTCGGGGCCGACCGGGGGCTTGGCCTCCTTGCCGACCGTCTCGTGGGTCAGGATGTCGAGCAGGCCGGGCACGGCCTCGGCGGCCGCCAGGTCCATGCCGGTGATGTGGCCGCGGGAAATGGCGCTGGTCACCAGGTAGGCGTAGGCCGGGTTGGCCACCGGCTCGTCGGAGGCGTAGCGCGCCTGGCCGGTCACCTTGGCCGCGCCGTCGATGCGGACCTCGGGCTTGCCGTAGAGGCGTCCGGCGTCGTCAGCCATCTCAGACCTCCATGGCGTGGGCTTGCAGCAAGGCCCGGACCAGGGTCCGGCGGCCGAGCTCGATCTTGAAGGTCGCCTCGCCGTGGCCGGCGGCCTTTGCGAGGGCCGCATCGGCCGCGGCGTGGGCCGCGGCCTCGTCCAGCGGCCGGCCCTTGAGCGCGGCCTCCGCCTCGTGGCTGCGCCAGGGTTTGGCGGCGAGGCCGCCGAGCCCGATCCGCGCCTCGCGGACCACGCCGCCCTCCACGTCCAGCGCCACCGCGGCCGAGGTGAGGGCGAACTCATAGGATTGCCGGTCGCGGATCTTCAGGTAGAGGGAGCGGCGCGTCCAGGGGCCGGCCGGCACGGTGAAGCCGGTGATCAGTTCGCCGGGCTTCAGGTTGGTCTCGATGTGGGGCGTGTCGCCGGGCAGGCGGTGCAGGTCCTCGAAGGCCAGCACCCGCCTGCCGCCCGCGCCTTCTATATCCACGGTCGCGCCGAGCGCCGCGAGCGCCACGCCGAAGTCGCCAGGGTAGTTGGCGATGCAGTGGTCGCTGGCGCCCAGCACGGCGAGCTTGCGGTTGACGCCGTCCATCGCCGCGCAGCCGGAGCCGGGATGGCGCTTGTTGCAGGCCGTCCAACTCGGATCGCGGAAGTAGTTGCAGCGGGTCCGCTGCAGGACGTTGCCGCCCAGGCTCGCCATGTTGCGCAGCTGCGGGCTGGCGGCGAGCTCCAGGCTCTGGGCGATCATCGGATAGTCGCGGCGGACCACTAGGTCGTCGGCAGCGTCGGCCATCCGCGCCAGGGCGCCGAGATGCAGGCCGCTCGCGTCGGCGCGGATCGCGCCGTGCTGGCCGGCCAGGGCGTTGATGTCGACCAGCACCTCGGGCCGCATGACGTCGAGCTTCATCAGGTCGATCAGCGTCGTGCCGCCGGCCAGGTACTGGATGGGCGCGGTGATGTGGGCGCTGGCCGTAGCCTCGCGCGGTCCGTTGGCCAGCTGCAGCGCCTGGGCGCGGTCGGCGGCGTGCTCGTAGCGGAAGGGGCGCATCAGCCACGCTCCATCTTCGGCGCGGCGTCCTCGATGGCGTCGACGATCTTCGGATAGGCGCCGCACCGGCAGAGGTTGCCGCTCATGTGCTCGCGGATCGCCGCGCGATCGTGGGCGTGGCCCTCATGGACGCAGGCGACGGCGCTCATCAGCTGGCCCGGGGTGCAGTAGCCGCACTGGAAGGCGTCGTGCTCGACGAAGGCCGCCTGCATCGGATGCAGCTTGTCGCCATGCGCCAGGCCCTCGACCGTAGCGACCGGTCGGCCCTGGACGGCGGCGGCCAGGGTGAGGCAGGCCAGGATGCGGCGGCCGTCGACGTGGACGGTGCAGGCCCCGCACTGGCCCTGGTCGCAGCCCTTCTTCGAGCCGGTCAGGCCGAGGTGGTCGCGCAGCGCGTCGAGCAGGGTTGTGCGTGGATCGAGCGACAGCCGATGGTCGCGGCCGTTGATGTTGAGCGTCAGCTCCATGGGGTGCGCCCCTCCGGGACTGCGGGGTGCGGCTTGCGATGGATTGGCGATCAGGCCCAGGGCGACGGAACCTGCGGCGGCGGAGCCGGCGGCGCTGCCGGCCAGCACGCCGCGGCGGCTGGGGCCACGGGGAAGGTTTTGGTCTGTCATCGAACGCCCTGGCTGGAGCTCAGGGCCTCAACCCTCGGCGCTGGCGCCGGTTCCGCCTCAACGGCCGTAGAAGTCCAGGTACCAGTCCACGAAGCGGCCGACGCCCTCTTCGATGGTGACTTTCGGCGCATAGCCGAGGGCGGCGCGGGTCGCTTCCACGTCGGCGGCGGTGTTGGTGACGTCGCCCGGCTGCATGGGCATCAGGTTGAGCTGCGCCGTCTTGCCCAGCTTCGCCTCGAAGACCTGGATGTAGCGCATCAGGTCGACCGGCTGGCCGGCGCCCAGGTTGAAGATCCGCCAGGGCGCGACGCCGCTGGTGGCCGGGTCAGGCCGCTCAGGGTCCCAGGCGGGGTTCACCGGCGCCGGCCGGTCGAGGGCGGCCACCACGCCGTCGACGATGTCGTCGACATAGGTGAAGTCGCGGGCCATCTGGCCCTGGCCGTAGACGTCGATCGGCCGGCCCTCGAGGATGGCGCTGAGGAACTTGATCGGGCTCATGTCCGGCCGGCCCCAGGGGCCGTAGACGGTGAAGAACCGCAGCCCCGTGCAGGGGACGCCGAACAGGTGGGCGTAGGCGTGCGCCATCGCCTCGTTGGCGAGCTTGGTGGCGGCGTAGAGGGTGATCGGATGGGTGGCGGCGTCGTGGACGTCGAACGGCAGCTTGCCGTTGGCGCCGTAGACCGAACTGGTCGAGGCGTAGACCAGGTGCTTGGGCTGCACGGCGCGGCAGCCTTCCAGGATGTTGAGGAAGCCGACCACGTTGGCGTCGACGTAGGCCTCGGGCCGCTCGAGGCTGTAGCGGACGCCGGCCTGGGCGGCGAGGTTGACCACGCCCTCGGGTTTCACATCGGCGAACAGGGCCGCCACGCCCTCGCGGTCGGCGAGGTCGAGGCGCGCGTGCCGGTAGCCGGGCAGGGCCTCGAGGATGGCCAGCCGAGCTTCCTTCAGCCGGGGGTTGTAGTAGGCGTTGAGGTTGTCGAGGCCGACCACCGCCTCGCCGCGGTCGAGCAGCCGCCGGGCGACATGGAAGCCGATGAAGCCTGCCGAGCCGGTGACCAGGACTGCCAAGAGCCAACCTCGAAGTCGGGCGCGCGGGACGCGCGTGCGGCTCCGTAGCGTCAGGCCGTCGTGAAGTCGACTGAAAGCCGGCGGTTAGGCGACGACCTCGCGGACATAGACCGGCGTCGGCGTGGCCGGCCGCGGGATCGCCTCGGCGCCCAGGGCCTCCTTGGCCTTCAGATGCGAGACCACCGGATAGAGGCCGGAGAGCAGGGCGAGGCAGAGGCCGAGGCCGCCTTCGCGCCAGCCGCTGCGGACCAGGTAGGAGTTGCAGAAGCCCCCCAGGCCGCCCAGCACCGCCGGGGCCAGCCGCCCCGGCTCCGCCGCGTCGGCCAGGTCCTGGGCGCGCAGGGCGGTGCGCCGGTTGAAGGTCGCCACCAGGTCGTTCACGTCCCGCCCGGCGACCCGCCGGATGGCCCCCTTGAGCGCACCCGCCGAGCGGCCGGAGACCGCTGGGCCTGCGCTGCTGCGCCGGGCCTGCCAACGCTTCACCCCGGGCCGGTAGAGGCGCACGGCGCTGGTCTCGCCGAGACTGGCGGTCCAGCCCTGACGCACCAGATCGTCGCCCAGGTAGTTGTCCACCGGCACGTCGAAGTGGTCGCCCTGGGCCCCCAGCTTCAGCCGCGCGCGGATTTCCCAGGCGAGCGCCGAGCTGACCCGCTCGTCCGGCTCGATCTCCAGGATCCAATCGCCCGTGCAGGCCGCCAACCCCGCCAGCCTGCGCTGACTCTCCAGGGGGAAGGCGCCTGTCACGGTCGCGGCGCCAGCCCGGCGCGCGATCTCCAGCGACCGATCGGAGCACCGATCAGCCACGACGATGATCTCGTCGCAGAATGCGAGCCCCCGCAGGCATTCCGCGAGCTGCCCCTCCTGGTCCTGAACACAGACCAGCCCCGATAACTTCACCCCCACGAACCGTCCTCCCGTGGCGGACATTTCCCCGTCCGTATGGATAAGACGACGCCGGGCGGCGACGCCCCCCCGTCGCAGGCGGCCGAATTCTCAGTAATTGGCCGCCAGGCGCAGGCCGAAGGTCCGCGGCCGTTGCGGGGTGGACTGGCGGACCTGGCCGAAGGTGAAGGGATTGCCGTAGGCGAAGGTGTCGCCGGTGGCGTTGGTCGGGTTGGTGACGAACAGGGTGGCGCTCCAGGTCCGGCTGGCGATCTCGGCCGAGAGCTTGGTGCGGGCGTACTCGCCCTGGGTGGAGGCGTTGGAGGCGTCGAAGGACAGGGCCGAGCGCCCGACGTAGCTGGTCTCGCCGACTACGCGCAGGGTCAGGTTGCGCGGCAGGGGGTGTTCGTAGATCGCCAACAGGCCGCCGGAGAACCGCGGCACGCCGGGCAGGCTGCCGATCACCTGCGGCGCGAAATCGGGATTGGCGTGGGTGATCTTGGAGGTGGCGAACAGCACATTGGCCTGCACCGAGAGGCCGAAGCCCAGGTCGTAGTCGGCCTCGCCCTCCAGCCCGCCGACGTTCGCGTCGCCGACGTTGGCGGTATAGGGCAGGCCGGACTGTTGCCGGTATTGATCGGTCTGGATGTCGGTCCACTGATCGAAGAACACCGCGCTGCGCAGCGCCAGGCGCCCGCCGAACAGGCGGTCCTTCACGCCGATCTCGTAGTTGCGGAGGCGGTCGGGCGCGAAGCTGACCCGGCTGGGGCGCAGCGTCACGAAGCCGCCGGAGTTGAAGCCGCCGGGGCGGTAGCCTTCGGAGAACAGGGCGTAGACCAGGGCGTTGTCGTCGAAGCTGTGCTGGATCGACAGCTTCGGCGAGAAGCCGGAGAAGCTGCGGCGTCCGCTGAAATCGCGCGGCACGCCGGGCGGCAGGACCTGTATGTCGGCGACGGTGCGCACGTCGCTGGTGAACAGCCGGCCGCCGAGCGAGACCGTCCAGTCGGGGGCGAAGTCATAGGTCGCCTCGCCGTAGATCGCGGCCTCCCGCATGCGGTCGTGGCGCTGCTCGACATAGGCCTGCTGCGGCGCGCCGCTGGGCGCCTGGATGAACAGGGTCGAGGGGCTCTTCTCCGTGGTGGCGAGCCCGTAGATCCCGGCCAGCCAGCTGAACGGTCCCGATCCCGCCGAGCGCAGGACGGTGTCCTGCACCAGCATGTTCACCCGCGAACGCTCGGCGTAGACGCCGAGATCCGATGGGCTGGCCCCGAACCGGTCGATCACCTGCGAGGCGTCGTACTGGCTGGAGAAGTCGTGGCTGATCACCGCCAGGGTCGAATAGAGGCTCGCCCAGCCGAGCTCGCCATGCAGGGTGGCGCTGCCCTCGACGAAATCGTTCTTGTGGCCCTCCTGCACCCGGCTGAACCGCTCGGTCGGTCCGAGCAAGGACCCCGAAACGCCGTCCGACGGCGTGGTGTACTGGGTGTCGTTGGACCGCAACCGCTGGGCGTCGGCGGAGAGGTCGAGCTGCCAGTCGGGGCTGGCCTGCAGGCGAAGGCTCACGCGGCCGCCGTCGCGGGTCGTGCGGTCGACGTTGGACAGCCTGAGCTCGGCGTTGTCGATGTAACCGCCCTGGATGTCGTCGTAGCCGACCAGGCGCACGGCCACGTGGTCCTGCACCAGCGGGATGCTGCCATAGGCCTCCACGTCGCGGCTCGGCGATCCGCCGACCGTCTCGGCATAGAGGGCGGCCGCGCCGAAGGCGGCGTCGTCGACGTCCGGCTTGCGGGTGACGATCCGGTAGACGCCGCTTACCGCGCCCGAGCCGTAGAGCGCCCCCTGCGGCCCGCGCACCACCTCCACGCGGTCGACGTCCACCAGCGGCAGGTCGGGGTCGGGGGCGTTGTAGTTGATCGGCACGTTGTCGAGATAGCTGCCGACCGTCGAGCGGGCGTGGCCGGTGAAGGCCCCATCGGAGAGGCCGCGCAGGATCAGCTTGTCCCGCCCGGGGCCGAGGTTGGTGATCAGCACCCCTGACGCCTGGTCGGTGATATCGCCCACATCGGCCGCGCCGGTGAGCTCGATCTGGTCGTGGCTCACCACGCTGACCGAGGCCGGTAGCCGGTTGACGTCGGCCGGCCGCTTGGTGGCGGTGACCATCAGCTCGGCGACCAGGGTCGTCGTGTGGGCGGGCGCCGCCGTCTGGGTCGGCTGGACGGCGAAGATCCGCACCGTGCGGGGGTCGAGGATCCGGTAGCTGCAGGGCGCGCCGGCGGTCAGCGTCTTCAAGGCGGCGTCGAGGCTGGCGACGCCGGAGATCCCGACATGGCCGCCGTCGCCGCAGGCCGCGACGCCGACGATCGAGACGTTGGCCTGCACGCCCAGTTCTATCAGGGCTTCGGCGTAGGAGGCGACGGGGATGGCGAGGGGGCGGCGCGCCTCGGCGGCGTCAAGCGGCGTCGCGGCGAGGCCGAAGGCCAGCCCGCCGAGCGCGCTTCCGAGCCGAAAGCTCTTGCTGGATATCTCCCCTGACCCTCATCAGCGTCCGGGCGCCTCGATGCGCTGCAAGGTGACGCCCCCGTCAGAGGGTACTGCCTTGGCGGAAACCAGCAAGGCCAGGCGACGAACCACCGCAGCCTGGCCGTCGAGGATGATGACCCCGGAGATCGGCGTGGCGGCCAGCTTGACGTCGTCGATGCGGATGGGCGTCGGGAACTGGGCGTTCAGGTCGGCCACGACCTGGGCCAGCGGCTCGCCGCGATAGACCAGCTTGCCGGCCCGCCAGCCGAGCGCCTGATCCGGCGCGGCGGGCGTCACCTTGGCGAGCACGGCGCCCTCCTGATGCTCCAGCCGCTGGCCGGGATGCAGGCGGAAAGCCTCGCCCTTGGCCTCGCCGGCGGGCGCGACCTCGACCGTGCCGCGGGTGACCGTCACCGACAGCCGTCCGGCCCGGCGGCGGACGTCGAACTGGGTGCCCACCACACGCACCGTGCGGTCGCCGACCGCGATCAGGAACGGCCGCCGGGCGTCGGCGGCCACGTCGAACACCGCCTGGCCCTCGTCCATCCGGACGTCCCGCTCATCCCGGCGCAGCACCACCGACAGGCGGGTGCCGGCGTTGAGGTCGATCCGGGTGCCGTCGGCGAGCGTCAGGCTGCGATGTTCCCCCGTGGCGGTGGCGTAGACGGCGGGCCGGGCCGCTGGGCGCATCGCCGGGACCACCACCACCACCGCGACAGCCGCGGCCGCGGCCATCGCCGCGGCGGCCGGGAAGAATCTCCCGAGGGTGGGGCGCGCCGGCCGGGTGCGGCTCAGTTCCTCGCGCAGGGCTTCGGCGTTGACCTCGAACTCGTGCGAGAGGGCCAGGGCGGCGTCATAGGCAGCCGTGTTCTCCGGCGCCGCGGCCAGCCAGGCGTCGAACGCCAGGAGGTCGGCCTCGCTGAGATCGGCGGCCTGCAGCCGGACGACCCAGTCGGCGGCTTCGCCTCGCCAGTCCTCGTGTTGCGCCCCTGCGCCGGTCATGGCTGGTCTCGTCGCGCGCCATCGGACACGCCTGTCATCTCGGAAGACGCCGCCGGGGTCCCGCGCCCCCCCGTCGATACGGGCCACAATTCGCTCATCGGGCGAGCCTCCCGGTGAGCGCCTTGAGCGCGGCGCTGATGTGTTTCTCGACCGACTTCACTGAAATTCCCATGACTTGGGCCGTCTCGGCGTGGCTGAGGCCGTCCAGCTTGTGGAGCGTGAAGGCGCGCTTCATCTGCGGCGGCAGGCCGGCCACCGCCACCACCAGTTGGCGCAGCCGCTGGCGGGAGGCGACGGCCTCGTCGGCCGGGGCGTCTTCGGCCACCTCCTCGCCGGCCACCGCCGTGCGATGGGCCGCGCGCCAGTCGGCGTCGCGCGCCGCGGCCCGCGCGTCACCGCGCGCCCGGTCGAGCATCAGGTTGAGCGCGATGCGGTAAATGAGGGCGGTCGGGTTGTCGGCCTCGGGCCCGGCGGGACGGGCGGCCAGCTTCAGGTAGAGCTCCTGCGCCAGGTCCTCCGCCGCGGCAGGCGAGCCGCAGCGCGCGGCGAAGAAGCGGACCAGGTTGGCGCGCTTCTCCAGGTAGGTCCTGACGAGGGGGTCTGCGTCGCCGTCCGTCACGATGGGGTTCGCTCGCCGATCAGCCACAGCCAAGGTGTGCCTCAAATCGCGGCGGCTCGCCACGGTTGGGCGGAGGCGGCCGTGTTAGGGTCCGGCGCGTGTCCATCGAATCGATGTTCGCGGCGGCCCACGCCGCCCAGATGAGAGGCGACTTCGCCGCGGCGGCGCGGGGCTATCGCGGCCTCGTCCGCTCCAAGCCGTTCGCCGCCAACCACAACCTCGGGACGGTGCTGGGGGCCAGCGGCGACCTCGAAGGCGCCGAGGCCGCCTATCGCGCGGCGCTCGTGGCCGATCCGAAGGCCGCCACCTCGCGCCATGCGCTCAGCATGCTGTTGCTGGCCCAGGGCCGCTACGCCGAGGCCTGGCCGGAGTGGGAGGCGCGGCGTGGCGTCGCCGACCTGCAGATCCCCGCGCCCGACCTGCGCACGCCCGAATGGCGCGGCGAGGACCTGGCCGGCAAGCGGCTGCTGGTGTTCGGGGAGCAGGGGCTCGGCGACAAGATCATGCTGGCCCGCTATTTCGCGCCGCTGAAGGCGGCGGGCGCCGAGGTGGTGTTCGCCTGCCCGCCCATCCTGCACCGGCTGATGCGCCGCCTGGGCGTCGAGCCGGCGGGGCCGGAGGCGACTGAGGCCAGCGTGGCGGCCGATCTCTGGACCCTGCAGGGGACCCTGCCGGTCCGCTTCGCGACCACGCTGGAGACCCTGCCGCCGCCGGCCGATTTCGGCCTGCCGCTCGGGAGCGGGGGCGGGGTGGGCGTCGTGCCGCGCGGCTCGACCGTGCACAAGAACGACGCGGAGCGCTCGCTGGGCCCGCGCCACGCCAAGCGGCTGCTGGCGCTCGGCCGCGACCTCCGGCCCGAGGCCTCGGGCGCGGAGGATTTCGAAGCCACCGCCGAGATCGTGGCCGGCCTCGACCTGGTGATCTCGGTGGACACCTCGGTGGTCCATCTCGCGGCCTCGATGGGCAAGCCGACCTGGGTGCTGCTGCCGGCCCGCGACACCGACTGGCGCTGGCTGCGCGGCCGCGAGGACAGCCCCTGGTATCCGAGCGCGCGGCTGTTCCGGCAGCGCGCCGCCGGCGACTGGGACCCGGTGCTGCGGCGCATCGAGGCGGCGCTGGCGAATCACCCGCCGGACCGGTGATGCAAATCGCCGCGGCTTGCCGGCGCCGGCCGATCGCCGTTCCCCGGAGTGTGATCGGAAGTCGCTGATCCGGAGGCGTTTTTGTGCGTTCTGCCTCTACCGTGTGGGGGTTTGCCCTAGGGTTCGGGTATGCAGCCGCACGTTCTGCATTTATGAACGCGTTCAAAGTTGGCCGTCTTCCGGAGGCGCCGGACGGCCTGGGGCCAGGAGCTTTAGAGTATGACGGACCGCACCATCCCGGGGCTGGAGCCGGCGCCGACCAAACACGCCAGGCTCGTCCAATGGGTGCGTGAGATCGCGGCGCTGACGGGGCCCGACCGGGTCCATTGGTGCGACGGGTCGCAGGCTGAGTGGGACACGCTCACCGAGCAGCTCGTGGCGGCCGGCACGCTCAAACGGCTGAACCCCGAAAAGCGTCCGAATTCCTTCTACGCGGCCTCCGACCCCAAGGACGTGGCGCGCGTCGAGAGCCGCACCTTCATCTGTTCGGAGAAGCCGGAAGACGCCGGCCCGACCAACAACTGGCTCGACCCCAACGAGATGCGGGCCGACCTGAAGAGCCTGTTCGCCGGCGCCATGAAGGGCCGGACGATGTACGTGGTCCCGTTCTGCATGGGCCCGCTCGGCTCGAAGATCAGCGCCATCGGGGTAGAGATCACGGATTCGGCCTACGTCGCCGTATCCATGCGGATCATGACCCGGATGGGCAAAGCCGCCCTCGACCAGCTCGGCGAGGACGGCTTTTTTGTGCCGGCCGTGCACTCGGTCGGCGCGCCGCTCGCCGAGGGCCAGGCCGACGTCGCCTGGCCGTGCAACGAGATCAAGTACATCGTCCACTTCCCCGAGACCCGGGAGATCTGGTCCTACGGCTCGGGCTACGGCGGCAACGCGCTGCTGGGCAAGAAGTGCTTCGCCCTGCGCATCGCCTCGGTGATGGCCCGTGACGAGGGCTGGTTCGCCGAGCACATGCTGATCGTCAAGCTGACCTCGCCGGACGCCGCCGTGCACTACGTCGCCGCCGCCTTCCCCAGCGCCTGCGGCAAGACCAACATGGCCATGCTGCAGCCGTCGCTGCCGGGCTGGAAGGCCGAGACGATCGGCGATGACATCTGCTGGATGCGGTTCGGGGACGACGGCCGGCTCTACGCGGTCAACCCGGAAGCCGGCTTCTTCGGCGTGGCGCCGGGCACCGGCGTCAGCACCAACAAGAACGCGATCGACGCCCTGCACGGCAACTGCATCTTCACCAACGTCGCCCTGACCGACGACGGCGACGTCTGGTGGGAAGGCCTGACCGACACTGCGCCGGCCCACCTGACCGACTGGCGGGGCGACAGCTGGACGCCCGAAAGCGCCACGCCCGCGGCCCATCCGAACGCCCGCTTCACCGTGCCGGCCGCGCAGTGCCCGGTGATCGGCGCCGAATGGGAAGATCCGACCGGGGTGCCGATCTCGGCGATCCTGTTCGGCGGACGTCGCGCCTCGGCCGTGCCGCTGGTCACCGAGGCCCGCGACTGGGCGCACGGGGTGTTCATGGCCTCCAACGTGGCCTCCGAGGGCACGGCGGCGGCGGAGAACAAGATCGGCGAGCTGCGGCGCGACCCGTTCGCCATGCTGCCGTTCTGCGGCTATCACATGGGTGACTACTTCGCGCACTGGCTGGCTATGGGCGGCAAGGCCGACGCCGCCAAGCTGCCGCGCATCTATTTCGTGAACTGGTTCCGCAAGGACGAGCGCGGCAAGTTCGTCTGGCCGGGGTTCGGCGAGAACGTCCGGGTCCTGAAGTGGATCGTCGAGCGGCTCGAGGGCGTGGCCTCGGCGTCCGAGACCCCGATCGGCCTGGTCCCGACCCGCGACAGCCTCGACGTGAGCGGCCTGGGCCTGACCGAGGCCCAGCTCGACCTCCTGCTGACTGTTGACCCTGCGGTCTGGACGGACGAGGCGGCGCTGATCAAGCCGCACTACGAGAGCTTCGGCGAGCACCTGCCGAAGGCGCTCTGGGCCGAATACGAAGGCCTGGTCCAGCGCCTGAAGACAGCGATGCGGGCGCCGGAGATGGCCGCCGCCGAATAGGGGCTAGCCCGCTGCGGCGGGCGCCTGGGGCAGGTGGTCCTCCGACAGCGCCTGCAGGGCGGCGTCGTCCAGCGGCTGCCTGGCGGCCACCGCCCATAGCTCCACGCCGGCCCGCCGGCGCAGGGCCGCGATCCGAGCGAAGCCGGCGGCGGCCAGGGCGTCGAACAGGCTCTGCAGGCTGAAGCCGGTGCGGTGGGCCATGTGGACCTGGCCGGCCGCCAGCGAGCGGCGATGGCCGAATATGACGTCCAGCGGGGTGATCGGCCCGTCCGGCGAGACGTAGATCGCCTCGTCCAGCTTGCCGGCCGCCACCAGGCTCGCGGCCAGCTGCAGATCCGGGCAGGTGACCACCGCGAAGCCCTCCGGCTTCAGCACGCGCACGAATTCGGCCAGCGCCAGCGGGACCTGATGGGCATGGAGGTGCTCGAGGTTGTGGCTGGAGAACAGGCCGTCCATGGAGCCGGTGGGCACCGCCGACATATCGGTCATATCGGCGACGATGTCGGGCTTCGCCGCGGGGTCGATGTCGAGGCGCAGCTCGGTCCACTCGGGGCGGTCGAAGCCCTTGGTGATCGAGGCCTTGCGCTGGGAGCCGCAGCCGACGTGCAGGAAGGTTGGCATCGCCGCCCACGATTCCTGCGCGCGCGATCGCTGTCCAGCCCAACAATCAAAGGCTTAGGGCGATCCGCAGCTCAAGCGGGTCAGCTTGCGACCACGACCCGCAGGTTGGGCGCGCTGCCGGGGCGTTCGCCGCGGATCTGGGCGACCAGCTCGAAGACCGCGCGGCGAACCGCTTCCGGATCGCCGGCCTCGGCCAGGTTCTCCAGGTCCGCCAGGTGGGCGGCGGTGACCCGCAGCGCCGAGGAGGAGACCACCTCCAGCACCTTGGGGGCGCAGGGCTCGGCTCGCTCTGTCTCGTCCAGCAGGGCCTCGGTCAGCTTTTCGCCGGAGCGCAGGCCGATGATCTGGATGTCGATGTCCTTGCCTGACGTGCGGCCGGCCAGCGCGATCATCTGTTGGGCCAGGTCCATGATTCGAACCGGCTCGCCCATCTCCAGGATGAACAGGCGCGCGGCCGCGCCGGCCTCGCTGTCGGCGCTGGTGGCCGTGGCGTGCAGCACCAGCTGGGCGGCCTCCGGGATGGTCATGAAGAAACGGGCCATCTCCGGATGGGTGACCGTCACCGGGCCGCCGCGCTCGATCTGTGACTTGAAGATCGGCACCACCGAGCCCGCCGAGCCCAGCACGTTGCCGAACCGGACCGCGGCGAAGCGGGTGCCGTTGGAGGACTGCTGGGCCTGCACCACCGCTTCGGCCAGGCGCTTGGTGGCGCCCATGGCGTTCGATGGATCGACCGCCTTGTCGGTGGAGATCAGCACCATCTGGGCCGCGCCGCAGCCCTTGGCGGCCTCGGCCACGTTCCAGGTGCCGACGACATTGGTCAGCACGCCTTCGGTCGGGTGGCGCTCGACCATCTGCACATGCTTCAGCGCCGCGGCGTGGAAGACCAGGTCGGGCTTCTCCTGCTCGAAGACGGCGGTGACACGGTCGGCCTTGCGCACGTCGCAGAGCGCGGCGGTGAAGGAGATGTCCGGATAGTGCTCGCCAATCTCCCGCTCGATCTCGAACAGGGCGGTCTCGGAGAAGTCGAGCAGGACCAGGTGGGCGCAGTTGAAGGCCGCCACCTGGCGGCAGAGCTCGGAGCCGATCGAGCCGCCGGCGCCGGTGACCAGCACGCGGCGGCCGCGGATCAGGGCGCGGACCGCGCCGCGGTCGAGCTCGATGGGCTCGCGGGCCAGCAGCTCTTCGATATTGATCTCGCGCATCGGCACGAGGTTCACGCCGTCGTGGTGGGCCAGTTCGACGATGGAGGGCAGCCGCAGCAGGCGGACGCCGTCGTTCTTCAGCTGGCCGAGTTGGTCGGCGGTCAGGCCCTTCAGGCGCGCCGGCTCCTCAAGGAACAGCACAGCCCGGGGATAGCGGTTCCACCGGCGCAGGTCGGCCAGCGCCGCGTCGAGGTTTTCCAGATGGTCGATGATGCAGACCCCGCGGACCTGCTGGCCCACGTCGCGCACGTCAGTGCCGACGATGCCGACGGGGGTGAAGGTGCGGTCATGGCTGCGCGAGACGTCGCGCAGGTAGGTGTCGGCGAGCGAGGCGGGGCCGATCAGCAGCAGGGCCGGGGCGCCGGTGACGCGTTCGTTGATGGTCTTCAGCGGCGAGAAGGACTGGAAGACCCGCTCGTGCAGGGCGCGGCGCAGGACGCGCACGCCCATGGAGACCATCATCTGGATGACCGGCGCCATGAACAGGGTGGAGCGCGGCAAGCCGCGGGCCCGGTCGAGGACGAACACCCACAGCAGGAAGACGCCCGCGGTGAGCAGGGCGATCCGGGCCAGCACCAGGGCGTCGGGGATCGAGACGTAGCGCCAAGGCGACAGCTCGCGGCGGAACAGCACGGTGAAGCCGCCCGCCAGCGCCGCATAGAGCACCACCAACTGGATCAGGGTGAGGGAAGGCAGGTCGCCGAACCCGAAGCTGGTCAGCTTCAGCGGGGCGACGGCGTAGGCCAGGCAGAACGCGATGGCGGCCAGCACGACGTCGGCCACGATCGTCTGGGCCCGAAAGGCCACCCGCGCCATGGGCCGTACCTCGTTCGCCTTGCGATTCCCCAAAATAGCCACCGCTGTTTGACCGTCCCGTTGACCGAACAGGTCCCGCGATCGGCGAGGGGCCCGGCCCGCGCGGGGCCTGAAGGCGACCGGGCGAGCGTTGCGGGCGACCTTAGGAAGCGGGGCCCCTCTGCGCAACGGAAAACCCCGTTCGATCCGGTGGTTGTGGCCTCAGGATGTCGGGTTTTTCGCCGCTGCGTCTGGCAGGCGACAGTCGGCCCGGCGGGGGAGGAACCACCGGGCCGACCGGCCCTCACGCGATCAGAACAGGAACCCTGTCTCGACCATGGCGCGTGATTGGGAGTTCTTGTCGCCGTTGGCGCCGAAGCCCGAGCCCAAGGTGAAGCCGCTGAGCTCGGTGTAGGAGAGCTCGCCACGGATGAAGAAGGTCTTGAACTGCCAGGTCGGCGTCAGGGTGAAGGAATAGGCCTTGCTGTTCGGACCGTAGAGCAGGCTCTGGTCGCCGGAGGAGGAGGTGTACTCCGCCCGGCCGGCCAGGCTGAACATCGGGGTGAAGTTGTACTTCGCCAGCACCGCGCCGCCCCATTCGGAGCCTGACGCCGGTAGGCCCGCCTTGGTGCTGGCGGGCGTGTGGCCGTACTGCAGGTAGGGCATCACCTCCCAGTTTCCCTCGGTGTGGGTCCAGATCAGGTTGAAGATGTCGCCGTTGTTCTGCGCCACCGGCGTGGCGAAGCTCGACTTGTCGGTCTTCTGGAACTGGGCGGAGCCGGCGAAGGCGACGGTGTCCTCCTTGCCGACGGTGTAGGTGATCAGCGTCGAGCCGGTGGTGTACTTGCCGGAGTAGTAGCCGTCGGTCCACGCCAGCGAGACCGCCCAGGGGCCCTGGGTGAAGTTGGCCTGCACGCCGCGGCTGATCGCCGGCTCCTGGTTCCAGAGCAGGCCGCGGGCGATGTTCATGTTCTGGAAGGTGAAGGTGTACTCGGCGCCAATCAGGGTCGGCAGGATGCCCGCCTGGATGTTGAAGTTGGCGTTGGGCACGATCTTGATGAAGGCGTTCGGCACATAGTGGAACGTCTCCTGCGGCAGGTCGCTCGCCTTGACGTACGGGGTGCCGAGCGAGGGCAGGGAATAGGCCCCGGCCTGGACGAAGAACTGGAACACCCCATCGCTCTTCTGAATCTCGATCTGGGCGTTCGACAGGTCAACCTGGCTGTCCTTGTCGCCGGGGATCGAATTGCTCTGGCTCAGGCCGATGCCGGTGATCTGGCCGGTGATGTAGATCTTCGAGCCGCCGATGGTGATCGCGGCGGGGTCCGGGTTGGCCGAGAGCGGCGGGGTCATGGCCGGCGTCGACATCGGGTTGGGGTCTGCGTAGGCGGCGGTTGCGCCCGCAAGCCCCAAGGAGGCGGCCGCCACACCGGCGAGCCACGTGGTCTTGAGCAAATTCATTGTCGTATTCCCCTCGTTCTCCGACCTTTGACCCGGCGAGCCGGGGGCAGTCGTGCGCGGCCATGGTTGCGGCGCCGGTTGTGCGATCAACGAGAGGGGCCGATCGGCGGAGCCTCTCGTGAAGCCTGCCGGAATTTTGGGCGCAGTCGGATAAGGGCGCCATTCATATGGGCGCCGTTGGTTGCAAAGGAAACGTAAGGGTCAGCGCGCGACGAGGGGGGCGAATCCCAGGTGCGAGCCGGCGTCGACCAGCAAGGTCTCGCCGGTCACATGCCGCGCAGCGGGCGAGGCCAGGAAGACGGTGGCCGCGGCGATATCCTCCGGCGTGGAGGCGGCCTTCAGCGGGGTGTTGGCCGCCGCATTGGCCCGCACGCGCTCGGCGCCCGCTTCGCCCAGGCCCTTGCCGAACCAGGGGGTGTCGATGAAGCCCGGGCAGACGGCGTTGACCCGGATCTGGGGCGCCAGGGCGCGGGCGAGCGACAGGGTCATGGTGGTGAGCGCCCCCTTGGAGGCGGCGTAGGGCACCGAGGAGCCGATGCCGGTGACGCCTGCGATGGAGGCGGTGTTGACCACGGCGCCGGCCTGCGGCGCGGCCTCCAGCAGGGTGCGACAGGCGCGCACCATCTGGAAGGCGCCCACCACGTTCACCGAATAGAGCCTCAGGAAGTCGTCGGCCGAGACCGCATCCATGTTCCCGTGCGCCGCGAAAGTCGTGGTGCCGGCGTTGTTGAACAGGGCGTCGATGCGGCCGAACGGCTCGGCGGCGGCGGCGATCTTGCGGCAGTCGGCGTCCTGGGCGACGTCGCCCTGCACCAGCACCGCCTTGGCGCCCAGCGCCTCCACTTGGCGGCCGGTCTCCTCGGCGTCGGCGGCGTTCGAGGCGTAGTTGATCACCACCGCTGCCGCCCCGCGCGAGGCGGTCTCCACGGCGATCGCCCGGCCCAGGCCGGTGGAGGCCCCGGTCACCACCACCACGAAACCCTTGAAGTCGTCCGCCGCCATCTCCGCCTCCCGCCTTCGGTTCTTGCCCACTTCCTAGCGGCCCCGGTTGCGAGGCGGAAGGCTTCGGGTCTAAAGCGCGCCCATGGACGACACCCACCTGACCCAGCTCGGCCGCGAGGTGCGTGGCTTCGCGAGCCCCGAGGAAGCGGTGCTGGAGCGCGCCGCCAACCCGCAGAAGGACACGCTCTACCTGGCCCGCTTCACGGTGCCGGAGTTCACCTCCCTGTGCCCGGTCACCGGCCAGCCGGACTTCGCCCACTTGGTGATCGACTATGCGCCGGACGCCTGGCTGGTGGAGTCCAAGTCGCTGAAACTCTACCTGGCCTCGTTCCGCAACCATGGCGCGTTCCACGAGGACTGCACGGTGGCGATCGGCCGACGGATCCTGGAGGTCGCGGCTCCGCGCTGGCTGCGGATCGGCGGATATTGGTTTCCGCGCGGCGGCATCCCGATAGACGTATTCTGGCAAAGCGGGCCGTCGCCGGAAGGCTTATGGTTGCCCGATCAGGGCGTTCCAGCTTACCGCGGGCGCGGCTAGGCATTCTCCCTATGTCGTCGACGTTGGCTGCGCAACTGTGACAGCCGAATACTTCGCGGCGCGAAGTTGACGGCCCGTATTCGGCCCTTGCGAGTTCCTGACGCCGAGCATCGCTATGCTCGATCATTGCGCCGTGCCGCACTCTCCTCTGAGGCGAAAAGGTCCGGCTGCTCGACCCGGCCATCGCTTAGGTGCTTTTCAAACCCCATCAACAGGCATATACCTGTCTTCGCCCAACTCTCCTCGGGCGTGTCACCTCAGGCCGGACGATGCGGTGCGTCGTCCGGCCGTTGTGTTTTTTGGCCCTGATTCCGCGGCCTTAGCCGTTCCAGCGGCTGACCAGGGCCGGCAATTGCGGCCGTTCCCGCTCCAGCGGCGGCTCGCGCGGCGTGCCCAGCATCATGAAGGCCGCCACCCGCTCGCCATCCTTCAGCCCCAGCACCGCGCCCGCCTCGGCGTCATAGGCGTACCAGTCGGTGATCCAGTTGGCGCCGTAGCCCATGGCCAGGGCCGCATAGAGCAAGGTGGCGCAGACCGCGCCGGCCGACAGCTCCTGCTCCCAGGCCGGGATCGCGGCGCCGGGCTTCGGCGAGGCGATCACCGCCACGGCCAAGGGCGGGACCTTCAGCTTGCCGAGCTTGGCGGCGGCCTGGTCGTCGCCGCGAGCGAGCGCCACGGCCTCCAGCCGCGCGGCGAAACGGGCCTTGCCCTCGCCCTCCAGCACCACGAAGCGCCAGGGGGCGAGCTTGCCGTGGTCAGGGACCCGCGTCGCCAGCCGCAGCAACTGGTCGAGGTCCTCGGGCCCAGGCGCCGGTGCGGTCAGCGTCAGGGCCGAGGCCGAACGGCGGCGCGCCAGGAACCGCAGCACCTCCGGCGCGGGGTCGAGCGGCAGGGGTTCGCCGAATTCGGGCGGCGGCGGCAGGGCGACGGGCACGGGCGCCTCTCAAGATTTCAGGAGACCGACAGGGTGGGCCTGTTTATGGGGGCGCGAACGCCCACCGCAAGGCAAGCCGCCCAGAATGTCCGACAAACCCGCCTGGCTGCGGCCCCACGGGCGCCCCTGGACCAACGACACCGAGCGCGTGGTGTTCGAGAACCCCTGGATGCGGGTCACCGATCATGCCGCGACCGCGCCCACCGGCCAGCCGGCGAGCTACGGCGTGGTGCGCTTGAAGAACTATGCGATCGCCGTCCTGCCGCTGCACGCGGACGGCGCGGTCACCCTGGTGGGCCAGAACCGCTTCCCATTGGGCGACTACAGCTGGGAGATTCCCGAGGGCGGCGGTCCGATCGCGGCGGATCCGCTGGAGAGCGCCAGGCGCGAGTTGGCCGAGGAGACCGGCCTGGTGGCCGCCGAGTGGCGCGAGGTGCTCCGGCTGCAGCTCTCCAACTCGGTCACCGACGAGCGGGCGATCGGCTACCTGGCGCTGGGCTTGAGCGAGGCCGCTCATGGCCACCACGCCGACGACACCGAGGAGATCGCCATCGCCCGGGTCCCGTTCCGCGAGGCGCTTGACGCCGCCCTGGCCGGACATTTGCAGGACGCCTTGACGGTGGCGATGTTGCTTCGGGGCTACCATATGGCCCGGGAAGGGTCGTTGCCGGACGCGCTCGCGCGCGGCATGCTAGGATGAGGGAGGGCCCGATGGGCCGGGAGGAACCGATGAGCCAGCGGCTTGAGATCGTCGATCCCGCCACCGCGCCGCCGGTGTGGGCCGCGCTGCGCAACGAGGCGGCGGCCGCCGCGAAGCACGAGTCCGCGCTGGCCAGCCTGCTCGCCGCGGTGGTGCTGAACCACGACAACCTCGGCGATGCGCTCTCCTACCAACTCGCCCGCAAGCTCGGCGACCAGGAGCTGCGCGGCATGACCCTGCGCGACATCTGCGAGGAGGCCTACGAGAGCGCTCCGGAGCTGGTGGATATCGCCGGCGACGACCTGAAGGCGGTGTTCGAGCGCGACCCGGCCTGCAAGGGCTACGTCCAGCCGTTCCTGTTCTTCAAGGGCTTCCAGGCCCTGCAGACCCAGCGCTTGGCCCATTGGCTGTGGGGCCAGGGCCGCGAGACCATGGCCTTCTACCTGCAGAGCCGCATGAGCGAGATCTTCCAGGTGGATATCCACCCGGCCACCCGCATCGGCCGCGGCGTGTTCGTCGACCACGGCACCGGCATCGTCATCGGCGAGACCGCGGTGATCGGCGACGACGTCTCCATGCTGCAGGGCGTGACGCTGGGCGGCACGGGCGCCGAGCGCGGCGATCGCCACCCGAAGATCGGCAAGGGCGTCCTGCTGGGGGCCGGGGCCAAGGTGCTGGGCAATATCGAGATCGGCGACTACGCCAAGGTCGCCTCCGGCTCGGTGGTCCTGAAGCCGGTGCCAGCCGGCTGCACCGCCGCCGGGGTGCCGGCGCGCCTGGTCAACTGCCCGACCTGCGACGAGCCGGCGAGGAGCATGGACCACACCCTGGCCGAGGCCGTGTACGACTACGTGATCTGAGGTTTCCGCCAGCCTCGTGAACGGCTAGGTTCCGCGCCGGCGAACCAAGGAGCGTTGGGCGTGGACGAAAAAGACATCCGCAAACTGGAGGGCCACCTGCGCGGGACCTTCGCGAACGCGCGGATCACCCTGCGCCCCCGGCCCAAGCAGAAGGATTCCGCCGAGGTCTATGTCGGCGAGGAGTTCGTGGGCGTGGTGTTCCAGGACGAGGACGACGACGGCTCGTTCATGTTCGAGATGGCCATCCTCGCCGAGGACCTGCCCTAGCAGCCTATTTCTTGGCCGGCGCGACCGGGGCGACCGCCGTGGTCGTGTTGGTCGGGCCCGAGCCGTCGACCGGCGTGGCCGCGGCCGTGGCGGCCTGCTGGGCCTGCGACTGCAGCTGGTTGTCGGGGACCTGCGAGGCCGGGGCGTCAGTGGAGACTGTCGCCTTGGAGGTGCCGGTGTCGGCGGTGGCCGACCGCTTGCTGCATCCGGCGACGCCGATCGCCAGCGCGCACATCAGCCCAAGTCCCAGATAAGCCGCTCTCATCGCCTGTCCTCGCTCTTTTGGGGAACAACCTTGAGCGTGGGGGAAAGTTCCCTCCGGGCCGGGACGGGCTTCAGGCCGAGCTCCGCGGCGCGCCGACGCGCGCGGCCTTCGACGCCATTCTGCAAGGCCCAGCGCAGCACCAGGCCCAGGCCGCGCGCCGCGGCGCGGACAGCGGGACGGCTCACCCGGACGGCGCGGAAACCATGCATCTGCGTGGCCCAGGCCGGCAGCAGGTCCTGCGCCGCCTGGAAGGTGAGCCGCATGAAGGGGGCGATGGCGGGGCTCGAGGGCTGGCGCAGCAGGGCCTCCGCCACCTCGCGCGTGCGGTGGTCATAGCGCAGCTCAGGGCGCACGGCCCGCAGGTAGGCCTCCACCGCCGCCCGGGACTTCGGGACCTCGGTCGCGCCCAGCTTCTCGGCGATCAGCGCGGTCTCGGCGAAATAGCGGTCCTGCTCGGCCGCCGGGAAGTCCGGGTCGCGGTAACGCAGGTAGGCGGCCAGGAAGGAGCTCACCTCGGCCACATGGATCCAGGTGAGCAGCTCGGGATCGTTGGCGGAATAGGGCGTGCCGTCCGGCAGGGTCCCGTGCACCTTGTCGTGGATCGCCTGCACGTGGGCGATCAGCGCCACGGCCTCGTCCGCCGAGCCATAGGTGGTGCCGGCGATGAAGCGGGCGGTGCGACGCAGCCGCCCGGTCATGTCGTGCCGGAAGTCGGAGTGGTCCCAGACCCCGGCCAGGGCCCGCGGATGCAGCATCTGCATCAAGAGCGCCGCCGTGCCGCCGATCAGCATGGCGGTGAAGTCGCCGTGCACGCGCCACGAGGCGGAGTCCGGCCCGAACAAGCCGGCGTCGGCGGTGCTCTCCAAGAACGGCGTGTCGCCGGCCCGCCGGCCGACGAGCCGAACCACCTGGCCTGCAATGGCGTCGCGGAGCGGGGGCATGGGAGGACTGGAGGTAGGACGAAAGCGGTTCGGGCGCCAGCATCGCCTCAGCGGATCTGCTCGACCTTCAAACTCCCCGCCGGCAGGGGGCCGAGCGGGGGCTGGGCGTCAGCGGGGCCGAGCCAGGCGGCCCAGCGCGCCCGCGGGAGGATGACGATTTGGCGGTTGTGGTAGGGGGCGATGTCGGGGCCCGGCTCGCAGGTCAGCATGGTGAAGCGGTCGTCGCGCACCAGGCCGGCGATGCAGAACAGCTCGAGGCCATCGGCGCGGGTGAACAGCCACTTGGACTTGGGCGCCTTCTCCCCGGTGAATTCATAGAAGCCATCGGCGGGGATCAGGCAGCGACCCTGGGGGAAGCGGCGGCCCTCGGAACGGAAGTTGATCACCGGCGGCCGGCCGGGCTGGACGAAGCCCCAGCGCAGCTGCTTCAACTCCGCGCCCTCGGCCGAGCCGACCACGATCGGCGCCGGGTCGGTGGGGCGGATGGAGTCCCGCGGCTCCAGGTTCGGCGCCCCGCCCGCCCAATGCAGCGGCAGGCTGAGCTCGCTGAACGCCTGGGCGATCTTGTCGAGCGGCTGTCTGGAGGCAAACTCGTTGCACATCAGCCGACAGCTTAGAGGCGCGGGGCGGCCGGCGCCGAGGTCGGCAGGAAGATGAAGTTGAAGATGTAGTCCGGCCGCCGCGCGGGATCGTGGCTGACCGCCAGGTCCAGCGCCTCGAAGTCCGTCAATACGCCGCCCGCCAGGGCGAGGCATCGGTAGCCGTAGGCGCAGATCTCGGCGACCATCTCGGCGAGCTTGCGCTTGGTGTGCTTCTCCTCGAGCTCGACGAGCAGGGTGGGCCGGTCGCGCTTCAGGGTCTCGTTGGCGCCGCGCAGCACCTGCAGCTCGAAGCCTTCCACGTCGATCTTCATGAAGCCGACGTTGTCGATACCCGCATCGTCGAGGCGCAGCGTCTCGACCGTGACGGCGCCGAACGCCTGCGCGCCCAGCCGTTCCGGCGACAGCGAGGCGCCCTGGTTGGAATAGCCCCTGCTGTTCCTGGGCACCATCAGGACCGCCTCGCCGGAGCGGTCGCTCAGCGCCTGGCGGTGCAGGTGGGCGCGGCGCCTGGCCCAGCGGTCGAGGACGCCGAACGCCTTGGGGTTCGGCTCGAAGGCGTGCACCTCGCAGCCGGCCTTCAGCAGGGCGTAGGTGTAGACGCCCTTGTTGGCGCCGACGTCGATGGCCACACGCCTTGGATCGGCGAGCCATCCCACCAGGTGGATCTCCCGCTCGCCTTGGCGCAGTTCCCTGCGGTACCTGTAGGCGGCGTAGGGTCCCGGCGGCGCGAGCAGGCGCTTCAGCGTCTCCCGAAGGCTTTCCGGCGGAACCCACCCATCGCTCATCACTGTCCCCTTCGCTTCGCGCGCAACAGGCGGCAAACCGGCCGACGCGTCGAGCGATTTCGAGCGCCCGTGTCGTGGTGGCGGGCCTAGGCCGCGCCGCGGATGATCCGGCGGGCCTGGAAGGGCGGGATGATGGCGGTGATGTGCGCCGCCCAGCGCAGGCGCGCGTCGTGGCGCGTGGGGCCGGCGACGCTCTCCAGGTCGTAGCGGCCGGGCCTTGAGCCGCGCAGCAGGCGCTTGACCAGCACCTCGTCGGTGTCGGTCTCGACCACCACCACATGGCCCAGCATATCGGGGGAGGGCGGGGTGCGCTGGTCCTCGAAATAGATCAGGCCGCCATCGTCGGCGACGCCGCGCATGGAGTGGCCGACCACCCTGAGCGCGCAGGCCTTCTCCGTGCCGCCGGGCGGGATGGGGGCCAGGTCGCCGGGCTCCTGGCCGGTGGCGAACAGCACCAGGCCGTCGGGGTTGGCGCCCACCCGGCCGATGATCGCCACATAGCCCGGCTCCGGCGTCGGGCGCATGGGGCCGGCGGCGTCGTAGAGCCACTCCGGCCGGATCCCGAAGGCGCCCGCGTACTCCTTGGCCTTGCGGTAGGAGAAGGGGGCGTTGCCGTTCTCGTTGGACGCATAGGTGTTGCGGTTCCAGGCGAAGGCGTCGGCGGCGGCCGCGGCGGTCTCGAAGCCGCGCGCCAGGCGGGCTTCCCGCAGGCGGTCGGAGCGTCCGTCGTAGGTCAGTCCTGGGTTCAGGCCGGGGGTCATTTCGTCGCTGTAGATAAAATACAAAAAAGCTTGGCGCAAGGGCTGTATGTAACATACATTTCGCTCATGACGAGCGAACAAACCAAGAACACACTAAACGCGAGCGCTGGCTATGCGGCGCTCCGTCACGGTGGCGCCCCCGCCTGGCGGGCCTGCGCCGAACTGGGCCTGGAGCCCGCACGCGGCGCGCACCTGGAGCAGCTGTTCCGGGCTCGGCGAAGCGGCGGCCCGGACGATCCTATGAAGCCGAGGTACGCCAGGAACGGACGCCACGTCGCCGACGTGCTGGCGGCCGGCGGCTATCCGGTGCTGCCGGCGCGGCGGCGATGATCGAGCCCACCGAGGACGCCGCCGCAGTGGTGGCCCGCGCGCTCAGCCGCCGGCGGCCCAAGGAGCGGCCGCAGTTCCTGCGCGAATTGCTGGCCCACGCGGCCGCCGGCCTGGTGGTCATCGAGGGCGACCGCGAAGCCTCCGAGGCCGTCTACCGCTTGGCCGACGCCGTGGCGATCCGCGGCCGGCCCTGAACCTCCCCGCGAAGGGGATCCCGTCGATGTCGAAGAAAAGAGGAGTCGCAGACCCATGAGGCGCGGCAAGCGTGAGGATGAGCAGGCCTGGGTGCGCCGGACGCAGGCGGAGGCCGAGGCCCGCGCGGTGGGGCAGGGGGTCGCCGAGACCCTGGCCCTGGAGCGCGGCCGCGGCGCCGCCTTCGCGGTGGCCGAGCCGGACCGGGGATCGCCGCGCGATCGGCCCTATCGCCGCCAGGCCGGGCTCGACTGGCTGGCCCGCAAGGGCCGGATCAGCGAAGCCCAGAGGGCGGCCGGCGAACGCTATGGCGAGGCCTTCCGCATCGCCCAGCCGGTGATCTCCCTGGGCTCGACGCTCGAGGTGCAGCCCGGGATGGGCGGCGCCGGCCTGCCGCTCAAGGCCCTGATCGCCCGCGCCGGTCACCGCCAGGCCGCCGAGGCGCGCCTCGCCCTCTATCGCCGCCAGCTGGCCGGCCACCCGGCGCTGATCGAAGCCTGCGACCTGGTCTGCGGCAAGGAGCTCACGCCGCGCGAGGCCGCGGGCGGCGAGCGCGACGGGCTGAAGCTGGAAGCCGTGCTGCTGGTGGCCCTGGACCTGTTGGCGGGCGGGTGAGGGCGGCGAATTCAATTCAAGAGGGGAGAGAGGATGCCTTACGACCCCGTTGATCCTGCCAGCCTGGAAGGCGAGGACCTTACCAGCTGGTACCTGCGCTCGCCGGAGGAGATCGAGCAGCAACGTCAGGCGGCAGCGCAGCAGCGGTATAACGCGTTCTTCAACGGCGGCCGTTCGAGTGATCCGCCGGTAGGCGGCCAAGCCGATCCTGATGCATATTCGTCGGACCAGCCGCCAGCCTTTGGCGATGCCTCCGATGGCGCAGCTCCCGGTCTGCAGAAGGCGAGCTACGTTGTGCCCGCGGGAGCTGCGTCCGACGCCAGCTGTCCCACGTGTCACGCTCCGCTTAAGCCATATTCGCCACCTCCACAGCCTCAGTGGCCGTCGTTGCCGTCAGGCTGGAATCCAGTGTTTCCGGCGTGGCCGATGCTGCGGGATATTGCGGGAGGTGGCGGCTCGTCAAAGCCGCCGGAGCCTGACCGCAAGCAATGTGAGATGCAGGAGGAGCGGGATGGGCAGATCTGCGGACGACAACCGGAGTCCGACGTGCGCGCCGTCTGCCGACAAAGAGCGATGGTGAGATATAAGCACTGCCGCGACACGGGCGAGGTGGATAGCCCGATATCTCTCCTGTGGTTCTAGCTTCGAGAGTTCGTCGTTTGTTCTTGACGAAAGTGGGCGCTCCACGTTGAGTGGCTGAATGGCAGAGCGCGCTCCGATCGTTGAGGAATGGTTCGACCTCGCGGAGACATCCGAAAAGCTTCGTGTCCGGATATACGCACCCGTGCGGCGCGAGGGAACGACGTGGGGGTGTCGAATCGAACTTGGGAATCCAATCGATCTGGACAAAGAGGTTCTCGGCGAAGGAAGTCTGCAGGCCTTGGCGCTTGCGCTCGAGCAGGTCTCGGCGCTGCTCTATAGCCATCCCCTCTGGCGAGCCGGCAAGCTTGGCGCGTTTGGGGAACTCGGCGGGTACCTCGGCGTGGCGGCTCCGACGCAATATCTCCACTTCGCGCCCTATCCATTCTGAGTGCGACCCCAAATTCGACCGTTATGGCCGGGCTTGTCCCGGCCACCCAGAGACGCGTGGGTCGCCGGAAAGGGCGCATCGGAGCCGCCGCGGATCGCCCGCAGCCAGCGGTGCTTCTGGGTGGCCGGGACAAGCCCGGCCATAACGGAAGGAGACGGGGCGAACCCGGCTGCCTCACGGCCGCTTCAGGACGAAGTCGTTGACGGTCATCCAGACGCCATGGGGCGTGTGGCCGGCGCCGGCGATCTTCAGGCGGGCGTCGGCGGCGGACTTGAAGGCGACCTCGACGCCGGGGCGGGCGTCCGTCGCCTGAAGCCGGAAGGTCGCCGGCGCGGTGCGGGTCAGGACGAAGGCGTGGCTGCCGGGGAACTGCAACTCGTTCGGGATGGTGACGACGAGCTGGTCGGCGTTTGCGCCCAGCCGGATGACAAAGCGCTGGTGGGTGTCGCGCTCGTCCCAGGCGCCCGCGACGGCGCTGGTGGCGAGCTTGGGTGCGGGCGCGGCGGCCGAAGCGCCCGGCACGAGGGCGAGCGCGGCCGCCGAGGCGGCGGCCAGGGTTCGGAACGCGGGTCGAGCCATGGGCGGTCTCTGGCCCCTACACCAAATCCCCGCCGGCCATGCTGGCGGTGGTGCCGTGCTGCTGGAAGGCCTTGATGACGTTGCGGCCGACGGTCCAGCGGTGGACTTCGTCGGGGCCGTCGACCAGGCGCTGGGAGCGGATCTGGGTGTACCAGCGGGCCAGCGGGGTGTCCTGGCTGTAGCCCAGGGCGCCGTGCAGCTGGATGGCGGTGTCGACCACGTGGTGGACCATGTGGGCGAGGTAGACCTTGGCCATGGAGTTCTCTTGGCGCAGGTCGAGGCCCTTCTCCGCCTTGTAGGCGATGTGCATCAGCATCAGCCGGCCGATGTAGAGCTGGGTGGCGCACTCGGCGAGCATGAACTGGACGGCCTGGCGTTCGTGCAGCGGCTTGCCGAAGGTCTCGCGGCTGGTGACCCGGCCGGCCGCCATGTCCAGCGCCCGCTGGGCCATGGCGATGTTGTGCATGCCGTGGCGCAGGCGCCCGTAGGCCAGGCGGTGCTGGCCCATGTTGAAGCCGTTGCCTTCACCGCCCAGCAGGTTCTCGGCGGGGACCTTGAGGTCCTTGATCTCGATCTCGGCGTGGCCGCCGCCCATGATGTGGGAGAGGGGGCCTTCCAGGGCCATGGTCGGGATGTCGCGCTTGATCCGATAGCCGGGGTTGGGCAGCTCGACGATGAAGGTGGAGTAGCGCTGGTGGCGCGGCGCCTCGGGGTCGGTCATGGCCATGACCAGGGCGAGGTCGGCGGCGCTGGCGGCGGAGGAGAACCACTTCTCGCCGTTCAGCACGTAGTTCTCGTTGCCGTCCTTGACCGCGCGGGTCTGCATGCCGGTGGCGTCGGCGCCGGCGGCCTTCTCGGTCATCGAGTAGCAGACCCGCTTCTCGCCGTTCAGCAGGGGCTTGAGGAACCGCTCCTTCTGGTCCTCGGTGCCATGGGTGAGGATGGTCAGCATGGTGGCGTCGTCAGGGCCCTGCGAGTTCATCGAGAGCGCGCCGACGTAGCTCTCGCCGAGCTCCATCTGGACCAGGGCGTTGGCCAGGGGACCTAGGCCCATGCCGCCGTATTCCTTGGGGATGAAGGGGCACCAGAGGCCCTGGGCGCGGGCCTTGGTGCGGAGCTCGGCCAGGACGGTCTTGTAGGACTCCTTGTCCTTGATGCGCTTCTCGGCCGGGATGCATTCGTCGTGCACCCACTTGCGGACGCGGGCGCGGACTTCCTTGGCCTCGTCCGGAATCTCGAAGTCGATGGCCATGGGCGGCCTCCCTCAATGCTTTGATTTTCGTTGGCCGACACCCTGGCTCGGGGGGGCCGGGGGAAGCAAGCGCCAGTCGACGCAGGCCGCCGCGGGGATTAGCGTCGCCGCATGAGGACCACCGTTCTTCGAACCGCGCTCATCGGGTTCGCAGCGGCCGCCGGGCTGGCGTTCGCGGCCCAGGCCGCCGACTACCACGCGCCGCGCAACGCCTTCGGCCAGCCGGACCTGCAGGGCGTCTGGACCAACGGCTCGCTGACCACGCTGGAGCGGCCAGCCGGCCTGACCACCCTGACCATCCCCGAGGCGCAGGCCGTGGCGATGGAAAAGCGGCGGGCGCAGCGGCGGGCCGAGCAGGACCGGCCGACCGATCCCAAATCCGGCGCGCCGCCGGTGGCCGACGATCCGGGCGGCTACAACGCCAGCTGGACCGATCCCGGCACCACCTTCGGCCGGCTGAACGGCCAGGTGCGCACCTCGTGGCTGGTCGACCCGGCGGACGGCAAGCTGCCCTACAGCGCCGAGGGTCGGCGGGCGTTCGGGGCGGCGCTGCGCAAGGCGCGGACCAGCTTCGACGGGCCGGAGGTGCGGCCGCTGGGCGAGCGCTGCATCCTGGGGTTCGGATCGAGCGCCGGGCCGCCGATGCTGAACGTGCTCTACAACAACAACTATCAGATCGTGCAGGCGCCGGACTCGGTGGCGATCGTGGTGGAGATGAACCACGACGTGCGGACGGTGCGGCTGAACGCGGCGGGGCACCTGCCGCCCATGATGCGGCCGTGGATGGGCGACTCGATCGGCCACTGGGAGGGTGAGACCCTGGTGGTGGAGACCACCAACTTCAATCCGGGGGAGTCGCTCCGGCCCTATTTCGGCGCGACGCTCTACCTGTCGAAGGACGCCAGGGTGACCGAGCGGTTCACCCGCGTCTCGGCGACCCAGATCCTCTACCAGTTCGCGGTGGACGACCCGCAGACCTTCACCCAGACCTGGCGGGCGGAGATGCCGCTGAACGCGGCCAAGGGACCGGTCTACGAATATGCCTGCCATGAGGGCAACTACGCCCTGCCGGACATCCTGAGCGGGGCGCGGGCGGCCGAGCGGGAAGGCCGCAAGCCGGAGGAGACTGGGCTGTCGGAATAGGCGGCCGCCCCCTCCGTCACCCGCACTTCGGCGGGCGACACGTCCCCCGTAAACGGGGGAGGATTAGGCCGCGACGACGGGACCGCCCCGGATCTTGTCGAAGTCCCAGACCAGGGCGTTGAGGGCGCCGTCGCCCTTGGCGGTGTCGAGGTGGCGGCCGTCGTAGAGGATGGCCTGCAGCTCGTCGCGGGCGCGGCGGACGCGGCTCTTCACCGTGCCGACCGGGCAGCCCATGATGTGGGCCACTTCGTCGTACGACATTCCGCCGGCGCCCACGAGGATCAGGGCCTCGCGCTGGAAGTCCGGCAGCATGTTGAGCGCCCGGCGGACGTCCTCCAGCTCGACGTTGGCGGACGGATCGTCCGGCGCCACGAGGGTGCGCTCGATGATCTCCTGGTCGTACTCGGCGCGCCATTTGCGGCGGCGCTGGCCGGAGTAGAAGCGGTTGCGCAGGATGGTGGAGAGCCAGGCGCGCAGGTTGGTGCCGGGATGGAACTGCTCGCGGCAGCGCCAAGCCTGCAGGACGGTCTCCTGGGCGAGGTCTTCGGCCTGTTCCATGTCGCCGGTAAGGGTGCGGCCGAAGGCACGCATGAACGGCACGGCGGCGAGGAGCTCATCCTCGAAGCGGTCAGCGGACAGTCTGTTGGCCATGCTATGCCCTCCCACCGGCGCATAAACGGTTACGGTCGAGCTTGGGTTCCGGGGCGCGCGGAATTTCTCGCGAGAGGAGAGCTGGACCCCAGGCCTCGCGGCCTTTGCGGGGGCAGCAGGTTGCGTGCAATAGGGGTCGCCTGCGCCAGCCCTGGACCGCCCCTTGCCGACGATCCGCCTGAGAGCCCTGATCCCCAGCGCCAGCGACCTGCCGCGGCTGGCGCTGCTGTTCGTGGCTTACACGGCCGCGGGCTACCTGGGGCTGAGCTGGGCGATCACGCCGGGCGCCGGGACGCCGATCTGGCCGTCGGGCGGGATCGCCCTGGCGGGCCTGATCCTCGGTGGGCCGCAGCTTTGGCCGGCCATCGCGCTGGGCCGGTTCGTGGTCCAGGCGACCTCCCACTCGCCGCAACCCCTGTGGGCGGACTTCACGCTGGCCGTGGCGTCGGTGGCCGCCGCGGTGGTCCCGGTTGCCCTGATCCGGCGCACCGGCGGTATCGATCCGCGGCTGGGGTCGCTGCGCGACATGGCGCGGCTGATCCTGGTGTGCGGCCTGCTGGGCGCGGTGATCGCCGGCGCCGTCGGCTTCCTGACCTTCTGGGCGCTCGGCGTGCCGGTGAGGCAGGTGCTGGGGATCCTCGAGAACGGCTGCTCCGGCTATTTCGTCGGCGTCCTGCTGGTCACCCCGCTGATCCTGGCGCCCTCCCAGCGGCGGTCCTGGCGGCTCTCCCTGCCGCGCGCCGGCCACCTAGCGGCCTGCCTGATCGCGGTGGCGGCGGTGGCCAGCCTGGTGTTCCTGAGCCCGCCCTACCAGCCGTTCCGCACCTGGCACCTGTTCCCCGTGCTGGTCTGGGCGGCCCTGGCCTTCTCCGTCGAAGGCGCGACCCTGGCCTTGGCGATCGTCGCGGTGATCGCCACCTGGAGCGCGGTCCACGGGCTGGGGCCGCTGTCGGAGATCGCCGGCGCCACGGCGGCACGGGTGCTGATCGCCCAGCAGTTCCTGGCCGCCAGCGCGATCACCACCCTGGTGCTGGCCGCGGTCGCCGACGAGCGTCGGGGCGCCGAGCAGATCGCCAGGAGCGAGCGGCGGCTGCGCATTGAGACCGAGGCGCTGGAGACGCTGAACGCCACCGGGGCGCTGATCGCCGCCGACCTCGACCTGGAGAGCGTGGTGCAGAAGGTGACCGACGCCGGCGTGGCGCTCACCGGGGCGAAATTCGGAGCCTTCTTCTACAATGTCGTGGCCGACAGCGGGGAGGCCTACCTGCTCTATACCCTGTCCGGCGCGCCGCGCTCGGCGTTCGAGCGGTTCGGCATGCCGCGAAATACGGCCATCTTCGCGCCGACCTTCAACGGCGAGGGCGTCGTCCGGGCCGACGACATCACCAAGGACCCGCGGTACGGCAAGAGCGCGCCGCATCACGGCCAGCCCAAGGGGCACCTGCCGGTGAGGAGCTATCTGGCCGCGCCGGTCAGGTCGCGGTCGGGCGAGGTGCTGGGCGGGCTGTTCTTCGGCCATCCCGAGACGGCGGTGTTCGACCTGCGGGCCGAGCGGCTGGTGGCGGGGCTGGCCGGGCAGGCGGCGATCGCCATCGACAACGCCCGCCTATACCAGGCCGCGCAGCGGGAGATCGCCGAGCGGACGCGGGCGGAGGAGCACCAGCGGCTGCTGATCAACGAGCTGAACCACCGGGTGAAGAACACGCTCGCCACCGTCCAGTCGATCGCCGCCCAGACCCGCCGCACGACGACCGAGCCCAAGGCCAGCTACGAGGCCTTCATCGACCGGCTGATGGCGCTGTCGCGGGCGCACGACGTCTTGACCAAACAACGCTGGGAAGGCGCGCAGCTGGAGGACATCGTGGCGGGCGCGATCCAGCCGTTCGACGATGCGGGACGGTTCAGGGTGTCCGGACCGCCGGTCTGGCTGGAGCCGCAGACGGCGCTGGCCCTCGCCATGGCGCTGCACGAGCTGGCCACCAACGCGGCGAAGTACGGGGCGCTGAGCGTGGCCGGCGGCGCGGTGACGCTGGCCTGGACCACGGCGGCGGACGGCGGCGGCGGCATCGATCTCGAGCTCATCTGGCGCGAGGCGGGCGGGCCTGCGGTGACTGCGCCGACCCGGCGGGGCTTCGGCTCGCGGCTCCTGGAGCGCGGCTTGGCCGGCGAGCTGAACGGCGAGGTGAGCGTCGACTACCGGCCGGGGGGCCTGGTCTGCGCGATGCGCGCCAAGCTGCCCTTGAGCGACCTAGCGCCGGCGGCGGCCGCGCAGTAGTTCTTATTTTGTTCTTGACAACCGCGCGCGTTTTCGATAGCATTCGGGCATCGTTGAAAACTGCGTCTTGAACGCGCCGAAGCCGGTCACAAGGGCTTGGCGGCGGGTCGCATCACAGCCTAGATTACGGACGTAAGCAGTTGGCGCGGGAGCGCGACGGCGAATGGCCCGGCTTTCCGGTTCGAACGGGCGCTCGGCGCTTTATCTGAGCGGCCGGCGCCGGATCGTGATCGGGGTGATGGCCTTGGCCGCGGTGGCGACCACGGCGGCGATCTTCGGGCCGAGCCTCGTCGTCGACCGGCGCAAGGCGATCGCCACGGCCAAGACCTGGACGCTGAGCGGGCCGCCCTGCCAGGCGCTCACCACCGCGGCCTATGGGAAGCAGTGGTTCAAGGCGACCAAGGGATTCGAGTGGGACGGGGTGATCTTCGGCCGCGGCGCCGGCCACGCCGAATGCCAGGACGTGACCTATGGCGGCGGCCGGGGCCTGGGCGTCTATCCGGTCTGCCAGTTCACCACGCCGCAGGTGATCTCGGTGAAGACGGACAAGGGGCTCTTCTACTTCACCCCCGGCCTCGGCAAGGGCGCGACCGTGGCCGCGCCGCACGGGCTCCCGACCTGCGTCGTGGCCTCGAACTTCAACCTGCGGGACTGAGCGGCGCGACGATCTGGCGCGCGGTGAGGGCGGCGGGCTTAAGGACAGGGCAACCCGGCTTTGCGATCATGCGCCTGACCACCCACCCGGACGCCGCGCCATGAACCTCGTCGAGACCCTCGCCACCCTGGCCGGGGACGCCTACAGCAACAGCCCCGTCGTCCTGCCGACCGGCTTCCAGGCGGCGACGCTCTCGGGCGTCACGCTGCATGGGGGCCTGTTCGCCAACGGCTCGGCCGCGGCCCTGGTCACCACCGGGCTGGTAGACGGGCTGCAGACCCTGGTGGTCGCCTTCCGCGGCAGCGACGACGCCACCGACTGGCTCAACGACCTGCGCAACATCGACCAGTCGTACGGCGCCTTCCAGCCCCTGGTCAGCGCCATCGAGCGCTACGCCGCGGCCGGCGGCCACGTGATCCTGGAGGGCCACAGCCTGGGCGGCGCGATCGCCCAGATCTTCATGTCGGAACATCCGGCCGACGACCACTACCGGGCGGTGACCTTCGGCTCGCCCGGCGCCCTGCCGGAGACCGGGGTGTTCCACGCCGCGGCCGACCCGCGGATCACCAACTATGCGATCAGCGACGACCCCTTCGTCTTCCTGGGCGAGCATCGGGCCGAGGTGGCGAGCTATGCGCTGCACCACCCGCTCTACGGCCTGGTCCTGGCCGCGGAGATCGGGGACGAGAGCGGGCTGTCGCTGAAGACCGTGGCGCAGTCGGAGGCGTTCATGACCGGCGACTATGTGAACAACGGCGCCGTGGTCACCCTGCACGGGCATTCGTCGTCGTTGTCGGTCTCCAGCGTGATCGCCGCCAACCCGGCCGAGCACGACATCGCCACCTACCTGAAGCTGACCTCGGTCAGCGGCGTGCCTGAACCGTTCATGTGGTGAGACGGGCGCTGAGGGCGAAGACCCGCTTGGCGCCTTGATTTTCAATAGATGATCGTCATGGCCGGGCTTGTCCCGGCCACCCAGAAGCACTGCTCGACGTCCGCTTGGCGCGGCGTCCCCGCTGCGCTCCAGTCATCGAAGGCCTGCGTTTCTGGGTCCCCGGGACAAGCCCGGGGATGACGGCGTGAAATTTGCCCGACGGGGTTGGCTCCTACCGCCCCCGCTGCGCCTCGGAGATCTTTTCGGCGATGTCGAGGGTGGGCTGGTGGAAGGCGGGGCGGGGGTGGACGCCGTCGGCGCCGAACTCGAGGACGTTGTCGCCGGGCTCGGCGGCGGGCCAGAGGGCGCCGCCGGCGCTATCGGGGTCGGAGCGCTTAGCGAAGGCGACCCAGTAGGCGGTCATGGCGTCGGAGACCTTGTGGTCCTCCGGCGTGGCGGCGGGCAGGGTGCGACCGGCGAAAGCGGTCGGCGTGTCGCGCAGGTTGGAGAAGGCGTAGATGATCTCGCCGCCGTGCGCGGTCCCGCGCACCGCGTCGCGCTGGGCGGCGGGCACGTAGGAGAAGTAGTAGGTCCAGGCCTTCTGGCCGTTCTTGGCGTGCAGGCGCGCCAGGTAGCGGTCGGGCTCGATCACCGTGCTCTCGGTGGTGAGGTCCTGGGCGACGCCGGCCGCGTCACCGCCGTAGGCCGCCATGATGCGCTCGCGCGCAGGGCCGAGGCGGGCGAGGACGCTCTCCGGCTCGCGGGCGCTCTGCGGGAAGAGGCTCGCCTCCCAGCTGTTGCCGCCGGCGATGTAGGGGACCTTGGCCTCGTGGCCCTCGGCGAAGGCCCGCGGCGGCGGCTCGGGGATGACCCGGCCGTCGACCATGGGCGAGGGGCTGCCGGGATCGGCGAGGCCCGTGACCGGGGCGGAGAGCTGTTGGGCCGAGAGGGCGCGGAGCTGCTTCAGGGCCTCAGGCCCGGTCGCCGTGATCCCGGCGGAGGCGGCGTAGGCGAGGCCGATCTTTTCGCCGGTGCGGGGCGCGTCGCCGCGGATCGGCACGCCGTCCGAGCGGCCGAAACCGCTCTCGGAAATCGCCTTGGCGAACAGGCCGCGAGCCTCCGGCGCGGCCATCAGGAAGTTGATCAGGATGCCGCCGGCGGATTCGCCGAAGGCGGTGATGTTGCCGGGGTCGCCGCCGAACGCCGCGGCGTTGGCCTTCACCCACTTGAGGGCGGCGATGTTGTCCATCACCCCGTAGTTGCCGAGCGGGCCGTTGGGGCTCTCGGCGGTGAGGGCGGGATGGGCGAAGAAGCCCAGCCGGCCCAGCCGGTAGTTGACGGTGACCAGGATGACGCCGTGCTGGGCGAAGTGGCTTCCGTCGTAGAACTGGAGGCTGCCGGCGCCGGAGGTGAAGGAGCCGCCGTGGATCCAGACCATGACCGGCAGCTTCTCGCCCGGCCGGGCGGAGGCCGGGGTCCAGACGTTGAGGTAGAGGCAGTCCTCGGACTGATCGATGGCTGTCTGGCCGGGACGCGGGCGGCTCATCTGCATGCAGGCCGGCGCGTAGGCCACGGCCTGGCGCACGCCGGTCCAGTTGGCCGGGGCGGCGGGTGGGCGCCAGCGCAACTCGCCCACCGGCGGGGCGGCGAAGGGCACGCCCTTGAAGCTGGTGACCTCGCCCGCGGTCTGGCCGTGCAGGGTTCCCTGCGCCACGCGGACGGTGTCGGCGGCGCGGGCGGCCGTTCCGAAGCCGGCGAGCGTCGCCGCGCAGGCGGCTGCGGCGGTGACGATGCGAAGTCGGCCGAATTTCGAGTCCATGGTCGCGTGTTCCCCATCCCGCCGGTCTGGCGCCGGCCGTCCGGCGATTGAGAGGCACGGGGGCAGGGCGGTCAAGCGGAGGCTACGAAGCCCTCACTGGAGGATGTTCACCGCCCTCGCCGCCACGATGGCGATGGTCAGGAGCGAGATGCAGGATTCGAACATCATCAGCATCTTGGCGCGTTGGCTGATCGGCAGGGTGTCGGCAGGCGACAGGGCCGTGGAGTTGGTGAACGACAGGAAGAGGTAGTCCAGGAAGCCCGGCGTCCAGTCGCCCTTCCCCATGGCCTCCGTGGTCATGTTCGAGAACAGGAAATCGGGTCGGGGGTCGCCGACAAGGCCGCGAGCGGCCGGACTGGCCCGGTCGCTGTTCCAGTACCAGAGGGCGAAGGCGATCACATTCGTCGCCCAGATGTAGACCGCGTCCACCAACAGCGAGCGCCCGTTCCCGGCATGGCCCTGGAGCAGCGCCCCGATCAGCAGCACCAGGGACCCGAAATTGGAGAGGCTGATGATCGCTGTCAGCACGAGCGCCAGCCACCGCATGCAGCGGCGAAGGGTCAACAAGGCTTCCCAGTGCGCCCGGGTCGTGGCCGTCCCGACGCGCCGATGGGTCCATCCGGTCGCGATCGACAGGGGCAGCAACAGCGCGGTTTCGACGATGGGCGCCAGCCATCGCGGTCCCGCCGTCACCCGGGTGCTGACCAGCAGCTGCAGCACCACGATGAGCACGACCGCCGCCCTGGCGAGCCAGAAGTCGATCGCGTGTCGCTTCAGGACCTCGATATGCTCACGCATGGGCGGGTTGTCCGACTAGTGATGTGAGGCCAGGTGAAGGGCGATCGCGCGGCCCCTCAGGCCCGAGGCGCCTTGTCCGCACCGCGTTGTTTATCCAGGATCCGATGTATCTGGTCCGTCAGGTCGTTGTTTATCTTCAGGAGCTTGTGGACGTCGTTGCTGATCTCGAGCAGCGCCTCGGCGTCCTTGTAGGTCTGCTCGGCCTGCTTGTCGGAAGCCTGGGCCGCAACCTTCTGGCCGACCATGATGATCGACAGAAGGACGAGTTGCAGGAAGGTCTGCGCGATCCAGGCGATCAGCGCCGCGGTCCCGGCCTTGATCGCCTCGGGAAGGCTGATGAGCGCCAGAATTGCGAACGCATAGGCGCACCACATCGTCGCCACGCCGTTGGTGATCTTCACCGCAAGCCAGCCGTTGAAGCCGGTGAATTCCTTGGCGATCGTGGCGACGCCTTGCTCCTTTCGGCGGACGATCTGCGGATGTGGCGCGTGCTTCATCTGGGTTTCCTGGGCTGGAGGCTGGGGTCCTTGAGGCGCCTCGCGACAAAAGGCTAGCCTCCGCGCCCTCCTAGGGGCCTCGGTCGGATTCGCTCACTCCACCAACCCTAGCATGACCTCTTGCCGCACCGGCATGATCAAGATCGGGCAGGGCTCCGGTCGGGCTTCGGCGCGCCCTGCTTGCTCGTGACTGGCATAGGGATTTGTCCTGCGTCGAACCCCGCGTCGAACCCGGTGGGCGTGGCCGCCCCTGTGAAATATTGGCGCCATCCCAAGGCCGCGGTTCGCCGCTAAGCTAGCGGCGATTCCAAGTTGGGGCGCGCCGTCGATGATCCGCAAGAGCTGTCTGTTCGGGCTGTGCCTGGCGCTCGGCGCCCTGCCGGCGACGGCGCAGCAGAAGGCCATTCCGGGGCCCTACAACCTGTTCGTCAGCCCGTGCGGCGAGCCGTTCCGGGCGCCGGCCAGCGAGCCCTATCCGGTGGGCGCCTGGTTCGCCAAGGCCGACGCCAACCATGACGGGTCGATCGATCGCGAGGAATTCCGCAACGACGCCAAGGCCTTCTTCGCGGTGCTGGATGTCGATGGCGACGGGGTGATCGCCGGGCCGGAGATCACCCGCTACGAGCGGGGCATCGTGCCCGAGATCGTCGGCAGCACCCACGGCGCGGCGCTGGATCGATCCGCGCCGGGCGAGGCGCGGTTGTGGCTGGCGCAGATCCCGGACAACGTGCCGGTGGTGCAGGGCGACAGCTCCCACCTGCCGGCGGAGCCCAGCCAGAAGGTCGATCCGCGTTCGATGGAAGGCGCGGCGGCGTTCACCCTGCTGGCCGAGCCGGAGCCGGTGACCAGCGCCGACCAGAACTTCGACGGGCGGATCACACTGAAGGAATTCCTTGCCGCGGCGGACAGCCGCTTCAAGCGCCTGGACCGGCGCGGCGACGGCAAGCTGACCCTCGACGAGCTGCCGCATACCGTGCAGCAGCAGGCGGCGGAGACCACCCGGCGCAAGCGGGGATAGGGGCTCGGGCGAGGCGGCCGAGCCAACTCCGGCGAGAACTCGCCTTTTCCACGACGAATGGAGGTCAACATGCCTACCCCTGGCAGGCGTGCGCCCGCGCGCGCCCAGACGCGCGCCCAGACACGAACCGCGGAGGCCAAGCTCAGGCGCAAGGCCCAGGCCATGAGCGGACTGGCGCTGAACACCTTGGCGGCGCTGCTCAAGACGGACGACGTCGCCGCGCCAGTGCGGCTGGCGGCCGCCCGCGAAGTGCTGGATCGGGGCCATGGGCGGCCCAAGCTCGGCGGCGAGGGCGAAGGCGGCGACGCCGAAGGGCTGACGGTGATCGTCAAGCGCTACTCCGACGTGACCGATGAGGAGCGCGCGCGGGCGAGCGAGGGCGAGGCGTGAGCGAAGGGCCGCTGGCCGTCATGCCCCACCGCTGGGACCCCCGGGACTATCAGAAGCCACTTTGGACCTATCTCGAGCGAGGCGGCCTGCGGGCCGACGTGGTGGCCCATCGCCGGTGGGGCAAGGACGAGGTGGCCCTGCATTGGGCGGCCGCCCGTGCGATGAAGCAGGAGGGGACCTATTGGCACCTGCTGCCGGAAGCGAGCCAAGGACGCAAGGCGGTCTGGGACGCCGTGAACCCGCACACAGGGAAGAGGCGGATCGACGAGGCCTTCCCGCTGAAGACCCGGACCCGGACCCGCGACGCGGAGATGATGATCCACCTGAGGAGCGGCTCGACCTGGCAGGTGGTGGGCTCGGACAACTACAACTCGCTGGTGGGCTCGCCACCCGCCGGGGTGGTGTTCTCGGAGTGGGCGCTGGCCAAGCCGGACGCCTGGACCTACATCCGGCCGATCCTGGCGGAGAACGACGGCTGGGCGCTGTTCCTGTGGACGCCGCGCGGGCGGGGGCATGCGACGCGGGCTTTCGAGGCCCGCGCGCGGGACGCGGCCTGGTTCACCCTGAGATCCCCGGCCACGGAGACGGATGTGTTCTCGCCGGAACAGCTGGCGCGCGAGCGCGCGGAGCTGATCGCCGAGCTGGGGTCGCAGGAGGAAGGCCAGGCGCGGTTCGCCTCCGAGTATCTGGTGGACTTCGACGCCGCGGCGCCCGGGGCCTACTACGCCGCCCTGCTGGGCGAGGCGGAGCGGGACGGGCGGATCGGGCGGGTCCCCTACGATCCGGCGCTGAAGGTGGACACCGCCTGGGACCTGGGCATCGACGATTATACGGCGGTCTGGTTCTTCCAGCAGGCGGGCCGCGAGGTGCGGGTCATCGACTACTACGAGACGCGCGGCGAGGGGCTGCAGGCGGTGGTGCGCGAGGCGATCGCCACGCGCGCTTACGTGTTCGGGACCCACCACCTGCCGCACGACGTGATGGTGCGCGAGCTGGGAGCGGCGGGACGGTCGCGGCTCGAGACCCTGGGCGGGCTGGGGGTCGGGCCGATCTCGGTGGGGGCGGCGATGGACCCTGAGGAGCGGATCAATGCGGGGCGGCTGCTGATCCCCCTGTGCTGGTTCGACGGGGAGCGGTGCGCCGGCGGGTTGGAGCGGCTGCGGACCTACCGCAAGCGCTGGAACCGGACGACGCGGAGCTATGGCGGACCGCTGCACGACGAGGCGAGCCACGCGGCCGACGCGTTCGGCGAATTCGCGGCCAACCGGCGGGGCGCGGCGGCGGCGCGGCCGGCCCGGCGGGTGGCGCACGAGCCCCTGGGCTGGATGGGCTAGGCCGTCTCGCAGGCCTTGAGCAGGCGCTCGACGGTGCGATGGTTCTGGGTCGCCACGCGGATCAGGGCCCGGCGCATGCAGGTCAGATCATGGGCGGCCTTGGCGGTGTAGGTGAGCACGTTGCCGGTGCGCGCGATCCAGCCCTCGCGGACCAGGGCGCGGACCTTGCGGCGCGCGGTCTCCTCGGGGATGCCGGTGCTGGCGGCGATCGATTTGACGTTGGTGGCGAGGCTGGGGAGCTCGGTGAGCTGGCCGGCCTCGATGGCCTTGAAATCGATGGCGGCCGCATCGCGGTGCTCGACGGTGCGCAGACCGATCAAGAGGATGATGTGGAACTTCTCGATGTCGCCGCCGAAGGTGCGATGGGCCTCGGTGACGAGGTCCAGCATCGGCGCGATCAGGTCCTTGGCGACCCGCCCGTAGTTGTCACGCAACACCTGGTCCACGGATGTCGACATCCCGACTTAAGCAACGCCCGGCGAAGGGCGCTGTTCCGGCCTTTTGGGCCGCCGCGTCGCGCTAGGGCTGGGGGAAATTGGTCGGGCATGACGCTCCCGACGGTCGATCAGCCCCCGCTGGGGGCGTGGCTGACTGCAGAGGATCTTCGGCTCTCACCGCTTACCGACGCGGGCCACTTCTCACAACCAGCGCGGGTCCATCTGCACGTGATGGTTGGGGCGGGGCAATGAACAAAAGCCCCAAAATGGGGCTTTGGCTCGTGCCGCGATCAAGCTTGACGGGCGGCCTGGGCCGTCGCGCCGCGGCGTTCCTCGCCCTGGTAGGGGAGGGTCCGGCGACGGCGATCGGGGCCCATGTAGCTGTCGCTCTCGATGAACGCCCGCCGGCGATTGAGCACCGCATCCAGCTTCTGGCAGAGGGAGGCGGTGGTCAGCGGCTTGATCAGGTACTCGTCGACGCCGGCGTCGCGGGCGGCGAGGATCACCGGGCCCTCGGCGCGGCCGGTGACCATGATCACCGCGATGCGGCGGTTCTGGTTGGCGTGGGCGCGGCGCAGGCGGTGCGTCAGTTGGACGCCGGTCTCGCCGGCCATGTCGTAGTCGGTGAGCAGGATGTCGTAGGCGGCGAACTTGAGCATCTCGAAGGCGGCGGCCGCGTCGCGGGCCTCGTCGACATGGCGCACGCCGAGCCCGAACAGGAGAGACTTGAGGATCTCCCGCATGGGTTGATGGTCGTCGACCACCAGGAAACGAGCGTCGTGCAGGCGCATGGCGGGGCTACTCTGCCAGACCGGCTGTTAGGATTTTACTAAGCGCGTTCAGACAGTTCCGAGACGGCTTCATGGGTTGGCGCGGATCGTGCGATAGGTAGGCCATGCGACGCCTCGCGCCCCTCGTGCTGCTGCCGGCGGTCATCCTGGCCGGATGCCAGACGCCGGCGGCGGCCAACGGCCCCTCCCGCCTGGCGGGACAGCGCCTGGATGCGGCCGTCGCGCTCTACGGGCCCTGGTCCGAGGAGATCCAGCTGGAAGGCCAGCCGGCCTACATCTGGCGGCGCACCATGGTGCGCAACGGCTCCCCGGAGGTCTGCGAGCTGAAGGTGGAGCTGGGCTTCAGGGACACGATCCGCGCGACCTCCATGCGCGGCGTGACCGAGGCGTGCCGGCTGTTCGCGACGCATACCCAATCGGTGGACAAGTAGCGGCGCGGTCCGCGGAATCCTTGGTCGCGCAGCCGGACGCAAAAGTGGCTTCCACTTTTGCTGGCTGTCGCTGGGGATCAGGCCGCCAGGTCGATTTCCAGGCCGAGGCTGGCCTCGAAGTCCTGGAGGATGTCCATCATCTCCTCCAGCGAGGCGGTGAGGGGGGTGTTCTCCGGGAAGCGGTAGCGCCAGAAGCTGGCGATGTGCGAGACGCCGCCGATCCGTTCGCCGAGCGTCGTGAACATGTCCGGCGCCTGGACCAGGAAGTCGCGGAAGGCGCCGGGTCGCCCGTTGGCGGTGAGCTCGTGGTAGGCGCGGTCGTAGACCATCAGGGTCTGGGTGATGTCGCGCCGGTAGCGGGAGATGGTGACGCCCAGCCGCTGGGTGGCGCTGTCCACGTAGCGAGCCATCTCCGGCTCGCGCACGCCGCCGATGTCGACGCGGTGCAGCTCGTCCATCACCGCGATCAGCTTCGGCCACAGGTCGGAGAGCATCCACTTGTAGTAGAGGAAGCCCTTCCAGCTGAAGACGCCGTCCTTGTAGGCCTCGCCTTCCAGGTTGAGGGTCAGGCGCAGGGGCTCGAGCCGCTCGTCCACCTGGGTGGAGAGCAGGATCTTGACCAGCTTGGCGGCCTCGCTCTCGGAGTGCCCCTGGCGTTGGTAGGCGAGCTCGATCAGCTTGCCGATCTGCTCGGACACGAAGGCCTGCATGCGCTCGTAGTCGCCGGGCGAGATGGCGAAGTAGCAGCGGCCGATGTCGAGGCCGCCGCGGCGCAGGTGCTCGCGCAACAGGAAGGGATCGACCGAGGGCAGCTGGTCGACGAGGTTCAGGACCTTCAGGTCGCGGGGATAGTTGCGGCTGTCGCGGCAGAGATCCTTGATCATCTCGCGCCAGCCCTTCTGCCCGACCATCATCGACTGGGCGCCGAGGCCCAGGTCCGAATGCTCGAAGGGGATGATGATCTTGGTGGCGATCGTCTGCGGGCGCTCGAGCATGTAGAGCTCGTCGCGGCGCACGCGGTGCTTGAGGATGATCGAGGTGTTCAGCACCTTGGAGGTGAAGAACGGCCGCGAGACGTAGTCGGGGTCGGTGGCGTCCTTGGTCTGCACGGCGCAGAGGTTCAGGACCCGGCTCGTCGAGCCGTTGCGGTAAAGCGCGGCGAGGTCGCGGACGGTCCGGTCCACGCTCATCGACACGCATCCCCTGCTGGGACCGGGGGCGGGACGCCGCGCGGTCAAGGCCAAACCAGGCCTCTAAGCATAGGGACCGTTCGTTAAGCGGTCCGTAATCGACGGGGCCGGACGCGCCGGCCCCGCCCAGACCCTTCCTGGTTCAGGTGGGATCACCTGAACCAGATGAGAAGGGTCCATCTTCTATAGTTTAGAGCGCGCCGGGCGGCGAAACCGGCATCCACTTTCGCCTGACGCGCTCTAGGGATTACTTCTTGGCCGTGTCGTCGGCCTTCTTGTCGGCGTCCGCCTTGGCGGCGGGCTTCTTCATCGCGTGGTGCTTGGCGTGATGCTTGACCGCCATCTTCGGCTTTTCCGGCGGGTTCGGGATCGGCTGCATCTGGGCCGCGGCCGTGCCGGCGGAGAGGGCGAGGCACGCGAACGCGGCCAGCCCGATTGTCTTGAGATTCAAAGGTCACCTCCCTCGGTAAGTTTCCTCAAACAAGCTTGACGTTGCGCCGACTCTCCGGCCTCCGGCAAGCGGCTTGATCGAAGGTGGAGAAGCCGGGCGGAGCGCCTAAGATCGGCCGCATATACCGCCTCTAGGACGGCCCATGACCGACGATGCGACCCGCATCCTGGCGCTCGAAGCCCGGCTCGACGACGCCCAGAAGATCCTGATGGCGCACGACCTGCTGCTGCGCGGGCTGCTGGCCCACCTGGCCCTGGTCGAGCCGCAGATGTTCGGCCAGCTCGCCGAGCGGCTGTCCGGCCTGAAGTTCTTCCGCGAGGGGGGCGGGGGCGGGGAGATGCCGCGCGAGGTGGCCGAGGAGATCGCCCTGATCCTGGGCGAGATCAGCCGCAGCGTGGCGCGACAGGGCTAGGAATTTTCTCTACGCGCAGCCGGACGCAAAAGTGCTTCACACTTTTGCTGGCTGTCGCTGGGGCGCCTACCAGTTGCAGCGCTGGTCGATCCAGAGGGTCATGGAGCCCACGTACTGGGCGGTGTGATTACGCGACATGCAGGTGGCGAAGGCGTTGTGGAACACGCCCCAATTGCGTTCCGCGTCGGTGAGCAGGGCGTAGGTGGTGGTCGCCGAATCCGCCTCCACCGCGCAGCTCCTGGCCTGGGCGACCACCACCGGGACCATCGCCGGCGCCGAGCGGATCTCGCCGATCAGCTCGCCGTCCTGCTCATAGCTGGCGGCCTGCAGCCGCGGGGTGACGGGATGCGGCGTGCGCCGACCGGACCTGAGGCAGGCGCCCGGCGAAACGCCGCCGCTCCACAGGCGTTCAGCCGGGCTCCAGAAGACCTCGGTGCGATAGGCGGCCGGGCCCGCGTAGGCCTGGCTGGTCGCGGCCATGTTCGTGGCGGCAGCGTTCGTCGCGGCTCCGGCCGAGCCGGCCGCCGCCATCGCGGCAAGCACAAGGCTCGCCACCACCGCCAGGCGTGTTGAATGCATGGAAACCCCCCGCGGGGAGAGCAGCTTAGGGCCGCTTTAGAGTCAATGGTTTGTTAAGTGGTCAGGGTTAACGCGCGGCGCCCCGCCGCACCTGCCTGGTTTGCGGTCGCCGTTGCCCAGGCGACGACCGCTGGACAGCCGGCGCGATAGCTGTGTTCCGTAGGCGCAGCAGGAGACCTCGGGACATGAGCGCGTTCACCTACGAGATCGTCGAGCATGACGGCGGCTGGGCCTATCGCGCCGACGGCGTCTATTCGGAGACCTTCCCGAGCCATGATGCGGCGAGGCGGGCGGCCGAGCGCGCGGCGGCCGAACAGCGGGTCGGCGGCGAGACCGCCGGCATCGTCTACGAGGATGCCCGCGGACGCTGGCACGAGGAGGTCGCCGAAGGCGACGACCGGCCGGAGACCGACGTCGAGGGCTGAGCCGACGATCGAAGGTGGTCGCCAAAATGTTCTCATTTTGTTCTTGACAACCGCGCGCGTTTTCGATAGGATTTCGGCATCGTCAAGAACTGCGCCTCAGGGTGACGTCGGATGAGAAGCTTGCGTCCGATCCTCGCGCTTGCGGCCGTCGCTGTGGGCCTTAGCGGTTGCGCGGGGGCATCCCGGTTGCCGAAGGGCCAACACCTGAAGTGCCTCGTGGAGGGAAAGCTCTGCGTAGGCATGAAGGTGAGCGAAATTCCGGATTACACGTACCGGCCGTGGCTCGGCTCGTTTCATGGCGTCTATTGCGGCGTCTATGAGCCGCCGATCGCGGGCCGTCCTCAACCGCTGGCGAAGCTGCTAAGCGGCGGTTGCGGGCAGGAGACCTACCTGGCGCTCTTCGAAAGCGGGCGCTGCGTCTCGAGCGTCTCCGTGAAGGACGGCGTGATCGTCGACCTGTCGCGGGACTGCCGGGACCTCATCGACTTCGGCTAAGCGGCGCGCGGCCTTTTTTTCCGACTGCTGAGCGGGCCTTCCCATGGTCTGCGAGCCAAACCTGACGGGCGTCCGCCCGGGCGGGCCAAACCCATTGGGGATCATCCATTGCCCGACGACGAGATCCTTCAAGAGGCCCGCGAGGCCTTCGAGCTGGCGGCTGACGCGGAGGCGGAGAACCGGCGCGAGGCGCTGGACGACCTGCGCTTCGCCAGGCTGGGCGAGCAGTGGCCGGAGCGGGTGCGGCGCGAGCGGGAGCTGGACGGGCGACCCTGCCTGACCATCAACCGGCTGCCGGCCTTCATCCGCCAGGTGGTTAACGACGCGCGGCAGAACAAGCCGGCGATGATCGTCCATCCGGTGGACAGCCAGTCGGACCCGGCGACCGCCGAGATCATGAGCGGGTTGATCCGCCACATCGAGCAAAGCTCGGACGCCGAGGTGGCTTACGACACGGCGCTGGATTTCGCGGTGACCGGCGGCTTCGGCTACTTCCGGATCAACACCCGCTATGCGTCCGACGACAGCTTCGACCAGGACCTGGTCATCGAGCGGGTGGCCAACCCGTTCTCGATCTACGGCGACCCGAACGGCACGGCGGCCGACAGCTCCGACTGGAATGTGGCCTTCGTAGTCGACACCCTGCCGAAGGCCGCCTTCGAGGCGCGCTGGAAGGGGGCCGAGCCGGTCGACTGGAGCGCTGACGCCTATGCCTCGCTGCGCCTGCCCTGGATCGAGGGCGACCAGGTGATGGTCTGCGAATACTGGCGGCGCGAGGCCTGCCAGCGGCAGATCGTGGCGCTGTCGGACGGGCAGGTGGTCGAGGTCGCCGTCTATGAGGCGCAGAAGGCGATGTTCGACGCCCTGGGGGTCAGTGTCGTCGGGCGGCCGCGGCCGGTGGCGAGCCACAGGGTGACGCAGAAGATCGTCACCGGCGCCGAGGTGCTGGAGCGCATCGAGTGGGCGGGCAAGTTCATCCCGATCGTGCCGGTCTATGGCGAGGAGCTGCACGTCGATGGCCGGCGCCGGCTGCGGAGCCTGGTGCGCGACGCCAAGGACCCGCAGCGGATGTTCAACTATTGGCGCACGACCACGACGGAGCTGGTGGCGCTGGCGCCCAAGACGCCGTTCATCGGCCGCAAGGGCGCCTTCGAGACCGACAGCGCCAAGTGGGCGACCGCCAACACCCAGACCCACGCCTATATCGAATATGACGGCCCAGAGCCGCCGCAGCGCCAGCCATTCGCAGGTCCCCCGGCCGGGGCGATGCAGGAGGCGCTGTCGGCCTCCGACGACATGAAGGCGATCATGGGCCTGCACGACGCGAGCCTGGGGGCCCCGTCGAACGAGACCTCCGGCCGGGCGATCATGATGCGCCAGCGGGAGGGCGACATCTCGACCTTCCACTACATCGACAACCTGAGCCGCGCGCTCCGGCATGGCGGGCGGATCCTGCTGGACCTGATCCCCAGGGTCTATGGAACGGCGAGGGTGATCCGCGTGATCGGCGGGGACGGCGCAGCGCAGGCGGTGGCGGTGAACCAGCCGCCGGCGGCGGGGCAGGGTGGGGGCCAGCCTGCGGCGCCTGCCGCGGGCGAGCTGGGCAAGGTGGAGAAGATCTACGACCTGACGGTCGGCAAGTACGACCTGACCGTGGAGGCGGGCCCGAGCTTCACCACCCGGCGCGAGGAGGCGGCGAACCAGATGATCGAGCTGATCCGCGCCTACCCGCAGGCGGCGCCGCTGATCGGCGACCTGCTGGCCAAGAACCTCGACTGGCCAGGCGCCGACGAGATCGCCCAACGGCTGGCGGCCATGCTGCCGGCCCAGGCGCGCGGCGTGTCGCTGGAGGCGCAGGGGCTGCAGGCTGCGCAAGGCGAGCTCGCCAAGCTTGGCCAGGCGCTGTCGGCGGCGCGCGTGGAGATCGCCGCCCTGAAACAGGACCAGGCGAATTCGGCGCGACGACTGCAGATCGAGGCCTTCGAGGCGGAGACCAACCGATTGAAGGCGCTGCACCGCTAGCGCGCGGCGACTTGACGTTCCATATTTGTTCTGATGAGGTGACGCTTGCCCAACTCGTTCGGAGAGACGCTTCAAGCGCTCGGCGTGCCGATGTTCAGCGAGCCAGACGACGCTCCGACGGCCGCGAGCGGCCAGGACGGCTCTGCCGATCCGGGGCCGCCCGGGCCCGTCGGCTCGCCGGCGGCGTCGGCCCCGTCGGACCCTTGCGAATTCACCTTCATCGGCGGCGCGGGCGTTGGGGGCGACTACCTCGACGCCCTCAAGCAATCCTTCGAACGCGGCGGCATCGCGCACGTCCATGTGCCGAACCATCCTGCCGCCTTCCCCTGGGAGGTCGCCGGCGATGCGATCAGCATTCCGCACGTGAACGACCTGAGCTTCGCCAAGGGGCTGGTCGACACGCCGGAGGCGAGGGCGGCGGCGCAGCATTCGCTCAGCCTGGGCGACGAGCAATACAATCTCGGCGGCTATTCGTACGGTGCGGCGGCCGCGGCGGCGAACGCCTATGCGGTCGCGCAGAACGGCGGCAAGGTGGACAACCTCGTGCTGCTGGGCGCGCCGATCAACCAGGACCTCTACGACGCCGTGACGCATAACCCGAGGATCAAGAACGTCGTCAACCTGGATCTTGGCGCCTATGGCGATCCGATCCATGCCGGGATGACGGACGGCGAGATCCTTCGGGCTGCACCGAAGCTCGCTGGCCAGTGGGCGAGCGGCCAGGGGCATTTCCGATACAGCGGCGACGGGCCGGTCTTCGACCAGCGTCGAGACGAGCTGACGCAACAGTTGCTCGATCGCGGACTCAGATGAAGCAGCGGATCGCCGACGTCCTGTTCTGGATCGCGATCACCTGGGTCGTGGCCGTCGAGGCGGTCGGCGGCTGGATGATGATCGAAATGCTCCGGGAGCACCGCACGCCGATCCAAGAAAGCTGCTGGCCGATCATGCCCGTCTTCTCCTGGACGGGAAGCTACGTCGCCCTGTTTCCCTTGCTGGCCTCGACGCTCCTGAGGCCGAGCGGCTACCGCGCCGTGGGATTCCTGATCCTGCTCGCCTTGAGTCCGCTGGAGTTCATCGCTTGCGATGAGGTGACGGAGCGCAATGCGTGGCTGGGGCACCTGGCCTGGCCGCTGGCGGTCGTCGCCGCGGCGCTCGGAATCCTGGAATTCACCCGCCGGCGGCTGAAGGCCCGTCGAACGCCGGCCTGATCCCCGCGCCCTCGGCGGCGCAAGAACCTGAGGACATCATGACAGACAGAGACGCCGCCCTCGCGGGCGAAGACGACGCCGTGCGCGCTGAGGAAATGCCGCCGGAGAGCGGTGAGGAGGCGAGCGCCGAAGCTTGCGACCCGGCCGACGGAACCTGCGAGATCGAGCACGAGGGCCAGACCTACGAGGTCCCGCGTGCGCTGCAGGGCGCATTCCTCCGGCACGCCGACTACACCCGAAAGACCCAGGAGCTGGCGCATCATCGGCGTGCGCTCGAGGCCGAGCGGGCGGCGGTGGCGCAGCAGGCGCAGGCGGTGGCCGGCGCCAGCCAGGCGCGGGTCCACCTGGCGGCCCTGGACCACCAGCTGGCCGGATTCCGCGGCGTCGACTGGAAGGCCTATGCGCAGCAGGATCCGCAGGGTGCGCAGGCGCTGTGGCGGCGGGTCCAGGGCCTCGCCCAGGCGCGCGGCCACGCCGCCCAGGCGGTGACGCAGCACGAGCACGGCCAGCGGCTGCAGGCCGAGCGCGAGGCGGCCGAGGCCATGGCCGAAACGGGCCGGGTGCTGGCCCGCGAGATCCCAGGCTGGTCGCCGGAACTGGCGTCCAAGCTCTCCGACTACGCGATCAGCCAGGGCGTGACCCTGGAGGAGCTGAAGGCGGCGTCGGATCCGCGCATCTGGAAGGTGCTGCACAAGGCCTTCCGCGCCGAGCACGGCGCCCGCGGCGACGCGGCCGCGGAGGCGCCGGTGGTGCGCCCGGCCGTGCAGGTCTCCGGCGCGGCGACGGCCGGCGGGGTGCGCGACGAGCTCGCCACCAAGGAGTGGATGCGCCGCCGCAACGACCAGCTGCAGAAGGGGCGCTGAACACCGCCGCCGCGCCGGCGGCATCGACCCGACAACAACGCCCCTTCTCCGCCGCGCGGATCTCCGCCAACGGCGGGGAGCACGGGCGCACCTAGAGCCAATCGCCTAGCCGCCGCCGGCCTTCGCGCCGGCCGCGCCCGAGCACGCGCCATGCCGCCTCGGAAGCGTTCGCGCGGCCCATCCCAACATTCTTGAAAGGACAGACATGGCCAACGCCATCCTGACGCCGACCGCGGTGACGCGCGAGGCGCTGCGCGTGCTGCACCAGAAGCTCAACTTCGTGGGCTCCATCACGCGCGAATACGACGACAGCTTCGCCCGCCAGGGCGCCAAGGTGGGCGACACCCTGAAGGTGCGGCTGCCCAACCAGTTCGTGGTCCGAACCGGCCCGACGCTGGCCGCCCAGGACACCACCGAGACCTCGGCGGACCTGAAGGTGCAGACCCAGAAGGGCGTCGACCTGAACTTCACCTCCGTCGACCTGACCCTGTCGCTGGACGAGTTCGCCGACCGAATCCTGGAGCCCGCCATGAGCGTGCTGGCCGCCAACATCGAGGCGGACGCCATGACCATGTACAAGGACGTCTGGAACCAGGTGAACAACCAGGGCTCCGCCACCACCTTCTCCAAGGTGCTGCAGGGCCGCAAGATCCTGGTGGACAACCTAGCGCCCCTGGCCGGCCGGACCTGCAACCTGAACACCCAGGACAACGTCGACCTGGTCGACGCGCTGAAGGGCCTGTTCAACGACCAGGGCTCGATCTCCAAGCAGAACCGCGAAGGCTACATGGGCCGCACCGCCGGCTTCGACTTCATGGAGAACACGCTCTGGCCGACGCACCCGCGCGGCGCCGCCAACACCGCCTATGTGGTGAACGGCGCGGGCCAGACGGGAGCCACGCTGGCGGTCTCCACCGGCGCCGGGGCTGCAGTGCGGGGCGACAGCTTCACCATCGCCGGCGTGTTCCGGGTGCATCCGGAGACCAAGGCGGCGACCTCGATCCTGCAGCCGTTCGTGCTCACCGCGGACTATGCGGGCGGGGCCGGCAACTTGGCGATCTCGCCGGCCATCGTCACCTCGGGCGCGACGCAGAACGTTTCGGCCGGGCCGGCGGCGGGGGCGCAGATCACCTTCGCGGGCACGGCCAACACGCCGCACGGCATCTCGATGGCCTACCAGAAGGGGGCCTTCGCCTTCGCCAGCGCCGACATGGTGATGCCGAAGGGCGTCGACTTCGCCGCGCGCGAAGTGTTCGACGGCGTCTCGATGCGGATCGTGCGCCAGTACGACATCAACAACGACAAGTTCCCGTGCCGGCTGGACGTGCTCTACGGCTACAAGACGCTGCGGCCGCAGCTCGCCTGCCGCCTGGCGAACAACTAGCCCACTCGGGCGATGGGTTCGGGCGGTTTCCGCAGGGAGCCGCCCGGCCCTATTGGGCCGGCGCCTCTTTCGGCCGGACCACGAAATTCTGGTTCCGATAGCGGGGGAAGGCGAAGGCCACCTCGTAGTCGTGGTCGGCGAGCCAGGTCTGGAAGGCGCGCTCGTTCTCGTTGTCCACCTCGATGAACATCGGCGGGCGCGAGGCGGCGATGGTCTGTTCCAGGCCCGCGAGGACCGCGATCTCCTGGCCCTCCACGTCGATCTTTATGAAGTCGATGCGGCGGCCGGCGAACAGGCTGTCGCCGGCGACGAGTTTCAACGGGCCGTCGTCCTTGAGGACCATCTTGGTGCCGCCGAGGTTGTTGGGCGGCGTCGAGGGCTCGGCCTTGCGCTCCTGGTCGGAGAGGCCGACCCCGAGGTGGGAGGTGTCGAGGTCGAGGCGGTTCAACAGCAGGTTCAGCCGCAGCAGGACGAGGGCCTGGGGGTTGGGCTCGATGACGATGACCGCGCCCGGATCGCAGTGCTTGGCGACGTAGATGGCGTGGTTGCCGACGTTGGCTCCGACATCGAGGAAGACGCCGCCGGGCTTCAGGTGGCGTTCGATGACCGCCAGGTGCTCTTCCTCATAGAAGGCGCCGTTCAGGTGGGCGTTCTGGATGATGTCCATGAGGTTGCGCACGAAGAACCGCGTCGCCTTCCCGCGGAAGCCGAACTCGCAGACCATGCCCGGCGTGAGGGTGGCGGGCATCTCGATCTCCTGATGTCGCGAACCGGGCGGCCGGACCGCATGGCCCATAGCATGGGCCGCGGCGGGTTTGCCAAGCGCGCCGACCAGACTCGCAGCCTTCGACGTTTCAAGCGCCGCCTCCGGGCGGCTTTTCTCTTGCCGGATCACACACATGGCGATCACGACCTATGCCGAGCTGCAGGCGGCGGCGGCCAACTGGCTGGTGCGCGCGGACCTGACGGCGCGGATCCCGGAGTTCATCACCCTGGCCGAGGCGCGGCTGGGCCGCGCGCTGCGCACGCGCCTGGCGGAGGTGGAGCAGTCGCTGACCGGGACGATCGGGTCGCGGACCCTGCCGCTGCCGGCGAGCTTCGCCGAGCCGCTGGCCCTGTGGATCGTGCATGGCGACGGGACCCGACGGCCCTTGCGGTTCGTGGAGCCGAGCCTGCTGGGCGTGGTCAGCCTGCGCGGCGAGCCGGTGGTGTGGAGCATCGACGGCGCGAACCTCGCCTTCGATCGCCCGTGCGACCAGGCCTACGGGTTCACCCTGCGGATGCTGCCGGCCTTCCAGCTGTCGGACGCCTCGCCGAGCAACGCCCTGCTGGCCAGCTATCCGGACGCCTATCTGTTCGCGACGCTCTGCGAGGCCGCGCCCTTCCTGCGCGACGCCGACCTGGCGCAAGCCTACGAGACCAAGCTCGAGCTGGCGCTCGCCGAGATCAACACCAAGGAGGCGCGGAGCCGCCGGCCTGGCGCCCTGGCCACCGACCTGCCGCAGCCGCGCGCGGCGTTCGACATCGTGCGGGGCGCCTGATGCTGCTGCCGATCGGGCCCGATGTGTCGGCGCCGCTTCGCGCGCTGCTAAAGTCCCTACGCGACGCCATCGAGGCGCTGCAGGTCCCGGCCGAGCCGAAGCGGGTGTTCGTGGTGGCCCGCAGTGGCCTGCCCCCCGCCGCCGCCTATCAAAACTGCGTCGTCCTGGTGAGCGACCTCAACATCCTCGCCCACTCCGACGGCGCGCACTGGATCCGCCAAGATACGGGAGCCGTGATCGTCTGATGCCTTCTTCCTGGTCCTCCTCGCTTCGGTTCGAACTGCAGTTCACCGGCGAGAACATCAACCTGTGGGGCGACAAGCTGAACGCCGTCCTGCAGCACGCCGACTATGCGGTCGCGGGCTGGCTGACCAAGCCGCTGACCGCCAACGTCGCGCTCAGCACCGCCAACGCCGGCGACGACGAGGGGCGCACGGCGATGCTCAAGTTCACCGGGGCGGGGCCGTTCGCGGTGACCCTCCCGTCGGTGAGCAAGGCCTACGACGTCTGGAACGCTTGCGCCGGCGCGCTGAGCCTCACCACCGGGGCGGGGGCCGTGGCCGTGGTCCAGCCGGGGGAGAAGGTCCGGCTGATCTGCGACGGGGCGAACGTCTACCGGGTGCAGCCCACCGACTTCGCCGCCCAACGGATCACCTCGCTCGCCGATCCGACGAGCAACCAGGACGCCGCCACCAAGGCCTATGTGGACAACACCGCCTTCGCCGCCAACGCCGGCATTCTGCCAGGGCAGGGCGGCAACGCGGGCAAGGTGCTGAAGACCGACGGGACGACGCCGTCCTGGCAGGCGCTGAGCACCGCCGACCTCGCCAACTACGCCACCGATCAAGCAACCCGTGCGACCGCCGCCACCGCCCTGGCCGTGGCGTTCGCCATCGCGCTCTAGGAGCCCCACAGATGCCGGTTACAGCCAACTCGATCATCACGCCGCAGGCCGTAAGGAGCGCCAACGCCGTCTGCACGGCGGCCAAAACGACCTATGGAGACAGCACCAACGCCGTGAAGCTGCTGACGCCCGGCGCGAACGGCTCTGTGCTCTACGGCCTGAAGGCCCTGCCGCGGGCGACCGTCACGGCGACGCAGTTGCAGCTCTACAGGTCGCCCGACAACGGCACGACCATGTACCTGATCAACTCGGCCTTGATGGCGGCTTACACCATGGCGCAGACCACCGCCGCGCCGGTGACGGACTTCGGGTACTCCGAGAGCACCCCGCTACGGGTGAACTCCGCAGACACGCTGTGGGTGGGGATCGGCGTTGCCCTCGCAGGCGGCATCGCCTTCGACGCGCAAGTCGAGGACCTCTGATGCCGAAGGGGATCGGTCGTCAGGGCATTGCCGGCCGGCCCGGTGTTGGCGAGCGGCAGATCGGGCACGGCTATGGGCCGGGGATCGGCGGCGTGCTGTCGTTCTACCTTTCCCAGTCGACCAGCCCAACGACGCTTACGCCGGGCGTGCGGGGCATCCTGTACCTGTTCGGCTACGGCGGCGGAGCTGGCGGCTCCAGTGGCGGTACGAATGGCGGCGGCGGTGGGTCTGCCGGCTTCGTCGCCATGCGGGTTACGGCGGCGACGGTGATCACTCATAGCCTCGCCGTGTTAGCTTCAGCGGCCACGGACGGCAACGCCTCGGTCGTCACCGTAGATGGCCGTACCTTCACGGCCGGCGGCGGTTTCGCTAACGGCCAGGGCGGTCAAGCGGTCGGGTTTGACATCAACCGCACCGGCGGCGCGTCTGGCGCCGCAGGCCCAAACGGCGGCTCGGCCGGAACGACCTCGGGCTCTCAAGTCGGCGGCGGCGGCTGCGCAGGCTTCCTCGACCAGCTTGGCGGCGCGGGCTTCAACGCTCAGTTGCCGATGCTGTCGAACGGCGGAAATGGCAACAGCAGCGGCACGGGCGGAAGCTCGACCTTTGGATCGGGGGGCGGCGCCGGCTCAACCTCGGGCGGCAGCGGCGGCAAGGGCACGATCTTCTTCATGATTGTGCAGGACGTGGCGAAGTGAGCCGCCTAGCGCCTTCGGTAGACGGACAGCGCATCCCGCGAGCCAGGGAATTGCGGGATAGCGACCGTGTGCGCCAGGTCGAAGCGCGTCGCAAGGTAGCGGTAGAGGCCGGGCGAGCCGGTGACACCACCCTTCGGCTCGCCCACCAGGGCGAAGACATTCTTCGCGCAGCGTGCCGCACCCAGCGCCCACGGCTCACCGGGTGTCGGCCAGGAGCAGAGGACGGCGCGATGCGGGAAGGCCCTAACCGCTTCGACGGCTGTCATCTGTCGAACGGCGAAATGGCGACCAGCGTGGAAGCCGTAGCCGATGTTGCCTTCGGCCAGAGCATCAGTCGCGATGACATCGCAGCCAGCCGCTGCGAGTATCGCGGACCAGTAACCAGACCCAGCGCCGACTTCGAGCAGCGGACCGAGACGCGCCAGGGCGTCAACCGCCTCGGCACATGGGATTGCAAAGCCCCACTCGCGGTTGAACGCCTTCCTGACCGTGCCGAAGTCCGCTGCTTCGAACCACGCCAAGGGCGGCGCGCGGCCGGATCGAACCCACTCGCCCATGGCGCCCAGCGGGCTCGCCGCGAGCCGCAGCGCGTCGGCCTCGCGCCAAGCGGCACGCGCAATCGCGATGGTCTCCTCGACGCTGCTCATCGGATCACCTTAGCACGAGGTGCGGCGCGATGGCCCACCAGCGCAAGCTCTCGTCCGATCAGAGCGACATCGGCGCCCCGGCTCCGCTCCCGGCTGAGCTGCAAGACTTGGACGATGCGACGCTGGCCGATCTGTCGGCTGGCGTGAACTCGTGCCCGGACGCCTACGCCGGCCGAGGCTGAGAACCCGTAGCCGATTGCTGTCCCGCGCATTGGACGGTGGCGATCACGGATCGCCCCCTTCGGTGAGCAACGCCGACCCATAGCCCGAGCCAGCACCGGATCTAAGGACACCCAGATGCATATTCCCCTGGACCTGCCTCCGGGCTTGAACGGTGACGACACGAGCTTCGCCGGCTCGGGCCGCTGGGCGGATGGGTCGAACGTGCGGTTCCGGCTGGGCCGGGCGCAGGTGATCGGGGGCTGGGAGAGCCTGACGGCGAGCCCGCTGGCCGGGGTTTGCCGCAGCGCCTTCCCGTGGACCGACAATGCAGCGGTGCTGAACATCGCGTTCGGGACCCATACGAAGCTGCAGCTGTGGCAGGGCGGGGCGCTGTTCGACATCACGCCGTCGAGCGGATTCGCGGCCGGCGCCATCGATGGCGCAGCGAGCGCGGGGTATGGGACGGGCGCCCTTGGGGTCGGCGGCTACGGCCTGCCGTCCACGGGGGACTATTTCCCGCTCACCTGGTCCATGGCGGCGTGGGGGCAGAACCTGCTGGCCTGTCCGCGCAACCAGACGATCTTCGCCTGGACAAACGCCACCGCCAGCCCGGCGGCGGCCCTGGCGAACGCGCCGGCCAACGTGACCCACATGCTCGTGGCGCCTCTGAACGGCGGCTACCAAGTGTTCGCCCTGGGCTGCAACGAGGAGGTCTCGGGCGTCTTTAATCCGCTCTGCATCCGGCACTCATCGATCCGCGACAACACCCAGTGGAGCACGAGCGCCTCGGGCTCGACCTCGCGGGAATATGTGTTGACCGGCGGCGGCCGGATCGTCGCCGGCCGGATGGCCGGGCCCTACATGCTGGTCTGGACCAGCGACGCCTTGTTCCTGGGGACCTATGTCGGGGCCTTGGATCAGCCCTGGCGGTTCGATCGCGTCGGCCGCAACTGCGGGCTGGTGGGCCCGAACGCCGCGGTGGTGGTCGGCCAGACGGCCTTCTGGGTGAGCCCGGACCGGCAGTTCTACAGCTATGCGGTGGGCGGCGAGCCGGAACCGGTGGCCTGTTCGATCCGCCAGGACTTCGCCGAGAACCTGGCGGCGAGCCAGGGCGACAAGGTCACGGCGTCGTCCAACGCAGAGTTCGGCGAGGTGCGGTTCGACTATCCGGACAGCCGCGACGGCTATGAGAACAGCCGCTATGTGGCGCTGTGCGTCGCAGGGCCGGACGCGGGATCCTGGCATCGCGGGATCATGGCGCGCACGGCGTTCGTCGACGCGGGACCCTCGGCGTTCCCGGTCGGTGTGACCTTTCAGGGCGCGGTCTATTTCCACGAGAAGGGCCATTCGGCCGACGGCGGAGCTTTCGCCTGGTTCATCGAGACGGCGGACAGCTATCTCGACCCCGAGAGGGGCCTGCTGGCGCGCGGCCTGTGGCCGGACTTCAAGGAACAGGTCGGCCCGGTGACGGTGACCGTGACGGCGCGGGCGCAGCCGCAGGGCGCCTCGCAGACCTATGCCGCGCCGGCCATGGCGCCGGATGACGCCAAGGCGGACCTGCTGATTACCGGGCGGCTATTCAAGGTGCGGTTCGCGGGATCGAGCGCGCCGACGGCCTGCCGGATCGGCAAGCCGGTGTTCGATGTGGTCCAGACGGGACTGCTGTGAGTTTCGAGACTGCGTGGGCGCATAGCGCGTCGTGGTTGGCCGCGGCCCTGGCTCACGCCGGCGACACCCATCGGCTCGAAGATGTGCGGGCCCTGATCGGGCGTGGCGCGGCGCAACTCTGGACAGCGCCGGCCGCCGCGGCGGTGACCATGATCGAGGACGACCCGGAAGAACGGCGCCTGCTGGTGTGGCTGGCAGGCGGGGACTTGCGGACACTGATCGTGGAGATGCTGCCTCAAGCGGAGGATTGGGCCCGGGCGCAAGGCTGCCGGCGGATGCTGGTGCTCGGCCGGCCGGGTTGGGAACGGGCGATGAAGCCCATGGGATACGCGCCCCTGGCGCGGGTGATCGCAAAGGATTTGTAGATGAGCCTGAAACTTGGGGGATCGACCAATTCGTCGAGCTCGAACAGCACGTCGAACACCAACACGAACTCGAATACGGTGCAGAATTCGCTGACGAATTCGAACACCAACACCAATTCGCTTTCCAACACAGGCAACGTCAGCGCGTACAACTCGACGACCACGCCGACGGCCCCGGCCTGGGCCTCCGACCTGACGCAGAACATCGCAGGCCAGGTCGGCAACCTGACCCAGCTGAACCCGCAAAGCTTGGTGGCGGCGGCGCAGCCCCTGCAGTGGCAGGCGGCCGCCGGGGCGACCAACCTCTCGGGCGACCCGTGGAACTTCGACACCGCGGCCAATATCACCCGGCAAGCGGCCGACACCTCATGGACGCAGCCCTATCTGAACGCCAGCGCGCCGAGCGCCTCGGGCGGCCAGGCCTCGCAGTGGGTGGGCAACTACATGGACCCCTACCTGCAGCAGGTGGTGGGTGCGACCTCCGCCGACCTCGACGCCAGTGACGGACGGGTGCGGGCGCAGCAGGCGCTCGACCTGGCGGGGTCGGGCGCGTTCGGCGGATCCGGCGCGGCGCTCACCCAGAGCATGACCGAGGGCGAATTGGCGCGGGCGCGGGCGACCAGCATCGGCCAGTTGGAGTCGCAAGGCTATCAGAGCGCGGTGAACGCCGCCGCCGGCGACGCGGACCGGGCGACCCAGGCGCAGGTCGCCAATGCGCAGATGCAGCTGCAGAGCCAACAACAGAAGGCGCAGCTGCAACTTCAGGCGCAACAGCAACAGTTGCAGGCCGCGAACGGGCTGGTCGGCCTTTCGACGGCCTATGACGCCAATCAGCGCGCGGACATCGGCACGCAGCAGCAGGTGGGCGACGACCTTCGGAACATCAACCAGCAGCAGTTGCAGGCGCCCGTCACCAGCACCCAGCAGATCGTGGCCATGCTGAGCGGCCTGCCGATCCAGCTGTTCACCGGCCAGCAGCAGTCCGGCACGCAGGTCGGCGGCAGCAGCACCAGCGGCTCCACGGACAGCAGCACCAACAGCGCCACGAGCGGGACGAGCAACACGGTGGCGAGCGGGACCACGAATAGCAGCGGCAGCGGAACGAACACCGAGGTGCATGCGGGGCTGGATGTTCCTCTTCACAATCCATTCGGCCCCTGATGAAGCGCTCCAACTTGCCAGAGGCTGAGCGCCTGGCGGCCGTCGAGCAACGGATCGCCGATCACGAGGCTCGCTGCGAGGAGCGGCTGGCGGAGCTGCGCGCCTCGGCCACCAGCACACTCAAAGCGGTGGAGAGCCTGAAGAACCGCTTCTGGGCGATCGCGCTGGCGCTGCTCGCCTGGGCATTGGCCCAGCTTTGGTCGGCGGACCAGGCGCGCGTCGGCCGCCTCGAGGCCGCGGCGTCGCACGCGCAGGACCTTCGCCGGCTCTGACCCTTCGACCTCTTCGGAGACATCCATGTCCCTAGCCGAAATCCGCCAGCGCGACCCCACGGCTGCGTGGGCGATCGCGCGCACCCCTGCCACTTGAAGGCGGACTGGTGGACAACCCGCACGATCCGGGCGGCGTCACGGCCTATGGGGTTTCGCTACGCTATGCGCTCGAGACGGCGAAGATCCGGCCGGAGTTCCGAGGTTTCCTCGACGTCGACCATGATGGGACGATCGACCGTCGCGACATCGCGGGGCTGACCGCCGACGCCGCGGCGGACATCTATTTCAATGGCTGGTGGAAGCCCGGTTGGTACGGCGGGCTCACGCCCGCGCTCGTCGCCTGGAAGTGTTTCGACATCGCCGTAAACACCGGGCCGAGGCGGGCGGCCGTGCTGCTGCAATCGGCGCTCTGCTGGATCGGCGTCCCGCTGAAGATCGACGGCGAGGTAGGTCCTGCGACTCTCGACGCAGTCCAAGCGCAGGCCGAGCGGGACCAGGGGGCCTCGCTGATGGCCGCCCTGCGGACCGAACAAGCCGATTTCTACCGGCGGCTCGCGGCCACCGGGCCGAAGCTCGCGGTCTTCCTGCCGGGCTGGCTCAACCGGGCCGCCGCCTGACCCCCTATTCGTCTCTGGCCACCCGACGTGGCGCATCACGTAAAGAAGGACATCATGAACATCATCGCGAAGATCGCCGCGGGCGCCGTGACGCTGTGGCGCGACGTGGAGAGCGCCATCGAGGCGGACGCCGCCAAGGTCAGGGCCGCCCTTCCGGCCTCGTCCTTGCCGAACTTCGACGCCTCCGTCGTCACCTTGAAGCAGGGGGCTTCGGACGCACTGGGCGTGGCCGACGGCTCGCTGGCGGCGGCCGCGCCGGACCTGACCAAGGGCCTCGACGCCCTGGTGGACACCGCCCTCGTCACCCTGACCAACGGCATCGCGACGCCGCTCGTGCCGATCGTCAACCTCGGCCTCGACCAGCTCGAATCGATGGCGGTTAACGCGATCCGGGCCCGCATCCTCAAGGCCAAGGCGGACATGGCGGCCGCGCCGGCCGGCCAGGCCGCGGCCTCGGCGGGCTAGGCCGGTGTGGCGCCTATGGCTACTGGGTGGCGCGCTGGCCGCCGGCTTCGGGGCCGGATGGACGGTCCAGGGCTGGCGTCACGGCGCTGCGGAGACCGCGGCGGTGCGTCAGGTGGTCCAAGTCACCCGCGCGGCCGGCGACGTCAGCACGGCGGCGGCGGCGCGCGACGCCCAAGCGCAGACCCAGATCCGCTACGTGACCCGAACCCAGATCAAGGAGACGCCAACCTATGTCGACGCTGCGACTGACGCTGCTTTTGGCGTCCCTGTGGGGCTTGTCCGCGTGCACGACGCCGCAGCCCTCGGCCTTGACGTGTCCGCCGTTCCCGATCCCGCCGGCCGGGCTGATGGAGACGCCTCGAGCGTTGCAGCCTCTGACCTCGGGCGCGCGATCATCGCCAACTACGGCGAGTGCCGGGCCGATCAGGCCCGACTAGCCGAGCTCCAGGACTGGCTGCGAAAGCAGGTCCTGGTCGCTCGGACTATGGATGGTGCCGCCGGGCAGGATTGAACTGCCGACCTCAGCCTTACCAAGGATGCGCTCTACCACTGAGCTACGGCGGCGAAAGACGAGGCGGGGGCTATAGCCAACGTCGGCGCCGCCGTGAAGCCCCTAATCCGCTCCGAAGGACTTGACCGTTGGGACGCCTCGCCGCACCCAAGGGCCATGTCGAGGGACGCGCCGACACCCAGATCGAAGCTGTCGGAGCGAGAGGCCAAGCTCGCCGCGGCCTTGCGCGCCAACCTGCGCCGGCGAAAGGCGGGTGGGGGTCAGCAGGGCCTGACAAAGGCCGCCAAGCCGACCGACCCGTCCGATTGACGCCGCCCTTTCCGGAGCGTCGCGCCCACGCTAGATAACAGAGCCTGGGCTGGCCCCCGCGACTCCCCAAAAAGCGCGGCGTTTCGAAGGATTGGCATTGGATCGCATCGCCATCATCGGCGGCGCGCGACTGGAGGGCGAGATCCCGATCAGCGGCGCCAAGAACTCGGCCATCAAGCTGATGGCGGCGAGCCTTCTGACAGAGGACGCCCTGCGACTGACCAACATGCCGCGGCTGGCCGACACCCGGTTCCTCGGCAAGCTGCTGGAGCGGCTGGGCACGGAGGTCGTCGAGTCTGAGGGCGCGGACGGTCCGGAGACGCTGCTGCGGACCCGGGAAATCGTCAGCGCCATCGCGCCCTATGACCTGGTCCGGCAGATGCGGGCGTCGTTCAACGTGCTCGGTCCGCTGTTGGCGCGCACCGGCCAGGCGAAAGTCTCCCTGCCTGGCGGGTGCACCATCGGCGCACGGCCGGTCGACCTGCATCTGCAGGCGCTCGAGGCGCTCGGCGTGCAGATCGACCTGCATGAGGGCTATGTCTACGCCCAGGCGCCGCGTGGCCTGCAGGGCGGGCCGATCGACTTCCCGATCGCCTCGGTGGGCGCAACGGAACACGCGATGCTGGCGGCGGTCCTGGCGCAGGGCGACACGGTGATCACCAATGCGGCCCGCGAGCCGGAGATGATCGACCTCGCTGATTGCCTCAACAAAATGGGCGCGAAGGTGTCCGGGGCGGGGACGGCGACCATCCACATCGAAGGTGTCAGCCGGTTGCACGGCGCGACCCATGCGGTGATGCCTGACCGGATCGAGACCGGGACCTATGCCCTGGCCGCAGCCATGGCGGGCGGCGAAGTGCGGCTGACGCGGACCCGCAGCGACTTCATCCAGGCCTTGCTCGACAAGCTGTCCGAGGCCGGGGTCGAGGTGACGCCGCACAACGATGGCCTGACCGTGAAGCGAAACGGGGCGCGGCTGCGCGCGGTCGAGGTCGACACCGCGGCCTATCCGGGGTTCGCCACCGACCTGCAGGCGCAGTTCATGGCGCTGATGACGCTGGCGGACGGCGAGAGCGTGATCCGCGAGACGATCTTCGAGAACCGCTTCATGCACGCGCCGGAGCTTAGCCGGCTTGGCGCAGACATCACGGTGTCCGGCGGGGAGGCGCGGGTGCGCGGCGTGGACGCGCTGGAAGGCGCGCAGGTCATGGCGACCGACCTTCGCGCCTCGGTGAGCCTGGTGATCGCCGGACTCGCGGCGCGCGGGGAAACCATGGTGAACCGGGTTTACCACCTGGATCGCGGCTTTGAGCGGCTCGAAGAGAAGCTCAGCGCCTGCGGCGCACAGATCCGGCGCATATCTGGCGGCGGAGACGAAGAGTAGCTTCGATGGCCGACCCCAAGCCCCTTCGCTTGCTGGCCCAGGACGCCGAGGACCTGGAGGTCATTTCGGCCGCTATGCAGGATGCGGTGCTGAAGATCGACGACATCGGTTTCGAGGCCAAGGCGCGGCGCCTGACCATTGCGTTCAACCGGTACCGCTGGGAAACCGGCGGCGGTGAACGGGTGAGGGCCGGCCTGCAGCTCGGCGGCGTGCTCAAGGTGGAAACGCGGAAGATTCGCCGCGGCGCGCGCCAGGCCGTGCTTGAGCTCTTGGCCCTGACATTTGCGCCGGGGGAAGCGCCTGGCGGGACCGTGACACTGAGCTTTGCCGGCGGGGGCGACCTCCGCGCCACGGTGGAATGCATCGAGGCGGTGCTCGCCGATCTTTCGGAACCCTGGCCGACCCGCCGCACGCCGGCGCACGGGGTTTGAGCGCGCAATAGCGCTTGGGCCTTCCGGCGGCTAAAGAGCGCGCCATGCGACGCTTCCGCTATACCGATCCCGATTTCGAAGCCGCCTTCGCCGCCTTCGTGGACGAGCGCCGCGACACCCCGGAAGAGGTGGACGCGATCGTCCGCGATGTGTTGGCGGCGGTGAGGAGCGAAGGCCTGCCGGCCCTCCTGCGCTTCGCGCGAGAATTCGACGGCGTCGATCTCGACGAGACGTCGATCCGGGTCAGCGCCGACGAGATCGCGGCCGGCGCCGCCGAATGCTCTATCGAGGTCCGAGCCGCGATCGCATTCGCGGCGGGGCGGATCGAGGCCTATCACAGGCGCCAGCGCCCTGCGGACCAGCAGTTCACCGACGAGGCGGGCGTGCAACTCGGTTGGCGCTGGACGGCGCTGGATGCGGTCGGGATTTACGTGCCCGGCGGTCGGGCGGCCTATCCGTCGACGGTTCTGATGAACGCCGTGCCCGCCCGGGTCGCCGGCGTTGGGCGTATCGCCATGGTGACGCCGCCCGGTCGACTGCAGCCGGCCGTCCTGGCGGCGGCGCAAGAGGCAGGGGTCGCCGAGATCTGGCGGGTCGGCGGGGCGCAGGCTGTCGCGGCGCTGGCCTACGGCGCCGGGCCGATCCAGTCGGTGGACAAGATCGTGGGACCGGGCAACGCCTTCGTGACGGCGGCCAAGCGGCGGGTATACGGGGTGGTGGGCATCGACGCCCTTGCCGGGCCCTCCGAGATCGTTGTGGTGGCCGACGGGGCCAACCGGCCGGATTGGATCGCCGCCGACCTGCTCTCCCAGGCCGAGCACGATCCGGCCGCGCAATCCATCCTGATCACCGACGATGAGGCCTTCGCGAGCCGCGTGGAAGCCGCGATCGCCGATCAACTGTCGAACTTGGCGACGGCGGAGTCGGCGAGCGCGTCCTGGCGCGACCACGGCGCCATCCTTATCGCGCCACTCGATGAGGCGCCGCGGTTGGTTGACCGGATCGCGCCTGAGCATGTGGAATTCGCCGTGGCCGACCCTGAGCGGTTGGCGGACCGTGTCCGGCACGCCGGCGCCATCTTCCTCGGACGTTACGCACCTGAGGCTATCGGCGACTATGTGGCGGGGTCCAACCACGTCCTGCCGACCAGCCGGGCGGCGCGGTTTTCCTCGGGCCTGTCTCTCTATGACTTCCTGAAGCGCACCTCGATCGTGAAGTGCGACGAGGCGGCGTTCGCGGCCTTGGCGCCCGCGACGGTCGCGCTGGCCGAAGCGGAAGGGCTGCCCGCGCACGCGCGCTCTGCGGCGATCCGGATGGGCCAGAACGGCTGAGCCAGCGCGCGCCGGGATGACGCGGCGGGCCGGAATGCCATAAAGCAGCTTTAGACCCCCACGTCCGGACGCCATGGCCGACGACGACCCCAAGACGCATCGCCTGGAAAAGGTCGAACTCGACGAGGATTCCCTCGCCGCGGTGTCGCGCGACCAGGAGCAGGAGCGACAGATCGCGATCTTCGACCTCTTGGAGGAGAACTATTTCAAGCCGGACGGCGCAGCCGGCGGTCCCTACGACCTGAAGATGGGGCTCGTAGAGAACCGGCTGTTGCTGGACATCTCCGGCCCCGCGTATGAGCGCCGGCACATCCTGTCGCTGTCGCCGTTCCGGAGCCTGATCAAAGACTATTTCATGATCTGCGAGAGTTACTACCAGGCGATCCGCAACTCGACGCCGGCCCAGATCGAAGCCTTGGACATGGGCCGGAGAGGCTTGCACAACGAGGCTTCGGAGCTGCTCCGCACGCGGCTGACCGGCAAGATCGAGACCGATCAGGATACCGCGCGGCGCCTGTTCACCCTGATCTGCGCGCTGCATTGGCGGGGCTGACAGTGCATGGCTGCTGATGCGCCGAGCCTGCCGGGGGCCGTGCTGTTCGCCTGCAACTTCAACCGCGTACGCTCGCCGATGGCCGAGGCGCTGCTGAAGCGCCTGGTGGGCGACCGCGTCTACGTGGATAGCTGCGGGCTGAAGCACCCCGTCGCCCGGAGCGCTGACGACGATGAGCCGTCGGAGATCGATCCATTCGTCGAAGCCGTCATGGCCGAACTGGGTTGCGATCTCTCCGGCCATCGGGCGAAGACCTTCGACGAACTGGAGGACAGCTCCTTCGACCTCGTCGTTTCGCTCACGCCCGAATCGCAACATCGGGCGGTGGAGATGGCCCGCGGCCGAGCGGCCGATATCGAGTATTGGCCGATCTTCGATCCAACGCTCGCGGAGGGCTCCCGCGAGGCGAGGCTCGAGGTCTACCGGAGCGTCCGCGATGCGCTCGCGGCCCGCATCGCCGAGCGGTTCAGCGAATAGCCGCGCTGCCCATCGACCTGGCCCTTCGCCTCAAGTTATAATTTCAGGCCTGTTCACGGCTCGCGGCCTGACGTAAAGGCGCGAGCCGTCGTTTTATGGCGGGCCTGAGAGACTGCATGGCAAAAGAAGAACTGTTGGAGTTCCCCGGAACCGTTTCGGAAGTCCTTCCGAACGCGACCTTCCGTGTGAAGCTCGAGAACGACCACGAGATCATCGCACATACCGCGGGCAAGATGCGCAAGAACCGCATCCGGGTGTCCGCCGGCGACAAGGTGCTCGTGGAGATGACGCCCTACGACCTGACCAAGGGCCGCATCACCTTCCGCGTCCGCTAGCGGCCGACAAGGCCTTGCCGCAGTCGCCGCAGCGCCTCGTGCTGGCCTCCGCAAGTCCGAGGCGCCTTGAGCTGCTGCGCCAGATCGGGTTGCAGCCCGACCAGGTCGAGCCGGCGGAGCTCGACGAAACCCCCCTTCCAAACGAGACTCCGCGCGCGCTCGCGATCCGCCTCGCGGCGGCCAAGGCCGCGGCGACCGCGGCCCGCCACCCGGGATCCTTCGTGCTCGCCGCCGACACGGTCGTCGCGGTGGGCCGCCGCATCTTGCCGAAGGTGGCGACCGAGGCGGAGGGGCGGGTCTGCCTCGCCCTGCTCTCTGGCCGCCCCCACAAGGTTCTCACCGCGATCTGCGTCGGCGGGCCGGATGGCCGCGGGGCGTCGCGCCTCGTCGAGAGTCGCGTGCGCTTCAAGCGCCTTACGGAAGCTGAGATCTCCGACTACCTTCAGTCCCAAGAAGGTGTCGGCAAGGCTGGCGGCTACGCTATTCAAGGCCGGGCCGGAGCCTTCGTCACAAGCCTCCAGGGCTCCTATTCCGCCGTTGTGGGCCTGCCACTCTACGAGACCTCGAACCTTCTGCAGGGCCTGGGCTACCGACCGTCATGAGCGCCCGGCGACTTTATCTGGACCGCAGCCCCGGCGAAGTCCGGGGCGTCGTGACGCTCGACGAACGACCGGAGCGGCTGATCATCCATCGCGACGAGGACGATCCGCGGCTCAGGCTGGGCGCGCGCCTCGTGGGTCGCGTGGCCAATGTCGAACCGGCCCTGGCGTCGGCCTTCGTGGATCTCGGCGCGGGCGCCGAAGCGATCCTGAGCTTCAAGCCCGACGCCCGGCCCAACCGAGGACAGGCGATCGAGGTCGAGATCCGTGGCGAGCCTCGGCGGGGCAAGCTGGCGGTGGTCCGGGCGCTCGGTCCTGCGGAGGGCGCACCCCGCCTGGTTGCGCCGGCCCCCGACATCGCAGCCGAACTCCTTCGGCTCTCGCCGGAGGCGGAGATTGTGACGGGTCGCGCCGCCCGTGAGGCGGCTGACGAGGCGGAAGCCGAGGCGCTCGAGACGGTCCATGCGCTCCCCAACGGCGGCGACCTCGCCATCGAGCCGACGCGGGCCCTCGTGGCGATCGACGTCGATCTCGGCGACCGGAAGGGCGCCGACGCAAAGCGGGTCACGCGGCAGGCGAACCTGGCGGCCTTGGGAACGGCGGCGCGCCTGCTACGGCTCAAGGGCCTGGGGGGCATCGTGGTGATCGATCTGGTGGGCCGCGGCCATGACGGCCAGGCGCTGCTGGCGGCCGCCCGCATCGCTTTCGGGCCGGACAATCCGGGCGTTGCGATCGGTCCCGTGGGGCGTTTCGGCACCATGGAGCTGTCACTTCCCCGGCGCACACGCCCGATCCTGGAGACCTTGCTCGATGGGCAGGGCGCGATCAGCGACCGCACCCTGGCGCAGCGCCTGATCCGACGACTGCAGGCGGAGGGGGAGGCGCTGCGCGGGGCGCGGCTGGTCGGCCGTTGCGCGCCCGCCGTGGCCGATGCCGCAGCGAACCTATTGCCCATCCTGGCCGAACAGCTCGGCGCCCGCTTCGCCTTGAAGGCGGAGGCCGGGTTCGCCCGGGAACGGCTGGAGGTCGCCGCGGAATGATCCCGCCCAAATGCCCGATCTGCGGCAAGCCGACCGAGGCCGGCTATCGTCCGTTCTGCTCTAAGCGTTGCGCCGACGTCGACCTCCAGAGATGGTTCAGCGGACGCTACGCCGTGCCCGCCGTGGAGGCCGAGGAAGACGGCGGCGAGGACCCCTCCGACGCCTGATACGGGCTTGCTGGACTTCCCTGGACGGCTCTTCTATAGACGCGGCTCCCGCGTCGGCGGCCCTCGCCTGGGTAGCTCAGTTGGTAGAGCAGCGGATTGAAAATCCGCGTGTCGGTGGTTCGAATCCGCCCCCAGGCACCACCCCTCCCGAACGTCGATTTCGCCCCGCCAGCGCTGCGCCTGTTCGTCTCATGGTCAAGCCATTCGGCCCGTGGTCTAGCTTTGGCTTGCTTGGTTCGCGCGGCTCGTCGCGCGGCGATGGCGCGGCGAGTGGGCCGCGGGGGGCGGCCCTGGCGCCGCTCCCCAGCCCCTCATTCCCTGAAAATTGAGAGTCTCTGGCGCGTCGCCGGCGCCGAGGTGGCGGCAAGCGGCCCAGCCGAAAAATCTCATCGGGTTTCGACAAGGTTGCTGAAATCGCGGTTCCGCGAAATTGTTGCAGCGCAACATCTCAAATACGCGCCCCGGTAGATTTGGGAGGCGTGCCCTCTAGGCAGTCATTGTGCGTCGCAGCAATTGATCTTGCTTTTCAGTCGTCTCACCCCCCTGATCCGTATTCTGACCCCTTGACGCAATTATAAGGGGTTGCCAAAGGACCCGAGCCGCACGTCTAACAAAAGCGGTAAGACTTCAAAGTCCCTCCGGGGATGGCGAAGTCGCCACCCGCCTTCGCGACGCCATTCTTCCACAACGTTGGGAGTACGCGTTACGGGTCGGGCGCAGCGACAGCGGTTCTGTCGCACTGGTTCGGTAATTCGGGCCGGGGCGGCGGGCTTGTTTCAACTAGGGTGGAGACGCTCTCGCGCGACGACCCTTCCGGCCAATCGTGCTAGACCAACCAGGAACTGGCGACAGATGCTCGACAACAAACTCAAGACCCCCTTCATCGCTCTCGTTGGCGCGATTGCGCTGATGGCGAGCGCGCCGGCGTTCGCTCAGAACGCCCCCGCCGCCCCGGCCCCCGCGGCCGCGCCGGCTCCCGCCGCCGCCGCTCCGGCCGCCCCCGCGGCGCCGGATGCCGGCCTACCCCCGCAGATGTCGCGCGGCGGCCATATCAACATCGGCACCATGTTCCTCGACGCCAAGCCCGTCGTGAAGGTGGTGATGGTTGGCCTTGTGCTGGCCTCGATCTTCTCGTGGACCCTGCTGATCACCAAGCTCATCGAGTTCCGCTCGCTGAACCGTGCGTCGGACAACTTCCTCGAGACCTTCCGCAGCGCGAAGTCGATCAACGACATGGGACGCATCGCGTCCTCTGAAGAGTTCGAAGGCAATCCGCTGGCCGACATGGCCGCGGCGGCCGCTCAGGAAGTCGAACTGTCCCGCCAAGCGGGCCTGCAGATCGGCGGCGAGCATCGCGACTCCACCCTCGCCCGGGCGCAGGCCGCGGTGGGCGCGGTCCAGGCCTCTCTGACCCGCCGGCTTTCCAGCGGCATGCAGTTCCTGGCCTCGGTCGGCTCCAACGGTCCGTTCATCGGCCTGTTCGGCACCGTCTACGGGATCATGGACTCCTTCATCGGCATCGCGAACACCAACACCACCAACCTGGCGGTCGTGGCGCCCGGCATCGCCGAAGCCCTGCTGGCCACCGGTCTTGGCCTCTTCGCGGCCATCCCATCGGTTATCTTCTACAACTACTTCCAGACCCGCATCTCGGCCTACGGCGCGCGGACGGAAGGCTTTGTCGCTGAGCTGATGAACGCGCTCTCCCGGCAGCTCGACAAAGGAGCCTAAGCCATATGGCTGCGAAACTCGCAGGCTCTGGAGGCGGCAAGTACCAGGAAGAAGCGAACGCGGAGATCAATGTCACGCCGTTCGTGGACGTGATGCTGGTCCTGCTGATCATCTTCATGGTGGCGGCGCCCCTGGCTGCGGTGACGGTGAAGGTCGACTTGCCTCCAGCCGTCGCCAAGCCGGGGAAGAACCCGCCGAAGCCGGTCTACATCTCGATCCAGAGCAATGGTCGGATCTTCGTCCAGGACAAGCCGTCCGACCTCGCTTCCCTCGGTGACGACCTGCGGGCCCACCTGGGAAATACGCGGAACCAACAGAGGGAGCGGATCTTCATTCGTGCGGACAAGGACACGCTCTACAGTGACTTCATGGGCGTGATGAACTCGTTGCAGGACAATCAGTTCTACAGCGTGGCTCTCGTCGGCGAAGACAAGCGCAAGTAGGCGGTGACGTATGTCTGACACACGCGACATCGCCCATCCTGGGCATAACCCGTTCGATGATCCCCGGCCCAAGCGCAACAAGGGCCTGATCATCGCCTTGTCGATCGCCGCCGTCGTCCACGCGGCGCTGGCGATCTACCTCTGGAAGAGCAAGTTCGAGGCGAACTTCAAGGACTACTCGGAAGACGTGACGGACGTGGCGATGGTCAAGCCGGCCCCGCCGCCCCCGCCGCCGCCGCCGCCACCCCCTCCGCCGCCAAACACGCCGCCGCCGCCGCCGCCGAAGATCCAGCCGCGCCCGCCGGTCGCCGTGCCGAATACGCCGACGATCCCGCCGCTGCCGGTCCCTCCGGTCGAGCACCACATCGAGGAGCCCAAGCCGCCGGCCCCGCCGCCGCCTGAGCCGCCGCGTCCGTCGGTGATCACGGCGCCGGACTGGCTGCGCAAACCGACGGGCGAGGACGTGGCCAGGTACTATCCGGACCGCGCTCTGCGGATGAACATCGAAGGCCGCGCGACGATCAGTTGCACGGTCACCGCGCAGGGCACTCTGACCGCCTGCTCGGTCGCCGAGGAAGAGCCCTCCGAGGGCGGCTTCGGTGACGCCGCCATGCGGATGAGCAAGCTGTTCAAGATGCGGCCCCAGACCAAGGACGGCGCCCCGGTTTCCGGCGGCACGGTCCGCATCCCGATCGCCTTCCGCCTGCCGAAGGGCTGACCGAGCTGCGACACGGACGATGGATTGAAGCCCGGGGGCGTCCGCGCCTCCGGGCTTTTTTCTTGTCTCCGCGCCGGCTTGATCGCGCTCGCCGCCCCGACTAGAACCGGCGCTCGCGATTGCGCCGCCCTAGCTCAGTTGGTTAGAGCGCCAGATTGTGGCTCTGGAGGTCTCCGGTTCGATCCCGGGGGGCGGTACCATCGCAAACGCTTGAAAGGGCCGGGGAAAACCCCGGTCCTTTTTGGTTTCCGGCCGGCAACCGCCGGGTGTGGCGCTGCGGGCGCGGCGGCGTCTCCCCTTCCGGAGGGCCAATGCACGCGTCCACACCCAAGTCCACGCCCACCTCTCGCGGCGCGACCCACGTCGACCGCTACATCGGCCTGAAGATCCGGCTTCGTCGCCGTCAGCTTGGCCTGAGCCAGGACGCCCTGGCCCAGGCGGTGGGCGTTCGATTCCAGCAGTTGCAGAAGTACGAGTCCGGCGCCAATCGGGTCAGCGCGTCGCGGCTGTTCGAGATCGCCCGCGCGCTGCGCGCGCCGGCCGGCTTCTTCTTCGAAGGCGTCGACCAGGCCGACGCCCGGCTGTTCTGCGGTCAGGACAGTCCGATCGGCGCCCTGCTTGGCACGCCGGACGGCGTCGACGTGGCGCTGAGCTTCAGCCACATCCGCAGCCCGCGGGTGCGCCGCCGGCTGCTCGCCATGATGCGCGCCCTGGCCGACGAGACGGGCGACTGAGCCTCAGGCCGCCGCGGCCGCCGCGCGGTCCAACGGTCTGGCGAAGGGCTGCAGACGCCAGCGCACCAGCGAGCGCCAGGCCCATTCGAACGGCCCGTAGTGGAAACGCGCCAGCCAGGGCAGGCTCCAGATCAGGATGAAGGCCCAGACGCCGGCCACGACCCAAAGCAGCTCGAACCGCGAAAGCTTGCCGTAGAGTCCGAACCCGAAGCCGCAGAACACCAGGGTGGTGATCACCGAAGTCAGCAGGTAGTTGGAGAACGCCATCCGGCCGGCGGCGGCCAGCCGGTTCACCACGACCCTGGCCACCCCGGCCCGGATGACCAGTAGCAGGACGCTGGCGTGGGCCAGTGCGATCAACGGCCGCGACACCTGTTGCCAGACCTCCCAGCGATGCAGGGGCAGGGGCTCGAAGCCGCTCTTCCAGATCATCCAGGCCGCCCAGGCGGTCGCCGGCACGGCCAGCAGATAGCCCACCGCGATCATCGCGGCGTAGGCGCGGCTGGACCAGCCCAGGGTGAAGAAGCCCAGCCGGAACAGCGCCATCCCCAAGAACATCTGGCCGATCGCCTCGGGCAGGGAATCGGTGGGCATCAGGCCGATCTGCATGATCAGCGCCATCTGGGTGCGGGCCCGAAGCGCGTCCATGAAGCCGCCGCCGAAGCCTGCGATCTGCTGCAGGCCCAGGCTCTTGGGCGGCGCCACGGTCAGCGAGGCGTCCTGCCAGGCCTTGATCGCCGCGGTCGGCGCGCCAGGCGCCGTGGCCGCCGCGTGCAGGGCGCCCAGCTGGCTCGCTTCGCTCAGATTGTAGGCCAACAGCGCCGCCAGGATCGCCACGCCCACGGCGATCTGCGCGCGGACGTCCAGCTTGCGGAACGGGAAGATCACTAACCCCGCCACCGCGTAGCAGGTGAGGATGTCGCCCCACCACAGGAAGTAGGCGTGGACCATGCCGAAGGCGAACAGCCAGGCCATGCGCCGGTAGTGGGTCTGGATCGGTCCGGGCCGTCCCCCTTCTGCGCGATCGGCGATCAACACCGTCGAGGCGCCGAACAGCATGGTGAACAGCGCCCGCATCTTGCCGTCGGTCAGCACATTGTTGACCGCCCAGGTCCACAGGTCCGGCGGGCCGTGCAGGCCGGCGTAGGTCGGATCGACATAGGCGAAGGCCGGCAGGCCCATCCCCACGATGTTCATCAGCAGGATGCCGAGGACCGCGAAGCCCCGGACCGCATCGATCGAAAGATGCCGCTCGTCCGCCGCCGTCGCCATGGCCGCGCCCCCTCAATCCTGGTTCTTTCCCCGAAACCGACGATGGACCGCGGTTCTCCACTGTCAACGCTGTCGCGCCGGGCCTTCCGGTGCGTCATCTGACCACGGGCGCCGGAGTTTCGCGCAATTTTGCCGACAAAGGGATGAGCGTCGCCCAAGCCTGCGTTCGATTAGAAAAATCTTCCCAGGCTTTAGGATTCCGCCCATCGACAAGGGCTGATCTTGCCGGGTAAATGCCCTCGACGCGCGCTACGGCCCCCCCGGGCCGTGCGTTGCCGCGCCTGGAGGACGAGAGACGTGATGGGGCCGCCCCAGCGACAGGGTCTGTACGATCCGGCGAACGAGCACGATGCGTGCGGCGTGGGCTTTGTCGCGAATATCAAGGGCCGCAAATCCCATGAAGTCATCGACGCCGGCCTGCAGATCCTGGTCAACCTCGACCATCGCGGCGCGGTGGGCGCGGACCCGCTGGTGGGCGACGGCGCCGGCTGCCTGATCCAGATTCCCGACGCCCTCTATCGCGACTGGGCCGACAAGGCGGGCGTCAGCCTGCCGGCGCTGGGCGAATACGCCGTGGCCATGTGCTTCCTGCCGCGCGACGAGGAGGCCCGCCGGGTCGCCATCAGCCAGTTCGAGCATTTCCTGAACGTCGAGAAGCAGCCCTTGATCGGCTGGCGCGACGTGCCGGTCGACACCACCGGCCTTGGCGAGGCGGTGCTGGCCCAGATGCCGGTGATCCGCCAGGCCTTCATCGGCCGCGGGGTCAACGTCCGCGACCAGGACGCCCACGAACGCAAGCTCCTGGCGGTCCGCAAGCAGCTGCAGAACCCGCTGGCCGACCTGGCGGTGAAGTTCAACCTGCCGGGCCTCACCCAGCTCTACCTGCCGTCCTTCTCGACGCGGACGGTGGTCTACAAGGGCCTGCTGCTCGCCAGTCAGGTGGGCTCCTTCTACGAGGACCTGCGCAATCCGCTCGCCGAGTCGGCCCTGGCGATGGTGCACCAGCGGTTCTCCACCAACACCTTCCCCTCCTGGAAGCTCGCCCACCCCTACCGATTCATCGCCCACAACGGCGAGATCAACACGGTGCGCGGCAATGTGAACTGGGTGAATGCGCGCCGCCGCTCCATGGAGAGCGAGCTGCTCGGCCCCGACCTCAACAAGATGTGGCCGCTGATCCCGCACGGCCAGTCGGACACCGCCTGCCTCGACAACGCCCTCGAGCTGCTGATCGCCGGCGGCTATCCGCTGGCGCACGCCATGATGATGCTGATCCCGGAGGCCTGGGCCGGCAATCCGCTCATGGAGGCCAAGCGCAAGGCCTTCTACGAATACCACGCCGCCTTGATGGAGCCGTGGGACGGCCCCGCGGCGGTGGCCTTCACCGACGGCCGCCAGATCGGCGCGACCCTTGACCGCAACGGCCTGCGTCCGGCCCGCTTCGTGATCACCGACCAGGACCATGTGATCATGGCTTCCGAGGTCGGGGTCCTGGAGATCCCGGAAGAGCGCATCGTCCGCAAGTGGCGCCTGCAGCCCGGCAAGATGCTGCTCATCGACCTCGAGCAGGGCCGCATCGTCGAGGACGAGGAGATCAAGCGCACCCTGGCGGAGGCCGCGCCCTACGAGGAGTGGCTGGCCGAGACCCAGTTCAAGCTGGAGGAGCTGTCGCTGGCGGCCGCGCCCGAGGAGGCTGCGCCGAACGATCCCTCCGTGCTGCTCGATCGCCAGCAGGCCTTCGGCTACACCCAGGAGGACCTGCAGTTCTTCCTCGAGCCCATGGCCCGGTCCGGCGAAGACCCCGTGGGCTCCATGGGCTCCGACACCCCCATCGCCGTGCTCTCGGCTCGGCCGAAGCTGCTCTATGAGTACTTCAAGCAGAACTTCGCCCAGGTCACCAATCCGCCCATCGACCCGATCCGCGAGGAACTGGTGATGAGCCTGGTCTCGATGATCGGGCCCCGGCCGAACCTGCTCGGCCGCCAGGCCGGCAACCACAAGCGCCTGGAGGTCTCCCAGCCAATCCTCACCGACGAGGACCTGGCCAAGATCCGGGCGGTCAACGAGCTGCTGGACGGCGCCTTCCGCACCGCCACCCTCGACGCCACTTGGCCGGCGGAAGAGGGGGCCGAAGGGCTTGAGCAGGCGCTGGACAGCCTCTGCCGCAACGCCACCGACGCCGTGCTCGCCGACATGAACATCCTGATCCTCTCGGATCGGGCGACCTCGGCCGAGCGCATCCCGATCCCGGCGGCGCTCGCCACCGCGGCGGTCCACCACCACCTGATCCGCCAGGGCCTGCGCATGCAGACCGGCCTCGTCATCGAGACCGGCGAGGCGCGCGAGGTGCACCATTTCTGTGTGCTGGCCGGCTATGGCGCGGAGGCCGTCAACCCCTACCTCGCCTTCCAGACCCTGGAGCAGCTGCGGGTCCAGAACGGCCTGCCGCAGACCGCCTACGAGGTGCGGAAGAACTACATCAAGGCGATCGGCAAGGGCGTGCTGAAGGTGATGTCCAAGATGGGCATCTCCACCTACCAGTCCTATTGCGGCGCCCAGATCTTCGACGCCATTGGCCTGTCCTCCGAGCTGATCGCCAAATACTTCACCGGCACCGCCAGCACCATCGAAGGCGTCGGCCTGGCGGCGATCGGCGAGGAGTGCGTGCGCCGTCACCGCGACGCCTACGGCGATGCGCCGATCTACAAAACCATGCTCGACGTCGGCGGCCAGTACGCTTGGCGGCTGCGCGGCGAGGCCCACGCTTGGACGCCGGAGACCGTGTCGCGCTTGCAGCACGCGGTGCGCGCCAATCTGCCCGGCGAGTACCGGGAATTCGCGCGCCACATCAACGAGCAATCCGAGCGCTTGCTGACCATCCGCGGCCTGATGCAGCTGAAGCCGGCCAACGAGCCGGTCCCGCTGGCCGAGGTCGAGACGGCGGCCGACATCGTCAAGCGCTTCTCCACCGGCGCCATGAGCTTCGGCTCGATCAGCCGCGAGGCGCACACCACCCTCGCCATCGCCATGAACCGCATCGGCGGCCGTTCCAACACCGGCGAGGGCGGCGAGGAGTCGGATCGTTTCAAGCCGCTGCCGAACGGCGATTCCATGCGCTCGGCCATCAAGCAGGTGGCCTCCGGCCGGTTCGGCGTCACCGCCGAGTACCTGGTCAACGCCGACGACATCCAGATCAAGATGGCCCAGGGCGCCAAGCCCGGGGAGGGCGGCCAGCTGCCCGGCCACAAGGTCGACAAGAACATCGCCCGGGTCCGCCATTCGACGCCGGGGGTCGGCCTGATCTCGCCGCCGCCGCACCACGACATCTATTCGATCGAGGACCTGGCGCAGCTCATCCACGACCTGAAGAACGTCAATCCGCGGGCCCGCATCTCCGTAAAGCTGGTCTCCGAAGTGGGTGTCGGCACCGTCGCGGCCGGGGTCTCCAAGGCGCGCGCCGACCACGTGACCATCTCCGGCTTCGAGGGCGGCACCGGCGCCTCGCCGCTCACCTCGCTGACCCACGCCGGCTCGCCCTGGGAGATCGGCCTCGCCGAGACCCAGCAGACCCTGCTGCTCAACGGCCTGCGCACCCGCATCGCCGTGCAGGTGGACGGCGGCATCCGCACCGGCCGCGACGTGGCGATCGGCGCGCTGCTGGGCGCCGACGAGTTCGGCTTCGCCACCGCGCCCTTGATCGCGGCGGGCTGCATCATGATGCGCAAGTGCCACCTCAACACCTGTCCGGTGGGGGTGGCGACCCAGGACCCGGTGCTGCGCGCCCGCTTCACCGGCCAGCCCGAGCACGTGATCAACTACTTCTTCTTCGTGGCCGAAGAGCTGCGCGAGATCATGGCCGAGATGGGCTTCTGCACCGTGGCCGAGATGATCGGCCGGGTGGACCGGATCGACATGGCCCCGGCGCTGGACCACTGGAAGGCCCAGGGCATCGACCTGTCGCGGATCCTCTATGCGGCCCACGCCGAAGGCCGGAAGGGCCTCTGGAACCAGGACCGCCAGGACCATGGCCTCGGCAAGGCGCTCGATCACGAACTGATCGCGGCCGCGAAGCCTGCGCTGAAGGACGGCGAGCCGGTCCGCGCCGAGTTCGCCGTGCGCAACATCAACCGCACCGTGGGCGCCATGCTCTCCGGCGAGGTGGCCAAGGCCTACGGCCATGCGGGCCTGCCGGAGGACACCATCTCCGTCACCCTGCGCGGCACGGCCGGGCAGAGCTTCGGCGCCTTCGCGGCGCGCGGGGTCAGCCTGGAGCTGTTCGGCGACGCCAACGACTACGTCGGCAAGGGCCTCTCCGGCGGCCGCATCGTCGTGCGCCAGCCGAAGGAAGCCCGGCGCGATCCCACCCGCAACATCATCGTCGGCAACACCGTGCTCTATGGCGCGATCGCCGGGGAAGCCTACTTCCAAGGTGTGGCGGGCGAGCGGTTCGCAGTGCGCAACTCCGGCGCCGTGACGGTGGTCGAAGGCCTGGGCGACCACGGCTGCGAGTACATGACTGGCGGGGTGGTGGTGGTGCTGGGCGACACGGGCCGCAACTTCGCGGCCGGCATGTCGGGCGGCGTCGCCTACGTCTACGACCCACGCGGTCGGTTCGGCGACCTCTGCAACACCGCCATGGTGGCGCTGGAGCGGGTCGAGCCGGAGGCGCCTGCGCCGCACAACTCGGCCGACGAGCGTCACCGTCCGAGCCAGCGCGCGCCCTCCGTCGACAACGCCGGCATGGGCGACATGCTGCGCTTCGACGCCGAGCGCCTGCGCATCCTCATCGAACGCCACCACCTGCACACGGGCTCAGCCCGGGCCGCCGAGATCCTGGAAAACTGGGAGCAGGCCCTGCCGTCCTTCGTGAAGGTGATGCCCACCGACTATCGGCGCGCGCTCCTCGAGCTCAGCGCCGAACGCGAGGCGGCGCCCGCCGTCGCCGCCGAGTAACCCTGCAAGTTCCGGAGACCTGACCCGATGGGCAAGCCCACCGGCTTCCTTGAGATCGAGCGCCACGACCGGACCTACGAGCCGGCGAAGGCGCGTCTGAAGACCTGGAAGGAATTCGTCCGTCCGCTGCCGCAGGTGGAGCTGCGCGAGCAGGCCGCCCGCTGCATGGATTGCGGCATCCCGTTCTGTCACCAGGGCTGCCCGGTGAACAACCAAATCCCCGACTTCAACAACCTGGTCTATCGCGACCAGTGGAAGGCGGCGCTGGAGAACCTGCAGTCGACCAACAACTTTCCGGAGTTCACCGGCCGCGTCTGTCCCGCGCCCTGCGAGGCGTCCTGCACGCTGAACATCGACGACAACCCGGTGACCATCAAGACCATCGAGTGCCAGATCGTCGACCGCGGCTGGGAGGAGGGCTGGATCGTCCCCACGCCCTCGCTGCGCGGCACCGGCAAGCGGGTGGCGGTCGCGGGCTCCGGCCCCGCCGGCCTCGCCTGCGCCCAGCAATTGGCCCGCGCCGGCCATGCGCCCACCGTCTTCGAGAAGTCGGACCGGATCGGCGGCCTGCTCCGCTACGGCATCCCCGACTTCAAGATGGAGAAGCACCTCATCGACCGCCGCATCCGGCAGATGGAGGCGGAGGGGGTGATCTTCCGAACCAACTTCGAGGTCGGCGCCACGGTCTCCGTGCAGCGGTTGCTGGACGACTACGACGTCCTGGTGATGGCGGGCGGCGCGGAGGCTCCGCGCGACCTGGAGGTCCCCGGCCGCGAGCTCTCCGGCGTGCACTACGCCATGGAATTCCTCACCCAGCAGAACAAGCGCGGCGCCGGCGACCCGGAAACCCTGGCCGCGCCCGGCGGATCGACCATCTCGGCGGCCGGCAAGCACGTGGTGGTGATCGGCGGCGGCGACACCGGCTCCGACTGCATCGGCACCTCCAACCGCCAGGGCGCCGCCTCGGTGGTGCAGCTGGAGATCATGCCGCGCCCCCCCGAGCGCGAGGACAAGGCCCTGACCTGGCCGGACTGGCCGCTGAAGCTGCGCACCTCCTCGTCTCAGGAGGAGGGGGCCGAGCGCGACTTCGCCGTCGCCACCCGCCGCACCATCGGCAAGGACGGCCAGGTGACCGCCCTCGAATGCGTCCGTCTCGAATGGGCCCAGGGCGACGGCGGCCGGCTGGAGATGCGTGAGGTCGAGGGCTCGGAGTTCGAGCTGAAGGCCGACCTGGTCTTGCTGGCCATGGGCTTCACCGGCCCGCGCAAGCCCGGTCTGGTCGAGCAGTCGGCCGCCGATCTCGATCCGCGCGGCAATGTCGCCGCCAACGTCATCGACTACCGCACCTCGGCGGCCAACATCTTCACCTGCGGCGACATGCGCCGCGGCCAGTCCCTGGTCGTCTGGGCGATCCGCGAAGGCCGTCAATGCGCCCGCGCGGTCGATGAGTTCCTGATGGGCGCGTCGAAGCTGCCGCGGTAGCGACAGCCAGCAAAAGTGGTCCGCACTTTTGCGTCCGGCTGCGCGCCAAGGACTCTAGGATAGGCGCGCCACGTAGCGGGCGATCTGCGTCTCGATCGCCGGTCGTTGCTCGGGCGTCGCCGCATCGCGCGCCGCCGTCCACAGGCCGGCCTGGAAGGCGGGATAGGCGATGTCCAGGAAGTCCAGCAGCGCCTCGTCGATCGGCCGGTCGCAGACGCGGGCCACGATGGCGCAGAGCTCCGCCGTCTCGTCGTCGTCCAGATCGAGCTCGACCCGTGCCCCGGCCACGTCCCAGGCGACGTCCTGACACCCCACCAGGTCGTGTCCCGCCGAGTGGTCGAGCGCGTCGGTCTTGATCAGCCGGCCGTCTGGCAGTGTCAGCCACTCCCATCGGTGCAGCCGCCCATCCACATGGATCGGCCGGGGCTTGGTCCGCGCGGGCGGACGGGGCAGGGCGTCCGCCGCCGCATCGCCCTTCAGCTCCGCGACATTCATCCGCGCCATCACCGCCAGGTCTTCCAGGTTGGCGCCATCGCCGGCGACGGCGGGGAAGGCGAGCGCGCGGAGGCCCAGGTAGCGGCCGACGTGCTCGACCAGCGCTGCGCGATCGGCCCGCGGTCCGCGTTCGCCCTCGATCCATTTCTCCAGCAGGAAGCCGCGCCTCAGCCCCAGGGGCTCGGGCGTCGCGCCGGCCCGCGCCAGGGTCCGGGCGCGGGCGAATTTCGCCTCGCCGCTGACGCCGAGCCCTGCGAACTTCGCGAGATAGGTCCCTTGCTCGGTGGTCAGCCGGAACTTCCGCCGCTCCAGGCCCGGATGGACTGGAATCTCCTTGTCTTCAACGGCCCAGGCGCCGCCTGACAGCTCCTCGATGAACTTGACCGACCCGGTCAGGTCCTCGAACCAGCCGGCCAGCGGCTCCTCGGCGATGAGCGCGTCGAACGAGGCGGGCCGCCGCGTCGCCGAGGCCCAGCGCGTGCGGTGCTCGGGCAGGGCCTCAGGTCCAACGTCGCCGGCGTGACTCGGCAGCAGGACGATGCGCTCGGGCGCGACGCCCAGCGCCTCCAGGAGGTCGGCCACGGCGGCGAACGAGGATCCGGACCGTCTTGGCCCCTCGTCGACCACGGCGAACGGTCCCAGGTGCGCGCCGAGGCTGCGCCGCACCTCGTCGGAGACCCGCACCTCGCGGTGGAACGGGTGGCCCATGGGCCGCAGCGTCACCACCTTCGAGGCGTTGGTGACCGCCGCCACCAGGGCCGCCAGGCCGGCGCCGGCGCTGCGGATGCCGATCACCAGCGGGGGCGAGTCCCACGGCCGCTCGCCCGCGGCCTTCAGATAGGCTTCCGGATAGACCGCATCGAGCGCGAAGCCCTTCGGAGTCTTGACCTCGACCTCGTCGGGCAGGGCCGACAGCGCCAGGCCCATCAGTTCCGCTGAGCTCGGCGGGCCGACGGAGGTGTAGGCGCTCCAGGCCGAGGCCGCGAGCTTCCTTGCTAACGCCACCAGCAGCGCCATGGCCGCCTCCTGGGTCGGCGAGGGCTCGTCCAGGCCCTTGGTCCGGAACTCGGCGTCGGCGATGCCCTGGGCCAATTCGCTCGCCAGCAGGAAGGCGGTGGTCAGGCGGTCGTGCCGGTCGGAGCCGGACGCCGTCCCGCTCTCCACCTCGCGCAGCGTCGCCGTCAGGGCGCGCAGGGCCTGGCGGGGCTTCACGGTGCGGCTACGGTCCCCATAGACCCACATCAGGCGTGCGTCGTCCCCTCGGCGGTTGGCGCGGGCCTAGACCTCAATGAGTGCAAACTCCACGCCCAGGTCACGGTTCAGCACTGGCTTGGCGACGTTGTAGACGGGCTTGCCGCGCGCCGTCTTGCCCGTATGGGCGCCGCGGTGCGCGTGGCCGTGCACCACGCAGCGCACGCCGTCGAACCGGTCGATGGTCTCGCCCAGGCGCGCCGAGCCCAGGAAGGGGAAGATCTCCAACGGCTCGCCGATCACCGTGTCCTCGACCGGCGCATAGTGCAGCACCACCACCGTCCGCTCGGTCTTCAGCATCCTGAGCGAGCTCTCGAGCTTCAGGTTCTCCTCGATGGACGCCTGGACGAAGGTCTTGATCTCCGGCTCGCCGAAGGCGCTCAGCATGTGCCGCCCGAACCCGCCGATGAAGCCCTTGGAGCCGGCGAAGCCCACGCCGTTGATCTCGGCCGGCTCGCCTTCCAGCAGCCGCATCCCCGCCTGGTGCAGGATGCGCGCGACCTCCTCGGGCTGGCCGCACTCATAGTCATGGTTGCCCAGCACGCCGACGATCGGGATCGAGCAGGCCTGCAGGTCCTCCGCCAGGATCTCCGCCTCCGGCGTCTTGCCGAAGTTGGTGAGGTCGCCGCACAGCGCCAGCACATCGGCTTCCTGGCAGATCCGGCTGAACAGCTCGCGATAGGGGTGCTGGTGGGTCTCCGCCACGTGCAGGTCGCCGATGGCGGCCAGACGCAGCTTGCCGCTCGCGGCCGGCGGGTCAGGCGATAGGCTCATGCCGCTCCTCCAGCCCCTTGCCCACCACGTCGGCGAAGCCCCACTGGGTGATGTCGGTGACGTAGTCGCGCGGGCTGAACAGCCGGCCGCGGCAGACCTTCACCCGGGCCGCCGGAAGGCCCACCTGGGCCTGCAGCCGGCCGGTCAGCTCCTGGGTCAGCCAGGCTGGAACCCGGTCCCGCTCCGTCGGGTAGACGAAGCGGAAGTTGAGCAGGTGGATCAGCAGCACCTCCCAGTGGGGCTCCATGTAGCGGAGCAGGCGCGTCCAATCGATCCGGTCGTGGGCGCGCAGGATCACGTGGGCCACATCGGCGCCGTCGTACCGATAGCGGTCCTGGATGAACATCTTCGAGACGATCAGCTCGGTGGGCGGGGTGATCTTCACCTCCGCCCCATAGACGGTGATGGTGTCCTCGCCCTGGAACCAGTCGTCGGTGACCGGGGCGGTGCCGTTCGACATGGCGAAGATCACGTCGAAGAAGTGCTTGTCCTGCCAGACCTTGGCGATCCACCGCTCGTCCTCGACGTCGGTCCGGTAACCGCGCGCCTGGAAATAGGCGAGGATCCGTGGATAGTCGCCCGCCTTGCAGAACACGTCGAGGTCCTTGGTCGGCCGCGAGATGCCGGTGAAGGCGGTGACCGCATAGGTGCCCGAGAGCAGGAAGGGGATGCCGGACTCCTTCAGCAGCTTCAGGCTCTCCACATAGAAGGCTTCCGCGTCCGGGGGCGGCTCGAAGGCGTCGTCAGGCGCTTGGGACATACTCGGGTCAGACCGCTCCGGGGCGGAAGAAGCCCTGCGCGGAAACGACGGCCCCCCGCGCCGGTTCCGCCGGGCAAAGCCACGCGAGGACGCGTGCGAGGCGGAGAACGGCTCAGCTAGGCGAGCTTGGCCTCTGCATTGGTTTGATTTTCGAGGCGGCCTCTGGCAGGATTCCCGTCGGGTTCCGGATTGTCGCCGTGGCGCGCGTGGACCCCGAACCTCAAATGAAATTTTTTAGCTTCACGTTTGGAACCGCGGGCTTGCGCCGGTCGTTCGCAGAAAAGGCGGGGGTGTGTCTTGTTCCCGGCCTGACCCGCTTTTTGAGTGTGATCAGGCCCTTACAGACGTGCATCCCCGGCGCCGAAACCGCTCTGTTCCCGGGGGAACCATGCCGTCAGCCGCCGCCACCAAGACCCAGCAGTCCAGCAAGACCAGCCGCCCGGCTGGGAAACCGCCCAGGCCGGCGGACAGCGTCAACGAGTTGCTCGGGGCCTTGCGGGCGTTCCGGCGCGGCGACTTCTCGGTGCGTCTGCCCAAGGGCCTGACCGGCGTCGACGGCGAGATCGCCGAGGCCTTCAACGACGTGGTCGAGATGAACGACCGCATGACCAAGGAATTCGAGCGGCTGGGCGAGATCGTCGGCCGGCAGGGCAAGATCAACCACCGGGCGCGGCTCCCGGCGTCGCAGGGGTCGTGGGCGGCCAGCGTCGACGCGGTCAACACCCTGATCGCCGACATGGTCCACCCGACCGCCGAAATGGCCCGGGTGATCGGCGCCGTGGCCAAGGGCGACCTTTCCCAGACCATGGACCTCGAGAACGAGGAACGGCCGCTGCGCGGGGAGTTCCTGCGCATCGGCAAGGTCGTGAACACCATGGTGGGCCAGCTGGGCTCCTTCGCCTCGGAAGTGACCCGGGTGGCGCGCGAAGTGGGTACGGAAGGCAAGCTCGGCGGCCAGGCGCTCGTTAAGGGCGTGGCCGGCACCTGGAAGGACCTCACCGACAACGTGAACATGATGGCCGCCAACCTGACGGGTCAGGTGCGGAACATCGCCGAGGTGACCACCGCGGTGGCGAACGGCGACTTGTCCAAGAAGATCACCGTCGATGTGAAGGGCGAGATCCTGGAGCTGAAGAACACCATCAACACCATGGTGGACCAGCTGAACTCCTTCGCCTCGGAAGTGACCCGGGTGGCCCGTGAAGTGGGCACGGAGGGCAAGCTCGGCGGCCAGGCCCAGGTGAAGGGCGTCGCCGGCACCTGGAAGGAACTGACCGACAACGTGAACCTGATGGCCGGTAACCTGACCGGCCAGGTGCGGAACATCGCCGAGGTGACCACCGCCGTGGCGAACGGCGACTTGTCCAAGAAGATCACCGTCGACGTGAAGGGTGAGATCCTGGAGCTGAAGAACACCATCAACACCATGGTGGACCAGCTGAACGCCTTCGCCTCGGAAGTGACCCGGGTGGCGCGCGAAGTGGGCACCGAAGGGAAGTTGGGCGGTCAGGCCCGAGTGGAAGGCGTGACGGGCGCCTGGAAGGACCTCACCGACAACGTGAACTTCATGGCCGCCAACCTGACGGGTCAGGTGCGGAACATCGCCGAGGTGACCACCGCCGTGGCGAACGGCGACCTGTCCAAGAAGATCACCGTCGACGTGAAGGGCGAGA
>SSMU01000012.1 GCA_004799545.1 Phenylobacterium sp.
CCGTCGAACGCCTGATCTGGACCGAGCACGAAGCCTCCGACGCCGAACCCCTGCTCGACGCCCTCGACGACCGCCTCGACGAAGCCGAACTCCGCGACGACTTCCTAACCGAGGAGGTGGACGCCCACATCGCTAGGGTTTGCCGGGAGCTGGGGCTTTCCCTTCTCCCCTTGCGGGAGAAGGTGTCGGGCGAACGCCCGACGGATGAGGGGTCGATAACCCTCGCCACCGGCCCGCCCCGACTCGTCGCTTCCGGATAGCCGAGCAAAACCCCTCATCCGTCAGCTTCGCTGACACCTTCTCCCGCAAGGGGAGAAGGGACGTAGAGCCACGGCCACGCTTGGGTCTTTCGCCCATCCGGACTAGATCAGCGGCATGACGGGCGAACCCTTCTGGCGGCGCAAGAGCCTCGGGCAGATGACGGCTTCCGAGTGGGAGAGCCTGTGCGACGGCTGCGGCCTGTGCTGCCTGGTGCGCTTCGAGGACGAGGACACCGGCGAGATCATCCCGACCCGCGTGCACTGCCAGCTCTACGACCCGGAGGGCTGCCGCTGCACCGACTACGCCAACCGCAAGCGCCAGGTGCCCGACTGCATCAAGCTGACGCCCGGCAATATCGAGGCGCTGGCGTGGATGCCCAGGAGCTGCGCCTACCGCCGCATCCACGAGGGCCGCGACCTGGCCGCCTGGCACCCGCTGGTCTCCGGCGACCCGGAGAGCGTCCACCGGGCCGGCGTCTCGGTGCGCGGCCAGACGATCAGCGAGCGGGTCCTGGCCGACGCCGAGGACGCCCTCGACTTCGCCGCGACAGACCTGATCGAAGAGCGCGGGCGGGACTAGGCGAACTCCTCGACGTCGATCGGCTGTCCGGGCGGCGCGCCGAACCTGTTGGCGCTCGCCTGTCCCGGAACGCAGCCGAGGATCAGCAGGAAGCCAAAGGCGACGACGAGCTCCAGAACGATCCCCAGCGCCATCATGCCTGGCGGCGACCACAGTTCCGCCATCGCCGCCAGCGGCAGGAAGACGATGAACGACGCGAGCAGCCACCACCCGCTTCGGCCCATGTCGTGCAGCCGTTTGATGGCGTTGAAGAGACTGATCGGCATCATCGCCAGGATGATCACCGCCGCCAGAAGGGGTGCGAACGGGGTGTAGCCGCTTGCCGAGGCGACGGCGCCCCCCGTGATCTGCGCGCCCCAGCCGAGCGCTATCACGGTCCAGAAGCGCCCTCGGTTGCTTCGTCCGCGAGAGGTCAACAAGCTCTTCCAGAATTCGCCTGAACTCAGCGCCATGACCGGGCTCCTACGCCTGCAAGACGCTAGAACAATATGAGAACATAGGTCAAGTCCGCCCGCCGTTTGGGCGGCCAAGCTGACTGTGACCTCGTCGCAACACCCGCTCTTGCGTGCAAGCGGCCGCGGACCGATCTACAAAGCCCCGAAGCAGTCTGCTGTTTTCCTCTAGCGTTTTTGGCGAGGTCCCCTTCTTGGCGAGCGACCCCTATCAGGAGCTGGGCGTCTCCCGCACCGCGAGCGCGGACGAGGTCCGCAAGGCCTTCCGCAAGCTGGCCAAGCAGAACCACCCTGACACCAATCCCGGCAACAAGGCCGCCGAGGAGCGCTTCAAGCGCGTCAGCGCCGCCTTCGACATCCTGGGCGATGAGAAGAAGCGCAAGAAGTTCGACGCCGGCGAGATCGACGCCGACGGGCGCGAGACGGCGCGTGGCTTCGGCGGCGGCCAGGGACCCTGGGGCTCGCGTCCGCCGCCCGGCGGCTTCGGCCGCGGCGGCCCGACCTACACCTCCGAGAGCTTCGAGGGCGTCGACCTGGGCGACATCCTCGGTGAGATGTTCGGCGGTCGCGGCGGGCCGGCCGGGCCCGGGCGCGGCGGCGGCTTCGGGCCCTTCTCGCAGCGCGGCTCCGATGTCCGCGCGCGCCTGGAGATCGACCTCGAGGAGGCGATCAAGGGCGGCAAGAAGCGCATCTCCTTCGCCGACGGCCGGACCATCGACGTCACCATCCCCAAGGGCGCCCAGGAGGGCCAGTCGCTCCGGCTGAAGGGCCAGGGCGCGGCCGGCCGGGCCGGGGCCGGCGACGCCTTCATCGAGCTCGTCATCGCCCCGCACCCGATCTACCACCGGGAGGGCGAGCTGCTGGTGATGGACGTGCCGGTGACCGTCTACGACGCCGTGCTGGGCGGCAAGGTCGAGGCGCCGACGCCGGACGGGCCGGTGACCCTGACCATCCCCAAGGGCGCCAACTCCGGCGCCAAGCTGCGCCTCAAGGGCCGCGGCCTGACCGACGCCCAGGGCCGGCGCGGCGACCTGTTCGCCCGCCTGGTGGTCACCTTGCCCGACCAGCCCGACCCCGAGCTGGAGGCGTTCGCCGAGGCCTGGAAGGCCAAGCGGCCCTACACGCCGAAGCGGCGTGTGTGACCGGGCGCAATGCGTGCCATAAGCCCATTCAGGCTCGGTTCAGTCGCAAGGTGTGAGAAGCGGTCCATGATCGTTCGTTTGGCCATCGCCGCTCTGCTCCTGGCCCCCGCCGTCCCCGCCATGGCGGCCGGTCAGGATGAGCGGCCGTCGCCGGGCGCCGGCCAGGATGACGCCGGTCACGGGGCGCATCTCATGCCCCTGTCCAAGGTCATCTTGATGCTGCAGTCCAAGGTCAAGGGCCAGTACATCAACACCACTGTTGGCGACCAAGGCGGCCGCCCCGCCTATTTCACCCAGTGGCGGATGCCCAACGGACGAATGGTCGTTTTGATAGTCGACGCCGAAACCGGCGCGATGATTGGCCGGCAGGGCGGGTAGCCGGAGGAAGGACGCCGAGCCTTGCGCATCCTATTGGTTGAAGACGATCCGGACCTGTCGCGGCAGCTGAAGCTCGCCCTGGCGGACGCCGGCTACGCCGTGGACCACGCGCCCGACGGCGAGGAAGCCCAGTTCCTGGGCGAGACCGAACCCTATGACGCCATCGTGCTCGACCTCGGCCTGCCGAAGGTCGACGGGGTGTCGGTGCTGGAACGCTGGCGGCGCGACAAGATGGCGACGCCGGTGCTGATCCTCACCGCCCGCGGCGCCTGGAGCGAGAAGGTGGCGGGCTTCGACGCCGGGGCCGACGACTACCTGACCAAGCCTTTCCATACCGAGGAGCTGCTGGCCCGGCTGCGCGCCCTCTTGCGCCGCTCGGCGGGCCACGCCGCCCCGCAGCTGGCCTGCGGCGGCCTCCGTCTCGACCCCCGCGCGGCGCGGGCCAGCGTCAACGGCGAGCCGCTGCGCCTCACCTCGCTGGAGTACCGGCTGCTGCACTATCTGATGATGCACCAGGGCCGGGTGATCAGCCGCACCGAGCTTGTGGAGCATCTCTACGACCAGGACTTCGACCGGGATAGCAACACCATCGAGGTGTTCATCGGCCGGGTCCGCAAGAAGATCGGCGCCGACCGCATCGAGACGGTGCGCGGCCTCGGCTACCGCCTGACCTGCCCGGCCGAAGAGACCGGCGGGCAAGCCGGGGCCTGACGTGGCCGGGGAGGGGCTGCGAAGGCCGTCGCTCGCCCGCCGCCTGGTGCTCCTGGCCCTCGGCTGGAGCCTGACGGCGCTGGTGGTCTCGGCCGTGGTCCTGGCGCTGCTCTTCCAGCAGGAGGCGCTGCGCCAGTTCGACCTGACCCTCACCAACCTGATCGACAACCTCACCGCCGGCACGACAGTCGAGCAGGGCGACGTCGACGCCCCGGCCCTCACCGACGAGCGGGCGCTCCGGGCCTATTCGGGCCGCTACTGGGAGATCGGCGAGCGCGCGCCCAACGGGGCCCTGCGGGCCATCGTCCGCTCACGGTCCCTATGGGACTCCGAGCTGCACGCCCCGCCCGACCTGATCGCCCGCCTGGCCGCCGACCCGGCCCACGCCGTCGGCTTCAACACCCGCGGGCCGCTGAACGAGCACCTGCGCGCCGTCGCCCTGCAGTCGACCCTGTCGGGCCGGCCGCTGATCTTCCTGGCCGCGGAGGACCGCTCGCCGATCGACCGCGATGTGAGCGCCTTCATCGGCTACACGGCGGGCTTCTTCCTGCTGCTGGGCGCGGGCCTGGTGGCGGCGGTGATCGTGCAGGTCCGCATCGGGCTGCGGCCGCTGTTCACCCTGCGGCGCGAGATCGCCGACGTCCGCCGCGGCCGGGCCGAGCGCATCGAGGGCGACTTCCCGACCGAGCTCACCCCGCTGACCGAGGAACTCAACGCCCTGATGGCCCACAACCACGAGGTCGTGGAGCGCCAGCGGACCCACGTTGGCAACCTGGCGCACGCGCTGAAGACCCCGATCTCGGTGATGATCACCGAGGCCGCCCAGCGGCCCGGCCCGCTCGCCGAGGTGGTCTCGCGCCAGGCCGAGGTGATGCGCCAGCACGTCGACCACCACCTGCGCCGCGCCCGCGCCGCCGCCCGCAGCCGCAGCCAGGGCGAGCGCACCGACGTCTCCGAGGTGCTCGACGAACTGGCCCGCACCCTGGAGCGGATCTTCATCGACAAGGGCGTCGCCATCGACTGGGACGCCGACGAAGACCTGGCCTTCCTCGGCGAGCGGCAGGACCTGATGGAGATCGCCGGCAACGCCATGGAGAACGCCTGCAAGTGGTGTGCGGCCAAGGTCAGGGTCCGCGCCCACGCCCGCGGCGCCGACCGCATGGACCTCTCGATCGAGGATGACGGCCCCGGCCTGCCGCCGGACAAGCGCGAGGCGGTGGTCAGGCGTGGCGCGCGGCTCGACGAGGACGCGCCGGGCTCGGGCCTGGGCCTCTCCATCCTCGACGAACTGGCCCGCGCCTACCGCGGCGAGCTGAAGCTCGGCGACTCTAGCCTGGGTGGCCTGCGGGTGGACATCGAGCTGCCGCGCGCGGCCGCCTGACGCCGCCTTAAGCTTCGGAAAACCTTAACCCGCCCCTGCGCATGGTTTTCGAGCGGGATTGCCGCCGGAGCCTTTCATGGGCGCTATTTCGGAGCGGAAGATCGAGATCGTGCGCCAGCTCGTGGAAGCTGCGCCCGACCGGGTCGTGGGCGGCCTGCAGCAGGCGCTCTCCGAGACCGGCGACGAATCCGCCCTGGCCGGCGTCCGCCGGCTGGTCGAGACCGAGGCCCGCGACCGCCGGCTGCGCAACGCCATCCTGCTGCCGATCGCCCCGATGTGCGTCGGCGACGGCAAGGACACCAACCGCCTGGTCTTCCCCGCCCGCGCCCTCGCCTGCCTGTGGCGCGGCCTGAAGATCACCGCGCCGAAGCAAGTCGCCGACGCGGCCGCGGCCCTGCTCGACTTCCGTCCCAGCGAGAGCTCGACCGAGCCGTTCGACAGCCTGGTCCGGCTGGCGGCCTCGGCGATCCGCAACCGCCAGACCCGCGACTTCGAGCAGGTGATCGAGCTCTGCGACGAGGCGCGGCCCAATGGCGCCGAGCTGTTCATCACCTGCCTCGACCTTTCCGGCGTCGTGCGGCGCACCATCCCGAAGCTGCCCGACTGGACCGCCCATTTCGGCGACCAGACCACCGCCTCGGCGCGGCTCGCCTACAAGGACTCGGTGGCCATCGCCGAGGACGCCGGCCCGCAGTTCTTCCAGATGCTGGCCGCCCAGCTGCCCTATCCGTGGATGGTGCTGAGGATCATCTCGGCGGTGATGGACAAACCCACCGAGCGCTACCTCGCCGATTCCGAGATGGGCATGTTCGGCGAGCGGGTGATGCACGAGATCGAGGAGGCCATCAAATCCATCTCCAAGCTCGATCCGGAAGCCGGGCCCGACGAGGCCCGCGTGGCGGGCAAGCGCGTCGAACTGGTCACCTTCCAGGTCAGCGAGATGGAGACCTGCATCGACCTCTCCCGCGAGCACGGCTGGGGCCACGAGATCGCCAAGCACCGCAAGTCGCTGGCGGGCGTGGTCGAATCCCACCTGCGCGTCGCCGAGAAGCTGACGCTCGCGGCCATGCCGACTCAGTCGGCGAAGCTCGCCCGTATCCGCCGCAACATCCCGCGCCTGAACACCATGCCCGATCCCGTGGCGGTGCGTAAGGCTGTGACCTTCCTGACCTTCGCCCAGGAGGTCCGCGCCAGCGCCAACTATGGCGGCTTCGCCGCGGCGCGCGCCAAGATGCTGGAGAAGCTGGGCGACATGCTCGACAGCTACGTCGAGGAGGTGCTCGACCTCCTGCGGACCGGCGACGCCGAGGACGACGCGGTGGGCTACGCCTTCCTCGACACCGCCGCCGAGGTCAGCCTGCTGGTGCGCGACGAGAAGGCCGCCGAGCTGGTCCGCCGCCGCTGCGCCGCTGTGCGCAACGAGCGGGAAAACGCCCTGGCCAACGCCATGCCCCAAGCCAAGGCCTCATGACACACTCGCGCGGCTAGCGGGTTTCCGCTACAGGGCCTGCATGATCTTATTCTGGGTCGCAGCCGGCGTGCTCTCGGCCGCCGCGGCGGGCCTCATCCTGACAAGGGCCGCGGGCGCCGCTGCGCGCGGCGAGGCGGCCGATCCCACCCCCGTCCTCTATCGCCGGCAACTGGCCGAGATCGACGAGCTGGCCGAGCGCGGGCTGATGGGCGAGGCCGAGCGCAAGAGCGCCCACGCCGAGGCCGGCCGACGGCTGCTGGCCGCGACCGACGCGCCGGCCAGGACCTGGACCGCCGACCCCGCCGCCCGCCTTGGTGTGCTGGCCGCCGTCGTGGCCGCGCCGGCCCTGGCGCTGGTGATCTACCTGGCCCTGGGATCGCCGGGCCTCGCCGACCAGCCGTTCGCGGCGCGGATGCAGGGCTGGCTGGCCGCCGATCCCGCCCAGCTCGGCGCGCCCGAGCTCGCCGCCGTGCTGCAGAAGAAGGTCGCCGAGCGGCCCAACGATCCGGACGGCTATCGCTATCTGGCCCTGGCCGAGGGTGCCTCGCAGGACGCGCCGGAGGCGGTCCGCGCCCTGCGCCGCGGGCTGCGCATCGCCCCCGACCGCGCCGACCTCTGGGAGATGCTGGGCGAAGCCTTGCTGGCGGAATCGAACGGCACGCTGACCGACGAGGCCAAACAGGCCTTCCGTGAGACCCTGAAGCGCGAGCCGAACGCGGTGGTCGCCCGCTTCCAGCTGGCCCGCGCCCGGATCGAAGCCGGCGACACGGCGGGCGGACTCGCCGACTGGCGCGCCCTGATGGCCCAGCTGCCGCCCGGCGACTCGCGCCGCGCCGCCATCGCCGGCGCCATCGCCGTGCAGACCGGCGCCGCCCCACCGCCGGTCATGGCCGCCGGCCAGCCGCCGGACATCAACGCCATGGTCCAGCGCCTGGCGGCCCGGCTCAAGACCCAGCCCGACGATCCCGATGGCTGGGTGCGGCTGGTCCGCGCCTATGCCGTGCTGGGCCAGGCCGATCAGCGCGACGCCACACTTAAGTCCGCCCGCGCCCGCTATGCTGGGCGGCCGGACATCCTGAGCCAGCTGGACGCCGCGGCCAAAGCCGAGCCGATGAAATGAGCCTGCTTCCGAAATCCCCCAAGGCCCGCCGGCGCCTGACCCTGATCGCCGCCATCGCCCCGGTGCTTGCGCTGGCCGTCGGCCTGACGCTCTGGGGCCTGCGCGGCTCGATCTCGTTCTTCTACACCCCGACCCAGGTGGTCACCGCCAAGCCGCCGCCCGGCCGCTCCATCCAGCTGGGCGGCATGGTCGCCAAGGGCTCGGTGGTGAAGCATTCCAACGGCGCGGTGGAGTTCACCGTGGCCGACCAGCACGCCGCCGACCACGTGGTCTTCCAGGGCGACCTTCCGGACCTGTTCCGCGAGGGCCAGGGCGTGGTCGCCATGGGGTCGTTCCGCCCGGACGGGGTGTTCGAGGCCAAGACCATCCTGGCCAAGCACGACGAGAAGTACATGCCGCGCGAAGTGGCCGACCAACTGAAGAAGCAGGGCGAGTGGCGCGGCGATGGCGCGACGCCCGCCTACGCCAACGGCGCCTACGACAAGGCGCAGCATCCATGATGGCCGAGTTCGGCGCCTTCGCCCTAATGCTGGGCCTGGCCTTCGCCATCGCGCAGCTGGGGCTGTCGGTGGCCGCGCGCCTGCGCCGCTCGACGGTGCTGGCGGCGGCCGGGGAGGGGGCGGCGCTGGCCTCCTTCGCCAGCGTGGCGATCTCCTTCGCCATTCTGATGCATGCCTTCGTGGTCTCCGACTTCTCGGTCGCCAACGTCGCCGCCAATTCACACACGGAGAAGCCCCTGCTCTACCGGGTGGCTGGGACCTGGGGCAGCCACGAGGGCTCCATGCTGCTGTGGGACCTGGCGCTGACCGGCTACGGCGCGGCCATGGCGATCTTCGGCCGTGGCCTGCCCAAGGGGCTGAAGGCGGTGGCCGTGGCGACCCAGGGCGCGCTCGGGACGGTGTTCCTGGCCTACACCGTGTTCGCCTCCAACCCGCTGGCCCGCCTGCTGCAGCCGCCGGTGGAGGGCCGCTCGCTCAACCCGCTGCTGCAGGACCCGGCGCTCGCCGTCCACCCGCCGTTCCTCTACTCGGGCTATGTCGGCATGTCGGTGGTGTTCTCGCTGTCGGTCGCCGCCCTGGTGGAGGGCAAGGTCGACGCCGCCTGGGCCCGCTGGGTGCGCCCCTGGGCCCTGTTCGCCTGGAGCTTGCTGACCGTCGGCATCATGCTGGGCTCGTTCTGGGCCTACTATGAGCTCGGCTGGGGCGGCTGGTGGTTCTGGGATCCGGTGGAGAACGCCAGCTTCATGCCCTGGCTGGTGGCCACCGCCCTGTTGCACTCGGCGATCGTCACCGAGAAGCGCGGCGCGCTCTCGGGCTGGACGGTGTTCCTGGGGCTCGCCGCCTTCTCCTTCTCCATGCTGGGCGCCTTCCTGGTGCGTTCCGGGGTGCTGACCTCGGTGCACGCCTTCGCGGTCGATCCGACCCGCGGCGTGCTGCTGCTGTTCATCCTGGGGGCGACGACGGGGGCGGCCTTCGTGCTCTTCGCCTGGCGCGCGCCGAAGCTCAGCCAGGGCGGGGTGTTCGCGCCCGTCAGCCGCGAGAGCGCCCTGGTGCTGAACAACATCCTGTTGGCCGCCGCCACGGCCACCGTGCTGCTGGGCACGCTGTTCCCGTTGATCCGTGAGGCGCTGACCGGCGAGGCGATCTCGGTGGGGCCGCCCTATTTCAACCTGACCTTCACGCCGCTGATGGCGGCCCTGATCCTGATCCTGCCGATCGGGCCGCTGCTGGCCTGGAAGCGCGGCGACGCGCTCGGCGTGGCCCAGCGGCTGTGGGCGGCCGCCGGCCTGGCCATCGTCGCCGGCCTCCTGGCCTATGCGGTGGTCAGCCCCCGCAAGGCGCTGGGCGCGCTCGGCCTCGCCCTCGGCGCCTGGCTGATCGCCGGCGCGCTGGCCGAGCTGGTCGAACGGACGCGGGCGTTCCGGGTCCCAGCCGCGGAAAGCTGGCGCAGGCTCACCGGCCTGCCGCGCGGCGCCTGGGGCATGACGCTGGCGCACATCGGCCTGGGCGTCTTCGTGCTTGGCGCCTGTTTCGAGACCGGCTGGCGGGCGGAGGCTGCCGAGACCCTGCCGCTCGGCGGTTCGCTGAACGTCGGCGCCTATCACCTGGCGCTGCAGGGCGTGCGCGCGGTCGAAGGACCGAACTACGACGCCGAGCGCGCCGACATCCTGGCGACCCGCGGCGGCAAGCTGATCTGCCGCGCCCGGCCGGAGCGCCGGCTCTATCTCGCCAACGGTCAGACGACCTCCGAGGTGGCGATCTGCGACCAGGGCCCGAGCCACCTCTACATCGTGCTTGGCGAGCGGCGCACCGCCGCCGGCCAGCCGGTCTGGCTGGTGCGCGCCTACTGGAACCCCTGGGCGGTGCTGATCTTCCTGGGCCCCGTGACCATGGCCCTGGGCGGCCTTCTCTCGCTGTCCGATCGCCGCCTGCGGATCGGCGTGCCGCGCCGGCGGGAGGCCGCGGCGTGAGGCGGGCCGCGGTGGTGGCCGCGCTGGCCGGCGTGCTGTGCCTGGCCGCCGCCGCCGACCCGGCCGAACGCCTGGCCGACCCGGTCCAGGAGGCCCACGCCCGGGCGATCTTCCAGGATGTCCGCTGCCTGGTCTGCCAGAACGAGTCGATCGACGATTCCGAGGCGCCGCTGGCCGGCGACCTGCGCCACGTGATCCGCGAGCAGGTCAGGGCCGGGCGCAGCGACCCGCAGATCAAGCAATACCTCACCGACCGCTACGGCCAGTTCGTGCTGATGCGCCCGTCGTTCGACGCCGGAAACCTTGCGTTGTGGGCCGGTCCCTTCCTGGTTGTGGCGCTTGGCGTGCTGCTGCTCATCGCCCGCCTCAGGAACCGACAGCCGGACCCGGACCTTTCGCAAGCAGAGGCCGATCGCGTGGAACGGCTATCGCGAGACGGGACGCCCTGACATCATTGCGCCTCAGATCGGTCCGATTGCCGAGCGCAGGGTGACCTAAACGTAACTTGAGAGCAGTTGCGCTCTCGTGCATCGAACCTAGGTTTGTGGCGTCTGCCGGCTCTCCCACCGACGGACGCACAGGGAAGAAGACTTATGACCTCGAAGAAGACCGGTTACCTGTTTGGCGCCATCGCCGGCGCCGGCGTCATGGCTGCGGCCGTCGCAGGCGCAGGAATGCGCCTCCCCGCCGCCCACGCCGGCGAAGGGCAGGTGATCAAGGCTTCGACCGCCCCGATCTTCGCCCCCCCGCCGGGCGCGCCGATGTCGTTCGCCGACATCTTCGAGCGGGTCTCACCTGCGGTTGTCTCGATCAATGTGACCAGCCGGGTGGATCCGAGCCTGCTGCGCCGCATCCCCGGCCTGGAAGGCCTGCCGTTCGACATCGTGCCGAAGGGCGGCGGCGGGGATGACGACGACAGCGGCGCGCCGCAGGGCGGCCGCACCGAGAAGGGGCAGCCGAAGCTTCCCACTCAGCAATCCTCCGGCTCTGGCTTCTTCATCTCGCCGGACGGCTACATCGTCACCAACAACCACGTGGTCGAGAACGCCGAGACCATCAAGGTCGTGCTGAAGGACGAGCGCGAGCTCGACGCCCGCATCGTCGGCCGCGACGAGGCCACCGACCTGGCGGTGATCAAGGTCACCGGCGGCCCGTACCCGTTCGTCAACTTCGAGAACTCCGGCAAGCCAAGGGTCGGCGACTGGGTGTTCGCGGTCGGCAACCCCTTCGGCCTCGGCGGCACCGCCACGGCCGGCATCGTCTCCGCGTACGGCCGCGACATCGGCGAGACCTTCGTCGACTACATCCAGATCGACGCCCCCATCAACCGCGGCAACTCCGGCGGCCCGACCTTCGACATCTACGGCCGGGTGATCGGGGTGAACACGGCGATCTTCTCGCCCACCGGCGGCTCGGTCGGCATCGGCTTCGCGATCCCCGCCGACGTGGCCGACCAAGTCACCCAGCAGCTGATCCACGGCGGCAAGATCGAGCGTGGCTACATCGGCGCCACCATCCAGAACTTCACCACCGAGATGGCCGAGGCCCAGGGCATGGGCGACCAGAAGGGGGCGATCGTCTCCGACCTGGTGGCCGGCGGCCCCTCGGCCCGCGCCGGGCTGATGCCGGGCGACGTGGTGGTCTCCGTGAACGGCCATTCGGTGAAAAGCTCGTCCGAGCTTACCCGCGAGGTGGCCAAGGCGCGTCCGGGCGACGTGCTGCACCTCGATGTGATCCGCGACGGCCGCCACAACGTGGTGGACGTGCGCTCCGGCACGCGGCCGACCGAAAGCGAGCTGGCAGCCAACGACAACGGCGCCCTGGGCCAGGGCCCGCGCGGCGGCTCGCCGGCGACCCCGGCGGCCCCGCAGGTGCTTGGCCTGAAGCTCGCGCCGCTGGACGATACGGCGCGCAAGGCGCTCAGCCTGCCCGCCACGGTGCACGGTGCGGTGGTCATGGGCGTCGAGGAGTCCTCCGACGCCGGCGAGAAGGGCCTGCATCGCGGCGACGTCGTCGTCCGGGCCGGCGATCGCGCGGTGGCTACGGCGGCCGACGTGACGGCGGTGGTCGACGCGGCCCGCAAGGCCGGCCGGCCGAGCGTCCTGCTGGGCGTCTATCGCGGCGGTCGGACGTTGTTCCTGCCGCTGAAGATTTCCAAGTAGGATCGGCTGCGAGTCGCTGGGGGGCGCGCCATGAAGATCCTGATCGTCGAAGATGACCTCGAAGCCGCGGAAGCCATGGCCCGCGGTCTCGGGGAGACCGGACACGAGGTCGTCAAGGCGGCCGACGGCGAGGAGGGTCTGACGGCCGCCCGGGCCGGCGGCTTCGACGTGCTGATCGTCGACCGGATGATGCCGAAGATGGACGGCATCGCCCTCGTCGAGACCCTGCGCCGCGAGGGCGACGGCACCCCGGTGCTGTTCCTCTCGGCCCTGGGCGAGGTCGGCGACCGGGTCACCGGCCTGCAGGCCGGTGGCGACGATTACCTGGTCAAGCCCTACGCCTTCGCTGAGCTGATCGCCCGGGTCTCGGCGCTGTCCCGGCGGCGGGAGACCGGCTCGGTGGCCACGGTGCTCAAGGTCGGCGACCTGGAGATGGACCTGATCGGCCGCACGGTGCACCGCCAGGGCAAGGAGATCGACCTGCAGCCCCGCGAGTTCCAGCTGCTGGAATTCATGATGCGCCACGCTGGCCAGTCGGTGACCCGGACCATGCTGCTGGAGAAGGTCTGGGAATACCACTTCGACCCGCAGACCAATGTGATCGACGTGCACATTTCCCGCCTGCGCTCGAAGATCGACAAGGGCTTCGACCGGCCGATGCTGCAGACGGTGCGCGGCGCGGGCTACCGGCTCGACGCCTGAGAACGGCGGCGCTGACCCATGCGCCTGCCACGTATTTTCCGGACCACCCCGTTTCGGCTGACGCTGCTGTTCCTGGCGCTGTTCGCCTCGGCGGCCCTGGCCTTCCTGGCCTACATCTATGTGGCGACGGCCGGCGAGGCGACGCGGCGCACCGATCAGGAGATCGTCCGCGAGATGCGCTCGCTCACCGGGGCCTATGACCGGGCCGGCGTCGATGCGGTCAACCAGTCGCTGATCGAGCGGGCCGCCAGCGAGCGGCCGTTCCTCTACCTGCTGCTCGGCACGGACGGGAAGCGGATCTCCGGCTCGATCGAGACCTCGCCGGTCGACAAGTTCGACGGCTCGCCCACCTGGACCAGCTTTGCGATCACCGACCAGAACGCCCGCGGCCAGACCTTCAAGCGTCCGGCGCGCGGCCTGCAGGAGCGGCTGAAGGGCGGCGAGGTGCTGTTCGTCGGCGCCGACGTGGGCGAGGACGAGGCCTATGTGCTGAAAGTGGTCCGCGCGCTCTGGGGCGCCGGCGGCCTGGTGGTCGTCCTGGGCCTCTCCGGCGGCGTCCTGGTCAGCCGCAACGTCAGCCGCAGCATGGCGGGCCTCGCCGGCGTGCTGGAGGCGGTGAACAACGGCGACCTGGGCGCGCGTGCGCCCGTGCGCGGCACCCGCGACGAGTTCGACGAGTTGGCGCAAGGGCTGAACGAGATGCTCGACCGCCTGGAACGCTCCATGGCCGGCCACAAGCATGCGGGCGACGCCATCGCCCACGACCTGCGCTCGCCGCTGACCCGGCTGCGCGCCCGGCTGGAAGCGGCCTACATCGATGTCGAGGCCGGCAAGGGCGATCCGACCAAGGCCCTGGTCCAGGCGCTGGAAGACACCGACGGGGTGCTGAAGACCTTCAATGCGGTCCTCTCGATCGCCCGGCTGCAGGCGGCGGGGACCGCGCCCGATCCGACGGTGTTCGATCCGGGCGAGCTCACCGCCGATATCTCCGAGCTCTATGAGCCGCTCTGCGAGGACAAGAACATCGACTTCGCCGCCGAGCTGACCAAGGGGCTGCAGGTGCGCGCCAACCGCGAGTTCCTGGCCCAGGCGCTGGCGAACCTGCTGGACAACGCCGTGAAGTACACCCCGGCGGGCGGGGCGATCATGCTGCGCGTCCGCAGGCGTTCCTCCGGCGAGGTGGAGTTCTCGATCACCGACACCGGTCCCGGCGTGCCGGAGGCCGACCGCGCGCGGGTCATCGAGCGTTTCGTGCGCCTGGAGAACAGCCGCAACACCTCCGGCGCGGGCCTGGGCCTCTCGCTGGTCGCCGCCGTGGCCGAGGCGCACGGCGGACGGCTCGAGCTGGACGAGGGCCCGGGCAAGGTGGGCGAGAGCGGGCCGGGCCTGCGGGTGGCGCTGATCCTGCCCCGAGCGGCGTAAGGGCTGGCCGACCCCGCGATCCGCTGGCAAGGAACGCCCATGGCCTCGCTCGGCAGCCAGATCCGACCCTGCGGCCCGGTGCTCGACGCCAAGGCGGCGGCGCGGGCGCGGGAGGTCATCGCCGAGGCGGGCTGGCCAAGGGTCCTCGACGAGGCCTGGGCGGCGCTGGCGCCGGTGTTCGGCGCCTCGGCCTATCTGGCGAGCCTGGCGCGGCGCGATCCGGGGCGGTTGGCCAGGCTGCTGGCGGCCGAGCCGGACGCGCGGCTGGCGGACATCCTGGCCCGCACCACCGCCGCGGCTGGCCTCGACTTCGACGCCGCGCACGATGAGCTGCGGCGGCTGAAGGCCGAACTGCACTTGTTGACCGCGCTCGCCGATCTCGGCGGGGTCTGGGCGCTCGACGCGGTGACCGGGGCCCTGACCCGCTTCGCCGACGCCGCGGTCGGGACGGCCCTGGCGGTGGCCGCCCGCGCCGAGCTGGAGGCTGGCCGCCTGGCCCGGCTGGGCGAAGGCGAGGAGGGCCCGGTCCCGGGCTGGTTCTGCATCGCCATGGGCAAGCAGGGCGCGTTCGAGCTCAACTACTCCAGCGACATCGATATCTCGGTGTTCTTCGATCCCGACCGCCTGCCGCTGGCCGAGGGGGTGGAGAGCCAGGCCTTCGCGGTGCGCCTGACGCAGCGGGTCGCCGACCTGATGCAGGCCCGGACCGCGGAGGGCTACGTCTTCCGGATCGACCTGCGGCTGCGGCCCGATCCGTCCTCGACGCCGCCCGCCGTGCCGGTCCCGGCCGCCCTGGAATACTACGAGAGCGTCGGCCAGAACTGGGAGCGGGCGGCGTTCATCAAGGCCAGGCCCTGCGCCGGGGATATCCCGGCCGCCACCGCCTTCCTGGAGGAGCTCTCGGCCTTCATCTGGCGGCGCAACCTCGACTTCGCGGCGATCGCCGACATCCATTCCATCAAGCGCCAGATCCACGCCCACAAGGTGGACGAGCGCGTCTCGGCCAAGGGGGTCGACCTCAAGCTCGGCCGCGGCGGCATCCGCGAGATCGAGTTCTACGTCCAGACCCAGCAGCTGATCCTCGGCGGCCGCCATCCCGAGCTGCGCAACCGCCGCACGCTCGACGCCCTGGCGGCCCTGGCCGAGACCGGCCACGTGGCGCGGGAGACCGCCGCGGAGCTGACCGCGTCCTACATCACCCTGCGCGGCCTGGAGCACCGCATCCAGATGATCGCCGACGAGCAGACCCACAAGCTGCCGGAATCCGACGCCGAGCGGCGCAAGGTGGCGGCCCTGGCCGGCTACGACCGCCTGAGGAGCTTCGACGCCGACGTCACCCGCCTGCTGAAGGGCGTCAACGCCCGCTACGGCGAGCTCTTCCCCTCGGAGGAGCCGCTGTCCTCGCGGTTCGGCAGCCTGGTGTTCACCGGCGTCGACGACGACCCGGAGACCCTCGCCACCCTGGCGCGGATGGGATTCTCCAACGCCGGCCGCGTCTCCCAGACCATCCGCAACTGGCACCACGGCCACATCCCGGCGACCCGCACCGAGCGCGGCCGCGAGCTGTTCACCCGGCTGGCGCCGAAGCTCCTGGAAGCGGCCCAGGCGTCGGGCGCGCCGGACGCGGCCTTCAACCGCTTCTCCGACTTCTTCGGGAGCCTCTCCACCGGCGTGCAACTGCAGTCGCTGTTCCTGGCCCAGCCGCGGCTGTTCGAACTGATCGTCGAGGTGATGGCCTTCGCGCCCCGGCTGGCCTCGATCCTCGCCCGCCGGCCGGCGGCGATCGACGCCATGCTCGACCCGTCGTTCTTCGATCCCATCGACATCGCCGAGGACCGGGCGGTGATGGAGCAGGCGCTGGCCCGCGCCGAGGACTTCGAGGCGGCCATGGACGTGGTGCGCCGGGTGCGGCGCGAGCAGGCCTTCCGGGTGGGGGTGCAGGTGATGAGCGGCACGGCCTCGGCCGAGGTCGCCGGCCGCGCCTTCGCCGACCTCGCCGACGTCTGCATCGAGGCCCTGGGGCCGGCCGCCCTGGCCGAGGCGGAGCGGGTCGGCGGGGCGTTCGACGGCGAGGTGGCGGTGGTGGCGCTGGGCAAGTGCGGCTCGCGGGAGATGAGCGCCGGCTCCGACCTCGACCTGATGACCCTCTATCGCGGCCGCGACCCGGCCGCCGCCTCGACGCTGAAAGGGTGGGACGCCGCCAGCTTCTATGGCCGCTTCACCCAGCGGCTGATCGCGGCGCTGTCCAGCCAGACCGCCGAGGGCGGCCTCTACGAGGTGGACATGCAGCTGCGCCCCTCCGGCACCAAGGGGCCGGTGGCGGTGAGCCAGGCGGCCTTCGAGGACTACTACGCACGGGAGGCGGAGACCTGGGAGCTCCTGGCCCTGACCCGCGCCCGGGTGGTCTGGGCGACCTCGGAAGCATTCGCCGGGCAGGCTGGCGCGGCCATCGCGGCGGCGCTCCGGCGGCCACGTGACCGCGCCCGTACGGCCGCGGAGGTGCGCGAGATGCGCGAGCTGCTGGAGCGGGAGCGGCCGCCCAAGGGACCCTGGGACCTGAAGCTCTCCGAGGGCGGGCTGGTCGACATCGAGTTCGCCGCCCAGTTCCTGCAGCTCGCCCAGGCGGCCGACGGCGGTCCCCTTCACCCGAACACCGCCCAGGCGCTGGCGGCGTTCCGCGCCCAGGGCCTCGCGCCCGCCGGGCCGTTGACCGCCCTGGAGACCGCCTGGCGGCTGCAGCAGGACCTGACCCAGCTGCTGAAGGTGGCGCTGGAGGAGGGCGGCGACCCGACGGAGGAGCCCGCGGCCTTTCGCCGGCTGCTGGCCCGCGCCGGCCACGCCCGCGACTTCACCAGCCTGCGGCGCAAGCTCGACGCCGCCATGGCCGCGGCGCGGGCGGCCTACGAACGCCTGGTCGCCGCCTGATCGACGGAACAGCCGCGGCGCGGCGTTGAAAACCTGGACGGCGAACATCCCGCGCGAAGTCCAGGACCTTGACGATGCAGACCTATTTCCGCGCCGCGCCCAGCGATCAGCCGCGTCAGGACCTTGCCGCCGGCCAGGACGGCCGGGCCTGCGACATCGCGCCGATCATGATACGGCAGAGGGCGCGTGGCGGTCGGTAGCGAGCTGGTCGAAAGCGCTAGGGGCTCGAGGATTGGGCGAAGCCGATCCGGACGAGGCGCTGCTGGCGCGCGTGGCCGAGGGCGATCCCGCGGCGGTACGCGCCATCGTGGCCCGCAAGCTGCCGCGGCTGATGTCGCTGGCGCAGCGGATGCTCGGCGATGCGGCGGAGGCGGAGGACGTGGCGCAGGAGGCCTTCCTACGAATCTGGAAGCAGGCCCCGCGCTGGCGGCCGGGCCAGGCGAAGTTCGACACCTGGCTGCACCGGGTGACGCTCAACCTCTGCTACGATCGGCTGCGGCGGCGACGCGAGATCCTGACCGACGAGCCGCCGGAGCAGATCGACCCCGGTCCGGCGCCGGACCGCGGGCTCGAGGCCAGGGACGTGGCGGTGCGGGTCTCCCGGGCGCTGGGCGCGCTGCCGGACCGGCAACGGGAGGCGATCGTGCTTTGCCATTACCAGGAGCTGGGCAATATCGAGGCTGCGGCGGTGATGGGGGTGAGCGTGGAAGCGCTGGAAAGCCTGCTGGGTCGTGGTCGGCGCGCCTTGCGGACGGCCTTGGCGGATGTGGTGGAGCGGTGACATGGCGGTCCTGACGCACGAGCGGTTCGAAGGCTTCGCCGAGGCGTTCGGCGGCGACGTTTCGCGCTGGCCGGCCGACGCGCGCGACGCGGCGGCCCTGTTGATGGCGGCCGAGCCCGGCTTCACCCAGGGCGTGCTGGCCCGCGCCGAGACGCTCGACGCCGCGCTGGACGCCTGGCGGCCGACGCCGGCCAGCGCCGGGGTCACGGCGCGGATCCTGAGCGCGGCCCCGCGGCTGCGCCGGGGCTGGCGGCTGTGGCTGTCGCCGGCGGTGCTGGGCGCGGGTCTCGCGGCCGCCTGTGCGGCGGGCGTGATCGTCGGCGTGCAGCTGCAGGAGCGGACCTCCGAGGCCAGCGAGGTGGCGGTGACCAACACCTTGAGCGCAGTCTCCTCGCTCGACCTCGAGGAGGGCGCATGAGCCGGCGGACGATCCTGATCCTGCTGTTCGTCTCGCTGGCGCTGAACCTGTTCGTGCTGGGCGCGGTGGCCGGCGCCCGTTTCTTCGGCGAGCGGGGCCCCGGCCATCGACCGGAATTCCGCGGCGGCCCGCCGATGTTCGCGGCTGGCGCGGCCCTCTCCGACACCGAACGCAGCGCCTACCAGGACGTGCTGCATAGCGCCGCGGCGGACGCGGCGCCCAAGCTGCGCCAGGCGCGAGCCTTGAGGCACGACGCCTGGAGCCGGCTGGGGACCGATCCGGTGGACGCCGCGGCGATCGCTGCCGACCTCGACCACGCCCGCGCGCTCGAGACCGAGGCGCGCGGCGATGTGGACCACAAGATCGTCGACTTCGCCGCCAAGCTGCCGGTCGCCGATCGCGGCAAGCTCGGCCAGGCCCTGTCCACGCCGCCGCAACGCCGCGGCGGGCAGCGTCAGCCGCCGCCGCCGCCGGCGCCCTAGCCGAAAGCCGTCGCCGTCCGGGTCGCCACCTGCTCGGTCTGCTGGACCGGCAGCGAGAAACTGGCCGCGGTGCCCTGGCCGGGCGCGCTCTTCAGGTCCAGCAGGCCGCCGTGCATCTCGACCAAGGACTTGGATAGGGCCAGCCCCAGGCCGCTGCCCTGCTGGGTCTTGGCCTGCTGATGCTCGATCTGCTCGAACGGCATGGCCAGGCGGGCAAGGTCGTCGGCGGCGATGCCGATGCCTGAATCCTGCACCGTCACCCGCACCCGGCGGCCGCGCGGGTCGTCACGCAGGTCGGCCTTGATCAGGATGCGTCCGCCGCGCGGGGTGAACTTCACGGCGTTGGACAGCAGGTTGAGCAGCACCTGTTTCACCGCGCGGTAGTCGGCCTCCACCTCCGGCAGCTCGGGGAACTCGATGCGCAGCGACAGGCCCGCCGTCTCGGCGCGGTTGCGGACCAGGCGCACGGCGTCCTCGGTGACCTCCTCCAGGCTGATCGGATCGAACCGCAGGGTCATCTTGCCGGCCTCGATCTTCGACATGTCCAGGATGTCGTTGATCAGCGCCAGCAGGTGCTGGCCCGAGTTGAGGATATCGCGGGCGTAGTCGACGTAGCGCCGGTCGCCGAGCTCGCCGTACATCTCACCGACCATGATCTCGGAGAAGCCGTTGATGGCGTTGAGCGGGGTGCGCAGCTCGTGGCTCATGTTGGCCAGGAACTCGCTCTTGGCCCGGTTGGCCGCCTCGGCGCGGACCTTCTCGGCCTCGTACTTGCGGGCCAGCTCGGAGAGCTGCTCCTGGCTGCGCTCCAGGTTGGCGACCGCGCGGCGCAGTTCCTGCTCGTTCTGCTTCAGCGCCTCTTCCTGGGCCTTCAGGGCGGTGATGTCGGCGGCGGTGACCACCAGGCCGCCCTCGGCGGTCGGGCGCTCGGAGATCTGCACCCAGCGGCCGTCGACCAGCTCGGCCTCGCGGGCCCCGGACGGCTCGCCCGCCACTGGGATCTCCTGGCGGGTCGCCTTGATGGCGGCGGCCAGGATTTGCTCGCGCGCCGCCCCGGGCGTCAGCATCTGGGCGTCGAGATGGAAGAACTCGCGGAAATTGCTGTTCCAGAGCAGCAACCGGCCCTGGCGATCCCACAGCACGAAGGCTTCCGGGATGCTCTCGATGGCGTCGCGCAGGCGGCTCTCGGCGGATTGGGCGCGCGACTGGGCGAGCCGCTCCTCGGTGACGTCGAGGGCGACGCCGATGATCCGCGCATAGCCGCCCTCGGGCGCAGCCCCGAAACCTTGGCCGCGGGCGTCGATCCACACCGGCCGGCCGCCGGTCAGGCTGGGCACCCGGAACGACACGTCGAAGCCGCCGTAGATCGCCGCCGTGGCCAGGGCGTCGCGCAGGCCGTCGCGGTGGCCGGGCGAGACCCGGTCCAGCACCTGCTGGCCGTCCACCACCCCGCCCCGCCAGCCGAACAGGGCGCCGGTCACGTCCGACATGAAGATCTTGTCGGTGGTCAGGTCCCATTCCCAGATGCCGCAGCGGGCGGCCTCGACGGCCATCCGGAAGCGTTGCTCGGAGTCGCTGGAGGCGGCGTGCGCCCGCTCCATCCGCCGGCTCTCGATCACCAGGATGGCGCCCAGGCCGACGGCGACGATCAGCGGCGCGATCATCCAGAAGAGCTGTTCGAGGGAGGTCTCCGGCGGGCCTTCCAGCCGGCGGACCGCCGCGGCGGTGTAGACGCCGACCAGCGCCACGGCCGCGCCGATCGCCACGCGGACGAACCGCTGGGTCGGCGGCCGCACGTTCGCAGCTTCGTCTCCACGCCCCCTCAAACTCGGCGTCCTCCACCGTGCTCCCGGGTCCCCAAATCACCCGAAGCAGCCACGAGTCTACGCGCGCCGAGTCACCGCGTCATCCGGTTCGAATGGTCGCGGCCCAGCTCAGTCCGCGGCGTCGTCGGCCAGCGCCCGGGTGACCAGTTCGAAGACGTTCTTCGACAGGCCCTCGGCCTTGGCGATCCGCTCCAGCTCGGCCCTCATCAGCTGGGCCAGCTCGGGCGCATAGCGCCGCCAGCCGCCGAGCGGATCGACCAGCCGGGCCGCGGTCATCGGGTTGTAGCGGTCGACCGCCAGGATCTGGTCGGCGAGGAACCGGTAGCCCGCGCCGCTCGGGTCGTGGAAGCGGACCGGGTTGAAGTTGGCGAAGGTGGAGACCAGCGCCCGGAGGCGGTTGGGGTTCTTGGCGTCGAAGGCCGGGTGGGCGGTGAGCCCCAGCACCCGGCCTAGCGCGCCCTCGGCCGGGTCGCGCGCCTGCACGGCGAACCATTTGTCGACCACCAGCGGCTCGGACTGCCAGCGGCCGTAGAAGTGCTCCAGGGCGGTCTCGAACTCCGGGCCGCCGATCAGCATCAGGGCGTTCAGGCCGCCGATGGCGTCGGTCATGTTGCCGGCCCCGTGATAGTGACCGTCGGCCAGCTCCGCGGTCTCGGTGCGCGGATTGGCGGCCAGCAGGTCGAGGGCGGCGTTGCGCAGGGCCCGGCGGCCGGCGCTGGCCGCGTCGGGGGAGAACTCGCCGGCCTCCTGCAGGCCCGCGTGCAGGCGGCGCAGGTCCTCGGCCAGGTGGACGGCGAGCCGCAGGCGCAGCGCCTCCCGCGCCTCATGGATCGCGGCCGGGTCGGCCGGCTGCAGCACCAGCGCCAGGTCGGGCTCGGAGGGCAGGGACAACAACAGGGCCTTGAACGCCGGATCGGCCGCCTGGTCGGAGAGCGCGCGGCCCATGGCCTCGGCGAAGCGCTCCTCGCCGACCTCGTCGGGCTGGCCCTCGGCGCGGCCCAGGATCAGGGCGCGGGCGAGCTCCTGGCCGGCCTCCCAGCGGTTGAACAGGTCGGGGTCGGCGGCCAGCAGGGCGTAGCGGTCCTTGGGCTCGGCGTCGCTCGACAGCACCACGGGGGCGGAGAAGCCGCGCAGGGCGGAGATCACCGGCGCCCGGTCGACGCCTTCCAGCCGGACCCTGGTCCTGGCCTGGTCGAGCACCACCACGGTCTCGTCGACCGCCTGGCCGTCGCGGTCGAAGGCCAGGGTGCGGCCGTCCTGGTCGAGCAAGCCTAAGCGGACCGGGATCGGCACCGGCTGCTTGGTGGGCTGGCCCGGCGTCGCCGGCGTCTGCTGGCTGAGCTCGACGTCCAGGGTCCGCGCGGCGGCGTCGTAGGTCGAGGCGAGGCTCACCCGCGGGGTGCCCGCCTGTTCGTACCAGGTGAAGAAGGCGGTGAGGTCGCGGCCCGAGGCCTCGGCGAAGCACTTGATGAATTCCTCGACGGTGGTGGCATGGCCGTCCCAGCGGTCGAAGTAGAGGTCCATGCCGGCCCGGAAGGCTTCGGGCCCGATCAGGGTCTTCAGCATGCGGATCACTTCCGCGCCCTTCTCGTAGATGGTCGCGGTGTAGAAGTTGTCGATCTTCAGATAGGCCGACGGCCGGACCGGGTGGGCGAGCGGTCCCTGGTCCTCGGCGAACTGGCGGGCCCGGAGCGCCTTGACGTCCTTGATCCGCTGCACGGCGTGGCCGCGCTGGTCGGCGGAGAAGCTCTGGTCGCGGAAGACCGTCAGGCCCTCCTTCAGGCACAGCTGGAACCAGTCGCGGCAGGTGATCCGGTCGCCGGTCCAGTTGTGGAAATATTCGTGGGCCACGACGCTCTCGATGCGCTCGAAGTCGACGTCGGTGGCGGTCTCCGGGTCGGCCAGCAGGAGGGAGGAGTTGAAGATGTTCAGCCCCTTGTTCTCCATGGCCCCGAAGTTGAAGTCGCGCACCGCGACGATCATGAACAGGTCGAGGTCGTACTCGCGGCCGAACGCCTCCTCGTCCCATTTCATCGAGCGCTTCAGGGCGTCCATGGCGTAGGCGGCGCGCGGCGCCATGCCGGTGTCGACGAAGATCCGCAAGGCCACGGTGCGGCCGGTCATGGTGACCAGCCTGTCTTCCAGCACGTCCAGTTCGCCGGCCACCAGGGCGAACAGGTAGCAGGGCTTGGGGAAGGGATCGTTCCAGACCGCGAAGTGGCGCCCGCCCGGCAGGTCGCCCGCCTCGACCAGGTTGCCGTTGGAGAGCAGGTGCGGGAAGGCCTTGGGCGCCTCGATCCTGACCGTGAAGCGCGACAGCACGTCGGGCCGGTCAGGCCAGTAGGTGATCTTGCGGAAGCCCTCCGCCTCGCACTGGGTGCAGAAGCGGCCGCCGGACATGTAGAGGCCTTCCAGAGCCTTGTTGTTCTCCGGGTCGATCTCGACCTCGGTCTCCAGCACGAAGGCGTCGGGGAGGTTCGGGATGGTGAGGAACTCGGCGTCGACGCTGCGTTCGCCTTCGGCCAGCTTCCGGCCGTCGACGGCGACGGAAATCAGCTTCACCCGCTCGCCGTTCAGCTTCAGCGCCTCGCCCGCCGCCCCATTGCGGCGGACCTGGAGCGTCGCCTTCACGCGGGTGGCGTTGGGCGCCAGGTCGAAGGCCAGGCTGACCTCGTCGATCAGGAAGGCCGGCGGCTGATAGTCGGAGAGGCGGATCGGCTGGGGGGTCTCTGTACGCATCCCCGTCATCTAGTCCCAAGGCGTGGCGACGCAAAGGCGCCCTGGACGGGTTCACGTGGGGTCAGGCTTTCCTCAGCCTGCGGCCCGCGTATTGTTCGCGCCGACGACAAGCTGGGCCACCGGCGGATGGGCGGAAACAAGAGCGATGAATTTCGATTTTTCCGACGACCAGAAGTTCCTGAAGTCCGAGGCGCGGAAATTCCTCGAGGCCAACAGCCCGACGAGCCGGGTCCGCAAGGTGCTGGACGATGACGCCAAGGCCTATGACGAGGCGCTGTGGAAGGCGGTGGCCGCCCAGGGCTGGCTGGGCGCGGCGATCCCCGAGGAGCACGGCGGCCTGGGCTTGGGCTATCTGGAGCTCTGCGTCATCGCCGAGGAGCTGGGCCGGGCGGTGGCGCCGATCCCCTTCGCCTCGACGGTCTATTTCCTGGCCGAGGCGATCATGCTGGCCGGCGACGACAAGCAGAAGGCCGAGATCCTGCCGAAGATCGCGGCCGGCGAGCTGATCGGCGCGATCGCCACCTCGGAAGGCCCCGGCGCGCTGACGCCAAATTCGCTGCAGGCCGCGGTTAGCGGCGGCAAGCTGACGGGGACCAAGCTGCCGGTCACCGACGGCGACATCGCCGACCTCTGCCTGGTGCTGGCCAAGGAGGGCGGCAAGGCGGGCCTGTTCCTGGTCGACCTGACCGGGCCGGGCGTCACCCGCGAGATGCTGAAGACCCTCGATCCGACCCGGGACGCCGCGAGGCTGACCTTCAAGGACGCCCCCGCGCAGCGGCTGGGCGCGGCGGGCGAAGGTTTTGCGCTGGTGGAGCAGGTGTTCGACCGGGCCGCGGTGCTGCTCGGCTTCGAGCAGTGCGGCGGGGCGGACAAGTGCCTGGAAATGGCCAAGGCCTACGCGCTGGAGCGCTACGCCTTCGGCCGGCAGATCGCCTCCTACCAGGCGATCAAGCACAAGCTGGCCGACATCTACGTCAAGAACGAGCTGGCCCGCTCCAACGCCTACTACGGGGCCTGGGCGCTCAACACCAATGCGCCGGAGCTGCCGGTGGCGGCCAGCGCGACGCGGATCGCCGCGTCGGAGGCCTTCTGGTTCGCCTCGAAGGAGAACATCCAGACCCACGGAGGCATCGGCTACACCTGGGAGATGGACTGCCACCTCTACTACAAGCGTTCCCGGCAGCTCAGCCTGGTGGCCGGCGCGCCGCGGGTCTGGAAGGAGCGGCTGGTGAGCCATCTCGAACGGCGCAACGCGGCCTGAAGGAGGCGACCATGGACTTCAACGACAGCCCGGAAGAAGCCGCCTACCGCGCCACGGCCAGAGCTTGGCTGGAGGCCAATGCGCCGAAGACCGCCGAGGGCGGCTACGACGACGGCGAGGGCGCCGGCTCGATGGCCGCCTCCAAAGCCTGGCAGGCCAGGAAGGCCGCCGCCGGCTACGCCCAGATCACCTGGCCGAAGGAATGGGGCGGGCCTGGCGGCACGCCGATCCAGCAGGTGATCTTCAACCAGGAGGAGGGCCGCCATCCGGTGCCGCCCAATCCCTTCCAGATCGGGCTCGGCATGTGCGTGCCGACGGTGATGACCTTCGCCGACGAGGCCACCAAGCAGCGGTTCGTCGAGCCGGCGCTGCGCGGCGAGGAGATCTGGTGCCAGCTGTTCTCCGAGCCCTCCGGCGGCTCGGACGTGGCCGCGGCGCGGACCAAGGCCGAGAAGGCGCCCGACGGCTCCGGCGACTGGCTGATCTCGGGCCAGAAGGTGTGGACGACGGGCGCGCAGTTCTCGGACTTCGGCATCGTCGTCACGCGGACCGACCCGGAGGCGCCCAAGCACAAGGGCCTGACCATGTTCTGGGTCGACATGCACGATCCGGGGATCGAGGTGCGGCCGATCCACCAGATGTCCGGCGGGTCCGGCTTCAACGAGGTGTTCTTCACCAACGTCCGCGTGCCGGACAGCCAGCGGCTGGGGGCGGTGAACGACGGCTGGCGGGTGAGCCTGGTGACCCTGATGAACGAGCGGCTGGCGGTGGGCGGGCCCTCCGGCGCCGGCTGGGCCCAGTTCATGGAGGCCGCGCGCAACATCACCGGCCTCGACGGGGCGCCGGCGATCAAGGACCAGGCGCTGCGCGAGAAGATCGCCGACTGGTACGTGGCCACCGAGGGGCTGAAGCACACCCGCAACCGCACCCTGACCGCCCTGTCGCGCGGCGAGACGCCGGGGCCGGAGAGCTCGATCGGCAAGGTGGTCTCGGCCATGCAGATGCAGGAGCTGGGCAACACCGCGGTCGAGATGCTGGACCAGTACGGGATCATCACCGATCCCGAGCTGGCGCCGCTGCATGCGGCCTTCCACGCCTCGCTCTTGGGCGCGCCGGGGCTGAGGATCGCCGGCGGCACCGACGAGATCCTGAAGAACATCATCGCCGAGCGGGTGCTGGGCCTGCCGCAGGATATCCGCGTCGACAAGGACGTGGCGTTCAAGGATCTGCCGACCGGCCGCTAGACCCTCAGCCGTAGGTCAGGCTCCAGTCGGGCGCGCGGAGCCAGCAGGCCTCGACGGGCGGCGGCGCGCCGCGGACGAGGCGCGTCACCTCATGCCAGCGCGGGGTCTTCAGCGCCTCGGCGAGCGCCTGCTCCGAGGCGGCGTCGCGCATCCCCTCGCAGGGGAAAACCGCGATGTGCGAGACCCAGCGGGCCAGGAAGTCCTCTCCCCGGCGATCGATCCGGAACACCGCGCCCTGCAGGGCCGAAGCGTCGGGGAAGTTGCGGTCGGTGGTGAGCGGCAGGAGCAGGCGCCCGCCGTCCTTCAGCCGGTCGAGCCAGAGGTCGGCGGGCCGCGTCGCCCCGGCGTTCACATAGATGACGTCGGCCGGATCGAAGTCCACGAGGGCGCCGTCGCCCTGGACCACGGCGACGTTGGGCCGGTCGGCGAGGTTGGCGCGGGCGCGCTGGGCGAGGCCGGGGTCGAACTCGATGGCGGTGACCCGCCCGGCCGGACCCGCCAGCTCGGCCATGATGGCGGAGTAGTAGCCGACGCCCGCGCCGATGTGGACCACGTGGCCGCCGCGCTGGATGCCGATCGCGTCGAGCCAGGCGGCGTGGCCCGACGGCTGGCCATTATTCAGGCCGCGCTCGGGGACCAGGCCCACCAGCACGTCGGCGTAGAGGTAGATCGGGTCGGCGTCCGGCGTGGTGCGATAGCCCCCGGGCCAACGCCAGATGGGCCAGGGACCGGGGCCCACGAAGGCCTCGCGCGGCACGGCGGCGTAGGCGGTCTCCAGCGCGGGATTGGCGACACCACCGGCGAAGATGACTTGGCGGGCATAGGTGCGGCGCACGAGCGCGAGATCGCGGTCCGACAGCATGGCGAGCCTCCAGGGCGATAAATACGACAGTTGAAAATCAGACAGTCAACTGTCATGATTCCAAGATGAGCCGCTACACCGCCGACGACCTCGCCCACCTGGCCGGACTGACCGCGCGGACGGTGCGCTACTATGTTTCGGAGAAGCTGATCAGCCCGCCGCACGGCCGCGGGCGCGGCGCCCATTTCGACGAGGGCCACCTCGCCCAGCTGAATCGCATCCGCATCCTGCAGCGGTCGGGCATGGACCACCGGCAGATCCGCGACCACCTTGAGGAGCTGCGCGTCCTGCTGGAGAGCCGCGGGCTGAAGCTCGCCGACATGGAGAAGACCTGGATGTACCAGGGCGAGCAGGCCGCCGCGGTCGGCGCGCCGGGCGTCGGGTTTCCGGCCAAGGCCAGGCCGGAGGTCGAGCCCAAGGTGGAGCGGACCACGCGGATCGAGATCCTGCCCGGCTTGGAGCTGACCATCAGCGACGCCTACCGCCTGCCGCCGCCCGCCCAGGTCGCCGACCTCGCAGTGGCCATCGCGCGGGCGTTTCCGGAGAAGGGCCGCTAACTTCCTTTCCCGCGGTACGCGGGAGAGGGGGACCGCACGCCGACCCCGGCGAAAGCCGGGGGAAGAGCGGGTGGTGGAGAGGGAGGGCCATCGCACTGCCGGCCGCCCTCCCTTTCCACCCTCGGCTCTTCCGCCCGCTGACGCGTGCGTCGGCCGACGGTCCCCCTTTTCCCGTGAACGGGAAAGGAAGAGTCTAGGCGGTGAGCGCCAGGGGCGCGCGGCGCGGGGCGCGGCCGATCAGGTCGGCGTAGAGCTTGGTGAGCCCCTCGAAGGTGGCGTTCCAGCTGTGGCGGGTCTCGGCGCGGGCGCGGGCGGCCAGCGAGATCGCCTGTACGTCGCGGGCGAACAGCGCCTCGATGGCCTCGGCCAGGTCGCCGCTGTCGGAGGTCGCCGCGTGCTGGCCCACCGAAGCGTCGATCAACTCGCCGACGCCGCCCTTGTTCGGCCCGATCACCGGCAGGCCGGCGGCCATGGCCTCCAGCACCACCAGGCCAAAGGCCTCGTTCTCGTTGGCATGCAGGAAGGCGTCGCAGGAGGCGACCAGGGCCGCCAGACGCTCAGGATCGCGCTCGAAGTCGAGGCTGACGACGCGGTCGGAATGGCGCGCGCCATGGCCCGCGCCCACCAGCACCAGCCGGTAGGGTCCGCCGAGCATCTCGACGGCCTCGATCATGTTGTCGACGTTCTTCTCCCGCGCCGGGCGGCCGGCGAACACCAGCAGGCGGCTGTCGGCCGGCAGGCCGGTGCGCCGCAGCAGGCGGGCGCGGTCGCCGCGGCTCGGGTCGAAGACGTCGGTGTCGACGCCAAGCGGATGGACGCTGACCCGCTCCACCCCAGCCTCGGAGAGGCGCGAGGCGGTGTGCCAGGAGGGCGCCACGACCTGGTCGAAACGCGAATAGGCCTGGGCCCAGAAGTTGAAGGTCGGCCCTTCCGCCCAGTCGCCGAGGTGCAGGGCGGCCAAAGCCGCCGCGTCGGTGTGGCAGAAGCCGATCACCGGCACGCCCAGGGCCTCGCCGGCCTCGAGGGCGGCATGGCCCGGCACGAAGACGTCGCCAGCCTCGATGACGTCGGGCTGCAGCACCTTGAGCACCGTCTCCCACTTGGTGACGCTGGCCGGCATGCGGTAGCCGTCGCCGAACGGCAGGCGGGTCGCGGCCACGCTCACCAGGCCGGGCGCATCGGCGCGGGTGTGGGCGCCGGGGACCACCAGGGTGTGGCGGATGTCCGGCCGGCGCTTCTCCAGCCAGGCGCGCTTGGCGGAGAGGTAGCTCTTCACCCCGCCGGAGCGGGGCGCGTACATCATGGTGGTGTCGATCAGGTGGAAGGCCGCGCCGCCGTGGCCGCCGAAGGCGGAGGCCTGGGCGGCGTTGAACCTCACCAGCCGCGCCGCGCCGGACGGACCCAGGCCCTTGGCCCGCCGCGCCTTGCGCTTCTCCACGCTAGAGGAGGCGGCCAGGAACAGGGCGGCGGTCCGCTCCCGATCCTCGGCCACACCCTTCCGACGTTTGCGCTTAGGGGCGCCGGACGTGTTCCAGAGTTTCGCCAGGGTTAGCGTCCTTATGTCTTCGCGGGGCTTCGCCCGACACGCCCAACGTGCAGGTGGTAGCAGCCTTCGGCGGCCACCGTCACCACCTGCGTCAAGTTTGTGAACGCCAGGCCGGGCATTTCCGACCGCTTGGAGATTGGGCCTGGAGTCCGTGCGGACAAGGCCCCGTCAATGCAGGTCATAGGCCCGGGCGAGCTCCGGACGGGCGGCCTCGGAGGGGATGAAGGTCGGGTTGCGGCGGGCATGGGTCGCTTGCTCGAAGGCGGCGCCGAGCGCCAGCAGGCGGGCCTCCGACCAGGCCGGGCCGATGAACGACAGGCCGATCGGCAGGCCCTTGGCGTCGCCCATGGGCACGGTGAGGTGGGGGTAGCCCGCCACCGCCGGAAGGGTGGTTGGCGAGCCGAAGAAGTGGTCGCCGTTCACCGGGTCGACGATCCAGGCGGGGCCGCCGGTGGGCGCGATCAGGGCCTGGACGTTGTTGTCGGCCAGCATCTTGTCGAGCGCGCCGCGGGCCAGGCCGCGGATCCTGGCGCGCTTGGCGAGATAGGCCGGATCGGTGATCGCCGGCGCCTTGGCCGAGGCTTCGAACAGTTCCTGGCCGAACAGCGCCGTCTCCCGGGGCTCGGCGCGGTTGAAGGCGATCAGGGCGTCGAGGCTGCGTACGGTGACCGCGGGCGGGGTGTTTGCGAGGTAGTCGTTGATCGAAGCCTTGAACTCGGCCTCCAGGGCGTCGCCCTCGCCCTCGCCGATCGGGTTCATGACAGCATCGTCCGGCAGCTTGACCTCGACCAGCACGGCGCCGGCGGCCTTCAGGGCGGCCAACGCGCTGTCGAAGGCGGCGCTGGTGGCGGGCGAGCGCTCGACCACGCCCCGCACCACGCCGATGCGGGCGCCCTGCAGGGCCTTGGGATCGAGGGCCGCGAGGTAGTCGGTCTTGTGGGCGTCGGCCTCGCGGGTGGCCGGATCGCCGGGATCGGAGCCCGCGATAGCGGTGAGCACGGCGGCGGCGTCGGCGACCGTGCGGGTCATCGGGCCCGCGGTGTCCTGCTCGGGCGAGATCGGCACGATGTAGCGGCGCGAGACCAGGCCAACCGTCGGCTTCAGCCCCACGATGCCGTTCATCGCCGAGGGGCAGGTGACCGAGCCGTCGGTCTCCGTGCCGATGCCGGCCGAAGCCAGGCCGGCGGCGATGGCCGCGCCGGTTCCGGCGCTGGAGCCGCAGGCGGAGCGGTCGAGGCTGTGCGGGTTGCGCACCAGCCCGCCCATGGCGCTCCAGCCGGAGGTCGAGCGCTCGGAGCGGAAGTTGGCCCATTCCGAGAGGTTGGTCTTGCCGAGGATCACCGCCCCGGCGTCGGTCAGCCGGCGGACCAGGGGCGCGTCGCGGTGAGTGATGTTGTCCTTCAGCGCCAGGGAGCCGGCGGTGGTGGCCGTGCCATCGTCGGATTCGATGTTGTCCTTGATCAGCACCGGGACGCCGTGCAGCGGCCCGCGGACGTGGCCGGCGCGGCGCTCGGCGTCGAGCTTGCGGGCGTCGGCGAGCGCGTGCGGATTGAGCGCGATGATGCTGTTCAGCCGGGGGCCGGCCTTGTCGATCGTGGCGATCCGGGCGAGGTCGGCCTTGACCAGGGCCTCGGAGGTGATCTTGCCCGCCTGCATGGCGGCCTCGGCGTCGCCGGCCGAGGCGTAGGGGCTGATCGGCAGGCTTTGGGCGTGGCCCGGATCGGCGGCCGCCAGCAGGAGCGCGGCGGCGGCGGCGAGCATCGTGGACTTCGACATGGATTCCCCCAGGACCTGCGCCGGGATTTATGGCCGAGGTTTTGCGCCCACGCCACCGGCGAGAGGTTCGCCCTTCGCCGGAACGTCCGCTAAGAGGGAGGAATCGCCTAGCCTCACCGCCGAACGAGGGTGAACCCAACCCATCATGGCCACCGATATCGACACCGACGAGGCCGCCGCCCACCGGATGTTCCGGTCGTACGATGGGATGGAGGGTCTGCCGGAGGCGCCGGCGGCGGCGGCGACGCGCGCCGGCTTCCCGGGCCTGAACCTGGTGCGGAAGGTCTACGCCGGCGTCCTGGCGGCGATCACCGTGGCCCTGGCGGCGACCTGGCTCGGCCAGCACTACACCGCGCCGGTCATGCTGTTCGCGCTCTTGATCGGCATGGCCTTCCACTTCCTGCACGAGGAGGGCCCCTGCGTGGCCGGCATCGAGTTCGCCTCGAAGGCGGTGCTGAGGACCGGCGTCGCCCTGCTGGGCGCACGGATCACCGCCCAGCAGATCCTGGCGCTGGGCGCCACGCCGATCCTGATGGTCATCGTGGGCGTCGCCTCGACCATCGCGGCGGGCGTCCTGGTCTCGCGTGCTCTCGGCCTCAGCCGCTCCTTCGGCGTGCTCTCGGGCGGGGCGGTGGGCATCTGCGGCGCCTCCGCGGCCCTGGCCATCGCCTCGGTGCTGCCCAAGACCAAGGACAGCGAGCGCGACGTGATTCTGGCCGTGGTGGTGGTGACCGGGCTCTCGACGCTGGCGATGATCCTCTACCCGATGCTGGTGACGGCGCTCGGCTTCGACCACCAGCGGGCCGGCCTGTTCCTCGGCGGCACCATCCACGACGTCGCCCAGGTGGTGGGCGCGGGCTACATGATCTCCCAGAAGACCGGCGACGTGGCGACCTATGTGAAGCTGCTCAGGGTGGCCATGCTGCTGCCGGTGGTGGGGGTCATCGCCCTGGTGGTGGCGCGCGGCAAGGGCGGCGGCGCGGTCGGCGGCCGGGCGCCGATCCCCTGGTTCCTGGCGGGGTTCGCCGCCCTGGTGGCGCTGAACAGCCTGGGCCTGTTCTCCAAGCCGGTGGTCGATGCGGCCAGCGACGTCTCGCGCTGGTGCCTGGTCACCGCCATCTCGGCGCTCGGCATGAAGACCTCGTTCAAGGACCTGGTCGCCGCGGGCTGGCGGCCGGTGGCCCTGATGGTCGTGGAGACCGCCTGGATCGCGGCCCTGGTGCTGGGCGTGGTGGTCTTCTTCACCTGACGCCAGACGCGGAAAAGGCCGCGCCTCGCGGCGCGACCTTCTCCCCCAACGGAACTGTCGAGAGGGCTTACTTCTTGAGCGCGTTGCGGGCGGCGTCCTTCATGGAGCCGACGCCCTTCTGCAGCTTGCCCATGGTCTTCTCGCCGGCGCCCTTGGCTTCCAGCTCGCGGTCGCCCGTGGCCTTGCCGGCGGCTTCCTTGATGGAGCCGGACATGTCCTTGGCGGCGCCCTTGATTTCGTCCTTATGCATCGTGGTCTCCTCGTCTCAGGTGTCGCTCTGCAGGCGTTGGACCGCCTTGCTCACAGCGATTTACGCGGGAGAGGGCCTTCGGGTTCCCATGGCGGCGTCGCAGCGGGAGACCACGGCCCGGCCGGAATGGCGCGATGACCGCCCGATACAACTCGGAAGCTTGACCTTGGAAAATACCGTATAGGTTCAACGACCGTCGTTCTGTCGCATCGCGCCGGCACGATGACCGAAGGGTAGCCAGGGGGCTCGGATGCCTGAATTCGTCAACGTTGGGACCATCGCGGCTGGAACCGGCACGGAAGACGTCGTCGCCGCCGATCTGAACGGCGACGGCATTCTCGATCTCGTCGTCGCGGATCACTCATCAAACGATGTTCGCGTGTTCCTGGGCAATGGGGTCGGCGGTTTCACCGCCGCGGGATCGCCGATCTCTGTCACGAACCCCTACGGCCTCGCGGTCGGCGACTTCAATGGCGACGGACACGTCGATGTGCTGGCTTCGCGGAACACCTCCTTCGGGGTCGCCGTGCTCTTGGGGGACGGCGCCGGCGGCCTTAGCCTCGCAAGCAACCTCCTGACCACCTCTTCCGGTACGTATCGGGGAATCGCGGTCGGCGACTTCAACAACGACGGCCGGCAGGACTTCGTGGTCGCGGACTTCAACAACAACATCTTCTACGTCCGGCTCGGCGCCGGAAACGGCACGTTCGGCGGGGGCGTCGCCCTCAACATCGGCGGCCCGCTTGCCACCCGTCCCGTCCCGCCGTTCGTCGCGGTCGGCGACATGAACCACGACGGGGCGCTCGACTTCGTGGCTTCGGACTCCAACAATGGCCATATCCAGCAGTTCTTCGGGGACGGCGCGGGCGGGTTCACGGTCGGACCGACCATCGCGTTGGCCCCCGGCGACGACCTGGAAGGCATCGCCCTGGCGGACCTCAATCATGACGGAAACCTCGATATCATTGTCGCCGACCAAACCGCGGGTAGCGTCCGGGTGCTGCTCATGGACGGGAACGGCGGGGTGCTCTCCAGCACGTCGTACGCGGCGGGGAGCCATCCCTATGCGCTCGCGCTCCTCGACTACAACGGCGACGGCGAGCTCGATGTCGCTGTCACCAACAACATTGCGTCCGGCACGGTGTCCCTTCTGCCGGGGGACGGCGCGGGCGGCTTCGGCGCGCGGACGTCGATCGCGGTTGGTGTCGATCCAGAGGCGATCGCGGTCGGCGACTTCAACGGCGACGGCCAGCCCGACCTGGCCGTGTCCAACAGCAACGGCGGCGGGGCCGGCAGCGTCACCATCTTGCTCGAGCCGACGCCAAACGGCGCGCTCGGCCTGGCGGTGGGCGCCACCTTCACCGGCGGCGGCGGCGACCAGGAGATCATCGGCAAGGGAACCAACGCGATCACCGCTGGGCCCGGCAATGACGAGATCATCGCCAAGGGGGCTGACAACACGCTCTCCGGCGGGGCGGGGGACGATTTCATCAACGGCTCGCCGGGGTTCGACGCGATCAACGGCAACCTGGGGAACGACCTGATCGACGGCGGCTCGGGCGGTAACGACTGGCTGCTCGGCGGGCAGGGGGACGATTCCATCGTCGCCCACTCAGGCGACAACCTGCTGCACGGCAACCTGGGCAACGACACCCTGCAGGGCGGGACTGGCCACGACACGATGCACGGCGGCCAGGGCGACGACGTCATCGTCGGCGGCTCCGGCAACACCTGGATCTCCGGCGACATGGGCAACGACACGCTCACCGGCGGCCAGGGGGCCGACACCTTCCACACCGGCGCTGGGATGGGCCACGACGTGGTGACCGACTTCAGCGCCGCCCAGGGGGACCGGGTGCAGGTGGACGCCGGGGTGAGCTGGACGGTGAGCCAGTCGGGGGCGAACACCCTCGTCACCCTCTCCGACGGGACCTCCATGACGCTGGACAACGTCACCGCGACCAACCTGCCGAGCGGCTGGATCTTCGCCCTCTAGCCGCGCCGCCCTCATTGCGCGCGCTGCCCGTCGCCGCTATCTGCACGCCCGACTCCCCTCAGTTCAGAGAGACGCGGACGCCCGATGGCGCAGCAATATATTTTCCAGATGCAGGGCCTGACCAAGGCCTTCCCCGGCGCGCCGAAGAAGCTCTTCTCGGACATCTGGCTGTCGTTCTATCCCGACGCCAAGATCGGCGTGGTCGGCGTCAACGGCTCGGGCAAGTCGAGCCTGCTCAAGATCATGGCCGGCATCGACAAGGACTTCACCGGCGAGGCCTTCGCCGCCGACGGGGTCAAGCGCGGCTACCTGGAGCAGGAGCCGCAGCTGGACGACGCCCTCGACGTCTGGGGCAACGTCATCGCCTGGTGCGAGGAGAAACAGATCTTCGACGCCTACAACGCCGTCGCCGCCAAGCTGGGCGAGGACTATTCCGACGAGTTGATGGAGGAGATGACCGCCCTGCAGGAGAAGCTGGATGCCGGCGACCTGTGGGACATCGATTCCAAGATCGAGATGGCCATGGACGCCCTGCGCTGCCCGCCCAACGATTGGCCGGTGGACAAGCTGTCGGGCGGCGAGCGGCGCCGGGTGGCGCTGGCCCGCCTGCTGCTGGCCAAGCCCGACATGCTGCTGCTGGACGAGCCCACCAACCACCTGGACGCCGAGAGCGTCGCCTGGCTGCAGCACCACCTGGAGGCCTTCCCGGGCTGCGTGATCCTGGTCACCCACGACCGCTACTTCCTGGACCAGGTGACCAAGTGGACGCTGGAGCTCGATCGCGGCAAGGGCCTGCCCCACGAGGGCAACTATTCGTCCTGGCTCGAGCAGAAGACCAAGCGGCTGGCCCAGGAGGAACGCGAGGAAGCCGGCAAGAAGCGCACCATGGAGCGCGAGCTCGCCTGGGTGCGGTCCTCGCCGTCGGCCCGGCGCACCAAGTCCAAGGCCCGACTGGCGGCCTTCGACCAGCTGCAGAACGCCGCCGAGAACGCCAAGCAGACCTTCGCCCAGATCCAGATCCCGCCCGGCCCGCGCCTGGGCAGCCTGGTCATCGAGGTCGACGCCCTGGAGAAGGAATACGGCGACAAGCTGCTGTTCAAGGACCTGTCGTTCAAGCTGCCGCCCGGCGGCATCGTCGGCGTCATCGGCCCCAACGGCGCCGGCAAGACCACGCTGTTCAAGATCATCACCGGCCAGGAGACTCCGGACCAAGGCGCCGTGCGCCTCGGCGAGACGGTCAAGCTGGCCTATGTCGACCAGAGCCGCGACACGCTCAGCCCGAACAACAATGTCTGGCAGGAGATTTCCGGCGGCCTCGACGTCATGAAGGTCGGCGGGCGCGAGATCCCCAGCCGCGCCTATGTGGGCTCGTTCAACTTCAAGGGCGCCGACCAGCAGAAGAAGGTCGGCCTGCTCTCCGGCGGGGAGCGCAACCGCGTGCACCTGGCCAAGACGCTCTCCTCCGGCGGCAACGTCCTGATGCTCGACGAACCGACCAACGACCTCGACGTCGAGACCCTGGGCGCCCTGGAAAGCGCGCTGGAGGACTTCCCCGGCTGCGCCGTGGTGATCAGCCACGACCGCTTCTTCCTCGACCGCCTGGCCACCCATATCCTGGCCTTCGAAGGCGACAGCCAAGTCGAATGGTTCGAAGGCAACTTCGAAGCCTATGAGGAAGACAAGAAGCGCAGGCTGGGCACCGACAGCCTGATCCCCCACCGGATCAAGTTCCAGAAGTTCGGGCGGTAGCGCTGGCGACCTCGCGCACGCAGGACGACTGCCCGCTTTCTGCGACAAGATGATCGAGGTCCGCCTCCCGCGTAGGCGGGAGGCGGATCGCCCAGGTCGCCCTATTGCGGGGTGGTGGTCGGGGCCGGCGTCGTGGCGTCCGGCGTGGCGCCGGCCGTCGTCGCGGGTGCGGTCGACGAGGCGTCGGCGCTAGCTCCGGTCGCGGCGGCCGACGCCCAGTCGGTGGCGGCCCGCTTGCTGGGCGAGGCCTTCATGTAGCTGTCGAGCTGGGCGTAGGGGATCGGCTGCGAGGGGCTCGCGGCCGACGACATGCCGTGGATGTGCTTCTTGGCCTTCGCGTCGGCTGCGCCGGCGGTGAGCGCCAGGGCCGCCGCGCCGGCGACCAGCATAAGGGTCTTCATGGGGGACCTCCTTCGAGGCAAGGCGCCGGGGAAACGACGCTCACAGCTAAACGAATGAGCGACGCCCTCTGTTTCCGCTCGGGGCCCTAGGATCGGGGAATCTTTCGCAAGGTCCGGAGCGGGCTGAAGAGGCCCAGGGCCGGGGCGATCATCAGGCCGATCGCCGCCAGGCCGAGCGCCGTGCGCAGGCCCATCGCCTGGCCCAGGAGACCGCCCGCCAACGCGCCGAGGACCGCGGTCCCGCCAGCGGCGGCCTGGAAGGCCGCGCCGGTGCGGCCGAGCAGGGCCTGGGGCAGCAGGGCCTGCCGCAGGCTGACCGCCAGGATCAGGCTCACCACGCCGAACGAGTCGCCGAAGATCTGGGCGACGATCAGCACCGCCATCCCGGGCAGGGGAGCGCCGGGGGCCAGGGAGATCAGGAACGCCGAGGCGGCGGCCACGATCGCGCTGGCCAGGATGGCGGGGCCGATCCCGAGTCTTCCCGCCAGCGGCTGGGCCATCACCGAGCCGAGGAAGGCCCCGCCGCCGCCGGTGGCGATGGTGAAGCCCAGGAGGGCGGGGCTGAGGTGGACGACGCGCAGGGTGAAGACGATGTAGAGGGCCGAGAAGATCCCGCCGAACAGCCCGCTGCCGACCGCCACGAGCAGCAGCGGCCGGACGTGCGGCTCGCCCCAGGCCGCGGCGAGGCCGGTGCGGACGCCGTCGAACGGCCTGCGGGTGCGGATGCGGGGCGCGGGCGGGGCCTCGGCGGCGCGGATGCCGGCCAGGAAGACCGCCGAGATCAGGTAGGTGGCGGCGTTCACGGCCACGGCGAAGGGGGCGGTGAGCCACTGGAACAGCAGGCCGGCCAGGGCCGGGCCGCCCAGCTCGGCGACGGACTCGGTGGCGCTCAGCCGCGCGTTGGCCTCGGTCAACCGTTCGCGCGCCACGAGGCTCGGCAGGTAGGCGTGGTCGGCGATGTCGAACAGGCTCGAGAGCCCCGCCACCAGGGCCGCGACCGCATAGACGTGCGGCATGACCAGCCAGCCGCGCCAGGCGGCGAGGGGGATACTGACCAGGACCACTGCGCGCAGCAGGTCGGCGGCGATCAGGATCGTACGGCGCCGGCCGCCATCGACCAGGCCACCGGCGGTCAGGCCGACGACCAGGGCGGGCGCGCCGGCCAGGGCGGCCAGGACGCCGAGCTGCGCCGGGTTGGCCGCGAGGCTCAGCACCGCCATCATCGGCAGGCCCTCGCGGGTGATGCGGGCGCCGAAGTCGGAGACGGCCTGCGCGGCCCACAGCCGGCGGAAGTCGCCCTGACGCCAGAGCGGGAGATCGAGAGACATGGGAAACCGGGATCGAGGGACGGCGCTGGACGCCACAGGGCCGCCCGTCGTCAGCCGAGGGCGGGGCTCCGAGGGTGAGCGAAGGATTTTCGGGCCGCCGCGCCGCTCACCGGCGGTGCTTAAACAGCGAACGCTGTTCTCAAGTCAAGCTTGGCGGAAAAAATGTCGGGTGTCCGTCGCCCGCCGCGTCATCCTGTCGACCGGGGCGTGGGCCCGTCGGCGAAGATGACGGAGATCTGAGATGCAATACCTTCTGTTGCTGCACAGCGAGGAAGCCGGCTGGTCGCAGATGACCCCGGAGGAACAGGCGCAGGGCATGGCAGCCTACAGCGCCTTCACCCAGGCGCTGAAAGACGCCGGCGCCTTGGTGGCGAGCGCACGGCTGTCGCCGAGCAGCGGCGCTAAGACGGTGCAGACCAAGGGCGGCAAGTCGGTGACCATGGACGGGCCGTTCGCCGAGACCAAGGAGCAGGTGGCGGGCTTCTACCTGATCGAAGCGCCGGACATGGCGGCCGCCAGCCGCTGGGCCGAGCAGTGTCCGGGGTCAGGCCACGGGGCGGTCGAAGTGCGGGCGCTGTGGCCGACGGGGTGACGACGCAGGACGTCCCGCGCCATAAGGGAGCGCAGATCGGCGCCGCCGGCTAGGAGTCAGATGGTCAGCGAGAGCATCCCGGAGACCGCCGAGCTGAGCCTCGCCCGCGCCCGGGAGCTCTACCACGCTGGCCGTTACGCCGAGGGGGCGGCGTTCACCGCCGCGGCGGTGGCGGCGCATCCGCAGGCGCCGGACCTGTGGAACGTCCACGGGGTGATGCTGCGCCAGTTGCGCCGGCCGCAGGAGGCCTTGGCCGCGCTCGACCGGGCGCTCGGCCTGACGCCGGGCCATCTCGGCGCACGGACCAACCGGGCGAGCGTGCTCCTGGACCTGGGCGACGCCACGGCGGCGGAGCCGGTGTTCGCCGAGCTGTCGCGCGCCGATCCTGCCAACGCCGGCCACCGGCTGGGCCTCGGCCGCGCGCGCCTGAGGCTCGGCCGCCGCGAGGCCGGCCTGGTGGAGTTGCGGGAAGCCACGCGCCTGCAGCCCGGGCTCGCCGCCGCCTGGCTGCAACTCGCCGACGCGCTGGAGCCGGTGGAGGGCCCCGCCGCCGCGGAGGCGGTGCTCGCCGAGGCGCTGAGCCACAGCCCCGAGAGCCTGGCCCTGCTGGAGGGCAAGGCGCTGGTCCTGAGGACGTCCGGCCAGGCGGCGCGCGCCGAAGCCTTCCTGCACGGCCTGGTCGACCGCTTCCCGGACGAGGCCTGGATCCATCTGCACCTCGGCGACCTGGAGGCCGAGCGCGATCCCGCGGCGGGCGAGGCGCGCCTGCGCCGGGCCTATGAGCTCGATCCCCAGTCCGCCGGTCCGCGGATCGCGCTGGCCCAGCGGCTGGCGCGGGTGACCGGGCCCGACGAGGGACGCGCCCTGGACGAGGCCTATGGGCTTGCGACGGCGGCCGTGATCGACGGGCTGACGCCCAACCAGGCGAAGGTCGTACGCGACGTGTTCAGCCGGGTCTGCGACTTCGCAGCGATCGAACGGCTCGGCGATTTCAGCACGCTCGGCCGCCGATGGGCGAGCGCCGGTGCGCACACCGCCCTGTTTCGCCACCTGCCGCGGGTGGCGGGCCAGGCCGACCGGCTGGAGCTGCTGGAACAGCACCGCATCGCCGGCGCGCAGATGGCGGCGGCGGCCGAGCGGCGGCCGATCGTCCGGCCCGCGTCGCGGGCGCCGGGGGCGAAGATCCGGCTGGGCCTGCTGTCGTCCGACCTCAGGCGCCATCCTGTGGGCTATTTCGTCGAGCCCTTGTTCGAGCACCTGGACCCCGGCCGCTTCGAGGTCTTCTGCTACGCCTTCGACCGCGGGCCGGCGGACGACCTGCAGGCCGCCTTCATCGCCCGCGCAGCCGCCTTCCGGCGGATGCCGGAGGCTTCGGCGCGCGACGCCGCCCAGGCGATCGCCGACGATGACCTGGACCTGCTGATCGAGCTCGGCGGCTCGACCTCGGGCAATCGGCTGGAGGTCCTCGCCTGGCGGCCGGCGCCGCGCCAGGCGAGTTGGCTGGGCTATCCGCACTCCGCCGGCCTCGCGGCCATCGACGGCCTGATCGTCGATCCTTTCAACACCCCGGCGGACCGGAGCCTGCTGCTCGAAACGCCGCTCGTCATGCCGCGGAGCTGGATCGCGCTGGGCGCCGCCACCTTCAACGACGAGGCGGTCATCGAGCCGGAGCTGCCTGAGGCGCGGACCGGCGCGCTCACCTTCGGCACCGCCAACAACACCTACAAATACACCGCCGCCAGCCTCCAGGCCTGGGCCCAGGTCACCGCCGCGGTTCCCGGCGCGCGGTTCGCCTTCATCCGGCCGGAAGGCGCCTCGGCCGCGTTCCGCGAGCACGTCACGGCCGCCTTCGCCGCGGAGGGCGTGGAGGCCGGCCGCGTGGCCTTCCATGCGGTGCGCGGCGGACATCTGCCGCACTACAATCAGATCGACATCAGCCTCGACACCTTCCCGCTCACCGGCGGCACGACGACGGTCGAAGCCCTGTGGATGGGCGTTCCGGTGGTCAGCCTGAAGGGCCCGGCCTTCTACGAGCGGCTGAGCTGGTCGATCCTGGCCAATGCCGGCGTAGGTGACCTCGTGGCGGACGATCTCGCGGGCTTCCGGCGCATCGCCCTGGACCTCGCCGCCGACCGCGGCCGCCGGACGGAGCTGCGCGCCAGCCTGCGCCAGCGCCTGCGCGCGAGCCCGCTCGGCGACACGGCGGCCTTCGCGCGCGACTTCTACGACCTGATCGAGCGGACCGTTCGCGGGGGCTAGGACACCGTCTCGCTGATCTGGGCCCGGGGGCGGGAGGCCGGCACGACGGGGATCTCGTGGTCCTCCAGCGCCGCCATCCAGGGCTTGCGGGCCATGGCGGCCTCGATGAAGGGCGCCAGGTCGCGCGCCTTCTTCGCCTCGCGCTCCGCCGCCTGGGCCTGGAACTCCGGCATCACCTCGGCGGCGAAAAGCTCGAGCGATTCACAGATGTGCTCATGCCGGTTGCGGCCCGCCTGCTGCAAGAAGATCACCTGGTCGACGCCGGCGGCCTGGAAGGCGCGGATATGGTCGCGGATGTCGTCCGGCGTGCCGATGCCGTTGGCGTTGCGCTGGCTCATCTTGCGGGCGGCGATGATCTCCTCGTCGCTCTTGGCTCGCGACTTCTGGAAGTCCTCGAACAGGGTCGAGCGGCCGGGGACGGCGTCGTGCGCCACGAGCGCGTTGACCGCATAGCCGAAGAACTCGAACCCCTCCTGGCCGCGCCGGATCGCCTCGTCGCGGTCCGGATGCACCGAGAAGTTGGAGACCATGGCCATGCTGGCGTTCACGGCGTGGCCGAGCGGCACGCACTCTTCGGACCTGATGATGCCGTAGTAGATGTCGGCCCAGGTCTTCGCCTCGTCCGGATCGACGAAGGAGAAGGCCAGCGCGCCGAGACCGTTGGCCGCCGCCACCTTGATGGTGTCGCGGTTGGTGCAGGCCATCCACATGGGCGGATGCGGCTTCTGCACCGGCTTGGGCACGATGTTGCGACAGGGGAAGGAGAAGCCCTGGCCCTCGTAGCCGGGGTAGGGGCTCATCGCCATCATGTTGGCGATCTCGCGGGCGGCCTCCAGGGCCAGGGCCCGCTTCTCCTTGGCGGGGATCTTGAAGCCGCCGATCTCCAGGCGGGTGGCGCCTTCGCCGATGCCGAATTCGAGGCGGCCGTTGGAGACGATGTCGAGGGTGCCGAGGCACTCGGCGGTGCGCGCCGGGTGGTTGTAGTTGGGGATCACCTGGCGAATGCCGTGGCCCAACCGGATGTTCTGAGTGAGCGCGGCGCAGGCGGCCAGGAACACCTCCGGCGCGGAGGAGTGGGAATATTCCTCCAGGAAGTGGTGCTCGACCTCCCAGGCGTAGTCGTAGCCGAGGCGGTCGGCGAGCACGACCTGCTCCAGCGCCTGGTGGAACAGCCTGGCCTCGTCGCCGTCGTTCCAGGGCTTGGGCAGCTGGTGCTCGTAGAAGATGCCGAACCGCATGGCCTGATCCTCCCGTCCGGCGTCCTCGCGCCGGTTTGCGCGACTGTCGCCCTCTCGTCCCCGCGTGTCATCCCGGAATGAGGGCTACAGCACCTCGCAGGCGTCCTCGAACGCCAGGCGTGGGAGGCGCTCGAACAGGGCCTCGTCCGTGCCGTAGCCGATGTTGCAGAGGAAGTTGGACCGCCAGCTCGTGCCGGCGAAGAACTCGGCGTCGACCCCGGCCCGGTCGAAGCCCGACATCGGCCCGCAGTCGAGGCCTAAGGTCCGCGCCGCGAGGATCAGGTAGGCGCCCTGCAGGCTGCCGTTCCGGAACGCGGTCTCCTCGGCCACGGCGGGGTCGTCGAACCAGGCGGCCGAGCCCGGATTGTGCGGGAAGAGCTCGGGGATCCGATCGGCGAACCTCAGGTCGTAGGCGACGATCGCCTGCACCGCGGCCCCGATGTGCTTCGCGCGGTTGGTGCGCGACAGGTGCGGTGCGAGGCGGGCCTTGGCCTCGGGCGTGGTTAGGAACACGAACCGTGCCGGGCAGACGTTGCCCGAGGTCGGCCCCCACTTGGCGAGGTCGTAGAGCTCGCGCAGCAGGGCCTCCGGCGCCGGCTTGTCGGAGAAGGCGTTGCGCGTCCGGGCGGCCAGGAACAACTGGTCTTGCGCCGATGGAGGCAGGGGCTCGCTCATGGAGGTCTCGACTTCTCGGCCGCTTGGCTTGCGCGGCCGTTCTGCCATGGTGCGGGGCGATGAGACAGAGCGAGCACACCATCGTCCTGCCGGCGCGGCCCGAGCCGCTCACAGTGGATCCGGCCGCCACCGCGGTGGTGGTGATCGACATGCAGAACGCCTACGCCTCGCCAGGCGGCTACCTCGACCTCGCCGGTTTCGACATCTCCGGCGCGCCGGCGGTGATCCGCAACATCAAGGGGGTGCTGGAGACCGCGCGCGGGGCCGGCGTTCCGGTGATCTATTTCCAGAACGGCTGGGACGCCGACTATGTGGAGGCCGGCGGGCCGGGTTCGCCCAACTTCCACAAGTCCAATGCGCTGAAGACCATGCGCGAGCGGCCAGAGCTCGAGGGCAAGCTCCTGGCGCGCGGCGGCTGGGACTATGAGCTGGTGGACGATCTGAAGCCGCAGGCCGGCGACATCGTGCTGCACAAGACCCGCTACTCCGGCTTCTTCAACTCCCAGCTCGACAGCGTGCTCAGGAGCCGCGGCGTGCGCACCCTGGTGTTCGTCGGCATCGCCACCAACGTCTGCGTGGAGTCGACGCTAAGGGACGGCTTCTTCCTGGAATATTTCGGCGTGGTGCTCGAGGACGCGACCCACCAGGCGGGCCCGGAATTCCTGCAGCAGGCCTCGCTCTACAATATCGAGAAGTTCTTTGGCTGGGTCTCCAGCGTCGCCGATTTCAAGGGCGCGTTCGGGCAGATCGCGCCGAAGGCGTAAGCAAGGAGTTCCAATGCCCAAGACCGTCATCACGCCGCCCGGGACGGGTACGCCTATCGCGCCCTACTCGCCGGGTACGATGGCCGACGGCGTCGTCTATGTGTCAGGCACGCTGGCCTTCACCGCCGACAACCAGGTGGCCCACGTCGGCGACGCCGCGGCCCAGACCCGCCAGGTGCTGGAGACCATCAAGGGCGTCGTCGAGGCCGCGGGCGGCACGATGGACGACGTGACCTTCAACCATGTCTTCGTGAGGGACTGGGCCGACTACGCCGCCATCAACAAGGTCTATGCGGAGTTCTTCCCGGGCGAGAAGCCGGCGCGCTATTGCATCCAGTGCGGCCTGGTGCGGCCGGACTTCCTGGTGGAGATCGCCAGCGTCGCCCACGTCGGCAAGCGCTGAGCGGCGAAGGGGGCAAGACCATGCAGATCGGCGTCTTCATCCCGATCGGGAACAACGGCTGGCTGATCTCTGAGACGTCGCCGCAGTACATGCCGACGTTCGAGCTCAACAAGCAGATCACCCAGGCAGCGGAGAAGTACGGCTTCGACTTCGCGCTCTCGATGATCAAGCTGCGCGGCTTCGGGGGCAAGACGGAGTTCTGGGAGCACAACCTCGAGAGTTTCACCCTGATGGCCGGCCTTGCGGCCGTGACCAGCCGGATCAAGATCTACGCCACGGCCGCGACTCTGACCCTGCCGCCGGCGATCGTGGCCAGGATGGCCTCGACCATCGATTCCATCGCGCCGGGGCGCTTCGGCATCAACCTGATCACCGGCTGGCAGAAGGCGGAATACGACCAGATGGGCCTGTGGCCCGGCGAGCAGCACTATTCGGACCGCTACAACTACCTCGCCGAGTACGCGACGGTGCTGCGCGAGCTACTGGAGACCGGCGTTTCTGACTTCAAGGGCAAGTATTTCGAGATGCAGGACTGCCGGGTGAGCCCGCGCCCGCAGGAGACCAAGATCATCTGCGCGGGCTCCTCCGATGAGGGCCTGGCCTTCACCGCCCAATACGCCGACTACGCCTTCGCGCTCGGCAAGGGGACCAATACCCCCGCCGCCTTCGCCCCGGTGAACGCGCGACTCAAGGCGGCCGCCGCCAAGACCGGGCGCGACGTGGCGAGCTACATCCTGTTCATGATCATCGCCGACGAGACCGACGAGAAGGCCATGGCCAAGTGGCAGCTCTATCGCGACGGCGCCGACCAGGAGGCGCTCAAGTGGCTCTCCAACCAGGCCGCGCCCAACGCCAAGGCCAGTCCGACCACCAACACCACCCAGCTCGCTGACGCGACCTCGGCGGTGAACCTCAACATGGGCACGCTGGTGGGCTCCTATGAGAGCGTGGCGCGGATGCTGGATGAGGTGGCGGAGGTGCCCGACACCGCCGGCGTGCTGCTGACCTTCGACGACTTCGTGCAGGGCGTCGAAGATTTCGGGCGGAAGATCCAGCCGCTGATGAAATGCCGCCAGGCGGCGGCCGTGGCGGCGGAATAGCCGATGTCGGACACGCCCCTCGTCCTGATCTCGCACCCGATGCTGGCGCCCTTGCGGGGCGCGTTGGAGGCGCAGGGTCTGGCCGCCGCGCACGCCTGGGAACTCGCCGAGGCCGAGACGGGCCGGGTCCGCGCCATCGTCCATGCGGGCGAGTTCAAGCTGACGCCGGAATTCCTCGGATCGCTGCCGCGGCTCGGCCTGATCGCCAACGTCTCGGTCGGCTACGACGGCGTCGACGTGGGTTGGTGCCGGGCGCGGGGGATTGAGGTGACCCATGCCAAGGCGATGAACGCCGACGACGTGGCCGATCAGGCGCTGGGCCTGCTGATCGCCGCCTGGCGCAACATCGTGACCGGGGATGCGATCGTGCGCTCCGGCCGCTGGAACAACGCCGACCGCATGCGCCCCGGGCCAGGGCTGAAGGGCCGCCGCGTCGGCGTCGTCGGCCTGGGCGCCATCGGCGAGGCCGTCGCCAAGCGCTGCGAGGCGTTCGACATGATCGTCGCTTGGTGGGGTCCGAGGCCGAAGATCGCGCCCTGGCCACGGACCGAAAGCCTGCTCGAACTGGCCGAAACGAGCGACATCCTGGTGGTCGCCGCCCGCGCCGAGGCCGGTAACCGCGGACTGGTCTCCAAGGCGGTGATCGAGGCGGTGGGGCCGCAGGGGCTGATCGTCAACGTAGCGCGCGGCTCGCTGATCGACGAGGACGCCCTGATCGCGGCGCTGAAGGACGGCCGCCTCGGCCGCGCCGGCCTCGACGTCTTCGCCGAGGAGCCCGCCACGGCCGAGCGTTGGGCCGACGTGCCGAACGCGGTGCTCACGCCCCACACCGCAGGCGGCACGACGGACTCGATCCCGCGCATGGTGGCGCAGGCCGTGCAGAACGTGCGATTGTTCCTGGCGGGCGAGCCGGTGGCGAGCCCGGTCTAGAGCGGGGGAGGGCGGCATGGCCCAGGTGCTCGGCATCGGTGGGGTGTTCTTCAAGGCGGCCGACAAGACGGCGGTCAAGGATTGGTACCGGCGCGTCCTGGGTTTCGAGATCACCGACTGGGGCGGCGTGGTGTTTCCGAACGCCGGGATCGGCCAGCAGGTCTGGAGCCCGTTCGACGCCGACACCAAGCACTTCGAGCCCTCGACGGCGCCCTACATGATCAACCTGATGGTCGACGACCTGGACGGCGTGCTGGCCAAGGCCGCGGCCGAGGGGGTCGAGCCCACCGGGCGGCAGGACGACGAGGCCTTCGGAAAGTTCGCCTGGATCATGGATCCGAACGGCATCAAGGTGGAGCTCTGGGAGCCGGCGGCCGAGGCCCCTTAACTTGACATAAACACATAAAGATATCTTTATATGCAGCATGAAGCTCAAGGCGAGCCAGGCTGTCGATGTTCTGCGCGCGGCGGGTGAGCCGACGCGCCTGCGCATCCTGGCGCTCCTGGCGCGGGAGGAGCTGGCGGTGCTCGAGCTCTGCAGCGTCCTCGACCAGAGCCAGCCGCGCGTTTCCCGCCACCTGAAGCTGTTGGCCGAGGCCGGCCTCGTGGAACGGTTCCCCGACGGGGCCTGGGTGTTCTACCGGCTGACCAACGGCGGGCAGGCCGGCGAGTTGGTGCGCGAGGTGCTGGCGCGCCTCGATCCCGCCGACCCGCAGTTCACCCGCGACGCCGAGCGGCTGATCGCGGTGTTCGCCGAGCGCGCCTCGGTCGCCTCCGACTACTTCGCTCGCAACGCCGCGCGCTGGGACGAGATCCGCTCGCTCTACGTGGCCGAGGCCGCGGTCGAGGCCGCGATCCTCAAGGCCGCGGGGCCGGGGCCGTTCAAGCGGTTCGTGGACCTGGGCAGCGGCACGGGGCGGATGCTGACCCTGCTGGGCCCCCGGGCCGAGGCGGCGCTCGGCCTCGACCTGTCGCAGCAGATGCTCAACATCGCCCGCAACCACGTGGCCGAAGCTGGCCTGAAGGTCTGCGAGCTGCGCCACGGGGACATCTTCGGCACGCGCCTGCCGGACGGCGCGGCGGACCTGGTGGTGGTGCATCAGGTGCTCCACTACCTGACCGATCCGGCCGCCGCCCTGAAGGAGGCCGCGCGGATCACCGCGCCGGGCGGCAAGCTGGTCATCGTCGACTTCGCCCCGCACAAGCTGGAGTTCCTGCGCGAGCAGCACCAGCATCGCCGGCTGGGCTTCTCCGACGCGGAGATCCGCCGCTGGCTGGAGGCGCCGGCTTTCGATGTGAAGGTCGAGACCCTGCCGCCGGCCCGCGACGCCGGCCTGACCGTCAAGATCTGGACCGCCGAGCGCGCCGCCGCCCGGCAGAGGAGCGCCGCATGACGCCTTCCGACAGCGCGCTCGGCCCCGTCGCCCGGGCCGGGGTTGGCGGGACGCCGCGCCCCAACGTCTCCTTCGAGTTCTCGCCGCCCAAGACCCCGGAAGCCGAAGAGGCGCTGTGGGAGGCGATCCGTAGGCTGGAGCCGCTCAACCCGTCGTTCGTCTCGGTGACCTATGGCGCGGGCGGCTCGACGCGGGACCGGACGCACCGCACCGTGCTGCGGATGCTGCAGGAGACGACCCTGAAGCCTGCCGCTCACCTGACCTGCGTGGAGGCTTCGCGCGAAGAGGTGGACGAGGTGATCCGCGACTACTGGGCGTCGGGCATTCGCCACATCGTGGCGCTGCGCGGCGATCCGCCGGGCCAGATCGGCGGCGCCTATACGCCGCGCGAGGACGGCTATCGCAACGCCACCGAGCTGACGGCCGGCATCCGCGCCATCGCCCCGTTCGACGTGACCGTCGGCCTCTATCCCCACGTGCATCCGGAGAGCCCGTCGCTGGAGCACGACATCGATGTGCTGAAGGCCAAGATCGACGCCGGCGCGTCGCGGGCCGTCACCCAGTTCTTCTTCGATGTAGACGGCTTCCTGCGGTTCATGGACCGGGTGCGCAAGGCGGGCGTGACGATTCCGATCTCGCCGGGGATCATGCCGGTGACCAACTTCACGGGCCTGAAGAAGATGGCCAGGCCCATCGGTATCCAGTTACCGCATTGGTTGGCGAACCTGTTCGAAGGGTTGGAGAAGGACCCCGAGACGCGCCGGCTGATCGCGGCCTCGGTGGCCTCGGAAATGTGCGCCAGCCTCGCCGAGGAGGGCTTCGGCGACTTCCACTTCTACACGCTCAACCGGCCGGACCTGACCTACGCGATCTGCCGGGTGCTGGGCGTGCGCGAGACTCCACCGGAACCGAAGGAGGCCGCGGCATGACCCGCGCCGAACGCATCGCCGCGCTGAAGGCGGCCGCCAAGCAGCGGGTGCTGATCCTCGACGGGTCGTGGGGGGTGATGATCCAGAAGCGCGGGCTGGCGGAGGCCGACTACCGCGGCCAGCGCTTCAAGGACCACGCCGTCCAGCTGAAGGGCGACAACGACATCCTGTGCCTGACCCGGCCGGACATCATCGCCGAGCTGCACGACGCCTACTATGCGGCCGGCGCCGACATCAGCGAAACCAACACCTTCTCTGCGACCTCGATCGGCCAGGGCGAGTACGAGGCGCAGGCCGCCGTGCGGGACATCAACTTCGAGGGCGCGCGGATCGCCCGCGAGACGGCGGACCGCTGGACGGCCAAGGAGCCGCACAAGCCGCGGTTCGTGGCGGGCTCGATCGGGCCGCTGCCGGTGATGCTGTCGATGAGCTCGGACGTGAACGATCCCGGCGCGCGGAAGGTGACGTTCGACCAGGTCTACGAGGCCTACCGCGAGCAGGCCCGCGCCCTGCACGAGGGCGGCTGCGACCTGTTCCTGATCGAGACCATCACCGACACGCTCAACTGCAAGGCGGCGATCAAGGCGATCATGGACCTGGCCGACGAGGGCTATGAGGAGCTGCCGATCTGGATCAGCGGCACCATCACCGACCGGTCGGGGCGGACGCTGTCGGGTCAGACGGTGGAGGCCTTCTGGAACTCGATCAAGCACGCCAAGCCGTTCGCGGTGGGGCTGAACTGCGCGCTCGGCGCCGAGCTGATGCGGCCGCACATCGCCGAGCTGTCGCGGATCGCCGACACTCTGGTCTCGGCCTATCCGAACGCCGGCCTGCCCAACGCCATGGGCGAGTACGACGAGACGCCGGACCAGACCGGCCACATGCTGCACGAGTGGGCCCAGGCCGGCATCGTCAACATCCTGGGCGGCTGCTGCGGCACCACGCCGGACCACATCAAACATGTGGCCGACGAGGTGAAGGGGATGAAACCCCGGGCGCTCCCGGAACGCCCGACGGCGCTCCGCCTCGCGGGGTTGGAGCCGTTCGAGCTTGCCTCGTGACATCCCCGAGCGCGGTGGCGCGGCGAGGCCGCGAGATCTTTTAGCCACGAACGACACGAAAAACACGAACGGGTCAGCGCTGGCATGTTCGTGCTGTTCGTGTCGTTCGTGGCCAATCCATAGGGCGCCTGCGGCGCACGCAGGCTGAGCGGTTGAGTTGATGAGACCTGTCTTCGTAAATATCGGTGAGCGGACCAACGTCACCGGCTCGGCCAAATTCCGCAAGCTGGTCGCGGAAGGCGACTATCCCGAAGCCTTGTCGGTCGCGCGCCAGCAGGTGGACGCCGGCGCCCAGGTGCTGGACGTCAACATGGACGAGGGGCTGCTGGACTCCGTCGCGGCCATGAAGACCTTCCTCAACCTGATCGCCGCGGAGCCGGACATCGCCCGGGTGCCGATCATGGTCGACAGCTCCAAGTGGGAGGTGATCGAGGCGGGGCTGAAGTGCGTGCAGGGCAAGGCGATCGTCAATTCGATCAGCCTGAAGGAGGGCGAAGAGAAGTTCGTCGAGCAGGCCAAGAAGTGCCTGCGCTATGGCGCCGCCGTGGTGGTCATGGCCTTCGACGAGCAGGGCCAGGCCGACACCCAGGACCGCAAGGTGGCGATCTGCACGCGGGCCTATAAGGTGCTCACCGAGACGGTGGGCTTCCCGCCGGAAGACATCATCTTCGACCCCAACATCTTCGCCATCGCCACCGGCATCGAGGAGCACGACAACTACGCGGTCGACTTCATCGAGGCGACGCGGCGGATCAAGGCGGAGCTGCCGCACGCCCGCATCTCCGGCGGGGTGTCCAACGTCTCGTTCAGCTTCCGCGGCAACGAGCCGGTGCGGCGCGCCATCCACTCGGTGTTCCTGTTCCACGCCATCGCGGCCGGCATGGACATGGGCATCGTCAACGCCGGCGACCTGCCGGTCTACGACGACATCCCGGCGGAGCTGCGCGAGGCGGTCGAGGACGTGGTGCTGAACCGCAAGTCCGCCTCCGGGCTCTCCGGCACCGAGCGGCTGCTGGAGCTGGCGCCCAAGTACAAGGGCGGCAAGAGCGAGCAGAAGGGGCCGGACCTGGCCTGGCGGTTGGCCGACGTGGGCGCACGCCTGACCCACGCCCTGGTGCACGGCATCACCGAATACATCGAGGCCGACACCGAGGAGGCGCGGCAGGTGGCCGAGCGGCCGCTGCACGTCATCGAGGGCCCCTTGATGGACGGCATGAACGTGGTCGGCGACCTGTTCGGCGCGGGCAAGATGTTCCTGCCGCAGGTGGTGAAGTCGGCTCGGGTGATGAAGCAGGCGGTCGCCTACCTGCTGCCCTTCATGGAGGAGGAGAAGGCCGGCACGGGGCGCCAGGCGGCCGGCAAGATCCTGATGGCCACCGTCAAGGGCGACGTCCACGACATCGGCAAGAACATCGTGGGCGTGGTCCTGCAGTGCAACAACTACGAGGTGATCGACCTGGGGGTCATGGTCCCGGCCGACCGCATCCTCGACGAGGCGGTGAAGCACAAGGTGGACATGGTCGGGCTGTCCGGCTTGATCACGCCCTCCCTCGACGAGATGGCCTTCGTGGCCGGCGAGATGGAGCGGCGCGGCTTCACCATCCCGCTGCTGATCGGCGGCGCCACCACCTCGAAGACCCACACGGCGGTGAAGATCGCCCCGCAATACAAGGCCGGGCCCACCGTCTACACCCTCGACGCCAGCCGCGCGGTCGGCACGGTCTCCAACCTGCTGTCGCCCACCGAGAAGGACCGGTTCATGGGCGAGGTGGCGGCCGACTATGTGAAGGTGCGCGAGCAGTTCGCCAGGGGCCAGGGCGCCCGGGCGCGGCGCAGCCTGGCCGAGGCGCGCGACAAGGCCTTCACCCCCGACTGGACCACCTACGATCCGCCCAAGCCCTCATTCCTCGGCACGCGGGCGATCGGCCCCTATGACCTCTCCGAGCTCGCCCGGCACATCGACTGGACGCCGTTCTTCGCCAGCTGGGAGCTGGTCGGCCGCTATCCGGCGATCCTCGAGGATGACGTGGTGGGCGCCGCCGCCCGCGACCTGTTCCGCGACGCCCAGGCCATGCTGGCCCGCATCGTCCAGGAGGGGCTGGTGGAGGCCAAGGGGGTGGTGGGCTTCTGGCCGGCCAACGCCGACGGCGACGACATCGTGCTCTATGCCGACGAGGCGCGGGCGACCGAGGTCGGCCGGTTCCACACCCTGCGCCAGCAGATGCTGAAGGACGGGGCCAATGTGGCGCTGGCCGACTTCATCGCGCCGGTGGGGACGCGGCCCGACTATGTGGGCGGCTTCGCGGTGACCGCGGGTCTGGGCGAGCACGAGATGGTGGCGACCTTCCGGGACGCCGGCGACGACTATTCGGCGATCCTCTCCCAGGCGCTGGCCGACCGGTTGGCCGAAGCCTTCGCCGAGGCGCTGCACCGCAAGGTGCGCACCGAGCTCTGGGGCTATGCGCCGGACGAGCCCTTCGATCTCGACCAGCTGATCGGCGAAAAGTACCGCGGCATCCGCCCGGCCGCCGGCTATCCCGCCCAGCCCGACCACACCGAGAAGACCGTGCTGTTCCAGCTGCTGGACGCCACCGCGGCCACCGGCATCGCGCTCACCGAGAGCCTGGCCATGACCCCGCCGTCCAGCGTCTCGGGGCTCTATTTCGCCCACCCGGAGGCGCACTACTTCGGCGTCGGCCGGATCGAAAAGGACCAGGTGGCCGACTATGCGCGGCGCAAGGGCTGGGACCTGAAGACCGCCGAGCGCTGGCTGGGGCCGATCCTCAATTACGAGCCGGGGTGAGCGAAGCGGGCGGGGCGCCTAGACTTCTTGTTGAGAGCCCTTCTTTTCCGCTCGCGATGATCCATCGTGAGCGGGAAGGGCTCTAGAGGGGAGACGGGATGGAAATACACAGGCCCAAGCCGTTCCACGGCTGGCGCGAACTCCTGAAGGAAGTCGGCATCATCGTGCTCGGCGTGCTGATCGCGCTCGCCGCCGAGCAGACCGTCGAGGCCCTGCACTGGCGCCGCCAGGTGGGAGAGACCCGCGACGTGCTGCGCCAGGAGCTTCGCGGCAACCTCGGCGTGGTCGCGACCCGGGGCGCGGAATTCGGCTGCGTGGGCCGACGGCTCGACGAAGTGCGGACCATCCTGGCGGAGCACGCCAAGGGCCGATCGGTCGTCCTGGTCGCGCCCCTGGGCCGCCCGCTGGACGAGGCGATCGACGCCACCAACTATGCGGCGGCCGAGCATGGCGCTGTGTTGGTGCACATGCCGCTCGAGGAGCGCAACAGCGACGCCTACTGGTTCGCCGGTTTCCAGTACGTGGCCGACCTGCAGCTGCGGGAGCGGGAGACCTGGGGCGAGCTCGCCCTGCTGGACGATCCGCAGGTGCTGAGCGCCGCCGACTGGTCGATCATCGTCGGCGCCTACGCCCGGGCGCGCAACATCAACGAGCGGCTGGGCACCGGGATCGCAGGCATGCTGGCCGACGCCAGGGCGCAGGGCCTGGTCGTGCCGCCGCCGGACGCGCGGCCGAAGGCGCTGGCCTCGGTGTGCGCGCCGGTGCTGGCGGGGCGATAGCGCGCCGTGACCGGCGCGGCGCGCGTCTGGCTGGAGGTGGCGCACCACGCGGCCTTCCGCGCCGGCGGCTGGGCCTATGTGCGGGCCGACGGGGCGGCGGTGACCGGGGCGGCCGGCGGCGATCGCCGTGCGGAGGCCGAGCGCATCGCCCTGGAGGGGCTGATCGCCGCGCTGACGGCGGGCGCGGGCGGCGGGCCGGTGCGGCTGATGACGACCTCGCCGCTGATCGCGGCCCTCCCGGCGCGGCTCCGCGCGGCGACGGCGGGCCAGGATGCGCCTAGCGAGAATTTGGCGCTGTGGGCGCAGGCGGCCACGGCCCTGGCGGGCGTGGATGTGGTGCGCGTGGCCGCGGCGCCCGGAACCCCCACCGCCTTCGCCGCCAGCTGGGCCGAGTTCGCCCGCGACAAGGCCAAGGCCGGGCGGTTCACCTGGCCGATCCCGCGGCCGAACCTGGCGAAGGCCGGGGTGGGAGACTGAGCGGGCCGTCGGGGGGGCCGAACCTCAATTGCCCGCCGGCGTAGCCTCGGCCTGCGCGATCAGGGCGCGGGGGTCCCACGCCCCGACGCCTTCGATGACCGGGGTGGCGCGATAGCTCACCTTCGCGGTGCGGCCCTTGAAGGCGCCGCCGTCGGCGAAGAGCCGGCCGTCGCAATGGCCGGCCGGGGTGGCCGAGCAGTTGAACGACAGGGTGTAGCGCCCGCCCGATGCGTCGCCCAGCTTGCAGACCCCCTCGGCCCCGAAGGCCGATCCGGGCGGCAGCAGCCACTCCGAGCAGTCGCCGGAAGCCTCGGTCGCGCGGCCGCCCTCGACCAGGGTGAAGCGGGCGATGTTGGCGAGCATCGCGCCGTTGGCGCGGCCGTCGGGCAGGGCCGGCAGGATGGTGCGGCTCACCGGCGTGCTGACCGCGGTGAAGTTGAAGGCCTGGGCATGGGCGGCGGCCGGCAGGCCGACGAGCAGCAGGGCGGCGGCGAGCCGTGGGGTGGATGTCGGGACGCGCATGGCGGTCTCCTCTCGGCGCGGCGCAGGTCGCGCCGGTGTGGGGCCGAGTGGAGAGGCGCGCGGGCGGCCGCGCCAGGAGCGGAGGCCGATCTATCGCCGAGCGGGGGCCGAGTTCTTGGGGGGGGGGGCGCTGGGCCTCCGCCGTCCGGACGCCTCAAGGACGAGCGCGGGCGCGCTCGCCGGTGGCGGCCCTGGCGGGCCGTTCTTGACCCCTCCGACCGCCGGAGCTTTAGGCTGGGCATGGCCTGAAGGCAGAATGGCGTTCGGGGGAGGGCCGGGAAGGGGACTACATGCTGGGTATCTATCTGGCGGCCTTGTTGGGTGCGGCGGAGCCCGCGTTCATTCTGCCGGTGGCGACTTTCGAAGACTGCCACGTTTGGACGGCTCACAGGCGCAGCCGCGCGGCCCGGGATCGCGACACGATGTGGCTCATGGGGTTCGTCTCGGGCGCGGACTTGGTCTTGGCGCGACCGGGCGACCGGATGCTGCAATACGGCGGCGACAATCCGTCGGACGACATTGCGGTCGTGGACCGCTACTGCGCCAGTCATCCGGACGCGCGGGTCGAGGAAGCCGGTCGAGCCCTCGTGCTCAAGCTCAAGCGTCGCGCCGGACTCTAGAAGGCTCCGCCGCGCGGAGGGAAAGCACGAGCGCGGCGCGCTGGCCGGTGGCGGCCCCGGCGGGCCGTCCTTGATCCGGCCCTCCGCTCGCGCTTCTGCCGTTCGTTGCTGCGATCGATCTCCGGATCGATCGCTCCGCGTCGCCGACCGCGCCTTCACCCCCCGTCGTCTTCGCGACAGGGGCGGCGCGCGCTTAGGTGGTTCCCCAGGAGATCCTAGGCGGCGCGGCGGCTGGCTACGGGATCGGGCGCTTCGGACTCGATGCGCCAGGCGCAGATCAGCCGGCCATCGGCGTCGCGGGTCCACTCGCCGACGAGGCGGCGCCTTGGTTGGATCGGTGGGCGGGCGGGGGACACGAGCTTCAGGACGGTCGCGAAACGGGCGTGGACACGGAGCATGGGATGCTCTCCAGGGACGCCCGGGAGAGCGCCGATGTGGAGAGGCTAGACGCCTGCCGTCGCGCCGCTTGCGACCTGTGTCACAGGGGAGCGTGGGCCCCGGGGGCTCGCGCCGACGAGCATGGCGGTTCGATAAACGATCGGCGCGGCGCCCGGTCGTGACTTCCCCACCCGGCTTGCTGCGCTCGCCACCCTCCCCACGAAGGGGAGGGAATGTTCTCTATTTGTTCTTGATTTTGGGCGGGGGTTGGGGCACGCTGCAGACCGGAGGCGGGGACGATGGCGCGGGTGACCTATTCGGAGGAGCTCGGGACGGTGATCTGCGAGCGGGTGGCGGGGGGCGAGAGCGTGAGGGTGCTGTGCCGGGCGCCGGAGATGCCGCATCGGACGACGGTGCAGGACTGGGCCGCGCAGCATCCTGAGTTCGAGGTCGCCCTGGCCGAGGCGCAACAGGCGGCGCGGCTGGCGCGGCGGCGGCGCGACCTGGCGCTGGCGCGGAAGGTCCGCGATCCGCGGGGGCTGTGGTCGACCTATACGCCGCAGGTGGGCCGGGCGATCTGCCGGCGGCTGGAGGCCGGCGGGACCGTGGCCGAGATCGCCTGTGAGCCCTGGGCGCCGTGCAAGGCCACCATCTTCAACTGGGCGCGCGCGATCCCCGAGTTCGCCGACGCCTATGCCCGCGCCCGCATGCTGGCCATGCACCGGCTGGTGGACGAGGTGCGCGAGGTCGGCCTGTCGGTGACGCCGGAGACGGTGGCGGCGCATCGCGCGCAGTTCCGCCTGCTGCGCGCCCAGGCGGCGACGATCGCGGCGCGCAAGTACCTGGAGCCGGTGGCGGAGGTCGAGGCGGCGGCTGGGAGGACGGGGCGATGGGCGAATAGCTCAGAGCCCGGTCGTGACTTCCCCACCCGGCGGCGCTGCGCGCCGGCCACCCTCCCCATAAAGGGGAGGGAAGGCGCTAGCCGTCGGAGCCCGCGACGTCAATCACCACGATGCCGGCCTTCTGGCCGCTCATGACATAGCGGTAGGCGTCGGCGATGGCTTCGAGGGGGTAGGTGCGGTCGATGGGGGCGTGGAACTGGCTGGCCGCCAGGCGGGCGCGCATGAAGGCCACGAAGGCGGGGGCGCTGCCGCGGCGGGGCAGGGGGACGGTGACGCGGTGGGTTTTCGTCAGCGCCGAGGCGAGGAGCAGCGGCAGGTAGTGGCCCCAGGGGCCGATGTCGGTGGCCATGAACCGGCCGCCGGGCTTCAACAGCCGACGCCAGCGGAAGTAGCTGGTCTTGCCCACGGCTTCGAAGACGAAATCGAAGCGCGCGTCGAGGCGGCGGAATTCGTCGGCCGTGTAGTCGATGACCCGGTCCGCGCCGAGCGAGCGGGCGAGGTCCAGATGCCGGGTGGCGACGACGGCGGTGACGTGGGCGCCGCGGGCCTTGGCCAGCTGCACAGCCGCCGAGCCGATCGCCCCGGAGGCGCCGTAGACCAGGATGCTGTGGGCTGGCCCGACGTCGAACTGCTGCAGCCCGCTGTTGGCGTAGTAGGCGCCCTCGCAGACCACGGCCTGGGCGAAGCCGAGGCCGGCCGGGATGAGGGCGAGGGGCGCGGTCTCGGGGACCACGACATAGTCCGCCTGGGCGCCGTTGCGCCGGTAGGGGCACATGCCGAACACCCGGTCGCCGGGCCTGAAGGCGGTGACGCCGGCGCCCACCGCCTCGACCACGCCGGCGACGTCGAAGCCGAAGGTGGTGCGGCGCGGCCGGCGAAGGCCGAACACCAGGCGGCCGAAGACGCGGGGGTTGAGCTCGCCGCAGTCCGTGCGGTTAACAGTGGCGGCGTGGACGCGGATCAGCAGCTCGCCGGCGGCGGGGACGGGCTTGGGGACCTGGCGGACCTGCACGGCCTCCGGCGGCCCGTAGCGGGTGACCACCGCGGCGCGCATGGTCGGGGGGTCCGCGGCGGCCATGGCCTTAGGGCGCCGCGAGCTCGCGCACCCAGATGTTGCGGAAGCTGAGCGGCGGGCTGGGGTCGCCGTGGGCCTGCAGCTTGATCGGGGCGTCCGCGTAGGGCCGGTAGACCGGCTTGCCGATGTAGAGGGTCTCGCCGGAGAGCACGGCGTCGTTCTGGATCAGCACGCCGTTGTGGAAGGCGGTGACCCGGGCGGGGGTTTTCAGGGCGCCGTCGGCGGCGAAGGTGGGGGCGGTCCAGACCACGTCGTAGGTCTGCCAGTCGCCGGGCGGGCGCATGGCGTTGGCCAGCGGCGGGTACTGCTTATAGAGGCTGCCGGCCTGGCCGTTGACGTAGGTAGTGTTGTTGTAGCTGTCGAGGATCTGCAGCTCGTAGCCGGCGTCGCCGGGGCCGGTGGAGGCCAGGAAGACGCCGGAGTTGCCGCGCGCCTGGCCGGAGCCGGTGACGTCCTTCGGCACCCGCCATTCCAGGTGCAGCTGGTAGTTCCTGAAGCGGCGCTTGGTCTCGATGTTGCCGCCCACCTTGGAGACCACCAGCACGCCGCCGGAGACCAGCCATTTGGCGGGCGACTTGTCGCGGGTGGTCACCCACTGGTCGAGGTTCCGGCCGTCGAACAGCACGATGGCGTCGGAGGGCGGGGCGGCGGGCTTTTCGGAAAGCCGGGCGCCCGGCGTGACGATCGGCGGGACCGGCGTCCACTGTTCGGTGTCCTCGGGCTTCATGGCCTGGGAGGACGCCGCGCCGGCCAGGGCGAGCGCCAGGGCTGTGGCGAGGGTTGCGGCGGCGAGGGTCTTCATAGCTCCCATCCCTGGCGATAGTTGCGGGTCAGGTACTGGTTGGCCTCCGGCGCGTTGGTCACCTGGCCGGTCGCGGCGTCCCAGTCGATGGGCTTCTCGGCCTTCAGGGCGACGATGCCGAGGATCATGGTCTCGTTGAGCCGCGCGCCATATTCGAACGGGCAGGAGATCTTCTCCTCGCCGCGGATGGCGCGGATCCAGTTCATCTCGTGGCCCTCCAGGCCGCCGGCGATGCGCGGCAGGGTCTGGGGGATCTTCGCCGCCCGCTCGGCCACGCCGTCGCCGATCAGGGTGGGATGCTCGCCATAGGTCTCGTGCATCAGCATGCCCTTGGAGCCGACGAACAGCACGCCGCCCTCGAGGCTCATCTTCAGGGTCGGCGGGAAGCCGGGCACGGTGGGGGGCAGGAAGCCGCCGTCGTACCAGGTCATGTGCAGCGGCCCGCCGCCGGTGACCTTCTTCGGCGCGTTGCCGAACTCGTAGCGGACGATGCTGGCCAGCGGGAAGCTGCCCAGCTCGGCCGGCTTGGCGGTCGACCAGAGGTCGAGGTTCGGCCAGCGCGAATGGCGGGCCTCGACGCGGGTCGGCTGGCCGGGCTCCAGCGCCCAGAACGGGAAGTCGATCAGGTGGGCGCCCATGTCGCCAAGCGCGCCGCAGCCGAACGGGACCCAGCCGCGCCAGTTGAAGTGGGCGTATTCCGGCGCATAGCCCCAGTCGACGTCGGCCGGCCCGAGCCAGGTCTGCCAGTCGAGGCTGCGCGGGGTGGGCTGGGCGGCCGGCCGCGGGATGCCCTGCGGCCAGACCGGCCGGTTGGTCCAGACGTGGACCTCGCGCACCTTGCCGATCGCCCCGCCGCGGATCAACTCCACGACGCGGCGGCCATCGTCGCCGGAGTGGCCCTGGCAGCCCATCTGGGTGACCAGCTTCGGATTGGCCTCGGCCAGCGCCTTGAGCCTGCGGCTCTCATTGACCGTGTAGGTCAGCGGCTTCTGCACATAGACGTGGAGGCCGCGCTCCATGGCGTGGCGCGCGGCGACCGCGTGGTGGTGGTCCGGCGTGGCGATGACCACGGCGTCGATGTCGGTCCGCTCGTCGAACATCCGGCGGTAGTCGGTGAACCGCTGGGCCTTGTCGTAGGCGGCCTTCAAGGGGACCCGGGTGGGGATCATCTCGAAGTGGCTGTCGAGCAGCGAGCGGCGGACGTGGTCGTAGTCGACGTCGGCGGTGGCGACGATGTTCTGGCCGACCAGCTTGGTCATGTTGGCCGCGCCCTGGCCACCGGCCCCGATCACGGCGACATTGACCCGGTCGCTGGGCGCCAGGGCCCGCGCCGCGGCCAGGGCCGGGCCGGCCAGGGCGGCGAGCGATCCACCGGCGGCCGCGCCCAGGACTCCGCGCCGGGTGAGCCGGCTATAGCTATGGCTATAGCCTTGGCCGTCCACGTCTTCACCGACCATCGCTTGCCGCCTCCCCGCGCCATGCCGGACGGATTTGGCGATGGTTTCTGCGCCGAGCGCAAGGGTCCCGCGCGAATGTCGGGCCCGGCGGCGATGGTTCGTCTTCCAGCCAGGTCCGATGCAGGAGCCATCCCAATGATCACCATTTCCGCCTTCCGCTGGGTTCCGCCGTTCGCGCAAGGCCAGGTCCGCGACCTGCGCGCGCTGGGCGCTGGAGGAGGCCGGCCTGCCGTACCGCGCGCGGCTGCTGGGGCCGGGCGACAAGGACGCCCCCGAGTACCGCGCCCTGCAGCCGTTCGGTCAGGTGCCGATCCTGGAGGAGGACGGGCTGTCGCTGTTCGAGAGCGGGGCGATCGTGCTGCACGTCGGCGAGACGAGCGAGGCGCTGCTGCCGAGCGACCCCGGCGCGCGGGCGCGGGCGGTGCAATGGCTGATCGCGGCGCTGAACTCCATCGAGCCGCATGTGATGAACTACGCCACCCTCGACGCCTTCTACCCGGGCGAGGAATGGGCGAAGCTGCGGCGCGAGGGGGCCAAGGCGTTCGCCCTGCAGCGGTTGGCGGCGCTGGCGACGTCGCTGGGCGACAAGCCCTACCTGGACGGCGAGAGCTTCACCGCCGGCGACCTGATGATGGCCAGCGTGCTGCGCATCGATGAGGACCTGCTGGTCGAGCCGGCGCTGGCCGCCTACGTCGCGCGCTGCACGGGCCGGCCGGCCTTCCAGCGGGCGCTCGCCGCCCAGCTCGGGGATTTCCGCGACGCGGCCTGAGCGGGGTTTGACGGACCGGCGATTTCAGCGCCCTCATGGCCCATGAAGGCTGGAGGCGAGATGAAGAAAATCCTGTTCCGATCGACGATCGTGCTGGCGGCGATCTGCGTGTTCCCCGCCCAGGCCAAGGTGGCGTGCCACCCGCGGAGCCTGGTCGGCACGTGGGCCTGCGACGCCTCGTGCACCGACCACCCCGGCAAGATCGAGATGGTCAGGGCCGGCGAGAAGCCGCACGCCTATACGCTGCAGAACGACAAGGGCGAGGTCTCGCCGGCCGACACAGCGCAGCACGGCAAGATGCTGCTCGCCTGGAACTGGCACACCGGCAGCGGGCGCGGCGCCAGCATCGGGGCGATTGGCGACTGCGCCACGACCATCACCTGGGCGGGCGGGGTGCGGTGGGTGAAACAGGTCCCGCACAAGGCCAAGCCGGCGCACAAGGCCAAGCCCGCGCACAAGGCCCACTAGCCGACGTCCGCCCGGTCGTGCTCTAGGCTCGGCGGCCATGTCCTGTGCGCCGATCCCGAATGCTGAGAAGGTCGTGACGTGACCCTGGAGGCGCGGTTTCGGCAGGCGCTGGCCGATCACCAGGCCGGGCGGCTGGCGGCCGCAGAGGCGGGGTACCGCAGCCTGATCACGGACGCCCCGGATCTCGCGGTGGCGCACCACAACCTGGTGGCCCTGCTGCGCGCGCAGCACCGGCTGGAGGCGCTCACGCCGGCCTATGAGGCCTTGCTGGCGCTGGAGCCGACGCCGGAGCTGCACCTGTCGCTGGCGGTCAACCTGCTGCGGTTCGGGCGCTATGCGGAGGCCTGGCCGCACTATGAGCAGCGGCCGAGCAAGGCCGGCTCGCAGCCGCTGGGCACGGTGCGCGAGTGGCTGGGCGAGGACCTGGACGGCCGGTCGCTGGTGGTCTGGGACGAGCAGGGGTTCGGCGACCAGATCCAGATGGCGCGCTACATCCCCCTGCTGCAGGCCCGCGGCGCGCGGGTGGAGTACGCCTGCCGGGAGCCCTTGCGGCCGCTGATGGAGGGGCTCTGCCCGACCTTGCCGCGCTATGCGGAGAACCGGGGCAGGTGGGACTTCTGGGTGTCGTCGATGTCGCTGCCCGCCCGGTTCGGGACCACGCTCGAGACCCTCCCTCCGCCGATGCCCGTGAAGCTTGGGAAGACGCGGTCGAAGGATCGGGGCGCGGGCGTCGGGATCGTCACCCAGGGCGGCGGGCGCAATCCCAACGACGCCAATCGTTCGCTGCCGCCGGAGGCCGCCGCGCGGCTGATGGCCCTGCCCGGGGCGGTCAGCCTGCAGCCGGAGGACACCGGGGCCGCCGATTTCGCGCGGACCGCGGAGATCATCGCGCGGCTGGAGCGGGTGATCACCGTCGACACCGCCGTGGCCCACCTGGCGGCGAGCCTTGGCAAGCCGACGGACGTGCTGGTGACGGCGCTCTGGCCGCCCTGGCAGTGGATGCTGGAGCGGCGGGATTCGCCCTGGTATCCGGCGGTTCGGCTGCATCGGCAGGCGCGGCCGGGCGACTGGTCGACGGTGATCGACGAGGTGGTGTCCGGCGGTCGCGGCTAGTCCAGGCCCTCGTGCTTCAGCGCCAGCTTCACGGCGGGGCGGGCCTTGAGGCGTTCGGCGTAGGCGGGCAGGGGCTCGGGCGGGCTCAGCCCGTTCTTGGTCGCCCACATCAGCATGACGAACAGGTAGGCGTCGGCGACGCTCATCTGGTCGCCGAACAGGAAATCGCCCTCCATCCGGCCGGCGAGATAGCCCAGGCGCTTGACGATGGTCTCGCCGGCCTTGGACTTGTCGGCGTCGCTGGCGCCGGGCTGGAAGAAGGGCTTGAAGCCCTTGTGGATCTCCGTGGAGATGAAGGCCAGCATCTCCAGCAGCCGGTAGCGGCCGAGCGGGCCAGGCGGCAGAAGCGCCGGCGCCTGATCGGCGATCCAGCTGAGGATGGCGATGTTCTCGGTGAGCAGCTCGCCGTCCGGAAGGGTCAGCGCCGGCACATAGCCCTTGGGATTGATCTGGGTGTAGTCGGCGCCGGTCTCGGTGGTGTGGGACTTGAGGTCGACCCTCACCCGCTCGAAGTGGAGGCCCGCCTCGTGGAGGGCGATGTGGTCGGCCAGGCTGCAGGCGCCCGGCGCGAAAAACAGGATCATGGTGCTCTCCCGGCCCCCGCCGCTAGTCCCTCAACCCCGGGCGTCGCGCCTTGGTTTCACGAGGGGCCAGGCGGCTATTCCGTGGCGCGGCGGGCGCTGGCCTCGACGGCTTCGCGGGGGATCAGGCGGATGGTGGAGCTGGCCTTGGCGAGCACCTGGCCGGCGGCGTCGAGCAGGCGGCCCTCGGCGAAGCAGGTGGCCCGCCCGCGGCGCTCGATCCAGCCCTCGGCGGTGACCAGTCCCGGACGGGCGGGGGAGAAGTAGCTGACCTTCAGCTCCAGCGACATGGGCGTCATCTCTGGGCTCAGCGACAGGGAGGCGTGGGCCATGGCCGCGTCGATCCAGCCGCAGACGAAGCCGCCCTGGGCGACGCCGCCGGAGTGGCACATCTCCGGCCGCACCTGGTACTCGATCACCGAGCGGCCGCCCTCCGAGCTGACCACGCGGACCTGGCCCAGGGTGCTCTGCAGGGTGGGCGCGACGGCGTCGGTCATGCGGGGCTCCGATCAGGATGTCGCGACCCGCATAGAGGCAAAGCCGGCGATCGGCCAGGGGCGGACCCTTCGCCGTGGAACTCGCGCCGCTTGCCAGCGCTCCACAACCTGGGCTTGGTCGGCGGAACCTCGGAGTGGATCAGATCATGCGGCTCTTCGTGCAAGCGAGCCTCGCCTACCGGTTCCCGCACGCCGCCGAGGTCCTGCTGCTGGTCGAGGCGGCGCGCAGCCCCGACCAGGCGGTGCACGACGAGCACCTGGAGATCTCGCCGGCCGCCGACCTGGCGCGGCTGGACGATTCCCTCACCGGCGAGCGGCGGGCGGTGTTCACCGCCCAGGGCGACGTGGAGGTGACCTATTGGGCGACGGTGGAGGTGCTGGCCCGCGACCCCGACCTCTACCACGCCGCTTCGACCCGGGTGCGCGACCTGCCGCCGGACGCGCTCAAGTACCTGCGGGCCAGCAAATACTGTCCGTCCGACCGCTTTGAAGGCTTCGTGCAGCGGGAGTTCGGCGCCTATGAGGGCGGCGCCAAGGTGGCGGCGATCCTCGGGTGGCTTTCCAACTTCATCGAATATCGCGCCGGCGCCAGCGACGCCTCGACCACCGCGCTCGACACCTTCGTGGATCGGGCCGGCGTCTGCCGCGACTTCGCCCACCTGGCGATCACCTTCTGCCGGGCGGCGCAGATCCCGGCGCGGGCGGTGAGCGCCTATGCCTGGAACCTGACTCCGCCGGACATGCACCTGGTGGCGGAGGTCTATCTGGGCGGCCGCTGGCGGCTGATCGATCCTACCGGCAAGGCGCCCACCGAGGGGATCGTGCGGGTGGCCACCGGCCTGGACGCCATGGACGTGGCCTTCATGACCATCTTCGGCGAGGCGGAACTGCTGGGCCAGACCTTCGCGGTGACCGAGATCGAGGTCGGGCCGGTGGCGCTCGCCCAGCCGGCGGCGGAGACGGCGGGGTAAGGCGTGAGCCCTCCGGCTCAGACCCAAGTTTTCCTCATGCTCCGGCTGAGCTCTTATACTTTGCCCTGTGCGGTCGAAGCGGGCGAGCGTCGCTCTAAGCGATCGTGGGGGATTCACCGCATGACTGAACTTGAGGCGCGACGTCGCGGTCATTGGGGGCATCGCGGCTGGATGCTCGCCGCTTGCCTGGTCGCCTGCCCCGGCTTGGCCGCCGCGATGGGGCCGGGCGCTCGCGCCGCCGTCTGGCAGCCCTCCCCCGGGCATCTCCAGGTCCCGATCTGGCCCGGAACGCCGCCGGACCTGGTCCCCGATCCGACGCCGGAATCGGGCGCGTCCACCCACGTCAGCCGGCCGACGATGACCGTGTACGCGCCCAAGGGGCGCAACACCGGCGTGGCCGTGGTCGTGTTCCCCGGTGGCGGCTACCAGGTCCTGGCCATGGATCTCGAAGGTACGGAGATCTGCGACTGGCTGACCTCGCGCGGCGTCACCTGCGTGCTGCTGAAGTACCGCGTGCCCAACTCCGGCCCCACCCTGGTCGACGGTCATCGCTACTACCCGAAGGTCCAGACGGCGCTGCAGGATGCGCAGCGCACGCTGGGGCTGGTTCGCCAGCACGCCGCGCAGTGGCATGTCGACCCGCACAAGGTCGGCGTGATCGGCTTTTCCGCCGGGGGACACCTCGTGGCCGCGGTGAGCACGCACTTCGCGCATCGGACCTACCAGCCGGTCGACGCCGCCGACGCGCTGAGCTGCCGCCCGGACTTCGCCATCGCCGTCTATCCAGGTCACCTCTGGGCGCACGAGGATGAGGGCCACGCGACCCGCAAGGAAGAGGACCTGAGCCTTCGTCCGGACATCCGCGTGCGCGCCGACACGCCGCCGACCTTCCTACTGCAGGCCGAAAACGATGAGGTGGACGGCGTCCAGCAGTCGCTCGCCTACTACGTCGCGCTGCACAAGGCCGGCGTCCCGACGGAAATGCACCTGTACGCCAAGGGCGGCCACGCCTTCGGCCTGCGGGCCGGCAAGCTGCCGATCGGACGCTGGCCGGACTTGGTGGAGCAGTGGCTGCGCACGATCGGCATGCTGGGCCCTCAGAAAGACCGCTGACGCGGGCGGGCGCATTCGGACCAGGGCCCAGGTCAGCTTTCCACCCCTAATCGAACTTCGGGAGGTCGCCTTGAGGCGGATGCCGCCGCCGGCTGGTCAGCGAACCGTTTCCGTCTCCCTGGGAGACGAAACGCGGCGCGTCCTGGCCTGGGCCTTGGGCTTTGGCAGCAGCCGGAAGCGCGTCTGGCACCACGCGAAGTCAACGCCCACGTCGATCAAGGCATCGGAACGTCCGCATGGGCAGGCGAATTCCATCACCTCGATGACCCGGTAGGTCTCTCCCGCTTGAAGCGGCACAGCCCTTCCCGTGGCATGGTTTGGGGCGGCGTTGACGCACAGAACCAGATCGCCAGGACCGACAGCGTCGCTCATCGCTTTCATCCACTATCTTAGGGAAAGACTACACCCTGACCCGCGAGGGGCAAGGTCCGGTCACCACCCTCAGCCGACCCTTCGCTATTCGCACCATTGGGGTTGCGGCCAGGACCCTCGTGCGGGCGGCCTCCGGTTCAATGCGGCCCGGGATAGAGCATCGATTGGGCGGAGACGAAGTACGGCCCGAAGCAGTGCCAGACCCCATAGAAGGCCATCCGGAACAGGATGGGCGCCGGCCAGCCATAGCGGCGAAGCTCGATGGCCTCGAAGAAGTTCACGACGAACATCACGACCATCAATAGGGCCAGGGCCGCCGCCGCCCCGGGTCGGGCCAGGCCAAGCGCGCTCGCGGGTTCGATGAGCGAGGTCAGCGCCGCGAGGACCCAAAAGACCGGGCCGTCGGCTCTTCCCTTGAGCAAGACCCGTCCGATCAACCACGCCAGCAGCGTGATCGGGATGATCCGATACACGCATTCGAGCAGCACCGCGGCCGCGCCATAGTGTGCGAGCGACTGGGGCAACGGCACGTTGATCCAGGACACGCCGAGCGCCTTTGAGGCTCCCACCGTGAGCCCTGTCGCGGCGTCCAGCCAGAACAGGAAAACGCCGAATATCAGCCCCGAGCCGACCGCGACGGCCAGCAGCCCGCGCCATTGCGCCGTGTCTCTGATGTCCGGTGCGGAAGGCAGTCCGGCGCGGCTCGAGAACCAGGCCCCGAGCAAGCCGAGCAGCAGGATCGCAGCGACGGGCACGGGCTGCATAACCTGTGCCTGCGACGGGATCGGGACTGCCCAGGGATGGATCTTGAACGCAGCCGCGGCCGCCAAGGTGATGAGCGAAGGCCCAAGGATGAAGTAAAGCGCGTCGCGCCGCGCCTGTGAGTTTGCCGCTTCCATGATGTCCCCCCGCCCGCGGAGGATCATCCGATCGGCCCAGGTCATTGTCCAGTAGAGGCGTCGATGCCTCCCTCCTCCGATGGAGGAGGGTGAGGGTGGTGGTGTTTCCGCCGAGACGAGGCGCATGGCGCAGACCGGCGTCGGCGTCTTACGGCGTTCTTCGCCCTGGCGCCCTGCGCACACCACCATCCAACCTTCCTCCATCGAGGAGGAAGGCTATTCGGGACAGCGGCCGCGATCGTGGCCCCGTTGACCTTCGATCCATGGCGGACGTTCGATAGGGCGGCGGCTCAGATCGTTGCGCGCACGGCGTCAATCGCCAGGGCGATCAGGCAGAGGCTCGATGCCGTAAACAGAAACATGCGAACCGGAAGCCTGTTCACCGTCGCCTGCCAGAGACTGTGAGCCATGCGGAGCCCGACATAGGACCAGGCGAGCGCCGCATTGATCCCGCCGCCGGCGCCGGCCAGCGCCAGAATGACGATCGCCGCATAGAAGACCGTCGGCTGCTCCATCAGGTGCGTGTAGTTGTGAGACTTCCAGTTCGTCCGCTCGGGCAGGACGCGCTCCAGGTCCGGTCCCCTTGTTCCGGTCTTCGACAATGTTCGAAGTTGGTCCTTGGGCAGGGCCGATATCGCCGCAAAGCGGGTCACCGTCACCCAGACCAGAACGACCATCGACCAGAGCACCAGCATGGCGGCGGGCGCGAGTATCGGACTTTGCATGGTTTCATCTCCCCTTCCGGCCGAGCCAGACAGGCCCGGCCGGAGCGACGGTGATCGGGTTCTGCGATTCAGGCGGCAGGCGCGAACACGCGCAGCCGATGACCATCGGGATCGAGCGCGACGAAGGTGGCGCCGAAGCTCATGCGGGTCGGAGCCTGCACGATGGTCAGACCGCGCCGCTTCCAGTCGTCGTGCGTCGCCTCGACGACCGCGGCGTCGGCGACGGCGAAGGCGATCTCGCTGGCGCCGGTCTGGCCGCTGCTCTTCGGTTCGACGGTCTCCTTGGCCCACAGACCCAGCATCACGCCCTCGCGCAGCGGCAGCATGGAGAAGCCCGCCTTCTGCTCGATGATCGGGATGCCCAGCAGGTCATTGTAGAATGTGGCGCTGGCTGCATCGTCCTCGACGTGCAGAAGCAGGAAGCTGAAGTCTGGCATGAGAGGTCTCCACCGATCGGCGGCACGGGGATTCGAGCGCCGGTGGGGAAGGTCTAGAGTCTCATGCTGTCAGTTTCTGTCAGCATTCATTGCTCGGGGACTCCTCGGAGCGTGCGCCACTCCTTGAGCAGCGAGGCGCGAGGGCGGGGGTAGCGGTTTGGCGTCACATCGAGCGCGGTGATGCGGTCGGTTCTGAAGTGGCGATAGCCGTCGCGCAATTCGCACCAGGCGACGACCACACGCACGCGATCATAGAAGGCCAACGCGATGGGCCAGACGATCCGTTCCGTGGCGCTGCCTTGCTCGTCGGCGTAGGCGATCTGCAACCTGCGCTCGGACCGGATGGCCTGGCGGATCGCGGCAAGTTCGGCGTCGCCGGCCGCGATCGGCTCGCCCGGGCCGATCAAGAGACCCGACGCGTCGATGCTGTCCTTGAGGTCGTCGGGGAGCACCGCGCCGATCTTGGCCAGCACGTTGCGCGCGGCCTTGCCCAACGACCCGTCCGCCCGTTCGGAAACCCAACGCGAGCCGAGCACCAGCGCTTCGATCTCCTCCTCGGAAAACATCAGCGGCGGCAGCATGAATCCGGGACGCAGCACATAGCCCACGCCCGCCTCGCCATCGATATGCGCGCCCTGGGCCTTCAAGGTCTCGATGTCGCGATAGACGGTGCGCAGCGACACGCCGAGCTCTTCAGCCAGCACAGCGCCGGCCACCGGCCGCCGATGTCGGCGCAGGACCTGAATCAGATCGAGGAGACGTTGTGCGCGAGACACGGCGGCTTCACTCCCGACACCCGTCGACTAACTCTCGTTGCTGCCAGAATATGGCAGCAACGTCTTTCAGAGTCCGGAACCGCGATGAAAGCGGCCGAGGACCAAGCCGTCTTCAGGCTCATTGACCGCCTAGGACAAACTCGGCTTCGAGCAGCGGAGCTGAGATGAGATCTCGGCCACGATCCGCAACGGCGATTGCACGGTCGGCCGATCCCGGCCCCCTTGCATAACGGCGATCCGCGCGCTAGACACTGAACTAGATGGTTCAGTTTTCGACAGCGCACCTCGATGCCTCCTTCGCCGCGCTCTCGGACGCCACGCGGCGCGGCGTTCTGGAGCAGCTCGGGCGTTCGGAGGCTTCGATCACGGAGCTCGCCGACAAGTTCCACATGACCCTCACGGGCATGAAGAAGCACGTCGGCGTCCTGGAGCAGGCGGGGCTGGTCACGACGGAGAAGGTCGGGCGCGTGCGGACCTGCAGGCTCGGCCTGCGCGCGCTTGAGGAAGAGGCGGCCTGGATCGAAGGCCGCCGCGAGATCTGGAACGCACGCTTCGACGCGTTGGACGACGTCGTCGAGGCCCTGAAACGGAAGGAGAAAGCCGATGGGCGACAGAACCAGTAAGGGCCGCACGCAGGTCGAACGCAGGTCCGAGCTCGAGCTCGTCGTGACGCGGACCTTCGACGCCCCGGTTCGCCTGGTGTTCGACGCGTGGAGCAAGCCCGAGCTGTTCAAGCTGTGGTGGGCGCCGAAGTCGAACCCCTTCACCCTGCTGTCCTGCGAGATGGATGTCCGCACCGGCGGCGGGTATCGCCTAACCTTCGGCCAGGACGCGTCGAACACCATGAGCTTCTTCGGCAAGTACCTCGACGTGACCCCGCCCTCACGCCTCGTCTGGACCAACGACGAAGGTGGGGGCGCCATCACCACGGTGACCTTCGAGGAACAGGACGGCGGGACGCGGGTGGTCCTGCAGGAGGCCTATCCGTCGAAGGAAGCGCTCGACGAGTCCTTCATCGGCATGGAAGACGCGATGCCCGAGCAGTTCGAGCAGCTGGACGAACTGCTCATCACCCTGGGCGCGAGCGTGTGACGGTCTGGAGCCCGACCTAGCCTCGCCGCGAGTTGGGCCGCGCAAAGCCGCTTGAGTCGCCGGCGCGGCTGAGGTCCACTCGCGCGCCGGGCGCCTGGTCGCCTGCGCTTGCAGTTCGGCAGGAGCCCAGATGGTCATCTTCAGCGTCCTCTATCCCAAGTCCGACGGCGCCCGTTTCGACGCGGCCTACTACGACGCCACCCACATCCCGCTGGTGAAACAGGCTTTCACCGCGACCGGGCTGACGGGCGTGCAGGTGTTCAAGGGGCTTTCGGCCGGCGACGGCGGCGCCGCGCCCTATGTGGCCATGGCCCACCTGGCGTTCGAGAGCCCCGAGGCCCTGCAAGCCTCGCTGACCGGCCCGCGCGCGCCGGAAGTGTTCGCCGACATCGGCAAGTTCACCGACATCGCCCCGATCACCCAGGTCAGCGCGCCGGCCTAGGGGCCGCTCAGCGGCTGACACAGAAGGTTCGCTTGGCGGGGCTTAAGATTTCTGGCATTCCAGAAATATGGAATCGTCGAGCGCCGTCGCCGCCCTGTCCGCCCTGGCCCATCCCGGCCGGCTGGAGGTGTTCCGCCGGCTGGTGCAGGCCGGACCGGAGGGGATGGCGGCCGGTGAGATCGCCCGGGCCACCGGCAGCCTGGCGAACACGCTTTCCACCAACCTGAACATCCTGGCGTCGGCGGGCCTGGTGACAGCGCGGCGCGATGGGCGCTCGATCATCTACACGGCCGGCTATGGGCAGATGCGCGCGCTGCTGGGCTTCCTGATGGAGGACTGCTGCGGCGGCCGGCCGGAAATCTGCGCGCCCCTGGCGAACGTCGCGAACCGCGCCTGCTGAGCGGAGAGCCCGATGCCCGACCCCCGCCCGCCCTACAATGTGCTGTTCCTCTGCACCGGCAACTCGGCGCGCTCGATCATCGCCGAGGCGCTGCTGAACCGGCTGGGGCGGGGCAGGTTCAAGGCCTGGTCGGCGGGTTCGTTTCCGAAGGGCGAGGTCAATCCGCACGCCTTCCCGATCGTCGAGAGCCTGGGCTTCGCGCGCTCCGACTTCCGCTCGAAATCCTGGGACGAATTCGCGGGCGAGGAGGCGCCGCAGCTCGATTTCGTGTTCACGGTCTGTGACAACGCGGCCGGCGAGGTCTGCCCGATCTGGCCGGGCCAGCCGATGACCGCGCACTGGGGAATCGCCGATCCTGCAGCGGCGGTGGGGAATGAGGCGGAGATCTCCGTGGCCTTCGCCGACGCGTGCCGCCAGCTGCGCAACCGCATCAGCGTGTTCATCGAACTGCCGCTGGCCTCGCTCGACCGCATGTCGCTGAAGCGCCGGCTCGACGAGATCGGCAGGACCTCCGACGAACCGGCCCGGCAGGCCTGAGGTGGGCGACGCCAGCCTCGAACCGCCGCTGAAGCCGTTCAGCACGTCGCGGCGGATCGCGGCCGAGGCGCTGGGCACGGCCCTGCTGCTGGCGACGGTGGTGGGGTCGGGGATCATGGGCGAGCGGCTGGCGGGCGGGAACCTCGCCATCGCCCTCCTGGCCAACACCCTCGCCACCGGCGCGGGCCTGGTGGTGCTGATCACTGTCTTCGGGCCGGTGTCCGGCGCGCACTTCAACCCGGCGGTGACGCTGGTCTTCGCCTTGCGCCGCGAACTCGGGGCGCGGCTGGCGGCGGCCTATGTCGCAGCGCAGATCGCGGGCGGCGTGCTGGGCGTGTTCGCGGCCCACGCCATGTTCGCCGAGCCGATCCTGCAGGTCTCGACCAAGCTGCGCGGCGGCCCGGCCCAGGCCTTCTCGGAGGCGGTGGCGACCTTCGGCCTGATCGGGACCATCCTGGGCGCCCTGCGCTTCCGGCCGGAAGCCACGCCGATGGCGGTGGGACTCTACATCACCGCCGCCTACTGGTTCACCGCCTCGACCTCGTTCGCCAACCCGGCGGTGACCCTCGCGCGAAGCCTGTCGGACACCTTCGCCGGCATCGCGCCCGGCTCCGTCCCGGCCTTCATCGCCGCCCAGCTGGCGGGCGCCGTCGTGGCCCTGCTGACCTTCGGCTGGCTGTTCCGGCCGGGCCCGGCGCCCGCTCAGAAGTTGGGGTCGAAGTTGAAGTAGATGGGGTTGGAGAGGCCGAGCATGGTCCCGCTCAGCGCCATCGAGCCGGGGACCTCCGGATAGGGGGTCGGCGGGCCCTGCACCTCGACGCGGTAGTAGGTGCGGCCGGTGGGCGAGGGGGTGTCGGTGAAGCTGACGGCGGCGGGCGTCTGCCCGCTCAGGCTGAGGGTCGCGAACGGCTGGCCGTCTTTGACCACCTTGGCGGTGTAGGTGGCGCCGGGGACCACCGCCGGGCCGGTGAGCTGCACGCGGAAGGCCACCGGATGGCCGGGGGGCCGGGCGTTGTCGCCCATCATCATGTCCATCCGGCCGTCGCCGTCGAGGTCGGCGTAGAACTCGACGCGGGGCGCATAGGGATTGGCGCTGATCGAGACCCGGCCGTTGGTGAGGGCGTCGACCACGGCCTGGGGCGTGCGGGCCTTGGCGAACACCCAGGTGGTGGGGGTGCCGACGTTGTTCTCCCGGGCCTGGTAGCTGAGGCGGGTGGCCTGGGCCGGGGTGTCGGGATAGCCGTGGTGGCTGTCCGAGCCGCCGCGGCCGGTGAGCTTGCGGCCGGACTTCAGCAGGCCGTCCCAGACGCGGATGGCGGCGGCGTTGGCCGGCCAGACCGCGGAGTTCCAGACCTCCACCGAGTCCACGATGTCGTAGGAGAAGGTGAAGTTGTTGGTCCCGTTGGCCGGGTGGTTGGCGGAGAGGTGGATGCCGAGCGTGCGCTTCACCTCGCCGATCTTCACGTCGCGGGCGTCGCGGACGTCGTAGAGCGCCTGGTGGTCGTAGGGTTTTGCGGCGATCGCCGTGCCGTGGCCGCGGTGGGTGGTCCACTCGGCGCCGTAGAGCAGGACGAGGCTGTTCGAGCGGTACTCCGGATCGGCCCAGGTGTGGTGGGCGACGTCGCCGTCCACGTGGTTGTCGTGGTCGGAGATCAGCAGGTAGTCCATGTGCACCGCCTCGGCCAAGGCGATGATCTTGGCGACCGGGTTGTTGCTGGAATCGGTGCTGTGGCGGGAGTGGATGTGCAGGTCGCCCTTCATCCAGACCCCGTCGCTGAGGCTGGCGGTGGGCGGCGAGGCGGTCGGGACGCCGGCGCAGGCGCCAAGCAACAGGAGGGGGAGCAACAGGGCGGCGGCAAGTCGGGCGCTGAAGCGCATGCGGGCCTCCTGGCGCCGGCGGACGATCAGGCGCGCAGGCGGACGCTGTCCCAGATCACCAGCACGCCGAGCTGCGAAAGGGCGCCGAACAGGCGGTGCAGGTTGCCGGAATTCTCCACCAGGACGCCGCGCAGCTGGGGCCGCGACAGGGTCTCGGCCGGGATGATCAGGCCGCCGCGCACCCGCCGGCAGGTGTCGCGCGCGATCAGGCCGGCGACGTGGCGCCGCGCCGTCTCGTGGGGCACGCCGAGCCGGCGGGCGAGCGCCGTCACCGCGATCGGCCGGCGGTGCTCGTCGGCGACGGGTATGCCGTTGTCGGGGCCATCGCCCGGCGTCGGGCCGCGCGGCAGGTGCTCGGTGTTGCTGCGGAACACCTCGAGCACGATCAGGCCGTCGAGCAGGTCGCCGATGGCGCCCAGCTTCTCAGCCACCCGCAGGACATAGGCGCCCATCAGCCGGGCGATGGCGCGGATCGGGAAGGCGCGCGCGCTCAGCTCCGCGGTGGGGGGCGGCAGGTCGCGCAGCAGGCCGAGGTCGCTCACCTCGTAGTAGAAGGCCCGCACCCGTTCGTAGGCGCGGAAGCCGTCGGCGGCGTACTGCGGCTGGGCCAGGACCGCGGTGGGGACGATCACCCCGCCCTCCACGAACCGGCAGTAGCCCTCGCCGACCATGGTGGTGACCCGCCGCCGGACGGTCTCGAAGGGCAAGTCGAGGGAATTGGCCAGGGCGCTCATGCTGATCGGCCGGCGCATCTCGTCGGGCGGGATCTCGTTGCTCTCCGCAAAGGCCACCTGCAGGTCGGCGCGGCGGGTGATCTCGGAGATGTTGGCCTGGATGATGGCGCCGACCAGCAGGGTGTCGACGACGTGGCCGTCGCCGCGGGCGATGGCGATGAGGTCGAGCAGGAACCCCACCGACAGGCGGCTGATCAGCCGCAGCCGCAGGTTCTCGTCGTCGACGGGTGCGCCGAACGGCGTGGGGGCGTGGCTGATCATGGTGGTCCCCCGACCAAGCTTTGCATTTGCAGCATGGGTGCGTCGCGGCCAAGGGGCAAGGACTGCCGCAGTTTCGGATCATAAAAGCCAAGATTCACCGGCCCCGGGTCGCCGCCTTACCGCGAATTCATTGGACTTGCGGCGGGCCGAACCCGAGGTTCCGCCACGTTATCGCTGAGCTGGGCATGGGGATTTTCAGGATGCGCGCGATCGTCATGGGCGCCTTGGGCGTGTCGGCCCTGGCCTTGTCGGCCTGCATGCCGGTGGTCGACTACAGCGGCGTCACCGTGGCGTCCTCCGGCGCCAAGCCGCTGAAGGTGGTGGCCGCGCTGGACTGCCCGGCCAGCGAAGGCCGGCTGACCCGCACCGCCCAGGCCGCCGACGGGCGCAGCTGCGACTACGAGAACGGCAATGGCGAGACGGTGCGGTTGAGTTTGGTCGCGCTCGACGGACGCTCGGCGCCGGAGGTCATGCAACCTACCAAAGCCGCGCTCTGGGCCCTGGTGCCGATCGCCAATCCGCCCGTGCCGCCGGTGGGCCGCGAGGAGCCGGGTGAGCACACCAACATCGACCTGCCGTTCTTCCACGTGCACACGGTGGGCGACCACGCCGACGTGAAGATCTTCGGGGTCAAGGTGCACAGCGAGGGCGACTACGCCGACGTGCGCACCGATCTCGGCCTCAAGCACACGGTGGTCCACGCCGGCCCGCACGGGGCCGAGGTGGTGGCCGAGGACGTCGGCCGGACCAACGCCGAGCTGGTCTATGTGCTGGCCGCCGAGCGGGGCGCGCCGTCCGGCTACTGGGCGGTGGGCTATGTGGCCAAGGGGCCGGTGAAGGGGCCGCTGGTGGTCGCCGAATTCCGCTCAGTCCGGAAGATGGGTGGGCGCGGCGGCTGGGATGAGGATGACCACGGCGATTATCGCGGCGTGCATCACGACGGCGACCACGGCGACATCGGCCGACTGATCGACCGCAACGTCGAGGGTTAGCCCGGCCGCGGCTCACATGAGCGGGAAGGCCGCGTCGATCCGGCCGTCCCTGGCCAGCAGCACCATCCACCGCGCCTGGCCGTGGGCGAAGCCCAGGTCGTAGATGTTGTCGCCGAACGGGCCGACCTCGCGGAAGCGGACGGAGCGCAGCGGGCCGAGCCCGGCGAGCGCCGCCTTCTCCTCCGCCAGGTCCTCGCGGCTCTCCTTCGACCATTCGGGGGTGACGAGGCGCGTCGACGGCGTCCCCATGGCGAGGGTCTGGACGTAGCGGCGCAGGGCGAGGTCCGAGCCCGGCTGGCGCGCGGCGCGCGGCCGGAACAGGGGCGTGGGCGAAAGGGCGTCGACCTCGCCCGCGGCCGGTGTCTGGCCCAGCCGTTCGAGGGCGACCGCAAGCGCCCGATCGGCGGGGGCGGCGACGTCAGGGGTGACGCCGGTCCCTTCCCAGTTGCTGTGGGTGATCTGGCTGGAGGAGCGGCCGATCGGCATGAACACCATCAGCTTGCCGGGCAGCGGAATCATGTGGCCCGGATGGGCGCCGCCGCCGGTGGTCTCGCCGACCACGAGGCCGCGCTTCAGCGCCTGCATGTCGTAGGTGAAGCCCTCCGCGCCGGAGAAGGTGTCGTGGCTGGTGAGGATCAAGACCGGCTTGCCGAGGTAGTGGGTGGGCGTCGGCACGCTCCAGAATTCCTGGGTGCGGAAGGTGGCGGCGGCGGGATTGCGCCAGATGAGGTCGCCGATGTGGACCGGCTTGGCGCCGCCCAAGAAGAAGCTGGTCAGGTAGCGGACGGAGCCGGCGTCGCCGCCGCCGTTGTGGCGCAGGTCGATGATCAGGGCGCGGGCGTCGGCGAGCGCCGCCATGGCCGGATCGACGCCGGACTTGAAGACGGTGAGCGGGCCGACGAAGCCGATCAGCTCAAGATAGCCGATGTCGCCGGCCAGGCGATCGGCGCGGACCACGCCGCCCTGGGTGTGCGGCATCCGCGCCGCGTGCGCCGCAGTCGGAGGGCCGAAGTCCTCGGCGGGGCTGACATGCAGATGCTTGTCGTGGGTGGCCTCCGCGAGGTCGGCGGTGAGGCGCTTGGCGAAGGCGTCGGGATCGCTGAGCGGGTCGTAGGCGCCTGCGGCCAGCTGGGCCTCGATGCGGTCCGCGGCCCGGGCGCCGACCTCGGGGAAGATGTAGAGCGCGCGCAGCTGGGTGGCCGCCGCGTCCACGGCGGCGCGGCGCGTAGCGGCGTCGAGCGGCTGCGCCTGAGCGGTAACGGCGAACAGGGCGGCAAGCACCCCCAAGAGCGACCTCAGCATCGACATCTCCCGCGGCTGACCCCTGTTCCGGCGATCCAACGAACGCCAAATTACAGGTGTAGTCAAGATCGATCCACATGTGTAATTTCCCGGCGGGGCGCGCGGGGAGTGCGATGGCCGAGTCTGGGAAGCGCGCATTCTTCGTGGAGGCCGACGGGCCGGAGGCGGCGGACTGGGTGCGGCCGCCAAGGGCGCCGCGGCGGCGTTGGATTGAGATGCTGCACGCGCCGGCCATCGTGCTGATCATGCTGTTCCTGGTCGGCATGGTGGTGCTGACCGGCTATGTCACCTGGATGGGCCGCAAGGCGGACGTGGACCAGTGGAAGATCGCGGGTCCGCCCTGCGCTTCGGTGGCCCAGGTCTCGCGGATCGCCGCGCCGCCGCCGCGCGGGCCGATGAGCTTCGTCTATGCCGGCGCCAAGTTCTCCCGCTCCTACGGCTCGGCGAGCTGCGCGACGATCCCGGAGGACGGGCTGCTGACCCGGGCCACCTACCACGTCTGCCAGTTCAGCAATCCCGGGGCGGTGACCGTGCTGTGGGGCGGCCGCAAGGCGATCTTCGAGCCACCGGTCGGGCGGCGCGCGACGGTGACATTGCGGCGCGGCCGGATGGGCTGCGTGGCGGGCGGCTGGTTCACCCCGTGAGTTATCGGCCCGTGCGGCGGCGCGCCGGCCGTGGTCTAAACAACCCGTGGCGCGGGGGTCGGAGATGGCTGAGGCGGCGACGGGACCGCTGCGGGTGGTGATCCTGGGCGGCGGCTTCGGCGGGCTGGAGGCCGCCAAGGCGCTGGCCACGGCGCCGGTCGAGGTGACGCTGATCGACCGGCAGAACCACCACTGCTTCCAGCCGCTGCTCTACCAGGTGGCCACCGCGGCGCTCACCCCGGCCGACGTCTGCTGGCCGATCCGCGGCGTGCTGAGCGGCCAGGCCAACACCCGGGTGCTGATGGCCGAGGTGGAGGGGATCGACCTCGCGACGCGCTCGGTGCGGACCTCCGGCGGGGCCTTTCCCTATGACCTGCTGGTGGTGGCGACCGGGGCGACCCACGCCTATTTCGGCCACGACGACTGGGAGCCCTTCGCGCCGGGGCTGAAGCGGATCGAGGATGCCACCGACATCCGCCGGCGGTTCCTGATGGCTTTCGAGACCGCCGAGCTGGCCGCGGACCCGGCCGTGCGCGCGGCCCTGACCACCTTCGTGATCGTCGGCGGCGGCCCGACCGGAGTGGAGCTGGCCGGGGCGTTCGCTGACGTGGCCCGCCACGCCCTGCCGCGCGACTTCCGCAATGTGGACCCGGCGATGGCGCGGATCCTGCTGGTCGAGGCGGGGCCACGGATCCTCGCCGCCTTCCCGCCGAAGCTCGGCGCCTATGCCGAGCGCGCGCTGACCCGGATGGGGGTGGAGGTGCTGACCGGGACGCCAGTGACCGCGGTGGACGCCGGCGGCGTGGTGGCGGGCGGCGAGCGGATCGCGGCGGGGGCGGTGGTCTGGGCGGCGGGGGTGGCGGCGTCGAAGGCGGCGGACTGGCTGGGCGCGGACCACGACCGGGCCGGCCGGGTGAACGTCGCGGCCGACCTGACGCTGCCCGGCCATCCGGAGGTCTATGTGATCGGCGACACGGCGGTGGTGGCGGATGCGCGCGGCAAGCCCGTGCCCGGCGTGGCGCCGGCGGCCAAGCAGATGGGGATCTACGTTGGCCGGGCGATCGCCGCGCGCAGCCGGGACGCGGGGCCGCGGCGGGCGTTCGTCTATCGCCACCAGGGCGACCTGGCGACGGTGGGGCGCAAGTCGGCGATCGTGAAGCTCGACCGGCTGACGCTCACCGGCTTCGCAGGCTGGGCGTTCTGGAGCCTGGTGCACGTCTATTTCCTGATCGGCCTGCGCAACCGGATCGGCGTGGCGTTCAGCTGGGCCTGGGATTACGTGACCTTCGGCCGGCGGTCGCGGCTGATCACCCAGCCGGCGGGACCCGAGCCGGCTCAGCCGACTTCGGCGGCGCGGCGGGCGACGAGGTCGAGGACGTCGAGGGCGCGCTGAGCCAGAGCCCGGCGGCCGCCGTCGGCGGAGAGCGCCTGGACCAGCTGGCGGGCGCTGATCGAAAGCCGCAGGGCCGCGATCGGCTCGCCGTCGCGGACGCCGACCGCCACCGGCTGGCCGAGCCGCACGGGCTGCGGGCCTGAGCGCAGGCGTTCGTAGAGCGCCTGGGTGCGGGCGGCGTCCAGCACGCGGCCGTCATGGCGGACCAGGAACGGGAAGATGGTCGAAACGCCGTCCCAGCCGGGGCGGCCGAAGCGCCGCGGGCCGGGCGCGCCGAGCCGCTCGAAGCGCGGGTGCAGGTCGAGGCGGGTCTGGATCACCTCGGCGAGGCCGGTGAGGGCGTCGGCGGCCTCGGCCTCGGGGAGGCTGCGGAAGGCTGAGAGCTCGGTGAGGGCGGCGCGCCAGCGGAGCGCCAGGCCGAGATTGGGCAGGTCCGGCAGGACGCCGCGGCCGACGAACCCCGCGGGCCAGTCGTCGCGCCCAGAATAGTCGCCGAGCCAGGGGGCGAGGGGGGCCCGCCGCAGCCGCCGGGCGGCGCATTCGGGGACGATCAGGGCGCCGGCGAAGGCCGGGCCGCCGAGGAACTTCGAGCCGGTCAGCGCCACCAGGAAGCCGTGCTCGAGGTAGCGGGCGAGGCTCTGGACGCCCAGCCGGAACTGGCAGGCGTCCACCAGGACGGTGAGGCGCTCACCCAGCCGGCGCTTGAGGCGCAGGGCGCAGGCGGGAGTGGGGGCGATCAGCCCGGTCTTGGAAACATCGAGCAGCACGGCCAGCACCGGCCCGCCGCGGCGGGTGGCGGCGAGGCAGGCGCGCTCGAAATCGGCGTCGACGGCGTGGGCGGGGCGGGGCGCGCCGTCCGGCTCGCGGACCGGCACGGCCATCAGGTCGCCGGCGATGGCGCCGGGCGCGGGCTCACCCTCGGCGCAGGCGCCGCCGTGTGGTGAGCAGCCGGCGTAGCGCAGGCCACGCACCGCGTGGGCGACGCCGCGGCCGGATTCCCGAGGGTCGGCCATGACGGTGACCAGGGGGGCGACGCCGGCCCCGCGCGCCAGGTCGGCGGCGATCAGGTGCAGGTCGGTACCCGAGGCGGCCAGCACGATGTTCTCGGCCATGGCCGCGGGCAGGCCGCAGAGGACGGCGAGCTGATGGCGGATCTGCTGCGCCTCGGCGCGGTAGGCGCTTCGATCGTCGCCCTGGACCGACGGATCGCCGAGCAGGCGGTCGAGGCGCCGGCCCACGGCCTCATAGGCCTCGGCCGAAATCACCGAGGCGGTGGAGGAGCCGAAGGCCGCGTCGCAACCGTCCGGCGCGGGGCCGCAGCCATAGCGATTGAGGCCGGAGCGCGGATCCAGGGCGATGCGTTCATCGCCGCCGGAGGTGAGCCATGCCGCCAGGACCTCCGCGCGCGAGGGCGCCGTTCCGGGATGGACGGCGGCCGCGGCGTCTCGGTAGGCCATGGGAGAGAACTCCGACCGCGCCGGACCGCCAGCGGGGCCGCGCGCGAGACCGAAGGCTTCGCCAATTTGATTGTCGCCCGATTAATGGCGCAGGCGCGCTCCGCGGGTGTTCTCGCGATGTTCTCATCATTACCCATTTTGGGGAATCTTGGCCGTCTCAAACGAGAACGGACCGGGGGTTCAGGTCGTCCCAGGCCTGCAGCACGCCGAGCTGGGCGAGGCCGGCGAACATGCGGTGCAGGTTGATCAGGTTCTCGGCCATGAACTGGATGAAGGCCGGCCGGGCCAGGGCTTCGGCCGGGGCGATCAGCCCGCCGCGCGTCTTGACGCACAGCCCGCGGTCCACGAGGCCGGCGGCGTGCCGGCGCACGGTCTCCATGGGCAGGCCGAGGCGCCAGGCTATCGTCGAGACGCGCACCGGGCGGCGCAGGCTGTCGGTCACGAAGTCCTGCGGCGTGGTCCCCGCCCCGCCGCGCTGGCTCGCCGAGAGGTGCTCGGTGTTGCAACGCACGACGGTGATCAGGATCAGGCCTTCCAGGAGGTCGCCCAGCGCGCTCATCACGGTCTCGACCACCCGCAGCACGTAGTCGGTGGACAGCCGCGCCACGGCCCGCAGCGGCGCAAGCTCGGCGCTGAGCTCGACGGTGGGCGGCGGAAAGTCGGGCAGGACGTCGAGGTCGCGCAGCTCGTAGTAGAAGGCGCGCAGCCGCTCATAGCCCTCGAAGGAGCTCTTCAGGTACTCCGGCGTCATCAGGATGGAGGTGGGCACGATCACCCCGCCCTCGACCTGCTGGCAGAGACGTTTCTGGGCCAGCCGGTGCACGCGCCGGCGCACGGTCTCGAACGGCATCTGCAGGGAATGGGCGACGGCGTTGATGCTGACCGGGCTGCGCAGGTCGTCGGGCGGCGGGTGGTCGGCGCCGGCGAAGGCGGCCTGCAGCTCGATCTCGCTGCTCAGAGCGGCGGTGTTGGCCTGGACGATGGTCGCCAGCAGCAGGGCGTCGACCAGGTCGCGGCGGCCGCGGACGATGGCCACAACGTCGAGCACGAAGGCCATGGCCAGCCGGCCCATCAGCCGCGCAGTGGCGATCGAGCTCGGGCTCGGCGCGCGCGGGCTGGCTAGGCTGGACATTTGCGGCGACCCTCCCCCAGGTCACAACTGGATCGACAGTGCTCCGTGCGTCGCCTCACGTGTCAAGCTGACGCGTTGACGCCCCACCCGCGGGCGCGGGCAGGGCGTCGGTCGCTGAGGTCGGTCCCCGAGCTTGGGGCGGTGGCTCAGTAGGGGTAGGGCTGGGCGTAACCGTAGGGGGCTTGGTAGCCGTAGGGCGCCGGCTGCGCATAGCCGTACTCGTAGGGCTGGGCGTAGCCGCCCTGGTCGGCGATGGCGTCGCCGATCACCAGGCCGATCAGGCCGCTGGCCAGGGCCGCCATCACCACTTCGCCGCTGTCGTCATAGTAGTAGGCGTAGCCGTAGCGCGGCGGCGGCAAGTGGTACCGGCCCCAGTCGCTGATCATCCGGCCGCGGTCGCGGAAGCCGGTGAACACCTGGCCCTCGCGCCAGCGGCCGGCGCCGGCGTAGCGCTGGGCGCCGCCGTTCCAGCCGCGCTGGGCGTAGTTGGCGCCACCGGTCCAGGCGCGTTGCTGACCGCCGCGGTTCCAGCCCTGTTGAGCGACATTGGCGCCGCTGTTGTTCCAGTTGCGCTGCTGCGGCTGGGACTGGACGCGCGGCTGGGCGCCGCGTTGCTGGTTCTGGCCGGGCTGGGCGGCCTGGCTCCGCTGATCGTGGCCCTGTTGGTATTGGCCGCGCTGATCGCCGTCGCGACGGCCATCGAACGGCTGGGCCGCGGCCGCGACGCTGGTGAACGCCATGGCCGCCGCGGCAGCCCCTAGAAGTACCTTTTGCATGATCTGCTCCTGAATCTTGCCGTGGGTATGACAGGGCGCGCCTGAACGAGGTCCGGGGCCTGCGTTTAGCGGCCGTTCATGCGTCAGGGGCCGGACAACGACGGCGCGCCATTTCAGCCTCACCGCGCCGCGCGCGCGGTTTTCGCCCACAGGCTTGAGGGCCAATGCGGCATCCCGACCCTTGCCGGGATCGGCCACGGTCTGGCTTTGTGTCGGCGGGGCGGGTTTTCGTTTGTGGAATTGGGGGGCGACGTGCCCGAAGCGACCTATGTGGCGTTCGTCTCGAAGTCCCAGCGCGGCAAGCTGCGCACGATGCTGCAGACCGAGGACATGGGCGAGCTGAGCTGGCGGGAGAAGAAGCACCTGTTCGGCTCGGAGTTCTATTTCTCCGGCCCGCCGAGCCTGGCCCGGCAGGCCCACGCCTATGTCACCAAATGGCTGTCCAGCCACTAGCCGGAGCGGCGGCCAATGGCTGAAGGGCGGCGGATCGGGATCGACATCCCCTGGTCGGTCGCCTGGTCGGGCGAGCAGGGGTTCCGCGTGCAGCCCTCGACGGATTTCCCGGGCCTGCTCGAGCTCGACCAGCGGCAGGCGCCGGGCGTCGGCAAGCCGCTGTTCGCCGCGGTCCACGTGACCCGCCAGCGGCGCGGGATGATCGACCTGCTCTGCCACATCTGCGGCCAGCCGACCGAAGCCAGCGACCGCTGGGTGTTCCCGGTGGCCTCGGGCGGGTTCGTGACCCTGCACGACGGCTCGGTCGGCTGGGGCTGCAACGTGCCGCCGACCCACGGCGACTGCGCGCGGGTGGCGGCCACGGAGTGCCCGCACCTGTCGCACCTGGCCGAGACGCCGCTGAAGCTGGCGGACGACGCCGGCCGGCTGATCCACCGCACCGACGTGACACCCGGGCTGGAGCACATCGCCGCCGAGATGCCGGCCGGGCGCGAGGTGGTGTTCTCCTGCTACCGGCTCTACGGCCCGGCGGTCACCGCCGAGGTCGAGCGGGCGCGGGTCGACTGGGAGCAGGCGACGAAGGCCCGCCGGGCGGCGGCGCAGCCCCGCTAGCCAGTTACGAAGCTTCGCCGTTGGGCGTAGGCTCCCCGCCCTGGAAACCATGGGAGGGTTCGATGGCGCATAGGACACTGTTCGGAATTGGGGCCGCACTGGCGGCGGCCTTGACGGTGGGCGCGGCGGGCGTCGCGCTGGCGGCGGCGGAGAAGGTCCCGGCCAACATCGCCGCGGCCCTGGCCGACAGCGGCCGGCCTGCGGCGGAGAGCGCCCGCGACGCGGCGCGCCATCCCGGCGAGCTGCTGGCCTGGGCCGGCGTGAAGCCCGGCGACCGGGTGGCCGACTTCATCATGGGCGGCGGCTATTTCACCCGCATCCTGGCCAAGGCCGTCGGGCCGACCGGCCACGTCTGGGCCTATCAGCCGGGCGAGTTCATCAAGTTCCGCGCCGCCTACGCCGACGAGCAGAAGGCGGTGGCCGCCGCCTATCCAAACGTGACGGCGATCGACAGCCCGTTCGCGGCGCTGAAGCTGCCGGACCGGCTGGACCTGGTGATGACCGTGCAGAACTACCACGACCTGCACCTGAAGCCGTTCCCGGCCGACAACGCGGCCAAGCTGGACGCCGAGATCTACCGGGCGCTGAAGCCCGGCGGAGTCTTCATCGTGGTCGACCATGTGGGCGCGGAAGGCGTCAACATCGACCAGCTGCACCGCATCGATCCGGCGCAGGTGCGCAAGGAGGTGGAGGCGGCCGGCTTCAAGCTGGTGGCGGAGACCGACCTGTTGCGCAACCCGGCCGACCCGCACACCGACAACGTCTTCCAGCCCTCGATCCGCGGCAAGACCGACCAGTTCGCGATGAAGTTCCGCAAGCCGAGGTAGGCCCCCTTCTCAGAAGTCATCGCCTGGCTTGTCCGGGCGACCCAAGCTGCCGGACGGATCCAACTCGGCTTGGGTCCTCCGGATCGCGCGTGCGCGCGACCGGAGGATGACGGTGGGATTAATAGTCGGTCATGTATTAATCTCATGTAATATTGTGAATTACAGGTCATTACTGAAGCTTAAGAGGACTTGGCGAAAGTAGAGCAGTACATCGTTCCCATCGACGGCCCCCGCCGCCAACCGAATTCAAAATCAAGGGAACGAACATGTCGAACTTCATCACCAAGCTCACCACCGCCGGCTACCTGGTCCTGGCTTCCGTCCCCGTCGCGGGCCTGGCCGTCGGCGTCGCCCACGCCGCCCCCGCCGCCCATGTGCAGATCGGCGATCTCGACCTCTCCTCCAAGGCCGGGATGACCACCTTCAACCAACGCGTCCAGTCGGCCGGCCAGCAGATCTGCCGCGACGAGCGCTCGCTGAGCGGCCGCGAGAGCTGCAAGGACGGCGTGCGCGCCGAGGCCCAGGACAAGCTGGCCGCCGTGATCCAGTCGCGGTCGACCACGCTCGCCGCCCGCTGAAGCTCTCCCCTCTGCGGACGCGCGAAAGGGCCCGTGAGCCGCCGCTCACGGGCCCTGATTTTTGGTCGGTCTACGCGCAGCCGGACGCAAAAGTGCTCACACTTTTGCTGGCTGTCGCTCGCTTAGGGAGCGCAGGTTTCAGAGCCAGCCCGACTTCTTGAACCGCCAGTAGAGCGCCGTGCAGATCACGGCCATGCCGCCGACCACGACGGGGTAGCCGAACGCCCATTTCAGCTCCGGCATGTGCTCGAAGTTCATGCCGTAGATGCCGGCGATGGCGGTGGGCACGGCGAGGATCGCGGCCCAGGCGGCGAGCTTGCGGGTGATCACCCCCTGGCGCTGCTGCTCCAGCAGGTTGGCCACCTCGAACACCGAGGCCAGGACGTCGCGCAGGGTCTCCACCCGGCCGACGGCGCCGCGGACGTGGTCGGCGACATCGCGGAAATAGGGCCGCACCTCCGGGTCGATGGTGGGGGTCTCGAGATGCTCGAGCCGGGTCGCCACCTCTTCCATGGGGCCGAGGACGCGGCGGAAGCGCAGGAGCTCGCCGCGCAGGCGGAAGATGCGGCGGATCTCCTCGCGGGTGAGGAAGGCGTCCAGCGCCCGCTCCTCCATGGCCAGCACCTCCTCCTCGGTCTCGAGCGTGATCGGCTGGTAGCCGTCGACGATGAAGTCGAGGACCGCGTGGAGGATGTAGTCCGGGCCGTGGCGGAGCAGGGCGGGGGCGGCCTCCATCTGGGCGCGCAGGGCGGCATGGCCGCGCCCGGACCCGTGGCGGACGGTGACGATGTAGCTGCGGCCGACGAAGAAGTGGGTCTCGCCGTAGCGGATGACGTCCTCGCCATCGAGCTCGGCGGTGCGGGCGACCACGAAAAGGGCGTCGCCATAGACCTCGACCTTGGGCAGCTGGTGGGCGTGGAGCGCGTCCTCGACGGCCAGGGGGTGCAGGTCGAAATGGCGCTCGAGCAGGCGCAGCTCCGCCTCGTCGGGCTCGGCCAGGCCGATCCAGACGAACTCGCCGGGGGCGAGCGCCAGGCCGTCCTCGGTGAGCGCCGCCTCGCGGACCCGCTGGCCGTCGCGGTAGACGTAGGCGGCGACGACGCTCACCGGCCTTGCCGCAGGAACAGGCCGATGGTCAGGGCGACGCCCAGCAGGACGACGAAGCCGCGGATGATCCGCTCGTCCACCCGCTTCAGGGCCATGGCGCCCAGGTAGCCGCCGCCGATCGCGCCGACGCAGACCACCCCGACCCGCAGCCAGGGGATGTGCGGGGTGAACAGGAAGATGGCCACCGCCGCGGCGTTCATCACGCCGGCCAGCACGTTCTTGGTGGCCCCGGCGACCCGCACGGCGAGGCCGGCCGCGGTCAGGGCCGCGAGCATCAGGAAGCCGATGCCGCCGCCGAAATAGCCGCCGTAGATGGCGATCAGGAACTGGGCGATCCCGGCCCCGAGGCGGCCAAGGTGCGGGGTCTCGTCCTCCTTCGGCTTCCGGAAGAAGCTGCCGTAGGCGAACAGGGCGGTGGCGAACAGCACCAGCCAGGGCACCAGGCGGGCGAAGAAGGACGACGGCGTGAGCAGCAGCAGGCCCGCGCCCAGGGCGCCGCCGGCCAGGCTGAGGATCACCAGCGTCCGGAAGCGGAGGCCGCCGGCGCCGGAGACCATCTTGCGGCCCACCCAGCCGGTGGTCACCTGGCCGGGGAACAGGGCGATGGTCGAGGCGATGTTGGCCGCCCGCGCATCGAGGCCGGAGAGGATCAGGGCCGGCAGGGTGACGAACGAGCCGCCCCCCGCGAGCGCGTTCTGGATCCCGGCCCACACGGCCACGGCGAAGAGCAGCAGGAGCATCAACGTCCCCTAAAGGTCACGGGCGACCCTGGCCAGAGGCGACGCCGGCGGCGACCCTGCCAGGGGGCGGCGATCAGGCTTTCGGGGTGCGCCGCCAGACCAGGCTGCTGTGGCCGGAGCGTCCGCCGCCGAACGACCGGTCCTCGCCGGTCAGCAACTGAGGGTGGGCGGCGGAGGCCGGGCGGTCGATGAGCTTGTTCAGCCGACGTTCGGCGCGCACCAGCCAGGTCTCGGCCTCCTCGATCATCTGGCCGCGTTCGCGCTCGTCGGTGACCGCGCCGGCGCGGGCGAAGGCGGCGTCCGCCTCGGCCAGGCAGCGGCGGACCTCGTCGTAGCGGCGCTCACGGTGCTTGGGCTCCATGCCCTGCACAACCGCTGACGGGCCTGCCGGGTTCGCGCATCGTCAGGCGTTGTTGCGGCTGGCGAAGGTGAAGATCGCCCAGGCGGTGGCGACCGCCAGCCAGGCGCTGACGAACGGGTGCGCCGCCGCGAAATCCCACGCCCCGCCCAGGACGCTCGTGTATCCGTCCATGCCGGTCTCCTGAATCCGGAGGCCGTCCCTCAGCCGGGCAGTCTGGCTAAGAAGCCTTCACCTTCCTTCAACGAGGGCGGTTAACCGGCGCTCATGCTGAACGGCGGCTCACGACGCCGCGCTACTGGGCGCCTTCCTCGGCGGGAGCGCCGGTGGCGTCGCGCGGACCGGCGCCCGGGTCGCGGCCCTGCTTCTCCAGCTCCCGCGCGCCGGCCAGGATGCCGGGCATGGCGTAGTTGCCCTCGTGGCAGGCGTATTCGTAGATCGGGCCCTTGGACGAATTCAGCGCCACCTCGCCGGTGAACGGCCGGGTGTAGCTCTGCGGATCGTCGACGGTGAAGGAATAGAGCACCTGGCGCGGCGAGATCCGCCGGAAGCGCTCGGTCACCTTCATGTTCGGCCCGGCCCCGCGGAAGCCCTGCTCGGGCCTGAGGTTGACGGTCTCGACCACCAGGGTGTCGCCCTCCCAGTGGCCGATCGAGTCGCCCATCCATTGGCGGATGGAGGTCGGCAGGTGCTCGGAGGCCAGCCGGATGTGGCGCACGTCGTGGACCATCTCGATGACGATCGTGACCTCGTCCCGGGTCTGATAGATCTGGTAGTTGTTGTTGTAGAGCAGCGGCAACATCGGCGGGCCGGCGGCCGAGCCGAACGACAGGATGCAGCGCTCGCCAAGCGAGCGGCTTTCCGGGCCGTCCCAGGCCGAGCGCTTGAAGCGCGCGGCGAGGCGCTTTTTGCCATCGTCGGTCATGGTGGGGAGCTTGCCGTTCGGCGGATCCACCAGGATCGAGGCGCGCTTCTGGCCGCCGACGGTCATCACCGTGGTGCCCGGGTCGGTCCAGGCGAAATTGTAGCCGCAGTCGCTGCCCTTGAAGCCGCGCCCGCACTCGTAGGGCAGGTCGGTGGTCTTGATCTTCGGGTCGGTGGGGGCGTTGGAGGCGGCGATGAACTTGGTGTTGGCCTTCTCGATGGCGGCGGCCTCGTCGGGCGTCATCACCAGCCGGTCGCCGAACTTGGCGTCGCGCTCGAAGGGGGTGAGGGTGGCGTTTGTCCAGACGCCCTCGAGGTCCGGCTGGCCGAAGGCGTTGACCGGCGCGTGGTAGGCGGCGGCCGCAGCTGGTTTCGCGCCGGGCTGTGCGAGCCCTGGCTGGGCGACCAGCGCTGCGGCGAGCGCGATGACGGAAATGGCGGCGAACTTCATGGTGTCGGCCTCCCTCGCGCAAATGGCGCGACCGATGTCGTTGTTATGCAGCAAAGCCTACAGCCGCGCTGGCGGCGGTGACAACGGCGCTCTGTCTGCGGACTTGAAACCCGCCCTGGGGGGCGCTAGGCCCCGCGGATGAGCGACCTGCCGCCCGACCGCCTCTCGGTGGACCCGACCAGCCCCTACCACGACGCCGCCGCGCTGGAGCGCGGGGTGGGCATACGCTTCAAGGGCGTCGAGAAGACCAACGTCGACGAATATTGCGTCTCGGAGGGATGGGTGCGGGTGGTGGCCGGCGCCGCCAAGGACCGCCGCGGCCAGTCCCTGACCCTGAAGCTGCAGGGCGCGGTCGAACCCTACTTCAAGGACGCGCAATAAGGGCGAAGCTGGGGCGTAGCCTCCGCCTGCGCGCTTGCGCCGCACTGGGTGCGACCCGGTGCACCCGCGCGGTCGCGACCATTCGGTGACAGAACCTCGGTCGTCCGGCCGCCATCGCGCGGCCTGGCTGGGGACGAGCGACATGAGCGACCTGACCGTCGTGGCCCGATGCGGGCAATGGATGCTGGTGGACGACGCGGACGACGCCGAACTGGGCGCCTATGGGAGCCAGGCCGAGGCCCTCAAGGCGGCCGGCGACTACGGCCGCGTCGACCAGGAGCTGCGACACGTGCTGATCCAGGATCCCGGCGGCGACTGGGACGAACAGGTCGTCGAGCCGCCGGCGTCGCACTAGTTTTCTTTCTCTACGCGCAGCCGGACGCAAAAGTGGTTGCCACCTTTGCTGGCTGTCGCTCGGTATTGCCAAGCGGCGCCCGCGAGCGTCAGCTTGGCCGATGAGCGAACGAAATCCGCCGCCGCCGGACGGCTGGAAGCTTTCCGGCGTCAAGGTGATCCCCGCGGGTCAGCTGGACGACAACACGCCCCAGACGCCCGGCATGCACCGCGCCGCGGCCATCGACTTCGCCCGCGCCGGCGCGAAGAAGCTGTGGGCCGGGACGGTGCATATCCACGCCAACGCCAAGACCGGCGCCCACCACCACGGACCGCTGGAAAGCGTGATCTATGTGGTCAGCGGCCGCGCCCGGATGCGCTGGGGCGAGACGCTGGAGTTCACCGCCGAGGCTGGGCCCGGCGACTTCATCTATGTGCCGCCCTACGTGCCGCACCAGGAGATCAACGCCTCGGCCGATGAGGTGCTGTCCTGCGTGCTGGTCCGCTCCGACAACGAGGCGGTGGTGGTGAACCTCGACATCGAGCCCGCGGAGCGCCCGGAAGGCGTGAAGTGGGTGGATCCGATTCATCGGGAATAGAGACGGCGTTCCTCCCCCGTCCTCTTCGGGACGGGGGAGGAACTTGAGCTAGGCCGCGTCGACCAGGATGACTTCGGCGTCTTCGAGGGCGGTGACGGTGAGCCGGGGCTCGCCGGAGATGGCGGCGCCGTCGCGGGCGTCGAGGCGGACGCCGTTGACCTCCACCGCGCCCACAGCCGGCACCAGATAGGCGTGGCGATCGGGCGAGAGTTGGTAGTCGGCGCTCTCGCCGGCCTTCAGCGTCGCGCCGAGCACCCGGCCGTCGGTGCGGATCGGCAGGGCGTCCTCGTCGCCGGGGATGCCGGAGGCGAGGGTGACGAAGCGGCCGGCGCGGTCGGCCTTGGGGAAGGGCTTGGCGCCCCAGGTGGGCTCGCCGCCGGCGCTATTGGGCTCGATCCAGATCTGGAAGATGCGGGTGGCGTCCGGCTCGAGGTTGTACTCGGCGTGGCGGATGCCGGAGCCGGCGCTCATCACCTGGACGTCGCCGGCCTCGGTGCGGCCCTTGTTGCCCAGGCTGTCCTGGTGGGTGATCGCGCCTTGCCGGACATAGGTGATGATCTCCATGTCGGCGTGGGGATGCGGCGGGAAGCCGGAGTTGGGCGCGATCTCGTCGTCGTTCCAGACGCGCAAGTTCCCCCAGCCCATCCGCTGGGGATCGTAGTAGTTGGCGAACGAGAAATGGTGCTTGGCCTTGAGCCAGCCGTGGTCGGCGCCGCCCAGGCCCGCGAAGGGTCGTTTATCGATCATGGGTATCTCCTCGCCGATCAAGATAGGCCGTCTGCACCCGTAACAAAGGCGGCCGGACGAAAGAGATTGTTTCCAAAGCGGAAAGGCCGCCGTGGGTATTCGCCGGCCGATCGGGCGCCGGCCGGGCTGCGACAACCGGTAGCAGGCGCGCGAGAATGCGCGCTCTTGTTGCATTAACCCGGCCACCGCTACTGCACGGTTCAGTTCGAGTGGGGCGGCATGAAGTACGAAGTGATTGAGGCCAGCGGTGAGTGGATCGTCCACCGCGAAGGCGAAGAAGTCGCCCGGTTCCCGCAACAGTCCGAAGCCCTCGACCACGTCGCCGGCCACCTGCGCGACGTGACGCCGGGCGAGAACGCGGTCTCGCTCCGGGTCCGGTATCAGGCTCGCGGCTAGAGGCGGGCGTTCGGCCTCAGGCCCGCATCTCGAAATAGGCGACGCTGCTGCCCGTCGAGTGGCCCAGCATGGTGATGCGATAGGTCTCGCCGGATTGCAGCGTCAGCTCCCCGTCGCCGTCGCGGAACGCCTGCTCGGCGATCTCCGGCGTCGATGACAGCGACCCGCGCAGGCGCGCCGGGCCGGGCCGCAAGCTCCCGGGATCGCCCAGGATCTCGTAGTCCACCTGGCCCTTGAAGCCGCGGCAGCGAAGTTCGCCGGCGCCCGGAAAGGCGGGAAGTTGCTTTCGGATGCGAGTCATCCACCGTCCTGGGTTACGGGAAGAGGTCCCTTAAGGAACGGCTGAGGCCAAGGTTCGATCCAATAAAAGCAAAGGCTTGTTGGTATCCACGTTCGCCTGACGCGCCCTAGGCCTGGCGGTGCGCGGCGGCGCGGCGCAGGCGCAGGACGCAGGTCGGTCCCTCCCAGACTTCCACCGCGTGGTGGCGGGCGAGGTGTTCGAGCGCAAACTCGCGCAGCCGGTCGCGCAGCTCCGGTCCGAGCTTCTCGGCGAACGCGGGCTCACCCGCCTCGTTGAGGCCGTACAACGTCAGCTCCAAGACTCACCACCTCCCGACCGGATTTGAGATAACGCGTTCGCAAAGCGACGGTCTGCCGCAATCCCGACATAGCCGGCCACCGTCACCGGGCGGTCAAAGGACGTGGTTTCGCGGCCGCCAACCCTGTTCCGCGCGGGTCGCGCGCCGCGCCAGGTTGACGTTAGGGCGCCCTTGAAGATCGCGCCCTCTGCGCGCCTCATCAAAAGAAAAACCCTTGAGGAAACGCGATGATGGCGGGCGAGGCGGCGCGCATCCCCCTTTGGCGGACGGTTGTCTTCGCCCTCTCGGCCCTGCCGGTGACGGCGGTCGCGGCGGCGCTGTTGATCTACCTGCCGCCGCACCTGGCGACCCGGCTCGGGGTCTCGCTGGGGGTGGTGGCCGGCGTCTGGTTCATCGCGCGGATGATCGACATCGGCCTCGATCCGATCCTCGGCATGCTGATGGACCGCACCCGGACGCGGATCGGCCGTTACCGGCCGTGGATGCTGCTGGGCGCGCCGATCCTGAGCCTGGGCATCGCCATGCTGTTCTTCGCGCCGGTGGGCATCACCAAGGCCTACATGGTGGGTTGGCTGCTGGTGCTCTACGTGGGCCTGTCGATCCTGTCGCTGGCGCCGCCGGCCTGGGCCGCGACCATCGCCAGGACCTATGACGCCCGCTCGCGGATCTTCGGGGTGATGGCGATCGTGGCGATCGTGGCGCTGCTGGTGACCCTGTCGATCCCGGCCTTCACCGGCCAGGTGCTGAAGCTCACCGACGCCGACGCGGTGCACGCCATGGGCGCCTTCCTGGCGGTGCTGACCCCGGTGGCGGTGGGGCTCGCCGTCTGGCTGACGCCGGACCCGGTCAATCCGGACAAGAGCGCGATCCCCAAGCTGGCGATCGGCGACCTGGCGGCGGTGCTGAAGAAGCCCAACCTGCTCCGGCTCTACGCGGCGCAGATGGCCATGGTGTTGGGCCCGGGCTGGATGAGCTCGATCTTCCTGTTCTTCGCCAAGGACTTCATGCACTTCACCGGCGGACAGGCCTCGGTGCTGTTGATGTTCTATGTGGTGGCGGGCCTGCTGGGCGCGCCGACCGTCGCCTGGCTGGCCACGCGCATCGGCAAGCACCGGGCGATCATGGTGGTGGCCATCGGCTATTCGCTGGGCCTGCTCACCGTCCTGCTGCCGCCGAAGGGGGTGTTCTGGGCCTCGGTGCCGGTGAACCTGTGGTGCGGCTTCTGCGGCGCCGGGTTCGAGCTGACCATCCGCTCGATGCTGGCCGACGTCGCCGACGAGGCGCGGCTGCAGGACGGCCACGACCGGATGAGCCTGATCTTCTCGCTGAACACCGCCGGCTCGAAGGTGGCCTCGGGGGTGGCGATCATCATCTCCTATCCTCTGCTGCAGTACCTGGGCTACGCCCCCAGGCTCGGCCACGCCAACAGCGCCGCGGCGATCCGAGGCCTGGGCCTGACCTTCGTCTCCGGGCCGATCGCCTGCGTGATCCTGGGGGCGGTGTGCATGATCGGCTGGAAGCTGACCGCGGCCCGGCACGCTGAGATCCGCGCCGCGCTCGACGCCCGCGACGCCGCCGCGGCCCTGGGCATCGAGGGCCAGGCGATCGCCGATGCGGCCGCCGTCGCGCACGGGGTGGAAGCCGCGTGATGGAATCGGCTTAGCTCGGCGCGATGTCCGAAACACCGTTCTTCACGGTCGATGGCGACCGCTATGTCCCGACCCCCGCCAGCCGCGGGCCGTGGGATCCGAACTCGCTGCACGGGCGGGTGATCGTGGGCCTGCTTGGCGCCGAGATCGAGCGCCTGCACGGCGACCCCGAGTTCACGCCCGCGCGGCTGACGGTCGACATGTACCGCCTGCCCGACCTGTCCCCGGTCGAGGTCACCACGCGGGTGGTGCGCGAGGGGCGGCGCATCAAGGTGGTCGACGCCGAGTTCATTTCGGGCGGCAAGAGCGCCGGGCGAGCGACCTGCCAGCTGCTGCGGCGCACCGAGGCTCCCGAAGGCAATGTCTGGAGGCCGCCCAACTGGGAGGTTCCGAAGCCTGAGGAGATCCCCGCGCCGGACACCTCGAACCGGCCGATGGGCGGCATGTGGGCCATGCGGCCGATCTCCGGCGGCTTCGGCACGGTGGGCCAGAAGCGCACCTGGATGGCCGAGGTGCGCGAGCTGGTGGAGGGCCGGGCGCTGACGCCCTTCGTGCGCGTGGCGGTGGCGGCGGACTTCGCCAGCCCCTTCGCCAACGCCGGCGACCAGAGCCTGAAGTACATCAACTCCGACGTCACGGTTTACCTGCACCGCGAACCGGTGGGCGAATGGCTGGGGTTCGAAGTGATCAATCACGGCGCGACCGACGGCGTGGCGATCGGCGAGTGCTTCCTCTACGACGTGGCGGGGCCGATCGGCTCGGCCTCGTGTTGCGCGCTGGCGCAAAAGCGGAACATCTGAAGAAAAGGAGGGGCCGCGACCGCGTGGACGGCGGCGCGCGACCCCTCATCCGTCGGGCTTTCGCCCGACACCTTCTCCCGCAGGGGGAGAAGGTCCCCCTTATCTCGACGCCGTCTGCATCCGCTGGGCCTTGCCGCCGGGGGCGGAGGCGATGAGCTTGAGGATGGCTTCGGTGACGTGCGGCTCGAGGCCTTCGGTGTGGCCCTTGTCGAGCCGCTCGACGTCGGCCACCAGGCGGCCGCCCTTGCAGTTCGGATAGACCCAGATGTGGGCGGTCCCCGGCCGGGCCTTCATGCCCCAGACCGGATAGCCGGCGCGGGCGTAATCCCAGACGTAGCCGGGCCGCGTGTCGACGATGTCGGATTTCTCGACGCGCGGGCCGCAGCCGAAGCGGTCGGCCAAGGGCGAGGTGGTGGGCAGGGCCACGATCTCATGTTCGCCGGTCTCGAAGATGTGGCTGAACTCGCAGGCGGGCAGCGGCGGGCTGGTCATGGCCGCCGGCAGCTGGCGGGGCGGCGGCGGCGAGCCGTCGGGCATCGGTGGGCCGAAGCGCGGGTTGATCTCGGCGCGGCCGACCCGGCCGCCGGAGAGCGAGAGCAGGCCGTCGACCTTGTCCTTGAAGAAGTCGGAACAGACGATCCGGTGCGAGGTGGCGCCGCCCTGGCTGTGGCCGACCAGCCAGAAGGCCTTGATGTTCTTCCGGCCGAAGGCGTCGAAGACCAGGTCGGTGATGTTCTGCAGGTGGGCGTCGTCGGCGTCGGCGACCCACATGCGCACGCCGGCGCCACCGCCCGGCATCGGGCGCATGGTGGCGGCGGTCGGGGTGGCGACCACCAGATGGTACTTGTCCTTGTAGTCCATGGCCGGGAAGTAGTGCCGCTGCCAGTTGCCGATCGAGCCGGCGCCATGGATGTTGAGCAGGAAGATGACCTTCTCGCCCGGCTTCAGGTTGCAGGGATAGTCGAGGAAGAACTTGCGGCCGGTCTTCGGGTCGGTGGCGTTGCCGAGGTTGGCGAGCGAGCCGTCGGTGGCGCAGGCGGCGCCGTCGCAATGGGCCGGCGGCGGGCTGGAGCAGGTGACGCCCAGCATGTCCTTGGCCTGGGCGGCGCTGACGCCGACGAGCGCCGCCAGGGCGGCGGCCGCGCCGGACGCCCAGCGGAGCAGGGTTCGATGATGCATGGTCTAGGTTCCTCCCGGTCTCATGGGCTCAGGCCGGCCGCACCGGCGGCATGAGCTTGCGGAATTCCGCATAGGGGTCGTTCTCGACCCGGCTTTGGGTGTTGAAGATCATGGTCGCGCGCTGGGCGGCGTCGTAGCGGGGCCAATGCGGCAGGCCGGAGCCGGCGACGTTGGGATCGCCGGTGCGCGCGAAGGCGGTCCAGGCGCCGGACGCCTGCCTGCCCAGGCGCTGGGTGGAGGCGGCGGTCCCCAGCATGATCGGCCCCTTGTCCACATTGTCGAAGGCGAAGGGGATCTCCATGGTGTGCGGCGCGCGCATCAGGCCGCCGTCCACCGGCGCGCCCCAGGCCCAGACGTACATGTAGACCGGGGTCGGTTGGGCGGACTTGCGCTCGGCCAGGGCGGCTGAGGAGACGAAGGCCGCCTTGGAGGTCACGTCCACGTAGCGGTAGCTGGGGCTGTCGTTCGGGTAGCGGGCCTGGGCGGCGGCCCAGAGCTGGTCGGCCAGCGGGCCGTACTGGCCGCGCAGCCGCTCCAGGGCCTGGGCGTCGGTCGCCTTGCCCCACCAGTCGAAGCCGACGTTGTAGAGGGTCTGTTCGTCGGAGGTGCAGCCGACCATCACGGCCACGTCGCGGCCGACCGGGTTGGCCGTCGGATCGAAAGGGTGGCCGGTGATCGCCACGTCGTCCATGACCGGGCCCCAGCGCAGGCCCGCCGCGCCCTGGGCGTGGACAGCAGCCAGGATGTTGGGGGCGGGTACGGCGCGCAGGGCGGCGAGGTCGCCTGCGCCGAGGTCGCGCATCAGCCGGCGCGCCTGCTCGGCGGCGGCGGCCTTGTCGCCGGAGCGCAGCGCCGCGCCGCTCTCGACGATGCCCTTGTGGCGCAGGCCGTTGGCGGCCGGCATGGCCAGGGTGGTGGCGACCTTGGCTCCGCCGCCGGACTGGCCGAAGACGGTGACATTGCCGGGATCGCCGCCGAACGCGGCGGCGTTGTCGCGCACCCATTGCAGGGCTGCGATGAGGTCGAGCATGCCGGCGTTTCCGCTCGCCGGATCGCCGCCCGCCTCGCCCAGGTAGAGATAGCCGAAGGCGTTGAGCCGGTGGGTGACGCTGACCAGCACGACGTCGTGGTTCTTCGCCAGGTTGTGGCCGTCGTAGACCGGCCAGTTGCCCGAGCCGTAGTTGAAGCCGCCGCCGTGGAACCAGACCATCACCGGCCGGGGCTTGCGGTCCAGCGCCGGGGTCCAGAGGTTGAGGAACAGGCAGTCCTCGCTCTGACGCACCACGTCCTGGCCGGCGTTCATCAACTGGTTCAGGGCCGCGCCGACCGTCCCCGGATAGCGCACCGCCGAGCCGCCGGAAGCGAGCTGCATGGCGGCCGGGCCGAACTCGGCTGCGAGCGCCGGGTCCTTCCAGGGGGCCGGCCGCGCCGGCGGCGCCCAGCGCAAGGGCCCCACCGGCGGCGCCCCGTAGCGCAGGCCCTTGAAGGTCGGGATCCCGGCCTCCATCAGGCCCACCACCGGCCCGTTGCTGGTCATCACCGTCGGCGTGACGCCGGTGGCGATGTACTGGGCGCGCGCGGTCGCGGCGGCGGCCAGGGCGGCCGCGGCGCCCGCCAGGACACCGCGGCGGGAGGCGGAGCCGGTCACCGCCCTAGCCCCGAGGGCTCGGCGCGGGCGAGCTCGCCAGCACCTGGCGCACCTCGGAGAGCGGGTCGCTGACCACCCGGCTCTTGAGGTTGAAGTCCATCACCGGCCGCGTGGACGCATTGAACGCCGGCCAGTGCGGGATGCCCGGATGGTCCGGCTTGCCGGTGCGGGCGAAGGCCACCCAGGCGCCGGCCATCTGGTCGGCCATCTGCTTGGGCTCGGGGCCGGGGCCGACGTACTCGCGAACCTTGTCGAAGGAATAGAGGGTGAAGGGGATCTCCATGGTGTGCGGGGTCTTGAAGACGCCGTTCCCCACCGGGGTCTCCCAGCTGATCGTGTAGACATAGGCCGGGGCGCGGCCCTGGGCGGCCTTGCGCTCGGCCAGGATCTCGCTGCCCTGCAGAACCCGGACGCTGATCATCTGCACCCAGAGATAGGTCGGCGAGTAGTGCGGGTAGGCGCGGCGGATGGCGGCCAGCAGCTTCTGGCCGGTCTCGCCCAAAGGCTTCACGCGGGTCTGCAGGTCGGCCTCGGTCATGGTCCCGAACCAGGGCTCGCCGGCGGTGAAGATGGTCCACTCGTCCTTGGCCCAGCCGACCAGGATCGGCACGTCGGCGGAGACGCCGGGCGCGTCGGGGGTGAAGGGATCGCGCGGGATCGCCACGCCGTCGACGATCGGCCCGCCACCGGGCCCTCCGCCGCCCGGCCCGCCGCCCAGCTTGGCGACGGCCTCGATGAGCCTTTGGGCGGGGACGGCGTTGAGCGCCTCGCGGTCGCCCGGCTTGATCCCCAAGGCGTCGAGCAGCTTCTTCGCGCCCGCCGCGGCCGGGCCCGGACGACCGACCGTCAGGCCGGGGCCGCTCTGGATCGCGGCCTTGTGGAAAAGGCCCTTGGCGCTGGGCATGGCCAGCAGGGTCGAGACCTTCGCCCCACCCCCCGACTGGCCCATGATCATCACGTTGTCCGGGTCGCCGCCGAAGGCTTCGATGTTGTCGCGGATCCACTGCAGGGCGAGCACCAGGTCCTGCATGCCGACCGTGCCGGAGGAGGCGTAGTCGGCGCCGAACGCTTCGGCGAGGTTCAGGTAGCCGAACACGTTGAGGCGGTGGTTCAGGCTGACCGAGACCACGTCCCAATGGCGGGCCAGGCCGTCGCACTGGTAGATCGGCTGGGAGCCCGAGCCGTAGGCGAAGCCGCCGCCGTGGATCCAGACCATCACCGGCCGCTTCCTGCGGTCCGGCGCGGGGGTCCAGACGTTCAGGTAGAGGCAGTCCTCGTTCATCACCTTCAGCTCGGAAGGCGTGGTGAAGACCCGGTGCATCTGGAAGCCGAAGTCGTTGTTGGCCACCACGCTGGTGCCGCCTGCCAGCTGCATGGCCGGGGCGCCGAAGTCGGAGGCGTCGTAGGTGTCGGTCCAGGGCGCGCGCGGCTGCGGCGGCATGAACCGGAGCGCGCCGATCGGGGCCGCGCCATAGGGGATGCCCTTGAAGGCGCTGACCCCGGCTTCGATCAGGCCCTGCACCGGGCCCGAGCGGGTCTTCACCACCTTGGTCGGGATCGGCACGCCGGGGCCGGTCTCCGGCGCGCCGGGCGGGGCGCGCCGGGCCGCGGACTTCTTGGCCTTCGGCGCGGCCGTGGCCGCAGCCGCCGCGCCCAGCGCTGTCGCGCCGGCCGCCAAGGCGATCATCTCACGCCGACTTGGCTCTCTTTCGCTCATGGTGTCCCTCCCCAGGGTTGGTCTGTTGTTGTTCGTCCTGAATCTCGAAGGCGCTTCGCCAGTCGGGCAGCTTGTCCAGCGCCTCGACGGCCACCGACACTGCGAGCCGCTCGGCCGGGGCCAGCCTGGCCAGGCGGGTCTCCATGCGGTCGCGGCGCTCGTGGACGATGCGCAGCATCACCGCCAGGCCTTCCGGCGTCACCACCAGCCCCACCCGCCGCTTGTCGGCGCGCGGGAGATCGTCGCGGGCCACCAATCCGGCCTTCTCCAGCCGCTTGATCCGCTCGCTCATTACCGAGCGGGCCACCTCGCCCATGGCGGCGAGGTCGGAGACGCCGGAGCCCGGCCGGCGGCGCAGGTCGAACAGCAGCATGGCGTCGGCGCCGGTGACGCCCAGCTCGGCGAATTCCCAGCGCAGCTCGCGGTTCAGCCGGAACACCAGCCGCTGCAGCCGCGCGGCGAGATCGCCCTGGTCGATGAGATGCCCCACGGCGCCCCTGACAACTTGTTCGTATGCCGAACAATTCGGCCCAAGCTTGGCTATTGTCAATCGCCCCGGGCTCAAGGGGGGCGGTCAGGCGGCGGCGGGACCTCGGGCGTCGGCGCCGCGGGTGATCCGGCGCGGGACCAGCAGCAGCACCGGCAGGATCGCCGCATAGATGGCGATGGTCGCCCAGATCGCCACCGAGAAGCCGCCGTGGTGGTCGTAGAGGTCGGCGCCCCAGAGGTCGCCCAGCCGGTAGTCGATCCAGTAGATCGACCAGAGCAGCATCATCAGCGCGCCCTCCAGCCCCTCCGGACAGGCGCGCATGGCGAGGTCCATGAAGGCGGCCTGGGCGATGCCGCCGAGGATGCCCATGGGGATGCCGGCCAGGACCGCGAGGTCGGCGTGCTTGATGAACAGCAGGGGCGCCATCTGCGGCACGGCGATGACCGCGCCGACCCACATCAGGACCGTCAGGCTGAACCGCTGGGCGAGGAAGCCGTAGAGCAGGTAGGTGGGGATGAAGCAGCCGTAGAAGACCCCGAAGAAGGCGCCCACCTGGGCGTCGGAGGCGTGCAAGTCGCCGGAGAGGTGGTACTGCAACGCCGAGCCCGCCGCCGGCGCGAACTGCCAGAGGATCTGGATCAGCATGGCCGGGTAGACCGGCCAGGTCTTCAGGAGGCGGCCGACGTCGGCGAGCGGGGTGAGCATCTGCGGCTCGGCGCGGCCCTCCTCGAACAGGCGCCTCGATCCGAAGATCCCGAAGAGGGCGGTGGCGACCATCAGGGCGGCCCCGATCAGGAAGATGGTGCGCGCCGCGTTGACAGCGTCGCCCTTCTCCAGGGCGCCGGAGAGTAGGCCGCCCAGCGCCAGGGCCGTGGCGGTCGGCAGGGCGTTGGCGACGTTCATCACCGTCGACATCTGGCCGGTCATGGCGTGCTTGCGTCCGACGGTGGAGGCCAGGCCGTTGGCGGCGCCGAACACGAACTGGATCGAGGCGGTGGCCATGAGGCCGCCCACCAGCAGCACCGGATAGGTCGGCGGCAGGAAGGCGATCGCCACATAGATCGTCCCGGTGATCAGGCCGAACAGCACCAGGTAGCCGCGGTCGCCAGCCCCGAACGGGCTCCAGCGGTCGCGGATGAAGCCGAACACGAAGCCGAGGTAGATCGGGATCGAGGTGATCAGGGCGAAGAGGGCGGTCTGCGAGGCCGAGAAGTGCAGCCGGTTCTTCAAGAAGAACAGGATCGGGACGGCGATCAGCCCGAGGTAGGGCGCGCCGAAGTTGAACAGCAGCAGCGGGACGCTGGCGGCGCCCAGCAGGCGCAGGCGCGGGCGGGCGGCGAGCGGCTGGGCCGCGACGCCATCGAGCGCCTCGACCTCAGCGGTCGCCACGGATGCGCCTCACGATGCCTTTGACCATGGATCCTCCCCCCGGATCCGATGAGGTTAGGCGGCGGAGGCCGATCGGGAAAGGGCCGCGCGGCCCAGCGCCAGGACGGATGTGGCCAGCGCCTCGATATCGCGCAGCTCGGTGCGGTGGTTGACGATGGCCGCGCGGATCGCGGTCCGGCCGTCGAGGCGGGTGAGGGACGGCGCGACCCGGCCCGCCTCCTGCAGGTCGGCGACGATGCCGGCGTTGAGGGCGTCGGCCTCGGCCGGGGTCCCGGCCCTGAAGCGGAAGCAGACGATGTTCAGCTCGACTGGGGCCATCAGCTCCAGATCCGGCTCGGCGGCGACGCGGCCAGCGAGCTCGCGGGCGAGGACGCAGGTGTTCGCCATCACCTCGCCGAGCGCGGCGGCGCCATAGGTCTTGATGGTGAACCAGGTCTTCAGGGCCTTGAAGCCGCGGGAGAGGTCCGGGCCATAGTCGCAGGGCCACCAGCCGTCGGCGGCGAGCCCGCGGTCGGCGCGCTGCAGGTAGGCGGCTTCGCTGGCGAAGGTCCTGCGGTGCAGCTCCCCGTCGCGGACCAGCAGGAAGCCGGCGTCATAGGGCGTTTGGCCCCACTTGTGCCAGTCGAAGGCCAGGCTGTCGGCGCGCTCGATGCCCTTGAACTTGGGGGCCAGGGCGGGGCTGAGCACGCCCAGCGCGCCGAGCGCGCCGTCGACGTGGAAGTGCAGGTCGTGGACGGCGGCGAGGTCGGCCAGGGCGTCCAGATCGTCGACGGCGCCGATGTCCACCGTGCCGGCGGAGCCCACCACCAGGAAGGGCAGGGCGCCCGCGCCCCGGTCGGCGGTGATGGCGGCCTCCAGAACATCCAGGCGTATGCGGCCGCGGTCGTCGGTGGCCACCAGCCGCAGCTGGCCCTCGCCCAGGCCCGCCATGTCCATGGCCCGGCCGACGCAGCCGTGGACGGCGCGCGAGGCGTAGGCGATCAGCGGGCGATCCGATTGGGCGACGCCGGCGTGCCGGACGTGCGGGCCGAGGGCGCGCATCCGGGCGATCAGCACGGCGAGGAAGTTGGCCTGGCTGGCGCCGGTCAGGAAGAGGCCGGTGGCCGCCTCCGGGAAGCCGAACATCTGGCGCGTCCAGTGGACGATCTGCTGCTCGACCTCCAGCGGCATGTGGTCCCGGCCGCCGAGGTTGGCGTTGAGGCCGGCGGCCAGCATCTCGCCGACCAGGCCCGCCACCGTGCCGCCGCCCTGCGCCCAACCCATGAAGCCGGGGTGGGCGTTGCCGCTGGAATAGGGGCGGATGGCGGTCTGGAAGAGATCGCCGAGCTCGGAGAGGCCGGCGGGACCGGTGGGCAGGGGCTCGCGGTATTGGGCGCGGAGCTCATCGGGCGGGGCCTGCCAGAGCGGCTGGTCGCGCAGGGATTCCAGGTGGTCGAAGACGCCGTCCAGCATCCGGCGGGCCTGGTCTCGCGCAGCCGACCAGTCGTCGGGATCCAGGCTCACGGGCGCTCCGTCCGAAGGGATGGCGGCGCACGACATCCGAGCGCCTGGCGCCAGTAGGCCACCGGGGGCTTAGGCCTAGGTTAATGCGTCCTAACCACGTCGATTGTAGCCCGGCGACCTGCAACCCGCGCGCGAGACTAATCCGCTTAAGATCACATTAAGGGCGTTGGCGTATGTTGTTGATAAGTCAAACGGGCAAACTGAACGAGCCATGTCGAGCGGGATCACCAGCAGCGGACCTACGCCCCGGAGCGATCCGGCGGTGGAGCTCGCGCGCCCGGCGTCCCAGCCGGCCGCCGTGGCGACGCCCGCGCCTGCGCCTGCGCCCGCCGCCGTGGCTGCGCCGCCGGTCTCGCCCGACCTGCGGCTCAACATCGACCAGGATCCGGCGAGCGGCACCTTCGTCTACAAGTTCGTCAATCCGACCACCGGCCAGGTGATCCAGCAGATCCCCAGCGAGGACCTGCTGAAGCTGCGCGCCGCCGCCGAGTACGCCGCGGGCCGGGTGATCAACACCAAGGCCTAGGCGACGCCCGCGAGGCGGCCGAGGCGAGACAATCCGCTGACGCCTGTGTCATCTTCCCGCCCAAGGACCGCCGACAGGTCCAGGGAGGCTGGGACGATGCGTTTCCTGAAAAGCTTGAGCGCCGCGGCGGCGGCGGTGCTGATGCTGGCGGCCCAGCCGGCGCAGGCGAACCCGAAGAACGCGCTCGACGCCTATGTGGCGAGGCCCGATCCGAGCTTCGGCTGGACGGTGGTGGGGCAGGTCGCGGGCCCCGGCTACCACGGCGCGGTGCTGGACCTGACCTCGCAGACCTGGCTGACGGCCAAGCAGGTGGACCACACCGTCTGGCATCACTGGCTGACGGTGATCGTCCCCGACAAGGTCGCCTACAAGACCGGCTTCCTGTTCATCACCGGCGGCGACATCGGCGATCGGGCGCCCGGCAAGGCGACCGAGCGGTTCGCCAAGATGGCCGTGGAGACCAACTCCGTGGTCTCCGAGCTCGACGACGTGCCGAACCAGCCGCTGCGCTTCACCGAGGACCCCAAGCCGCGGGTCGAGGACGAGATCATCGCCTACCAGCAGGCGAAGTTCGCCAGGACCCATGACCCGAACGACCTGCTGCGCTTGCCGATGGTGAAGAGCGGCACGGCGGCGATGACCGCGGTGCAGCAGTACCTGGCGAGCGCCGAGGGCGGGAAGATCCCGCTGGACCACTTCGTGGTCTCCGGTGGCTCCAAGCGGGCCTGGACCGCCTGGCTAGTCGGCGCGCTCGACAAGCGGGTCTCGGCGATCATCCCGATCGTCATCAATGTGCTCGATGTGGACGCCACCACCCGCCACCACTGGGAGGCGATGGGCTATTTCTCGCCGGCCCTGAAGGATTACGTCGAGAACGGGCTGATCCCGGGCCAGATCGGCAAGCCGTCGCTGACCGCGGTCAACCGCATCGAGGACCCGCTGAACTACCGCGACCGGCCGTCGATGAAGATGCCCAAGTACGTGATCAACGCGGTGGGCGACGAGTACTTCCCGCCGGACAACACCAAATATTCCTACCACCTGCTGCCGCAGGTGAAGCGTCTGCGGATGATCCCCAACTCGAAGCACTCGACGGCCGGCACCGACATCAACGAGAGCATGACGTCGTTCTACGCCGCGGTGCTCAACCATCGGCCGATCCCGGACTATTCGTGGACGGTGGGCAAGGACGGCGCGCTCACCCTGCATTCAAAGGTCAAGCCGATGGAGGTCTACCTCTGGCAGGGGACCGACCCGAAGGCGCGCGACTTCCGGGTCGACACCATCGGCAAGGCGTTCACCAGCGAGCGGGTGATGCCGGGCAAGGACGGGACGTTCACGGCCAATGTGCCGAAGCCCAAGGCCGGCTTCACGGCCTACTTCCTGGAGGTGCTCTATCCGAGCGGGACCAAGTACCCGTTCAAGTTCACCACCGAGGTCTATGTGAAGCCGGACACCCTGCCGTTCAAATGGAAGGACGCCCGGCCGATCATCGCGCCCGACGGGAAGTAACCGGCGGCCCCGCGGCCCGCTAGGGCGCCTCGGCGAGCCGCGTCGCCACGGCGTCGGGCAGGCCGGGGTAGCGGCGGACCAACCCGGTCACCTGGCCTCGCGCGTCGCGCTGGAACTCGACCTCGACGCCGATCTGCTCGAAGACGAACACCGTCTCACTGACGGGCGAGAGCGGGAAGACCGGCAGGCCCGGGAACTGAACCCCCAGCTGCGGCCCCAGCTTGAGGATCCGGTAGACCACGCCCGGGCGCGCCTGATAGGCGCCGAGGTAGCGATCGAGGCTCTCCGGCGGGAGCGTCACCAGCCGACGCAGTTTGGCCAGCGGAAGGCCGGGCCGGAGCAGGTGGCGGGCGAGGTCCGAGGCGCTGATCACCGCGTTCGACAGCACCACGACGCCGGTTCCCGCCGCCCGGTCGCAGAGCATGGAGGCGGTGTATCCGATCTCCACCCCGTCCTTGTTGAGGAACGGCTCGCCCTTGCCCTCAAAGACCTCCCAGCCAATCGCCTGCTCGCCGATGGCGGGGGCCGGGCGTCGCGTGGCCAGCATCAGCGCGGTCGCCGCCTCCAGCCGGGACTGCCCGCGGCCCAGGGTCATGGACAGGAAGGCCAGAAGGTCGTTGGCGCTGGACGCGGCCCCGCCGGCCGGGGCGAAGACTCCGGCGTTCCACAACGGCGTGGGATTGAGCGACTCGTCGTGGCCTGCCGCCAGCCGGCGGCGCATGGCCGGTGACAGCTCCAGGCCGGTGCTGCGCATCCCCAGCGGGCGGGCGATGCGATCGTGAAACAGGCTCCCGTAGCCGACGCCGGCGCGGCGGGCCAGCGCATGGCCGAGCAAGGCCGAGCCGGCGTTCGAATAGGCCCATGCCGACCCCGGTTCGCGGGTCAGCTGGAGACCGTTCAGGAAGTCGTAGAACTGCGCGAGGCTGTAGCTGGCGGTCATCGGCGGAACGCCGAGGTTCGACGGCCAGAACGGCAGGCTCGAGGTGTGGGTGGCCAGGTCCGCCAGGGTGATCCTGCGGCCGTTGCGCTCGGGAACCTTGACGTCCGGCGGAAGATATTTGGCTACCGGATCGTCCAGCGCCACCTCGCCGCGCCCGGCCATGTCGGCGAGGATCAGGCCGGTGAACACCTTGGTCACCGAGCCCACGGCGAAGACGGTGTCGCCGTCGACGGGACGGCCGCCCGCCTGGTCGAAGGCGCCGTGGGCGATCACCCGGCGGCCCTGCGGCGTGACCAGGCCCACCACCATGCCGACGCTCTTCTTCAGGGTGTCGATGCGCTCGGCGAGGATGGCGCGAATGGTGGCGTCGGCGGGGAAGGGATCGGTCTGGGCCGCCTGCGCAAGGCCTGGGCCGGCCACGGCCGCCGCGCCCGCGGCCGCCGCGAACGCGCGCCGGGTCAGTCGTTCCATCTGCGCACCCCCCGAAGGCGGACGCCCGGGGATCAGGCTTGCCGCCCTCAAGGATCAAGTGGCCTTGGCGGGGGGATGCGGATGCGGGACGGCGGATGAAATCTTGGTAACCCTTGGCTCCGCCCGCGGCGGGATGCGGGGCGCGGGTTTGGGCGCTAGAGAAGGGGAATGTTCGCTCCCACCGCCCGCCCTGAGGTCCTCGCCCTGCGCCGGTCCGCCATCCGCGACGTGGCCAACGAGGCCTGGGGACGGCCCGACGTGCTGACCTTCTGGTTCGGCGAGAGCGACCGGCCGACGCCGGCGTTCATCCGCGAGGCGGGGGCCCGGGCGCTCAGTGAGGGGCGGACCTTCTACACCCACAACCTCGGCACCGCGGAGCTGCGGGGCGCGCTGTCGGACTACCTCGGCGGCCTGCACGGACGACCGATCGGGACCGAGCGGATCGCGGTCGCCAACTCCGGCGTCAACGCCCTGATGTTGGCCGCCCAGGCGGTGGTCTCGCCGGGTGACCGCGTGGTGGTGGTGACGCCGGTCTGGCCCAACGTCATGGAGATTCCGCGCATCCTCTCGGCGACCGTCGAGGGCGTCAGCCTGGAGGCGGCGCAGGGCAAGTGGCGCCTCGACCTCGACCGGCTGATGGACGCGCTGACGCCGGACACCCGGATGCTGGTGATCAACTCGCCGAACAACCCGACCGGCTGGACGCTGCCGGCGCAGGACCGGGCGGCGATCCTGGCGCGCTGCCGCCAGTACGGCATCTGGCTGGTGGGCGACGACGTCTATGAGCGGTTGACCTTCGACGGGCGGGCCTCGGCGCCCTCGTTCCTGGAATTGGCCAAGGACGGCGATCGGGTGATCGGCTGCAACACCTTCTCCAAGGCCTGGCGGATGACCGGCTGGCGGCTGGGCTGGATGGTGCTGCCGCCGGAGCTGATGGAGCCGATGGGCGTGCTCCTGGAATACAACACCTCCTGCGCGCCGGACTTCGTGCAGGCGGCGGCCGCCACGGCGCTACGCGACGGCGAGGCCTATGTGGCCGAGGTCCGGGCCGAGCTGGCGGCGGCCAAGGACCAGGTGCTGGCGGCGCTCAGGGCCATGCCGGGCGTCGAGGCGCCGGAGCCGGACGGCGGCATGTACGCCTTCTTCCGGGTGGCCGGCTGCACGGACTCCGTGGCGCTGGCCAAGCAGATCATCGAAGCGGCGGGCGTCGGCCTCGCCCCCGGCGTGGCGTTCGGCGACGAGGGCGAGGGCTGGCTCAGGTGGTGCTTCGCCAACCGGCCGGAGAAGAATGCCGCGGGGCTGGAGCGGCTGGCGGGGTTTCTCGCGCGCTAGCCCACGCCCGCGAAACTAGTTGTTGGGCGCAGCCGGCGCGTCGGCGGGTTTGTCCGCGGCGGGCGGGGCTTCGGGCGGCTTGTCGGCGGGCGGCGCGGGGGCGGCGTCGGCCGGGGCGTCCGGGTCGATGTTGGCCTTGAAGGCCGGGCCCATCAGCACGGCGCGTTTCTCGAGCTCGCGGGCGGTGGTCTGGCAGCGGACCGGCAGCGTCCAGCTCATCCATTCCTGGGCCAGGCGCGCCTTGGTGATGTCGGAGCCGCCGTTCCACATGTTGCGGCCCTTGACGACCGCGGCCGCGCCGGCGGTGTTGATCGGCCGGAGGCTCGCCTTCTCCGCGGCGGTGAGGGCGGCCTGGAAGCGCCTCAGGTCGGCGCGGGCCTGGACCTGCTGGTCGGCGTAGACCTTGAGGTCGTCCTCCAGCCGGGAGCCCGGGCGGCGGAACTCGCCCTCGATGCGGGTGACCTCCGGCATCACCTGGTCGTGCAGCTCGAGGTAGCCGCGCAGCGCCCCGTAGCACCAGGCCACGAACTGATAGTCGTCGTGCGGCGCGCCGGCCGGAAAGCCGGCTTCGGGCGCGGCGGCGGCGTCGGCGGGCGGCGGTGGCGCGGCCTGGCCCTCGGCGGCGGCCGGCTGGGCGAAGGCGAAGGCGAGGGCGAGGGCGAAGACCAACATCAGGCGGGAAACCTCTGAACTCTATCTCTCTTGGACGTCAGGCGCCGTCCGGCCGACCGAATCCACCGCCCCCCGGGGTCTCGATCTCGATGACGTCGCCAGCCGAGACTCGAACCGAGAAACAGCCTGCGAGCTTCGTAACCGAGCCGTCCGCCGCGATCAAACGCTGAGCCCCCGGCAGCGCCGCGCCGCCGCCGGCGATGCCTTGCGGCGCGTGGTCCCGGCGGGAGGAGAGCAGGGCCGTCTCCATGGCGGCGAGGAAGCGGATGCGGCGCACAGCGCCGTCGCCGCCGGCCCGCGCGCCCGCGCCGCCGGAGCCGAGGCGGACGCCGAACGCCTCCACCCGGACCGGGAAGCGGCGCTCGAGGATCTCCGGGTCGGTGAGCCGCGAATTGGTCATGTGGGTGTGGACCGCATCCGTCCCGGCGGCGCCCGCGGTGGCGCCCGAGCCGCCGCAGATGGTCTCGTAATACTGCCGCGCCTCGTCGCCGAAGGTGAGGTTGTTCATCGTCCCCTGGCTGTTGGCCATCACGCCGAGCGCCGCATAGAGGGCGTCGACCAGGTGCTGGCTGGTCTCGACGTTACCGGCGACCACCGCGGCGGGCGGCCGGGGATCGAGCATCGAGCCCTGGCGGGTGAGGATGTTCAGCGGCTTCAGGCAGCCGGCGTTCAGCGGGATGTCGTCGTCCACCAGGGTGCGGAAGACGTAGAGGGCGGCGGCGTCGACGATCGCCGAGGGGCCGTTGAAGTTGGAGGCGAGCTGGTCGGCGCTCTCGGTGAAGTCGAGGACAGCCTCGCCTCGGGCCGCATCGACGGTGGTGCGCACCACGATCTCGCCGCCGCCGTCCGTGGGCACGCGGGCGGCGCCGTCGGAGAGCTTGCCGATCGCTCGGCGCACGGCGTTGGCGGCGTTCTCCTGGACGAAGGTCATGTATCTCGCGACGACCTCGGCGCCGTGGGCGCGGATCATCCCGGCGACCGCGGCGGCGCCCGCCTGGCAGGCGGCGATCTGGGCCTTCAGGTCGGCGAGGTTCTGGTCCGGATTGCGGGCGGGCCAGGGGCCGGCGGTAAGGGCGGCGCGGCTGTCGTCTTCGAGGAACCGGCCGTCGCGCATGATCGGCAGGGCGTCGAGCAGGACGCCCTCCTCGTCGATGGTCTTCGAGAACGGCGGCATGGAGCCGGGCTGCATGCCGCCCACGTCGGCGTGATGGCCGCGGGCGGCGACGTAGAAGGCGGGCTGGGCGTCACCGATCTCCATGAACACCGGCATGACCACGGTGATGTCCGGCAGGTGGGTGCCGCCGGCGTAGGGGTTGTTGAGCGCGAAGGCGTCTCCGGGCTTCAGCACCGGATGGCGGTCGCGGACCGCGCGGACGCTGGCGCCCATGCTGCCCAGGTGCACCGGCATGTGCGGGGCGTTGGCCACCAGGCCGCCGTCGGCGTCGAACAAGGCGCAGGAGAAGTCGAGCCGCTCCTTGATGTTGACCGAGTGGGCGGTGCGTTCGAGGGCCGCGCCCATGGCCTCGGCGACGCCCATGAAGCGGCGGTTGAACAGTTCCAGGGTGACGGGGTCGGGCTTGTCGAGGGCGATGGCGGCGGGGGCGGCCGCTGCGACGCGGGTCAGGCGGATCAGGCCGTCTGGCTCGGCCGTGGCCCGCCAGCCGGGGGTGAGGGCGATCTGGGTGTCCGGGCGGATGATGACGGCGGGACCGCCGGCGGTGGTCAGGGCGTCCGCGGCGATCACCGGGGCGTCATGCCAAGCGCCGTGGGCGAACAGGCGTGTCGTCTCCTTCTCCCCTTGCGGGAGAAGGTGGGCCGCGGAGCGGGCCGGATGAGGGGTTGCTCGGCGATCGGAACGAGACCCCTCATCCGGCAGCCTGCGGCCGCCACCTTCTCCCGCAAGGGGAGAAGGGAGCGACAGCGCCTCCGCCTCCACCGCCGCGATCAGGATGGTCCGCGCCGGCTCGATGAAGCCGAACAGGCGTTGGTGGGCGTCTTCGAAGGCGAGCTTGGCGGGGGTGAGGCTGGAGGCCGGGACCGGCAGTTCGGCGTCGGCGCCGTCGTAGCGGAGGCGCAGGGTGCGGCGCACCTCGCCGGCCTCGGCGCCCTGGTCGGCGAGGGCGGCGCGGGCCTCGGCCTCGGCCTTGCCGAGCAGGCGTTCGGCGGCGACCAGGCCCGCGTCATCGAGCGGGACGTCGAGGCCAGCCTGGCGCAGCGACGCGACCTGGGCCTGGCCGATGCCCCAGGCGGAGAGCACGCTGCCGTACCGGGGGCAGAGCACCTCGGTGACGCCCAGCGCCTCGGCGGTCTGGCAGGCGACCTGGCCGGCGGCGCCGCCGAAGGCGGTCAGGACGTGCTCGCGGGGGTCGAAGCCGCGCTCGGTGGAGATGCGGCGCACCGCCTGGGCCATCTGCTCGACGGCGACCGCAAGGAAGCCTTCGGCGGCGGCCTCGGGGCTCGTCCCGCCCATGGCCTGTGCCAGCTCGGCCAGGCGGGCGCGGGCGGCGGTGGGATCGAGGGCGGCGTCACCCTGGGGCCCGAACACCGAGGGGAAGAACCGTGGATCGAGGCGGCCCAGCACCAGGTTGGCGTCGGTGACGGTGGCCGGGCCGCCGCGGCCGTAGGCGGCGGGGCCAGGCACGGCGCCGGCGCTGGCCGGGCCGGCGCGGGCCCGGTCGCCGTCGAAGGTGAGGATCGAGCCGCCGCCGGCCGCCACGGTCTCGACGTCGAGCATCGGGCTGCGCAGCTTGACCCCGGCGACGCGGGCCTGATCGCGGCGCTCCAGCCGGCCGGCGTAGCGGCAGACGTCGGTGGAGGTGCCGCCCATGTCGAAGCCGAGGGTGGCGGGGGCGTGGGCGGCCTCGGCGGTGCGGGCGACGCCGACCACGCCGCCGGCCGGGCCGGAGACTACGGCGTCCTTGCCGCGGAACGCCTCGGCGTGGACCAGGCCGCCGGCCGAGGTCATGAAGTAGAGCGGCGCGCCCTCGACGGCGCGGGCGACCTCAAGGACATAGGCCTGCAGCACCGGCGTCAGATAGGCGTCGGCGACGGTGGTCTCGGCGCGGGGGATGAAGCGGGGCAGGGGCGAGACCTCGTGGCTGAGGGCCACGAAGCCGAAGCCGGCGGCCCGCGCCAGCTCGCCGGCGATCCGCTCATGTTCGGGGTTGAGGTCGGCGTGCAGGAAGGCGATGGCGGCGGAGGTGAAGCCCTCGGCGACGGCGGCGTCGAGCCGGGCGCGCAGGGCCTCGGCGTCGAGCGGGCGGACCACGCGGCCCTCGGCGTCCAGCCGCTCGGCGGCCTCGATCACCCCGGCGTAGAGCGGCTCGGGCCGGCGGATGGTGAGCGCGAAGAGGTCCGGCCGCGCCTGGTCGCCGATCAAGAGCGCGTCGGCGAAACCCTCGGTGGTGACGAACAGGGTCTTGGCGCCGGCCCGCTCCAAGAGGGCGTTGGTGGCGACCGTGGTGCCCATCTTGATGGCCTCGACGCCGGCGGCCGGGAAGGGCGCGCCGGGGGCGGCGCCCAGGATGCGGCGCATGGCCTCCACCGCGGCGTCGGCGTAGGCCGGGGCGGCGGAGAGCAGCTTCAGCGAGGTCTCGGCGCCGTCGGGACCGGAGCCGATCACGTCGGTGAACGTGCCCCCACGATCGATCCAGAACCGCCAGCCCCTGTCCAAAACTTAACACTCCTAAGATTGTCCGCGGCGATCCGAGGCTTTAGGCTAGGTGTCGTCAACATGAGCTTCTGGCGCAACATCGCAGGCCTCGCGGTCAAGAACCTCGACGAGGCGGAATGCCCCGACTGTCCCGCAGGACTGCCGGGCGAGGATCCTGCGTTCTCGACGGCGGTGACCGCGCTGGGCGCCAAGCTCGCCAAGGCCGACGGCCGCGCCCAGGCCAGCGAATACGACACCTTCTCCCAGGTGTTCCAGGCCGAGCCCGGCAGCGAGGGCAATGTGCGCCGGCTCTACCAGCTGGCCCGGCAGACCACCCGCGGCTTCGAGAGCTACGCGCGACGGTTGGCCAAGCGCTACCGCAGCTGCCCGCAGATCCTCGAGGACGTGCTGGACGGCCTGTTCCATATCGCCGGCGCCGACGGGGCGGTGACCACCGAGGAGCTGACCTATCTGGAACGGGTGGGGGAGCTGTTCGGCTTCTCGCCCCTGGTGTTCCGCCGGCTGAAGGCCACCCACCTCGGCTTCGACAACGACGATCCCTACGCCGTGCTCGGCGTGCGCCACGACGCCTCCGACGAGGTGCTGCGGGCGGCGTGGAAGGCGGCGCTGTCGGAAGCCCATCCCGATCGTGCGCGGGCCCGCGGCCTGCCTTCCGAATTCATCGAGGTGGCGGAGGCCAAGTCGGCCTCGATCAACGCGGCCTTCGACGCCGCCATGCGCGAACGCCGGGCGATGGCGCTCAAGGGCGCGGCATAATCGCAGCAAGGCCAAGCTTCCGCCGTGAATTCACCCCATCTTCAGTTGACGGTTGCAACCGTGAAGCCGACTAATCTCGTTATGGACCTCGGCTGAGGCCTTGAAGGAATATCCATGGTGAAGGAATTCGCCGCCCGGAACGGGTCCGCCCTGCGCAGCCTCGCCGCCATCGGCGCGACGCTTGCGGCCATTGCGGCGGTGATCGTGGGCGCGGTGCTGGCGGTGGTGTTCGCCGCCACGGTGGCGGTGATCGCAATCATGTCGAGTGCGCTGCTGGCCCTGGCCGGCCTCGCCCTTCGCGCCCGACGCACGGCGCGGGCCCGCCGCGACGACGGCGTCATCGAAGCCCGCCACCTGGGCGGCCACCACTGGGTGGCCTACGGCTGGAACGAACGCAGCTAGACGACCTGCCTGTCGCAGCGTCACGCTTGAGCGGATAGCCCCGCCCCTCTACGGTCCCGGTTCAAACAAACGTTGGGAGGACGGGATGACGATTGGGGTGATCGCGACGCTGAAGATCCAGGCGGACAAGACCGCCGAGTTCGAGGCCTTCTTCGGCGAGCTCGCCAAGCAGGTGCGGGCCAACGAGCCCGGCAACATCGCCTATCAGCTGACCAAGAGCCGGACCGAGCCCGACACCTACAAGGTGCTCGAGCTCTACAAGGACCAGGACGCCCTAACCCACCACGGCGGCACCGACTACTTCAAGGCCGCGGGCCCGAAGTTCGGCGCCGTGCTCGGCGGCCGTCCGGAGATCGAATACCTCGACGGCGTGTGATTTCCCTCCCCATGAAGGGGAGGGAAGGCCCTTATTTCCCCAGCTGACCGCGGATCGCGCCGGCCTTGAAGGTCGCGGTGTGGACGTTGACGTAGTAGTCGCCGGGATGGGCCGCGATATCGCCGGCCACGGCCGCGTCGGCCGTCGCGCAGCCGGCGCTGTGGCCGTTGGCGTCGGGCGGCGTCAGGGCCACGGCGACGCCGCCGGCCACGTCCGGGCCGCCCTTGTGGATGTGGGCCATGGTGGCGCCGGGAAGCTCGTGGGTCTGCAGGTCCCAGCAGACCTGGGTGTCCTTGATGGTGATCTTGGCCGTGCCCGTGCCCTTGGGATCGGCGGCGGTCGGCTTCTCGTTGGCGCCGTTCATCTTGGTGGTGAAGGTCTGTGCCATGGCCTGGCCGGAGAGGCCTGCAAGGCTCACCGCGGCGACGGTGGCGACGGCGAAACGCATGTTCATGATCATCCTCCCAGGTCCCCCGACCTGACGGCGCGAAGAGAAGACCCCTTACGCCCCGGTCGTCAACTTGGCTCGTCCCGCGATGCTTCGCGGAGAGGCCTCAGATCCGGGGCGACACCTCCCCCGTCGTCTTCGCGACGAGGGAGGAGGGCGACAGGGGAGGACGACGACTAATTCCCGAGCTGACCGCGGATCGCGCCGGCCGGGAAGGCCGGGGTGTGGACGTTGACGTAGTAGCCGCGGGGGTCGGCGGCGAGGTCCCTGCCGACCCCCGCGGTGACCCGGGCGCAGCCCTGGCTATGGCCGTTGGAGTCGGGCGGGGTGAGCGCCACGGCGACGCTGCCGGCTTCGTTGGGGCCGCCCCGGTGGATGTGGGCGGCGGTGGCGCCCGGCAGGTCCTTGGTCTGCAGGTCCCAGCACACCTGCTTCTCGTCCTTGATCGTGACCTTGACCCTGCCAGACCCCCTGGGGTCGGCGCGGCTGGGCTTCTCGTAGGCGCCGCTCAGCGAAGCCCTGAGCACGGTGTCGGCAGCCAGAGCCTGGCCGGCGAGCAAGCTGGCGGCCGCGGCGGCCGCAACGGCGAAACGCATCTTCATGGTGATCCTCCCAGGTCCTCCGACCTGAGGGCCAGATGAGACACCGCTCAGTGTTACACGGTTAACGCCGGCGCCGGAACTGCGGGCCGGCCCCCCTCCGGGATGACCGCCGAGAGGAAATGACAGTTGGCGTAGCGGCCTGGCTCAGGTCCGCGTGGGGATCACCACCGGCAGGGACTCGTAGCCGTGCACGAAGGAGGAGGGGACGCGGCGCGGGGCGCCCACCACCTCGATCTTCGGGAAACGGGCGAGGATCTCCTCCCAAATGATCTTCAGCTGCAGCTCGGCCAGGCGGTTGCCGACGCAGCGGTGGATGCCGAAGCCGAAGGAGAGGTGCTGGCGCACCCGCGGGCGCTCGATCCAGTAGTCGTTGGGCCGCTCGATGACCTCTTCGTCGCGGTTGCCGGAGACGTACCACATGGCGACCTTGTCGCCTTCCTTGATGGTCTTGCCGCCCAGCTCGAAGTCCCTGAGCGCGCGGCGGCGCATGTAGGCGAGCGGCGTCTGCCAGCGGATGGTCTCGGAGACCATGGACGGGATCAGGGCGGGGTTGGCGCGGAGCGCCCGCTCCTGATCGGGGTTCTGGCTGAGGGCGTAGATCGAGCCGGTGATGGTGTTGCGGGTGGTGTCGTTGCCGCCGACGATCAAGAGGATCAGGTTCCCGAGGTACTCCATGCGGTCCATGTCCTTGGTGGACTCGCCGTGCGCCAGCATGGAGATCAGGTCGGGCTTGGGCGGGGCGGCGACGCGCTCGTTCCACAGGCGCATGAAGTAGTCGACGCACTCGAACAGCTCCATCCGGCGCTGCTCCTCGGCCTTCTCCGGATCGGTCGATGCGAACAGGCCGCTGTCGGGCGCCCCGGTGGCCACGTCGGACCAGCGGGTGAGCTTGCGGCGGTCCTCCCAGGGAAAGTCGAACAGGATCGCCAGCGTCATGGTGGTGAGCTCGATGGAGACCTTGTCCACCCAGTCGAATTCCTGGCCGATCGGCAGGTCGTCGAGGATCTCGGCGGCCCGGGCGCGGATCACCCCCTCCATCTTGGCGAGGTTCGGGCCGGCGACGATGGGCGAGACCGTCTTGCGCTGCACGTCGTGCTTGGGCGGGTCCATGGCGATGAACATCGGCAGGGTGAAGTCTTCCGCCGGATCGGGCAGGACGATGGTCGGGATCGAGGAGAACACCTCGTGGTTGGTGTCCACCGCCATGATGTCGTTGTAGCGGGTGACCGACCAGTAGCCGCCGACGTCGCCCTCCTCGGACACCGCCCAGTGGACGGGGTCTTCCTTGCGCAGCCGCTCGAAGTAGGGGTGCCAGGTATCGGTGCGGAAGAGCTCCGGATCGGCCGGATTGATCTCCTCGATGGGCATGGCATAGGCCGCCTCCCGCGCCGCGCGCTTCACGTCGATCGAGCCGTCGTCCATGGGAACCTCCTGGGGTGAGGTGATCATGGCTCACCTGAGGGACGCGAACAAGTTGACGCGGGCGTCATGTTCATTGGCGGACTGGTGACATGACGCTGTCAGCGGGCGTGGCTAGAATAGTCCCATGAGCGAATTGACCGGCGGATGCCCCTGCGGAGCCGTGCGGTACCGGATGATGTCCGGTCCGCTGTTCGTGAACTGCTGCCATTGCCAGGATTGCCAGCGGCAGGTCGGCTCTGCCTTCGTGATCAACGCGATCATCGAGCTGGACCGCCTGGAGGTGCTCTCGGGCGAGCTGAAGGCGGTGCGGATGCCGACCGAGAGCGGGCGGGCGCACGACGTCTATCGCTGCACGGCCTGCGACACCGCGCTGTGGTCCGATTACGGCGGCATGCCGTTCCGCTTCCTGCGGGCGACGACGCTGGATGACCGCGGCGCGCTGGCGCCGGACGCGCATATCTTCACGCGGTCCAAGCTGCCGTGGGTGCAGATCCCGGCCGACCAGCCGGCCTTCGATGTGTTCTACGACCCGCAGGTCCAGTGGCCCGCCGAGACGCAGGCGCGGTGGCAGGCGGCGATGGCCAAACGCTAGGCGTTGAAGTTCAACTTCAGGCCCGGGCGCGGCCAGCGGCATTTGTAGAGCTTGCCGGTGGAGGAGGCGGTGATCCAGGCGTCCATCATGTCGCCGCCGCCAAAGCAGATGTTGGTGCACACGAGGTCCGGGAAGGCGAAGTGCTCGGTCGTCCCGCTGGGGTCGAAGGCGGTGACGCCACCGTTGATGATGGTCGCCACGCAGACCTTGCCGGAGGCCTCAACCGCCAGGCTGTCGAGGTAGCAGAAGTCCGGCAGGTTGCAGATCACCCGGCCCGGCGCGAAGCCGGGCGGCGGGGCGAGCTCGCCGGGGCCGGCCACGTCGAAGGCCCACAGGCGCGCGAGCTGAGTGTCGGCCAGGTAGACCACCTTCTCGTCGGGCGAGAGGCCGATGCCGTTGGGTGAGATCAGGTGATCGCGCTGCCGGCTGATCGCGCTGCCGTCCGGCTTGGCGTAGTAGATGCCGCCGAACTTGCGGCCGTCCGGCGTCGAGCAGCCGTGGTCGGAGAACCAGATGCCGCCGGCCTTGTCGAACACCAGGTCGTTGGGGCCCACCAGCCGCTTGCCCTCGCACGCCTCATAGAGGGTGGTGAGCTTGTCGCTCTTCAGGTCGAAGCGCTGGATCGCGCCGCCGGTGTGGCTGGCCGGCGTCGGGCCGGGGATGGTGAGGCCGCCCACGTCCAGCCACTCGAACGAGCCGCCGTTGTTGGTGATGTAGATGGCGCCGTCCGGGCCGATGGCCGCGCCGTTCGGGCCGCCGCCGGTCTCGACCACGGTCTCCTTGGCGCCGTCGGGCTTCACGCGGGTCAGCCGCTGGCCCTTGATCTCGGTGAGGATGACCGATCCGTCGGCCATGGCGATCGGGCCTTCGGGGAACTCCAGGCCTTCGGCGACCAGCTGGATGTCCATGGTGACGTCTCCCTCCCGACAGTTCTGATTTTCGCCGACTATAGCCGAGCGACGCGGCGGCAGGGGAAGGCCGAAAATCGGCTCAGCGGCGTTCAAGCACCCGGAAGGTGAAAGCATACTCATCCACGTCCGAGGCCGGGTGGGCCTCGCGGCGGACCTCCCGCCACTGCGCCTCGTCGATCGGCGGCAGGGAGACGTCGCCCTCGGCGTCGGCGTCCACCTCGGTGAGGTAGAGCCGCTGGGCTCGGGCCAGCGCGATCTGGAACAGCGAGGCGCCGCCGATCACGCAGACCTCCTCGGCGCCATCGTCGCGGGCCTGCTCGCGGCCGATCTGCACGGCCTCGGAGAAGTCCTCGCAGACCACCGCGCCGCGGGCCTCGAAGGACTGGTCGCGGCTGAGCACGATGTTGGTGCGGCCGGGCAGCGGCTTGCGGGGCAGGCTCTCCCAGGTCTTGCGGCCCATGATCACCGGCTTGCCGAGGGTGATCGCCTTGAAGATCGCCAGATCCGACTGCAACCGCCAGGGCAGGCCGCCGTCCTTGCCGATGACGCCGTTGCGGGCGCGGGCGACGGGACCGGCGGTGAGCAGGATGGAGGCCATGGACGGGTCTTAGCGCGCCGCGGGCGGTATCGTCACGGCCGGCCGTTGCGGGCGGACGCCGGAAGGCCCAGCTAACGAGCTCCGATGGCGATGGAGGCGACGATGATCCGCAAGGCGAACGCAGTCTGGCAGGGCTCCGGCCGCGACGGGACGGGGCGGCTGACCTCGGCCTCGGGCGTGCTGTCCGAGGCCAACTATGGCTACAAGACCCGCTTCGAGAACGAGGCCGGCACCAATCCGGAGGAGCTGCTGGCCGCGTCGCACGCCGGCTGCTTCACCATGGCGGTGGCGTTCGGCCTGCAGCAGGCGGGCTTCACTGCCGACGAGCTGAAGACCGAGGCGGCGGTCAGCCTCGATCCCGATGGCCAGGGCTTCAAGATCAGCAAGTCGGCGCTGACCTTGCGGGCCAGGATCCCGGGCATCGACGCCGCCAAGTTCCAGGAGATTGCCAAGGGCGCGGAGAAGAACTGCCCGATCTCCAAGGTGCTGAACGCCGAGATCACCCTCGACGCGGCGCTGGAGGCCTAAGCGGCCTTCTCGTCCAGCCAGGCGAGCCACTTGGCGCGGACGGCGGCCTCCGGGTCGATGCCGAAGCGGCGGCAGTAGAGCAGCAGCTGGCAGAGCACGTCGGCGGCCTCGTCGGCGCGGGCCTGGTCGGGGACGCTGCCGCGCCCGCGGCCGGAGAGCTTGAGGTGCGCCTGGGCGAGCTCGCCCAGCTCCTCCTGCAGCTTGATCAGGAACCAGTCGTCATTGCGCTCGATGCCGTATTTGCCGGCGTAGATGTCGCTGATCTCGGCCGCGGCCTCGGAAAGCTCGTCGAGGGTGAGGCCGGTGCGCTCCATCAGACGGCGATCGGCGCCGCGATCGAGGGATGGGCGCGATAGCCTTCGAGCTGGAAGTCCTCGAACTCGAAGGCGAACAGGTCCGTCCGGTCGGCGACCTTCATGACCGGCAGCGGCAGGGGCTCGCGGGAGAGCTGCTCGCGCGCCTGGTCGAGATGGTTCAGGTAGAGGTGGGCGTCGCCCAGGGTATGGACGAATTCGCCGGGCTCATAGCCCGCGACCTTGGCGACCATCAGGGTCAGGAGGGCGTAGCTGGCGATGTTGAACGGCACGCCCAGGAAGACGTCGGCCGAGCGCTGGTAGAGCTGGCAGGAGAGCTTTCCGCCGGCCACGAAGAACTGGAACAGGCAGTGGCAGGGCGGCAGGGCCATGTCGTCCACGTCGGCCGGGTTCCAGGCCGAGACGATGTGGCGGCGCGAATTGGGGTTGGTCTTCAGGCCCTCGACCACGGCGGCGATCTGGTCGATCACCCGGCCGTCGGGCGCGGACCAGGAGCGCCACTGCTTGCCATAGACCGGGCCGAGCTCACCGGTGGGATCGGCCCACTCGTTCCAGATCGAGACCCCGCGCTCCTGCAGCCAGCGGACGTTGGTGTCGCCGCGCAGGAACCACAGCAGCTCCAGGATGATCGACTTCCGGTGCAGCTTCTTGGTGGTGAGCAGCGGGAAGCCCTTGGCGAGGTCGAACCGCATCTGCCGGCCGAACACGCCCAGCGTGCCTGTGCCCGTGCGGTCGCCACGCTCCACCCCGTTCTCCAGGATGTCGGCCAGCAGGTCGAGGTACTGCCGCTCGGGATGGTCGAGGGCGGCCTGGTAGCGGTCGGCGATGGAGATGGGCGCGTTCATGGGACTTGAAGCGTCGCGCTGATTCGGCCTGTCAGGAAATCACGTGATTCGGTGATTCACAGGTTTCTGACCGCTCACCCAGCAAACCCGCCCTCGTCGAGGAATTCCTGTTCGGCGGGCGTGGTGGTGCGGCCGAGAGCGGCGTTGCGGTGGGGGAAGCGGCCGAAGCGTTCGATGATGTCGCGGTGCAGGCCGACCCATTTGATGAGGTCGGGATCGGCGAGCTGCTTGGCCAGGCGCTGGGCCTCCTTGTGGTCGGCCAGGTCCTCGGAGTGCTCGAAGGGCAGGACGAAGAACTGCCGGAGCGCCGGCTCGACCTCGCGGTGGAAGCCGGCGGCGACGGCGGCGCGGGCGAGCTGCCGGGCCTTGCCGTCGGTGGCGAAGGCGTGGCCGGAGTTGCGGTAGAGGTTGCGCGGGAACTGGTCGAGCAGGATCAGCAGGGCGAGCGCGCCCTCGGCGGTCTCGGCCCACTTGTCGTACTGGCCGCGGGCCGCGGCGTGGTGCGTGGCCTCGTACTTCAGCCGGATGGCCTCGTCGAAGCGCGCCGCGTGCTTGAACCACTTCGCGGGCCCCGCCTCGCGCCAGAAGTGCAGGATATCGTTGGGATTGGCCGCCACGCCGCGTGCTCCGGATCAGGTCGCGCACAGTTGCGGCAGGCCGGCGCCTCGTTCAAGCACGGTTCAGCTGGACTGTTTCAGGTTTGACGCGAAGAGGGCGTTTCGGGTCTCTCGCGGAGGGACCTTGGGAAGGGGTCAGAGATGAACACCAAGATCGCGGCGCTGGCGCTGCTGCTGTTGGCCGGCGCCGCGCCGAACGCCCTGGCGCAGGATCAGGGCGACCAGCATCAGAAGCAGCCGGACCAGACCGGCGGCGAACGGCCAGCCCATCCCGAGGCACGCCCGGCCGAGCCGCGGACCTGGCGCGGGCCGCCCGCCGTGGTGCATGCGCCGGCGCCCGCCGCGCCCGCGCCGCAGCCCCACGCGCCGCCGCCCACGCCAGCCGCTCCGGCGCCGCGACCGCCTGGCGGACACGACGGCCGGCCACCGGTGGTGGTGACACCCGGCGCTGAGCCGCATCGCGGCGATCGTCCGCAGGGCCCGCGCGACGACGGCCATCGTCCGGTCATCGACAACAACGGCGCGCCGCGGCCCGGCGACCAGCGTCCTGGGGACCAGCATCCGGGCGACCACCGCCCGAATGACGGCCGTCCGCGGGTCGACGGCGGACCTCCGGTCGGCGGCCCGGACTGGCGGCGCGGCGACCACGGCGATCGGGGAGACCGCGGTGGCGATTGGCGAGGCGATCATCGTCCGCGGCCGACCCCGCCACCCGGCCAGCATCCCAAGTGGACGCCCGGCCGCTATCCGCACGCCTATGAGAGCCACCACCGCTTCCGGGGCTGGATCTACCACCGGCCGCCGCACGTCTTCGTCCGCGCCTGGGCCTATGGCGACATCCTGCCGTCGGCCTGGTTCACGCCGGACTACCTGATCGAGGACTGGTGGGACTTCGACCTGCCGGCGCCGCCCTACGGCTACGACTGGGTGCGGGTGGACAACGACGCCCTGCTGGTGGACGCCTACACCGGCCGGGTGGTGCAGGTGGTGCGGGATCTGTTCTGGTAGCCTTCCCTCCCCATGATGGGAGGGTGGACGAGGCGGAGCCTCGGACGGGTAGGGAAGTGTGGGCCACGCTCCGAGCGTCGAGCTTGATCGTGACTTCCCTACCCTGACCGCTGCGCGGCCTGTCCCTCCCCATGATGGGGAGGGAAATCAGATGTATCCCTTCGCCCGCAGGGCCTCGATCGAGCTAGCCGCGGCCTTGTGGTGGATGAAGACGCCGCCTTCGTGCTCCCAGAGGTGGCGGTGCTTGTCGCGGTCGTCGACCAGGACGTCGCCGGGGTGGCGGTGCTCGTGCTTGAGGGCGGCGAGGGTGGTGATCACCGGGACCCCGGGGAAGTGACGCAAGGCCCAGCGGCGCTTCTGCGGCTCGGCCCACTTGCCGTGCGGCATGCCGGTCAGGATGATCGGGGTCTTGTGCCGGACGGCCTCGTAGAGCGTCGCGGCGTCGGGCATCTGGGGCAGGGAACCGAAGAAGTCGGGGGCGGCGGCCAGGCGGCGCCAGAACTCCCGCGCCCCGTGGCGCTTCTCGAAGGCTTCGGGCGACATGCCGAAGATCGCGCTCGCCCCGGCGTCGAAGTCGGCGAGCACGCCGTCGCAGTCGAGGTAGATCTGCTTGCGCATGGGTTGGCCTAACCCGCGCGGCGCCGGGCGCCAAGTTTGCGACTCGGCAAGGCGCAGCTAGAACGCCGTGATGTCGCTGCCCGTGCGCCTTGGCCTCTACTACGGCGCGATCTTCGTCGGGACCGGGGCGAGTTCGCCCTACCTGCCGGTGTGGTTCGCCCACCATGGGCTGTCGGGGTCGCGGATCGGGCTGATCCTGGCGCTGCCGATGCTGGCCAGGGCCTTCACCGCGCCCTTGCTGGCGGTCTGGGCGGACAGCTTCAAGCTGCGCCGCACCGCGCTGATCGTGATGGGCGCGGCGGTGACCGGCCTGTTCGCCCTGATGGCCCTGCCGCTGGGCTTCGCCTGGTGGGCGGTGATCTGGTTCGCAGCCTCGTCGATGTACATGACGCTGAGCCCGCTGACCGACGTGATCGTGCTGGGCCGCGCGGCGCGGGAGGGGTTCAACTATGGCTGGCCGCGGGGCATCGGCTCGGCCTGTTTCATCATCGGCAACGTCGGCATGGGGGCGATCCTGGCGTGGGGATCGCCGGAGCTGGTGCTGGTCTGGATGGTGGCGGCCGTGGCGCTGGCGAGCCTCGGCGCGCGGGTCCTGCTGCCGCCCGATCCGGTGCATGCGGAGGGCCACGTTGCGGGCCTGGCCGACCGGATGGCGGGGTTGGGCGAACTGCTGCGCGACCCGGTGTTCATGACCGCGGTGCTGTCGGCCGGCCTCGTCCAGTCGGCGCACGCCTTCTACTACAGCTTCTCGACCCTGGCCTGGAAGCAGCAGGGCATTCCGGAGAGCCTGACCGGGGTGCTGTGGGGCTCGGCGGTGATCGTCGAAGTGGGCTTCATGTGGTTCCTGGAGCCGTGGCGCCGGCGGGTGGGACCCCGAAACCTCCTGCTGCTGGGGGCGGTGGCGGCGGTGGTGCGCTGGAGCGTGCTGGCCTTCTCGCCGCCGCTGTGGGCGCTGTTCCTGCTGCAGCCGCTGCACGCGCTGTCCTATGCCGCGACCTTCCTGGCCTCGCTGCAGCTGGTCGAGCGTCTGTCTTCGCCGCGCAACGCCTCGGCCGCCCAGGCGATCAATTCGGCGCTCTCCGGCGGGCTGATCTCGGGGCTGGCGACCTTCGCCTCCGGCTGGCTGTTCGACCGCTACGGCGCGCACGGCTACCTGCTGATGTCGGCGATGTCGGCGGCGGGGCTGATCGGGGCGCTCAGGCTCTACGGCATGCGCCGGCTCGACGCCTGAGCTCCTGCTGGCGTAGCCTCCGCCAAGACAAGGGAGGTGGCGATGGCTTTGGGCCTGTTCGGCTGCGTCTGCGGCCAGTTCCACACGCCGCCGGAAGGGCTCGGCCTCTCCGGCGACGGCATGATCGCCGTGCCGGTGCCGTTCTACGTGCTGGAGCACCCGGACGGCGTCGCGCTCTTCGACACCGGGCTGCCGCTTGGGATGATGGACGAGGCCGACCCCTATCGCGGCGCCCTACGCGCCCAGGGCGCGGACGCGACGCTGACGCCCGAGGAGACGCTCACCGCCCACCTCGAGCGCCTCGACATCGACCCGGCGCGGGTGCGTTGGGTGGTTTGCTCGCACCTGCACTTCGACCACGCCGGCGGCCTCGCCCAGCTGCCGAACGCCACGCTCGTGGTGCAGAGGCGCGAGTGGGAGGCGGGCATGGATCGGGACGTGGCCCGCAGCTACTTCCTGCCGAGGGCCTACTTCGACCTCGGCCACAAGCTGAAGCTGGTGGACGGCGAGCACGACCTGTTCGGCGATGGCTCGGCCGTGCTGATCCCGAGCTTCGGCCACACCCCGGGCCATCAGTCCCTGCGGGTGCGCAGCGAGGCCGGCGACCATATCCTGGTGGGCGACGCCTGCTACACCTGCGAGGTGGTGGAGACCCGGCGCTTCCCGGCCTTCGCCGACCACGCGGCCATGAACCGCTCGCTGGACGCCCTACTGGCGCGGCGCGATCCGGAGACCGTGATGGTGTTCGGGCACGACCCGACCCAATGGGGCGACACAGCGGTGCTGCCGACCGCGCGGGCCTGACCCGTTCCTCGGCTGACGTGGCGACAGCCTTGCCGCGGCCGCATCGCCCGTAGCTAGATGGGCGACGACGGAGGATCTGAAGACCGATGCGCGCGCTCAACGTCGCCAAGCCCTGGGGTCTCGACAAGCTGCAGATGGTCGAGGCGCCGGACCCGAAGCCGGGGCCGGGCGAGGTGCTGGTGCGGATGCGCGCCGTCTCGCTGAACTACCGCGACCTGCTGATGGTCGGCGGCATCTATGGCCGCGGCGGGACGACGGACGAGCCGATCACGCCCTTCTCCGACGGCTGTGGGATGGTGGAGGCGGTGGGGCCGGGAGTCACGCGGTTCGCGGTGGGCGATCGGGTGGCGACCCTGTTCTTCCAGGGCTGGATCTCCGGCCCGCCGACGCTGGCCAAGATCTCGACCTCGCTGGGTTTCCCGATCCCCGGCGCGGGGCGGGAGCTGGGGGTGTTCAGCCAGGAGGGGCTGTCGAAGGTCCCGGACTTCCTCACCGACGAGCAGGTGGCGACCCTGCCGTGCGCGGCGCTGACCGCCTGGCGGGCGCTGTTCGAGGATGCGCGGCCGAAGCCCGGCGACACCGTGGTGCTGCAGGGTACTGGCGGGGTCTCGGTGTTCGGCCTGCAGTTCGCCCGCGCGGCCGGCTGCCGGACGATCATCACCTCGTCCACCGACGCCAAGCTGGAGCGGGCCAAGGCGCTGGGCGCGGACCACGTGGTCAACTACCGCGAGACGCCCGAGTGGTCGAAGCCGGTGCGCCAGGCCACCGGCGGCGTGGGCGCCGACGTGATCCTGGAGGTCGGCGGGGCCGGCACCATCAACGAGAGCATGCGGGCGGTGAAGATCGGCGGCCACATCGCGATCATCGGGGTGGTGGCCGGCGCCGGCAGCCCGTTCAACCCCGCCGCCCTGATCGGCAATTCGGCCAAGCTGCAAGGCGTCTCGGTGGGCTCGCGCGAGATGTTCGAGGCCATGTGCCAGGCGATCGAGCAGCACAAGATCCGCCCTGTGGTCGACAAGATCTTCCCCTGGACCGAGGCGCGCGCCGCCTTCGAGGCCATGCAGGGGGGTGAGCATTTCGGAAAGATCGTGCTTCAGTTCTGAGCGCGAACACGACAGCCGTCCAAGGGAGGACGTCATGAAGACCAAGGGCATCAACCACCTGGCGCTGGTCTGCCGCGACATGGCCGAGACGGTGGCCTTCTATGAGGGCGCGCTTGGCATGCCGCTGGTGAAGACCGTGGCCCTGCCGGACGGCGGCCAGCACTTCTTCTTCGACTGCGGCGGCGGCTCGCTGCTCGCCTTCTTCTGGTGGCAGGATTCGCCGGCCGCGGCGCCGGGGATCGCCTCGGTGAAGGCCTTCCCGGCCGAGCCCAAGTCGGCGGTGGGCTCGATGAACCACGTGGCCTTCCACATGGACGAGGCGGAGCTGGAAGCCTCGATCGCCAAGCTGCAGGCCGCGGGGGTGGCGGTCTCCGTGCCGGTGGTGGTGAACCACGACGACAGCCCGATGGGAGTGGCGCGCGAGATGCATGAGGGGGTCTGGGTGCGTTCGGTCTATTTCCGCGATCCCAACGGGATCATGCTGGAGTTCGCCGCGGTGCTGCGCGGCTTCCGGCCGGACGACGTGGCCCATGCCCCGGCCCGCGCCGTCGAGACGGCGGACGCCTGATGCCCCGGCTGCGCCAGGTCACCCGCGCCGAGGCCGACAGCGAGGTGGTCAAGAAGACCTACGACCTGCTGTTCGAGGACCGCGATCCGGTCAGCCAGCCCGGCACCTCGACCGGCACCTCCGGCGACTGGTGGACGGTGTTCGCCCTGGTCCCCGACGTGCTGGAGCACTGCAACCGCGGCTTCGCCCTCTATCGCAACCCGAAGCGCAAGCTCGATCCGCTGCTGCGTGAGCTCGCCCAGACCCGGGTCGGCTGGGACAAGGCCAGCCAGTTCGTCTTCTCCCAGCATTGCAAGTCGCTGCGCGGCCTGAAATGCCCGGAGGAGAAGATCGCCGCCGTGCCGCACTGGCAGGTGGCCGACTGCTTCGACGAGACGGAGCGGGCGGTGCTGGCCTACGCGGATTGTCTCGCCTTGCAGGCGGGCCGGACGCCGGACGCGGTGTTCGACAAGCTCAAGAGCTTCCTCTCCGACGAGGAGATCCTGGAGCTCACCTACATCACCTGCCTCTACGACATGCATGCGGTGATGACCAAGGCGCTGCGCCTGGAGTGGGACGACCGCGACGAGCCGATCGTCGAGGTGGCCGCGCCGGAGGGCTTCAGCGCGCGCGACTTCCTGGACGTGGGGAGAAGGTAGGGCGCCGCACGTTCCGGGATGGCACGGAGGGTTGGCCCTAAATCGGGCGTTCCATCCAGCCGACGATGGCCTCGGCCGCGGCTTCCGGATCGAGCCTCGTCGTATCGACGCGGATCTCGGCGTGCTCCGGCGCCTCGTAGGGGGAATCGACGCCGGTGAAGTTCTTCAACTCGCCGGCCCGGGCCTTGGCGTAGAGGCCCTTCACGTCGCGGCGCTCGGCCTCGGCCAGCGGGGTGTCGACGAACACCTCGACGAACTCGCCCGGCTCCAGCATCTCGCGGGCCATCCGCCGCTCGGCGCGGAACGGCGAGATGAAGGAGACCAGCACGATCAGCCCGGCGTCGACCATCAGCTTGGCGACCTCGGCGACGCGGCGGATGTTCTCCACCCGATCGGCGTCGGTGAAGCCCAGGTCGCGGTTCAGGCCATGGCGGACGTTGTCGCCGTCCAGCAGGTAGGTGTGGCGGCCGTCGGCCAGCAGCCGCTTTTCCACCAGGTTGGCGATGGTCGACTTGCCGGCCCCGGAGAGGCCGGTGAACCACAGCACGCGGCCGGCCTGGTTCTTGGCGGCCGCGCGGACGCGCTTGTCGACGTCCATCGCCTGCCAGTGGATGTTCTGGCTGCGGCGCAGGGCGAAGTGCAGCAGGCCCGCGCCGACCGTGCGGTTGGAGATCCGGTCGATCAGGATGAAGCCGCCGAGGTCCTTGTTCTCCACATAGGGGTCGAAGGCGATGGCGGCGTCGGTGGAGAGGTTGACCACCCCGATCTCGTTGAGCTCCAGGCTCTTGGCGGCCAGGTGCTCGAGGGTGTTCACATTGACCTTGTACTTGGGTTCGGTGATCTGGGCGGCGACCGTGCGGGTCCCGAGCTTCATCAGGTAGGGGCGGCCCGGCAGCATGGCCTCGTCATCGAACCAGACCAGGGTCGCCTCGAACTGGTCGGCGACGGCGGGGGGCGACTTGGCCTGAGCGAGCACGTCGCCGCGGCTGACGTCGATCTCATCCTTCAGGGTGAGCGTCACCGACTGGCCGGCCACGGCCTCCTCGAGGTCGCCGCGGAAGGTGACGATGCGCTCGACCGTGCTCTCGCGGCCGGAGGGCAGGGCCTTCACCTTGTCACCCGGACGGATCATGCCGGAGGAGACCAGGCCCGCGAAGCCGCGGAAGTCGAGGTTCGGCCGATTGACCCACTGCACCGGCATGCGGAACGGCTTTTCGCGGAGGTCGTCCTCCACGGGCAGGTCCTCCAGCCAGCGCATCAGCGGCGGGCCGGAATACCAGGGCGTCTTGTCCGACGGCTCGGTGATGTTGTCGCCGCGCAGGGCGGACATAGGGATGGCGGTGAACACCTTGAGGCCGATCTGGTCGGCGAAGGTGCGGTAGTCGGCGACGATGCGGTCGAACACCGCCTGGTCGAAGCCCACCAGGTCCATCTTGTTGATCGCCAGCGCCACATGCCGGATGCCCAGCAAGCTCACGAGATAGGAGTGTCGCCGCGTCTGGGTCAGCACGCCCTTGCGCGCATCGATCAGGATCACCGCGGCGTCGGCGGTCGAGGCGCCGGTGACCATGTTGCGGGTGTACTGCTCGTGGCCGGGGGTGTCGGCGACGATGAACTTGCGCTTGTCGGTGGAGAAGAAGCGGTAGGCGACGTCGATGGTGATGCCCTGCTCGCGCTCGGCGGCGAGGCCGTCGACCAAGAGGGCGAAGTCGATCTCGCCGCCCTGGGTGCCGATCCGCTTGGAGTCCGCTTCCAGCGCGGCCAGCTGATCCTCGAAGATCATCTTGGAGTCGTAGAGCAGCCGACCGATCAGGGTCGACTTGCCGTCGTCCACCGAGCCGCAGGTCAGGAAGCGCAGCAGGCTCTTGACCTCGTGGGCCTTCAGATAGGCCTCGATGTCCTCGGCGATCAGCGCGGACTGGTGGGCCATCAGAAATAGCCCTCCTGCTTCTTCTTCTCCATCGAGGCCGACTGGTCGTGGTCGATCATCCGGCCCTGGCGCTCGCTCGTGGTGGTGAGCAGCATCTCCTGGATGATGGCGGGCAGGGTGTCGGCGGTGCTCTCGATGGCCCCGGTGAGCGGGTAGCAGCCGAGGGTGCGGAAGCGGACCGATTTCATCTGCGGCGTTTCGCCGGGCTTCAGCGGCATGCGCTCGTCGTCGACCATGATCAGGGCGCCGTCGCGTTCCACCACCGGGCGCTCGGCGGCGTAGTAGAGCGGCACGATCGGGATGTTCTCCAGGTGGATGTATTGCCAGATGTCGAGCTCGGTCCAGTTGGAGATCGGGAACACCCGGATGCTCTCGCCGGGGTTTTTCCGCGCGTTGTAGAGCCGCCAGAGCTCGGGCCGCTGGTTCTTCGGATCCCAGCGGTGCTGGGCGGAGCGGAAGGAGAAGATCCGCTCCTTGGCGCGGGACTTCTCCTCGTCGCGCCGGGCGCCGCCGAAGGCCGCATCGAAGCCGAACTTGTCGAGCGCCTGCTTCAGCCCCTCGGTCTTCCAGATGTCGGTGTGGGTGGCCGAGCCGTGGTCGAAGGGGTTGATGTTCCGGGCCACCGCGTCCGGGTTCTTGTGCACCAGGAGCTCGAAGCCGAGCTCGCGGGCCATGCGCTCGCGCATTTCGTACATGGCCTGGAATTTCCACGTCGTGTCGACGTGCAGCAGGGGGAAGGGCGGCTTGGCGGGATAGAAGGCCTTGGCGGCCAGGTGCAGCATGACCGCTGAATCCTTGCCGATCGAATAGAGCATCACCGGCCGTTCGCACTCGGCGACGACCTCGCGAAGGATGTGGATGCTCTCGGCTTCCAGGCGCTGCAGGTGCGTGAGCATTGCTGGCGTGGGGGAGCCTTGTTCTGACAAAGAATCGCGCGCGACGCGGGCGTCCATGGCGGACCTTACAATAGATACTGAAAATCCCGCCCGCTGGATGATCAACGGACGGCCGGCCCGGGCAGTGACTTAGAGACGGCGTCCGGGCGCCGCAAGTCGCCGGGCTCCCAGGAAATCTCTTGGCGCCGTGAGGGACGGCGCCGCTGGCCGCTTGGCGAGGGCCGCGGCGGTGTGCAACATGACGTAGAGGGAAACGTACGGACCTTTCGAAGCCGCACCAGCGGACGGGCCGTGGAGTTGAGGGGAAATCCAGGATGACCGCAGCCGCCGTGACGGACGCCCAGGCGAGGCCCGGCTACCGCTATGTGGTCGTGTGGATGCTGGCCATCGTCTACACGCTGAACTTCCTCGACCGGCAGATCGTGGCGATCCTCGGCAAGTACATCTCCGCCGACCTGCACCTGACCAAGACCCAGTTCGGCCTGATGGGCGGCACGGCGTTCGCGGTCTTCTATACGGTCTGCGGCATCCCGGTGGCCTATCTGGCCGACCGCTGGAACCGCATCTGGATCATGTCCGGGGCCTGCGCCGTCTGGAGCCTGTTCACCGCGGGCTGCGGGGCCACGACGAACTTCATCCAGATCGGCCTGTGCCGGATGGGCGTTGGGATCGGCGAGGCCGGCGGCTCGCCGCCCTCCTATTCGCTGATCTCCGACTACTTCCCGCCGAGCGAGCGCGGCACGGGCCTGGCGATCTATTCCCTGGGCGTGCCCTTGGGCTCGATGATCGGCGCCTTCGTCGGTGGCCGGATCGCCGAGGCCTATGGCTGGCGCATGGCCTTCTATGCGGTGGGCCTGCCGGGCGTGCTGGTGGCGCTGCTCCTGCTGCTGGTGGTGCGCGAGCCGCGGCGCGGCGGCCTGGACGCCGTGACCGCCGGCGCGACGGCCCATGAGCCTGCGCCGCCGCTGATGACGGCGATCGGCGGCTTCTTCGCCAACCGCACCCTCTTGCTCACCGCCATCTCCAGCGGGCTGTCGGCCTTCGTGGGCTACGCCGGCCTGATCTGGAACCCGCAGTTCCTCGAACTGGTGAAGGGCATGAGCGGCAAGGAGGTCGCCAACTACTATAGCCTGACCCTGGGCGTGACCGGGGTGATCGGCACCTTCGGCGCCGGCTGGCTGGTCGACAAGCTCACCAAGAAGGACCGCCGCTGGTTCGCCTGGGTGCCGGCGATCGCCTTCACGCTCTCGATCCCGTTCTGGATCGGCATGCTGTGGGCGCCGACCTGGCAGATCACCATGCTGTTCCTGGCCGGGCCGCTGCTGCTCAACAGCATGTACCTCGCCCCGGCCCTGGCGGTGGTGCAGAACGCGGTGACGCCGGGCCAGCGGACCATGGCCGGCGCCATCCTGCTGTTCGTGCTGAACCTGGTCGGGCTGGGCGTCGGGCCGGTCTATGTCGGGCGGATCGCCGATGCGGTCGAGCCGCAGCGGGGGCATAATTCCCTGGCCATCGGTTTCGCGGCCCTGATCCCCATCGTCGTCTTGACCGTGGGCGCGCACATCGCCGCCTCGATGTCGATCGCGCGCGACAAGCGGCTGGCGGCGCTGGTCGGCTAGGCGGCGCTCAGCCCCGGACATCGGCGTCCGAAAAGCGCCATAGCGTCCCCATCTATGTCCGAAAACCGCGAGACTTCTCTCGCGGGCGAGCCCACCTTGCTGGCCATGGACATGGATTTTGAAGCCTGCCGCCGCGCCTTCGTGACCCGCGACGCCCGTTTCGACGGACGGGTGTTCGCCGGCGTGAAGACCACCGGAATCTACTGCCGCCCGATCTGCCCGGCGAGGACGCCGAAGGCGGAGAACATGACCTTCTTCCCGACCGCCGCGGCGGCGCAGGAAGCGGGGTTCCGGCCCTGCCTGCGCTGCCGGCCGGAGGCCTCGCCGGACCTCGGCGCCTGGCGCGGGACCTCCAACACCGTGTCCCGGGCGCTGGCGCTGATCGAGGCCGGAGCGCTGGATGGCGGCGACGTCGACGGCCTCGCAGCCCGGCTGGGGGTCGGCGAGCGGCAACTGCGGCGGCTGTTCCGCCAGCATCTGGGCGCGGCGCCGATCACGGTCGCCCAGACCCGCCGGGTGCTGCTCGCCAAGCAGCTGATCCAGGAGACCCGCCTGCCGATGGCCGAGGTGGCCCTGGCGTCGGGCTTCGGCAGCGTGCGGCGGTTCAACGAGACCTTCCAGGCGCTGTTCGGCCGCCCGCCGGGCCAACTCAGGCGGCTCAGCGGCGAGGCGAGCGCCGCGGCCGCCGGGGTGACGGTGCGGCTGGCCTACAGGGCCCCCTACGACTGGGCCGCGATCATCGGCTTCCTGACCGCGCGTGCGATCCCCGGCGTCGAGATCGTCTCGGCCAGGCGCTACGCCCGCACACTGTCGGTGGACGGCGCGACCGGTGTGGTGGTGGTGACGCCCGGCGACGGCGACTTCCTGATCGCCGAGATCCGCTTCCCGAAGCTGCAGGCCCTGCCGGCGGTGATCGCCCGCATCCGCCGGGTGTTCGACCTGACCGCCGATCCCGGCCTGATCGGGGCGCACCTGTCGCAGGACCCCGAGCTTGCGCCGCTGATCGCCGCGCGGCCTGGCCTGCGGGCGCCGGGCGCCTGGGACGGCTTCGAGATGGCGGTCCGCGCGATCCTCGGCCAGCAGATCACCGTCACCGCCGCCCGCAACCTCGCGGCCAAGCTGGTGGCGACCTACGGCGAGCCGATCAACGACCCCTCGGCGGTCAAGCTCGGCCTGACGCACGTGTTCCCGACGCCGGAGCGGCTGGTGGGCCAGGACATCGCGGCCCTGGGCATGCCCAGGGCGCGCGGCGCCTCCATCGAAGCCCTAGCCCGCACGGTGGCGGCCGATCCGACCATCTTCACGCCGCGCGCCGACCTGGAGAGCGCGATCAAGGCGCTGTCGGCCTTGCCAGGGATCGGCGCCTGGACGGCGCAGTACATCGCCCTGCGCGAGCTTCGCGAGCCGGACGCCTTCCCGCACGCCGACATCGGCCTGCTTCGGGCGATGGCCGGCGCCGACGGCGTGCGGCCGACGCCCGACCAGCTGTTGGCCCGCAGCCAGGCCTGGCGGCCATGGCGGGCCTATGCGGCGCAACACCTTTGGGCGGCCGATCCCGCCGCCCCCGATCTGAAGAGGACCAAGACCGATGACCGACGCGCAGCCTGAGACCCTGACCCCAGAACAGCTGACTCTGGAGCGGATGGCGACGCCGATCGGCGAAGCCCTGATCGTCACCGACGAGCATGGCCGCCTGCGGGCCTTCAACTGGCGGGACTACGAAGCGCGCATGCGGGCCTGGATCGCGCGGCACTATCCGAAGGCCGCGCTAAGCGAGGGCCGGCTGCCCGACCCGGTGCGGAGCGCGTTCGAGCGCTATTTCACAGGCGACGCGGGCGCCCTGGACGGGCTCGAGTGGCGCGCCTCGGGCACGCCGTTCCAGCTGAAGGTCTGGGAGACGCTGTGCACCATCCCGGCCGGCGAGACCCTGAGCTATGCGGGCCTGGCGACCCGGATCGGCAGGCCGAGCGCCGTGCGGGCGGTGGGGCTGGCGAACGGGGCGAACCCGATCAGCGTGCTGGTGCCCTGCCACCGGGTGATCGGGGCCAACGGCTCGCTCACCGGCTACGGCGGCGGCCTGCCTCGCAAGCGCTGGTTGCTGGCGCATGAAGGCGCCAGCTTCAAGGAGCAGATGGCGGCCTGATAGCCCCAGGCCGCCGAGCGGCTCAGGATTCCAGCAGGGCGAGCGCGGTGCGCTCGTCGTCGGAATCCATCTCGGCCACCGCGCGGACCAGGTCGAGCACCTTGCGGCGCAGGCCGGCGCGGCGGACCTTCGGGAAGGTGGCGGCCAGCTCCAGGCCCTCGGGCGTCAGCAGGAACTGCTGGGCGTTGGCGCCCATGAAGCCGCGCGCGGCGGGCTCATGCGCCTCTTCCTCGAGACCTTCGTAGAAATAGGCCACGTTGGTCTTCAGGGCGCGGGCGATTTCCCACAACTTTGACGCGCTGACGCGGTTGGCGCCGCGCTCGTACTTCTGCACCTGCTGGAAGGTCAGGCCGAGGGACTCGGCGAGCTTTTCCTGACTGATGCCGAGCGCCTTGCGGCGCATGCGGATGTGCAGACCGACGTGACGGTCTACGGGGTGCGGACCGGCCGTTCCATCGTCGCCGAGCGTCGGCGTCGAGGTGGCGGAACCGAATTGATTGTGCGAGGCGCCGTTCATCGGGACCGTGCTCCGAGTTGCAAATGGACCGCGGCGCATGGCTCCTGAGGAGCTCTCCATACCGGCGCTTCGATCGCTCATGACCCGTGAGTACGGCGAAGGCGCCTTCGGGTTGAAGGCGCGGGCTACTCAATTTGGGGTTTAGGTTTTGCCCTGCGTCGGTCGGCCGCACGACATAGGGCGGGCCGCATTCAACCGCTCAGGCGGCGCCGCGGATCGACGGGTTCTGCCGGTCCCATTCGGCCAGGACGCCCAGCTGGGCGAGGCCCGCGAACATCCGCTGCAGGTCGGCGAAGTTGCTGCGCAGGGCCTTGACCGCGGCCCGGCGAACCAGCGCCTGGGCGGGCACGACGAAGCCTTTGGCGGTGCGCGCCAGGAGGCCCGCGGCGACCAGTTCGGCGGCGTGGCGGCGGATGGTCTCCTGCGGCGTGTCCAGCCGGCGGGCGAGTTCGGCGGCCCGGGCGCAGCGGTGGCCGACCTCAGCAGGGGCCGCGGCATCGGGGGCCACGACCTCGCCGCCCGGCAGATGCTCGGTGTTGATCCGGAGCACCGAGAACCAGATGACTGCGGCCACCACGCCGTCGAAGTCCCGCGACGCCGCCTCGACCACGCGCAGCAGATAGTCCGAGGCGATGCGCGCGACCGCCCGCATCGGCGGCCCGTCGGTCCCGGCGGTCGGCGGCGTGCGATCCTGCGGCCTGACGACGTCGTCCAGCACGCCGAGGTCGCGCACGCGACAATAGAGGGTCCGGATGCGGTCCCAGCCGACCAGCACGGCGGTGAGGTGCTGTGGCGAGGCGAGCTCGCGCGCCGGCACCACCACGCCATGGGCCGAGACCTCGCAGGTCCCGGTCTTCGCCATCCGCGCGATCCGCCGCCGGACGGTCTCGTACGGCAGGCGCAGGGAATGGGCGATGGCGCTCACGCTGACCGGCCGGCGCAACTCATCCGGGGGCGGCCGGTCGTAGGTGGCGTAGGCCAGCTGCAGGTCAGGGTCGCGCGACAGCGGGCCGACATTGGCCTGCACCACCGCCAGCACGATCAGGGCGTCGACGAAGTCGCGGCCGAGCCGGTTCGCGACCGCCGCATCCAGGACGCAAGGCACGGCGAGCCGGTTCACGAGCCGGATGGTGGCGAAGGAGGGCGCGCTCATGGCTGAGTTCGATGGCGGCGGCGGGACCGAGGGCGGGTTCGCAGCCTAGCGGGAGGCCGCCCCGAGGTCTCGCGACCAAGCGCCGCGTTCGGATCACTGTGGTTTTTTGAACGCTCGGTCGGAGTCTTTTGGCGGGCGAACCCACAGATCGCCTCCGCCCTGGGCAAGAGCGTTCAACTACAAGGTGCGAATTCGCCACCGCCGCGGCGGCGCGGGAAAGCATGGCGCGCCGCTCGCGCGATCGATGACTTCCGCCTTCCGCATGACCAAGATTTCGAACCTTCCGCCTTCGGTCAACGGCTTTCAGGGAGGCGGAAGCCCAAGGCCCACAAGAGTTGCCGCTCTCGGCGCGGGAGCGAAGTCGAGACGCGCGGAGGTGCTGGACTGGACGCTCAAAATTTAAGCGCCGCGACATCCTGAACACAACTTCTAATCGTCCGTATAGTGATCAGCGATAACATACATCTTAGTTGACGATCATTGCCACCTGCTACAGCTTCGACATGAAGCGCGGATAACGAACAGCGCTCACCGAACCTGGGGAGGCGGATTCAGATGCATCGCAAGGGTTACCTTTTGGCGTCCGGCGCAGTGCTTGCCGCACTGGTCGGCGCGACGGCTCATGCGCAGACGCGGAGCGGGACGCAGGCCGCAGCCTCGAACACGATCGAAGAGCTGGTGGTCACCGCCCAGAAGCGGGAACAGAACCTGCAGGACGTTCCTGTGGCGGTGTCCGCCTTCACCTCTGAGAAGCGCG
>SSMU01000013.1 GCA_004799545.1 Phenylobacterium sp.
CCAACTCGAAGATCGGCTCGGTGCGCGACGTGCTGCCGGTGCTCGAGGCAGTGATCCAGTCGGGCAAGCCGATCCTGATCATCGCCGAGGACGTCGAGGGCGAGTCGCTGGCGACTCTCGTCGTGAACAAGCTCCGTGGCACCTTCACCGGTGTGGCCGTCAAGGCCCCCGGCTTCGGTGACCGTCGCAAGCGGATGCTCGAGGACATCGCCATCCTGACCAACGGCGAGGTGATCACCGAGGAGATGGGTCTGAAGCTGGAGAACACCACGCTCTCACAGCTCGGTCGCGCCCGGCGGGTGGTCGTCTCCAAGGACACCACCACGATCGTCGACGGCGCCGGTGAGGCCGATGCGATCAAGGGCCGTATCAACCAGATCAAAGCCGAAATCGAGAACACCGACTCGGACTTCGACCGTGAGAAGCTGCAGGAGCGCCTCGCAAAGCTCTCCGGCGGCGTCGCCGTGGTCAAGGTCGGAGCGGCCACCGAGACGGAGATGAAGGAGAAGAAGCACCGCGTCGAGGACGCCCTGCAGGCAACCCGGGCGGCACTCGAGGAGGGCATCGTCCCCGGCGGCGGCGTCGCGCTGCTGCAGGCGGCCGCTGCCGTCAGCGTCGCTGACAACGGCGCCTCGGCCGATGGCTCAGACGATGAGCGCACCGGTGCCCGGATCGTGCTCCGCGCTCTGGAGGAGCCGCTTCGTCAGCTCGCCGAGAACGCGGGCCTCGAGGGCTCTGTCGTCGTCAACGACGTCCGCAAGGCCAAGAAAGGGTTCGGCCTGAACGCCTCCACCAACGAGATCGTCGATCTCGTTGCCGCCGGCGTGATCGACCCCGCGATGGTCACCCGTTCTGCCCTGCAGAACGCGGCCTCGATCGCCAAGAACATCCTCACCACCGAGGCGATCGTCGCCGAGGTGCCCGAGGAGTCCAACGGTGGCGGTGGCGGCGGTGGCATGCCCGACATGTCGGGCATGATGTAGAGCAAAGCATTTAGCGGGGGGCTCGGCGTTCGCCGAGCCCCCTTTTTGTTGGGCGCAGGGCGGCGCCCCGCGGATAGGAGACATCTCCGGCAATCACTTGACGCTAATCAGTCCAGCTGGCAGACTTCTCGTCGAAGTGCGCCCCTGCTGATCGTTGTGGGGGCGCTTGGGGCAGACATGGTCGATCTCCGGAGCGTGGCCGTCTGTCATTCATTAAAAATAAGGAGCAATTGAAATGAAGCACTTCAAGTTGCTGGTACTGGCGCTCATGTCGGTGCTCTCGATCGGCGCGCTGATATCTGCGTCAGCTTCCGCTGCCTTACCTTTACTCTTAGGGTGGGAATCAAAACCAAGTTGGACGGGAATAAAATCAGGAACTGCAAACGCGGTGCTCGAAACGTTAGGTAAATCGACGATCACCTGCACAGCAGCTACCGGCAGTGGCATCCAGACGAGTGACACAGTAGGCAGCTTCCATATCACGTTCTCAAACTGTGAATCGTCGGGATTCAAATGCAACACCGAAGGCGACGCGAGCGGGGTCATCTTAAGCTTAGGAACTGCGAATTACGTAGATGACCATTTATCCACCAACGTAAACGAATTAGGCGTGGCGATTCTGTTCGCACCAGAAGAAGCAACGATCAAATGCACCGCACTGGTGACCATAAAAGTCAAGGGCACGGTACTCTGCTTAGTATTAGAACCCTTAGTGTCAATGGTAACGCACATATTCCACTGCACGCAGACAGCGGGCGACCCAGCTGATAAAGAATGGTTCAACGACGAAGGCGTAAAGCAGACGCCCTCGCTATTAACGTCGATCAACGGCGCGGCATTCGAAGGATCGGCTGAGTTAGCGTTAGCAACAGTAACATTCACAGCACCAGTAGCTTTCATGAGTGAGTAGGATCTGGTTGGAGCTGTAAGGACACAACTGCAGGGGTGCGCGGACTGTCTGCGCACCCCTGCAGCGCTTTGCGAGCCGGCGAGAAACCACGGCGACACGAAAGTAGGAGACGCGTATTGTCAGTCTTCCACCGCGAGGACTAGCATGCGCACCGTTACTTGCGAATCGCACGAAGAGGGAAACGGGGAACGGTCAATATGAGGTGTGCATTACATCTGGATCGAGCGCACTAACCATGGGCGCGTGCGGCAGCATTGCAGTCCGTGTCATCGAGGCGCGTGCATGTTCAGCCTATTTGCGTTTCATCCGTGGCATGCAAATAGGCGCTGTAGCCCTCGTTGTGCTTCTCCTCTGGGGCGGATCGCTCGCGTTCGGCGCACAGAAGCGGACGCCAGCGGGCTCGTTCGGCACGCTCAGCAGTCCGCAAGGCGTCGCGATCGACCAGTCGAGCGGTGACGTCTACGTAGCGGACTCCGGGAAAGCCCGGGTCGAGAAGTTCGACGCGCTTGGGAACCTTGTGCTTGGATTCGGCGCTGACGTCGGTGGAGCGGGTGTCGATACGTGCACAACCACATGTGGCCCCGGCACACCGGGCACTGCGCCCGGCAGCTTCACGACCCCAGGCTTCCTCGCGGTCGATAACGATCCCTCGAGCGCCTCGTTCCACGACGTGTATGTCGCTGATGTCGCCGACAACACGATCTCCAAGTTCAACGCATCAGGTGGGTTGATTACGAGCTGGGGATCTGGCGGACAGCTCAACGGGTCGACCACCAGCCCCGGCTCCTTCGGATCGATCGCTGGGATCGCGGTCGACCCGAGTGGCAACTTGCTCGTATTGAATACCACCAGCGAACTCTTTTCGTTCGCACAAAACGGGGGTCTCTCGAGCGAAGTCGTGCTACCCCGTCTAACTGCGAGCCACGGCCTTGCGGTCGATGGCAGCGGTGACCTCTTCAAGGTCAACGGTGACGGCTCAGTTGAGGAGATGACGGCGGCGGGCGCGGACATCGGCACGGTCACACCCGACCCCGAAGGCTCTGCGCCGCCCACCGTCGTCAGCGCGATTGCGATCGAACCGTCCAGCGGCGATCTTTATGCGACTGGCAAGACGACGTCGGGCGCAAACATCCTCGATCACTACTCGTTCAACGGTTCAGGAGAAGTCATCGAGCCAGGTGACTCCGCGTGCGCTGTAGTTCTTCACGTCGGCTGCACGGCGACGGACTCGACGAACACCCCATTCGAAGCCAATGGCATCGACGTTAGCTCGTCGAGCGGTGATAGTTATTTGGTCAGCGCCTCCGAAGGCAAAGTTTTCCGATACACCCCGCTCGTGACGGTCCCGGACGTCGTGACGGATCCCGCTACGGATGTGGGTGTCACGACCGCCACGGCCAACGGCACGGTCAACCCCGACGCGATCGCTGTGACGTCGTGTGAATTCATGCTGCTGAACGACACCACCCTTCGGCAGCTGCTGGGCCGCAATTATCAGGAACTCATCGAAGCCGGCTTCTCCCCGGAATTCATCTTCGAACTGCTCGGGCTCCACGAACTGTGTGAGCATCCTGGCGCGGCTGAAGTCGGCTCTGGCTCTGATCCCGTCGCGGTGTCCTCCAATCTCGAAGCGCTTGTCTCGGGTACCCAATACCACTACGAGCTGACCGCTGGAAATGCCAACGGAAGCAACTCGGGATCGGTGCAAGCCTTCACGACGGTTACGCCGCCGACGATCTCGAGCGCGGTGGTGACTCACGTCACGTCCAGCACCGCCGATCTCACAGCGGCGATCAATCCCGACAACGGGGGCACGACGTATCGTTTCGAATACGGCACGACAACCAGCTACGGGACGAGCGTTCCTACTCCCGAAGGGAATATTGGGGCGGGTTCGAGTAGCGTGCCCGTCTTGGAGGCCATCGCCGAACTGCATGCGAACGTCACCTACCATTGGCGCGTCGTCGCGAGCAACGTAGCAGGAACGACGCTCAGCCCCGATCATACCTTCATCTACAGCTCCGGCGGAGAAGAAGGCCTCCCCGATGGGCGCGCGTACGAAATGGTGACGCCGCCGCAGAAGAACGGCTCATTGATCGGCGAGTCCGGAGGGGTCGGCCTTCAGCCCGACATCGCCGCGAACGGCTCGCGCGTAATCGCGACGGCGATTCAGTGCTTCAGCAACGCCGAATCCTGTAACGGCCAGCACGGCGACGGAGCCGGGTCGCCGTATTCGTTCACCCGTACTGGCGGGGGATGGGTGGCCACACCGCTGGCACCCCCGGCGACTCAATTCCCCGCTAACACTCCGTGGGGATACGTCGGCGATTCCGGGGCTGCACTGTTCAGCATGTCCACGCCACCGTTTGGTGAGGATGATTTCTACAAGCGGGAAGCCGACGGCAGCTATGTTGATATTGGTCCCATCACGCCACCGGAACTGGGGCCGCTCGGACCTAAGGGCGGTAAGATCGAAGCGGCCGTACAAGCCGAGACGGTGGACTTCTCGCACTTTGTTTGGGACACGGCCACTGACCATGACCTGTGGCCGTTCGATGCGGCGACAACGAGCGAAACGGTCCTCGAGTATGTGGGTACTGGCAACAGCCATCCCCTGTTGGTTGGCGTTAGTGGCGGTCAGGGCTCGACCGATCTCATCAGTAGCTGTGCGACTGCCCTTGGCGCTTCCTTTAATGAAAGCCCACCAGGCTATCTCTCCGCGGACGGCCACACCATCTACTTCACCGCGCGTGCGTTCAATCACGTGCCGTGCCCGGGCTCCGGTTCAAACGCGAGCAAAGAGGTTCTTGCTGAATCACTTTACGCCCGGATCGACGGCGAACTTGCGGATGCGCACACCGTGCCAATTTCGCAGCGCTCCGCGGGTGACTGTACCAACCCGGCTTGCCTGGCGTCCCCCCCGGGAGATGCTGACTTCAGGGGTGCGTCTGAAGATGGCTCGCTAGCGTACTTCACAGACACGCAGCAACTAACCAACGATGCGAGCGCGGACAGCGAACCTCAGGACACCGCACGAGGATCCGGCGGCTGCTCCAATACGACCGGCCCCAACGGATGCAACCTATACCTGTACGACTTCGCGAATCCGGCCGGGCATGAGCTGGTCGACGTCTCTGGCGGTGACACATCGGGCGAAGGTCCCAAGGTTCAAGGGGTTATGGCGGTTTCGGGCGACGGCTCGCACGTCTATTTCGTAGCCAAGGGTGTCTTGGCCGCCAATGAAAATGCCGCCGGCGCGACCGCGGAGGCCGGTGCTGACAACCTCTACGTCTACGTCAGCGACGCGTTGCATCCGACGTTCATCGCGACCCTGCCGTCGTCGGACAGCGAACAGTGGCAGATCACCGGAGAACGCTCGAACGTCACTCTGGACGGCCGGTACCTCGTATTCCTCAGCCATGGAGATCTGACGCCCGACGATTCGAGTGCCAGTGGTGCGCAGCAGGTGTTTCGCTACGACGCGCAGACGGGCGACCTCGAACGAATCTCGATCGGCAACGATGGTTTTGACGATAACGGCAACCGGTCGGCGGGTACCCCGTGTGGGTCAAAAGGCTGTTCGGAGAATGCCAGCATCGCACGACCCTCGTTCATCGACGCGGCATACGGACGGCGCGATCCGACGATGTCTGACAATGGTGAATACGTGTTTTTTGATAGCCCGGTCGGCCTAGCGCCGCGTGCCCTAGACGATGTTCGGATCGGTACGGATGTAAACGGCAACCCAGCCTACGCCCAGAACGTGTATGAGTGGCACGCTGGGCATGTCGATCTGATCTCCGACGGTCGCGATTCGACGGCGAACAGCAATTCGGCGAATGAGTGTCCTGGCCTGGCGGTAGGAGTGGCAGGGGAGGCATCGGTGTCCTCTGTGTGCCTACTGGGTACAGATGCCAACGGCGCCGATGTTTTCTTCACGACAGCTGATCAGCTAGTGCCTCAGGACACCGACACCGAGCTTGATATCTACGACGCGCGGATCTGCACGACGGGTGAACCGTGTTTCGAGCAGACGCAGAGTAGCGCGAGCCTGTGTGAAGGGGAAAACTGCCAGGGTGCGCCCGGTCCTCCGTTGTCGCAGCCGACACCAGCTAGCGCGACGCTCGCGGGATCTGGTAATGCGCCTCCGGTTGCCTCGGCCAGCAAGCCGAAGCCGAAACCGAAAGCCGTGACGCGAGCGCAGAGACTGGCGAAAGCGCTGAGCGAGTGCCGCACGAAACACGGCAAGCGCAAGCGAGCCAGCTGCGAAGCAAAAGCGCGCAAGCAATTTGGGCCGGTAAAGACGAAGAAGGACGGAGCCAAGCGATGAAGGGGAGAGCAGTCGTACTGGCGGCAACGCTGCTGACGCTGGCGCTCGGGATGAGCGAACCATCGGCGGCGGCGGAGACGGCAGCGCCGGGATGGACTCTCCATTCTCTCGCGATTCCCAGTCGCTTCTCGGCCGACGATAATGCTGGGTGCCCAAGCACGCTGTTTGCAACGAACCCGAGCTGCGACGGCTATCAGGTGACCGCCACAAGCGCTGGCAGCGTGGAAACGGCAGCAGGGGCCACTGTCAAACTCACTGATACGCTACCTCCAGGGATCACGGTCCAGGGCGTCAAACTCACCTGGCCGGCCGCGGCGAAATTCCTCGGTATAGACGCGGACGAAGATGTGTTCCCGGGGCTTACGGAAAAAGGCTTTTGTACGACGGGCCCCTTGCAATGTACGGCACCGTTCCAGGTGGCGCCGGACGAAAGCATCGAGATGCAGATACTCGTCACGGTCAACGAACCGGCGCCTGTTGGCAGCATCGTGAACTCGGCGTCAATCTCGGGCGGTGGGGCGCCCGAAGCCGACTTGGCGGTTCGAAACCCCGTCGGTGGTCCACAGCCGGACTTCGGAGCGACCCTCGAATCATCCGTCACTGAACCAAATGGACAATCAGACACCCAGGCTGGGGATCATCCCTACGAGTTCACCACGCGCGTTGATTTCAACAGTGAGTTCAGATACGGGTCCGATGGGCAGTTCAAGGCGCAGAGCGTCGAAGACCCTAGGGATATCGTCGTGGACCTGCCGGTGGGGTTCGTCGGTACCGCGCTTGCGACCCCACAATGCACCTTTGCGCAGCTATCGTCTCATGCGTTCGCTGGAATTGGAGGATGTTTCCCGGACACGGTCGTCGGACATCTCCGCTCTGAGCCGATCAACTCGGACGCGGTGGACGGTCCGATCTACAACATGGCTCCGGAGCACGGCGTTGCGGCGGAGTTCGGATTCGTTGACACTCTCGGTGGTACGCACGTCCTGTACGCGAGCGTGGTCTCGACCCCATCCGGGTATGTCCTGCGTACCGTCGCGCCGGACCTCCCGCAGATTCCGCTCACGGACCTCCTCGCGACCTTCTTCGGCGACCCCGCGGCCAAGGAGGAAGCTCTGGCTGAAAAGGAAGGCAAGCAGCCGAGTGCTATTCCTCACGTTCCGCTGTTCACCAACCCGGCGACATGCTCGGGCCAGGCGCTTGCCACGACCGCCTACATGGATTCGTGGCAACGCCCCGGTGAGTTGAACGCGGACGGCACGCCGGACGTCACGGGTGCGGGATGGGCCGCGTCGGAAGCGCCGACCTTCCCAGAAGGCTTGTTCGGTTGCAACCAGCTGCAGTTCGCCCCTACTCTCACCGCGCAGCCGGAACCGATGGTGGCGGGTGAGGCCGATAGTCCCGCGGGCCTGACATTTGGTTTGAAGCTTCCGCAGACGGAGGAGCCAGGCGTGTTCGCGACCCCGCCGCTACGGGACGCTGTCGTGAAGCTCCCGGAAGGGCTGACGGTTGACCCGTCATCGGCCGGCGGCCTGGAGGCCTGCTCAGAGCAGCAGGTCGGCTTCGAGGGCTTTGACTCCGCAAGCGGTGCCAGTGAGTTCACGGCGGACGCTCCATCGTGTCCTGAAGCTTCGAAAATCGGCACCGTGGAACTGACGACCCCTCTTTTGGCCGGCACGTTGGAAGGTTCCGTCTACCTCGCTACCCAGGACGCGAATCCTTTCGGCAGCCTCTTGGCCGGCTACATAGTGGTGAACGACCCCACCACCGGAGTCGTCGTGAAGATCCCGGGCGAACTGAAAGCGGACGCTAGCACGGGTCAGATCACCGGTGTGTTCGACGACAATCCACAGTTTCCGTTCACGGAACTTAAGGTCCACTTCAAGAGCGGGCCCCGCGGAGTGCTCGCAACCCCTGAGCGTTGCGGTGTGTTCACAACCGAAAGCCAGTTGACGTCCTGGTCCGCAACGGACGCGGGGCCGCCGCCCGCGACGCCGTCGGATGCCTTCCAGATCTCCTCGGGGTGCGTCTCAGGCTTTACGCCGAGCTTCACGGCTGGAACCTCAAACACTCAGGCTGGCGCGTATTCCCCGTTTGTGCTGTCGTTCTCTCGCGAAGACGCGGATCAGGAGATCTCGAGCGTGACTGTGTCGTTGCCGCCCGGCCTGCTGGCCAAGGTGGCGGGTGTTGCTCGGTGCTCGGACGCTGAGGTCCAGGCTGCGGCTGCGGATCCTTCGGGCGCGGCTGAGCAAGCGAACCCGAGCTGTCCTGCTTCATCGCAGATAGGGACCGTCGAGGCGGGCGCGGGCCCCGGTCCTGATCCGTTTTTCGCGGCGGGCAAGGCGTATCTAACAGGCCCTTATGATGGTGCGCCATTCGGGCTAGCGGTAGTAGTGCCCGCGCTTGCCGGACCTTTTGATCTCGGCAATGTAGTTGTGCGGTCCGCTCTGCAAATCGATCCGACGGACGGGCACGTTACCGCGACCTCGGATCCGTTCCCCACGTTCCTTAACAACACGGGCATCCCAGTGCGCCTCATGCGGGTCGACGTCACGCTTGACCGCCCGAACTTCATGTTTAATCCTACCTCTTGCGAACCAATGACGATCACGGGCACGTTGAGATCCACCGGCGGGACGAGCGTACCGACGAGCACACACTTCCAGGCCAGTAACTGCCAGGCACTGCCCTTCAAGCCCGGCTTTTCCGCGAGTACGCAGGGCAAGACGAGCAAAGCCGGAGGCGCGAGCTTGACAGTCAAGATCGCCGCGAAGCCGGGCGAAGCAAACATTCGCAAGGTCGACGTGCAGCTGCCGATCGCACTGCCCACCAGGGACTCGACCCTGAAGGGTGCATGCACTGAAGCGCAATTCAACGCCAACCCAGCCGGATGCCCTGAAGGCTCCATCGTGGGGGCTGCGACCGCTGTGACCCCGATCTTGAACGTGCCACTCGTGGGACCTGCGTATCTCGTCTCACACGGGGGTGCGGCCTTCCCAGACCTCGAGTACGTGCTTCAAGGTGAAGGCGTCGAGATCGTCCTTGACGGGAAGACGGACATCAAGAAGGGCGTGACGTACTCGAAATTCGAATCGGTCCCAGATGCGCCGATCAGCTCGTTCCAAACCGTGCTTCCAGAGGGGCCGCACTCGATCCTGGCCGCCTTCGGCGACCTCTGCGCAAAAAGCCTGGTGATGCCGACCACGCTACTCGGGCAAAATGGCGCGCAGGTCACGCAGACCACCAATGTCTCGGTCACGGGCTGCCCCAAGCCAACACTCAAGGTGAAGACCACCGAGATCACAGGGGGCACAGCCGTCCTCAGCGTCACGACCTCCCAGGTCGGCTCCGTCACGATCACGGGCCGCGGCCTGAAAACCGTGAAGAAGACACTGACTGCTGGCAAACATCGCGTGGAAGTACCGCTCACGGCAGCAGGCAAGTCGGTACGCAGGCGTCATGGCAACACCAAACTGCGGATCAGCGTGAAAAGCGCGGCTGGCACAGCCAGCAAGACATTTTCACTCAAGCTCTAGGCGCAGACGCTCAGCCCCTAGCACCGGTCTCGATGTGCCCGGACCGACAAGTAACGGGGGCGCGGAGGACGAGGCGGACACCCGGGCCGAAGGGCTTTTCGCTGATCTACCCAGTCAAATCGTCAGAAACACTGGCACACAGTGAGGTAGCAATGCTCTATGTTTCGGGTCATGACACGGCACTTCGTTCCGCTCGGCATGCTTCTGGCAGCGCTGGCTGTCGTCCTTGCTGTGGGGTGCGGCGGTAGCAATTCGGGTGGCGTGACTAGCGGTTCGGCTAGCGTGACGGCCAGCCACACGTCCCCAGCTCCGCCGAGCGCAGTGATTGCCCAGCTAAGCGGTACTCCGATCACGAGAGCACAGGTCAATCATTGGATGACGACGTTTGCCGGTCGCGACTACTACACGGTCTCACACCACCTCACCGCCTTGCCGGGGCTGGTGTCCGACCCGCCACAGTACGCTCGCTGTGTGGCGAAGCTTGAAGCCGCCGCCGCCAGTTCACCAACGGGGCAAGCCAAGGAAACGGCCGTTCAGCTGCTGAGCAAATGTCGTGAGCTCTACGAGGCGCTTCGTATACAGGCGACGGGGTTCTTGGTCAGCGCTCAGCGTGCCATAGATCTAGCTCGCGAGATGGGCATCACCGTGACCGCGGCTTCTGTCCAGGCGTTTTCACGGCGGGTGCAGGCAGCAGATTATGCCTCGGAAGCCCAGTTTCGCCACTTTCTGGAAAGCACTGGCGAGACGCAAGCAGACAGCACGCTGGAAGCGAAGGTTGAACTGCTCGGAGCGAAAGTCCTCAAGAAGATCGCCGCCACTGCAGGGCGTGAACGTTACGTGATCGACGGTGGGCGATGGGACGCCGGCGCAGTATGTCAACCTGGCTATGTTGTGGAATATTGCAAGGAGTTCACCGGTGGAACGACCTACCCGTCGACCCCCCCGCCATCGGTGCTCATGGAGCAGGTGGCGGCGCTCGTCACTGGACGTTGCATCAATGTCGCGGCGTGCGCTGAACAGGCGTCCCAGCCCGCCGGAAAGTGACTCGTCGGCGCACCGCGGCGGGCGCGCTCGCAGTGATCGGATTTGTTACCGTCACCGCCTGCGGAGGGAGTCGGCCTCCGAGCGGCGTCGTCGTCCGTGTCGGCGGTAGCGCAATCACAGCGCATACAATCCAGCACTGGATCTCGGTAGCGGCAGCCGGCAGTCCACCGAGCAGTAACACCGCTCGGTATCGGGCGATGAGGCAGCGAGCGGCAAGTTTCCTGATCTCCTCAGCATGGTTGCTCTCGGAGGCCAAGGATCGAGGCGTGGAGGTCTCAGACGCGGAAATCGACCATGCGCTCGCTCAAAAAGACGCGGCCCTGTTTCCCGGCGGGAGTACCGAACGAGCGCAGTTCCTGCGAAGCACCGACGAGGCCATCGCCGACATGCGCCTCGAAGTCAAGACGCGACTCGTGGCGAGCAAGCTTCGCCAGTCGGTCGTCGACAGTGTTCCCCTGTCTATTCCTGCGCAGGTGGCGGACTACTACAGGGACCACAGGAAGCAATTCGCAATACCGGAACGCCGAAACGTCCTCATCACCAACCGAAAAACGACGGCAAAGGCTCTCGCTGTCAGGCGCGAAGTGTCATCTGGAAGGAGCTTTACGACGCTCGCTCACATCGAAACCTTCAGCCCGGCTAGGGGAGCCATCGCGAGCGCGCAAGGCCGCATCCTGGAAAGAGCGATTACGGCAGCGAAGCTGGACGTGCTGACGGGCCCCGTCAAAGCGAATGTCGACTACTTCGTCTTCGAGGTAGTCGACATCTTCCCCGCAAGGCAGCAGACGCTCGCTCAGGCCAAAGAGACGATCGCCGCAAAACTGAACAGCGACCGGCGTCGCCGCGCACTCACCTCCTTCGATGCCGTGTGGACCCAGAAGTGGACCGGGCAAACCGATTGCCAGCCGGGATACATCGTGCCAGAGTGCAGGCAGTATCACGGTTCGACCGACCGAGAACCCCTACCTAGCCCGTGACCAGCTACGCGCGCATTTGCTCCCCCGGTATGGTTGCAGTCATCCTCGCGGTCGTCGGCTTGACAGCGTGCGGCGGAAGCGCCAAAAGCGGAGCGATTGCCCGCGTCGGCGACGCCACGATAACCGGAGCGCTGCTCACGCACTGGATGACAGTGTTAGCTCCTCAGCATGTGCTGCCAGAGCCTCCGCTTTATGCGCGGTGCATCGCGGATGAAAAGATGCTGGTCGCTACAGCGACGCACTCGAGCCTCCTCAGCCGGTGCCGACAGCGTTATCAGACGCTGAGGCGCGCGAGCCTCAACTATCTCGTCTCGACCGACTGGCTGCTTGGCGCGGCCGCGGAAAACGATATTCCCATCAGCGATGGCCTTGTCCAAGCGCGACTGACCGAAAGAGAACGGTCCTACCCGGCAGGGCCATCAGAATTTCAGGAATCCGCCAAGGCGGTCGATCACACGATGGCCGACATCAGGCTCGAAATAGAGCGCGAAGTGGCGGCGGCGCTGATACGGCAAAAGCTGGCGCGCGAGATGCCCCCTGTGACCGCCGCCGAAGTCACCCGCTATTACGAGCGGAACATACGCGAATTCAAGCACGCCGAACGACGCAGGTTCTACATCGTAGAGAGCATCAACACCGCTGCTGAAGCCCGCGGACGGGAGCAGGAATTCGCGGCTGGGAAGAAACACATCACGGAACCAGGGATGAGCCTGCTCGAGACGCGCGAACGACCCACCCACCTCACGACGGCCCGAACAATCCTGAAAGCGATCTTCGCAGCCACACCAGACGTAATCAGCCCGCCGATCAGAGTTGAAAGGTACTATTTTCTGATCGACGTCGTCAAAGTGACTCGCGCGACCGTCCAACCGCTGCGGCAGGTCAGAAGCGCGATTGCGCGCAAGCTCACGCTCGCACGGTTACGCCGGACGCTCGCGCGGTTCGCGACGAGCTGGGCGCAAACGTGGAGAGCACGGACCGACTGTATGCCGGGATACGTGGTGTCTACTTGTCGCCAGTATGTCGGGGCACCATCCGAATACGGGGCGCTCGGGCTTGCCTGAGGCGACCATGCTCCGCGCTCCGTGGCTGCTCTCGTTGCTCGCCGCCGCCATCACCCTGGCGGGTTGTGGTAGTGGTAGTCCCACTGCGATAGTTGCCCGTGTCGGGCCAACAGCGATCACGCACGCGACGCTGCTTGGCTGGATGGCGATGACAGTGCCTGAACACCTGGTCCCGGACCCACCGCATTACAACGGTTGCATCGAGCGCCAAGATGAACAGACTCTGACGAGCGGCCGCGAGGAGCGAGTGGAAGCTCTGCACGAATGCGAGGCCCAGTACCAGGCTCTGGTCAAGAGAGCCCTCGGCTCCCTCATCTCGGCGCGCTGGCTGATTGGCGAGGCAGCCGATCGCCATCTCGGCGTGCCCAGCAGAGAGGTGGACGAGCGCGTACGGGAAGAATGGGGGACCGCGTCTCCACCACAACAGTGGAAAGAAGCCGCCGCGCTGAAGGCAAGAGCGAACCTGTTGGCGCTGAAGATAGTCGAAATGCTGAGGAGACAAGAGCCCAAGATCGGGCCAACCCAGGCATTCGAGTATTACCGGCGCCACGCTAGGCAGTTCAGTCGTCGGGAACTGCGCTACCTCGAGCTCGCTGAGAACTATCCGACGCTCAGTGCGGCAAGCACCGCTAAGCGGGCGATCGAATCGGGGGCAAGCCTGGCAAAGATCTCCCTCCATGAGGTGATCGAACGCTATGACACGAGCGGTCGCAGCACCACGAGACAGGCTGCGCGCGACGCGATCTTCGAGGCGCCCCCGCACGTGCTCAGCGGACCGGTATTGCTGAACAGGGGGTACACGATATTCGAGGTAACGCGAATCGTCGCACCCAAACGCCAACCATTCGAGCACGTCGAGAGGTCGATCATCATGCGCCTCGACCGCCAGGGCGCGCAGCAAAGGCTCGCGGAATTCATTCATGATTGGAGAAATAAATGGACCGTAGAGACCGATTGCGCACCGGGCTACGTGGTGCAGGAGTGTCGCCAATATCGGGGGACACTGACGCCAATATCGCTCGCGATCGACTGAACTCGGTGCGTCGCGCGATGTGCCTCAGGTTGGAGACGTTTTCTCACATCGCTTGACGGGATCTTCGGAGAGAGGCAAGCTTGCTAGATGGATGGGCTCGTGGAAGAGTGTGCAATAGGTGGCCGCCGGCGCAGGTGGCTCCATACGCTTTGTGTCGTCCTTGCACTCGTGGGCGGGGTCGGATGCGGCAGGGCGGGGTCGAACGGGACATCGAACCGTGAGTCCTCGACCTCCACGACGTTGAGCAGCAACGAAGTGGCGCGGGTGGGGCGCTACTCGGTCACAAAAGCGGCCTTGGAACACTGGACAGCGGTTGAGGGTGTGCTCTCCTACCGCTATAGGCCGAAACATCCGCCTCCCCCCGGCTTGGTGCCAGACCCACCGTCGTACCATGACTGCATCGTCTACTTAGCCGCGGTGATCCAGGCGAGGCACGAACCGCCGTCGCCGGCGTCAGTACGCAAGGAACGATGCGCGCGAGAGTACGAATTGTTGCAGCATCATATCCTCGAAATACTCCTCACGGACTACTGGACGAGCGGAGAAGCGAGCGACAAGGGACTGAAGGTCACTGCCTGGGAAATCCGGCAGGTCCTCCGCCGAGAATTCGCGAGTCGCGCCGAATTTCGCCAATTCCTCGACTTGACCGGCGAGCGGCCATCTGACGAGCGGTTTCTGATCGAAGACGAACTGCTGCTCAAGAAGTTCGATTGGCTGGTCAGCCCGCTGCGCGGCCGGAAGGGCCCTGAGCATGGGAAAGAGTCCGCGGAAGTGGACGAAGCATACGCGAAGTTCGGTAAAGCGATGAAGCGGAAGTGGATACTGCGTACGAACTGTCGCACCGGCTATGTGATCGTGATTTGCTCGCAGTATGGAGCCTCGAGGGCAAAGTAGCTGGGCCGAGGTGCTCGTTGCGGACCGCGTGGGTTTGCCGGGCGAGGCGGCACCGTAGGCGGCGTTCCCAAGTTCGAGGTCGCTCATGACCAGATGCATCTGCGTGCGCTCTGACGCGTGCATAGCACCCTGAGCGTGCAGATGTCGACGCTTGACGGCGGTCAGCCGGTCTGTCAGATTATCTGAGTCATTCCGCACATCAAACTATGGCGGCTGGAAGTGTTTCGCCCGCCGGAAAGAGGTGATCGAGATGCGATATTGCACTGGGCTGATTCAGGTGCTGCTTGTGATGGTTGTTGGCGGCGCGGCGCTGGCGGCCACGGCGTCAGCGGCGTTACCCTTACTCTTAGGGTGGGAATCGAAACCAAACTGGTCGGGATCAAAATCAGGAGCCGAAAGTGCGTTTGTCGAAACGTTAGGCAAAGCAAAAATTACCTGCACAGAAGCCAGCGGCACTGGTGTGCAGACGAGCGACACGGTCGGCAGCTTCCATATCACGTTCAAAAGCTGTGAATCGTCGGGATTCAAATGCAACACCGAAGGCGACGCGACCGGGGTCATCTTAAGCTTAGGGACCGCGAATTATGTGGATGACCATTTATCCACGAACGTAAATGAATTAGGCGTGGCGATCCTGCTTGCGCCTGAAGAAGTGACGGTCAAATGCACCGCAGTGGTGACCATAAGGTTAAAGGGCACGGTACTATGCTTAGTATTAGAACCCTTAGCGTCAATGGTAACGCACATATTCCACTGCACGCAGACGGCCGGCGATCCGGCCGATAAAGAATGGTTCAACGACGAAGGCACAAAGCAGACACCGTCGCTCGTAACTTCCGTCAACGGCAGTGCCTTCGAAGGATCGGCGTTATTAATGTTAGCTACGATCGTGTTTGCCGAACCTGTGGCGTTCATGAGCGAGTGATGAGGGGAAGAATGGCCCAGAACTCGTCTGCGTGACTTGCGGGATTAGCATCGACGGTGCGCGAAGGTATGAAGTCTCGCGCACCGTCGCTTCGGCCTATGGGTCCAAACAAAATGGGCGACGGCGATGTTTTCGAGTGTGGGCGGCGGGGAGTCGTCAAGCGGAAACTGCCCTGGACTCAACGGCCGTGGGTCAAGGACGTGATGACCGGCATCTGGGGGTGTGGTCCGACGCGTTCGTGGCGTCTGGTGACGTGCCTTGGGTGCTTTCGAACGGCTAGGAGGTATCCGGGCTGAGTTCGAGAGTTGTGGTCCTTCCACGGATCACGATTCTCGGAGGTCACAGCCCGGATGCAGAACAAGCGTAGGTGGCTGCCCCGCTGGCAGCGAGTCGAGCTCGTGCGGCTCTGCCTGGAGCTAGGGTGGACGCGGCGCGAGGCAGCAGCGTGGCGACGGGTGAGTGTCTCGACGGTGCAGTTCTGGGTTGTGCGCTACCGCGAGGCTGATGAGGCCGACCGGGCGTCGGGAGCCTGGGCTGATGAGCGGCCCTCCACGCCTCACCGGCAGCCTCTGCTCTCGAGCGAGCAGACACATGAACGTGTTTGTGAGGTGCGCCAGCGCACGGGCTGGGGGCCGAGGCTGATCGCTTCAGAGCTCGGGATGGCCCACGCGACCGTCTCAAGGTGTCTGAAGCGGCGTGGTCTCTCTCGGATGCCTGCTGGGGAGCGCGAGGAGGTCCTCCGGTTTGAGTGGCCATGCCCTGGTGACCTTTTGCAGATGGACACCAAGCGCCTAGCCCGGTTCTCGAGGCCCGGACACAAGGTCACGGGTGAGCGCTACCGCACCAGCCAGGAGCGACGTCAACTCGTCGGCTGGGAGTTCTGCCACTCGATCATCGACGACCACACACGACTGGCCTACACCGAGATCCACCCCGACGAGAAGGCCCCAACCGTCACCGCTTTCGTTGCCCGTGCCCTGCAGTTCTACGCCGGCCATGGCATCCATCCCAAGCGCCTGCAAACCGATAACGCATGGTGCTACATCCACAACCGGTCCCTCGCCGAACTACTCGCCGCCGAGAGCATCCAGCACCGCCGCATCCCGCCACGAGCGCCAAAGCGAAACGGCAAGGTGGAGCGCTACCAGCAGACCCTCGCCAGAGAGTGGGCCTACGGACAGCGCTACCGCCACTCAAACGCCAGAGCCAGCGCGCTACCCATATGGCTCAACCACTACAACACCACACGCAACCACAGCTCCCTCTCAAACCGGCCACCCATCAGCCGCGTTCACAAGCAACCGAGGCACAACACCTAGGCGCGCGCAGGTATAGCTGCTTGACGTAGGGTAAGCCGTCTGTCAGAGTATGCGAGACATTCCGACTAAACGACTATGCGGAGTGATCGGGGAGACGGTCATCCGCTGGAAGGAAGGTGTGTGATATGAGATATAGAACTGGCCTGGTTCTCGTTCTGCTTGTGATGCTTGTTGGCGGCGTAGCGCTAGCCGCCACGGCGTCGGCTGCCTTACCCTTACTCTTAGGGTGGGAATCAAAACCAAGCTGGACGGGCTCAAAATCAGGATCCGAAACTGTAGTGATTGAAACGTTAGCCAAAGCAAAAATGGCTTGCAAAGAAGCGAGCGGCAATGGTGTGCAGACGAGCGACACGGTGGGCAGTTTCCATCTCACGTTCAAAAACTGTGAATCGTCGGGATTCAAATGCAACACCGAAGGCGACGCGTCCGGGGTCATCTTAGTCTTAGGAACCACGAATTTCGTGGATGACCATTTATCCACGAACGTGAACGAATTAGGCGTGGCGATTCTGTTCGCACTGGAAGAAGTGACGGCCAAGTGCAGCGCGGTGGTAACCTTAAAATTAAAGGGGACGGTGCTCTGCTTAGTATTAACACCGTTAACCTCGTCAACCACACATGAATTCCACTGCACGCAGACGGCTGGCGATCCGGCCGATAAAGAATGGTTCAACGACGAAGGCGCAAAACAGACGCCCGCGCTATTAACGTCGACCAACGGCGGTGCATTCGAAGGTGCCGCCCTATTAATGTTATTTACGATCGCGTTCGCCGAACCGGTGGCGTTCATGGGTGAGTGAGAGGAAGGCGGATAGCCCGGGCTCATCTGGGTGGCTTGCGGTATTGATTGTGACGGTGCGCGAGGTTGCATCTCGCGCACCGTCGCTCTGACCACCGACCGCTCGGTGACTGGTGCGGTCGTCTGTCGCCTCTCTGCAGCATGAGGTTAGAGACACGTTAACAGTGGCGTGGCGGTGCTTGCTAAGGTTCGCTCGCCGTGGTGAGGATCACTCGTTATCTGTTGGCATCTGGCTTGGCGATCTGTTCTTCAGTAGCGCTAGGCGCCTGCGGTGAATCGCCTAGCCAGCCTGTGGCCTGGGTCGGGAAAAGCGCAGTCACGAAGGCGATGATTGAGCATTGGGCTTTCGTTGGGGCAGCGGGGGGAGGGCCGAAAGCACCTGTCGCGTTGCGACGGCAGGCCCTGGGATTAGTGATCTGGTGGGACTGGATTGTTGAGGAAGCGACGAAGGTGGGCGTGAAAGTGAGCGCTTCGGAAGTGCATAAGCAGTATGAAATATTCACCTTTGAACACATCGAAGGAGTGAGCCTCCATCGGTTCAAAAACGAGAGTAAGCTTTCCGAACTCGTATTCAGCTCCCGGACGAAGTATGCAGACCGCCAGTACTTGGTGAGAATGGAATTGCTCGCGGCGGCCCTCGAACGCTGGCGCACCGCGCAAGCGCGAAAGGGAGTCTCACACGCGCAGGTCGTCGCATATTACGAGCGCAATAGAGAAAGCTTCGTCCGCCCGGAACGCCGCGATATAGAGGCCGTCATGAACTTAAGCAAGGGAAAGCTCGAGCAGGCAAGGCGGGAGTTGGAATCTGGGGCGCGCTTTTCGACTGTAGCGGAACGATTCAATGTGAGTGTTGAGGGGGGCTTGAAACTCGGAATCACTCGCGGCCACGGCAAAAAGCGGTTTGAAAGAGACTTCTTTGCGGCGCCGGCACATGTCTTCGTTGGGCCGGTGAAGGAGATCCTTTCTTATATTTTCAAGGTGCTGAAGATTTGGCCACGGCGACAGGAAACGCTCGCTCAGAGCGAAGCGAGAATCAAGGAGCACCTGGCGAGTGAAGCAGCCTCAACCACCCTGCTCCGAACATTCGAACAGGAATGGGTTGCGAAAACAAGCTGCCGGCAGGGATACATCGTGCCGAGATGCAGTCAGTACAAGTAGGTGGTCCCTATTCCACCTCAGCCACCGACCGAGGCCCATGCCCCACGTACTTCGCGGTGGGCCGGATCAGCTTGGCCTCGCGCTTCTGCTCGAGGATGTGGGCCGACCAGCCGGCCACACGGGCGCAGGTGAACATCGGCGTGAACAGGTCCGGTGGCACTTCGGCGAGGTCGAGGACGACGGCGGACCAGAACTCGACGTTCGTCGCCAGCACCCGATCGGGGCGGCGGGCGTGGAGCTCCGCCAGCGCCGCCTTCTCCAGCGCCTCCGCGGCCTCGAAGCGAGGTGAGCCAAGTTCGCGACAGGTCTGGCGCAGCACCCGTGCCCGGGGGTCTTCAGCGCGGTAGACCCGGTGGCCGAAGCCCATCAGACGGTCGCCGCGATCAAGGGCGTCCGAGACCCACCTCTCCGCGTTCCCGCTCTCTTCCACTTCAGAGAGCATCTTCAGCACGCGTGAAGGCGCTCCGCCGTGCAGAGGACCCGAGAGGGCTCCCACGGCGCCGGAGAGGGCTGCCGCACAGTCAGCTCCCGTCGAGGCGATCACCCGCGCTGTGAAGGTGGAGGCGTTCATACCGTGCTCGGCCGCCGAGATCCAGTAGGCGTTGATCGCCTTGACGTGGTCGGGGTTGGCCTCTCCGCGCCAGCGGATCATGAAGCGCTCCGGGATCGTCCTACCCTGGTCGATCTCCGCCTGGGGCACCGGCGGCTGGCCCACCTCGCGTGCCGACTGGGCGACGAATGAGAGCGCCATCACGGAGGCACGGGCGAGGTTGTCGCGGGCCTCCTCGTCGGTGATGTCGATCAGCTGCCCGAATCCCCACTCGGGCGCCAGCATCGCCAGCGCCGCCTGTACGTCCACGCGGTGATCGCCTGAGCGCACCGTGAGCGCGTGCGGTTCGGCCGGGGGGAGACCCGGCTTGAAGCGTCCGTCCACCAGCAGGCCCCAGACCTGCTCGTAGGGGACCACGCCGACGAGGTCCTCGATGTTGACGCCGCGATAACGCAGTGCGCCACCCTCTTTGTCGGGCTCCGCGATCTCCGTTGCGAAGGCGACGACTCCTTCAAGACCTGACTGGACCTCCGGTGCTGCTGACTGGACCGCGCTCATGGCACTCGCTTTCTGAGCTTGATGCTTGACGGGGGAGCTGCCTTGTGGGCAGGCCCATATCGTCGCAGGAATGGGCGCCCGGGTACGCTGCAGTCGAGCGGGTGCCGACCGACCGGCACGCGAGAGCAGCGATTCGAGGAGGAGCCGTGTCCGACAGCGATCTCATGTTCCGCCCTGCTACAGAGCTTGCCGGGATGGTGCGCTCGGGTGAGGTCTCGGCGCGGGAGCTGGTGGAGACGGCGCTCGAGCGGATCGAAGAGCTCAACCCGGCGCTGAACGCCTTTGTCGACGTCGACGCCGAGCGGGCTCTCGAGGCCGCCGACGCCGTCAAGCCGGGGGATGAACGTCCCTTCGCTGGGGTGCCCACAGCGATCAAGAACAACCGCCCCGTCCAGGGACTGCGCCTGACCTACGGCTGCTCCCTGATGGAGCAGAACGAGTGCGACTACGACCACAACGTCACCCGCCGCCTGAAGGAGGCGGGGTTCGTGATCGTCGGCACCACCACCCTGCCCGAGTACGGGATCCTGCCCACCACGGAGGCGCGGATCTTCGGGCCGACCCGCAATCCCTGGGACCTGGGGCGTACGCCTGGGGGCTCCTCGGGTGGTGCCGCCGCGGCGGTGGCCAGCGGGATGCTGCCGGTTGCCCACGGCAATGACGGGGGTGGCTCCGTGCGGATTCCCGCCGCCTGCTGCGGGCTGGTGGGCCTGAAGCCGAGCCGCGGGCGCATCTCCGCCGCCCCCGAACTCGGGGACTCCTCACTCGGCATCGACGGGATGTTGACCCGCACCGTGGCCGACACAGCCGCCATCCTCGATGAGCTGGCCGGGTATGAGCTCGGTGACGCCACCTGGGCGCCCGAGCCCTCCGAGCCCTTCGCCCGGGCCATCGAAGAGGCGCCGGGCCCCCTGCGGATCGCCGCCACAACGCTGCCACCGATCCCCGACGCCTCGGTGGACCCGATCTGCGCGCGCGCCGTCGGCGACGCCGCCGAGCTGCTGCGCTCGCTCGGGCACGAGGTCGAGGAGGTCGAGCCGCCCTGGCAGGTCGAGGGGCTGCAGGCGCTCTTCGGGGCTGTCTTCTCCAACCAGATAGCACTGTCCATCGCCTACTCCGGCATGGTGGCCGGGCGCGGGCCCGGTGGGATCACGGCGGAGGACATGGAGCCCATGAGTTGGGCCATCTACTCGATGATCGGCAAGATGAACGCCGTCGAGGGCATGGGAGCGGCCGTTCAGCTACAGGCCTTCGCCCGCCGCCTGATCTCCTTCCTCGCCCCCTACGACGCTCTGCTCACCCCGGCGCTGGCCGAGCGGCCGCTGCCGCTGGGAACCCTCGACACGGCTGCCCCCCAACCGATGGAGACCTTCAGCCGCTCGGGTCTCTTCACGCCCTTCACCCCCGTCTTCAATGCCTCCGGGCAGCCCGCTATCTCCGTGCCCCTCTTCCAGGGCGAGGATGATCTACCGCTCGCTGTGCAGCTGGTTGGACGCCCCGCCGGCGAGGGTGAGCTGCTGGCGCTTGCCGCCCAGCTCGAAGCGGCACAGCCCTGGGTCGGGCGCCGTCCGGCGCTGGCTCTCGAGTAGCCGAGCCGCTCTCAGCGCGTCCCCAGCACTGCCGCCATACGCTGGGGCGCAACTCCCAGTGCCTCGGCATCGGCGGCCCCACGCGTGGAGGTCATCGCGACCTCCATCAGCTCCGCCTCATCCCAGGTGGCGAAGGCGGACGGCCCCGCTATGCGCTCCAGCAGGCGCAATCCGCGAGATACAAGAGGCGTCGGCACATGCACCAGCGGTCGGCGCCGCCCCAGCGAGCGCAGCAGCAGCCGCACGATCTCCGTGTGGCTGAGCGTCTCCGGTCCCGCGAGCTCGTAGCGCTCATGGGACTCCGATGGGGTCCCATGCAGGCTCGCCATCACGCAGTCGGCCACGTCCTCAGCCCAGATCGGCTGAAAGAGGGCCCGGCCGCGGCCCGAGACGGGCATGACCGGCAGCAGGGCGAGGCGCTCCAGCAGCCTCAGCCAGGGGTCGCCGGGGGCGTAGATGATCGAGGGGGCGAAGACCGTCGAGTGCAGATCGGCCTCGCGCACGGCCTGCTCGGCGAGGGCCTTGGCGCGCAGGCAGCGGGTGCGGTGGTGGGGGGAGGCGCCAAGCGCCGAGAAGAAGAGGAAGCGCTCCACGCCCTGGCGCTCGGCTGCCTCGACCATTCGCCAGGTGGCGATCCCGTTGAGCTCCTCGATCGACCCCCGCGGCTGGTCGCGGATGGCGGCCGCCAGGTGCACCACCGTCTGCACTCCCCGCAGGGCGTTGCGGAAGGACGGCGGGTCTGTCAGGTCGCCGAGGGCGATCTGCACCCGTACACGGAGGGGTCCCAGCCGGCGTGGATCGCGCACCAGGCAGCGCACTTCCGTTCCTTCGGCGACCAGACGGCGCAGCAGCGTGGAGCCCACCAGGCCGGTCGCGCCCGTAAGCAGGAGCATGCTTCGTACAATATGCCTCTCCCGAGGGGAGACCCCGCAAATCGACCCAAAGAAAGAAGCGAATGGCCTACGTAATCGCCGAGCCGTGCATTGGCACCAAGGACAACTCCTGTGTCGAGGTGTGCCCCGTGGACTGCATCCACCCGACGCCCGACGAGCCCGGATACGACGCGGCCGAGA
>SSMU01000014.1:0-325000 GCA_004799545.1 Phenylobacterium sp.
GCAACGACACCCTGACCGGCGGGACCGGCGGCGACATCCTGCGCGGCGGCCAGGGCGACGACGTGATCCACGCCGGCTCCGGCGCGGAATGGATCTCCGGCGACCGGGGCAACGACACGATCTACGGCGGCAGCGGCGCGGACACCTTCCACACCTTCACCGGCGCCGGGATCGACCAGGTGGTGGGCTTCAGCGCCGCCAAGGGCGACCATGTGCAGGTGGATGCGGGCACGCACTACACGCTCTCGCAGTCAGGCGCCGACACCCTCATCGACATGGGCGGCGGCGACGAGATGATCCTCAAGAACGTGCAGCTCTCGACCCTGCCGACCGGCTGGATCTTCGGCGCCTAGCGCCGCCCTAGGGCTTGCCCAGCCGCGCGCGTTCGGCCTCGATGTCCTGACGCAGCGCGGTCAGGTCCTCGCTGATCTTGAAGATGGTCACGTAGAACTCGCAGAACGAGCGCCACAGCAGCACCAGCACCGCGGTGACCAGCAGCCCCGCGATCACCACGGGGATCGCCAGCAGGATGCCCCAGGGCAGGGGATCGCGGATCGCCACGCCCACGGCCGCGCCCAGGCTGCCGAACGCCGCCAGCAGGATGACGCCGAGGCCGGCCCAATAGACCAGGTGAATGACCGCATTGGTCATCAGCCGCTCGAAGGTGAGCAGGTCCCACAGAAGCGCCCACCCGCTGCCTTCCGGTCGATTGAAAGCTCGCCGCATCCGAATCCCAAGACTGCCGGGACGTCAGGCCCCGTTCGCACCGCTACCAGCCGCAAGCCTCGCCCGCAACGGGGGCTGAGGTCGCGCCGCCGGGCGGCCTAGATCGCGCCCACCGTCTTCAGCCGGGCGCGGGGGTGGATCTCGTTCTGGCTCATCACCGGGGTCTGGCCGCGGAACCGCTCGATGATCGAGCGGACATAGGGCCGGATCACCGGGCTGGTGAGCAGCACCGGCGTCTCGCCGGCGAGCGCTGCGCGCTCGAAGGTCTCGCGGACGCCGCGGATGAAGTCCTGCAGGCGCGAGGGGGCCAGCGCCAGCTGCTTCTCGTCGCCCTGGCCGATCAAGGCTTCGGAGAAGGCCGCCTCCCATTCCGGGCTCATGGTGACGATGGGCAGGGCGCCGTCCTCGCCGCGGTAGGCGAAGCAGAGCTGGCGCGACAGCCGCGCGCGGACCTGTTCGACGAGGTTGGTGATCGAGGCGGTGTGCGGCGCGGCCTCGCCGACGCCTTCGAGGATCGCCGGCAGGTCGCGGATCGACACCCGCTCGCGCAGCAGGGCCTGCAGCACCCGCTGGACGGTGGTCACCGAGACGCTGGCCGGGATCAGGTCGTCGACCAGCTTCTTCTGCTCGGCCGGCATCTCCTTGAGGAGCTTCTGCACCTCGGCGTAGGAGAGCAGGTCCGGCATGTTCTCCTTGAGGATCTCGGTGAGGTGGGTGGTGAGCACCGTCGCCGGGTCGACGATGGTGTAGCCGTGGAAGGTCGCCTCCTCGCGCAGGTTCTCGTCGATCCAGGTGGCGGGCAGGCCGAAGGCGGGCTCGCGGACGTGCTCGCCGGGCAGCTCCACCTGGCCGCCGCGCGGGTCCATGGCCATCAGCGAGCCCAGCCGCACCTCGCCGGCGCCGGCCTCCATCTCCTTGATGCGGATGCAGTAGCCCTGGGAGGCGAGGCGCATGTTGTCGAGGATGCGGACGCTGGGCATGACGAAGCCGAAGTCGGAGGCCAACGTGCGGCGCAGCGCCTTGATCTGGTCGGTGAGCCGGCGGCCCTCCAGGTCGTTGATCAGGCCCAGCAGCCCATAGCCCAGCTCGATCTTGATCTCGTCGATGGCCAGGGTCTGGGCGATCGGCTCCTCCTCGGGCGGGACGTCGGCGGCGATCTCCACCGGCGGCAGCTCGAGCGCCTTCTGCGAACGGCGCCAGGCCAGGGTCCCGGCCGCCACCGAGATCAGCGCGAACGGTATGATCGGCATGCCGGGGATGAAGGCGATGATCCCCGAGGCCGCCGAGACCATGCCCAGGCTGATCGGGTTCATCGCCAGCTGGGTGACCAGGGCCTTGTCGGCCGAGCCCTCGACACCGGACTTGGAGACCAGCAGGCCCGCGGCGATGGAGATGATCAGCGCCGGGATCTGGCTGACCAGGCCGTCGCCGATGGTCATGATGGTGTAGGTGGCGAAGGCCTGGCCGATCGGCACGTGGTGCTGGATCACCCCGATCAGGATGCCGCCGACCACATTGATGCCGACGATCACCAGGCCGGCGATGGCGTCGCCGCGGACGAACTTCGACGCGCCGTCCATGGCCCCGAAGAAGGTGGATTCCTGCTCCAGCTCCTTGCGCCGCTTCTTGGCTTCCTCCTGGTCGATCAGGCCTGATGAGAGGTCGGCGTCGATGGCCATCTGCTTGCCCGGCATGGAATCCAGGGTGAAGCGGGCGGCCACTTCGGCGATCCGGCCGGAGCCCTTGGTGATGACCACGAAGTTCACCACCACCAGGATGGCGAAGATGATAATGCCGATGACGAAGCTGCCGCTCATCATCAGCTTGCCGAAGGATTCGATGATGTGGCCGGCGCCGTGCACCCCCTCGTGGCCGTGGCCGAGGATCAGCCGCGTCGAGGCGATATTGAGGCCCAGGCGGTAGAGGGTGGTGACCAGCAGCACCGACGGGAAGGCGGTGAATTCCAGCGGCCTCTTGATCAGGAGCGAGGTCATCAGGATGAGGACCGCGGAGGTGATCGACAGGCTGAGCAGCATGTCGAGCATGAAGGCTGGGATCGGCAGGATCAGCAGGATGATGATCCCGATGACCCCGATCGCCAGCGCCACCTCGCCACGCGCCACGGCGTCCCACATCTGACGTGGGGTGGGTCGTTCGCCGGGCAGGGCGGGGAGGCTGGTGTCGGCCACGAGTTACCTCAGCCGTTCACGGCGACAGAGGTTCACGCCGCGTTCGCCGCGCTCTGCGGCGGGGTGATGGCGACGCCGGCGTCGGCGTACTCCTTCAGCTTGTTGCGCAGGGTGCGGATCGAGATGCCGAGGATGTTGGCGGCGTGGGTCCGGTTGCCGAGGCAATGGCTGAGGGTGTCGAGGATCAGCTGCTGCTCCATCTCGGCCACCGTCTGGCCGACATAGGCGCGGGTGGCGGTCTCGGCGGCCAGCGAGGCGGCCTGGGCGGCGCGGGCCAGGGGATCGCCACCGGACAGCGGCTGGCCGTCCGGCAGGCGCACGGCGGCCTCGTCGATCTCGTGGCCGACCGCCAGCAGCACGGCGCGGTGCATGGCGTTTTCCAGCTCGCGGACGTTGCCCGGCCAGCGGTGCGCGGCCAGCCGGCGCTTCGCCTCGGCGGAGAGCGAACGCTCCGGCACGCCATTGGCGGCGGCGTACTTCTTCACGAAGAACTCGGCGAGCGCGACCACGTCGCCCGGCCGCTCGCGCAGCGGCGGCAGGCGCAGGTTCACGACGTTCAACCGGTAGAGCAGGTCCTCGCGGAAGGTCCCGTCGCGCACCGCCTGGGCGAGGTCGCGGTTGGACGTGGCGAGGATGCGGATGTCGACGCGCACCGGCTTGGTCCCGCCCACCCGGTCGATCTCGCGCTCCTGCACGGCGCGCAGCAGCTTGGCCTGCAGCCGGCCGTCCATCTCGGAGATCTCGTCGAGCAGCAGGGTGCCGCCGTTGGCCTCCTCGAACTTGCCGATCCGGCGGGCCACCGCGCCGGTGAAGGCCCCCTTCTCGTGGCCGAACAGCTCGCTCTCCAGCAGGTTCTCGGGGATGGCGGCGCAGTTGACCGAGATGAACGGCCGGGTGGCGCGGCGCGACTTCTGGTGCACGTACCGCGCGACGACCTCCTTACCCACCCCGCTCTCGCCGGTGATCAGGATCGAGGCGTCGGAGCCAGCCACCTGATCGGCGAGCGTCATCACCGCCTGCATGGCCGGGTCGCGCACCACCATCGGGCGGTTGTCGTCGGCGACGGCGGCCAGCACCGCGGCGATCAGCGCGGCGTCCGGCGGCAGGGGGATGAATTCCTTGGCCCCGGCGCGGATGGCGTCAGCCGCTTGCTGCGGGTCGGCGCCCACCCCGCAGGCCACCACCGGGACCCGGATCCGCTCGGCCTCGTTGGCGGCGATCAGGGCGGCGATGTCCAGGTGGTAGTCGACCATCAGGAGGTCGGCGCCCTGGCCGGCGCGCAGGGCGTGGGTGGCGGCCTCGATGGTCTCCACGTGGCCCACCTTGGCCCCGGCGCTCATCGCCATCTTCACGGCGGAGGCGAGCTGTCCGTTCAATTGTCCGACGACCAGAAGCCGCATGGAAAAGTCTCCTAAAACACTCGCCGCGGCCCTTAGGCCGCCGCGTCGCCGTCCTTGATGATTTCCGTCATGGTCACGCCCAGCCGCTCGTCGACGATGACGACCTCGCCGCGCGCCACCAGGCGGTTGTTCACATAGATGTCGATCGCCTCGCCGACCTTGCGGTCGAGCTCGAGCACGCTGCCCTGGGCCAGCTGCAGCAGCTGGGCGACCGAGAGGCTGGCGCGGCCGAGCACCGCGGAGATGCTGACCGGCACCTCGAAGACCGGAGCCAGGTCGCCGGCGGTCTTTTCCTCGGCTGTCGAGTCGGCCAGGGCGCCTTCGCCGGCCGAGAACTCGTCCAGCTTCATCTCGGCCTTGGGTTCAGCGGTGGGTTCGGCGGTGGGTTCGGTGTCGCTCTCGGACATGTGGTTCAGCCTTCAGGCTCGGTGTGAGCGCCAGGGATCAGGGGTTCGGCGTGCAGGCCCTCGGCGGCCAGCGCCGCTTCGAGGGCGGCGGTGACGCGGGCGGCCGCGGCTTCGGGATCGAAGGCCGCCTGGCCGTCGCCGAAGTCGAGGGTGAAGGCGCAGGCCGGCAGCTCGGGATCGGGCTTGACCTGGATCGCGCCCGTGAAGCCGACCTTGCCGGCCAGCTCGGTGAGCAGCGGTTGCAGCCGCTTGGCGAGCTCGGGCGCGGCGCCGACGGTCAGCCGGGGCGCAGCCTCGATCTCCTGGGCCAGGGACTCCAGCGCCGCCTGCAGGGGGGCTTCCGGGAAGCGGTCGAGGGCCGCGCCGGCCACGCCCCGGGCGCAGGCCAGGGCCAGGTTCGCCGAGCCGATGCGATGCTCGTGCGCCACTTCGGCCAGCCGCGGCAGGGCCTGGTTGCAAGCCGCCGCGATGCCGGCCAGCGCCACCTGTTGCTGGGCCGCGATGGAGGCCAGCGCCGCCTTCTCGCCCTCGGCGTAGCAGTCCTTGCGGATCTGCTCGACCTCCTCGGGCGTGTAGCTGCGCTTCGGCCGCGGCGCCTGGAAGGCGATGCCGCCGCCGGCGTCGAACACCGTGTCGAAGCTGAATTTCTGGGTTTCGCCGGCCATCAGTAGACGAGCTCGTCGTCGCCGCCGGCGCCGGCCAGCATGATCTCGCCCTTGTTGGCCAGGTCCTTGGCGACCTGCACCATGGCCATCTGCGCCTGGTCGACGTCGCGCAGGCGGACCGGGCCCATGCTCTCCATGTCCTCGCGCATGATCTTGGCGGCGCGCTCGCTCATGTTGGAGAAGAACATCTCGCGCAGACCGTCGGAGGCGCCCTTCAGCGCCAGGGCCAGCGAGTCCTTCTCGACCGCCCGGAGCAGGGTCTGGATGCCGCCCGGATCGAGCTTCGAGAGGTCCTCGAAGACGAACATCAGGGCGCGGATGCGCTCGGCCGCCTCGCGGTTGCGCTCTTCAAGGGCGGTGATGAAGCGGGCCTCGGTCTGGCGGTCGAAGGCGTTGAAGATCTCCGCCATCATCTCGTGGCTGTCGCGCTTGGAGGTGCGCGCCAGGTTGGACATGAATTCGGTGCGCAGGGTGGCCTCGATCTTGTCGAGGATCTCGCGCTGCACCGGCTCCATGCGCAGCATGCGCATGACGCATTCCAGGGCGAAGTCCTCGGGGAGGGCGGCCAGCACGCGGGCGGCGTGTTCCGACTTGATCTTCGAGAGCACCACCGCGACGGTCTGCGGGTATTCGTTCTTCAGGTAGTTGGCGAGGACCGCCTCGTTCACGTTGCCGAGCTTGTCCCACATGGTGCGACCCGCCGGACCGCGGATCTCCTCCATGAGGGTGTTGACCTTGTCCTCCGGCATCATCGCGGCGAGCAGTTTCTGGGTCTGCTCGAAGGAGCCCATGATCGCGCCGGCCCCGGACATGCCGGAGACGAACTCGACCATCAGGTCCTCGACCACCATCGCCGAGACGGTGCCGAGGCTGGCCATCGCCTGGGAGACCTCCTTGATCTCCTCCTCGTCCAGCGACTGCCAGACGCTGGCGTGCTCTTCGCCCAACGCCAGGAGGATGACGGCGGCCTTCTCGGGCCCCGACAGCTTGCCTGGATCGGCTATGGCCTTACCCTTCGCCACCACTGCCCTCAGGTCGTCTCATGGAGCCAGCTGCGGAGGATCGAGACCGATTCCTCCGGATGCTTCTCGACGAATTCGGAGACGCGCTTCACGGAGCTGGCCTTCACCTGGCCCTCGATGCGCGCGATATCGATCTTCTGCTCAAGGTCGCCGCTGACCGGACCGGGCAGGGCGAGCTGCTGGCCGGTCTGCGGATCGACGGTGACCTGCATCACCTGGCCGTCCGCCCGGGTGACCACCTGGGTCACCGGCTGGCCGCCGATCATCATCGGCATGGGTCCGCCGCCAGTCGCGCCCTTCAGCAGCGGGCGGACGATGAACAGCATCATCAGCAGCGCCACGACACCAAGCACCCCGATCTCGGCGGCGCGCATGATGTCGTTCTTGTCGAAGCCCATCAGCGGGTTGGCGGCGGCCACGCCCTCGCCGTCGTCGGCGGTGGGGAACTTGACGTTGACCACGGTCACCTGGTCGCCGCGCTGCTGGTTGAAGCCGACCGCCGAGCGGACCAGGTCCTGGATCTGCTGCATCTCCTGGGCGGTGCGTGGTGTGTAGGGCCCGGCCTTGCCGTCCTTGCCGATCGGCGTCGCGCCGTCGACCGCCACGGCCACGGAGAGCCGCTTCACAGTGCCCGGCTGCTGGATCTCGGTGCGGGTGGTCTCGGAGATCTCGTAGTTGGTGGTCGATTCCTGCCGGTCGGTGGCCGAGGAGTTGTTGCTGGAGCCCGCGCCCACCGCGCCGTTGGGGATGTTGGCGGCCACCGAGGCTTGGCCGTTGCTCTCCGGCTGGTTCTCCTTGGAGTTCTCGCCGGTGGTGGATTCCGACCGCACCACCTGGCCGTCCGGGTCGAAGGTCTTCTGCTGCAGGGTGACCTGCGAGAGGTCGAGGTCGGCCGAGACGTTGACCCGGGCCTTGCCGGCCCCGACCACCCCTTCCACCAGGCCCTTCACCTGCTTGGCGATGCGTTGCTCGACCTCGGTCTTGCGGCTGTCGCCCTCGGCCGCCAGGCCGGTGTCGCCGCCGGAGAGGGTCTTGGCGTGCTGGTCGACGACAGTCACCCGGTCAGGCTTCAGGTTGGGCACGGCGCCGGCCACCAGGTTCTGGATGGCGCGGACGTTGTCGGCGTTGGGCTCGCGGCCGCCGACCCCGATGCTGACCGCGGCGGACGGCTGCTCGGCCTCCTCCTCGAACAGCTGGCGCTTGGGCAGCACCAGGTGGACGCGGGCCGAGGTGATGCCGTCGAGGCTGCGGATGGTGCGGCCGAGCTCGCCCTCCAGGGCGCGCTGGCGGTTCAGCTGCTGGACGAAGTCGGTCTGGCCCAGCGCATTGCCCTGGTCGAAGATCTCGTAGCCCACCGAGCCGGAGGTCGGCAGGCCCTTGCCCGACAGCATCAGGCGGGTGGAGGCGACCTGGTCGCGCGGCACCATGATGGTCGAGCCGTCGCCCTTCACCTCGTATTTGACGCCGGACTGGTCCAGCGCCTGGGTGATCGTGCCGGCTTCCTTCAGGTCGAGGTTGGAATAGAGCAGGGCCTTGGGCTGGCCGAGGTTCATGGTCATGGCGAACAGGGCCGCCGCGACGCCCGCCCCGATCCCAAGGATGGCGGCCAGTCGGCCGAAGCCGAACCTCTGAAGCGCCGCCAGAAACTGATTCAACTTAGGAGCGCCCTTCCCCAGCCACGGGCAGGCGCACTCGCTACCGGCCCCCCGCTAGGCAGGATTTACCCAGTGCTTGGTAAATACGCCCTTAAGGCGAAGGGCCGCCGCGTCACCCGCTCCAGGGGCTGAGCGCGCCCCAGGCGGCGAGCAGCAGGGAGAAGCCGAGGTAGATCGCCACAGTCACCGTGAAGGAGGCCTTGCGCAGGTAGCTCCAGGAATCCACCCGCCGGCCGCCGCTCCAGACCGCGGGCAGGGCGACGATGGTGACGATGGTCAGCGCGCCGGCCACCAGGGCGCAGGCCGAGGCCAGGAGGATCAGCGGGCCCGGCCAGCCGTACATCACCCAGGTGATGTCCGAGAGGGCGTTCATCAGGAAGACGCCGAACAGCAGGGTGGCGACGAGCCACAACCCCGCTTGGATGTTCTGCACGAGGCCGGCGCGGCCCTGGGTCGTGCTTTCGCGCAGGTCGCGGCGGTTGCGCACCGCCAGGCCGACCAGGGTGGCGACCGCGGCGAGCACGCTCAGCAGGTCGAACACGGCGAGGGTCACCGGAGACTTCCAGGCCGGGATCCGCTCATAGAGCATCGAGCCGTCGCTGGGCAGCATGGCGGTGGCGCGGCCATCCTTCATCAGGAAGGCGATGCGGCTGTCGTCCTGCACGCCGATGAACTGGCCGTTCTCCACCGGACCGTCCGGCGTCCAGACGCTGGAGCCCACGGCGTCGGAGAGCACCAGCCGCCCCTCAGGCGTGACGCTGACCTTCAGGCCCGCCCGGGCGAGCCGGATGACGAACCCCTCCAGGCCGGAATAGGGCCTGCGCGTCGACACATAGCGGCCGGCGAAGGCCTTGGCCTGCTGCACGAGGTCCGGCGAGCCGGGGCGCGGGAAGGTTTCCGGCTTGCCGTAGAACTGCCGAACCACGGTCGGCACGAAGCGGGTGACCAGCGGCGAGCCGTTCTCTGTGTTGGTGGAGATGAAGACGCCGAGGTTGAGGTCAGGCACCACGGCCATCTCGGTGAAGAAGGACATCGTCCCGCCGGCGTGGCTGTAGCCCTTGTGGCCGCCGGGCAGGGACCAGACGATGAAACCGTGCGCCCAGCCGTTGACGCCGGGCGGCGTCGGCCGGATCGGCGTGCGGAAGGCGCTCGCGGCCTGCGGTCCGAAGATGGTCACCCCGTCCAGCGTGCCGTTGCCCAGGAGGGCCAGCATGTAGCGGCCCATGTCGCCGGCGGTGGAGGAGCCGGCGCCGGCCGGGGCGACCTGCTCGAGGTATTCGAAGCTGCGGCGCTGGAAGCCGGCCGGGGTCCAGCGGAAGGCGTCCGAGACGTCGGCGGCCAACGCAGTGGGCATGGCGCCTGGCATGCCCAGCTTGCCCGGATGCGGCTCGCGGAAGGTGGTGTGGGTGAGCCGCAGGGGGGCCAGGATGTCGTCTTCGATCAGCCGCTCGTACGGCTTGCCCGAGGTCCAGGCCGCGGCCTCCCCAGCCAGGGCCGCGCCATAGTTGGAGTAGCTGGAGACAAAGCCCGGCGGCCGCACGCGCTTGGGCCGCTCCTGGCGCAGGTAGACCTCCAGCGGCCGCACCCGGTCGAAGTTGTCCTCGAACAGCTGGCCGAGCACCCGGTCCTCGAAGCCCGACGAATGGTCCATCAGGTTGATGACCCGGATCGGGTTGTCGAAGCCCTGGTCCTTCACCTGCACCTTTTCCGGCAGATAGAGGTTCACCGGCTGGTCGAGGCGCATGCGGCCGGCCTCGACCTCCTTCATCACTGCGATCCAGGTGAAGGTCTTGGAGACCGAGCCGATGCGGAACAGGGTGCGGTCCGGGTCGACCGGCCGCTCGGGACTGAAGCTCGCGAAGCCATAGCCCTTCTTCAGGATCACCTGGCCGTTCTGCACGACGCTGACGGTGACGCCGGCGATGTGCTCGCGCTGCATGGCGTCCTTCACCACCCCGTCGACGAAGGCCTCCAACTCGGCGGGCGGTATGGGCTGGCCAGCGCCCAGCTTGGCGCCCGGCGCGACGAACGGCGCCATTTCGGCCTCGGCGGGCTTCGCCGCCGTTGCGCTCGCAGGCGCGGGCAGCTTCGGCTTGGCGACCGCCGGCTTGGGTTTGAGCTTGGTGTAGGGGATCGGCGCCGCAGGCGATGTCGCGGGCGGCGCTGTGCTGTTGGTCGACGGTTCATCCTGCGCGCCGGCCAGGCCGGGGACGGTGAGGAGCAGGGCGAAGGCGGCGACCGCCGCGCGCAGGTTGAAGCGTGTCACGACCCGGCCGACCCTCACCTGAACAAGCACCGACCTCGGTTGTAGAACGGGCTCTGAGTCCTTCAAAGTACGCGCGCTGCGCGGGCCGGCCTAGCCGGTGAAGGCGAGCAGCGGCAGGATCGGCTTGAGGCCCCCGCCGATGAACAGCTGCGGCTCCGACGGCGGCTTCATCCCGGTGTCGATCTCCTTCTTGGCGACGCAGGCCTGCACCGTGCGGCCGAGGCCCGGGAAGTCGTGCGCCCCCTTGATGGACTGCAGGAAGCAGTCGTCGAAATAGGGGTACTTGTCCTCCTCGCCGCAGCCGAAGGAGGTGCGGTCGGGCCGGGCGGCGGTGAGGATCATCCGGTTGCTGCGGGCCAGCTGCGGCACGTAGACGCCGGAGAAGCAGGCCGAGATCACCACCACGGTCGGCTTCGCGCCGCAGGTTTTGTCCAGCAGGGCGTCGAGCACGCCGGGCGGCAGGATCTGCTGGTCGACGATCGCCCCGTCCGGCGAGCCGTGGGAGCTCAGGTAGAACAGGCAGCCGCCGGGCGCCTTGCCGGTCAGCTGGACCATGTCGTCATAGATGGTCTGGACGTCGGTCTTTTCCGGCCGGGTGTCCTTGTAGCGCTCCGGCCGCACCGAATACTGGCGCAGGTTGGCGGCCTGGAAGCCGGCGTGCTCAAGGGCGGCGGAGACGTCGCGGCGGGCGTTGTCGAAGGCCTCCGAGGGCCCGCCGGAGTGGGCGTGCCAGTCGCCGGCGACGACGACCGCGGCCCAGTCGTCGAACGGGGTGGCCGCGGCGGCCGGCCCTGCCAGGGTGGAGAGGCCCGCCAGGCCGAGGATCAGTTCCCAGACGAGCGCAGCCAGCCCCCGGGCGCGCATCCTATTTGGCCTTGTAGCTGGTGAACGGGGTGGGGATGGCCGTGCCGGTGGCCTTGGCCAGCACCCGGCCCTCCGGATCGGTGAGCTCGCCCTCGGTGAAGGCGACCCGGCTACCCCAGCGGACCACCCTGCCGACGCCGCGGATCTTCCCCGGCTGGCCCGGACGGAAGAACGTGGTCTTCATCTCGGCGGTCGGCGCCACGTGGGTCATCCCCGAGGCCACCATGCAGGCGACGCTCATGCACTCGTCGAGCATGGCGCAGAGGTAGCCGCCCTGGATCTGCTTCATCGGGTTGAGGAGCAGCTCGGCCTTGGCCTCGAACTCCACCTCGACGGACTTTTCCGACTGGCTGACCGCCACGATCCGGAAGCCCAGGGTCTGGGAGCCGGTGGGCTGGTTCTTGGTGCGCAGGAAGCGCTGCAGGATGGCCTCGTCGGTCAGAGGCTCGGCTTCGGCGTCGACCTTTGCGTCCTCCGGCATCACTTCTTCCGGAACTGGTCGAGGGAGACGATCTTCGACCCATCCTCGCCGGTGGGCGCGTCCGGCGCGGCCTCATTCGGCTCGGGGGCGGGTTCCACGGCGCCAGGCGGGGCGGGCGGCGGCGCCTCGAACTGCAGCAGGAACTGCACCGAGGGATCGTAGAAGCGGGTCACCGCCCCGTAGGGCACCGAGAGCCGCTTGGGCTGGCCGGAGAACTGCAGGGTCACCGAGAAGAAGGTCTCGCCGGGCGCCAGGTCCCAGTACTGGTGCTGCAGGACGATGGTCATCTCGTCCGGATACTTCGACAGCAGGTCATTGGGGCCCGAGACGCCGGGCGCGTCGGTCTTGAAGGTGATGTAGAAATGATGCGCGCCGGGCAGGCCTTCGGTCGCCGCGCGCTTGAGCGCGGACCTCACCACCCCGCGCAGGGCCTCCTGGGCCATGGCGTCGTAGTGCATCAGGTCCTGGGCCGGCGGGTCCTGGGCCAACGGAATCTCCCAACGGAACACGTCTTTGAAAGGTAGCGCCTGGGGCGCCGTAAGCAAGGCGCGTTCGCACTCGCAACGAAAGAAGGCGGCCCTCGCGGACCGCCTTCCAAATGGGTGGGGGAGTTCTGTTGCCAGGCCTCCCCCGAGCCCCGCCTTACGGTGCAACCCGCAAGGGCTTTAGGTCGAAGTCAGCGCGCGCTTACGCGGCGAGCCGAACTTCAGAAGCGAAGTTATCGTTCGCATCTATCAAAAAGACCCGAAACGGTGGGTCAGGCCGGGGGAAAGCAACGCCTTTACACGTCTGTCGATCCTGATCGGCCCCTCAGCTTCCCGGCGATAACCCGGGGGAAGATTTGGTGGAGCCGCCGGGAATCGCACCCGGGTCCAGTCCGCTTATTGCGCGCGCGTTTATCCCCATAGTCGAGCGAACCCGACCTCACGAATATAGGCGTCAACCGTTAGGAATCAAAGAAGGTTCGGCCGCGCCCTTGAAGAAGGGCAGGGCCGGCAGGCGCTTCTGCAGCGGCAGGCTGAGCGTCACCGCCAGCGAGATGAAGGCCGGGTGGACCACCAGCACCTGGCCCAGGGCCGCGGCCACATAGCCCGGCCAGCGGCGGTCGGTGGTGCGCGCCAGATAGGTCGCGGTGGCCGGCGCGAACAGCGCCAGCTCGTAGTTCATCGCATAGGGCGAGATCAGGAAGGCGCCGCCGAACAGGGCGAGGATCCGGTCGGCCATGTCGGCGCCGCGCCGGAAGGTCCGCCATACCCAGAAGGCCGCGCCAGGGGCCAGCAGCAGGGCCCAGGTGCCGCTCTGATGGAACCAGACCAGGGCCGCATAGGGGGTGATGGCGTTGGCGACCAGCAGGCGGGCGCCCGAGACCAGGCGCTCGAAGCGCGGCAGGGCGTCGAGCCACTCGAACCACGGCGTCAGGCCCCAGAGCGCCACGGAGACCGCGCAGAGCGCCAGGCCGGTGACGCCGGTGGCCACGATGGTCCGCCAGCGGCCCTCGGCGATCAGCGCCAGGGGCAGGAGCATGAGGAGCTGCGGCTTGACCGCCGCGGCCAGGCCGAACAGCACGCCGGCGGCGATCGGCCGCTCCTCGTTGATCACCAGGCCGGCCATGACCAGGCCGCCCAGCAGGAAGGTCACCTGGCCGCAGAAGGCGGCGAAGGCCACCCACGGGATGAGCACGAACCACTTGGGCGCGCCGGCCTTGACGCCCGACCAGGCGAAGAACCCCGCTGTCAGCCCCGTCCAGATGGCGTAGCTGAAATTCCACGGGGCGAGCGCGAACGGGATGAAGAACAGCAGGGCCGAGGGCGGGTAGGCGTAGGGCCGCAGCCGGCCGAACCCCAGGGGCCAGTTCTGCAGCTCCGAGACATAGCGGAAGTCGTAGAGCCGGCCGATGTCGGTCACCGCCGCCTTGCCGCCGGCCCACAGCCCGGCGAAGTCCACGCCGGCCGGCTGGACCTTCAGGAGTTGCAGGGTGGTCAGGCTCAGCACCGCAAAGACCACCAGCACCCCCAGCAGGATGGGGGAGGGCAGCCGGTCGCGCAGGGTTGCGGTGGTGAAACGAGTCATGTGGGGGTTTAAACCCATACCCGCCGTGCGGTTGCAAGTGGCCTAACGTCGCTCACGAAGCGCGGATCGACGCGGATTTTGCGTGAGCGGCCGCGCCGGCTTCGCCAGCGGGTTTTGCCGCCGCCCCTTATCCCGCTACGCTTCAGGCCTCGGTTTTCATTGAGGTTTTTGATGTCCAACCTGCTCAACGCCATCCGCCCCCTCGCCTGGGATTTCCTACCGACTATCGCGTTCGCGATCCTCACGGCGCTGCATGTGGACGTGCAAATAGCGACTGCCGCAGCTGTAGGCGCAGGTCTCCTGCAAGTGCTCGCGGTGAAGGCAATGAAGCGGCAGGTCGGCCTGCTGCAATGGGCGGGCCTGGGGCTGGCCGTGGTGTTCGGCGCGGTCAGCATCGCCACCAACGACCCGCGGTTCGTGATGTTCAAGCCGACGCTCATCTACGTCGCGATCGGCGTTGTGATGCTGAAGCGCGGCTGGATGCTTCGCTACGTGCCGGTGATCGCCCATGCCCACGGCGGCGACCTGATCGTGTTCTGGGGCTACGCCTGGGCGGCGCTGATGGCGCTGTCGGCCGGGCTGAATGCGGTGATCGCGATCTGGTTCACCAAGGACTGGCCGCTGTTCATCGCGGTCTTCCCGCTGGCCTCGAAGCTCGCCCTGTTCGCGGTGCAGTACGCCAGCATGCGCGTGATCGTGCGCGGCCGGATCATGGCCGAGATGGCGGCCCAGGCGGCGCAACCGCAGGCGCAGGCGGCGTGATGGGCGGCTCAGGCCGCGGCGCGGGTTCGGCCCCCGGCGGCTGGGCCCGGCCGTTGGGGTCGGGCCGCAGCGATCCGCCCTGGGCGATCAGGTCCTGGTAGGCCTTGCGGTCGAGGCCGTAGTTGATCCCGCCCGGATAGAGCACGTCGAAGCGCGGGTCGTGGCCGAGCGCGGCGCGCAGGGTGGGCTCCAGGGCGTCCGCTGCCTGGCCGATCTCCGCGTCCTGGCAGGCCCGGTGCAGCGAGCGCGACCGGCCCGGAACCAGCAGGATCACGTCGTAGCCGACGCCGTTGACGCAGACGCCTTCGGTCGCCCCGCCTTCCTTCACCTGCACCATCCGCGGCGCCTGCCACATGGGATGGGTGCGAAGGGCCAGGAAGCCCGGGGCGGCGGCGGCCGGCAGCTCGGCGTCAAAGCCGATCCGGCGGCCGATGTCGGCCTCGCAGCAGGCGAGACCTGCGCGGGCTTCGACGAACGCCCGGCCATCGCGGCGCACCACCACCCGCACCACGCTCTGGCGGACGCTGGTGGCGGGCCGGACCCAGACCTCCAGGATCATCTCGCCGGGATAGAGGACCTCCCACTGCAGGGGCATCAGCCCCCACAGGCGGTAGGTGGAGGCGTCGACGCCGTTGTCGATCCCGGCCAGCCGGTCGCCGCGCGGCAGGCGCCGCCCGCCGAGCGGGTCGGCGGCGTCGGAGGCCCGCGGCCAGGGATCGTCCCACCAGGTCTTCGGATCGGGCTCGGGGAAGGGCCAGACGTCGGCCTCGGCGGGCGTCAGGCTAGGCGGCGCGGCCGCCACCGGCGGATTGTTCGGAACGACGCGACGCGACAGCTGCGCCTGGGCGACGCCCGCGCCGGCCGAGGCCAGCAGGATCGAGAGCAGGATCCGGAGCACGTCTTGAAAGCGCGCAAGCCCGTGGCGCAGTTTCGTCGCCCCCCGCGGCTGGCTAGAGCGCCTCGACCCCGCGCTGGATGGACAGCACCCCGGTGCGCGACATCTCGACCAGGCCCAGCGGTCGCATCAGCTCGGTGAAGCGGTCGATCTTCGACGGCGCCCCGGTGAGTTCGAAGACGAAGCTCTCGTGGGTGGTGTCGATCACCTTGGCCCGGAAGATCTCCGAGACCCGCAGCGCCTCGACCCGCTCAGCCCCGGTCCCGCGCACCTTGACCAGCGCCAGTTCGCGCTCCAACCCGTTGGGGTCGCGGCTGACGTCCTGGACGTGGCGCATGGAGACCATCTTCTGCAGCTGGGCCTCGATCTGGGCCAGCACCTGCAGGGTGCCGCGGGTGACGATGGTGATCCGGCTGGTGTGGGCGTTGCGGTCGGTCTCGGCGACCGTCAGGCTTTCGATGTTGTAGCCGCGCGCCGCGAACAGCCCGACCACGCGGTGCAGCACCCCCGGCTCGTTGTCCACCAGGCAGGCGAAGGTCGCCAGGCTCTCGGCCTCCTCCTTGTGGGCGAGGTCGTAGACGGAGGCGGGCTGGGGGTCGGTCATGATGCTCTAGCTTATAGGGCGCCGACGCAGGCTGCTGCCAGCACGGTGTCACAAGCCTCTCCTAGGGTGGCGGTCCCAAGAGGGAGACGGAAGTCATGAGCACCAAGGATGTCGCCGAGGGTCTGGTCGCGCTGTGCCAGGCGGGCAAGTTCGGGGAGGCGGGCGAGACGTACTGGGCCGACGACGTGCGCAGCGTCGAGGCCATGGGCGACAACGCCGAGATCCAGGGCAAGGCCGCCGCCCGCGGCAAGGGCGAGTGGTGGGCGAACGCCCACGACGTCCATGGCGTCGAGGTGGCCGGCCCGTTCGTCAACGGCGACCAGTTCGTGGTCCGCTTCAAGATGGACGTGACCATCAAGGAGAGTGGCCAGCGGATCACCATGGACGAGATGGCGGTCTACACGGTCGACGACGACAAGATCGTCGAGGAACGCTTCTTCTACGGCTGACGCGCCCTAGCTTGCGCAAGGCGCGCCGGTCGCCAACATTGCGGCGATGTCCTCCCTGCGCAGGCGGTGCTGCGCCATGAGCTCTTGCAGGAGCAGGCCGCCTCGCTTGGCCGGCAGGGCGAGAAGATGGAGCAGGCGCTGGCGGCGCTCGCGGCCAGCGACGCCGAGGGACGCGGCGCGGCGCTGAAGATGGCGGCCGACGCGGTCTGGTGCTTCCTGGTCCAGCGCGAGGTGATGGGCTTTCGCGACCGCGCGACGGTGATCGCCCAGTACGGCATCCCGCGCGAGGTGATGAACCGCATCGGCGCGCGCTAGGCGCAGGCTACCACGGCGCTCTGGGCGCCCGCTTCGCAGTCGACCGCGATCGGTTCCGGGCGCCACCACATGTCCTGGTCCGCGTTGTCCTGGGCGTGCAGCGCCAGCCGCGAGGGACCCAGCGTCAGGCTCGTGCCGAGCGCCCCGGTGTCCGGATCGCGCTGGTGGCAGAGGTAGAGGCCGCGGTTGGCCATGGATTCCAGCCGGAGCGTGGTGACCGGCTCCTTGCCGCCCGCCGGATGCGGCCGCAGGCGCCGCTCGGCGATCCAGTAGCCGCCCGCTTCCGGGGCGATGCCGTGGCCCACCGCCCCCAACCGCACCTGGTCGCCGCTCCCGGCGGTGAGCAGCAGCGGCGTGTGCCGCCAGTAGGTGAAGGCGTCGGGCTTCTCCGGCATGTCCGGGACGGCGGTGTCGACGGCGGTCAGCGTCACATAGTGCGGCGACACCGGATCGTGCTCGTCGGCGCGACCCCAGAAGCGCAGCAACCAGATGCGTGACAGGACCCCGGCGCCGGTGGAGACCTCGAAGCTGGAGCGGTCGGCGTGATAGCCGATCCGCCCGTCGTGCAGATCGGCGTCGTCGACGCCGCTGCGCAGGTGGCAATAGTCGCCCGTACTCATGACTTTCCCCGTTTTCGTCGGGGTGCGCGCAGCCAGACGCCCTCGCAGAGAACGCGAACGCAAAGACTGGATGTGAACTCCCCGCGGCCTGCCCTGGCCGTGCCCATAGGGATAGCTGCGTCCGAAGGTCGCGGCCGTGACCTAGGTCACACCAGAGGCGAAGCGCGCTCGCCCGACAGGGGTAGTCAGACCAGCCGCTTGCCGGCCTCGTCGATGATCGAGCCCAGGTCGCGGGCCTCCTCGGCCATGATCATCTCGTTGTGCGCCTTGCCGGAGGGGATCATCGGGAAACAGTTCTCCTGCTTGGTCACCCGGCAGTCGAAGATCACCGGCCGCTTCACCGCGATCATCTCGCGGATCTTGTCGTCCAGCTCGTCGGGATGCTCGGCGCGCAGGCCCACGCCGCCATAGGCCTCGGCCAGCTTCACGAAGTCCGGCAGGCTCGCCGAATAGGAGTGCGAATAGCGCTCGCCGTGCAGCAGCTGCTGCCACTGGCGGACCATGCCCATCCACTCGTTGTTGAGGATGAACACCTTGATCGGCAGCTCGTGCTGCACGGCGGTGGACATCTCCTGCATGGTCATCAGCACGCTGGCGTCGCCGGCGATGTCGATGACCAGGCTGTCCGGGTGGGCCATCTGCACGCCGACCGCGGCCGGCAGGCCGTAGCCCATGGTGCCCAGGCCGCCGGAGGTCATCCAGCGGTTCGGCTCGTCGAAGTGGTAGAACTGGGCGGCCCACATCTGGTGCTGGCCGACCTCGGTGGTGATGTAGACGTCGTGGTCCTTGGTCAGCTCGTAGAGCCGCTGGATGGCGTGCTGCGGCTTGATCAGCTTGGTGTCGGGCCGATAGCGGAACGACTGGCGCGCCCGCCAGGCGTCGATCTCGCGCCACCAGTCGGCGAGCGCGGCCTGGTCGGGCTGGTAACCGCGCTGCTTGCAGGCCGCGATCAGGTCCTCGAGCACGGACGCCGCATCGCCGACGATGCCCACGTCGGCGCGGACGTTCTTGCCGATCGAGGAGGCGTCGATGTCGATATGGATCTTGCGCGAGGTGGGGGCGAAGGCGTCGAGCCGGCCGGTCACCCGGTCGTCGAACCGCGCGCCGACCGCCACCATCACGTCGCAGTCGTGCATGGCGTTGTTGGCCTCGAAGGAGCCGTGCATGCCGACCATGCCCAGCCACTTGGGGTCCGAGGCCGGGAAGGCGCCCAGGCCCATCAAGGTCGAGGTCACCGGCGCGCCGGTCAGCTCGGCCAGCTCGCGCAGCAGGGCGGCCGCGCGGGGCCCGGAATTGATCACCCCGCCGCCGGTGTAGAGGATCGGCCGCCGGGCGCCGGCGATCAGCGCCGCGGCCTCGGCGATGCGGGACGGGTCGCCCTTGGTGCGCGGCCGGTAGTTGTGCGCGTGCTTCACCTCGTCCGGGCCCTGGTAGCGGGCCTTGGCGAACTGCACGTCTTTCGGAATGTCGATCACGACCGGCCCCGGTCTGCCGGAGGTGGCGATGTGGAAGGCCTCGTGCAGGACGCGCGGCAGGTCCTCGGCCGACTTCACCAGGTAGTTGTGCTTGGTGCAGGGCCGGGTGATGCCGATGGTGTCGCATTCCTGGAAGGCGTCGGTGCCGATCAGGTGGGTGGCGACCTGGCCGGTGATCACCACCAGCGGGATGGAATCCATCAGGGCGTCGACGATGCCGGTGACCGCGTTGGTTGCGCCGGGGCCCGAGGTGACCAGCACCACGCCCGGCCGTCCGGTGGAGCGGGCGTAGCCCTCCGCCGCATGGGTCGCGCCCTGCTCGTGGCGGACCAGCACGTGCTTCAGCCGCGGCTCGGCGAACAGGGCGTCATAGATCGGCAGCACCGCCCCGCCCGGATAGCCGAACAGCACGTCGACGCCCTGGTCGATGAGGGCGCGCACCACGATCTCCGCGCCGGAGATGACGTCGGCCCGGGATTCGTCTTTTGGGGCTTCGATGGTCTGGTGGGCGGTCATGGCGACGAGCCTTGGAGGGGAGTGGGCAATAAAAAAGGCCCGCGGTGGGCCTGGGTGCGAGCGACCGTTGCGGGCTGACGGATGCGTCAGACCGGTTGCGGCCGCCTTACGAGTACAAGAATTCCGCGCAACGGATTTCCTCAAAATTGACGTCTACGGCTTTCGCATGCCGCTAATCGGCCGTCAAGCTCGGCTCCAGCGCAAGAAACTGCCTCCACTGCTCATCGGCGGTCTGGCCGGTCAGCCGCGGCCAGCCGACCATCTGGCCGCGCATCCAGGTGAGCTGGCGCTTGGCGTAGCGGCGGGTCTCGCGCTGGGCGGCGGCGACCGCCTCGTCGAGGCTCGCCTGCCCGCGGATGTGGGCCGCGAGCTCGCGCACGCCCACCGCCTTCATGGCCGGCAGTTCGGGGTCGAGGTTGCGGGCCAGCAGGCCGGCGGTCTCCTCCAGAGCGCCCTCAGCCATCATCGCGTCCAGCCGACTGTCGCAGCGGGCGTAGAGCAGGTCGCGTGGCGGTTCGAGGGCCACGGCGCGCCAGGCGTCGCCGGCCAGCACCGGATCGCCGGTCTGCTGCCAGTCGCTGAGCGGGGTACCGGTGGCGGCGTAGACCTCCCAGGCGCGCACCAGCCGCTGGCGGTCGCCCTGGGCGATGCGCGCGGCGGCCGGCGGATCGTAGGCCCCCAACCTGCCGCGGAAGGCGCTCTCGCCCATCAGGTCGAAGTCGGCCTCGGCCTCGCGCCGGGCCTGGGCCGGGATCGGCGGGACGTGGGCCAGACCCCGCGTCAGGGCGCGGAAATAGAGGCCGGTGCCGCCCACCACGATCACCGGGCGGCGGGCCTCGGCCAGGCGGCCCAGCAGATCGGCGGCGGCGCGCAGCCACTTGCCAACCGACCAGCCGTCGGCGGCGTCGACGGTCCCGAACAGGTGGTGCGGCGCGCGCGCCTCGTCGGCCGGGCTCGGCCGCGCGGTCAACACCGCCAGATCGCGGTAGAGCTGCATGGAGTCGGCGTTGACGATCTCGGCGTCGGCGGCCTCGGCCAGGCGTAAGGCGAGGCCGGACTTGCCGCTTGCCGTCGGCCCGGCGATCAGCCAGATGCGAGGCTCCATGCAGCTTGCCCTTACCCTCGTCGGCCCTGAGCCGGGCGCCGCGGCCGACGCCCTGGCCGCGATCGGCCCAGCGCTCGCAGGCGCGCAGGCGCGCGTCAAGGAGCCAAGGCCGCTGGGTCCCCTGGCGCTCGACCTGGCGGTGGAGGCCGAGGATGCGGCGGCTGTGCGCCGGGCGGCGGAGGCGGCGCTCGCCGGCCGGGCGGTCGACGTCTGCGTGCAGCCCTGGAACGGCCGGAAGAAGCGGCTGCTGGTCGCCGACATGGATTCCACCATCATCAATGTGGAGTGCCTGGACGAGCTGGCCGACTTCGCGGGCCTGAAGGCGGAGATCTCGGCGATCACCGAGCGGGCCATGCGCGGCGAGCTGGAATTCGAAGGCGCGCTGCGCGAACGGGTCGGCATGCTGAACGGCCTGCCGGTCAGCGCCCTGGAGCGGGCCTATGCCGAGCGGGTACGGCTCAATCCCGGCGCGCGGACCCTGGTGCGCACCATGGGGGCGGCGGGCGCGCGCTGCGTGCTGGTCTCCGGCGGCTTCACCTTCTTCACCGCCCGCGTGGCCGAGGCGGCCGGCTTCCACGCCGACCGGGCCAACACGCTGCTCGAAGCCGAAGGAGCGCTGACCGGGCGGGTGGGTGAGCCGATCCTCGGACGGGCGGCGAAGCTCGCCGCGCTGGAGGAGGAAGCCGCCACGCTGGGCGCGTCTCTCTCCGAGACGATCGCGGTGGGCGACGGCGCCAATGACCTGGGGATGATCGAGGCGGCCGGCCTCGGCGTCGCGTACCGCGCCAAGCCGATCGTGGCCGCCCAGGCTGACGCCAAGGTGGACCACGCCGACCTCACCGCGCTGCTCTACTTCCAGGGCTACCGCGCCGCCGAGTTCGTCAGCGACTGAACGCCGCTTTGGCCGGCCGGCGCGCCGCGCCTAGGATCGGGGCCGACTCGCTGGAGGGACGTCCTTGAGCTTCTTCGCACGGCGCTCCATCCGTTTCTGGGTCGGCGCGGCCTTCATGGGCGGCGCGGGCGTCGCGCTGGCGGTCTCGGGGGCGGTCGGCGGCGCCTTGGCGCAGAAGGGACTGGCCATGGCGGCCTTCCTCACGGCCTTGGGCTTGCGCTTCCTTTCCTATGAGCTGCAGGACCCGGGCTTCTCGCGCAGCCGGACCCTGCTGGTCGCAGGCTTGCTGACGGCGATCCTGCTGCTCGGCCTGCGGCTGCCCGACCGGGTGGCGGCGCCGATCTATCTGCTCGGGGCGGCCCTGGTGCTGGGCGGGGCGGCCGGCGACGTCTGGGGGCTGTGGCGCAAGCGGCGCATCGCCGACTAAGCCGCCCGGGTTTGGCCTGGACGGCGCGACTCGTATAAGCCGACCCATGGCCCTGCCGCGCGCGCCCAAAGCCGTCGTCTTCGACATGGATGGCCTGCTGCTCGACACCGAGCGCGTCTACCGCGAGGCCCTCGTCGCCACGGCGGCCGAGATGGGCGAGGACCTGCCCGACCAGGTCTTCAAGCGGATGATCGGCCACACTTGGCCGGCCAGCGCCGCGGTGCTCGCCGACCACTTCGGGCCCGACTTCGACACCGATCATATGCGCACCCGTTCGGTCGAACGGTTCTACGAGCTCGGCGAGGCGGGCGTGGCGCTGAAAGCCGGGGTGGTGGAGATTCTCGACTTCCTTGATGCGGCCCGTCTGCCGCGCGGCGTGGTCACCTCGTCGCGGCGCATCGAGGTGGAGCATCACCTGGGCGATCACGGCCTCTTGGCCCGCTTCGACTTCATCCTGGCGCAGGGCGAATATCCGCGGCCGAAGCCCGACCCCGCGCCCTATCTGGCGGCCGCCGAGCGGCTGGGCCTGCCGCCCGCCGATTGCCTGGCGCTGGAGGATTCCCACAACGGCGTCCGCGCCGCCTCGGGCGCCGGGCTGATGACCATCATGGTGCCCGACCTGCTCGACCCCACGGAAGAGATGCACGGCCTGTGCGTCCGCATCGCCCGCGACCTGCACGAGGTGCGGGAGATGCTGGAAGAGTATTCGGTTCGCTGACGCCCCTCCAACGGTCTAGCTTCGCCGTGTGAGATGAATTTGGGGATGGGGCAGATCATGGAATTGCCGGAAGTTTCCTACCTCTACACCGTCGCCCTGATCGGCATGACGTTCATCGGCTTCTCGGTGATTGTCATGCTTCTGCGACAGACCGTCGGCCGCAAGTTGCGGACCTTCGACGCGCTGTTCGCCCACGTCTACATGGAGTTTGGACTGATCGTCACGGTGGCGGCCTTGCTGCCGCCGTTGCTGGTCTTCTGGGGGTTGCCGCCTGCGCTTGTATGGCGGGCGTCCGCGGGTCTGGTCGCCATCCCTATCATCTTGTTCGGGCTTACATATCCGTCGCGACGCCGGAAGGCCGCAGGTGAGCCAACACCACTCTACGTTTGGGTGAATGTCGCCCTGGTCCTCTTGATGGGCCTCATTTTCCTCGCGACGTCGACCGGCCTATGGCCGATGCGGTCAGCGGCGCTGTTCTTGAGCGCCTTGACGGCGTTCCTGGTCTTCTCGGTTGGCACCTGGCTTCGAGCTTTGAGCCTCGTCGTCGCGCCCACGTGACGCCTCAGCGGGCGCCGCCCGGCCCGCGCTGGAAGTATTTGAAGAAGTCGCTGTCGGGCGAGAGCACCAGGGTGGTGTCGCCGGCCGCCAGGGCGTCGTCATAGGCTTGCATGGTCCGGTAGAAGGCCGCGAAGCTCGGATCGCGGCCATAGGCCTGGGCGAAGATCCGGGTCCGCTGGGCGTCGCCCTGGCCGCGGGTCTCGCCGGCCTCCTCGCGGGCGGTGGCCAGGGTGATGGTCACCTGCTTGTTGGCGGCGGCGATGATCTCGCGCTTCTGCTGTTCGCCCAGCGAGCGGGTGCGGGCGGCGATCTGGCCACGCGCGGTGCGCATCCGGCCGAACACCGAGGCCTGCACCTGGGCCGGCAGGTCGGCGCGCTTGATCCGCACGTCGATCACCTGCAGGCCGAACCGCGCGGCGGCGGCCCGCTGCTGCATGACGTTGCGGGCCTGCTGCATCAGCTCGCTGCGGCGGGTGGAGATGATCTCGGTCTGGGTGGTCGAGCCCAGGATGTCGCGCAGGGTGGAGTTGAGCAGCCGCTCGATGCGGTCGGCGGCCGTCCGCTCGTCGTGCATGGTGCGGTAGAACTGCAACGGATCGGCGATCCGGTAGCGGATGAAGGCGTCGACCACCAGGCGCTGCTGGTCGGAGGAGATGATCTCCTCCTGGTCCACTTCCTGGCCGAGGTTGCGGCGGTCGAGCCGCACCACGTCCTCGACGAAGGGCTGCTTCATGTGCAGGCCGGCCTCGGCGCGGCCGGGGGCGTTGATCACCCGCTCCGGCTCGCCGAAGCGCACGACGATCGCCTGCTCGCGCTGGTCGACGGCGAACAGGGTGTTGAACAGCACGACCAGCACGCCGACGGCGAGGATCGCCCAGAGGAGCCAACGGCGGTTCATTGGCCGGCTCCAGGGGCGGCGGGCGCGGCCGGCTGCTGCGGCGGGGCCTGGCCCTGGCCCTCCGGTGGGCCTTGCGCCTGCGGCGGCGCGGGCGGCGAGGCCAGCGCGCCCGGGGTGCGCGGCTTGAACACGTCGGGCGGCAGGATGATCGGGGCGGTCGTGCCCTTGCCGCTCACCACCACCTTGTTGGAGTGGGCCAGCACCCGCTCCATGGTCTCAAGGTAGAGCCGCTCGCGCGTCACGCCCGGCGCGCGCTTGTATTCACCCAGGATCTGCGAGAACCGCGCGGCCTCGCCGGTGGCGTCGCGCACCGACTGCTCGCGATAGGCCTGGGCGGCCTGGACGATGGTGGCCGCGTCGCCCTTGGCCTCGTTGACCACCCGGTTGCCGTAGGCGTTGGCCTCGTTGACCGCGGAATCGGCGTCCTGCTGGGCGTTGCTCACGTCCCGGAAGGCGGCGACCACCTCGGGCGGCGGGCCGGCGGAGCGGATCTGGATGCCGACCACGCTGATCCCGGCGCCCCAGGAATCCAGGGTCCGCTGCATCAGCTCGACCGTGCGGGTTTCCACCTGGCCGCGGCCGGTGGTCATGATCTGGTCGAGCGGGGTGGTGCCGATCACCTCGCGCATGGCGCTCTCGGCGACGGCCTTCACGGCCTCCTCCGGATTGCGCGTCGAGAAGACATAGCGGCTGGCGTCGTTGACCCGCCAGGTCACGCTGAAGGTCAGGTTGATGATGTTCTCGTCGGCCGTGAGCATCAGGCTCTCTTGCGGCGCCTCGGCGTCCGGCGCGCCGCCGATGTCGATGCGGTTCAGGTTGGTGACCGCCACCTTCTGCACGTTCTCGATGGGGGTCGGCAGGTGGTAGCGCAGACCCGGGCTCTCGGAGCGCGAATAGGCGCCGAAGGTGGTGACCACGGCCTCTTCGTTCGGCTGCACGACGTAGAAGCCGGAGACCGCCCACAGGCCGAACACCGCGCCGAGGATGGCCACGATCACGCCCGGCCGCGGGCCACGGCCCGGTCCGCCGAACAGGCCGCTCAGCCGGCGGCGCAGACCCTCGAAGGCGGCGTTCAATTCCGGGGGACCTTCCGGCCGCTGCGGCCCGCGCGGACCGCGGCCTTGCGGGCGCTGCGGTTTCTCGCGCCGCTCGTCCTCGGGCGGCGGCGATCCCCAGGGTCCGGGATTGGCGTTGTCGTTCCAGGGCATCAGGCTGGCCAGGAAATCAGACGGGACGACGTGGTCAAACGGGACTCCAGGCGCGCGCCATGGCTTGTAAACCGGCGCAACCCGCCGGATATGAGACCCCTTCCGCGGCAAAGCAAGCCAAAGGCGTCATGAGCGAACCGGCTGTTCCCGATCGCGCCGCCGTCCTGGCCGCGCTCGACCAGGTGAAGGACCCGAAATCCGGCCAGGGGCTGAGCGCCGCGGGCCTGGTGCGCGGCCTGGTGATCCGCGCCGGACGGGCCGCCTTCATGCTCGAAGTCCCGCCGGAGGAGGTGGAACGCTACCGCCCGGTGCGCGAGGCCGCCGAGCGCGCTCTCGCGGGGGTGCCGGCCGTGGCCACCGCCCAGGTGGTGCTGACCGCCGAGGCCGCCCCCCAGGCCCCCTACAAGACCGCGCCGCACACGCCGCGCCGCGCCCGGGTCTCCGAAGACCCCCAGGCCCGGCTGGGCGACATGCCCGAGGCCGAACGCCCGGCCCACGTCGGCAAGGTGATCGCCATCGCCAGCGGCAAGGGCGGGGTGGGCAAGTCGACGGTGGCGGTGAACCTGGCGGTGGCCCTGGCCGGGCTCGGCCTGCGTGTCGGCCTGCTGGACGCCGACATCTACGGCCCCTCGGCGCCCCTGATGATGGGCATCACCGACGAACCCTCCTTCGATGCGGAGAAGCGGCTGATCCCGCTCGTCGCCCACGGGGTGAAGGTGATGTCGATCGGCTTCATCGTCGAGGAAGGCTCCGCCGCCATCTGGCGCGGCCCGATGGCAACCTCGGCGCTCCGGACCATGATGGCCAGCGTCTGGGGCACGGCGGAGGACCCGCTCGACGTGCTGGTGGTCGACCTGCCGCCTGGCACCGGCGACATCCAGCTCACCCTGGTGCAGCGGATGAAGCTCGATGGGGTGGTGATCGTCTCCACCCCGCAGGAGATCGCCCTGATCGACGCCCGCAAGGCCGCCGCCATGTTCCGCAAGACCGGCGCGCGGATCCTGGGCGTGGTGGAGAACATGGCCTTCTTCGCCGACCCGGCCACCGGCCGCCCGATCCCGATCTTCGGCCAAGGCGGCGGGGCGAAGGAGGCCGCCCGGCTCGGCGTGCCCCTGCTCGCCGAGATCCCCATCGAGGTGGCCCTGCGCGAAGCCGGCGACGCTGGCCGACCGCTGGCCGCGACGGGGCCCGAGAGCGCCGCCGCCAAGGCCTTCGTTCAGATGGCGAAGGCGCTCAGCTAGCCCGCGCCGCCACGTTCTCGCCGGGACCGCCCAGCACCTCGGTCGCCGCGGCGTAGTCGCGGGCCTCCAGCGCCTCAAGCGCGGTGCGGATTTCGCTCTGCCGCTTGGCGTCGAGCTTGTAGCCGATCAGGCAGGCCGACCCCACGACGACGAGGATGATCGGGGCGAAGACGTAGCACATCGAGAGGCCCCGGATGGCGTCGGGCGTGTTCACTGCGCCCGGTTTCGGATTGAAGTGCACGAAGTCGAGGATCGGATAGATAATCGTCACCGCCAGCGACGATCCCAGCTTCTGGGTCAGGGTGACGAGGGCGTAGAGCACGCCGGCTCTCTCCCGCCCCGTCTCGAGCCGAAGCTGGTCGGCCACGTCGGCCACCATCGCGCGGATCAGCACGATGAACGCTGAGCCGCAGAAGCCCACCGAGAACATGCTGACGAAGGTCGGCCAGAACAGGCCGGCCGGGATCAGCATCAATATGGTCTGGGTGACCGCGTAGCCGAGGCCAGCAAGTTGCACCGTGCGGTGCTTTCCGAGCGTCTGGGCCACCCTCGCCCACACCGGCGCGCCGATGATCCCGGCCCCGCCGTAGGGGATCAGAAGGATGCTTACGAGGCCGAGCTCAAAGCCCTTCGCCTCGTGGAAGAAGAAGAGGTAGATCGGCGCGCTCGCGCCGGGGCCCAGGATCAGGAACAGATCCGCCAGCACCAGCCGGAACATCGACGGGTTGGTGATGACCGCCAGATAGTCCTTTAGCGTCACACGCTCCTTGTGCGCGGCGGGCGGAATCGTCTCTCGGGTCGACAGGACCGTGATGAGCACCGCCACGGTGCTGACCACCATGATGATCCAGCCGATGGTCGGGATGCTGTGCGGGTCGGCCGGCCGGATCTTGTTGTGCGTGAGCAGCGGCAAGGCCGACAGCATCGAGGCCCCGAACACGCCGACGCCGAGCATCCAGCCGAACATCCGCGAGCGCTCGTTGTAGCTTCCGCTGATCGCCGCGGCCCACGCCGAGTGGCCCAGCACCAGCATCGAATAGGCGACGTAGAGCAGGATGTACCAACCGAAGAGGTAGGCGACATCCACGCTCTCCGGCGGATTGAACACCTTGTAGACGGCGATCCACAGGACAGGCAGGCCAGCAAGATACCAAGGGCGATAGCGGCCCATCGGGGTCCGCGTCTTGTCCATCAGCCAACCCAATCCCAGGTCGACGAAGAGGTCGACGAGTCGCAGGAGTCCGATCGTCAGTCCGATGGCGGTGAGGGTGGTGTGCATCTTCCCCGCGTAGAACGGCGGCAGATAGGTGCTCAGCATCCCGATCATCAGGTAGGCGGGAATGCTTCCGGTGGAGAAGGCGAGCAGGCGCGGCAAGGGCAGCCGCCCCGCGGGCGCGGCGCTGGTGGAAGTCACGGGCGTCTCCTCAAAATCAATGGTCGCCCTCTGGTGGGGCGCTAATCCGGGAAACAGAAACCCTGGGAAACGGCCGCGCAAGGCCTTTCCGCTGCGTCAGATGCTCGATCCGGGATCGGCGTCCCAGTGCTCGACGATCTTGCCGCCCTCGACGCGGAACATGTCGAATTGCAGCAGGACCTCGTGCTTGCCGTCCGGATGCGTGCCGCTCTGGCGGTTGAAGAGGATGACGATGTCGTTTTCGCCGACGATGCGGAGGATCTCGCGCTTGTAGTCCGGCGGCGTCTGCCGGGCGAAATTCCGACGGAACTCGTCCATGAAGGGCTTGAGGCCCGAGGGGATGCCCGCGCTGTGCTGGATATAGCCGGGCGCGACGAAGCGGGGCGCCGCGTCCACGTTGCGGCCGATGAACACCGCCTCGTAGAAGTCGCGGACGATCGCCTTGTTGCGGGCGGTGAGCGCCTCGTCGGCCCGGGCGGCGGGCGCGACGGAGACCAGCGCCAGGGCGAAAAGCACAGACCGGACCGCACGCGTCATCATGGCAGTTGCTCCTGTGCTCTCAGGGATTGGGCCGGGCCACCACGCTCTCGACCGCGCCGCCGGTGGTCGCCTGGGTGATCGGCGATTCCGCATAGACCGCGTCGCGCTCGTCCAGTTGGCGGCGGATGTCGGCGTGCTTGTCGGCCGAGAGCTTGTAGCCGAGGAAGCTGGCGCCCCCGAGCATGACGAAGAAGATCGGGCCGATGATGAAGGTCAGCTCCAGGCCGTGGACCTGGGCGGCGCCGTTCAGCGCGTGCGCCTTGACGCTGTAGCCCTGGACGCCGAGCAGCCAGAAGCTGACGAAGATCGCCAGCGCGCCGGCCGCCTTGGTGGTGGCGCTGGTCACCGCATAGAGCAGGGCCATCAGGTCGCGGCCGCCTTCCAGCCGCAGCTCGTCGCCCACGTCGGCGGTGATGGCGCGGACCATGACCACAAAGCCGGTGGCGAGCGCGCCCAGGCAGAACATCGGGATCGCCGCGGGCAGGGGTTGGCCCTTGGGCAGGAACGGGATGACGATCAGCATGATCGAGTAGAGGCTGGTCGAGACGATCAACGCCCGGTGCTTGCTGATCCGGTTGGCCAGCCAGGCGGCGGCCGGCCCGCCGGCCAGCCCGGCCAGCACATAGAGCGCCAGCAGCAGGCTCGCCGCCGTCAGGCTGACCTGCCGCGAGTCCCGCCAGTAGAAGAGGTAGAGCGCCGCCATCCAGCCTGGCCCCATGGTGACGCAGAAGTCGGCGGCCAGGATGCGCAGCACGTTGCCGCGCGACAGCAGGGCGACGTAGTCCCCGGGCCGGAAACGGTGGCCGGGCGGCGGCGCCACGATCCGCTCCGGCGTGCGGGTGACCGCGATCAGCACGGCCAGCGGCGCCAGGACCAGCAGGAACCAGCCGACGGCGCGCATGCCCTGCAGCTCGGTGTGCTGGGTCTTCTCGGCGATCGAGGGGATCAGCAGGCAGGTGACCGTGCCGATGACGCCCAGCGCCAGCATGGCGCCGAACAGGCGGGAGCGTTCGGTGTAGCTGGTGGCCAGCGTCGAGGCCCAGGCGTTGCCGGCCACCAGCAGGATCGACATGCCGAGGTAGACCACCAGCAGCCAGACGACCAGGTAGCCTTCCGAGATTCCCGGCGGCGCCTGGTAGAGCATGTAGAGGGCCAGCATCAGGATCGGGGCGCCGGCGATCATCCACGGCCGGTAGCGGCCGATCGGCGTCTTGGTGCGGTCCATGAACAGGCCCAGCGCCGGGTCCACCGGGATGTCGATCAGGCGGACCACGCCGAACGCCGCGCCGGCCGCGAGGCCTAGGCCCAGCTGAGTGGCGAAGAAGGCCGGCAGCTGCACGGCCACCGAAAGCTGCAGGGCCGCGAACGGCATGTAGCAGCAGGCGAAGGCGAGGGCCGAGGGCAGCGACAGGCGGCCGGCGACGGGCGCCGCGGCTGGGGATTTGGACAAGGACGTCTCCTGCGCTGCCGCGCCTCTGCGGGCCCGGTCAGCCCCAGGTTACGCGCACCCTCTCCGCCTCAGGCAAGTGGATTCGGCGTAATGCTGCTCACCGAAACAGCAACGGGCGACCCTAGGGCCGCCCGCGCAAGCTTCACAGTAAGTGCAGGGTGGCCTAGCCGCCCTGCATCTTGCGGAAGAACTTCTGGGTCTGCTCGCCGCCGGCGACATAGGCCTTCTGGCCCTCCGGATCGATGATCTTCGCCCAGTTGTCGCGGACCTCCTCCACGGAGAGGCCGCCCTCGCCGAGGTAGACGCCCTCGGTCTCCACGATGCGGGCGCAGGCGAAGGCGCCGGCTCCGGCGGTGAGGATGGTCCCGGTGGGGGCCTCGTCCGAGCAGAGGAAGACCACGCCCGGCGTCACGAATTCCGGCTTCAGCCGCTCGAGAACTTCCGGGGGCATCAGGTTCTCGGTCATCCGCGTGGCGGCGACCGGCGAGATGGCGTTGACGTGGATGTTGTTCTTCTGGCCCTCGAGCTTCAGCGTGTTCATGAAGCCGACGATGCCGAGCTTAGCCGCGCCATAGTTCGACTGGCCGAAGTTGCCGTAGAGGCCCGAGGACGAGGTGGTGACGACGATCCGGCCGTAGTTCTGCTCGCGCATGATCTCCCAGACCGCCTTGGCCGGCTTCACCGTGCCCAGCAGGTGGACGCCCAGCACGAACTCGAAGTCGGCGATCTCCATCTTGGCGAAGGTCTTGTCGCGGAGCACGCCGGCGTTGGCGACCAGGATGTCGATCCGGCCCCAGGCGTCCATGGCGTCCTTGACCATCCGGGCGACGCCCGCGTCGTCGGTGACCGACGAGCCGTTGGCCAGCGCCTCGCCGCCGGCCGCCTTGATTTCGTCGACCACCTTGTGGCTGGCCTCGGAGCCGCCGCCGGAGCCGTCGACCGAGCCGCCCAGATCGTTGACCACGACCTTGGCGCCGCGCCGGGCGAGCTCGAGGGCGTGCTGGCGGCCGAGGCCCCCGCCCGCGCCGGTGACGATGGCCACTTTGCCGTCGAAGCGGATGTCCGCCATTTGGATCCCCTGTGCTGACGCTATTGCGATGCGGCGGGCGTTGTGCGGCGCGGCATGAAGGACGTCAACTCCCCTGCCTTGGGCGCTCCGGCTTATCGGGCTAGCCTTCGCCGGGCTGAGGCTTCCGGGGTGGGCGACATGAGACGGCGCAGGTTCCTTCAAGGCGCGGGTGTGTTGGCGGGCGCCGCCATCGCGCAACCGTCTGCCGGCCTCACCCTTCCGGCTCCGCCGCAGCCGGCGGCGCCGCGGCCGCAGGGGCCGGGCGAGCGGCTCTCGCTGGACCTCGGCTGGCGCTTCCATCGCGGCGAGGTCGCCGCGCCCCCGCCGCACACCGGCAACCAGACCTACGCCTGGACCAAGGCCGGCGCGGCCGCCGGCGCGGCGGGCGCCTACTTCGACGACCGCGACTGGCGGCTCGTCGACCTGCCGCACGACTTCGTGGTCGAAGGCCCCTTCGAGGAAACCGCCAACGTGGCGCAGGGCTACCGGCCCAAGGGCGTGGCCTGGTACCGCCGCAGCTTCCACCTGGAGGCCGCCGACCAGGGCAAGCACCTGGAGGTCCAGCTCGACGGGATCGCCACCACCGCCACCGTCTGGTTCAACGGCAACGTCGTGGCGCACAACTTCAGCGGCTATTCGTCGAGCTACATCGACGTCACCGCCCTCGCCCGCTACGGCGACCAGCCGAACGTGCTCGCCGTCCGGGTCGATTCCGACACGTTGCAGGGCTGGTGGTACGAGGGCGGCGGCCTCTATCGCCACACCTGGCTGGTGAAGCGCGCGCCGGTGCATATCGCGAGCGACGGGGTCTACGCCCATCCGCGGCTGGCGGCGGACGACCGCTGGCAGGTCCCGGTCGAGGTCACGGTCCGCAACATCGGCGAGCCTCCCGCCGAGGCCGAGGTCACGGCGGTGCTCATCGATCCGGAGGGCCGGCCGGTGGCGCAGGGCCGCACCCGGCTCACGGTCGCGGGCCTTGACCAGGGGCTCGCCAAGATCCCGCTGCAGCTCGATGCGCCGCGGCGCTGGTCGATCGAGACCCCGACACTCTACAGCGTGCGCACCGAGGTCGCGGTGGCCGGGGCCGTGCAGGATGCGGCGGTGACGGTCTGCGGCTTCCGCACCCAGCGCTTCGATCCGGACCGCGGCTTCTTCCTCAACGACAGGCCGGTGAAGATCCAGGGCGTCTGCATCCACCAGGACCACGCGGGCCTGGGCGTGGCCTTGCCGGACTCGATCATCGACTACCGGCTGCGGCGCCTAAAGGCGTTCGGCTGCAACGCCATCCGATCCTCGCACAATGCGCCCACCCGCGAGCTGCTCGACGCGGCCGACCGTCTGGGCTTCCTGATCATGGACGAGAACCGGCTGTTCGATGTCAGCCCCGACTACCTGCGGATGCTGGAGTGGATGGTGCGGCGCGACCGCAACCACCCGAGCGTCATCCTCTGGTCGGTGTTCAACGAAGAGCCGCTGCAGGGCAGCCCGCAGGGCTATGAGATGGTGCGCCGCATGGCCCATGCGGTGAAGCGGCTGGACGATACGCGGCCGGTCACGGCGGCCATGAATGGCGGCATGTTCGCAGCGGTGAACGTCTCCCAGGCGGTCGATGTGGTCGGCTTCAACTACCAGATCGAGGCCTACGACAGGTTCCACGCGGCGAACCCCACCAAGCCGATCACCAGCTCGGAGGACACCTCCGCGGTGATGACTCGCGGCGAGTACGCCAGCGACCGGGCGGTGCGGCACGTGCTCACCTCCTATGACGATGAGGCCCAGCCCTGGGGCGCGACCCACCGACGGGCCTGGAAGGCGATCGCCACCCGGCCGTTCGTGGCCGGCGCCTTCGTCTGGACCGGCTTCGACTACCGCGGCGAACCGCAGCCCTTCGAATGGCCAACGGCCTCGTCCTCCTTCGGGATCATGGACCTCTGCGGTTTCCCGAAGGCCGCGTTCTTCATCCATGAGGCGCAGTGGGTGAAGGACCGGCCGGTGCTTCGCCTGATCCCGCATTGGACCTGGCCGGGCCGCGAGGGCCAGCCGATCCGGGTCATGGCCATGGCCAACACCGAGACCGTCGCCCTCTATCTGAACGGCCGCCTGGTGGCTGAACAGAAGGTCGATCCGTTCGAAATGAACCAGTGGCAGGTCCCCTACGCGCCGGGCCGGCTGGAGGCTGTCGGTTCGTCCAGGGGAAAGGTCGTCGTCCGGGCGGTGGTGGAGACGACGGGCGCGCCCGTGGCGCTGCGCCTGACGGCGGATCGGAGCGTGCTGGCCGGCGATGGCCGCGACGCGGCCCCGGTGATGGTGGAGGCGCTCGACGCCCGCGGCCGGCCGGTCCCCACCGCCAACCTGCCGGTCAGCTTCGAGATCGCCGGCGGGCGGATCATCGGTCTCGGCAACGGCGACGCCAACAGCCACGAGCCGGAGAAGGGCGCCGCACGGAGCCTCTACAACGGCCTGGCCCAGGTCATCGTGCAGACCGAGGCCGCAAGCTCGGGCGCGCTCACGCTCAGGGCCAGCGCCGCCGGCCTGAAGCCCGCCATCGCGCGCCTCGAGGTCCGCCCCGATCCGGGCCCGCCGGTCGCGCCGGCGCGCTAGCTGTCAAGCCGGGTTCAGCCGCGGGGCGCGGCGCCGGCCTGGGCCTGCTGCGGCTGCGGCCGCATGAACTTCACCAGCACCCGCTGGCCGATCAGGAAGGGCGCGCTGTCGGCCGAGACCACCACCTCGACCACCCGTTCGTCGGTGCGTTCGGCGGGATCGTCGGAGGCCAGCTTGCGGGCCCCGAACACCGGCGCCTCGCGCAGCACCGTGCCGGGATAACTCTTCGACGGATCGGCTTCCGGCGACATCTGCACGGCCTGGCCGATGACCACGTAGGGCAGGGCGCCCTCGGTTATCTCGGCGCGCACCAGCCGCTGGGCCTTGGGCTCCAGGTCGAACATGTTGGAGACGTTCAGCGTCGAGGCGCCGGCGCCTGGGTTGGCGTAGCGGCGCACGATGCGGCCATCGACCGGCGCGCGGATGATGGTGAGCTCCTGGTTGTAGCGGGCCTCGCTCAGCTTGGCCTCGGCGGTGGCGATCGCCGCGGTCTGGGCGTTGATGCCGGCCTGGGCCTGGCGCACGGCGTCGCGGGCGTTGTCCATCGCCTGGGTGGCGACGAACGACTTGGCGAGCAGCGGCTCGAGGCGGTGCTGCTCCCGCTCGGCGGTGGCGAGGCTGACCTTCAGCAGCTCCACCTGGGCGCGGGCCTGGCTCAGCTCGGCCATGGCCTCCTGGGCGGCGAGCTTGGGCTGTTCGTCCTCCAGGCGGGCCAGCACCTGGCCCTTGGTCACTGCCTGACCCTCCTGGACCAGCACGTCCTGGACGACGCCCGCGGTGCGGGCCGCGACCTGGATGATGCCGCCTTCGACGTCGGCCTTGCCGTTGCCCACCGCCACGAAGGGGCTGGGCGGCGCCGCGGCCGCCACCTTGGCGGCCTCCACCTTCTTGGCCTTGGCCTGGTTCGACATGACCATGAAGCCGCCGCCGCCGAGCACCAGCACGGCGAGCAGGATCCACAGGAAGCGGTTGCGGAGGAGCGCGGGCATGTCTCTCTAGGCTCCGATAAGCTCGGGTTTGAGGGCGGCGTGGCTGGCCGCGGCGCCCATGCGCCGGTCGTCCAGGATGCGGCCGTCCTCTATGTGGATGACGCGGTCGGCGTAGGCTTCCAACCGCGGGTCGTGGGTGACGCAGACTACGGCGGCGCCGTGCTGCTTGGCGGCGCGCTGCAGGAGCTTGATCACCACCTGGCCGTTCTCGCCGTCCAGGGCGCTGGTGGGCTCGTCGGCGAACAGCAGCTGCGGGCTTTTGGCGAGCGCGCGGGCGATGGCCACACGCTGCTTCTCGCCGCCGGACAGCTCCGACGGCCGCTGGGTCATGCGGGTCTCGAGGCCGACCTCGATCAAGGCGTCGGCGGCGCGGCGGCGGGCTTCGCGCTTGGGCGCGCCCTGGTACTTCAGGACGATCTCCACCTGCTGCAGGGCGTTCAGCGCCGGGAACAGGTTGAAGCCTTGGAAGATGAAGCCGCAGTGGTCGAGGCGGAACTTGTCGATCTTGGCCGGCCGCAGGCTCCAGAGGTTCTCGCCCATGGCCTGGACGTCGCCGGAATCGGGCTTCAACAGGCCCGAGAGGGTGGCGATCAGGGTCGATTTGCCGGAACCCGAGGGGCCCATGACCATGGTGACGTCGCCGTGCAGGGCGTCGAAGTCCACCGCCTTCAGCACCTCGATGTAGGTGCGGCCGGTCTTGAACCGCTTGGTCAGGCCGTGGGCCACGAGGGCGTGGTTAGAGGTCATCGCAGCAGGTCCGCCGGTTGGCTCTTCTTCAGGATGCCTAGCGAGAGCAGGCCGGAGAAGATCGAGATCACGGTCAGGAGGATGGCCACGGAGATCACCCACCCCATCGGGAAGCCCATCGGCACGCCGCCCAGCTTGGCGAGCTCGTAGATGCCCCAGGTGAACAGCGCCGTGGCCACCAGGCCCACCATGCCGACCCAGAAGGACAGCTCGATCACGATCCAGCGTAGCGAGCCCATGGAGACGCCCAGCGCCCGGAGGCTCGCGAACTCCTTGATGCTGGCGAGCACCGCGCCGCGCAGCGTCTGAGAGGTGATCCCGACGCCGATCAGGAAACCCAGGAACACCGAGAAGCCGAGGAACACCCCGATGATCTGCTCCTGCATGATCGCGCCCTCGTTGGCGCGGGAGAGCTCGGTCCGGGTCCAGGCCCGGTAGTCGCCCTTGGCGATGGCGTTGAGCTGGTCGCGGACCATCTCGGCCTTGGCGGGGTCCTTGATGCGCACCAGCAGCGGGCCGGTGCGCGGGCTGTTGCCGCCCAGGCCCAGCATCCGCAGGGTGTCGTTGGACATCACCACGGTCGCCTGGTTGATGTTCGGATAGCCGGTCAGCACCGAGCGCACCCGGACCGAATGTCCAGCCAGGGTGGCGGTGTCGCCGAGCTTCACGCCGAGCCGGGCCAGGCTGGTCTCGTCGACCGCCACCGCATAGGGCTCCAGCAGGGCCACGCGGGTGGCCTCGGTATAGTCCACCGGCAGGCTGACCGAGCCGGGGCGCGGATCGACGGTCCAGATCTGCACGAACTCGGTCTTGCGCCGCTCGCCGGCCTTGGGCGTGTTGATCCACATGCCGCCGTTGCCGGACAGCGGCTGCACCTCGACGACCTCGGGGTTCATATAGATCAGCGGCCCGATGCGCTTGGGCACCCCGGTGCCGGGGCCGGAGTCGACCATGGCGGTGACCTTCGGGCCCATGATCATGATGTCGGCGCGGGAGCGGTCGATGGTGGCGGTGATGCCCTGGACGATGCCGGTGAACATCCCGACCTCGGCCAGGATCAACAGGCCGGAAAACGCCAGCGCGACGACGGCCGCGGTGTAGCGGCGCCATTCGTAGAGCAGAGTGGCCAGGGCCAATGACATCGCGGTTCGACGTCCCCACAACTTTCGAGCGATGGTGTCGCTGCGCAGTTAATCGGTAGCCAGTTAAATCCACGTAACGCGCGAATCTGACGCTGTTACGCCACAGGCGACCGCTCCCCCTCAAGGAGGCGCGGGACCTGTGGCACGGATGCGGCGGAGGCGATTAAACCTTTGTAATCCGCTCGCCGAGAGCCGAACCCGGCGCGGTTCGGCCGCTCGCTTGCGTGGATCGCGCTTCTCCGCCTCTATCGGCTGGGGGCCGCGAGTCGGCGGCGTTTGGGGGGCGGATAGGCATGTTCGGTCCGGAGAACGCCCAGAGTTTTCTGGGCATGGCCGTGGTGATCGGCATCTGCTGGGCGCTGTCGGAGAACCGACGGCGGTTCCCCTGGAAGCTGGCGATCGGGGCGGTGGTGCTGCAGGCGATCCTGGTGGCCGCCCTGTTCGGCCTGCCGGCGCTCCGGGCGGGTCTCGGCGGCGCGGGCCAGGTGGTGGACGGTCTGGCGACCTCGACGCAGGCCGGGGTCGCCTTCGTGTTCGGCTTCCTGGCCGGCACGCCGGGCCAGCCCTATCCGCTGACCAATCCGGCCGGCCTGTTCGTCTTCGCCTTCCGCGTCCTGCCGGTGATCCTGGTGGTCTGCGCGCTGGCCGCCCTGCTCTGGCACTGGCGGATCCTGAAGTGGATCACCCAAGGCTTCGGCCTGATCTTCGAGAAGACCATGGGCCTGCGCGGCCCGCCGGCGCTGGCCACCGCCGCCACCATCTTCATGGGCCAGGTGGAGGGCCCGATCTTCATCCGCAGCTACCTGCCGACCCTGTCGCGCTCGGAGCTGTTCATGCTGATCACCGTCGGCATGTCCTGCGTCTCCGGCTCGACCATGGTGGCCTATGCGACGATCCTGAAGGGCGTGCTGCCCAACGCCGCGGCCCACGTGCTCACCGCCTCGATCATCTCCGCCCCGGCCGGCGTGCTGCTGGCCCGCATCCTGGTGCCGCGCGAGCCCGAAACCGAACAGCCGCAGGCCCTCGAGCCGGAGGGCGACAAGGTCTACGACTCCACCGTCGACGCCCTGATCCGTGGCACCTCCGACGGCCTGGCGATCGTCATGAACGTCGGCGCGACCCTGATCGTCTTCGTGGCCCTGGTGGCCATGGTCAACGGCATCCTCGGCATGTTCCCGCCGATCGCAGGCGCCCCGCCGTCCGTGGAACGGGGCCTCGGCGTGCTGTTCGCCCCGCTGGCCTGGACCATGGGCATCCCCTGGCACGACGCGCCGACCGCCGGCTCGCTGCTGGGCGTCAAGCTGGTGCTCACCGAGTTCACCGCCTTCATCCGCATGGGGGCGATCCCGGCGGGCGACATGGCCGAGCGCAGCCGGGTGATCATGACCTATGCCCTGTGCGGCTTCGCCAACGTGGCCTCAGTGGGGATCAACCTCGCCGGCTATTCCGTGCTGGTGCCCGAGCGGCGGGGCGAGATCGTCGGCATGGTCTGGAAGGCGATGATGGCGGGATTCCTGGCCACCTGCCTGACCGCTTCGGTGGTTGGCGCGATGCCCAATGGCCTGTTCGGCGGCTGACCTCGGGTGAGGCTTGACCGGCGCGGCGTCTGAGCCCTTGCTTCGGGCCTCTCACGGAGGCCGCCGATGAAGCTCTACGACACGCCGCTCGCGCCCAATCCGCGCCGGGTCCGCTGGTTCATGGCCGAGAAGGGCATCGACGACCTGGAGGTCGTGCGGCTGAACCTGATCCAGGGCGAGCACAAGACGCCGGAATACCTGGCCAAGGCCGGCCTCGCCAACGTGCCGGCGCTGGAACTGGACGACGGGACCACGATCACCGAATCCATCGCCATCTGCCGCTACCTGGAGAGCCGCTATCCGGAGCCGAACCTGTTCGGTCGCACGCCGGAGGAGACTGCGGTGATCGAGATGTGGACCCGCCGCGCCGAGATGCTGGTCGCCACCCCGCTGATGCTGGGCGTCCGCCACACCCACCCGGCGCTGGCCGCCCTGGAGACCCAGAACCCCGCCATCGCCGAGTACAACAAGGCGGCGGGCCTGCGGGCGCTGAAGGTGCTGGACCGCCGGCTGGCCGAAAGCGAATGGCTGGGCGGCGAGCGGCTGACCGTCGCCGACATCGTGGGCTTCATCGGGCTCGACTTCGGCCGGCTGATCAAGCTCAGCCCGCCGCCGGAGCTGACCAACGTCGGCCGCTGGGTCGAGGCCATGAAGAGCCGCCCCGCCGCCAAAGCGGGCATGCCGGAGGCGCAGCCGGCCTAGGCGTCCGGCGCGAGGAGCTCCAGGGAGCGGATGCGGTCGGCGAGGGTCGGTCCCGTCGCCATGACGAACAGCTCGTCGGCGCCCGAGGCGCGGGTCTTCTCGGCGAGCGCGCCAAGCACGGTCATCTGGCTCCCGGCGATGGTGCGGGCCTCGACCATCTGCAGGACCGGCGAGGCGCTGCGGTCGGCGAGATAGGCCTGCGCCTCGGCGACGTCGGGGAACCGCTGGCGGCGGCCCTCCAGCATGGCGACGTTGCCGGCCCGCCGCGGCGCGTCGAGCCGCCAGGCGGCCTCGTCGCTCTCAGCGGCGAAGGCGATCAGGGCCAGCGCCGCCCAGGGTTCGGTGCGGAAGGCCGAGGGCTGGAAGGCCCGGCGGTAGGCGGCCACCGCCGCGTCCCCGTCGGTCCGGGCGATGAACTCGGCGAACACCATGCCGATGCCGGCCTGGGCGGCGAAGGCCGCGCTCTCGGCCGAGGAGCAGAGCATGAACAGGTCCGGGTGCGAGGGGCCGGCTGGGCTGGCGTGGATGCCGTGCAGCGGATGGTCTTCGCCGATTTCTTCCTTGCCGGACGCGTCCAGCAGCCAGGCCTGCAGCAGCGACAGGTATTTCGGGAAGGCCTCCGAGCCCACCGAGCGCAGGGCGCCGCCGGTGCGGGCGTCCGCCCCCAGGGCGCGGCCCAGGCCCAGGTCGATGCGGCCGGGGGCCAGCGCCTCCAGCTCCATGAAGGTCTCGGCGACCTTCAGCGGCGAATAGTTGACCAGCATGACCCCGCCGGAGCCCAGCCGGATGCGGCTGGTGATCTGGCTGATAGCCGCGATCAGGATCTCCGGGTTGGGTGAGCCCAGGGCCTTGATGTTGTGGTGTTCGGCGACCCAGAAGCGGTGGTAGCCCAGCCGCTCGGCGGCGCGGGCCACTTCCAGGGTTTCGCGAACCGCCTGGGCCGGGGTGGCCTCAGCGGTGACGGGGGAGAGGTCGAGGACGGAGAGCAGGGGCATCGCCCTCCGATATGGGGATCGTCCCCCGCGTCAGTCCATATATTCCCAGGTGGTCGCGCCGTCGAAGGGGCGGATGCGGATGGCGTCCCAGTCGAGGCCATCGATATTGCGGGCGTTGATCGCCATGCGGTCCTTCGACCCGTCGAGGCTCTGCCAGTGGGTGGTGACGCCGCAGGACTTGCAGCGGTGGAAGGCCAGCATCCGGTCGCCCCAGACGTAGGGCTGGGTCGAGCCCGCCTTGGAGAGCGTCACGTCGGTCGGCGAATAGTAGGCCCAGCGGGCGGCCAATCGGCGACAGATCGAGCAATTGCACTCGGTGACTTCGGTGGGCGGCGACGGGACGCTCAGGCGCACGGCGCCACAGTGGCAGCTGGCTTCGACCATGGCGCTCCTCCCGCGAGCTTTCTTCTAGCAGGACCCGAGGTTGCGGCCGCTGTCCAGTGCGGGGCGTGCGCCTAGCGGCGAGGCCCCATCTTCTTCAGCACCGCCGAGAAGCTCATCACCGGCTCGCCGCCGCTCTCGATCAGGCCGCGCAGGAAGACCATGGAGCGGCCGGCCTTCACCACCTCGCCGGTGCATTCGACGAGATCGCCCTCGTGGGCCGTTCCGACGAACTCGCCGTTGAAGGTGGCGGTCACCGCGCGGTCGCCCTCGATCGCCTCGCGGCCGATCACGAACAGGGCGAAGTCGGCGAAGGTCATCACGCAGCCGCCGTGCAGGAAGCCGCCGCCGTTCAGGTGCTTGCGCTCCGCCCGGAAGGCGCAGCGCGGTCGGCCGTCTGGATCACTCTTGAAGTAGAACGGGCCGGAGAGGTCTTCGTAGGGGTCGCCGCCGGGATACCAGGACCAGCCGGCCCAGGGCCCCTCGGTCACCTCGATCAGCCGCGAGGTGTAGTTGTTGTCTTCGACGCCGCCGTCCATTGCCCCTCACACATTCAAACACTAGTTTGCCGGCCGCTCCCCAAGCCGTTTCGAGGCCCCCATGCGACGCGCCGCCATCGTCTCCCCCATCCGCACCGCCGTTGGCAAGTATCTGGGCGCGCTGTCCGACCTGACGGCCGGCGAGCTGGGCGCGGTGATCCTCAAGGCCCTGGTCGACCGCACCGGGGTCGACCCGGAGCGGATCGACGACGTGATCTTCGCCCAGGGCTACGGCTCGGGCGAGGCGCCCTGCATCGCCCGCTGGTCGGCCCTGGCCGCGGGCCTGCCGATCGAGGTGCCCGGCTACCAGCTGGACCGCCGCTGCGGCTCGGGCCTGCAGGCGGTGGTCGACGCGGCGATGATGGTCCAGACCGGGGTGGCCGACGTGGTGATCGCCGGCGGCGTCGAGAGCATGAGCAACGTCGAGTACTACACCACCGACATGCGCAAGGGCGCGCGGATGGGCTCGGTCACCCTGCATGACCGCCTGGCCCGCGGCCGGGTGATGAGCCAGCCGATCGACCGCTTCGGGGTGATCTCCGGCATGATCGAGACCGCCGACAACCTGGCCCGCGACTACCAGATCAGCCGCGAGGCCAGCGACGAATACGCCGCCCGCAGCCACCAGCGCGCCGCCAAGGCCTGGGCCGAGGGCAAGTTCGACGACGAGGTTGTGGCCGTCGCCGTGCCGCAGAAGAAGGGCGATCCGGTGGTCTTCGCCCAGGACGAGGGCGTCCGGGCCGATGCGACGGCCGAGAGCCTTTCAAAGCTCAGGCCGATCGAGAAGGACGGGGTGGTCACCGCCGGCAACGCCAGCCAGCAGAACGACGCCGCCGCCGCCTGCCTGGTGGTCGCCGAGGACAAGCTGGAAGAGCTGGGCCTGGAGCCGATGGGCTGGTTCGTCAGTTGGGCGGCGGCCGGCTGCGATCCGTCGCGGATGGGCATCGGCCCGGTGCCGGCCGTGAAGCGGCTGTTCGACCGCACCGGCCTTACCTGGGACGACATCGACCTCGTGGAGCTGAACGAGGCCTTCGCGCCGCAGGTGCTGGCGGTCCTCAAGGGCTGGGGCTGGGACGATCCGGACCGGCTGAACGTCAACGGCTCAGGCATCAGCCTCGGCCACCCGATCGGGGCCACGGGCGGGCGAATCCTCGCCAACCTGCTGCGCGAGCTGAAGCGGCGCGACGGCAAGTACGGCCTGGAGACCATGTGCATCGGCGGCGGCCAGGGCATCGCCGCCGTCTTCGAGCGCGCTTGAGCTTGCGCCTCCGGATCGGGCTCGCCGCGGCCCTCTCGCTGGCCCTCACCGCCGGGGCGACCGCCGCGCCTGCGCCGGCGCCCAAAACCGCGCCGTTCGACCCCAAGACCCAGGTCGACGGGACGGTCCTGCAGGTGATCTTCGGCGAGCGCGCCCTGTTCCGCCTCGACGACGGCGGCCTGCCGGTGCTGGACGCGGTGCAGAAGGGCACCCTGGCCATCGCCCATCCGCCGGGCGCGGCGCTGGAGAGCTTCACCGCGCCGGGGCCCGGCCTGCTGGCCGCCGCCCTCGACGGTTCGGCCGAGACCCACGCCACCGTGCTGAAGGTCTGGAACCACACCGGCCAGGCGCTGGAGTACAGCGCCCACGCCCTGGTGCTGCAGGGCCAGGTCCTGCATCCGGTCGCCCTGACCCCGTGCCCGGTGCCGGCCGGCGGGGTGCGCGTCGAGAGCTGGCCCGCGCCGATCGTCGCCGTCGGGCTGACGCGCTTCAAGCCGGCGTCGAAGGCGGCGCTGGCCCGGCCGGCCTGCAAGAGGGGGAAATGACATGGCGCTCGACGCCGAGACCCGCGACCAGCTGATCGACACCGTCCGCCGGTTCGTCGCCGAGCGGCTGCGTCCGCTGGAGGCCCAGGTGTCCGCCGAGGACGCCATGCCGCCCGAGGTGGTGGAGGAGATGAAGGGCCTGGGCCTGTTCGGCCTGTCGATCCCGGCGGAGTACGGCGGCCTCGACCTCTCCATGGAGGAGGAATGCCTGATCGCCGTCGAGCTCGGCCGCACCAGCCCGGCCTTCCGCTCCACCTTCGGCACCAATGTCGGCATCGGCTCCCAGGGCCTGGTGATGTTCGGCACCGACGAACAGAAGCAGAAGTACCTGCCGGGCATAGCCTCGGGCGAGATCATCACCTCCTTCGCGCTCACAGAGCCGGAGGCGGGTTCCGACAGCGCCAACGTGCAGACCCGCGCGATCCGCGACGGCGACGCCTATGTGCTGAACGGGACCAAGCGCTACATCACCAACGCCAACAAGGCCGACCTCTTCACGGTGATGGCCCGGAGCGATCCGGCGAAGCCGGGGGCCGGCGGGGTCTCCGCCTTCCTGGTGGAGCGCAACCTGCCGGGGCTCAGCGTCGGCAAGCCTGAGAAGAAGATGGGGCAGCAGGGCGCCCACATCTGCGACGTGGTGTTCGACAACGTCCGGGTGCCCGTGGAGAACCGGCTCGGCCGCGAGGGTGAGGGCTTCAAGGTCGCCATGCAGGTGCTGGACCGTGGGCGGCTGCACATCTCGGCGGTTTGCGTCGGCGTCGCCGAGCGGCTGATCGCCGATTGCGTGGCCTACATGGGCGAGCGCAAGCAGTTCGGCCAGGCGCTCTCCAACTTCCAGCTGCTGCAGGGGATGATCGCTGACTCCAAGACCGAATCCATGGCCGCCAAGGCGCTGACCATGGAGACCGCCAGGAAGCGCGACGCCGGCCAGAGCGTCACCCTGGAAGCCGCCGCGGCCAAGTACTTCGCCTCCGAGATGGTGGGCCGGGTGGCCGACCGGGCGGTGCAGATTTTCGGTGGCGCCGGCTACGTGGCCGACCACGGCATCGAGCGCTTCTACCGCGACGTCCGCATCTTCCGGATTTACGAGGGCACCAGCCAGATCCAGCAGGTGGTCATCGCGCGCGAGACCCTGAAGCGGGGCGGCTAGCGATGAGCGAGGCGCCCGGTGACTGAAAAGATCGAGGCGGCGATCTTCGAGCTCCTCGCCGGCCAGGCGCCGGGCAAGTCGATTTCGCCGGAGGAGGTCGCCCGGGCAGTTGATCCGGAGGGCTGGCGGCGCCAGTTGTCACACGTGCGCGGTACAGCCGTGGCCCTGGCCCGCCAGGGGCGGCTGACCATCACCCGCCACGGGAAACCGGCCGATCCGGAAGAATTCAAGGGCGTCTGGCGGATGCGTCTGCCCGACGACCCAACCTAGGAAGGAAGCTGTCATGAAGGTCTTCGGCAACACTATGTCGCCGTTCGTGCGCAAGACCCTGGCGTTCGCCGCCGAGAAGGGGATCGAGGTCGAGCTGGTCCAGGCCGGGATGGGAAGCGGGCCGCCGGAATTCAAGCAGGCGAGCCCGTTCGGCAAGATGCCGGGTTTCCAGGACGGCGACTTCCTGATCTCCGATTCCACCGCGATCATCACCTACCTGGAGGCTGTGAAGCCCGATCCGAACCTGATCCCCGCCGAGCCCAAGGCCCGGGCGCGGACCATCTGGTACGAGGAGTTCGGCGACACCATCGTGGCTGCCTGCGGCGGGGCCATGTTCTTCAACCGCGTGGTGGCCCCACGCTTCCTGGGCCGGCCCGGCGACGACGCGGCGGCCGACGAGGCGCAGCAGGTGCAGTTCCCCAAGCTGGTGGACTATCTGGAGACGGTGATCCCGGCCTCCGGCTACCTGGTCGAGGACCGCCTGACCCTGGCCGACATCGCCGTGGTCAGCCCGTTCGTGAACATGGGCCACGTGGGCTGCGCCATCAATCCGACCAGCCATCCCAAGGCCTTCGGCTATGTCGAAGCGATCCTGGCCCGGCCGTCCTACGCCGGCATGGTGGCCAAGGAGAGGGCGATCATCGCCGGCATGCAGGCCCAGAAGGAACCGGCCTGATCCAGTCTTCGCGGCTGCAGGCCTGGCTCCTCCTCTCCCCCTTGCGGGGAGAGGGTAGGGTGTGGGGGTGTCAGCGCCGCATTTGTCGTCTGACCTGAGGCGCTCAGCTTGCACCCCCACCCCCGACCCCTCCCCGCAAGGGGGAGGGGAGATTTAGAATCGCTGCTGCAGGAGATCGGCGCCTGCCGGGCGTGCGCCGGCGACCTTCCGCACGCGCCGCGGCCGGTGGTGCGGGTCTCGGCGGAGACCCGGCTGCTGATCTGCGGCCAGGCGCCGGGGCGGCGGGTGCACGAGAGCGGCCTGCCGTTCGACGACCCGTCGGGCGACCGGCTGCGCGGCTGGCTGGGCGTCGATCGGGAGACCTTCTACGGCCATCCCGCCATCGGCGTGGCGGCCATGGCCTTCTGCTTTCCGGGGACCAACCCCAAGGGCGGCGACTATCCGCCCGCGAAGCGATGCGCCGAGCTCTGGCGCCCCCGGCTGCTCACCGAGCTCCCCAAGGTCGAGCTGACCCTGCTGGTCGGGTCCTACGCCCAGGCCTGGGCGCTGGGGACCCGCGGGCCGATGCGCGAGACGGTGGGAAGTTGGCGCGGCTTCCTGCCGGACGCCCTCGTCCTGCCGCATCCGTCATGGCGCAATACCGCCTGGCTGCAACGAAACCCCTGGTTCGAGGCAGAAGTTGTCCCTTATCTCCGGGAACGGACGCGCGAGATCCTGACCACGCCCATTTCATGACCCGCCTCCTCGTCCTTGTCCTCGCCCTGATGCTCGCCGGCTGCACGCCGCTCCTCGTGCAGCATCCGATGACGCCCACGGCCAGCTTCTCTGGTCCGCACCTGGAGGACGACTGGCTGGTCAGCTTCGACGGCGCCCGGCTGGGCCTGAAGCACTGGGATACTTCCGGCGAACCCTGGGCGGTGGTCGTCGGCGTGCACGGCATGAACGACTATTCCAACGCCTTCCACATGGCCGCGCCCTGGTGGGCGGAGCAGGGGATCGCCACCTACGCCTACGACCAGCGCGGCTTCGGCCGTTCGCCCGGGCGCGGCGTCTGGGCCGGCGACGAGCTGATGGTCGAGGACCTGCGCACCGTCACCGCCCTGGTGCGCGCCAGGTTCCCGCACAGCCTGATCGTGGTGGCGGGCGAGAGCATGGGCGGCGCCGTCGCCGCCGAGGCCTTCGCTTCCGACCGGCCGCCCGCCGCCGACCGGCTGGTGCTGCTGTCGCCGGCGGTCTGGGGCTGGCGCACCCAGGCGATCCCCAACAAGACGCTGCTGTGGTTCGCCGCCAACTTCACCGCCGGCAAGGTTTATGAGCCGCCGCGCTGGCTGACCTCGAAGATCACCCCCACCGACAACCGCCCCGAGTTGATCGCCATGGGCCACGATCCGCTGATGATCTGGGGCGCGCGATCGGACGCCATCTACGGCCTGGTCTCGATGATGGACCGCGCCTCGGCCGACGTCGGCGAGGCGGCCGTGCCGACCCTCTACCTGCACGGGGTCCACGACCAGATCATCCCGAAGAACGCCGCCCAGCGCGCCGCCGCCCGGCTGAAGCCCTCCGACCGTTCGGCCAACTACGCCCACGGCTTCCACCTCTTGATGCGCGACAAGCAAGGCCCGCTGGTGTGGGCCGACGTCGCAGCCTTCATCCGCGACCCCCGGGCCCCCTTGCCTTCCGGCGCGCCGCCGATCCCCGGCTCGCCGGCCAAAGGCCTCGAAACCCATGCCGCCGCGGGGTTGTGAGGCGGGCCGCATCGGCGTAAAGCCGCGCGCAACCGGTTTCCACGCTCAGGCGCTCATCCAGGCATGACCTTGTTCGATTCCCCGTCCTTTGAAGGACATGAAGGCGTCCACGCGTTCTCGGACGAAAAATCCGGCCTGAAGACCATCATCGCCGTGCACTCCACGGCCCGGGGCCCCGCGGCCGGCGGCTGCCGGATGTGGCCCTACCCGGACGCCGAGGCCGCGCTGGAGGATGCGCTGCGGCTGTCGCGCGCCATGAGCTTCAAGAACGCCATGGCCGACCTCGACCTGGGCGGCGGCAAGGCGGTGATCATCGGCGACGCCCGCGCCCAGAAGACCCCAGCGCTGTTCGAGGCCTTCGGCGCCTGCGTCGACCAGCTCGGCGGCCGCTATTGGACGGCGGAGGACGTGGGCGTCTCGCCGGCCGACCTGACCCATGCCCGCAAGCGCACCCGCTACGTCGCCGGCCTGGAAGGCCATCCAGCCGCCTCCGGCGATCCCAGCCCGGTCACCGCCGAGGGCGTGTTCCGCGGCGTGCGGTTGTGCGTGCAACGCGCGCTGGGCCGCGACCTCGATGGCGTGCGGATCGCCATCCAGGGCGTCGGCCACGTCGGCGGCTACCTGGCCGACAAGCTGCATGCGGCGGGCGCGAAGCTGATCCTCACCGACGTCAACGCCGAGCAGCTGCATGCCGTGGCCGCGCGGACCGAGTCCAAGGTGGTGGCGCCCGGCGCCATCTTCGATGTGGACTGCGATGTCTTCGCGCCCTGTGCGCTTGGCGGCGCGATCAACGCCGAGACCCTGCCGCGGATCAAGGCCCGGGTGATCGCCGGCGGCGCCAACAACCAGCTGGCCGACGCCGAGACCGGCCGGGCGCTGTTCAACCACGGCATGCTCTACGCGCCGGACTATGTGATCAACGGCGGCGGCATCATCAACGTGGCCGGCGAGATCCGCGCCCTGGAAGCCGGCGAGGCCTTCGACCCCGCCTGGGTCGACGCCAAGCTCGACCGCCTGGCCAAGACCCTGGAAGAGGTCCTCGACCGCGCCCTGGCCGAGCACCGCCCGACCAACGAAGTCGCCACCGAAATCGCCAAGGCGAGGATCACCATCGCCGCGGAAAAGCGGGCGGCCGCCTAGGGATTTTTCCCGAGCTTCACTGCCCGTGACGCCTGTCACATCCGTCCGGCCAGGAACCCGGCACAAGGTGCTCATCGCGCTGGCCACCAGCGCATCCCAGATGAAGGACCTTAACCATGTTCCGCACCAACTCGACGTTCAGCAGCCTGTTCACCCTGATCCTGGCCGGCCTGCCGATCGCGGCCCTGCTGGTCTCCGCCGCCTCCTCCACGATGACCGCGTGATCCGGACCGGATCATGAGGTTACGGCGAGACACACCTCCCGGATCGCTCGTCAGCTGATCCGGGAGGCCTCGTCCTACGAGCGTCTCTTTCGCGCCAGCCAGTCCTCACGACGCAGGATCCAGGTCTCGCGCAGATACTCCCCCGACATGAAGGCGTGTGGCAGGCGGTCGATCAGCTCGGCGCCCTGCCTGGCCTTGATCCGGTGGGAGCCCTGGTTCTCCACGGCGTTGTTCAGATAGAGGAACGGCCACTGGAGGACCTCGAAGGCGTAGCCGGTCACGGCCTCCGCCGCCTCCATCATCAGCCCCCGGGCCCAATAGGGGCGCGCCAGCCAGAAGCCGCGCATGTCGCGCAGCTCGCCGTCGAAGGGCCACAGGTCGATCCGGCCGATCGCGGCGTCGTCGCCGCCCTTCAAGGTTAGCACCCAGAAAAACTTCTCGTCGCGCGCCCGCTTCTCCAGGCTCTCGCGCGTGTTGGTCAGCGCGCCATCGTGCGGGTAGGGCCAGGGCAGGCCGGCATGCAGGTATTTCACCACCTCCAAGTCGGGGAACTGGCGCTGGATGGCCGGCGCATCGCGCAGCTCGAGCGGCCTGAGGACCAGGCGCTCGGTCTCGAGCACGGGGGTGGGCGGCAGGGGAAGGTCGAAGGTCATGGCTTTGGTCTCCGTGATGGCCGGAGGCCGGGCGCCTGTGTCCTGGAAGTGGAGGTCAGCCCGGCCGTGGTCGGCGGGGCTGTCGAGGGAATGGCTAGGTGTCGCGCACGCAGCCGGTCCCACGCCCCGCAAGGGTGGCGCAGTTGGTACCGGACGGCGATTGGGCGAAACGAGCCATGGCGGGCCTCTAGCACAGCTCCGGCGATCGGGCGAGCGCGGCCGGTGACACCGGTCACAGCCGCGCCGGAGCCGCAGGGCGATAGGGGAGGGGTCGCACCGACGGTCGGTGCGGCTTCAAATGAGGAGACCTGTGGTGTTCAAATTCAGTGGCGCCTTGAGCGGCCTCTGCAGCCTCGCGCTGGCGGCGGTCCCACTCGTGGCCCTGCTCTTCACCGCGGCGGTTTCGGCCGCCATCGTGTGAGACCAGGCGATTGATCGTCGTGTCCACACGGCACGGCTAGGCCTCCCCGGTCAGCGATAGGCGACCTGGGAGGCTTTTTTGTTTCGCTCAATTCAAGTTGAGTGTGGGGGCCGATCTTAGTTCAGGTCGGCGAAGCGTCCGCTGAGCCGGTCCAGCAGGTGCGGCGGTGTCTTCGTGAAATGTGCTGCGAGGGCGTCCGCTGATAGGTCAGCGAAAGGCAATCCCGTTGCTGCGCGCACGCTTCTGACGGCAGCCCGCATACCGCCCAAGTCTTCATGCTCGACCACCTGTTCGACCAAATCGAAGGCGACGCGATGAGACCCTTGCACACTGTCAGCCCACTCGAAATCCGACCCGGTGATGGTGTAGTTCGCCCTCATAAAGTGAATCGAACAGTGCTCAGCTAGACCCTCTTCCAGAACGGTGGCGCGCAAGCTCGGCAGGCCGTTCGGCGACAGGCAATGAACGAGTTCGTGGCTGAGATGTCTCGCAACCTTCCATTCTTCGTCAGCAGCGGAAGCCGGAAGGCAGATTTGCACGCGGAATTGAGAGTAGGGCAGCGGGTACGCCGTGAAGGGGTGGCGTTCGGCCGTGAATTGAATGGTCTGAAAATCCAAACGACGATCAAACGGCCCGAACATCGAACTTACGAAATCGACGGCGGTGGCTAAGGCCGAGGGTGGCTGCATCGTCTATTTAGCTCGCGGGCAGCGAGCATACTACCGGAGCACGAACCGAATCGCTCCACGGCGCCGTGGGGCGGGTTGAAGGGTCGCGGCCTTGCAAGTCCGCTCCCGCGTCATCTTCCGCTTCGGGTCGTATTCGAGCACCGTGACGTCATCGCCGTTGACGCTCTGGACGGTCATCGGGATTGCGAAGCCCTTCACCGACACCTGATCGCCGGGATTGAAGGTCATGAGGAAGGGTTCCTGATCCACTGAACGGATCAAGAACATTGACATGATTCTCCGAGGCCAAATATCCATATGCGATATGTGGAGATCGTGAGGCGAAAGGGATCGAGGTGTGAAGATGGCCGCGCAACGGGAAGTAACGCTCTGGCCAAGTCCCGAGAACTACGCGCGGTTTCGTTCCGTCTGTGACGACAGCGTGCCCGACACCTTTGAGGAATTTCAGAGCCTGGCGACAGCTCGTATGGCGGAGATCGAAAAGCGCGAAGGGATCAAAATCGAGAAAATTGCCTTCGATCCCGACCGCATGGCGCAGTGGTGCCGAGCGAATTTCGGCAAGGTCGATTCGAATACGCGCGGGCTCTACGCGGCCTTCATCTCACTTTCCGACTAACGGTTTGGGCGGATCGGGAACGCGGAGCCGCACGGTGGTGAACGAGAACTACGATCCAATCCGGGACGCATGGGCTGAAGTTGGCCTAATGAATCGCCGGGTACACGATACACCGGGTTGGGAAGCGACGGTCCAAGCCGTAACCCTGCACGTGGGCGGCAGGACGATGGGTCCGGTATCCCGAGATACGTGGCCCAACTGGGTGCACATCCTCTCGCACTACGTGCACAAGGGTGCGGATGGACATAGCCTCGAACATGCGAACCTCGAACTCCACCTCGCGAGGCTGGCGATAGCTGCACTCCGGCCGCCTCTAAAGAGTTCGGCGGCCTCACCCCCACTCAATGTGAATTGAGCGTTTGTTTTGCGGCTCAGAGCGCGGCGAGCCGGGCGGTGCGCGGTTCCTTGACCAGCGTCAGCAGGACCACCAGGGCCGCGGCCAGGAAGCCCAGCGAGATGCCGAACACCACGTCGTAGCCCAGCAAGTCCGCCAGTCCCCCGCCGATCAGCGGCCCGAGCGTGGCGGTGATGCTCTCCGCGGTGGCCGAGACGGCGATGCGCATGGGCAGCTCCTCGCGGGAGCCGAACTCCAGGATCATGGTCTGGGCGGCCATCATGTAGCCGGCCTGGGCCGCGCCGAAGCCGCAGAAGGCGATGAAGATCCCCATCCGGCTGTCGACCGCCATTACCAGCACGGTGGCCGCCGCCCACATCAGGACCGAGAGCAGCAGCACCAGCCGGAAGCCGGTCTTGTCGCCCAGGTAGCCCCACGGGATGTTCGAGACCGTGTCGGCGCCCAGCAGCGCCAGCGAGGTCAGGCCGATCAGGGCGCCGGTCTCCGCCGCCCCGTGCACATGCAGCTTCTGGCCGACGTAGAGGATGTAGAAGGGCGTGGCGATCCGCGCCGAGGTCGCCAGCATCTGGACCAGCAGGAAGAAGCCGTAGGACCGGTCCTGGCTGATCAGCCGGGGCAGGTCGCGGAACCGCTCACGGAAGCGGGTCTGCGGCCGGGTGGTGGGCGGCTCCGGCTCCTTGACCAGGAACTGCATGGCCCACAGCCCCATGCTGGTCAGCACGAAAGCCACCACGAAGCTGGTGGAATAGCCGTTGCCGAACAGGTTCTTGCCGATGAAGTACTTGCCCGCGAAATAGGCGAGCACCGCGGCGATGGCGCTGCCGGTGGTCGAGCGCCAGGCCTGCAGCCGGCCCCGGCGGCTGATCGGGATCACCTTGGCGATCAGCAGCGAGAACACCACCCGCTGGGCGCCCATGAACAGGCCGAAGAAGAACATCATGGCCAGCAGGGCGGTGATCAGCTGCGGCCCTTTGAGGATCCAGCCGGCGATCGCCATGCCCAGCACCGCCAGCCTGGCCAGGCTGCCCATCCAGATGGCGGCCGGCATCACCCGCGTGCGGTGCTCGATCCTGGTGGCGCCGAAGATCGGCGAGATCACCCCGCCCACCTGCTGCAGCGCGAGGCCGAGGCCGACGATCGAGTTGGAGCCGGAGACCTGGTGCAGATAGGCCGGCAGGAAGGTCGGCGCATTGACCAGCCGAAAGCCGGTCATCCCCAGCATGCCGTGCAGGTAGTTGCCGAGGTAGTTGCGCCTCAGGTTGTCCCAGACGAACTTCTCATAGGCCGCCTCGCGGGTGGCGAGGTCGCCCCCTTCAGGCGCGGCGTCGGCGGGATCGACCTTGGCGTCCAATGACTCTGCTCGACGCGCGCGGCGTCCTGAAACGGAATGATTGCAATGGCCCGTCGTAGCAGAGTCTTCCGGGCGGGCGAAAGCGCGATCAAACGGGCGTTTGCGGAGCCGTCGCCGCGGCCTCGGGTCAGGCCAGGAAGCCGGCTTCCGCGAAGTCCAGCATCCGGCTGAGCAGGCCGTTCACGTCGCCCTCGCGGGTCGCGCCGCCGGACAGGTGGTGCAGGCGGTCGAACTCGGCGAAGCGGTTGTTGTGGACCATGCCGAGGCAGAAGTGCAGCCGCCAGTAGACGGTCTCGCGCGGCAGCTCGGGCCGGGCGGCGATCAGGGCGTTGGCGAACCGCTCCAGGTGGGAGACGTCGTTCTGCAGGGCGTCGCGCATCTCCGCCGTGCCCTCGGAGCGCGCGCGGATGATGAACTGGATGGAGATGCGCCGGTCGTTGGCCGGATCGCCCCAGCGCAGCGGTGGGGCGAACAGAGCCTCCAGGATCTCCCGCACCGGCGGCTTGCCGGCGTGGCGCTCGGCGGCCTCGTGCAGCATACGCGCCCGCTCGCGGTTCAGTTCGCCGGTCCGCTTGCGGAAGATCGCGAACAGCAGGGCGTCCTTGGAGCCGAAATGATAGTTGACGCTCGCCAGGTTGACGCCGGCCTCGGCGGTGATGTCGCGCACCGACACGTTCTGGAAACCGTGCAGGGCGAACAGCCGCTCGGCGGCGTTGAACACCGCGGCCTTGGTGGCGGCCTGGGCCTCTTCGGTTTCCGGCGCGTCGTGGCTCTGGGGATCGGTCATGCGAATCCGTTGCGGTGTGACCGCCACCATAAGCGCCTGACTTTTACCCGCAATCCTTGGTCGCGGCGGACGATCGTTGCGCCTAACGCGAAAGTTCGCGCATGGCCTTGTCGAGGCCCTCGATGGTCAGCGGGAACATCCGGTCGTTCATCAGCTGCTTCATCACCCCGATCGAGGGGGTGTAGTCCCAGTGCCGCTCGGCGGTCGGGTTCAGCCAGACGGCGTGCTCGTAGATCTGCGCCACGCGGTCCATCCAGATGGCCCCGGCCTCCTCGTTCCAGTGCTCCACCGAGCCGCCCGGATAGGTGATCTCGTAGGGACTCATGGTCGCGTCGCCGACGAAGATGACCTTGTAATCATGCGGGAATTTGTGGAGCACGTCCCAGGTCGGCATCTTCTCGGCATGGCGGCGCCGATTGTCCTTCCAGACGGCCTCGTAGAGGCAATTGTGGAAGTAGAAGAACTCCATGTTCTTGAACTCGGAACGGGCCGCCGAGAACAGCTCCTCACAGACCTTGATGTGGCCGTCCATCGAGCCGCCGATGTCGAGGAACAGCAGCACGCTGATCTTGTTGCGCCGTTCGGGCCGCAGGTTGATGTCGAGATAGCCCTTCTCGGCCGTCCCCTTGATGGTGGCGGGGAAGTCGATCTCGTCCGGCGTGCCCTCGCGCACCCATTTGCGCAGGCGGCGCAGCGCCACCTTGATGTTGCGGGTGCCGAGCTCGACGTTGTCGTCGAGGTTCTTGTACTCGCGCTTGTCCCAGACCTTGATCGCCTTGCCGTGGCGGCCCTTGTCCTGGCCGATGCGGATGCCCTCGGGGTGATAGCCGTTGGCGCCGAACGGCGAGGTCCCGCCGGTGCCGATCGCCTTGTCGCCCTTCTCGTGGCGTTCCTTCTGCTCGCGGATGCGCTCGGCCAGCGCCTCCATCAGCTTGTCGAAGCCGCCCATGGCCTCGATCTGCGCCTTCTCCTCCTCGGTGAGGAACTTCTCGCTCATCTTCTTCAGCCACTCGGCCGGGATGTCGGCGGTGATGCCGTCGTCCAGCTTCTCCATGCCCTTGAAGACGTGGCCGAACACCTGGTCGAACTTGTCGAGGTTCTTCTCGTCCTTCACCAGAGAGGCGCGCGAGAGGTAGTAGAAGTCGTCCACCGAGCGGTCGATCACCGCCTTGTCGAGCCCCTCCATCAGCACGAGGTACTCTTTCAGCGTCACCGGGAGCTTGGCGTCCCGGAGCTCGGTGAAGAAGCGCATGAACATCGCGGAATTATCCTGCGGCCGAACAGTCGTTTGAACGCGGAGGATGGGACGTCGGGTCCCCGATGTCCAGTGTCGGAGGCGGCCGCGCCTAGGCGCGTTCGCTGTCGAGCGAGGCCATCTGCGGGGCGGGATAGCGCGCGCCGGCCACCGCGCCCTTCGGCATGGCGGCTTCGAAGGCGGCCAGCGCGTCGGCCCGGGCCGGCGCCTCCAGCGCGCCCAGCGCCTCGGCCAGCCGATCGCGGCGCCGCGCGCCGACCAGCGGCACGATGTCCTCGCCTTGCGACAGCACCCAGGCGATCGCGGCTTGCGCGGCGGTCAGGCCGCTGGCCTTGGCGGCCGCCGCCAGGGCCTCGGTCAGCGCCAGGTTCTTCTGCAGGTTCTCGCCCTGGAACCGGGGGGTGAAGCCGCGGAAGTCGCCGGGGCCGTCGACCGCCTGCAGGTGGCCGCCGATCAGGCCGCGCGACAGCACCCCATAGGCGGTGATCCCGACGCCCAGCTCGCGGCAGGCCGGCAGGATTGCGTCCTCGAGGCTGCGGGTGGCCAGGCCGTACTCGATCTGCAGGTCGACGATCGGATGCACGGCGACGGCGCGCCGGATCGTCTCCACGCCCACTTCCGACAGGCCGATGTGGCGGACGTAGCCGGCCTTCACCAGGTCGGCGACCGCCCCGATGGTCTCCTCGATCGGCACCGCGGGATCGAGCCGCGCGGGCCGGTAGATGTCGATGTGGTCGACCCCCAGCCGCTGCAGGCTGTAGGCGCAGGCGGTCTTCACGGCCTGGGGCCGGGCGTCATAGCCGATCCAGGCGCCGTCCGGCCCCCGCTGGGCGCCGAACTTGACGCTGAGCAGCACGTTGTCGTCCGGGCGATCGCGCAGGGCTTCGGCGATCAAAAGCTCGTTGTGACCCATGCCGTAGAAGTCGCCGGTGTCCAGCAGGTTGATCCCGGCGTCGAGGGCGGCGTGGATGGTGGCGAGGCTCTCGGCGCGGTCCGACGGGCCGTACATGCCCGACATGCCCATGCAGCCGAGCCCGATCGCGGAGACCTTCGGCCCGGTCTTGCCCAGCTGGCGCATCTGCATGGCATGTCTCCGGTGACCTGGCGCGTTTCCCTACGCCCGGGCCGGAACACGCGCCAGCGGCAAGCCTAGGCCTCCAGCCCCTTCAGCTTGCGCCAGACGGTCATCCGCGAGACGCCCAGCCGGCGGGCGATCTCCACCGGCCCGATGCCGGCCCGCTGCAGGGCGCGGATCTCATGGGCCGGGGCGCGGGCGCGCCTACGGATGGGCTCAGGCGGCTCGAAGGCGGCGACCGCTTCCAGGACGGCGCGGAGCGCGCGGCCCTCGGCGCCGGTGCTGGCGATCGGCGGGTCGGCGGCGGTCAGGGTGGCGCCGCGCTGGTCCAGCCGCTCCAGGAGGTCGAGCACACTGCGGGCCGTGCGGCCGAGGTGGCCCAGGCTGGGGGCCGCCAGCTCGTCGCCGACGCCGATGAAATCGACGATCGAGGCCAGCACCGGTTGGCTGTCGGCCTCGGGATCCTCCTCGGCGCGGACCACGTGGCAGCCCAGGGCGTGGAGGGACGCCGCCTCGCCGCCGCCGTTCTCCCACCGCACGTAACCGATCCTCAGCATGGCCAGGACGGCTCCTCGATTCCGCCTTGAGGGAAAACTCCCAAAAGGCGGGGCATCGGCCAAGGCCCCGTACCGTTAAATCGCGGCAATGTTCGACCGGTTCAGGGGCCGACTTAGGCAGGATTGTGTTCGGATTGCGCCTTGTTTGCGGAAGCTTGGGCAAAACTCTCCGCCCGGCGCCGCAGGATGAACTCGTGGTCGACGGTCTCACCGACCCGGAAGCCGTATTCGCCGACCTTCTCGAAGCCGTGGCGGCTGTAGAACCGCTGGGCGCCGTGGTTCTCGCTCCAGACCCCGATCCAGACGTCGCGCGGCCCGTCGCGCAGCAGCCAGTCCATGGTCGCGTTGAACAAGCGCAGGCCCTGTCCGCGGTTCTGCCAGCTCGGCAGGAAGTAGAACCGCTTGAGCTCGCCGCACACCGCGGTGACCTCCGGATGCGGCAGGCCGCAGGGCCCCGCCTGGGCGTAGCCGATCGCCGCGCCATCCGCCTCCACCAGCCACGCGGCCTTGGCCGGGTCCGCCAGGTCCGCAGCGGTGCGCTCCAGCCCATAGGCCTCGGCCAGGAAGGCCTGCAGGTCCCGCGGCGGGTAGAGGTGGGCGAAGGTCTCGGCGAAGGTGCGCGCGCCGATCTCGGCGAGGACGGCGGCGTCCTGGGGGCCGGCGCGGCGGAGCGTGGGGTCTGGCATCGGTCGGGTCGGGTTCTGCTAGGATGGGGCCATGACGCTCGCCCTCTACACGCATCTGGACATGCTCGACCACCGTCCGGGCGAGTGGCACCCCGAGCGGCCCGAGCGGCTGCGGGCGGTCCTGGACGCCCTGGAGGACGCCTCCGACCTCGACCTCGCGGTGCGCGACGCGCCCCTGGCCGAGCCCGCCGACCTCGCCCGCGTCCACCCGGAGGCCTATGTCGCGGCGATCACCAAGGCCGCGCCGGTCGCCGGAAGGTTCAAGCTCGATCCGGACACCTTCATGTCGCCGGGCAGCCTGAACGCCGCGCGGCGGGCGGCGGGCGCCGTGGTCAGCGCCGTGCGCGACGTGGCGGCGGGCAAGTCCGACCGCGCCTTCTGCGCCGTGCGGCCGCCGGGCCATCACGCCGAACCCTCGACGCCGATGGGCTTCTGTATCTTCTCCAACGTCGCGGTGGCGGCGAAGGCGGCGCAGGCGGCGGGCTTGCGCAAGGTCGCGGTGGTCGACTTCGACGTCCACCACGGCAACGGCACCCAGGCCGCCTTCGACGGCGAGCCCGGCCTGTTCTTCGCCTCGATCCAGCAATGGCCCATGTGGCCCGGCACCGGCCATCCGTCGGAGCCCACCTCGGCCAACGTCGTCAACGCGGTGGTCCCGCCCGGCGCGCCGGCCGCCGATTGGCGCAAGGCCTTCGCCAGCCTGATGCCCAAGGTCGACGCCTTCGCCCCCGACCTGATCATCATCTCCGCCGGCTTCGACGCCCATGTGCGCGATCCGATCGGCGAGGCTGGACAGTCGCTGGAGGCCCCCGACTTCGCCTGGGCCACCCGCGCCGTCGCCGAGGTGGCGGCCCGCCACGCCAAAGGTCGGGTTGTCTCCTCGCTTGAGGGCGGTTACGACCTTGAGGCTCTGGGGTCCTCGGCGCTTGCGCATGTTCGGGCCCTTTCCGGGCGCTAGTTAGGGACGGGAACAGATCAGGGTGCGCGTCGCGGCCGGCTCCGTGCGGATTGAATGGCCGGCGCCTTGACGGCTGGCGATCCCGATGCGCCGGCCTCGGAAGGCGCCGGCGCCATCATCCTGGCCCGCCACGGCGAGCCGGCCCTGTCGCGCAAGGTCACCCTTTCGGCCGCCGGATACCGCACCTTCTGGGCCAGCTACGAGGTGCTGGGCATCCTGCCCGGCCAGACGCCGCCGCCGGCCCTCCGCGGCCTGGTCGAGGCGGCGGGGGCTGTCGTCTGCTCAACCCGGCTGCGTTCGATCGAGAGCGCCGCCGCCCTGGCCGGCGACCGCGACGTCGTGCAGCACGCCGAACTCATCGAGGCGCCCCTACCGCCGCCGCCCTTGCCCGGCTGGATCAGGCTGTCGCCGAAGATCTGGGGCTTCCTCGCCCGGTTCTGGTGGTGGTTCTTCAACCACCACGAGGGCCAGGAGACACGTGGCGGGGCCGAGGCCCGGGCCGACGCCGCCGCAGATCTGCTGATCGACTATGCCGCCCGGGGCGAGGACGTGGTGGTCCTGGCGCATGGATTCTTCAACTACATGATCGGCCGGGCGCTGAAGCGGCGCGGTTGGCAGCTCACCGCCAGCGAAGGCTACAAATACTGGTCGACGCGCCGCTTCGAGCGGCTCTAAGGAATTCCGCATGTCCGAGCCGGCCGACATCGCCACCCTGAGCTTCGAGCAGGCCTTGGCCGAGCTCGAGCAGATCGTGGCGCGGCTGGAGTCGGGCCAGGCGCCGCTGGAGGATTCCATCCAGCTCTACGAGCGCGGCGCGGCGCTGAAGACCCACTGCGAGACGCGGCTCGAGGCCGCCCGGCTGCGGGTCGAGAAGATCGTGGTCGGGGCCGGCGGCGCGCCGGGGGTCGAGCCGGCCGAGTTCAGCTGATGCAGGACCTGCCTCAGCGGATCGCCGAGGCCGCCGACCTGGTGACGGTCGCGCTGGACGAGCTGTTGCCGCGCGGCGAAGGTCCCGAGGCGCGGCTGACCGAGGCCATGCGCTATGCGGCGCTCGGCCCCGGCAAGCGTCTGCGGACCTTCTTCGCCCTCGAGACCGGCCGGATGTTCGACCTGCCCGACCGCTCGCTGCTGCGCACCGCCTGCGCGCTGGAATGCATCCAGGCCTACAGCCTGGTCCACGACGATCTGCCGTGCATGGACGACGACGACCTGCGCCGCGGCCGGCCCACCGTGCACAAGGCCTATGACGAAGCGACCGCGGTGCTGGCCGGCGACGCCCTGCAGACCGCCGCCTTCGAGATCCTCGCCCATCCCGACACCCATTCCGACGGCTCGATCCGCGCCGAGCTGGTCAGCAAGCTCGCCCAGGCGGCCGGGGCGCGCGGCATGGCCGGCGGCCAGATGATCGACATCCTGGGCGTGCGCGACCTCGGCCGGGTGGCGCGTATGCAGCGGCTGAAGACCGGGGCGCTGATCGCCTGCGCCTTCGAGCTGCCGCTGGTCATGGCCCGCGCCATGGACGCCGAGCGCCACGCCATGCTGGCCTTCGCCCACGACCTGGGCCTCGCCTACCAGATCGTCGACGACCTGCTGGACGCCGATGGCGACGCCAAGCTGATGGGCAAGGCGACCGGCAAGGACGCGGCCAAGGGCAAGGTCAATTTCGTCACCCTGCTGGGCGTCGACGCCGCGCGGGAACGGCTCGGCGTGCTCGCAAAACAGACCAAGACCCACCTCGATCCGTTCGGCAAGAAGGCCGAATTCCTGCGGGCCAGCGTCGATTTCGTGCTAGAGCGCCGGAACTGATATTTCGAGTTTGTTTCACCGCCCATGCCCCCATCCACGCCGCTTCTCGACACTGTCCACGCGCCGGCCGACCTGCGGAAGCTGCCGGTCAACCAATTGAAACAACTGGCGGACGAGCTGCGGGCCGAGACGGTCGACGCGGTCTCGGAGACGGGCGGCCACCTGGGCGCGGGCCTCGGCGTCGTCGAGCTGACGGTGGCCCTGCACTATGTCTATGAGACGCCCAAGGACATCCTGATCTGGGACGTCGGCCACCAGGCCTATCCGCACAAGATCCTCACCGGCCGTCGGGATCGGATCCGCACCCTGCGCCAGGGCGGCGGACTCTCCGGCTTCACTAAGCGCTCGGAGAGCGAGTACGACCCGTTCGGCGCGGCCCACGCCGCCACGTCGATCTCGGCCGCCCTCGGATTCTGCGCCGCCCGCGACCGCGACGGCCGCGACAACAAGGTGGTGGCGGTGATCGGCGACGGCGCCATGAGCGCCGGCATGGCCTACGAGGCGATGAACAAGGCCTGCGAGACCACCCGCCAGCTGACCGTCATCCTCAACGACAACGACATGTCGATCGCGCCCCCGGTGGGCGGGATGAGCGCCTACCTGGCCCGCATGGTCTCCGGCGGCGGCTACCGCTCGATCCGCAGCCTCGGCAAGTCGGTGGCCAAGGTCTTCCCGCGCCCCATGCAGGAGGCGGCCCGCAAGGCGGAGGAGTTCGCCCGCGGCATGGTCACCGGCGGGACCTTCTTCGAGGAACTGGGCTTCTATTACGTCGGTCCGATCGACGGCCATGACATGGACGCCCTGGTCCACGTGCTGCAGAACGTCCGCCAGATCGACGACCGGCCGGTGCTGGTCCACGTGGTCACCCAGAAGGGCCACGGCTACGGCCCAGCCGAAAACGCCGCCGACAAGTACCACGGGGTGGCCAAGTTCGACGTGGTCACCGGCCAACAGGCCAAGCCCGCCCAAGCCACCGCCCCGCAGTACACCAAGGTGTTCGCCCAGGAGCTGGTCAAGCACGCCGAGATCGATCCGAAGATCGTGGCGATCACTGCGGCCATGCCGTCCGGAACCGGTCTCGACCTGTTCGGCCAGCGCTTCCCCGACCGGATGTTCGACGTGGGCATCGCCGAGCAGCACGCGGTGACCTTCGCCGCCGGCCTCGCGGCCGACGGGATGAAGCCGTTCGCGGCGATCTATTCGACCTTCCTGCAGCGCGGCTACGACCAGGTGGTCCATGACGTGGCGATCCAGCGCCTGCCGGTGCGCTTCGCCATCGACCGGGCCGGGTTGGTCGGCGCCGACGGGGCGACCCACGCGGGCTCCTTCGACGTCGGCTACATGGGCGCGCTGCCGGGCATGGTGGTGATGGCCGCCGCCGACGAGGCGGAACTGGCCCGCATGGTCTCCACCGCCGTGGCCATCGACGACCGGCCCTCGGCGTTCCGCTATCCGCGCGGTGAGGGCACAGGCGTCGAGATCCCGGCGCTCGCCGAGCCGCTGGAGATCGGCCGAGGCCGCATCCTGCGCGAAGGGACGGCCGTCGCCATCGTCTCGCTGGGCGCCCGCCTGGCGGAGAGCCTGAAGGCCGCCGACATGCTAGCCGCCCGCGGTCTCTCGGCCACCGTCGCCGACGCCCGGTTCGCCAAGCCCATCGACATCGACCTGATCCTCAGACTGGCCCGCGAGCACGAGGCGCTGATCACCGTCGAGGAGGGCGCCATGGGCGGCTTCGGCGCCTTCGTCCTGCAGGCCTTGGCGCAGCACGGCGCGCTCGACCGCGGCCTGAAGGTCCGCACCCTGGTGTTGCCCGACGTCTTCCAGGACCACGACAAGCCCGAGGCCATGTACGCGGAGGCCGGCCTCGACGCCGACGGCATCCTGCGCGGCGCCCTGGCCGCCTTGGGCGTCGACAACGCCTCCGTCGCCGGCCGCCGGGCCTAGCCGTCCATGCTGAAGCGCCGCGACGCCCTGGCCCTCATCGCCGCCGGGGTCGCGTCCCCGGCCTTCGCCGCTCCCGCCGCCGAGACCCGCATCAAGGCGCTGGAGGCCGAGCTGGGCGGCCGGCTGGGCGTCGCGGCCCTCGACACCGGGACCGGCCGGCGCATCGCCTGGCGGGCCCACGAGCGGTTCCCGATGTGCTCGACCTTCAAGCTCCTGGCGGTCTCGGCGATCCTGCACCGGGTGGACACCGACTGCGAGACGCTGGAGCGCCAGATCCTGGTCGACAAGGCCGATGTGGTCGGCTGGGCGCCGGTGACCGAGAAGCACATCGGCGAGACGCTGCCGCTGGCGATGCTCTGCGAGGCGGGGATCACCCAGAGCGACAACGGCGCGGCCAATCTGATCCTCACCGCGCTCGGCGGCCCGCAGGGCGTCACCGGCTACGCCCGCTCGATCGGCGACCGCACGACCCGTCTCGATCGCCGCGAGATGGCCTTGAACGAGGGGACGCCGGGCGATCCGCGCGACACCACCACGCCCTCCGCCACACTCGGCGACATGAGGAAGATCCTCACCGGCAAGGCGCTGACCGAGGTCTCGCGCAAGCGGCTCACCGACTGGCTGGTCGCCGACCAGATGGGCGGGGCGCGCATCCGGGCGGGCGCGCCGGCCGGCTGGCGGATCGGCGACAAGACCGGCACCGGCGGTCACAACGCCACCAACGACCTGGCCATCCTCTGGCCCCCTGGCCGCGCCCCGATCCTCGTCGCCGCCTACTCGCACGGCTCGCCGAAGCCGACCGACGCCTGCCAGACGGCGCTGGCGGAGATCGGCCGGATCGTCGCGACCCTCTAGGGGCGGCTACTGCTCGTTCGGATAGGGCCGGTAGTAACCGGGCTGGGTCGGATAGGCCGGTTGCGGCGGGTAGTAGCGGCGCAGATACTCCTGCCGCTGTTCCTCGGCCTGGCGCTGGCGCTCGACGTCGGCAGTCTGCTGGCGCAGGGCCTCGTCCTGGACCTGCTGATGCCGGGTCTCCTCGGTCACCTTGGCGGCCTCGGCCTCGGCGGCCTCCTTCTGGGCGCGGACGGCGGCCAGCTGCTCGTCGGCCAGCTGCTTGGCGCGGGTCTCGGCGTCCGTGCGGGACTGGGCCTCCTGCTTGGCGGTGATATTGGCCCGGTACTGGGTCGCCACCTGGGCGCCGCAGACCCTCAGGTCGTTCAGCCCCTGGTCGGAGCCGGCCAGGGAGGCGGTCATCGGCTGGTCGGCGAGCCAGGCGATCAAGAGGGTGCCGCCCTTGCGCAGCGCCGCCAGCGTCTCGTCGCTCAACGTCATGTCGGCGACCTTGGGGTTCTCCATCCGCGTCAGCAGGTTGGAATAGGGCCGCTTGTTGATGTCGATCGCCAGGAAGGCGCGCTTCGGCATCTCGTCCTTGCTGAACCGCAGGAGGACGTGCTCGCCGTCGGAGACCAGCGAGATGATCGCCGGATCGCCGAGCGACTTGCCGATCAGCTCGATATCGGTGTGGCAGCTGTCCTCATCCGGGGTGATGATCCAGGAGAAGACCGGGGATGGGGCCGGGGCCGCCGCAGCCGACCCCGCGAGCATCGCCGCAGCGACGGCTCCCGGCAGGATACCTTTGAACACGAACCAATCCTCAGCGCCCTCGAGCTGGAGATTACGCCCGATCGGATGCGGCGGGAAGTGACCAGACGGTCGCGGGCCGAAGCGGGGCCGGTCGTCGGCGGACCGGCCCTCAGGCGGGCCTCAGAACGGCCAGAACTTCTCCACCAACGACTGGGCGGCCGGGGTCTTCTGCACCCGGGCGATGTCGCCACGGCCCGAGTAGGAGATCCGCGCCTCGGCGATCTGGGTCTGGTTGACGGTGTTCGCGGAGGAGATGTCCTCGCGCCGCACGATGCCGGCGACGGTGAGCTCGCGCACGTCGTTGTTGGTCTTCACCTCCTGGGTGCCCTGGATCACCAGGTTGCCGTTCGGCAGCACCGCCGAGACCACGGCAGCGATGGTCAGGTTGATCTGTTCCTGGCGGGTGATGGCGCCGGTGCCGGCCTGGTCGGTCTTGGTGTTGGTGCCCAGCGCATTGGCCGGGTCGAAGCCGGAGGGCAGGATCCGGCCGAGGCTGGATTCCAGGCCCAGCAGGTGCGGGATGCCGGCGGTCATGTCGCTCTGCCGCGAGGTGGTGGTCTGGTTGGTGGTCTTGGCGCTGTCGTTGATGGTCACCAGCACGGTGAGGATGTCGCCCACCCGGGCGGCCCGCTGGTCGGCGAAGAACTCCCGCGCCCCGATCCGCCACAGGGAGTTGGCGCCGGCCGGGCCAGGCGCGTCCCGGGCTCCGGCGGTCGGCAGCACCACCTGTTCGCGCGGCACCAGGGCGGCGGGATAGCCGACGGGCGCCAGCTGCGGGCCGGCCACCGCCTCCTTGATGGTCGAGCAGGCGCCCAGCGGCAGCAGGGCGATGAGGGCGATCAGACGCAAACGCATGGAAGCTTCCTTCAACGGGAGGCGAGACGGGTGGAAAGGGCGGCCTTCAGCTCGTCGGCCTGCGGGCCGACGACGGCCATGCCCGGGCCGGTGATCACGGCCTGGATGGTCTTCTTCGAGGCGGTGTTCTCAACGTTCAGGGTGTCGCCGATGCCGGCCGAGGCCAGCGCCTTGCCCTGCACGGAGAGCGAGATCCCTTCGGCCTGGAAGCTGACGGTGATCATCTCGCCGGCCTTGACCACCACTGGGGTGGAGACGTCGCGGGCCAGCGCCGCGCCGCCGGCCCGCAGGGGCCGCCGCGCGGTCATGCCGATCAGGGCGTCGGGATCGTGGACGGCGTCGCCGGGAGCGGCCGCGGCCTTGCCCCAGACCAGGTCTTCGGGCCGCACCTGTTCGCCGGCCGAGATGTCGCGGGCGTAGCTGAGCACTTGGACGTTGCCACGGCCCGCCACGGCGGCGACGGCTCCGGGGCCGCTCTCGGCGCCGATCGGGCCGCCGCGCACCACGATGGTCTTCAGCCCTTCGGTGTTGGCCCAGTCGAGGCCGGAGCGGGCGGCCAGCACCTGCACCACGCGAGCGTTCAACACCACGCTCGCGGCCGTGCGGTTGGCGACCAGGACCTGGCCCTTGGCGCCCGCGCCGTCGAACAGGTCGCCGAGCGTCACCAGCCGGCCCGCGCTCTCGGTGTCGGCGCGCAGGGTCACCGGCTGGCCGGCGAGGGCGGGTCCGGCCAGCGCCAGGCCGGCCGCGGCGATCAGGACAAGCGTCTTCATGAGCCTAGGACTTCACCTGGTTGGCGGTGGCCAGCATGCTGTCGGCCGTCGAGATCACCTTGGAGTTCATCTCGTAGGCGCGCTGGGCGACGATCAGGGCGGTGATCTCCGAGACCGGATCGACGTTCGAGGCTTCGGTGTAGCCCTGCATCAGGGAGCCGACCCCGTTCACCCCGGGGAGGCCGTTGGTCGGCGCGCCGGAGGCGGCGGTCTCCCTGAACAGGTTGCTGCCCTGAGCCGAGAGGCCGGCCTCGTTCATGAAGGTGGAGAGCTCCAGGGTGCCGACCACCGTGGGCGCCGTGGCGTTCGGCGCGGTCACCTGCACCTGGCCCGCCTGGGACACGGTGACGTTGGTCGAGCCGGCCGGAATAGTGATCGCCGGCTGGATCAGATAGCCGTCCTGGGTGACCAACTGGCCCTGGTCGTTGAGCGCGAAGTTGCCGGCCCGGGTGTAGGCGGTGTCGCCGGCCGGGGTCAGCACCTGGAAATAGCCCGGGCCGTTGATCGCCAGGTCGAAGGGGTTCGAGGTCTGGGTCATCGCCCCTTGGGTCGAGATCCGGTAGACGGTGCCGGCCTTGACGCCCGCGCCCACCTGCACCCCGGTGGGCACGATGGTCCCCTGGTCCGAGGACTGGGAGCCGGGCTGCTCCATGGTCTGGTAGAGCAGGTCCTGGAATTCCGCCCGCTGACGCTTGAACGCAATCGTGTTCATGTTGGCGATGTTGTTCGAGATGACCTCGACGTTCAGCTGCTGGGCGGCCATGCCCGTGGCGGCGGTGCGCAGAGCTTGCATGGCTTAAGTCTCCTAATTGACCTTGCCGAGGGTCTGGACGGCCTGGCTCGAAAGGTCGGCCTGGGTGTCCATCATCTTGGCCATCTGCTCGTAGGCCCTGGAGACCTCGATCATGCGGGTCATCTCCAGGATCGGGTTGACGTTGGAGCCCTCCAGCATCCCCTGGCGCACCTTGACGTCGGCGGCCTGGGTCGGGGTCTGGTTGGAGGTGTTCTGCAGCAGGTTGTCGCCCACCTTCTCCAGGGTGGAGAGGTTGGCGAAGTTGACGACGCCGACCTTGCCGATGCGCAGGCCGGCCTGGCTGACCACACCGTCCGGCGAGATGGCGGGCTCGCCCTTGGTCGGATCGAGGTTGATCTCGCCGCCGCCGTCATCGAGCAGGGCGGCCCCGCTCCCGTTGACGATCTTGCCGGTGTCATCCATCCGGAAGCGGCCGTCGCGGGTGTAGCGGTTCCCGGTCGGCGTCTGAACGGTGAAGAAGCCCTGGCCGTCGATGGCCATGTCGAAAGGCGAATCCGTCTTGCGCAGCGCGCCCTGACCGAAGTCGCGGATCACCCCGTTGGGCATGACGAACTTCACCGGCGCCGGGCCGCCCAGGGTGAAGGCCGGCGCCTGTGGGTCGGTGGCCTCGGCCAGCGATTCGACCTTGAAACCGGAGGTGTCGGAGTTGGCGATATTGTTGGCGATGATGTCCAGCTGCCGCTGGAGCACCATCTGCTTCGACAGTCCGACGTAGAGGCTGTTGTCCATTAATTCCTGCCCGAACGAGGCGCGACGTTTTCCACATTCGGGCTGCAAGCTTCGGGCCAGACGAAAACCCAAAGAAATTCAGCAGTTAAAATGGTTAACGGCGGTCAACCGGCGAAATCTGCCGGGCAGGCTTGTCCGTCGTTAAGGTCGGTTAAAAACCGGTTCTTAACCAAACGCGCGGCATCCAGGACGGACTAGGATTCCAAGGAACGCGCGCGTGGCTGAAGCCGCAGTCAAAGAGGCCCCCGAAGCCGAGGCCCCCGTCGAGGGCGAAGAGGTCGAGGGCGCCGGCAAGAAGAAGCTGCCGCTCAAGCTGCTGATCATCATCGGCGCGGTGCTGCTGCTCGTGCTGGGCGGCGGCGCGGCCGCCTTCCTGCTGATGAAGCCCAAGCCCGACGCCGCCGCGGCCGGCAAGGTCCACAAGCCGAAGAAGAAGGACGAGAAGGCCGGCAAGGACGGCAAGGACGCCAAGGGCGGCGGCGCCCAGGTCCGCGAGGGACCCGACGGCGTGCTGTTCTACACCCTGCCCGACATCGTCGTGAACATGCAGACGGCCGACGGCCGCCCGACCTTCCTGAAGCTGAAGTTGACCCTGGAGCTGCCCGACCAGGACGCGGTCGATGCGTTGGAACCGAACATGCCGAGGCTGCAGGACATGTTCCAGACCTTCCTGCGCGAACTGCGCCCCGAGGACCTGTCCGGCAGCCAGGGCTCCTACCAGTTGCGCATGGAGCTCCTGCGCCGGGTCAACCTGGTGATCGCGCCCTCCAAGGCGAACGCCGTCCTGATCGAGGAGATGCTGATCAACTAGCCGCCCCCTCGGGGACAGCGGGTTGGTCGCGTAGAGCATGGCCGAAGACGCAGAAACCCAGCCGGAGACCGAAGCCGCCAAGCCCGAGGGCTGGAGCGAGCCCGCCGCGGCTGCGCCCGGCGGCCAGGGCCCCGCGTCCGGCGATGGCGCGATCGGCTCAGAGCGGATCCTCAACCAGGAGGAGATCGACAGCCTCCTGGGCTTCGACCTCTCCGAGGAGGAGATGGCCGAGCGCACCGGCATCCGGGCGATCATCAACTCGGCGCTGGTCTCCTACGAACGCCTGCCGATGCTGGAGATCGTCTTCGACCGGCTGGTCCGGTACATGACGACCTCGCTGCGGAATTTCACCTCTGACAACGTCGAGGTGAGCCTCGACAACATTTCCTCGATCCGCTTCGGCGACTACCTGAACTCCATCCCCCTGCCGGCCATCCTGGCGGTGTTCCGGGCCGAGGAGCTCGACAACTACGGCCTGCTGACCGTCGATTCGAACCTGATCTATTCGATCGTCGACGTGCTGCTGGGCGGCCGCCGCGGCACCGCTGCCATGCGCATTGAGGGCCGGCCCTACACCACCATCGAGCGCGTGCTGGTCGAGCAGATGGTGCAGGTGGTGTTGTCCGACGCGCGGATGGCCTTCGAGCCGCTGACGCCGGTCTCCTTCACCCTCGATCGCCTGGAGACCAACCCGCGCTTCGCCGCCATCGCACGGCCGGCCAATGCGGCGATCCTGGTCAAGCTGCGGGTCGATATGGAGGACCGCGGCGGGCGCATCGAGCTGTTGCTGCCCTACGCCACCCTCGAACCCATCCGGAAGATGCTGCTGCAGCAGTTCATGGGCGAGAAGTTCGGCCGCGACAACATCTGGGAAAGCCACCTCGCCACCGAGCTCTGGACCACGACCATGGACGTCCGCGCCGTGCTCGACGAGCAGCAGGTGCCGCTGAAGCAGATCCTCGAGTTGAAGGTGGGCGACACCATCATGCTCAACGCCACCCCCGACAGCCTGATCGAGCTGCGGGCGGGGTCGATCCCTCTGACCCGCGGCCGCATGGGCCGCCGCAATTCCCACATCGCCGTCCGCGTCGAGGCGCCGCTGTCGCCCAGCGCCCGCGCGGCCGTCACGAGGACCAGTGAATGAGCCTGATCGCCATCGCCATGAACCTGCTGCTGGCCGGCCTCTTGGCCGCGGCGCTGGTGCTGGGCCTTCGGCTCAACCGCCGCCTGAAGGCGCTGCGCGACAGCCATGACAACTTCGCCGTCGCCGTGCGCGAGCTGAACGCCGCCGCCGAGCGGGCCGAGCAGGGCCTCGCCGACCTGCGCGCCGCCACCGACGAGGCCACCGACACCCTCGCCGACCGGATCGACAAGGGCCGCGCCCTGGCCGTCAAGCTGGAGCGGCTGATCGTCGAGGCGCCGCGCGCCGCCCGCGAGGCGCCCGCCGCCGAGCGCCGCGACGAGGCCCGCGAGCAACGCCTGGGCGCCCTGTTGTCCGCCGCCCGCGAGGCGCGCGGCAATCCCGACCGTGCGCTCGCCATCGAGCCGCCTGCGCCGCCCGCCACGCCGCCCCGGCCCCGCGTCCGGGCGAGCGTGGAAGACGACCTGTTCGACGAACCGCCGCTGCGACTGCACCAAGGAGGCCGTCCGTGAAGTCCATGCCGCGCATCCTGCCCCTGGTGGGCATCGCCGTCGGCGGCGTGCTCGCGATCAACGCCCTGGCCGGCGCCCGCGACCTGCCGAACCTGATCTCCGGCGCCAAGGCCTGGGCCGAGGAGGCCGCCAAGCCGGCCAAGTCCGCCAAACCCGCCGCCAAGGGCAAGGCGAAGGCCGACCCCGCCGCCGAGGTTGCGCCGTCGGATGGCCTGGTGACCAACACCACCGCCGCCACCGGCGAGGCGACGAACACCGCCGCGACCGGCATCCCCGGCCTGCCGCCGGCCTCGATCAAGCCGCCGGCCGTCTGCGCGCCTACCGCCGCTGAGCTGGCCAAGGAAGCCGGACTGTCGCCGGCCGAGCTGCAGGTGCTGCAGAACCTGGGCGCCCGGCGCGGCGAGCTCGACGCCCGCGAGACCGACCTTTCCACCCAGATGGCCCTGCTGGCCGCCGCCGAGGCCAAGCTCGACGCCAAGGCCAAGGCGCTGGAAGGCCTGAAGGGCGACGTCCAGGGCCTGCTCAACCAGGCCGACGGCCGCGAACAGACCGAGGTCGACCGGCTGGTCAAGGTGTTCGAGGGCATGAAGCCCAAGGACTCGGCGGCGCGCATGGTGCTGCTCGACGACAGCGTGCGCCTGCCGATCGCCGCCAAGATGAAGGAGCGGTCGCTCTCGGCCATGCTGGCCCAGATGCCGCCGACCGACGCCAAGAAGCTGACCGAGTCTCTGGCCAAGCGGTTCTCCGCCGCCCAGACCCTGGCCGCCAATGGCATCGCCCAGGCGAACGCCACGGCCCCGGCGCCGGCCGCCGCCGCGGCGACGCCGGCCAAGGCGACCCCGGTCAAGCACGCCAAGAAGTCGCCGCCGCGCAAGCATGCGCCGGCCACCAAGCAGGCGGCGGCCAAGCCGGCCGCGGCGCCCGCAGCCGCCGGGACCCCGCCCGCGCCGGCCGCGGCCGCCCCGCCCGCGGCCGGCTAGCCGATGCGCCTGCGCCAGGCCCTGCGTTCCGGCGTCGCCGCGGTCGCGATCGCGTCCGTCGTCGCCCCCGCTGGAGCCGGCGCGACCGCGCATCCGAAGGCCCGCCACGCCGGGGCGTTGGACGTCCACGTCGCCCAGGCGGATGACTTCTCGCGCATCGAGTTCCACGGCGGCGGGGCGGTCAAGTCACGCCGCGAGGGCCAGGTGCTGGTCGTCGACTTCGGCGGTGACTCCGACCCCGACATCGCCCGCCTGCACACCGATCCGCCACGCTGGGTGAAGGGCGCCGAGAAGCGCCATGTCGGCGGCCACCTCGAACTGGCCATCACCCTGGCCGACGACGCCGACGCCAAGATGGGTTTCGCCGACGGCGACGCCTTCATCAACGTCTTCGCCAAGCCTGCGCCCGATCCCGCCGCCGTCGCCAAGGCGCAGGCCGAGGCCCAGGCCCCGTCGCCGGAGCCGCCGCGGCCCAATCCGATACCGGCCGGCGGCGTCGTCCGCATGGACACCAGGATCGTCAACCAGCAGGTGGTGATGAACTTCGCCTGGGCCAATCCGGCCGGAGCGGCGGTGTTCCGCCGGGGCGACGCGATCTGGGTGGTGTTCGACGCCCCGGCGACCCTCGACGTGGCCAAGACGCCGCGCGGCCTTAAACAGTTCAGCAGCGTCCAGGCCTTCCGCGGGCCGGACTATTCGGCGATCCGCATCGATGCGGCGCACGGCATCCCGCTGTTCGCGGTGGCGCAGGGACCGGTCTGGACCATCGCGCTCGGGCCCGGCGACCAGAGCCAGCCCAGCGTGGTGCGGCTGGCCCGCGACGACGCCCAGGGCCCGCCGATCCTCAAGGCGCCGGTGGCCGGGACCACCCGCATCGTCCGCCTGCCCGACCCCGTGGTCGGCGACGCGCTCACCGTGGTCACCGCGCTGGGACCCTCGAAGGGCCTGCCGTCGCGGCGCGACTATGTGCAGATGGCGCTGCTGCCTTCCGTGCAGGGACTCGCCGTCGAGCCCTACATCGACGATCTGGCGGTCACCCACGACGCCGACATCGTCCACATTGGCCGGCCCGGCGGCCTGGTCCTGTCGCCGGCCTGGGCCACCAAGGACAAGGAACAGGCCCAGCTCGGCGCCCCGCAGCCGGCCGCCATGCCCTCGCTGGTCGACTACGAGAACTGGCCGAAGACTGGGCCCGGCGGCTTCCTCGCCCGCTACAATTCGCTGTTCGCCGCGGCCTCTTCCGAGCAGGCCAAGACCGGCCCCGGCGCGCCGGTCGCAGCCCGCATGGCGCTGGCCCGCTTCCTGGTCGGCTCGGAGCTGTCCTTCGAGGCGATCGGCGTGCTGAACGAGGCCGCCCATCAGCAGCCGAGCCTGATGGACGACGCGGAGTTCCGCGGCCTGCGCGGCGTCGCCCGGGTCATGGCCCACCGCTACAAGGAGGCCGACGCCGACTTCTCCTCCCCGGCCCTGGTCGAGGACCCGGCCAGCGCGCTCTGGCGCGCCTATGTCGCCTCGCAGCTCGCCCAGTGGCCCGAGGCCCGCGCCCAGTTCGCCAAGGGCGCGGAGGCCTACGCCCTGTTCCCGGCGGTCTGGAAGGCCCGCTTCGCCCGGGCCGACGCCCAGGCCGCGTTGGCCCAGGGCGACATGAACGGCGCCGATTCCCGCATCCGCCTGGCGTTACAGGAAAAGACCGACCCCTATGAGGAGCTGGCCACCCGGCTGCTGCAGGCCCGCATCATCGAGCTGCAGGGGCACAAGGACCGGGCCCTTCACATCTACCAGGCGGTCTCGAGGGCGCCGGCTGAATACCTCTCCGCACCGGCCCTGCTGCGGGCCACCCAGATCCAGCTGGAGAGCGGCAAGATCACCCCGGTGCAGGCGGCCGGCGTGTTCGACGGCCTGCGCTACCGCTGGCGCGGCGACGCCACCGAGCTGGAGACCATCCGCGCGCTGGGCCAGCTCTACCTGGCCCAGGGCCGCTACCGCGAGGCGCTGGAGGCCCTGCGCTCGGCCGGCAAGCGCCTGCCGGACCTGCCCGAGGCGCTGCAGCTGCAGGCCGACCTCAACGCCGCCTTCCGCAGCCTGTTCCTGACCGGCGCCGCCGACGGCCTGGAGCCGATCCAGGCGCTCGCCCTGTTCTACGACTTCAAGGAGCTGACCCCGATCGGCGCCGACGGCGACGCCATGGTCCGCAAGCTGGTCCGCCGGCTGGTCGACGTCGACCTGCTGGACCAGGCGGCTGAGCTCCTGAAGTACCAGGCCGACAACCGATTGGACGGCGTCTCCAAGGCCCAGGTCGCCACCGACCTGGCGCTGATCTACCTGATGGACAAGAAGCCGGAGCAGGCCATCGAGGCGATCAACGCCTCGCGCACCACCATCCTGCCGGCCGCCCTCAACGCCCAGCGCCGGCTGATCGAGGCCCGCGCCTGGTCCGGCGTCGGCCGCTTCGATTCCGCCCTGGAAATCCTCGAGAAGGACAAGTCCAAGGAGGCCGACGACCTGCGCGCCGAGATCACCTGGAAGCAGAAGACCTGGACCCAGGCCGGGCCGCTCTACGAGAAGAGCCTGGGCGACCGGTTCAAGAACCCCGCGCCGCTCACCGCCGAGGAGGAGGGCAAGCTGCTGCGCGCCGGCGTCGCCTTCAGCCTGGCCGGCGACGACGCCAGCCTCACCCGGCTGCGCGGCCAGTACCAGGGCTTCGTCGACCAGGCGCACAATCCCGAGGCGCTGAAGATCGCGCTGGCCGGCATGTCGGCCGGCCGGCTCAGCGTCGCCGACTTCGGCCGGGTCTCCGCCGACAACGAGATCTTCGCCGGCTGGGTCGACAAGATGAAGGCCCGCTTCCGCGAGCCCCGCCCGCCGCTCACCCGGACCAGTTCGCCCGCCCCCGCGCCGACCCCGGCCAAGCGCGCGGAGGGGCCGAGCCGCGCGGCCAAGGGGTGACGCCTACCAGCGCGCCCTGACGCCCAGCAGGAACGAGCGCGGCGGCGCGGGCGTCAGGCTGACCGGGCTCGGGTTGTCCGGCAGGGGCGAGGGGTCGAGGTCGTCCAGCGAGTCGGTCTCGAAATAGGTCCCGAAGGTCGCGTAGTGGCGGTCGAACAGGTTGTCGACACGGGCGAACACCTCGAGCCGCGGATTGAGCCGCCACGAGCCGTGCAGGTTCGCGACCCAGTAGGACGGCAGCTTGGCGTCCTGGTTGGCCTCGTCGCCCACCAGGTACTGCGAGCCGACCGCGATGGCGTCGGCGCCCACGGTGATGGCGGGCGTCACGGCGAGGTCGGCGCCGAGCTTGAACCGTTGCGACGGTATCCCCCCGATCCGGTCGCCGGGCGTCACCTGCAGGTTGCCGTCGTCGTCGGCGAACGGGCTGTTGGGCGAGGGCAGGTCGCCGGTGAACTGGTAGGTCGCCTGGATGTAGCTGTAGCCGGCGTAGGCCAGCCAGCGGCCGGCGGTGAGGTCGGCGCTGGCTTCGAAGCCCTGGCGGCGGGTCTTCGGCACATTGGCGAAGGAGCCGCGGCCCTGGATGGCGCTGGCCAGGGCCACGATGTCATCGTCGTTGTCGGTGCGGAAGGCGCCGAGCCGCCACTTCAGGCCCCCGTCGGCGAGCTTCGCCTGGCCGCGCAGCCCGGCCTCCCAGGTGTGCGCCACCACCTGCTTCAGCGGCGGGTCGGAGACCAGGGCGTTCTCGATCAGGCAGGGCGCCAGCGGATTGCTGCAGGCGAGCTCCAGCGGGGTCGGCGCGCGGTTGGCCTCCGCATAGCCGCCGTAGAGTGTCAGGCCGCCCGTGACCCGCCAGGCGAGGCCGGCGGCGGGATTGAAGCGGTCGAAGCTGTGGGTTCCGTTCAGGTCCGGGCTGTTGCCCGTCAGGTCGGTCATCTCCAGCCGGGCGTGGTTGAAGCGGCCGCTCAGCGTCAGGGAGAGCCGCCCGGTCAGGTCGAAGGTGTCGGTGGCGTAGAGGCCGAGGTAGGCGGTGGTCGCGCGCAGCTCCACCGGGCTGTAGGCGATGTTCCCGGCGGTGTGGATGATCTGGCCGGAGCCGGGGAGGTCGGCGTCGGGGCCCACCGACAGGTCGGGGTTGATGACGCCCAGCTCGCTGTTGGCGGAGAACCGCACGCGGGCGAGGTCGGCGCTGGCGCCCGCCGCGAACACGTTGCCGTGGCCCCAGAGTTTCGCGTCGCTGGAGGCCTGCAGGGATCCGCCCCAGCCGAGCGAATCGGTGCGCGTGCGGTCGACGGTGCCGTAGGGAATGCCATTGCAGAGCTTGCTCTGGCCGGCGACCAGCGGCGGGCAGCCGATCGGCGCGCCGCCCGGGCCCAGCACCTGGAAGGCAGCGGCCGGCGGTCGCACCGCGTCGGGGAAATCGCTGCCGTCGACGCAGAGCGTCCCGGCCAACGGGTCGGCCGGGTCGTCGCCGCAGCCGGCGAAATTGCCGTCGTTGCCGTCGACGTGGTGCTGGTTGAACTTGCGCAGGTAGGCGTCGCCCTGCAGCGACCAGGCGGCCGACAGCTCGTGGCGGCCGTTCAGCGCCAGCAGGGCGGTGTTGTCGCGGGTGGTCTGCGGGAAGGTGAACACCGCCCGGCGGTCCTGGGCCAGGAGGTCGACCGGGGTCGGGCCGACCACGCCCACGTTGTTCGCCGCGCCGGCCACCACCAGGTGCAGCTCGGACGCCGCGTCCTTCCAGCCAAGGTCGCCATAGAACCGGGCGATGTCGGAGGGCGACTGCAGGCGCCAGCCGTCGTCGTGGCCGCCGTCCGCGGCGAGGTAGAGCCCCCAGGGTCCGGACGTGGCGCCATACGCCGCCGAGCCGTCGATCCGGCCGAACGAGCCGCCCTCGACCACCGCCTCGCCGCCAGCCGCGTCGAAGCCGGTCTTCATCCGCAGCGTCACGGCGCCGCCCAGCGCATTGAGGCCGAACGCCGGGTTGCTGGTGAACAGGTTGGCGCGCGCGATCGCCACCTCGGGGACCAGGTCCCAATTGACCGTGTCGCCGAACGCCTCGTTGAGCCGCACGCCGTCCATATAGACCGCCAGCCCCTGCGGCGTGCCCTGCAGGGGCGAGGCCTCGAAGCCGCGGAAATTCACGTCGCGGGTGAAGGCGTTGCCCTGGGTGTCGGAGAGGCTGAGGCCGGCGACATGCTGCTCGAGGGCGTCGGTGACGGCCAGCGATCCGGAGCGGACGAAGGCGTCGGAGCCCATGGTCTCGACGACCGCCGGAAGCTTGTCGGGATCGACGCCGCGGCCCTCCAGCGGCGTCGGCGCGACCACCACCACCTCGCTGAGCTGCGACGGGGCCTCGGCATGGGCCACAGCCGGCAGCGCAAGGGCCGCCAACAGCGCGAATCTCAGGCTACGATCCGCCGTCACGGCCGATTCTCTCCTCATGCCAGACGGGCCTAGGGAAGGATCGCGATCACGGCAATGATGCGGCGCTTAGATTGCTAGCCGCTGAGCGGATGCTGGAAGCTCTGCACCAGGCTGCCGGCGACCAGACGCCAGCCGTCCACCAGGACGAAGAAGATCAGCTTGAAGGGCAAGCTGACCACCACCGGCGGCAGCATCATCATGCCCATGCTCATCAGCACGCTGGCCACCACCAGGTCGATCACCAGGAAGGGCACGAACAGGAGGAAGCCGATCTCGAAGGCCCGCTTCAGCTCGGAGATCATGAAGGCCGGCGTCACCACCCGGATCGGCAGGTCGCCGATGCGCGCCGGGCGCTGGATCTTGGAGAGCCTGACGAACAGGTCGAGGTCGCCGCGGTCCACCTGGCCCAGCATGAAGGTCTTCACCGGGCCTGAGGAGGCGTCGAAGGCCTGCGGCAGCTCCATCTTGTGGTCCAGCAGCGGCTTGATCCCCTGCTGGTAGGAGGTCTCGAAGGTCGGCCCCATGACGATGGCGGTGAGGAACAGCGACAGCGAGATGATCACCGCGTTGGGCGGGCTCTGCTGCAGGCCGAGCGCCGTGCGCAACAGGGAAAGCACCACCACGATCCGCACGAAGGAGGTGGTCATGATCACGATGGACGGCGCGAGCGACAGCACCGTCAGCAGGCCCACCAGCTGCACCACCCGGTCGGTCAGGCCCGCGCCGGTGCCGAGGTTGATGTTGACCGCCTGCGCCGCGGCGACCGCCGGGAAGATCAGGCAGGTGAGGGTGGTGAGCGCCGCGAGGCCCGCGGCGCGGCGCCATTCGGACGCGGGCAGGGTGCGGACCGCCTTGAGGGTCTCGAACATCAGCCGCGAGCCTTGGCGCGGGCGCCGGTCGCAACGGTGGTCGGCGCCACCACGCGGCCCTCGCCCAGCAGCAGGAGCTTCTCCTCGCCGTCGCAGGCCACCAGCACCAGCCGCCGCGCGGGATCGAGCACCAGGGTCTCGACCACCGTCAGCCGCCGCTCGCCCCGCAGCGGCTGTCCGAACCGTGACAGGGCGCCCGGCCCGAACCGGCGCAGCAGGACGAGGCCCCCGAAGGCCAGGCCGAGCGTGAAGGCCAGGGCGAAGAAAGCTCTTAGGAACTCAGCGAAATCCATGACGCGTCTTAATGGGGCCGGGGTCGATCCAGGGGCCATGTCGCCGCGAGTCTATTAAGCAGCGATTAACCCTGTTTCTTCACCTTTGCCGGCATGGACCTTTCCGACATCCCGCTCTTCGCCATGCTGAAGAGCCGCATGGGCTACCTGTCCCAGCGGCAGCGGGTGATCGCCGAGAATGTCGCCAACGCCAACACCCCCGGCTACGCGCCGCACGAGCTGAAGCCGTTCAGCTTCCAGGCCCAGGTGCAGGCCGCCGCCGCCGGCCCCGGCGCGATCGCCGTGACCCAGCCTGGCCACATGCTGCCGCCCAGCGCCGCCGGCTCGTCCGCCGCCAGCTTCAAGCCGGTGGCGACCAAGGATTCCGAGACCACGCTCGACGGCAACTCCGTCGTGCTGGAGGAGGAGATGATGAAGATGAGCGACGCGCGGGTGGACTACGACGCCGCGGTCAGCTTCTACCAGAAGGCCCTCAACATGATCACGCTGGCCACCCGCGCCCCGGGCCACGGCTAGGGATGGAGCGCTAGATGGCCGACATCCCGTCGATCTCAGCCGCCCAGGCGATCGCCGCCTCCGCGCTTCGCGCCCAGCAGGGTCGGATGCGGATCATCGCGGAGAACATGGCCAACGCCAATTCGACGTCGAAGACCAAGGGCGGCGATCCTTACGTGCGCCAGGAGCCGGTGTTCACGCCGACGCCGGTGACGGGCGGCGGCATGGGGGTCAGGATGGCGAGCACTCGGCCCGACGCCAGCCCCTTCAAGACCCAGTACGACCCGGGCAACCCCTCGGCCGATGCGCAGGGCTATGTGAAGCTGCCCAACGTCGATCCGCTGATCGAGGCGCTCGACATGCGCGACGCCCAGCGGGCCTACGAGGCCAACCTCAACGTGATCGACACCGCGCGCACCATGCAGTCGCGCACCCTCGATCTGCTCAAGAAGTAGCGGGCCTAGCTGATGATCACCCCGCTCGCCGCCGCCAAGGCCTACGCCGCCACCCAGCAGACGGTGGCCGCCGAATCGGCGCTCGGCGCGACATCCCCCGGCGGCGCGGGCGGCGGCTTCGGCGAGATCCTCAAGTCGGCCATGTCCGACGCGGTGAAGGCCTCCAAGCACGCCGAGAGCCAGATGGCCGCCCAGGTCTCGGGCAAGGCCGATCTTGTGGACGTGGCCACCGCCGTCTCCTCCGCCGAGGCCAGCCTGGAGACCGTGATGGCCATCCGCGACCAGGTTATCAACGCCTACCAGGAAATCATGCGTATGCCGATCTGACGCTCCCGCAAGCGGTCGCTACGGGGGAGGAGAGATGCGTGCTACGCCTCCCGTCATGGTGGGGGCGATCGAGCTTCGGGGCGTCGAGAAGCGCTACGGCGCGCAGGCGGCGCTGGCCGGCGTCAGCCTGGCTGTGGCGGCCGGGGAGTTCGTGGCCTTGGTCGGCGGCTCGGGGTCCGGCAAGACCACCCTGCTCAAGACCATCAACGGCCTGATCCGACCCGACGGCGGCGAGATCCTGGTCCAGGGCGAGCGGGTGGGCGATCAGCCGCCCTACGTCCTGCGCCGCAAGATCGGCTACGTCTTCCAGGAGATCGGCCTCTTCCCGCACCTGAGCGTGGCGGAGAACATCGCCATCACCCCGAAGCTCTCGGGCTGGGACACAGCCCGTATCGCTCAGCGCACGGAGACCCTGCTCGACCTCGTGGCCCTGCCGCCCGGCGTCGGGACCCGTGCGCCCGCCGAGCTCTCCGGCGGGCAGCGGCAGCGGGTGGGCGTCGCCCGCGCCCTCGCCGCCGAACCCAAGATCATGCTGATGGACGAGCCATTCGGCGCCCTCGATCCCCTGACCCGCGACCAGCTGGGCAGCGACTACCGCCAGCTCCACGAGCGGCTGGGCCTGACCACCGTCATGGTCACCCACGACATGGCCGAGGCGGTGCTGCTCGCCGACCGGATCGTGGTCCTGGCCCACGGCCGCATCGTCGCCGACGGCAAGCCCGCCGAGCTGCTCGCCACGACCAAGGACCCCGAGGTCCGCGCCCTCCTGGAGGCGCCCAAGCGCCAGGCCGAACGGCTGCGCGCCCGGCTGGCGGGGGAGGCGTCGTGAGCGCCCGCATGGCCGCCGCCTGGGCCTTGCTGCCCGACTACCTCGCCTGGCATGTGCTGCTGAGCGCCAGCGCCCTGGTGCTCGGCGTGGTCATCAGCCTGCCGCTGGCGGTGGCGGCGAGCCGCAGCGCGCGGTTGCGCTGGCCGGTGCTGGGCATGGCCAGCCTGATCCAGACCATCCCCAGCCTGGCGCTGCTGGCGCTGTTCTATCCCCTGCTGCTGGCGATCTCCGCGCTCAGCGTACGGACCCTGGGCGTAGGCTTCCCGGCGCTGGGCTTCCTGCCGTCGCTGCTGGCGCTCACCCTCTATTCCATGCTGCCAATCCTGCGGAACGGCGTCACCGGCATCACCGGCGTCGATCCGGCGCTCCGTGAGGCCGCCGACGGCGTCGGCATGACGCCCCGCCAGAAGCTGCTGAAGGTCGAGCTGCCGCTGGCCGCCCCGGTGATCATGGCCGGCGTGCGGACCGCCGCGGTCTGGACCATCGGCGCCGCGACCCTCTCAACCCCGGTCGGCCAGACCAGCCTCGGCAACTACATCTTCTCCGGCCTGCAGACCGAGAACTGGGTGTTCGTGCTGTTCGGCTGCGCCGCCTCGGCCGCCCTGGCCCTGGTCGCCGACCAGCTGCTGGCCCTGGTGGAGACCGCCGCCCGCCAGCGCAGCCGCGCCCTGGCCATCGCCGGGTTCGCCGGCCTCGCCGCCGGCGTCGTGCTGGCGCTGCTGCCGCTGGTCAGCTTCGGCCAGCCCGCGGCCTATGTGATCGGCGCCAAGAACTTCTCCGAGCAATACATCCTGGCCGAGCTGATGGCCGACCGGCTGCAGGGCGCCGGCGCGCGCGTGCAGCGCAAGGAGGACCTGGGCTCGGCGGTCGCCTACCGCGCGCTGGCGGCCGGCGAGATCGACGCCTACGTCGACTATTCCGGCACCCTGTGGACCAACGTCCTGAAGCGCCCCGACAACCCCGGCCGCAGGGCGGTGCTGGGTCAGCTGACCACCGAGCTCAAGCGCCGCGACGGCGTACTGGTGCTGGGCTCCCTGGGCTTCGAGAACGCCTACGCCTTCGTCATGCGCCCCGACCGCGCGGCGGCCCTGCACATCACCTCCATCGCCGACCTGGCGCGCGAGGCGCCGCAGCTGAACCTGGGCTCGGACCTGGAGTTCCTGTCGCGGCCGGAATGGAAGGCGGTCGAAGGCGCCTATGGCCTGAGATTCAGGAGCCAGCGCGCCTACCAGCCCACCTTCATGTACCGGGCGCTGTCGGGCGGCGAGGCCGACGTGATCTCCGCCTTCTCCTCGGACGGCCGGATCGCCGCCGACCACCTGGTGGTGCTGAGCGATCCCAGGGGCGCGATCCCGCCCTACGACGCCGTGGTGCTGATCTCGCCGAAGCGCGCCCACGACGCGCGCCTGCTGGCCGCCCTGCAGCCCTTGATCGGCAAGATCCCGGTCGAGGCCATGCGCCAGGCCAACCTCACCGTCGACCGCGACCAGGCCAAGGCCACCCCTGCCGAGGCGGCCGCGGCGTTGCGCAAGCAGCTCGGGCTCTGAGCCCTACCGCGCCTGCACCTCGTCGCTGTCGTCGTCCTTGGCCAGGGTCACCAGCTTCTTCAGCGCATTGGCGTAGGCGCCGGTCACCTCGCCGAAACTGCCCTGCACGGAGATCGGCCAGGACTTCTTCCCGCAGGCGTACTGGTAGGTCATCTCGCCGCGCGAGCCGGGCACCACGGCCTGGAACTTGTCGTCCTTGCGGCCGGCGGTCCAGGTCTCCTTGGAGTTCAGATCGCTGTCGTACCAGACGATCACCTTCGGCTTGATCATCGGCGCGCCGCCACAGGACACCTCCCACTGAGCCTTCACCACCGGCTCCTGTTCGCCGGTGGTCTTCACCGACGAGGTCCAGACCACCACGTCGCCATTGGGCAGGGCCGCGCGGGTGTCGGTCTCCATGATCAGGAGCTCGGCCGGGGTGGCGCCCATGACGTGCCAGGTCTCGGCCAGGGCCGGGGAGGCGAGCAGGGCCAGCACCGCCGCGGAAGCTAGGCATTTCAACATTGGTGTCAGCCTTCCAAACAACTCTCCAGGGCGGACAACGGCGAAGCCGCATGAGCGGTCCGTCGATCTCGGAAAAGTGTTGGCGGTGTTGCGCCGTCCGCGCAGCCGTCCGGGTGGCGGAAAGACCCGAAAGTAGGCCTTCGTTAACCATACCCGCCGAAGGTGCCAAAGGCGGTCCAGGCCGTTCGATTCCAGTTGTTTTCGAAGGGCTTTCCATGAACGGCGCCGAGGTTCTGGACGTCGGACGCGACGCCATCTGGCTGACCATCCAGATGTCCGCGCCGATCCTGATCGTTGGCCTCGTGGTCGGCGTCGGCATCGGCCTGCTGCAGGCCCTGACCCAGATCCAGGAGGCCACCCTGGTCTATGCGCCGAAGATCGTGGCGATCTTCGTGAGCCTCCTCATCTTCCTGCCGCTGATGGGCGCGCTGATGAGCGGCTTCATGCGCCAGATCGCCGCCCGCATCGCCGGCATGTAGGCGGGATCGCCCGCATGGAGCATTTCGCCACAGCCCAGCAGGTGTTCGTCGGTGGGCTGATCTTCGCCCGGATGGGCGCCGTCGTCATGCTGATCCCCGGCATCGGCGAGACCTTCGTGCCGACCCAGGTGCGGCTCGCCTTCGCCTTCCTGTTCGCCCTGATCCTGATCCCCATCGTCGGCGGCGGTGTGCCGGCCATCCCGCTGGATATCGGCGGGGTCGGCGGGGCGATCATCAAGGAGGTGCTGATCGGCCTGATGCTGGGCGGCATCCTGCGGCTGTTCATGACCTCGCTGGCCGCCGCCGGAGAGATCGTCTCCATCCAGACGACCCTGTCCTTCGCCCAGACCGCCAACCCCACCGAGGCCCAGCCCAGCGCCAGCCTCTCGACCTTCCTCAGCCTGATCGGCGTGCTGCTGGTGATGACCACCGACCTGCACCACCTGTTCATCGCCGCGATCGTCAAGTCCTACACGGTCTTCCCCTTCACCCGCCCCGTGCCGGTGGCCGACGCCGGCCAGCTCGCCGTGCAGACGGTGAGCAGCTCCTTCGCGCTCGGCCTGCAGCTCTCGGCTCCGGTGCTGGTCTTCTCCCTGGTGTTCTCGGTCGCCACCGGCCTGGTGGCCCGGGTGATGCCGCAGTTCCAGGTGTTCTTCGTGGCCGCCCCCCTGCAGGTGCTGCTGGGGCTGTCGGTCTTCGCCCTTAGCCTTGGCGCCATCGGCATGGTCTGGGTCGACCGCTACCGCCAGCTCCTGATCCCCTTCGGCGGCTAGCGGCATGAGTGACACCGCCGACTCCGACTCCCGCACAGAAGAGCCAACAGCCCGCAAGCTGGAACAGGCCAAGGCGCGCGGTGACATGCCGAAGACGCAGGACCTGGCCTCGCTCGCCTCCCTGGCGGCCGTGGCCGGCGTGGTCGCCATCTCCGGCGGCCTGCTGTCGCGCAACATGGCGAGCGCGCTGGTCCCCTTCCTCGCCCAGCCCGACACCATCATCCTCGAACGCGGCGGCGCGGTCGACGTGGGCCGCCACGCCTTGATGGCCGCGACGCCCCTGCTGGTGGCGGTGATGGTCGCCGCGGCCCTCGCCGGGGTGGCGGGCAACCTGGTGCAGACCGGCTTCCTGCTGACCCCCGACCGCCTGAAGCCCGACTTCTCGAAGGTCTCGCCGGCCAAGGGCTTCAAGCGGGTGTTCGGCCTCGACGGCCTGGTGCACTTCCTGAAGTCGCTGGCCAAGATCGGCGCCACCGGCGCCATCGCCTGGTGGGTGCTGAAGCCGCACGTGGCCGAGCTTACCGGCCTCGCCACCCTCGAGCCGGTCGCCATGCTGCCGTTCGCCGCCGACGTGCTGCGCCGGCTGGTCTTCGCGGTGCTGGCCCTGCTGCTGGCGATCGCCGGGGCGGACTGGTTCTGGCAGCGCCAGCGGTTCATGGCCCGCATGCGGATGACCAAGGAGGAGCTGAAGGAGGACTACCGCCAGTCCGAAGGCGACCCGCACGTGAAGGCCAAGCAGAAGCAGAAGCGCGCCGAGGCGGCCCGCCGGCGGATGATGCAGGCGGTGCCGGGCGCCACGGTGGTGATCGCCAACCCGACCCACTTCGCCGTGGCCCTGAAATACGAGCAGGGCGAGGATTCGGCCCCCGTCTGCGTCGCCAAGGGCGTCGACAGCCTGGCCCTGAAGATCCGTTCGATCGCCGAGGAGGCCGGCGTGCCGGTGATCGAGGACCCGCCGCTGGCCCGCGCCCTCTATGCCGCCGTCGAGATCGACGAGACGATCCCGCAGGCCCACTACGAGGCGGTCGCCAAGATCATCGGATTCATCCTGAACGCCGGACGCCGTGCGGTGGCGAAAGCCTTGTGAGACAATGCCTAATATTGATTCGGAGGCGATGATCGCCGCCATGGCCGAGCTTCCGTCCGACAAGGCCGCCCCAGACCCGCCAGCCAGGGGTCGTATCGACCCGCTGACCACGGCCGCCGTGATCTTCTTCCTGATCGCGGTGCTGTTCGCCGGCGCGCCAATGATCAACGCCGGTCCCGCCACCCTGGCCGGCCTGCTGCTGCTGATCGGCCTGGCGGGCGTCGCCTTCCTGGGCCTCTTCGTCCTGCGCGCCGGCGCCGAGCCGCACGTCGAGGCCGAGCCGGGCGCCGAGCGGTTCATCACCGCCCTCAGCGAGCCGGCCGCCGTGGCCGGTCCCGACGGCCGCATCGTCGCCGCCAATCCCGCCTGGCGCGAGGTGATGGGCGCCAGCCCCCGCCTGCCCAAGGGCGCGGCGTCCGCCGCCAGCCTGTTCAGCGCGCTCAGCGCCGCGCGCCGCGGCGAGGTGGCGAAGGCGTCGATCAAGGCCAATGGCGCCGAGCACCAGGCCCTGGTCGCCCCGCTCGCGCCGCGCCGCTTCTTGGTGCGCCTCACCGGGGCCAACGCCTCGACGCTCGCCCTGCCGTCGGCGGCCATGGAGGTGATCCAGGCGGTGGCCTCGGCCGGCCCGCCGCCGCCCCAGGTGCTGGACGCCTTCGCCGCCGCCTCGCCGTTCGGCGCGGCCCTGCTGGAGGGCGAGGACCCGTTCGCCGCGATCATCCTCGAGACCAACCCGGCGCTGAAGGCGGTGGCCGGCGGCGGCCAGGCCGGCCAGGCGTTCGGCGAGCTGATCGAGCCGGCCTCGCGGGCCGACGCGGCCGAGCGGCTGGCGGCCGGCGCCGGCCTCGGCGCGCCGCTCGAGGTCCGGCTGGCGCACGATCCGGCCCGTATCGCCCACCTCTATCTGACCAAGACCGAGGGCCGCTGGGTGGCCTATCTGGTGGATGTCTCCGAGCAGAAGCAGATCGAGCTGCAGCTCAGCCAGAGCCAGAAGATGCAGGCCATCGGCCAGCTGGCCGGCGGCGTGGCCCACGACTTCAACAACCTGCTGACCGCCATCTTCATGCAGCTCGACGTGCTGGCCGCGCGTCACCCGGTGGGCGATCCCTCCTACGAAGGGCTGAACGAGATCCGCCAGATCTCCACCCGCTCCGCCGACCTGGTCCGCAAGCTGCTGGCCTTCTCGCGCAAGCAGACCGTCCAGCGCGAGATCCTCGACCTGGGCGAGCTGATCAGCGAGTTCGAGGTGCTACTGCGCCGGGTGCTGCACGAGGACGTCAAGCTGGCCACCGAGTATGGCCGCAACCTGCCGCACGTCCGCATCGACCGCGGCCAGCTCGAGACCGCCGTCATGAACCTGGCGGTCAACGCCCGCGACGCGGCCCGCGCCAACGGCGGCAACCAGGTGAAGATCCGCACCGCCCGCGTCACCCAGGAACAGGCCGCGGCCATGGGCTATCCCACCGCCCAGGGCGACCAGGCCCTGATCGAGGTCTCCGACGACGGCGGCGGCATCCCGCCCGAGGTGATGGACAAGATCTTCGACCCCTTCTTCACCACCAAGCCGGTGGGCGAGGGGACCGGCCTCGGCCTCGCCACCGTCTACGGCATCGTCAAGCAGTCGGACGGCTGGATCTCGGTGGACTCCAAGCCCGGCGAAGGCGCGGCCTTCCGCATCTTCCTGCCGGTCCACCACCAGGCCGCCGTCATGCAGCCCGCGCCGCCGCCGATCGCCAGCAAGCGCCCCGCCGCCCGCGACCTCTCCGGCGCCGGCCGCATCCTGTTCGTCGAGGACGAGGACGCGGTGCGCGGCGTCGCCGCCAAGCTGCTCCGCGCCCGCGGCTACGAGGTGATCGAGGCGGCCAGCGGCGAGGAAGCCCTCGACCTCGCCGAGACCCACGCGGGCTCGATCGACCTGATGATCTCCGACGTTGTCATGCCCGGCATGCAGGGGCCGGAGCTCCTCAAGCAAGCCCGGCAATACCTCGGCGGCGCGCCGGTGATGTTCATCTCCGGCTATGCGGAGAGCGAGTTCTCCGACCTCCTGGAAGGCGAAAGCAACGTCTCCTTCCTGCCCAAGCCGATCGACATCAAGACGCTGGCCGAGCGGGTCAAGCTGGAGCTTCAAAAAGCCGCCTGACGCGGCCCTTGTCTTGGCGGCGAGGCGACGCTCCAATAGGGCTCGTCCCAGCTGCCAGGTCCCCGCGTGCCCCAACCCACCATCCAACGACTCAACTACGCCCAGGCGCTGCGGCGCGCCTATGACGCCGGCATGGCCGGCGACCTGGAGCAGGCCGAGCAGCTCTATCGGGTCATGATCCGCCACGCGCCCGGCGGCGCGGCCTCGGCCAACCTCGGCCACATCCTCGACGAGCGGGGCCGGGTCGAGGAGGCGGAGGCCGTCTATCGCGAAGGCCTGGCGGCCACGCCGGACGACCAGAACCTGCGCTGGCAGTACGGCTTCCTGCTGCTGCGCGAGGGGCGCTGGACGGAAGGCTGGCCGTACTACGAAGCCCGTCGGGCGAAGCGCAAACAGCCGCCCTCGCTCAGCTTTCCCGAATGGGATGGCGGGCCGGTGAAGTCCTTGCTGGTGCTCCCCGACGAGGGCCAGGGCGACCAGATCCAGTTCGCCCGCTTCCCCGACCTGCTCGGCCGCCGCGGCGTCGACGTGACCCTGATCTGCGCCTCGTCGCTGGCGCGGCTCTTCCAGCCGCTCGCAGCGCGGGTGATTCCCGCCGAGGGCAGCGTCGACATCCCGCGCCATGACGGCTGGGTGATGGCCGCCTCGATCGCCGGCAAGCTCGGCGTGACGCCCGACACCGTGCCCGCCGGCCCCTACCTGCCCAGCCTGATCGGCGGGGTCGGGATCGGCTTCGCCAGCCTCGGCAACCCCACCCATATCAACGACCAGAACCGCTCCCTGCCGCCGGAGATCGCCCAGGAGGTGCTGGGCTGGCCGGGGGTGGTCAGCCTGCATCCTGATGACACCGGGGCGAAGGACTTCGAGGACACCCGCCGGCTGATCGAGCGCCTCGACCTGGTGATCAGCGTCGACACCGCGGTCGCCCACCTGGCCGGCGCCATGGGCAAACCCTGCTGGCTGCTGCTGCCGTACGTGCCGGACTGGCGGTGGCTGCGCGACCGCGCCGACACGCCCTGGTATCCCGCGACCCGCCTGTTCCGCCAGCCGGCCCCCGGCGATTGGGCGAGCGTGATCGCCGAGGTGCGGCAGGCGCTCGAGGCGCGGCGGTCATGAGCGAGGCGGGCGCCCGGGACGACTGGCCGGCGCTCGCCTACGACGACTGGGCCGACACCCAGGCGACCCTGCACCTGTGGACGCAGGTGGTCGGCAAGATCCGCATGACGCTCAGCCCGCCGGTGAACCACTGGTGGCACGTGCCGCTCTATGTGACCGCCCGCGGGCTGACCACCACGCCCATGCCCTGCGGTGGCCGCACCCTGGAGATCTGCTTCGACTTCGTGGCCCACGAGCTGCGCCTCGACTGCAGCGACGGCGCGGGCGAGCGGATCGCGCTCAAGCCGATGAGCGTGGCGGCCTTCTATCGCGCGGTGATGGCGGCGCTCGACCGGCTGGGGGTGCGGGTGCGCATCTGGACGACGCCCTGCGAGGTGGAGAACCCGGTCCCCTTCGAGACCGACGAGGTCCATGCCGCCTACGACCCCGAGGCCGCCCAGCGGTTCTGGCGGGTGTTGGTCCGCGCCGACGAGGTGATGAAGACCTTCCGCGGCCGCTTCCTAGGCAAGGCGAGCCCGGTGCACTTCTTCTGGGGCAGCTTCGATCTGGCGGTGACCCGTTTCTCCGGCCGCCGCGCGCCGCCGCATCCGGGCTCGGCGATCCTGCCCGCCTCGGTCAGCCGCGAGGCCTATTCCCACGAGGTGTCGAGCTGCGGCTTCTGGCCAGGCGCGGCCGGCGTGGCCCCGCTGTTCTACGCCTACGCCTATCCGGAGCCGCCGGGCTTCGCCGACGCGCCCGTCCGGCCGCAGGCCGCATATTTCGACGCTGGGCTCGGCGAGTTCGTCCTGCCCTACGAGGCCGCGCGGACCTCGCGCGCCCCGGACGTCGCGGTGCTCGACTTCTTCCAGTCGACCTATGACGCCGCCGCCGACCTCGCCCGCTGGCCGCGCGGCGAGCTGGAACGCCACCCGCCGCCTGCATCATGAGAAACGCCATGAGCGAACCGACGCCGTTCAAGAAGCCGCTGCCGCTCTCCGCCTGGCTGGCCACCGCCGCCGGCGCCGCGGCCCTGGGGGCGCTGGCCATCGGCGCGGTCAGCATCGGCAGCCTGGCGATCGGGCGCATGGCCATGGGCCGGCTCGCCATCCGCCGGCTGAAGATCGGCAAGCTGGAGGTGGACGAACTGGCGGTGCGCCGGCTGAACCTGCTGCCTGCGCCTAAGCCTGCGCCTCGGCCGGCTCGGGCGCGGCCGGCGCGCCGTAGGGCGTGAGGTCGATCCCCGGGTAGCGCAGGGCCACGTCCGAGAGCGTCTGGGCGTTCCAGTAGGGGTCGCCGGCCGGCGGCCAGCCGAACACGTCGCGCTGGCGCGGCGTCATCCTGACCATCGCCTCCTTCCAGCCCGGGTTCAGGGTGCGGTCCGGCCAGGCGAGCTTGCCCTGCCAGCGCCAGCCGCGGGCCTTGAAGTCGATCGGCATGACGAACCGCGAGCGGCCGGCCGCGCCGAAGTTCGAGCCGCGGTGGAAGACGTCGGTCTTGTAGATCAGCATCGAGCCGGCCGGGCCGGTGACCGCCACCTCGTCGTCGAACAGCTCGCCCATCTCCGTGCGCGTGACGCCGATCGGGATGTGCCGGGTCTTCTCCAGCGGCACCGCCTTGGTCGGCCCGTCCAGCTCGGTGACGTCGGAGAGCAGGATAAAGCAGGTCATCTGCGGCATCAGCTGGTCGGCGCGCGGCACCACGATGGTGTGGTTCTCGTAGTCGCGGTGGTGGGCCTGGTCGTAGTCGATGGCGCCAGCGTACTTGGCCCACAGCTCGATCTTGTAGCAGTCGATCTCCTTGGTCTGCAGGAAGCGCTCGGCGGCGTCCAGCAGGTCCGGATAGACCGTCACCTGGTTGATCACCCAGGAGGGGTAGGGGAAGAACCGCAGGCCCGCGAACTGGCTCTTGGCGAACTTCGGATAGGCCTCGGGATTGGCGAAATACTCCTCCGGCCGCGGATAGATCTCCCACAGCGCATCTTGCGCCGCGGCCAGGGTCTCCTTGTCCAGGAAGCCTTCCACCACGGTGAAACCGCGGTCGAACACCTCGGCCAGCTTTGCGTCGGGGATATGCATGGTCCCATTCAAGGCCTTGCGCTCGCGCCCGCCAAGCGCTTCCGTTCGCCCATTGCCAACAAAAGACATTTCGGGAGGACGTGATGGCCAGCATCAATTCGAACGGGTCCCTGAAGGGCCGCACCGCGATCGTCACCGGCGCCAGCCGCGGCATCGGCGAGGCGATCGCCGCCCGCCTCGCCATGGAGGGCGCCCGCGTGGTCTGCTCGGCGCGCACCGCCGAGACCGGCGAGAGCCGGCTGCCCGGCACCCTGCACGAGACCGTCGAGCGGATCAAAAAGGCCGGCGGCGAGGCGACCTTCATCAAGGCGGACCTGGCCCAGGCCATCGAGCGCGAGCGGCTGGTCGAGGAGGCGGTGGGCGCCTACGGCCCCGTCGACATCCTGGTGAACAACGCCGCCATCACCTACTTCATGCCGGTCCAGGAGTTCACCGAGAAACGCTTCAAGCTGATGATGGAGGTGCAGGTCTATGCGCCCTTCCACCTGGCCCAGCTGGTCCTGCCGTCCATGCGCGAGCGCCGGCAGGGCTGGATCGTCAACATCTCCTCGCCGGCCGGCATCCATCCCAAGGCGCCCTACACCCGGCGCGGCGGCGGCACGGTCTACGGCATGTGCAAGGCAGCGTTGGAGCGCTTCACCACCGGCCTCGCCTCCGAGGTCGCCGACGACAACGTGGCCGTCAACGTGGTCTCGCCCGGGCTCGTCGACACCCCCGGCGTCGCGGTTCACGGCCTGATCAACGACGCCACCCGGGCCCGCGTCCAGCCGATCGAATACATCGCCGAGGCGGTCTACCGCCTGGCTTCGGGCGACCCGAAGACCATGACCGGGCGCATCGACTACGCCGAGCCGTTCCTCAAGGAGCTCTCGGTGAAGCCGGCGGAGCTGGTGTAGCGGCCGTGTCGATGATGGGCGAAGCGGCGAAGGCGGTGGGGGTCGCGCTGGCCATCCTGGCCGTCAACCTGGCGGTCACGACCCTGGCGATCGTGATCTATGCCCAGGCCATAGCGCCCGGCCATCCGGCCGCCTTCTACCAGGCCGCCGCGCCCGGGATCGGCGCCTGGACGGCGCCCATCTGCGGGGCGGCGCTGTTCGCCGTCGCCATCGCGGCGCTGGGCCGCCGGCGGCCCGAGCGCAGCCCCTGGGCCTTCGCGCTGAAGACCTGGATCGCCTACCTGGTCCTCGACGCGGTCAGCGGCGCGGCCATGGGCGCCGGAGCGACCATGGTCTCCTGGATGATGGCGTTCTCCATGGGGCTGGCGCTCGCTGGCGGCCTGGCCGGCGCGGCCCTGGCGCAACGCAACACCTCATCGAAAGAGCAGATCGCGTGATCGAGCAGACCATCGACATCGCCACCAAACACGGGGCGACCACCACCTTCATCGTCCATCCGGAGCGCGACGGGCCGCACCCAGTGGTGCTGTTCTTCATGGACGCGCCGGCGATCCGCGAGGAGCTGCGCGACATGGCCCGGCGCCTCGCCACCGCCGGCTACTACGTGATGCTGCCCAACCTCTACTATCGCAAGGGCGTCATGGAGATGAAGGACCTGCCGCCCCTGGCGGAGGCCGAGGCGCGGGCGCGGATGTTCGAGTTCATGAACTCGCTCTCCATCCCGCTGGTGATGGACGACGCCGACGCTCTGCTGGGCTTCGCCGACCGCGACCCGGCGGCGGGCAAGGGCCCGGTGGGCGCCGTCGGCTACTGCATGAGCGGCCAGTATGCGATCAACTTCGCCGCCCGCTGGCCGGAGCGGGTGGGGGCGGCGGCCTCGATCTATGGCGTCCGCCTGGTCACCGACGAGGCGGACAGTCCGCACCTGGCGGCGGCCAAGGCCCTGGGCGAACTCTATTTCGGCTGCGCCGAGCACGACACCTGGGCGCCGCTGGAGATGGTCGAGGCCCTCGACCAGTCGATCAAGTCGGGCAACCTCAACGCCGAGGTCGAGCTCTATCCCGGCGTCCACCACGGCTTCGCCTTCCCGCAGCGGCTGGTCTACGACAAGCCCTCCGCCGAACGCCACTGGGAGCGCCTGTTCGCCCTGTTCGGGCGGAATTTGGTCTAGCTCACCTCTCCCCGCGGCGCGGGTGAGAGGAGACTACGGCCGATGCGCGATCACCGGCGGGACCCAGCCGGGCTCCAGGGTCTTGGCGGGGTGGGAGGCGGTGACCATGCCCATGAACGGCGGCCAGATCTCGTAGCCCAGCAGGGTCCTGGCGCGCGGCGACATCTCGCGCACCAGCTCGCGCGGCACGCTCAGGAAGAAGTTCTCCTGGGTCCGCGCCCAGGGCTCGCAATACTGGTTGGTGAAGGCCAGCCGCGGCCGCCGGGTGCGGTTCGCCCCGCCGCGGTGGATCAGGGTGCCGGCGAACACGAAGCAGGCGCCGGCCGGGACCTCCATGGGGACCAGCATCGCCTCCATCTCGGCCGGGTCGCTGGGCCGGCCGGGATCGCCCGGCTCGCCCCACAGGTGGCTGCCGGGGATCACCTCGGTGCAGCCGTTGTCGCGGGTGAAGGCGTCGATGGCGCCGATCACGCTGATGCCGTTCGGCGGCCGGGGCCGCTTCTGGCGGTAGAAGCCGTCGTCGGCGTGCAGGCTCTGCGCGGTCTCGCCCGGCCCCAGGTTGATCGAATGGCTGGCCGAGAGCAGGAAACCCGGCTGCAGGAACCGCGCGATGATCGCCATCAGCCGCGGATCGGCGGCGATCTCCTCGAACACCTTGCCGCGTGCGACGAGGGTGTAGATCCGCTCGGTCTTGAAGCCCTCGAAGTCGTTGCGGCCGTTGTGGGCCCCCTCGAAGGGCGCGAGCGCCGCGCGGAACGCCGCCAAGGCGGCGACGTCCATGAAGTCCTCGATCACCGTGTAGCCGACCTCGCGCAACTCGGCGGCATGCGCGTCGGCGTCGAAGCGGCGTGAGACAGCGTCCATGCTTTCGGCCTCCGGAACCTATTGTATCATGGCCCACGGACCGCCGGTCTCACAGAGCCCCAAGGTCAATCAGGACGTCGACGAGGACATCGCCATGGCTGCGCCTTCCCTGAAGATCCGTCGTCTCGCCGGCGCCCTGGGCGCCGAGATCACCGGCCTCGACCTGGCGCAGGAGCTGCCCGACGCGACCATCGCCGCGGTCCGCCAGGCGCTGGTCGAGCACCAGGTGGTGGTCTTCCGCGACCAGGATCTGACGCCGGCGCAGCAGGCGCGCTTCGGCGCCCGGTTCGGGCCCTTGAACATCCACCCCTACGTCGCCGGCATGGCCGACCACCCGGAGGTGATGGAGGTCATCAAGGAGCCGCAGGACAAGGTGAACTTCGGCGGCGGCTGGCATTCCGACATGAGCTTCCTGGAGCGCCCGGCCATCGGCTCGATCCTCTATGCGGTCGAGGTCCCGGCGTTCGGCGGCGACACCCTGTTCGCCAGCCAGGCCGCCGCCTACGAGGCCCTGTCGCCCGGGCTGCGGGCCACCCTGGAGACGTTGAGCGCCGTCCACTCCGCCAGCCGCGAATACTCGGCCGGCGGCCATTCCGCCCAGAAGCGCTCGTCCATGGCGATCGCCGAAGCCGATGGCCTGGCCGGTGAGTACGTCCACCCGGTGGTGCTCACCCATCCGGAGAGCGGCCGCAAGGCGCTCTACGTGAACCCGGCCTTCACGATCCGCATCGAGGGCTGGACGAAGCGGGAGTCCAAGGCCCTGCTGGACTTCCTGTTCGCGCACGCCCGCTACGAGGCCTTCACCTGCCGCTTCGAATGGCGAAAGGGCTCGGTCGCCTTCTGGGACAACCGCTCGGTCTGGCATTTCGCGCTCAACGACTATCCCGGCCAGCGCCGCCATATGCGCCGGGTGACCGTCGATCCCTGGCCCGTGACCGCCGCCGCCCGCCGCAGCCGGGTCGCCGAGACCGTCACCTGAGGCCGCGCCTGTTACGGCGATTTAATCACCGTGACGGCGGCTTGCGGTTGCCGCGCCGCGCGGGCGGGTCGTAAGCCTGTCACACGACGCTCACGCCTCCCGGGGGAACCGCCATGCTCAACCGCCGCAACCTGCTGCTGGCCGCCGGCGCCAGCGCCGCCCTGGCCGGCGGCCGCGCCGCCATGGCCCAGCCGGCCGGGGCGGAGCAGCAGCTCTCGACCCTGCTCGACGCCTTCTTCGCCGAGGAGCTGGTCGAGGCCCCCGAACTCGCCACCTCGCTGGGCCTCGATGTCGGCCCGCACGCCGACCTGAAGTCCAAGCTGCACCAGGCCTCGGTCGCCGACCTCGCCCGCGACAAGCGCCTGACCACCGAGCGGCTGGCGCGGATGTCCGCCATCGATCGCAAGGCGCTCAGCGGCATGCCGGCGGTGAACTACGATTCCGTCTACTACGACCTGAAGACCACCGACGCGGCCAACCGGCGGTTCAATTACGGCGGGGAGGGCGCGGGCTCGCCCTACGTGCTCAGCCAGATCACCGGCGCCTACCAGGATGCGCCCGACTTCCTGTCCACCCAGCACACCATCGAGACCCGCGCCGACTGCGAGGCCTATGTGGCCCGCCTGGTCGAGCTGGGCCGGCTGATGGACCAGGAATCCGAGCGGGTGCGCCACGACGCGGGCCTGGGGGTGATCCCGCCCGACTTCGCGCTCAAGGGCGCCATCGCCTCGATGACCACCATGCACGTGGCGCCCGAGCAATCGAGCCTGGTCACCTCGCTGGTCGACCGCGCCAAGGCCAAGGGGATCGCCGGCGACTGGCAGGCCCAGGCCTCGGCCGCCTACCGGGACAAGGTCACCCCGGCCCTGGAACGCCAGATGGCCCTGCTCAACGGCCTGCTGCCCAGGTCGACGCATGACGCCGGCGTCTGGAAGCTGCCGGACGGCGAGGCCTACTACGCCGCGGCCCTGGCCAGCCAGACCACCACCAACATGACCCCGGCCGAGGTCCACAAGATGGGCCTCGACGTCGGCCGCCAGCTCTCCGCCCGCGCCGACCTGCTGTTCAAGAAGATCGGCATGAGCAAGGGCACGGTGGGCGCCCGCTACCAGCAGCTGTTCAAGAGCAAGAAGTACATCTACCCGAACACCGACGCCGGGAAGGCCAAGCTGATCGCCGACCTCAACCTGGTGGTCCAGAAGATGCAGGGCCGCCTGCCCACCTATTTCGACACCTTGCCGAAGGCCGGGCTGGAGATCCGCCGCATCCCCAAGGAGACCGAGCAGGGCGCCTCGACCCACTACACCGAGGGCAGCCTCGACGGCTCCCGGCCCGGCATCTACTGGCTGAACCTGCGCGACACCGCCGAGTCCCCCTACTGGGACATGCTGACCACCACCTTCCACGAGGGCATCCCGGGCCACCACCTGCAGCTCTCCCTGCAGCGCCAGGCGGACCTGCCGATGATCCGCAAGGTCTCCGGCTTCGGCGCCTATATCGAGGGCTGGGCGCTCTACGCCGAGCAGCTGGCCCAGGAGAGCGGCTTCTACAAGGACGATCCGGCCGGCGAGCTGGGCTATATCCACGACGCCCTGCTGCGCTCCGGCCGGCTGGTCACCGACACTGGCATCCACGCCCTGCGCTGGAGCCGGGAGAAGGCCGCCGCGACCCTATCCAGCATCGACGGCGACCCGCCGGCGCTCGCCGCCCAGGAGATCGAGCGCTACAGCGTCTGGCCGGGCCAGGCCTGCGACTACATGGTGGGCAAGCTCACCATCCTGCGGCTGCGCGCCCGGGCCAAGACGGCGCTCGGCCCCCGCTTCGACATCAAGAAATTCCACGACGCGGTGCTCCTGGCCGGCGCCGTGCCGCTCACCGTGCTGGAGCATCACGTCGACGCCTGGATCGCCCAGCAGAGGGCATGAGCACGGCGGTGCAACCTGGAAGCAGGCCTCGGATGACCAACCGCGACGAGCCAATGGCGCTCCGGCGCCGTGGAGGCTGATCGGCCGGCCGGTGGCCGTGATCCCATCAAAGTTGCGACCGACCTGGGCCAGATCTGGTTCTGGGGACGAGACCGTGGCAAGCCGTTGGTGCTGATGATCACCGGCGCCATGGCCCCGGCTGACGTGTGGGCGGGCGAGTTCGACGAACTCGACTACCTGCGCGTACACCTACCCGGCAATCACTGTCCGCCCCTGGCCGAAACCAGCATCGCTGCTTTCGCTAGATCGATCGACCAGGCCCTGGCGATGAACTTCAGCGGCCGCCCGGTGTTCGTCGCCGGAATCTCGATGGGCGCATTGGTGGGGCTCGCAATGCGCTCGCCAGAGCTTCGCGGCGCTTTGCTGATCGAGCCGCCGTTGAGAACGCGCCATCTCTGGTCAGTCCAACGAATGCCGATGGAAGCCGGCCTCACGGAACAGGACCTGTTGCTGCTCAAGAACGTGCTCGGCGTGAGCAAGGCCGGATCGGAGCCGCGCGACTACACGCACCTGCTCGCTGGGTTGCGGGTGCGGACCACCGTTGTGGTCGGTTCCGAGCCCCTGCTGCCCAAGCGCAAGGTCGCCCGGGTCCCAAGCGTCGTCGATGATGACGACCGCGCTTTGCTGGCGGCCCACCCGCTGGTGCGAATCGTGCTCGTCGAGGGTGCGGGGCACGCCGTCCACGCCGAGGGCTTCGTGCCGGTGACGCGCCTGATGTTCGCGGAAGCCACCGCGGCGCTGCTCGGCTGAGCGCTGTTCAGGGTCGACTTTGAGCCGGAGCTTCGAATGCTCAGGCCGCCGAGCGGCTCGCCGGCCCTCTGCTGACACGAAGCTGTCAGCAGGCGGGGTCTAGGCGTAGGTTCGTCCTCGCAAGGGACGAGCCCTCCCTCGACCAAGGAAGCCGCCATGTCCGAAGACCTGATCTTCTACACCAACCCCATGTCCCGCGGCCGCATCGTACGCTGGATGCTGGAGGAGGTCGGCCAGCCCTACGAGACCGAGATCCTCAGCTACGAGACGACCCTGAAGTCGCCCGCCTATCTGGCGATCAACCCGATGGGCAAGGTGCCGGCGATCAAGCACGGCGACACGGTGGTCACCGAGTGCGGCGCCATATGCGCCTACCTGGCCGACGCCTTCCCGCAAGCCGGCCTTGCCCCGCCGCTCGGCGACAAGCGCCGCGGTCCCTATTTCCGCTGGATGTTCTTCGCCGCCGGCCCGATCGAGGCGGCGGTCACCAACCGCTCGCTGGGCGTCGAGATCAAGCCGGAGCAGAAGCGGATGGCCGGCTACGGCAGCTACGAGGACGTGATGAACGGCATTGAGACCGCGCTCACCGCCGGCGATTACGTCCTGGGCGACACCTTCAGCGCCGCCGATGTCTATTTCGGTTCGCACATCGGCTGGGGCCTGCAGTTCGGCTCCATCGAGAAGCGGCCGAGCTTTGAGCGCTACAACGAGCGCCTGCAGAACCGCCCCGCCGCGGTCCGCGCGCGGGCGATCGACGACGCGCTGATCGCCGCCCAGCCGCGGCCTGAGCCGGTCCCGGCCTAGGTCTCAAGCCCTAAGTCCTGGGCTCGATCAGGTCCCAGCGATTGCCATAGAGGTCCTCGAAGACCGCGACGGTCCCGTAGGGCTCCCGTCGCGGCCCTTCCAGGAAGCGCACGCCGGCCTGCGTCATCCGCCGATGATCGGCCTCGAAGTCGTCGGTCTCCAGGAACAGGAAGACCCGCCCGCCGGTCTGGTCGCCGACGCGCGCGGCCTGCGCCTCGTTCGCCGCCCTGGCCAGCAGGAGGCCGCCCGCATGGTCGTCCGGCGCCACCACCACCCAGCGCTTGCCGCCGCCCTGGTCGACGTCGGCCCGCAGGGCGAAGCCCAGCTTTCCGACGTAGAAGCCGATCGCCGCGTCGTAGTCGTGGACCAGGAGGGCGGTGAGCGAGATGCGGCGGGTCACCGTCGGACCCTAGAGGCTGTCGGCCACGGCGCGGATCAGGGTCCGCATCCAGGCGATGGCCGGCTCGTTCAGCCGCTCCTTCAGATAGAGCAGGGACACCTCGACGGCCGGGGACGGGTAGGGGGGCTCGATCAGCACCAGGCGGCCGCTCTGGGCCGAGATCATCGCCAGTCGACGCGGAACCAGCGCCGCCATGTCCGAGCGGATGGCGATCGCCAGGGCGGAATAGGTGTCCGGCACCCGCACCCCGACCCGCCGCGTGAGCCCCTGCGCGGCCAAGGCGGTCTCGAAGGCCCCGGTGTCCTCCCAGCTCGGCTGGGTGACCAACCGGCGGCTGTGGCCATCACCGAGCTCGGTCGGGATCTTCGAGATTACCACGTGAGGCGCCGAGGCGAGCATCTCCAGGTCCACGCGCTCCGCCAGGCCCAGCGGGCTATCGGGCCGCGCCACCCAGACCAGGGTCTCCGTGAGGATGGCCTCGCGGGCGAAACGCTCGGGCGCGACGTTCACGCCGCTCACCAGGAAGTCGACGCGCCGCGCGTCCAGCCGCTCGACGACATCGGAGCCCACCTCCGCGAGCACCAGCTCCGCCAGGGGCGCGGTCTCCCTCAGTCGGCTGACCAGCGGCGGCGCGAGCACGCCGCAGGCATAGGCCCCGGCCGCAACGGTGAAGCGGTGCTCGCTGGTCGCCGGGTCGAAGTCCGGGAAGGCCAGCGCCGCCTGCAGCTGGCTGAGCGCCGAATGCACCTGCGGCCCCATCTCCAGCGCCCGGGGCGTCGGCTGCATGCCCGACGGCCCGCGCACGAACAGCTCGTCGCCCAGCGAATAGCGCAGGCGGTTCAGCGCATGGCTCACCGCCGACTGGGTCAGGCCCAGGCGCGCGCCGGCGCGGGTGACGTTGCGCTCTTCCAGGAGGACGTCGAACACCCGGAGCAGGTTGAGGTCAGCGGTCGTCATGATCCTGGTTCATTCGTGTCGTGACGACATATCATTTTGATCATCAGGAGACGCGCACTATCTCACGGATACGGGAGACGGCGCCGCAGCCCTGCGCGCGCCCAATGCCTGTTTCGTTTTGCCTGACCCGGATTCCGAAATGCGTGACGTGAGCGATGCCGAGTCCATTCCGGCCACCGGCAACGCCGAGGTGGACCCGAGCGCCGGGAAGCAGAGCTTCCTGCGCCGCTGGCGCTGGCCGCTGATGATCGGCGGGCCGCTGCTGATCCTGGCGGTGGTCGGCTACTTCGTGCTCACCGGCGGCAAGTTCCAGTCCACCGACGACGCCTACATCCAGATCGCCAAAGATCCCGTGGCGCCCTCGGTCGGCGGCCGGGTGACCGATATCTACGTCCACGAGAACGAGATCGTGCACAAGGGCCAGCTGCTGTTCCGGCTGGATTCCCGCGACTTCCAGGCCAACGCCGCGGCCGCCCAGGCCCAGCTGGCCGGCGCCCAGCTGCAGCTCCGCGCCCAGCGCGCCGCCTTCCAGCAGCAGCAGGCCAACGTCACCGCCGCCTCCGATGCGCTCAGCTATGCGGAGAAGGAAGCCCAGCGGCAGCACAACCTGGCCGCCGCCGGCGTCGCCTCGCAGCAACAGGTGGATCAGGCGGTGAACGCCGCCAAGCAGGCGCGCAGCCAGCTGGCCGCCGCCCAGCAGGGCGCCGCCCAGGTCCTGGCCTCGCTCGGCGGCAATCCCAACACCGGCGACAGCGCCTTCCCGGCGGTGATGCAGGCCCAGGCCCAGCTCAACCGGGCCAACCTCAACGTCTCCTACAGCGAGGTCGTGGCCCCGGCCGACGGCATCGTCACCCGCGTCGACCAGATGCCGGTTGGGACCTACCTCAACGCCTCGCAGACCGGCTTCTGGCTGCTCTCCGGCCAGCCCTGGGTGGAGGCCAATTTCAAGGAAGACCAGCTCGCCAAGATGCGGGTCGGCCAGCCGGTCGACGTCAAGGTCGACGCCTATCCAGACGCCCTGCACGCCCACGTGGCCAGCTTCTCGCCCGGCACCGGCCAGGCCTTCTCTCCGCTGCCCGCCCAGAACGCCACCGGCAACTGGGTGAAGGTGGTCCAGCGCCTGCCCGTGCGGATCGAGTTCGACCGCGCCCCGCCTGACATGGCGGCCCGCGCCGGCCTCTCCGCCCACGTCAAGGTCGACGTCCGCGCGCCCGCCCGGGCCGGCTGAGGCCCTTCGCCGTGTCCGAAGCTCCGAAGGACCGGGCGAACCGGTGGCCCATCACCATCAGCATAATGCTGGCGACGGTGATGAACTCCCTGGACACGACCATCGCCAACGTGGCCCTGCCGCATATCCAGGGCAGCGTCTCGGCGAGCTCGGACCAGATCACCTGGGTCCTGACCTCCTACATCGTCTCCGCGGCGATCATGACGCCGCTCTCGGGCTGGCTGGCCGACCGGCTGGGCCGCAAGACGGTCTTCCTGCTGTCGATCGGTGGCTTCACCGCGGCCTCCATGCTCTGCGGCATCGCCTCCAGCCTGCCGGAGATCGTCATTTTCCGCCTGCTGCAGGGCGTCGCAGGCGCGGCCCTTATCCCGCTCTCCCAGGCGGTTCTGCTCGACATCTACCCGAAGGAGCAGCACGGCCAGGCCATGGCGATCTGGGGCGCCGGCGCCCTCCTGGGCCCGATCCTCGGTCCGGCGCTCGGCGGCTACCTGACCGAGGACTTCTCCTGGCGCTGGTGTTTCTACATCAACCTGCCGGTGGGCATCCTGGCCTTCCTGGGCGTGCTGATCTTCATCTCTGGCGACCGGGTGGCCCGCGCCAAGCCGTTCGACTTCCTGGGCTTCGGCATGCTCAGCCTGTTCGTGGCCTCGATGCAGCTGATGCTCGATCGCGGGCCCAGCCAGGATTGGTTCTCCTCCATGGAGATCACCACCTACGCCATCCTGGCGGCGATCACCGGCTGGGTGTTCGTGGCCCACACGCTCACCGCCGAGCATCCGTTCTTCGACCGCCGGCTGGCGCGCGACCGCAACTTCGTCACCGCCTCGGTCTTCGGCTTCTTCGTGGGCGTGCTCCTGTTCTCGACCATGGCGCTGCTGCCGCCCATGCTGCAGGTGCTGATGGGCTATCCGGTGCTGACCTCGGGCCTGGTCACCATGCCACGCGGCCTCGGCTCCTTCCTGGCGATGTTCTTCGTCGGCCGGCTGATCGGCCGGGTCGACACCCGCGCCATCCTGCTGTTCGGCCTCGGGCTGAACGCGCTCGCCCTCTACCAGATGATGCACTTCGACCTGTCGATGGGCACGGGCGCGGTGATCGTCTCGGGGATCATCCAGGGCTTCGGCATCGGCTTCCTGTTCGTGCCGCTGTCGACGCTGGCCTTCGCCACCGTCCCGCCGGTCCTGCGGCCCGAGGGCTCGTCGCTCTACACCCTGGTCCGCAACATGGGCTCGGCGATCGGCATCTCGATGATGCAGGCCCTGGTGGTCTCCAACACCCAGGTGGTCCACTCGTCGCTGGCGAGCCACCTCAATCCGTCCGATCCGGTGGTGCGGGACGGCCTGCCCGCCGCCATGAATCCCACCACCGTCGCCGGGGCTTCGGCCCTCAACGCCGAGATCAGCCGCCAGGCGTCGATGGTCGCCTACGTCGATGATTTCCGCCTCATGTTCTTCATCACCCTGGCCTGCGTCCCGATGCTGCTGCTCATGCGGTCGCCGAAGCGGGAAGCCAGTGGGGAGCCGCTCCATGCCGTCGTCGACTAGACTCCTTCGCACGCTCGCCCTCAGCGCCTCGGGGCTGACGCTCGCCGCCTGCGCCACGGTGGGCCCGAGCTTCAACACCCCCGCCGCGCCGACCGGCGCCGCGGCGGCCGGCTACGCCATGGCCGGCGATGCTGCGGCCCCCGGCGTGCGCCTCAGCCCCGACGCCCGCGCCGCCGGGCCGTGGTGGCAGGCGTTCGGCTCCGCCGACCTCGACCGGGTGGTGCGCGAGGCGCTGACCAACAGCCCGACGGTCACGGAAGCCAACGCCACCCTCGAGCGCGCCCGCCAGGAGGCCGCCGCCGTGCACGGCGCCCAGCTGCCGCAGGTCGACGCCAACGCCTCGGTCCAGCGCGAGCGGATCAACCTGCAGGCCTTCGGCTTCTCCGGCTTCCCGGGCATCGCCCTCACCAACCCGACCATCAACCTCTATTCGATCGGCGGCGCGGTGAGCTACGACCTCGACCTGTTCGGCGGCAAGAAGCGCGCCACCGAGGCGGCCGGCGCCCGGGCCGAGTCCGCCGCGCGCCAGGCCGATGCGGCCTATCTGACCCTCTCGGGCGACGTCGCCATGCAGGCCATGCAGGTGGCCAGCCTGCGGGCGCAGATGGCCACGATGCAGCAGGTGGTGGCCGAGGATCAGCAGGTGCTCGGCCTGATCCGCGCCGCCCAGCGGGCGGGCTCCGAAGCCCCCTCGGCCATCTCCGGCGGCCAGGCGCAGCTTGCCGAGGACCAGGCGATGATCCCGCCGCTGCAGCGCCAGCTGGACGCCGCGCGGCACCAGCTCGCCCTGCTGGTCGGCAAGTCGCCGGCCGAGTGGACGGCGCCCGACTTCGACCTCGCCGCCTTCACGCCGCCGACCGATGTGCCGGTGACCCTGCCCTCGGCCCTGGTGCGCCAGCGGCCGGACATCCTGGCGGCCGAGGCTGAGCTGCACGCCGCCACCGCCGACGTGGGCGTGGCGGTGGCCAACCAGTATCCCGACATCCGGCTCTCGGCGAACCTCACCCAGTCGGCGATCGAGCCGCAGAACCTGTTCGACTACGGCGCCTCGGGCTGGCAGATCCTGGGCGGCCTGACCGCGCCGATCTTCCACGGCGGCACGCTGAAGGCGCAGCGCAAGGGCGCCGAGGCCGAGGCCCGCGTCGCGCTCGCCCGCTACCAGGCGACGGTGATCCGCGCCTTCGTGCAGGTCTCCGACGTGCTGGCCGACCTGGGCTCCGACCAGCAGGAGATCGACGCGCTAAAGCAGGCGGACGCCGCCGCGGCCGCCAGCGCCCGCGACGCCCAGACCGCCTACCGCCTGGGCGGTGGCACCCTGTTGCAGGTGATCGACGCCCAGCGCCAGCTGAGCCGCGCCCGTCGCAGCAGCGTCCAGGCCGAAGGCCAGCGGCTCGCCGATCTGGTGCAGCTCTACACCGTCACCGCCGCCGACTGGCGCACCACGCAGACGGCTCAGCGCTGAGAGCGACAGCCAGCAAAAGTGGCCCCACTTTTGCGTCCGGCTGCGCGTCAGAAAATCAAGCCGCCGCCTTCGCCCGGCCCACCTGCCGGTTCTCGCGCTTGTGGGTCTCGGTGAGCACCAGCACCGACAGGAACGACACCGCGCACAGCACCGCCATGTAGCCGGAGATCGCCAGCGAGGTGTGGTAGCGGGCGAACAGGGCCGTGGAGATGATCGGCGCGAAGCCGCCGCCGAAGATCGCCCCGATCTGGTAGCCCAGCGAAGCGCCCGAATAGCGGAACTCGGTGGAGAACATCTCGGTCATCATCGCCGCCTGCAGGCCGTACATCACGCTGTTGAAGCCGAGCCCGCCGATCAGGGCGAGCGCCATCAGCGGGAACTGGCCGGTGTTGAGCAGCAGGAAGAACGGCACGGCCCAGAGGAGCTCTAGCGCCGCGCCGGCCAGGAACACGCCGCGCCGTCCGAACCGGTCGGAGAGCGCCGCGGTCAAGGGCAGGATCGGGGCCGAGACCAGGCTGCCGATCATCACCGCCCACAGGATCATGGTCTTGGGCAGGTGCAGGGTGGTGGTGGAATAGGCCACCGCATAGGTGATCATCACGTAGAAGGTGCCGTTGGCGGCGACGAACGAACCGGCGGCCAGCAGGATGCCCTTCGGGTTGCTGGCGATCACCTGCAGGATCGGCGAGGCGGTCCGCGGGGCCTTCTTCTCCAGCTTCTGCAGCGCCTGGAACTCGGCGGTGTCCTCCAGCATCAGCTGGACGTAGAGGCTGAGGCCAACCAGCAGGATCGACAGCAGGAAGGGGATCCGCCAGGCCCAGGCCGCAAACGCCGCCGGCGCCACGATCGAGCCCATCACCAGGAAGATCAGGTTGGCGGTGATCACCCCGGCCGGCACGCCCATCTGGGCGAAGCTGCCGAAGAAGCCGCGCCGCTGCACCGGGGCGTTCTCGATGGCCAGCAGGGCCGCGCCGCCCCACTGGCCGCCCACCGCCAGCCCTTGCAAGAAGCGCAGCAGGATCAGGATCACCGGCGCCGCGACGCCGATGCTGGCGTAGGAGGGCAACAGGCCTACCGCCGTGGTCGCCAGGCCCATCATCAGCATGGCGGTGACCAGCGCCCGCTTGCGGCCCAGCCTGTCGCCGAAATGGCCGAACACCACACCCCCCACCGGCCGGGCGATGAAGCCCACCGCGAAGGTCGAGAAGGAGGCCAGCTGAGCCACCGCCGGCGGCAGGCCCGCGGCGAAGAACAGCTTGGGGAACACCAGGGCCGCGGCGGTCCCGTAGATGAAGAAGTCGTACCATTCGATGCTGGACGCCGCGAGCGAGGTCAGCACCACGCGGGTCATGTTGATCGGCTTCGCGGGTTGGGTCGCGGCCATGTCTCTCCCCCTGCACGCACGGCGTGATCCCGCGCTTTGCAGCAACGGTAGCTCAGCCTTGACGCACGCGGAACCTCCCCCGTCAGGCGGACGGGGGAGGGGGACCCCGAAGGGGTGGAGGGGGCGGGTGCAAGCGCCCTGCGCCGGCCGCCCCCTCCGTCTCGTCGCTGCGCGCCGATCCACCTCCCCCGCCTGCCTGGCGGTGGAGGTTTAGTGCGCCGTCGCCGTCGCCTTGCTGGCCTGAGCGGCCAGCTCGGCCAGGCGGCCGTGCAGTTCGGCCATGTGGTCGAAGTCGGCCTCGAAGGCGCCCAGGCCCTGGGTCAGGCCGCGCAGCTCGGCGATCAGGTCCTGGCGCTCGGACTGCGGCAGGTAGGCCTCGATCCGCTCCCAGCCGCGCCAGTCCTCGCGTGGCGTGAGGCCGAGGATCTGGCCGCGGCGGGCGGTCAGGGCGGAGGTCACGTTCGACGCCGAGGGCGAGGGCGAATAGACCACCAGGTGCTCGATCGGCTCCAGCAGGATCGAGCCCACCGAAGCCAGGGCCTCCTCGATCGCCAGCCGCCCGACGGTGCGGAAGGCCATTTCCGAGGAGTCCACGGAGTGGGTCTGGCCGTCGGTCAGGGTCACCTCCAGGTCGGTCACCGGGAAGCCCAGCGGGCCCTTGGTCAGGCCGTCGCGGACGCCGTCCTCGACCGCCGGGATCCACTGCTTCGGCACCGCGCCGCCCACCACGCGCGACTGGTAGACGAAGCCCGAGCCGCGCGGCAGCGGCCTGACCTCGATGGTCACGTCGGCGAACTGCCCGTGGCCGCCGGACTGCTTCTTGTGCCGCGAGCGCTGGGTGGCGGCGCGCTGGATGGTCTCTCGATAGGCGGTCTTGGGCTGCTCGGTGTCGATCTCGACGCCATACCGGCGCTTGAGCCGCTCCAGCGCCAGCCGCACATGGCCGTCGCCCTGGCCGGCCAGCAGCACCTGTTTGGCCTCCGGGTCGTGCTTCAGCATCAGCCCGGGATCCTCCTCCACCAGCTTGCCGAGCGCCGAGGACAGGCGGACGTCGTCCTTGTGGTTCTTGGCCGCCAACGCCACCGCGTACTGCGGACGCCGGGCCAGAGCCGCGGCGCGCACCGCCTGCGGCTTGCCGGTCAGCGACAGCACCTCGCCGGCGTGCGCCTGCTCCACCTTGCCGATGGCGCAGATGTCGCCCACCGGGGCGGTGGCGATCTTCCGCGTCGCCCCGCCCTGCACCGCGAACAGGCCGCCGGCCCGGGCCTTGTCGCCGTTCGCCAGCGTCAGGTCGGCCCCGTCGGTGAGCGGCTGGCCGAACACCCGGGCGTAGGCGAGCTTGCCGGACTGGCCGGCGTAGGCGGTCTTCAGCACATAGGCGCCGCCTTCGACGCCGAGCCGGGCGGCCGCGCGGTCCGCCGGCGGGGTCTCGTGGCGTAGGGCCTTCAGTAGCCGGCGCACGCCGAAGCCGTTGACCGCCGAGCCGAAGAACACCGGCACGATCAGCCCTTCGTTCATCTCCTTCACCAGGTCGGTGAACACCGCGTCGCGGCTGGGGGTCACGTCGGAGAGCAGCTGCTCCAGGAGCTCGTCATCGAAGTCGGCGATCTGCTCGAGCATGTGGAAGCGGGCGTCGGCCTCCTCGGCCTTCAGGTCCTCGGGGATGTCGATCTGCTGGCTGGCCTCGCCCGGCCGGTAGACGAAGCAGCGCTCCAGGGTCAGGTCGATGAAGCCGGTGGCCTTCTCGCCCGCGAAGGTCGGGATCTGGCGGGCCACCAGCGGCGCGCCGCTGACCGCGGCCAGGGCCTCCAGCAGGCCCGCCAGGGTGCCGCGGGCCTGGTCCATCTTGTTGATGAACAGGGCGCGGGGGATGCCCAGCCGTTCCAGCTCGCGCAGCGTCGGCTGCAGCAGGGCGGCCTTGGCCGGATCGGGTTCGGCGACCACCACCGCCAGGTCGACGGCGGGCAGGGCGCGGTCCACGTCGGCGCAGAATTCCAAGGAGCCGGGGCAATCCACCACCTGGTAGTGATCGCCCATGAAGTCGAAGCCCGCGAGGTTCAGCTCGACCGAGTGGCCGCGGGCGCGGGCCTCGGGGCTCGCATCGCCGACCATGTCGCCGCCGGTGCGCGACACCGCGCCGGTGACTTGCAGCAGGGCTTCCAGAAGCGTCGTCTTGCCGGAGCTGGTGGGGCCCGCGAGCGCAAGCGCCCGGACGGACCCCGTGGGTTGGACTGGCATGGTCGTTCTCCCATCACCTCGGGCGCCACAGACGCCCCCGAAATGTCCAGGGTTCAGACGCATCCATGGCGCGGTTGAGGGCGGTCGCACGACCAACACCAGGCGCGCGCTACCGCCCCGATGGCAAAAGCCTACGCCCGGATTTTGGAAACGGCTAGCGGCTCAGGGCCGGCCGGATGCCGGAGCGGCCCTTGATGCCGATCGGCGGGCCGGGGATGTCGGCGGCCGCGCCATAGCGCCAGCCCTGGGCCAGGTCGACGCCGGCGGCGCGCACCGCGTCCTCCGCCGCCTGGGTCTCGACCATTTCGGCCAGGGTGCGGATGCCCAGCTCGCCGCACATCTTGACCAGGTGCTTGACGAAGGTGGCCTCGCGGCCGCCCACCTGCAGGTCGCGGATGTAGCGGCCGTCGATCTTCACGATGTCGAGACCGAGCTGCTGCAGATAGGCCAGCGAGGCGGCGCCCGCCCCGAAGTCGTCCAGGCAGATCTGGCAGCCCTCGCCGCGCAGCACCTGCAGGTGGCGGTCGGCCAGCCGCAGGTCCTCGATCGCCGCGCTCTCGGTCAGCTCGAACAACAGCCGGCCCTTGATCTTCGGGTGCGCCTTGATCAGCCGGCAGGCGGATTCGACGAACGCCGGGCTCATGATCGTGCGGCCGGAGACGTTGACCGCCAGCTTCAGCTCGGGGTCCTTGGCCAGCGTCTGGATCGCCTGCTCCAGGATGGCCAGGTCCAGCGGCTCGATGAGGTCCATCTCCTCGGCCATGCGGATGCGCGGGAAGGGGCTCTCCTCCTCGCCGAACCGCACCAGGGTCTCGTGGTGGTGCAGGCCGCCGTCCTTCAGCCGGACCACCGGCTGGAAGACCAGGCGGAACTTGCGCTCACGGATCGCCTCGCCCAGCGCGCCCACCTCGCTCAGCGTCCGCTGCATCGCCTTGCCGAGCGCGTCGGACAGGCTGGCCGCGGCCGTGCCGGAGACGCCGTCGCGCAGGAAGGTGTCCAGGGAATAACGCAGCGCCCTGAGCGCCCGGCGCGGATCGGTCTCGCCCTTCAGCGGGATGACGTCGGCGGTGGCCGCGACCCGGGCGTCGAGGCCCGCTTCCAGCAGCTTGGCGATGCGCCGCACCAGGGCTTCGGCCGCCTCGCCGCGGTTGCGCACCAGGGCGAACCGGTCGTCGCCCAGCTCGGCGGCGGCCTGGCCGGCGTGGGCCTCGGCGCGCAGCACGCCGGTCAGCCGGGCGTCGAAGGCGCCGCGGTCGGCGGGCAGGGTCTTTTCGCGGGCGGCGGTGAGGCCGGCCAGCTCCACCAGGGCGAGCTCAAGCTCCTGCCCGGTCGAGCGGGCGGTCTCCATCAGCGCCGAGGCCAGTACCTCGAAGGATTCACGGTCAAGCAACCGGCCCGAAGCTTCCGCTGCCTCCGCCGAGGCGCGGGCGAGCGCGCAGGAGATGGCGCCGTCGTTCTCCGGCAGGCGGAAGGCGGAAAGCGCCGCGGCGCGGCTGGGGCCTTCTGTATCGCCAGCCAGGCGGACCAGCACGGGGCCGCTGCGCTGGCCGGCGGTCAGGCCGTCGAACATCGCCTCGATCATCGGCTGGTCGAGCGGCAGGATGAAGTCGCGCCAGGCGCGGCCGATCAGCTGCACCTCCGCCGAGCCCGACAGGGCTTCGCCCGCGCCGATCGCAAACGCGATCTCGCCGGCCGGAGCGATCTCGAGGAGCAGGTCCGCATTGGCGAACGCAAAGCCCAGGAGGCGATGGGAGCCGACCTTCACGAAGGCCTCCAGGTGAGACACCGGCCAGACCCTAGCGATCAGGGTTTAACCACACGTTGCAGTGGGAGAATGCTGTTCCTCAACCGCTAGGCCGCCGCGCCTTGCTTGCCGCGCCGGTGCGCCAGTTTGCGGCTGCGGTCCTGCAGCACGGCCATCAGCCGCATCCGCTGGTGCTCGCCGGCCGGCAGGGGGGTGCGGTTGTGCTGGATCGCCAGGTCCTGGTTAGCGTCTCGCGCCAACCGCTCCATGGCCTGGGGGTCGACGGCCCACAGCAGGTCGATGAGGTCCGCGATCAGCAGCTCGAGCGTCGCCACGCGGGCGACGAGATCGTGGTTGCTGGTACGGATGTCTTCCATCGGGGCCGGGCTCTGGGTTACGCGTAGACCGGCGGACTTTGGGGCCGCACTCGTTAAGGTTTCCCTTGCGTTGCCCTGCGCGCGTACCGGGTGACGCGGAGCTCGGAGTTCATGCGCCGACGCCTCACCGCCCGCGTGCTGCTGTTCGATCCCGGCGGCCGCATCCTCTTGATGAAGGGCCGCCTGCCCAGCGCCCCGGACGGCGCGGGCGCCTGGTTCACCGTCGGCGGGGGCGCCGAGCCTGGCGAGACGGTGCTCGAGGCCGCCGCCCGGGAGGTCCGCGAGGAGACCGGCATTGCCGAGTTCGCGCTGGGTCCGGTGGTCTGGCGGCGCGAGGGCGTGCTGCGGCTCGCGGATGACGAGCCGGTCCTTTTCGACGAGCACTACGTGGTCGCCCGCTGCCCCGGCGGCGAGCCGGCGCGCCAGGGCTGGCAGGCCGACGAGCACCGCCTGATCGACGACATCCGTTGGTGGACCCACGCGGACCTGCTGGCGACGGACGAGCCGGTCTTCCCGCCCGGCCTGGCCAGCCGGCTGCCCGACATCCTGGCCGGCCGCTATCCCGACCCGCCGCAACAAATACCCTGGTAGCGGCCGTCACAAATCCCGGTCACCATGGGCGGAAGCCCTGGGGAGGGGACCATGATCTTCGCCGCACTCGCCGCCGCCTTGACGGTCTCCGCCACCTGCGACCTGGAGCATCCGTCGGGCCGGCCAGGCTGCACCCGCGCCGCTGTGGACGCCCTGCCGATGAACCGCCTGCAGACGCTGGGCACCCACAACAGCTACAAGATGGCCATCGCGCCCAAGGAGATGGCCAGCGTCCGCCGCGCCAACCCGAAGGCCGCCGACACCCTCGACTACAGCCATCCGCCGCTCACCGAGCAGCTGAACGCCGGCGCTCGCCAATTGGAGCTCGACTACGTCAACGATCCGGACGGCGGCCGCTACCTGACCCCGCTCGGCCGCAAGATGGTCCCCGACACTACGCCCTACGACCTCTCCCCGCTGGCCAAGCCGGGGCTGAAGGTCATGCACGTGCCGGACATCGACTACCGCTCGGTCTGTCCGTTGTTCGTCGACTGCCTGAAGGAGATCCGCACCTGGTCGAAGGCCCATCCCGACCATGTGCCGATCCTGATCATCATGAATCTCAAGCAGGACCAGCTGAAGGTCCCCGGCGCCGTCCCGCTGCTGCCGTTCGACGCCAAGGCCATGGACGAGATCGACCACGAGATCCGCTCGGTCTTCCCCGAGAACGAGCTGGTCACCCCCGACCGGGTGCAGGGCAAGCACAAGACCCTGCGCGAGGCCGTCCTCGCTGGCGCCTGGCCGAAGCTGAAGACGGCGCGCGGCAAGTTCATGTTCGCCATCGACGAGGATCCGAAGGTCGTCGAGGCCTATCGCGGCGACCGCAAGTCGCTGGAGGGCCGGGTCTGCTTCATCAACTCCCCCAACGAGGACCATCCGGCCGCCGGCTATTTCACCCTGAACGAGCCGCATGAGCTCGGCCAGCGGATCAGCCGCGACGTGGCCCGCGGCTTCATCGTCCGCACCCGCGCCGACGCCGACACCTCGGAGGCCCGCAAGAACGACCGGTCCCGCCAGGTCGAGGCCTTCGCCTCGGGCGCGCAGTACGTCTCCACCGACTATCCGGAGCCCGACCCGCGGTTCGGGCCCTATGAGACCCACATGCCGGACCATCTGATCGCCCGGCTCTCGCCGGTGGGGGCCGCGAAGTAGCCTGAGGCGGGTTCAGCCTGGCCGCACTAGGTGATCGTGGCCCTTACCATGGACCTGCTGGCCGGCCGGTTCTGAGCCCAAACGAAAGAGAGGCCGCGACGGGCGCGACCTCTCTTGTGCGCGCGGACGAACCGCGCGCCGCAAATGTCAGCGGGATGGCCCCCGTGGGAGGGGGCCGTCCGTCTCCGGCCTAGTCCACAACCCGCAGGTTGGTGGCCGAGGTCTTGCCGCTCCGGCGATCCTGCTCGAGGTCGTAGGCGACCACCTGACCCTCGTTCAGGCCGCGCAGGCCCGCCTGTTCCACGGCGGAGATGTGCACGAACACGTCCTGGCCGCCGCCCTCGGGCTGGATGAAACCGAAGCCCTTGGTCGGGTTGAACCACTTGACCGTGCCGTTGCCGGCCCCGGCGATCTCGCCGCGCGGACGGTCGCCGCCGCCCCCGAAGCCGCCGCCGCCGCCGCCGCGCGGACCGCGGTCGTAACCGCCGCCGCCGCCGCCGCCCCCGAAGCCGCCGCCGCCCGCACGCCGGGGCGCCGCAGGCGCCGCGCCGTGGCCGGTGACCACCAGATTGCCGGCCGCCAGCTTGCCGCTGCGCCGATCCTGCTCCATCTCGAACTCGACCTGATCGCCTTCGTTCAGGCCCCGAAGACCTGCCTGTTCGACCGCCGAGACGTGGACGAAGACGTCTGCGCCGCCGTCGTCCGGTTGAATGAACCCAAAGCCCTTAGCCGTGTTGAACCACTTGACCGTGCCGCTCGCCATTCGTCTGACCTAACCGATAGAAGTCTTGCGGCACATCTCATCAGCCGCGCCGCCCGGCCGCCAACGTAGCGAGCCGTACCGGCGTTTTAACCGCGGAAATCGCGTCAGGCCAGCCAGACCGTGACAGATGGGGCCAATCGGCCTATCAGCGACGGCTCTTTTTCTCCGCGCCAGGACACCTGAGTCTTGAAAAGTATTTGTGTTTATTGTGGTTCTTCCGCCGGGAACGACCCAGCCTTCCTGGCTGAAGCCGAGCGCGCGGGGACCCTGATCGCCCAATCCGGCCTCACCCTGGTCTATGGCGGCGGCCGGGTCGGGCTGATGGGCCAGGTGGCCGACGCGGCGCTCGCGGCCGGCGGCAAGGTGGTGGGCGTGATGCCCGCCGATCTGGTCAACCAGGAGATCGGCCACACCGGTCTCACCGAGCTGGTGGTGGTCAATTCCATGCACGAGCGGAAGTGGAAGATGGCCGAACTGGCCGACGCCTTTCTCTCCCTGCCGGGCGGTCCCGGCACCTTCGAGGAGTTCGTCGAGCAGTGGACCTGGGCGCTGCTGGGCTTCCACGCCAAACCCTGCGGCTTCGTCAACGTCAACGGCTACTACGAGCTCTGGCAGAAGACCGTGCAACAGATGGTCGACGCCGGCTTCGTCGCCCAGCAGTACGGCGACATGCTGATCTACGAGTCCACCACCGCGGCCGTGCTGGAGCGCTTCCGCAGCTACGCCCCCCCGCCCCCCAAGTGGGGCATCGCCCCGGTCGAGCAGCGCTACTAGACCCCCTGTCGCCCGGCAGCTAGCGTCCCGGCGGGGCAGGGGGGCGTTCGGATGGCGGCGGTCGAGGCGATCGAGCAACCGGCGTCCGTGGACCACCACCCGCGCATCGGCCTGATGGGCGCGACGGCCCTGGTGGTCGGCGGCATGATCGGCTCCGGCGTCTACCTGGTGCCCGCGACCCTGGGCGCCATGGGCTCGATCTCCCTGCTGGGCTGGGTCGCGGCCTCCTGCGCCGCCCTGGCGCTGGCCGGCGTGTTCGCCTTCCTCGCCGCCGCCGCGCCCGCCGCCACCGGCCTGGCGGCCTATGTCGAGGAGGGGCTCGGCAAGTTTCCCGCCGCCGTCTGTGCTTTCATCTACTGGGTCGAGTGCTGGGTGGGGAACGTCGCCCTGGGCCTGGCGGTGGCCGGCGCGCTGGGCTTCCTGGCGCCGGCGCTCGCGGCGCCCGGGCCGCGCCTGGCGGTCACCCTGGCGCTGATCTGGCTGACGGTCGGCGCCTGCGCCGTCGGGCCGAAGCTGGTCAGCCGCATCGAGGGGCTGACCCTCGTGCTGGGCCTCGCGCCGGTGATCTTCGCCGCCGCCTTCGGCTGGTTCTGGTTCCATCCGGCGGTGTTCCTGGCCTCATGGAATCCCGGCCATCTCGCCGCCCCTCAGGCCGTCTGGCGCTCGGCCCTGGTGGTCTTCTGGGCCTTCCTGGGCGTCGAGTGCGCCGCCGCCACCGCCGGCGTCGTGCGCGATCCGGCGCGCAACGTGCCGCGCGCCTCCCTGCTGGGCGTCCTCGCCGCGGCCGGCCTCTACATCGCCGCCTGCGCCGTGCTGATGGGGATCCTGCCGGCGCCGCAGCTCGCCGCCTCCTCGGCGCCCTTCGCCGACGCGGCCCGCGCCGCCCTCGGCGTGGCCGGTGGGACGGTGATCGGGCTCTGCGTCCTCCTGCGCGTCACCGGCTGCTTCGCGGTCTGGACGCTGTTACCGGCCGAGACCTCGCGCACCGCCGCCGACGCCGGGGTCTTCCCAGCCGTCCTGCGCACCCGCCCGGGCGAGCGGGCGTCGCGGGTCAACCTCCTGCTGGTGGGCGTGCTGATGACCGCCACCGCCCTGGCCAGCTTCTCGCCCCAGCTGACCCGCCAGTTCACACTGCTGGCCGACATCACCGTGATCCTGGCGCTCGGGGCCTACATCCTGGCCGCGGCGTCGCTGCTCAGGCTCGCCGCGCGCTTCGCCTCGCCGCTGGCGCGCTGGGGCGCGTGCGCCGTGGCGGTGATCGCCATGGCCTGCGCCGTGACCCTGATGACCGCCGGAAACAAGATCGAGCTGCTCTGGAGCCTGGTCCCCGTGGGCCTGGGCGCCGCCCTCTATCTCGCCCGTCCGCGGCGCCGGACCTGAGCTTCGCAGCCGATCACCCGTCCTAGGCCAGCTCCAGCCGATAGACCTTGCTCGCCGTGCCCGAGAACAGCGCGGTCTTCTCATCGGCCGACGCCCCCTTGGCCAGGTGCTTGAAGGCGTTCCACAGGGTCGCGTAGCTGCAGCTGCCCATGTCCACGGGGAAGTTGCTCTCGAACATGCAGCGCTCCGCGCCGAACGCCTCGATGCAGGTCTCGATATAGGGCCGCCATTCGTCGGCGAGCTGGCTCGAGGCCGCCCGCGGCTCGGCCAGGAACGAGGGGAAGTTGCAGAAGGCCATGGCCAGGCCGCCCAGCTTCACCACCACCTTCGGCGACTTCGCCAGCTCCAGCATGTTGGCCCGCCAGATGGGGAAGCGCTCCTCCAGCCGCCCTTCGAAGCTGCCGCGGCCCAGCGGCGTGCCCACGTGGTCGAGGACGATGGTGGTGTCGGGGAAGGCCCGCGCCAGGTCGATGACGTCCGGCAGCTGCGGCTCCAGCAGCCAGGCGTCGAAGCTGAGGTCCATCTTCGCCAGGTGTTTGAAGCCCTTGCGGAACGGGCCCGAGAGGTAGAGCCCGGCCTCGACCCGGTTCAGCGGCCCGAGCACCGCCGTGTCGGCCTCGAACGAGGCCGAGTTGCGGATGCCGCGGAACCGTCCGCCGCCGGCCCGCACATGGGCCTCCAGCACCGGCGCCACCGCATCGCCCAGCATCAGGTCGGCCCGCGACACGATCCCGGCGCAGGCCCGCATCGGGCCATAGACCCCGCTGGCGCTCATCGCCGCCACGCCGTTGACGAACTCGGTCTCGCCGACCCCGCGGTATTCCACCGGCCCATCGGCCTTGTAGAAGGCGCCACACTCCACGAACACCGTGGCGACGACGTTGTGGCCGCCGCCGGTGTCGGCCAGGAGTTCGTCCAGCAGGTAGCGCCGGGCGTCGCGGATGGCGATCAGGAATGGATGGCTGGCCACCTCCGGCGGCGGCTGCGGCGCGGTCCGGCGGTCCCACAGGTGATGGTGCGGATCGACGATCGGCAGGTCCGGCTCGAGGATCGTCTCGGTGGCAGCCTGGCTCATCGCATCCTCCCCTTGGCTTTTCTTCAGCCTAGCGGGCCCGATCGCGTTCGGCCATTCCGCCCACGAAAAAGGGGCCGCCTGGCGACCCCTCATCCGTCAGCTGCGCTGACACCTTCTCCCGCAGGGGGAGAAGGCTTTCTCAGCTAGTGGTTCGACCAGACGCCGCCGCGGTTCTCGCGCCGCGGGCCCTTGAAGCCGCCGCCGCCATTGCCGCCGGAGCTGCGCTTCGGGGCGGCGCCCTGGCCGCCGCCGGCGCTGCGGGGCTGTTGGCCTTCCTGGCGCTCGCGGCCGGTCTTGCCGCCGGCGTGGTTACGGTTGTGCTTGGTCTGGTGGCCGCCGCGATGCGGCTGGGCCGGACGTTCCGGCTTGCCGCCCACGTCGGGCATGGCGGCCGTGGCGGCCCCCAGCTGCCGGTCGTTGCGGCGATCGAAGGACGGGATCCGCTGGCGCGACACCCGCTCGATGTCCTTCAGCAGGTTGCGCTCGTCGTCGGAGCAGAAGGCCACGGCCGAGCCGTCGGCCCCGGCCCGCGCGGTCCGCCCGATCCGGTGCACATAGGCCTCCGGCACATTGGGCAGGTCGTACTGGACGACGTGGCTGACCGCGTCGATGTCGATGCCGCGCGCGGCGATGTCGGTGGCCACCAGGACGCGGACTTCGCCGGCCTTGAACTGCGCCAGCGCCCGTTCGCGCTGGCCCTGGCTCTTGTCGCCGTGGATGGCGGCGGCGTCGACGCCAACCTGCTCGAGGCCGCGGGCGACGCGGTCGGCGCCGCGCTTGGTGCGGGTGAAGACGATCACTCGCTTGAAGCCAGCGTCATCGAACAGCTCGGCCAACAGGGCGCGCTTGCGCGGCTGCTCGACGAACAGCACGCGCTGGTTCACCTTCTCGACGGTGGTCGCCTGCGGCGTCACCGAGACCTTCAGGGGGTCGGGGCCGAGGATCTCCGAGCCGAGCTTCTCGATCTCGGCCGGCATGGTGGCCGAGAAGAACAGCGTCTGCCGCTGGCGGGGGATGTGCTTCACGATCCGCCGGATCGGCAGGATGAAGCCCATGTCCAGCATCTGGTCGGCCTCGTCGAGCACGAAGGTCTCGACGCCTTCCAGGCTGATGGTCTTCTCCTGCAGGTGGTCGAGCAGGCGGCCGGGGGTGGCCACCAGCACGTCGACGCCGGGCGCCATGGCGCGCATCTGGCCGCCGTACTTCACGCCGCCGAACACCACCGTGACGGTGACGCCCATGTGCTTGCCATAGGTCCTGAAGCTCTCAGCGATCTGGGTGGCCAGCTCGCGGGTGGGGGAGAGCACCAGCACGCGGCAGCTGCGGCGCGGGGCCTGGCGCTTGTCGGCGGCCAGGCGGTGCAGGATGGGAAGGGCGAAGGCGGCGGTCTTGCCGGTGCCGGTCTGGGCGATGCCCAGGAGGTCGCGGCCGGCCATGACGCCGGGAATGGCCTGCGCCTGGATCGGCGTGGGCGTGGCATAGCCTTCGTCAGCCAGGGCGCGGAGCAGCGGCTTGGCGAGGGCCAGGTCGGTGAATTGAGTCAAAGGATAGGTACTTTCGCGTATGCGCCGAGCGCGGCCACACGGCTTAAGCCGAGGGTCGCGGGAAGCGCGGGGTGTTTGGAGAGCGCCCCGCGTGATGGGCGATCGATGGGGATCTGACGGCGCTCGACAGGCTGGATCGCGTTCTAGCAATCCCACGCGGCTGGAGCGCCGAATGCGCCTGATATCGCCAAGCGCAAGCGGCACATCGTGCGTTCGGGCGGTGAAGTCAACCCACGCGGACCATTTGGCCGCGGGACTGTCGCCCATAGGTCTCAGCCGGAAAAGCCCGGCCGAGGGTTGGAGGACCGGCGCGGACGCCGGTCGTTCAAGGGATTAGGCGGCGGTCAGGTCGCCGGCCGCGGTCTTGCCGCTGCGGGCGTCGAGCTGCACCTCGAAATTGACCTTCTGGCCCTCATGCAGCGCGGCCATGCCGGCGCGCTCCACGGCCGAGATGTGCACGAAGACATCGCTGCCGCCGTCATCGGGCTGAATGAAACCGAAGCCCTTTTGGCCGTTGAACCACTTCACAGTCCCGGTCGTCATAGGTGTCGTCCCTTCGGACATAGTCCTCGCAAGTCCAACCTGGACCTGGAGATCAAATTTTCGGAGAGGGTCGTGATCGGATCCCGCGCGTAAATCTTGAGATTCCGCGCGGAAAGAGGGCGATCCTGAACGATATTCGACCGCCGGATAATGGCTCTCGGAGGCTGAAGTCGCAAGTTTTATTTGGCTAATTCTATGCATCCGCTAGGTATTGTGCTATAGGCCGCGCACCAATGGATCCAGTCGCCGAGGGCTCTGGTTCTCCAGGCCTAAGGAGCATCGCATGCGTGAGATCCCCGACCGGGCGGTCTTCACAGTCGTCCGCCATGATGGGATGTGGGCCGTCGAGTACGGCGGCGAATACTTCGGCCATTCCATCGACAAGGAAGTCGCCAAGGCTTCGGCCAACAAGCGTGCGCGGCAATGCCAGGATGGCGGCCGCCCCTGCCAGGTTCGCGTCTACGGCGAGCAGGGCTACTACGGCGTGGTCGCCTAACAGGCGCCGCCAGCAGCCGATCCGGGCGCCCCGCGACCGATCGTCGGATTACAGGAAATTAGCTTTCTCTTAACGGCTGCGGCCGTCAGAAGAGGCGTGTCGACGGACGAGACGCTGGGGGGCGTCGCCGAAGGAGCTGCCCGTGATCGGCCTCATCGCCGCGGTGTCCATCCTGGGCCAGGGCCCGGACCTGCCGAGCCTGCCGCCCATCCGCCGTGACCCCCAGGTCACCTACCTGGACCGCCATGGCGCCGTGATCGGCGTGCGCGGCGGCCGTTACGCCCCGCCGGTCAACGTCGACCGCCTGCCGCCCTACGTCGCGGCCGCCTTCGTCTCGATCGAGGACCGGCGCTTCTACGAACACGACGGCTTCGACGCCATGGGCATCGCCCGTTCGCTCCTGACCGACGTCGCCAAGGGCCGCATGGCGCAGGGCGCCTCCACCATCACCCAGCAGACCGCCCGGCTCCTGTTCCTCTCCAACGAGAAGACGATGGAGCGCAAGGCGACCGAGCTGGTCTACGCCGTCCGGTTGGAGCAGGCCTATTCCAAGAAGCAGATCCTCGGTTTCTACCTGAGCCGCGCCTACTTCGGCTCCGGCGCCTACGGCCTGGAGGCCGCCGCCGCGCGCTATTTCGACAAGCCGGCGTCGAAGCTGACCATCCGCGAGGCGGCCATGCTGGCCGCCCTGATGAAGTCGCCCACCGACTACGATCCGGCCGACCAGCCGGAACGCTCCGCCGATCGCACCCGCCTGGTGCTCGACGCCATGGTCGAGACCGGGGCCATCACCCCGGCCGAGCGGGCCAAGGCGCTCGCCTCGACCCCCAAGGTCTGGAAGTCTTCGCCCCAGGCGCCGGCTCAATACTTCATCGATTGGATCGACGACCAGACGATCAAGATCACCGGCCAGCCGCGGCAGGACATGGTCGTCGACACCACCCTCGACCTGGCGATGGAGGACGCCGCCGCCGACGCCGCCAAGACCGTCGTCGCCCACTACAAGACCGCCAAGATCGAGCAGGCCGCGGTGGTCTCCGTCGACGGCTTCGGCCGCGTCTGGACCCTGGTCGGCGGGACGGACTTCGCCACCGCCCCCTACAACCGGGCGGTGGACGCCCACCGCCAGCTGGGCTCGGCCTGGAAGCCCTTCGTCTACCTGACCGCGCTGGAGGCTGGCCGCACGCCGGACACCATGGCGGTCGATGAGCCGGTGACCATCGACGGCTGGTCGCCGCGCGACTTCGAGCCGGAGTTCCTGGGCCCGATCACCCTGCAGAAGGCGCTGGCCCAGTCGATCAACACCGTCGCCGCCAAGCTCGCCGACGAGGTCGGCCGCCCGAACGTCGCCGCCACCGCCCACCGCCTCGGCATCGTCAGCCAGATCAACACCGACCCGGCCATGGCGCTTGGCACCACCCTGGTGACCCCGCTGGAAGTCGCCCAGGCCTACGCGCCGCTCTCCAACGGCGGCTATCGCGCCCAGGCCTACGGCGTGGAGCGGATCCGCACCGCCACCGGCCAGGTGCTCTACCAGCACAAGCAGGCGCCCCTGGCCCAGGTGGTCGCCAACCCGCCGCTCTCCGAGCTCACCGGCATGATGCGCACCGTGCTCACCCAGGGCACCGGGACCAAGGCCGCCGTGCCCGGCTACGACCTGGCCGGCAAGACCGGCACCACCTCGGACTACAAGGACGCCTGGTTCTGCGGCTTCACCGGCGGCTTCACCACGGTGGTCTGGATGGGCCGCGACGACAATGCGCCCATGCGCCGGATCACCGGCGGCAGCGCCCCGGCCGAGCTCTGGAAGACCTACATGGCCCGCGCGCTGAAGCGCCTGCCCCTGACCCCGATCCCGCCCGGACCGCCGCCGCCCCCGCCGCCGTTGCCGGAGGCGGGCGCCCAGCCGACCGCCGTCATCGGCCAGCCGGCGCAGCCCGTCCCGACCCCGGTCGCAAATCCGAGCTAGCCGCCGCCTCGTTCGGCCGCCTCGTGCGTTGAGCCCCGGACGCCGCCGACGCGAGGGCCCCGGATTTGAACCTGCTTCGACGCCTGGAATCCCGCGCCCTCCTGGCGCTGTTCGCCGCGGCCGCCGCGATCTGGGCCTTCCTGGCCATCGGCGGCGAGATGCGCGAGGGCGAGACCCTGGCCATCGACCGGAAGATCCTGCTGGCCTTCCGCGTGCCCGGGAACCCCGCCCAGCCGATCGGCTCGCAGAGCTTCCAGGAGGCCATGCGCGACGTCACCGCCCTGGGCGGCGTCACCGTCCTCACCCTGGTCACCGTGGTGGCGGCCCTGGGCTTCAGCTTCCACCGCAAGGTCCGCCACGCCGCGGTGCTGGTGGGCGCGGTGCTGGTGGCGATCGTCAGCAGCGAGTGGCTGAAGACCCTCTACGGCCGGCCGCGGCCGGAGCTCGTGCCGCACGGCTCCTACGTCTATTCGGCGAGCTTCCCGAGCGGCCACTCCATGCTCTCGACCACCGTCTACCTGACGCTGGCGGCCCTGATCTCCACCCTGGAGCCGCGCCGGCCGACCAAGATCCTGGCCTTCGTGGTGGCGGTGATGATCATGGCCGCGGTGGGCTTCAGCCGGGTCTATCTGGGGGTCCATTGGCCGAGCGACGTGCTGGCCGGCTGGTGCGCCGGCGCGGGCTGCGCGCTGGCCGCTTCGGCGGTCCTTCGGACCCTCCTGAAATCGGGCGACACGGCCGCCGCCGCTGACTAGCATCCGCCGCCAGACCAGTTGGAGGCGCATCGATGCGACCGTGGATTGCCGGACTACTCGCCACCCTGGCCTGCGGCGCGGCGGGCGCCGCGCTGGCGGCCGGGCCGGGCTACCATGTGATCGACAGGATCGCGGGCCCCGACGGCGGCTGGGACTATGCGCGGGTCGACGCCAAGACCGACCGCGTCCTGATCACCCGCGGCGCCTCGGTGATGGCGGTCGACCTGACCAGCAAGCAGGTGACCGCGGGCCTGGTCCCCGGCGCCCGTGAGCACATCGCCCTGCCGGTCAACGGCGGCGCCGAGATCCTGGTCACCAACGGCGGCGACAACACCGCGGTCTTCGCCGACGCCATGACCGGCGTGGCGAGCGGCAGCGTGCCGACCGGCAAGGGCCCGGATTCGGCCGCCTTCGATCCGCACTCCGGCCTGGTGCTGGTGATGGATCATTCGGGCGGCGAGGTGACCCTGGTCGATCCCAAGACCCGCAAGGTCGCGGGCACGGTCGCGGTGGGCGGCACGCTGGAGGAGGTCGCGGTGGACGGCTCCGGCCGGGCCTTCGTCGCCGTCGAGGACAGGCACGAGATCGCGGTGATCGACATCGCCGCGCGCAAGGTCACCGCATATTGGCCGATCGCCGATTGCGACGGTCCTGGCGGCCTCGCCTACAATGGCCACGAGAAGCTGCTGATCGCCGCCTGCGACGGCGCCGCCGCCATCCTCCGCACCTCCGACGGCAAGGTCACGCAGATGCTGGCCATGGGCAAGGGCGCGGATGGGGCGGTCTACGATCCGGTGCGCAAGCTGGCCTTCGTGCCCGCCGGCCGCGACGGGACCCTGGCGGTCATCGCCTTCGCCAAGGGCAAGGCCGAGATCGTCGAGACCGTGCCGACCCAGAAGGGCGCCCGCACCCTGGCCCTCGACGAGCGCACGGGCCGCATCTACCTGCCCAGTGCCACCTATGTGGTGCAGACCACCAGCGGCCGTCCGCTGCCGGTGGCCGGCACCTTCCAGGTGATCGTGGTCGGCAAGTAGTCTCCGCCGGGCGAACGGCGCCATCCGGACGCGGCCCATTTCCCGGCTGAGACGCCGCGGATGCGCCTGCGATGTTGCGTTGCGGCCCGGAAAAACCCTACTCAACGCGGAGGGGCGGCTTCCGACGTACGGTTGCAACAAATGGCCGCTAGGCCGCGCGCGCCCCCTAGACCCTTCCTGGTTCAGGTGGACTCACCTGAACCAGGTGGGGTCTATCTTCAATAGTTGGAGCGCGTCGGGCGGCGAAACCGGTATCCACTTTCGCCTGACGCGCTCTACGTGACCGGATGCGCATGCGTTTCTTCAGCCTGATCCCCGTCCTGCTGCTGCTCGCCGCCTGCGGCGCGGCGAAGACCGCGACGGCTCCGCCGGCGCCGAACGTCACGGTGGCCCATCCGCTCGCCAGGCAGATCGTCGACTGGGACGACTTCGTCGGCCAGTTCGTGGCCATCGATTCCGTGGACGTGCGGCCCCGGGTTTCCGGCTACCTGCAGTCGGTCGCTTTCAAGGACGGCCAGGTGGTCAAGAAGGGCCAGCTGCTGTTCGTCATCGACGGCCGGCCCTATCAGGCGGCCCTCGACCAGGCGAGGGGCGGCGCCGCCCACGCCCAGGCCGCCGCCGCCAATGCCCACGCGGAGCTCGCCCGCGGCAAGACCCTCTTGGCCGCCCACGCCATGAGCCAGCAGGCCTATGACGTGCTGGTCGCCAGCCAGCTTCAGACCACCGCCGATCTCGAGAGCGCCCAGGCGGGCGTGCGCACCGCCGCGCTGAACGTCGGTTTCACCCGCGTCACCGCGCCGGTGTCGGGGCGCATCTCCGACCGCCGCGTCTCGCCCGGCAACCTGGTCACCGCCGACCAGACCGTGCTCACCAATATCGCCAGCCTCGATCCGATCCGCTTCGCCTTCACAGGCTCGGAGGCCCTCTACCTGAAGTACGAGCGCGCCAATGCGCGGGGCACCCGCACCTCCTCGCGCGACGCCCAGAACCCCGTCGAGATTCGCCTGCAGGACGAGCCGACCTACCGCTGGAAGGGCCGGATGGACTTCGTCGACAACAGCCTCGACACCGGCTCCGGCACCATCCGCGGTCGCGCTGTGGTGGCCAATCCGCAGATGTTCCTGACGCCCGGCATGTTCGGCCACATGCGGCTCTTGGGCTCCGGCGCCTATCCGGCCCTGCTGGTTCCCGACCGCGCGGTGGTCACCGACCAGACGCGGCAGGTGGTCTATGTGGTGGGGCCGGGCGGCAAGATCGTCGAGCGCGAGGTCGAGCCGGGTCCGATCGCCCAGGGCCTGCGGGTGATCCGCAAGGGGATCTCCGCCTCCGACCTGGTGGTGATCGACGGCGTCCAGCGGCTGAAGGTCGGCCAGCCGGCGAAGACCACGCTCGCCCAGATTCAGCCCGAGGCCGCGGCGGTCCAGCGCCCCGAGGACGACGGCGTCGACACCGTCCCCTCGGCCGCCGCCACCATCGTCGCCGACGGCGCCCGGTGACGGCGCGGTGAAGTTCTCCCACTTCTTCATCGAACGGCCGGTGTTCGCCGCGGTCATCTCGATCCTGATCATCCTGATGGGGGTGATCGCCTTCCCGACCCTGGCGGTGTCCCAGTACCCGGACATCGTGCCGCCGACGATCAACATCTCCGCGACCTATCCCGGCGCCTCGGCCGAGACCCTGGCCGACAGCGTCACCGCGCCGATCGAGGAGCAGATCAACGGCGTGGAGAACATGCTCTACATGTCCTCCAACTCGACGGGCGACGGCCACGTCAACATCACCGTCACCTTCAAGCTGGGCACCGATCCGAACCAGGCCCAGGTGCTGGTCGAGAACCGCGTCGCCACCGCCACGCCGCACCTGCCGGAAGAGGTGGTCGCCTCCGGCGTGCTGGTGCGCAAGAGTTCGGCGGACATCCTGCTCGCCGTGCACATGTACTCGCCCGACGGCTCGCTCGATCAGAAGTACATCGCCAACTACGTGGGCCTGCACATCCGCGACGTGCTGCTGCGCCTGCCGGGCGTCGGCGACATCCAGAGCCGGGCGGCGCGCGACTACGCCATGCGCATCTGGATCGATCCGGACAAGGCCGCCGCCCGCAACCTGACGGTCGACGACATCACCGGCGCGCTGAAGAGCCACAACGTCCAGGTGGCGGCCGGCGCCGTGGGCCAGCCGCCCTCGACCCAGACCGCGTCCGCCTACCAGCTAAACGTCGAGGCGCTCGGCCGGCTCTCCACGCCCGAGCAGTTCGGCGACATCGTCCTGAAGACCGCCCAGCAGGGCCAGGTCACCCGGCTCACCGACGTCGCCCGCATCGAGCTGGGCGCCGCCGACTACACCACCAACGCCTATCTCGACCGCAAGCCCGCCGTGGCGCTCGCGGTGCTGGCGCAGCCCGGCTCCAACGCCCTGCAGGGGGCCGCCACCATCAAGAGCACCATGGAGAAGCTCAAGGAGAGCTTCCCGCCGGGCCTCGACTACAAGATCATCTACAACCCCACCGAATATGTGCAGGCCTCGATCACTGAGGTCGAGAAGACCCTGTTCATCGCGCTGGCCCTGGTGGTCGTGGTGATCGTGGTCTTCCTGCAGAGCTGGCGGGCGGCGATCATCCCGATCGTCGCCATTCCGGTGGCCCTGATCGGCACCTTCGCGGTGATGGCCGCGGCGGGGTTCTCGATCAACACGCTGACCCTGTTCGGCCTTGTGCTGGCGATCGGCATCGTGGTCGACGACGCCATCGTGGTGGTCGAGAACATCGAGCGGCACCTGCGCGCCGGGATGAGCCCGCGGGAGGCGGCGCACGTCACCATGGACGAGGTGGGCGGCGCCCTGGTGGCCATCGCCCTGGTGCTGGCCTCGGTGTTCGTGCCGAGCGCCTTCATCTCCGGCATCTCCGGCCAGTTCTACCGCCAGTTCGCCCTGACCATCGCCTCAGCCACCGTGCTGTCGCTGACCGTCTCCCTGACGCTCTCGCCGGCGCTCGCCGCCCTGGTGCTGAAGCCGCACGGCGCCGAGCATGACGCGGGCCAGAGCAAGGGCCGCATGGCGCGCGCCATGGACGCCTTCTCGCTGCGCTTCAACCGCGCCTTCGACCGGCTCGGCGACCGCTATTCCGGCATCATCCGCAAGCTGGTGCGGATGACCGTTGTGATGCTGGCGGTATATGTCGGCCTGCTGCTGGTCACCGGCTGGCGGATGGGGGCGACGCCGTCGGGCTTCATCCCGGCGCAGGACCAGGGCAACCTGCTGGTCGCCGTCAATCTGCCGGCCGGCTCGGCCCTGACGCGCACCGACGCCGTCATGCGCGACGTCACCCGCCGGCTGCTGGCGGCGCCCGGGGTGCGCGCGGCCTCCGTCTACGCCGGCGTCGACGCCACCACCGGCACCACCAACTCGAACGCCGGCCAGATCTATGCGGTCCTCGACCCCTTCGAGACGCGCCTGAAGCACGGCCTCACCACCACCAAGATCAGCGACGACCTGCGCAACCGCTTCGCCGACATCAACGGCGCCGACATCAAGGTCATCCCGCCGCCCCCGGTGCGCGGCATCGGCACGACCGGCGGCTTCAAGATGATCGTCGAGGACCAAGGCGGGGCGGGCTATCCGGCCCTGGAGGCGGCCGCCAATAAGCTCGCCGCAGCCGCCCAGCAGTCGCCGGTGCTGGGCTCGGCCTTCGCCAGCTTCAACACCAAGACCCCGCGCCTCTACGCCGACATCGACCGCACCAAGGCCGAGATGCTCGGCGTGCCGGATAGCTCGGTGTTCGACACCCTGCAGACCTATCTCGGCTCGACCTTCGTCAACGACTTCAACCTGTTCGGCCGCACCTTCCAGGTGATCGCCCAGGCCGACGATCCGTTCCGCGTCGACCAGTCGGCGCTCACCGAGATCCGCACCCGCTCAACCTCCGGCGCCATGGTGCCGCTGGGCTCGGTGATGAACGTGCGCCACGTCACCGGCCCCTACCGGGTGCTGCGCTACAACCTCTACCCGTCCGCCGAGGTGCAGGGCTCCGCCGCGCCCGGCCGCTCCTCGGGCGAGGCCGAACAGGCCATACAGAAGCTGGCGCACGAGGTGCTGCCGGCCGGCTTCACCACCGAATGGACCGAGCTCGCCTACCAGGAGCAGGTGGCCGGCGACACCGGCCTGATCGCCTTCGGCCTGGCGGTGGTCTTCGTCTTCCTGTTGCTCGCCGCCCTCTACGAGAGCGTCACCCTGCCGCTGGCGGTGATCCTGATCGTGCCCATGTGCCTGTTGGCCGCGATCCTGGGGGTGAACCTGTTCCGCTCGGACAACAACATCCTCACCCAGATCGGCTTCATCGTGCTGATCGGCCTGGCCGCCAAGAACGCCATCCTGATCGTCGAGTTCGCCCGCCAGAACGAGGAGGAACGCAGCGAGCCGCCCGAGCAGGCCGCCGCCGAGGCCGGGCGCCTGCGCCTGCGGCCGATCCTGATGACCTCCTTCGCCTTCATCCTCGGCGTCTCGCCGCTGGCCTTCGCCAGCGGGGCGGGGGCGGAGATGCGCCAGGCCCTGGGCGTCGCGGTCTTCTTCGGGATGATCGGGGTCACCGGCTTCGGCCTGATCTTCACCCCGGTGTTCTACGTGGTCTGCCGCGGGCTCTCGAAGCGCATCCCACAGCCGCCGACCCGCCGGCGCCTCGCCCAGCGCGCCGCCGAGGCCGACGCCGCCAGGACCGCCGATGCGTAAGCTTACCCGCCTCCTCAGCGTCCTCGCCGCCGCCGCCGCCGCCGGCCTCTCCGCGTGCGCGCTCGGGCCCAACTACCGCGCGCCCGCCACGCCGCCGACCGCCGCGCGGCCTTTCGTCTCCACCACGCCCGGCGCCAGCGCGGTCGAGGCCCTGCCGCCCGGCTGGTGGCGGCTCTACCAGGATCCGGCCCTCGACCGCCTCGTGCAGGCCGCGCTCACCGAGAACCAGGACCTCAAGGTCGCCGCCGCCAACCTGGACGCCGCCCGCGCCCTGCTCTCCGAAGCGCGCGGGGCTCTGCTGCCTTCGACGACCCTCGCCGGCGAGGAGCTCTACGGCCGCGCGGCCCAGACGCCTGGCCAGCCGCGCTCCCGGCTCGGCCGCGTCTACGACGCCAGCTTCGACGCCGCCTATGAGGTCGACCTGTTCGGCCGCGTCCGCCGCTCCATCGAGGCCGCCCGCGACAACGCCCAGGCCCTGCAGGCGGCCGAGGACCAAGTCCGCGTCACCGTCGCCGCCGCCACCGCCGAGGCCTACGCCCAGGCCTGCGGCTTCGGAGAGGAGCTGGCCACCGCCCAGGATTCCCTCAAGGTCGCCCAGCAGACCTATGACCTGACGCTGGTCCAGCGGAACGCCGGCGCCGTCTCCGACTTCGACCTTGCCCGCGCCGGCACCGTGCTGGAGGAGGCGAGGGCGGCCGTCCCCGCCGTCGACGGCCAGCGCCGCATCGCCTTGTTCGAGCTCGCCGCCCTGCTCGGTCGCACCCCGGCCGAGGTCCCGCCCGAGGCCGACGCCTGCCGCATCCCGCCCCGCATCGCCCAGCCCCTGCCGGTTGGCGACGGCGTGGCCCTGCTGCGCCGCCGGCCCGACGTGCGCCAGGCCGAGCGCCAGCTCGCCGCCTCCACCGCGCGGATCGGCGTGGCCACGGCGGCCCTGTTCCCGACCATCAGCCTGGGTGGCTCGATCACCGATGCCGCCGGTTCGACCGCCGGCCTCAACCGCGCCGCCGCGGTCAGCTTCGGGGTCGGCCCGCTGATCTCCTGGACATTCCCCAACATCAGCGTCGCCCGCGCCCAGGTTCGCCAGAGCCGCGCCGAGGCCTCCGCCGCGCTGGCGACCTTCGATTCCAGCGTGCTGCAGGCCCTGAAACAGGCCGAGCAGGCGCTCACCGCCTACAATGCCGAGCTGGCCCGCCACGCCGCCCTGGGCGCCGCCGCCCGCGACGCCGGCGAAGCCTTCCGCCTGGCCAACATCCAGTACCAGGCCGGGACCGCCAGCTTCCTCGACCTGCTCACCACCCAGACCGCCCTCTTGGAAGCCCAGCAGAACCTCGCCGCCTCCGACCTCGCCCTCTCCGCCGACCAGGTGGGCGTGTTCCGCGCGCTCGGCGGCGGTTGGGAGCAGGCCCCGCCGGTCAAGGCGCCGCCCGCCGCCTGAACCCCTGAGGCGCTTCTCGGTCGTTACAACGGCAATCGAATGTGGGAAGGGATCGGCCATGTCCCCCGACGATGCTTCCGCGACCGCCGTGACGCGGCCGAACGACCTCATCGACCGCCTCGACCAGCTCGACGAACGCCTGCGCTGGCTGGCCACCTGGACGATCCACAACGCCAACCACCTGCGCGACAGCCGCGACGGGCTGAAGGTCGGCGGCCACCAAGCCTCCTGCGCCTCGATCTCGACGGTGCTCACGACCCTCTACTTCCATGCGCTGAAGCCACAGGACCGGGTGGCGATCAAGCCGCACGCCAGCCCCGTCTTCCACGCCATCCAGTACCTGTTCGGCCGCCAGTCGCAGGACCAGCTGGAGCGGTTCCGCGCCTTCGGCGGCGCCCAGTCCTATCCCTCGCGCACCAAGGACAAGGACGACGTCGACTTCTCAACCGGCTCGGTGGGCCTGGGCGTCGGCGTCACCACCTTCGCCTCGCTGACCCAGGACTACCTGAAGGCCCACGGCTGGCTGGACCCCGAGCGGGAAGGCCGCATCGTCGCCACGCTCGGCGACGCCGAGCTGGACGAGGGCAACATCTACGAATGCCTGATCGAGGCCCACAAGCACGGGGTGCGCAACACCTGGTGGCTGGTCGACTACAACCGCCAGAGCCTGGACGCGACCACCACCGACCGGATGTTCACCCGGTTCGACGACATCTTCCGCACCTTCGGCTGGCGGGTGCTGACGCTGAAGTACGGCAAGGCGCAGCGCGAGGCCTTCGCCCGGCCCGGCGGCGCCCACCTGCAGACCTGGATCGACGACTGCTCCAACGCCGACTACGCGGCGCTCACCTACCAGGGCGGCGGCGCCTGGCGGGCCCGGCTCACCACCGACATCGGCTCCCGGGCCGGGGTCGCGGCCCTGCTGAAGAGCTTCGACGACGACCAGTTGCACGCGCTGATGACCCGGCTCGGCGGCCACTGCGTGGAGACCCTGCTCGACGCCTACGCCGAGGCCGACGACGACGTCCCGACCCTGTTCATCGCCTACACCGTCAAGGGCTACCGGCTGCCGTTCCAGGGCCACAAGGACAACCACGCGGGCCTGCTGAACCCCGCCCAGGTCGCCGCCCTGCGTGACAGCCTGCACATCGCCGAAGGGCAGGAATGGGCGCCCTACGCCGGCCTCGCCGCCGACGACGCCCGCCGGCTGCAGACCTTCGTGGCCGCCGCCCCGTTCGCCGCCGAGGTGGAGCGCCGCCACAGCGCCCAGCCGATCCCCGTCCCTGACCGCGCCGACTTCCCCTCGCCGGAGGGCGCCGAGCAGTCGACCCAGGCGGCGTTCGGCCGGATCCTGTTCGACCTGGCCCGCTCGGGCGCGCCGCTCGCCGACCGCATCGTCACCACCTCGCCGGACGTCACCGTCTCCACCAACCTCGGCGGCTTCGTGAACAACCGCGGCCTGTTCCGGCTGAGCGAGGTTTCCGACGTCTTCCACAAGGCCAAAATCCCCTCGGCCCAGCGCTGGGCGGCGGGCCAGGCCGGCCAGCACATCGAGCTGGGCATCGCCGAGAACAACCTGTTCCTCAACCTCGCCGCCCTCGGCCTCGCCGACCGGCTATGGGGCGAGCGGCTGATCCCCATCGGCACGGTCTACGACCCGTTCATCAGCCGCGGCCTCGATGCGCTCAACTACGCCTGTTACCAGGACGCCCGCTTCATGCTGGTGGCCACTCCGTCCGGCCTGACGCTGGGCCCGGAGGGCGGCGCGCACCAGTCGATCTACTCGCCGCTGATCGGCATCGCCCAGCCGGGCCTGACCTATTTCGAGCCGGCCTTCGTCGACGAGCTGGCCGAGGTGATGCGCTGGTCCTTCAGCCACCTGCAGGCCGACGACGGCGGCTCGGTCTACCTGCGCCTGACCACCCGCACCCTCCAGCAGGTCGAGCGCCTCGACGACGCCTGGCGCGAGCCGGCGCTGAAGGGCGCCTACTGGCTGCGCCGACCCGCGCCCGGCTCCGACGCCGCCCTGGTGTTCGCCGGCGCCATCGCGCCCGAGGTGCTGGCCGCGGCCGAGACGCTGGCGGAAGACATTCCCGGCCTCGGCGTGCTCAACGTGGTCTCGCCGGGCCTGCTGCACCGCGACTGGATGGCCGCGCGCCGATCCCGCTGGACGGGCGCAGGCCGCCGCCTCAGCCACGCCGAAGTCCTGCTCGGCGAGCTCGCCCCAGACGCCGGCTTGGTCACCATCATCGACGGTGCGCCGGCCAGCCTCTCCTGGCTGGGCGGGGTGCTCGGCCATCGGGTCAGCGCGCTCGGCGTCGACGCCTTCGGCCAGGTCGGCGACCTGCCGGACCTCTACGGCTATTACCGCCTCGACGCCGACGCCATCCTCGACGCCGCCGCCGACCTGTTCCTCCGGGATTAGGCCGACCGCCGTTCCGCACAAAGTCGGCGGCCGACGGGAACGCGAGGTCCCACTGCGGAGCTTAGTTGCGGAACATGGTGGAGGCGCGCAATGACCGCTGCGGCAGAGCCTGGAATCCCCATGGGCGCTTCAACGCCTGACACGGACCCCGGCGCCCCGCTGATCAAGGACCGCGCCGAGCCCGCGGCGCCGGTCAACCCGCATCACCGCGTCCACTACCTCGACGGCTGGCGCGGGGTCTCCATCGGCCTGGTGCTGCTCGGCCACTTCCTGCCGCAGTCGATGACGGGCATCGCCAACGAGGGCGTCGAGTTCTTCTTCGTGCTCTCCGGCCGGCTGATGGCCGAGATCCTGTTCGTCGACAAGACCGCGCTGCCGAAGTTCTACCGCCGCCGCATCTCGCGCATCTATCCGGCGATGTTCGTCTTCGTCCTGCTGACCTTCGTCGGCATGCATTGGACGGCGCTGGCCTACAAGCCGCTGGCCGCAGCCATGGCGCTGACCTTCACCATCAACTACGGCCTGGCCCTGGCCCACGGGGTGCCGGCGATCGACAACCTCTGGTCCCTGTGCATCGAGGAGCACGCCTACTTGCTGCTGGGCGTCATCGCCTTTATCGCGCGGCGCAGGGCGATCAAGCCGGTGGTGGTGATCGCGGTCATCGCGGCCCTGTCGGCCATCGACGGGATCGTCTCCACCACCGTGTTCCACCAGACCTACTTCCAGTCCTATTGGCGCACCGACGCGCGGCTGGCCTCGATCTTCTTCAGCGCCGCGGCCTTCCTCGTGCTCCGCAACCGCAAGGTCCCGCCCCGGACGCCGCTAGCGGCGCTCGCGGCCGGCGTCGCCCTGATGTTCGCCCCCGTCCCCATCCACTACAGCCTGGGCTCGCTCTGCCTGGCGATCGCCGTCTGCACCCTGGACAGCGCCTACAAGCCGCTGCTGAACGTCCTCAGCGTCCGCGCGCTCACCACCGCCGGCCTGTGGTCCTATTCGATCTACCTGTGGCAGCAGCCCTTCTACCGGCTGCAGCACCACGGCGACATTCCGCTGTGGGCCTCGATCGCGCTCGGCCTCGGCATGGGCGTGGCCAGCTACCACCTCGTCGAGACCCCCGCCCGCCGCTGGCTCAACGCCCACTGGCGCAGCTGGAAGCCGCCGTTCCTGTTCGCCGCCGCGGCCGTCCCCGCCGCCTAGCGGCGGCGCTCGCCTCACAGCGAGGCGATAAACGCCCGCATCTCGACGTTCATCTCGCGGTCCTCCGGGGTGAAGCCGCCGAAGCCGCCATGCGGCATGCCTTCCCAGACGTGCAGTTCGGCCCGCACCCCGGCGGTGCGCAGCTTGCGGTGCAGGCGCACGGTGTTGGACAGGAAGATGTCGCGAGTGCCGGCCTGCAGGAAGGTCGGCGGAAAGGCCGAGACCTCGCCGAACAGCGGCGACAGGTAGGGATGCGCCAGGTCGTGGCCGTCGGCGTAGAGCCGGTTGATCTCGATCAAGGGCTTCAGGAAATCCAGACCGACCAGGGTCTGGAAGCTGTCGCCGCTCTCGGTGAGGTCGACCTCGGGTGTCATCAGCAGCGCGCCGGCCGGGGTCGGCAGGCCCTCGTCTCGCGCCCGCAGCAGCAGCGCCGCCGCCAGGTTGCCGCCCGCCGAGACGCCGGAGAGGATGATCTCGCTCGCCGGCCGGATCTCCAGCAGGGCGCGGTAGGCGGCCAGGCAGTCGTCCAAGGCGGCCGGGTAGGGGTGGTCCGGCGGCATCCGGTAGTCGACGGAATAGGCCACCCGGCCGGCGCGCAGCGCCATGATCTGGGCGTTCAGGCTCACCGCCGCCTCGCCGCCGCCGAAGATCAGCGCCCCGCCGTGAATGTCGAGCAGCACGAAGTGGCTGTCCACCAGCCGCTCGGCCCGGGGCGTCGCCACATAGGCCGGCACGCCGCCCAGCGGATGGGCCATCACGTCGGCCTTCAGTCGCTGGCCGAGGTCGCCGGTCAGCCCGGCCCGGGCCGCCTCGGTGGCCGCGATCGCCGCGCGCCAGGCGTCCTTGTCGCCGTCGGTGGGGAAGGGGCCGCTCTCGGGCCGCCCCTGGGTCAGGGCCTCGCGCGCGTGGTCGCTGATCCCGGCCGGCGGGTCCACGTCCCGCGCCGGCAGCCGCACGATCCCCGCCCGCGCCCCTTCGTCCGCCATCGCCGATCCTCCTGCGTCGCCATCCTCGGGCGTCCGCGGCGGGGACGCAACCGCCGCTCCCGGTCCGCCGGGGTCCGTGCTAGCGACACCGGACGGCGCCACAAGGAGGTACGGACTTTTGCGTCAGACGGTGGTGAGCAGTTGGCCGCTCTCCAGCTTCCACGGCTGGGGCGTCTACGGCCTGAACCTGGCCCTCAACTGGGCTGAGGATCCCGACGTGGCCCTGGTCTGCGCGATGGAAGTCGATCCCAGCCTGCTGGCGCTGGATGCAGCGAGCCTCGAGCGGTTGCGTCCGATGCGCGAGGCCTCCGCCAACCTGGTCCGCAAGCTCGCCCCTTTCGCCGGCATCCAGGTGGAGGTCCCGGTCCCGGTGCTGCTGGCCATGGACAGGCACCTCCTGGCCGTCCGCAGCGCCAACCGGGTGGTGGTCTCCGGCAGCAAGAACCTCGGCGTGGTCTTCCTGGAGAGCGCCGGCCTGTCGCCCGAGGCGGTGGCGCGCGCCGAGCGCATGGACTTGATCCTCGCCGGATCGAGTTGGAACGAGGCGCTGTTGCGGACGGCCGGCGTGACCCGCGTGCGCACCGTGCTGCAGGGCGTCGACCCGGCGATCTTCCATCCGGGCCCGCGGCTGGGCCGTCTGGAGGGCCGGCCCGCTGGCGACCCAGACATCCGCGACCGCTTCCTGGTGTTCAGCGGCGGCAAGCCCGAGCGACGCAAGGCGCAGGACTTGGTGCTGGCCGCCTTCCGGATCTTCGCCCAACGCCATCCCGACGCCCTGCTGGTCGCCGCCTGGGGCAGCCACTGGCCCGAGGCCGCGCGGACCCTGGACCAGTCCGGCGTCGCCCCGTCGGTGGTGTTCGCGCCGGACGGCCAGCTGAACGCGGCGGGTTGGGCGTGCGCCACCGGCGTCGCCGCCGATCAGGTGCTCGACCTGGGTCTCACCCCAAACGCCAAGATGCCGGCCCTCCTGCGTGAGATGGATGTGGCCCTGTTCCCCAACCGCTGTGAGGGCGGCACCAACCTGGTGGCCATGGAGGCTATGGCTTGCGGCGTGCCCACGATCCTGTCCGCCAACACCGGCCACCTCGACCTGATCGCGCCCGGCAACAGCTACCCGCTCACCCGCCAGTCCGCCCTCGACGGCGAGGAAGCCGGCGCCGGCGACGTCCCTGGCTGGGGTGAGAGCGACGTCGACGAGATCGTGGCCGCCCTCGAAGCCGCCTACGCCGACCGCGACGAGGCCCGCCGGCGGGGCCTGGCGGGCGCCGAGACCCTCAGCCGGATGACCTGGGCCCACACCGCCGCGGCGGTGAAGGATGCGGTGCTGTCGCTGGGGTGACGGGGCGCGAGGGCGCGCGCGGCGACCATCCCCGCTATAAACCTCGGTGAGCGGGGGATCTCAGTCATGCAGCCATGGTTCGACTTCTACGCAGTCATCGGCGCCGCGGCGGCGACCCTGACCGGCCTGCTGTTCGTGGCCATGTCGGTAAACGCCTCGGCGGCCCTGGGCAGTGGGCCGCAGGGCTCGCGCCGGCTCGCCGAGCAGGCCTTCGAAAACTATCTCGCCGTGCTGATGGTGTCGCTCCTGGCCCTGTTTCCGGACATGACCACGCTCACCTTCGGCCGTGTCACCCTGATGGTTACCGCGATCTGGAGCCTCTGGGTGCTGGTGCGCCTCTACCAGGCGGCCGCCCAGCCGTCGGTGCACGAAACCCGCGCCGTGGCCTTGCGCCGGCACATTTCGACGATGGTTGGCTTCGGCATGTTGATCTACGCGGCCACCCGGATGGCCCTCGACGCGACCGACACCCGCGACACCCTGGCCGCCGCCAACATCGTGCTGCTGTTCTCCGCCACCGAGAAGGCCTGGGGCCTCCTCAACCGCATCGCCGCCGCCCGGCAGCCTGGCTAGGCGCAACCGCCTCGGCCGCCGGTCGGCAAGCGTTCCTGCGCGAAACGTACAAGACACGCCGCCAGCGTGACAAACGCGCATGAGGGCCGCGCGGCGCTGTCCGCCCGGAACGGCCAACCGCCGGTCCGTTCAAGCAAGAACCCGGGGGCGCTCTCGAACCATCTTCTGCGGGCCGATCAGGCCATGACGGCGCCCTGCAGAGAACCTCCCCATGAACGACATGTCGCAGCCGCCGAAGACCGACGCCGTCCCGGTCAGCGATTTCTATGAGATCACCCAGACCCTGGCGCCCGACGAGTTGGCCACGCTGAAGGCCGTCCGGACCTTTATGGAGACCAAGGTCGCGCCGGTCATCAACCAGTACTGGGCGGACGACGCCTTCCCTTTCGACCTGCTGCCGGCCTTCCGCGAGCTCGGCATCGGCGGGCTGGGCCTCGAGGGCTACGGCTGCCGCGGCGGCAGCCAGCAGCTGTTCGGCCTCGTCGCCATGATGCTGGCGCGCACCGACGCCTCGATGGCCACCTTCTTCGGGGTGCACGACGGCTTGGCCATGGGTTCGATCTACCTCGATGGCTCCGAAGAGCAGAAGCAGACGTGGCTGCCGCCGATGGCGCGGATGGAGAAGATCGGCTGCTTCGGCCTGACCGAGCCGCTGGTGGGCTCCGGCACCGGCGGCGGCCTGACGACCACCGCCAGGCGTGACGGCGACAGCTGGATCCTCAACGGCCAGAAGAAGTGGATCGGCAATGCCCCCTGGTGCGACGTCTCCATCATCTGGGCGCGCGACGAGGCGGACAACCAGGTCAAGGGCTTCATCGTTGAGAACAAGACGACGCCCGGTTTCAGCGTCGAGAAGATCGAGCACAAGATCGCGCTGAAGGTCGTGCAGAACGGCCTGATCACCCTGCAGGACTGCCGCATCCCCGAGGCCAACCGCCTGCAGTCGGCCAATTCGTTCCGCGACACCGCCAAGGTGCTGAAGATGACCCGCTACGGGGTCGGCTGGATGTCGACGGGCTGCCAGATGGGCGCCTTCGAGCATGCGCTGGCCTACACCAAGGAGCGCAAGCAGTTCGGCAAGCCGATCGCCGCCTTCCAGATGATCCAGGATCTGCTGGCCCGGATGCTGGCCAACGTCACGGCCTGCCAGACCATGATGCTGCGGGTTTCGCAGCTCGACGACGAGGGCAAGCTCGGCGACCACCACGCCTCGCTGGCCAAGGCGTTCTGCACGGCGCGGATGCGCGAGACCGTGTCCTGGGCGCGGGAGGTCTGCGGCGCCAACGGCATCGTCGTCGACTACAACGTCGCCCGCTTTTTCGCCGACGCGGAGGCCCTCTATTCCTACGAGGGCACCTTCCAGATGCAGAACCTGATCGTCGGCAAGGCGATCACCGGCCTCAGCGCCTTCGTCTGACCCGCTGGCCTCGATCCGCCCACATCCCGACGTCGCAATCCAGGAGGGTCGCGTGAACGCGCCTGTATCCGTCCCCACGTTTGAGAACCTGCTCTACGAGAAGCGCGATCGCATCGCCTATGTGACGCTCAACCGCCCGAAGGTGCTCAACGCCCTCAACACGCCGACCTGGGCGGACCTGCACGCCGCGTTCAGCGACGCCCAGGTCGATCCTTCGATCCTGGGCGTGATCCTGACCGGGGCCGGCGACAAGGCGTTCATCGCCGGGGCCGACATCGGCGAGCTGGCGCACGTCTCGGCCTTCGAGGCGGAAAGGTCGAGCCGCTACGGCCAGGAGGTGCTCGAGCTGATCGAGACGCTCGGCAAGCCGGTGGTCGCGGCGGTGAACGGCTTTGCACTGGGCGGCGGCTGCGAGACGGCGATGGCCTGCACCATGCGCATCGCCGTCGAGACCGCCCGGTTCGGCCAGCCGGAGGTCAAGCTGGGTCTGCTGCCTGGCGGTGGCGGCACCCAGCGGCTGCCCAGGCTGATCGGCAAGGGCCGAGCGCTGCAGCTGATCCTGACCGGGGAGCTGATCGACGCCCGGGAAGCCTGGCGCGTCGGCCTGATCAACGAGGTGGTCGCCGCGGCCGACCTGATCCCCCGCGCCGAGGCCATCCTGCGGCAGGTCTTCGCCAACGCGCCGATCGCCGTGCGCTATTCGCTCGAGGCGGTGAACGGCGGGATGCAGACGAGCCAGGCGCAAGGCCTGCTGCTCGAGGCCTCCCTGTTCGGCCTCTGCGCCGCCACCGAAGACAAGGCCGAAGGCACCGCAGCCTTCCTCGCCAAGCGGTCGCCGAGCTTTCAGGGCCGCTGACGCGCCGGCCCAGACCCATCCCCTCATCCTGAACGCAGACGGAGCAATCCATGTCCGGTGACAACATTTTTTCGGGCCTGAAGGTCGTCGATATGGCGAGCTTCATCGCCGGCCCCGGGGCGGCGGTGATGCTGTCGGACTTCGGCGCCGACGTGGTCAAGGTCGAGCCGCCCAACGGCGACACCTGGCGGATCGGCTACAAGGTCCCGCCCGAGCCCGCCGCCGACGACAACTACCCCTGGCATCTGAACAACCGCAACAAGCGCGGCCTGGCGCTCGACCTCAAGGCGCCCGAGGCCCGGGAGGTGGTGCGCCGGCTGGTCGAATGGGCCGACGTGCTGATCGTCAACACCCCCCATCCCGCCCGCAAGAAGCTGGGCCTCGAGTACGACGACGTGAAGGCGTGGAATCCGCGGCTCATCTACGCCGACGTCACGGGCTTCGGCGAAGAGGGTCCCGACGCCCACCTGCCGGGTTTCGACATCACCGCCTACTGGGCGCGCAGCGGGCTCCTGTCGCTGACCCGCGACGCCGGCGTGCCGCCGACCCTGCCGGTGTCGGGCAGCGGCGACCACGCCACGGCCGTCGGGCTGTTCTCGGCCATCGTCACCGGCCTCTACCGGCGCGAGCGGACGGGCGAGGGCTCCTACGTCTCCACGTCGCTGCTGGCGGCGGGCATCTGGGCCTGCGCCGTCCCTGTGCAGGCCGCCCTGGCCGGCGGGACCTTCTATCCGCCGCATGATCGCAGGCAGCCGGCCAACGCCACCTTCAACGTCTATCGCGCCGCGGACGACACCTGGTTCCTGATCGTCATGACGCCGGACAAGTGGGCGGGCTTCACGGCTTCGATCGCCCGGCCCGATCTCGCCAGCGATCCGCGCTTCGCCAGTCCGGCCAAGCAGATGGCCCACGCGATCGAGCTCACGGCGATCCTCGACGACATCTTCGCGGGCCAGCCCATGGGGCACTGGGCCGAGGTCCTGGAGACCGCCGGCGTGCCCTTCGGCGTGGTCAGCGGTCCGGACGAAGTGATCAAGGACCCGCAACTTGCGGCCAACAACATCGTCGTGCCGCTGGAGGGGGCCGGCGGCAAGCTCACCTCGACGGTGAGCAGCCCGATCGAGGTGCATGGCGTGGCCAAGCGACCGGCGCATCGCGCGCCGGAGCTCGGCGAGCACAACGAGGAGATCCTGCGCGAGATCGGCTTCGACGCCGCGCGGATCGCAGCCTTCGCCGACGCCCAGGTGATCGCCGGTCGCCGCCGCAGCGCCGCCGCCTAGCCCCGCTTTTCAGGAGCCCGAGACATGAACCTTCCCCATCCGACGACGGCGACAGCCGCCCGCGCCGACACGACGCCGCGCCTCTTCGTCCTGAACCTCAGCGCCGGCTCCGTCCTCTCGATGACCCCCGACGGCAAGGACCAGCAGGTGATCGCCTCGCGGTGCCATATGCCCGATGGCGTGGCCGTCGATGTCGACGCCGGGCGCGTCTACTGGACCAACATGGGCGTCCCCGACGTCGACGACGGCACGATCGAGCGCGCCGACCTGGACGGCTCGAACCGCGTCACCATCGTCCCGCAAGGCGTCACCCACACGCCCAAGCAGATCCACCTCGAGACCGAGAGCGGCAAGCTCTACTGGTCCGACCGCGAGGGCATGCGGGTGATGCGCTGCAACCTCGACGGCTCGGCGGTGGAGACCCTGGTGGTCACCGGCGATCCGAAGGCCGACCGCGGCGACCAGACGAGGTGGTGCGTCGGCATCGCCATCGATCCGCAGGCGGGCGAGATCTACTGGACCCAGAAGGGCTCCGACAACGCCGGCGTCGGCCGCATCCTCCGCGCCGGCATCGAGCTGCCGCCTGGTCAGACCGCGGCGAACCGCTCCGACGTCGAAGTCTGGATCGACCGCCTGCCGGAGCCGATCGACCTGGAGATCGATCACGAGCAGCGATTGCTCTACTGGACCGACCGGGGCGACCCGCCGAACGGCAACACCGTCAACCGGGCGTCGCTGGACTCGCCCCCCGGAAAGGCCCGCCCGGAGATCGTGCTCACCCATCTCATGGAGGGGATCGGCCTGGCGCTCGATGCGCCCGGCGAGCGGATGTTCGTCACCGACCTCGGCGGTTCGGTCTACGTCGCCGGCCTCGATGGCTCGCAGGGCCACCCGATCCTCTTCGCCCAGGGCAACCTCAGCGGCGTCGCCTACGCCGAGCTTCCCACCGCGAAGGCCTGACCATGCAGATCCTCACCAACCGGGAAGGCCCGGTCCTGCGGCTGCAGATCAACCGGCCGGAGAAGCGCAACGCCCTGACGCTCGAGATGTACGCGCAGATGACCTCGGCGCTGCAGGAGGCCGATCGCGATCCGGCGGTGCGGGTCGTGCTGATCCACGGCCAGCCGGACACCTTCAGCAGCGGCAACGACCTGCAGGACTTCGTGCAGGCGCCCCCCGCCGGCGATGACTCCCCGGTTGGCCGGTTCATCACCGCCATCAGCCGGGCGCGTAAGCCGCTGGTCGCCGCCGTGGCCGGTCCGGCCGTGGGCATCGGGACGACCATGCTGCTGCACTGCGATTTCGTGTTCGCCGCGGAGGACACGCGGTTCCAGCTGCCGTTCGTCAACCTGGCCCTGCTGCCGGAAGCGGGCTCCAGCCTCCTGCTGCCGATGCAGATCGGCTACCTCCGCGCTGCGGAGCTGCTGATGCTGGGCGCGCCGTTCTCGGCGGCGAAGGCGCTGCAGTACGGACTGGTCACCGAGGTTTGCCCGGACGGCCCCGCGGCGGTGAGGGTCGCGCAGGCGACGGCGGCGCAGCTGGCGGCCAAGCCCCCCGCCGCGCTGCATCTGATCAAGCAGCTCCTGAAGCGGCCGCAGGCCGAGCCGCTCGCCGCGCAGATCGGCGACGAAACCCGACACTTCGTGGAGCAGGTTCGATCGCCGGAAGCCGCCGAGGCCCTCCACGCCTTCTTCGAGAAGCGGGCGCCGGACTTCGCACAGTTCGCCTGAGCCGCGTCCCAGCCGCGCGGCGCCACCCCCCAAAGAAAGCGAGACCTGACATGACCGACCATACTCCCATCCGCCGCGTCGCCATCATCGGAACCGGCGTCATCGGCGCGAGCTGGACCACGCTGTTCCTGGCCAAGGGCCTGGATGTCGTGGCGACCGACGTGGCGCCGAACGCGGAGGCTGCGCTCCGCGACTTCGTCGACAAGGCCTGGCCCGCCATGGAGGATCTGGGCCTTGTCCCTGGCGCCTCGCGCGACCGGCTGAAATTCGACGCCAAGCTCGAAAGCGCCGTCGCGGGCGCCGACCTGGTCCAGGAGAACGGCCCCGAGCGCATCGCCTTCAAGCAGGAGCTCTACGCCAAGCTCGACGAGCTGCTGCCCGCGAAGGTGATCATCGCCTCATCCTCGTCCGGCCTGACGATGAGCGAGATCCAGAAGGCCTGCCGCCAGCATCCCGAGCGTTGCCTCATCGGCCACCCGTTCAACCCCCCGCACCTGATCCCGCTGGTCGAGCTGGTCGGCGGGGCCGCGACCTCCAAGGAGACGATCGACCGGGCCGCGGCCTTCTACGACGGCCTCGGCAAGCGCACCGTCCGCCTGAACAAGGAGGTGCCCGGTCACGTCGCCAACCGGCTGGCGGCGGCGCTGATCCGCGAGGTCTTCTATCTGGTCGACGAGGACGTCATCAGCGTGGCCGACGCGGACGCGGCGGTCAGCTACGGCCCCGGCCTGCGCTGGGGCGTGATGGGCCCGACCCTCCTCTACCACCTGGGCGGCGGCCCCGGCGGCATCGACCACTGGTTCGACCAGTTCACCGGGCCGATCACCGCCTGGTGGAAGGTGCTCGGCGATCCGCAGATCACCCCGCAGATGCGGGCCAAGATCACCGCCGGCGTAATGGCCGAGGCCGACGGCCGGTCACTGGAGGATCTGTCGGCCGAGCGGGACGCCGCGCTGATGGGCCTCCTCAAGGTCCGCAAGTCGGTCGGAGCGGCGCACAGGAGCGAGAGCCGTGACGCTGCCTGACCGGTCCGCCGGGACCCGCCCCCGCGTCGTCATCGTGGGGGCGGGCTTCGCCGGGGTCGCGGCGGCCAGGGCGCTGGCGCGTTGCCACGTCGACGTGCTGCTGCTCGACCGCCGCAACCACCACATCTTCCAGCCGCTGCTCTACCAGGTCGCCACCGCGGTCCTGGCGCCCAGCGACGTCGCCACGCCGATCCGCGCCATCGCGGCGACGCAGCCCAATCTCACGGTGGAGATGGCCGACGTCACGGCCATCGACCTCGCCACCCAAACCCTCTCCGCTGCGCTGCCCGACAGCCGGACGATCAAGATCGGCTTCGACTACCTGATCGTGGCGACCGGCGTCCGGCCGAGCTACTACGGTCACGACGAGTTCGCGGCCCACGCCCCGGCCCTGAAGACGCTGGGCGACGCCGAGGCGATCCGCAGCAAGATCCTCAGCGCCTTCGAGCTGGCGGAGCTGACCGACGATCCCGTCGAGCGTTCGCGGCTCACAACCTTCGTGCTGGTTGGCGCCGGCCCCACGGGCGTCGAGCTCGCGGCCAGCATCGCCCAGATGGCCAGGGTGACCTTGAAGCGGGACTTCCGGCGGCTGCATCCGGACCAGACGAAGGTGATCCTGCTGGAAGGCGGCGACCGGGTCCTGCCGACCTTCGATCCGAAGCTTGCCGCCGCCGCCGCCCGCCAACTGGCGCGGCTGGGCGTGGAGGTGCGCACCGGGGCGATCGCCCAAGCCGTGGACGCCGACGGCGTGGTCGTGGCGGGGCAGCGCGTCCGCGCGGCCACCGTGCTTTGGACCGCCGGGGTCGCGGCCTCGCCGCTGGCCGCCCAGGCGGGCGCTCCGACCGACCGCGCCGGCCGCGCCCAGGTGGGCGCGCACCTGGAGACCGAGGCGGGCTCGGGCGTCTTCGTGGTCGGCGACGCGGCCAGCCTGGCGCAGGACGGCAAGCCGGTTCCCGGCGTCGCCCAGGCGGCGCTGCAGCAGGGGGTCTATGTGGGCCGCGTGATCGCCAGCCGGGTGGGCGGCCATGCGGCGGAGCACGCCTTCCACTATTTCAACAAGGGATCCATGGCGGTCGTCGGCAAGGATTTCGCCGTCCTGGAGTCGCCTGTGGCGAAGATCAGCGGCCGGCTCACCTGGCTGGTCTGGGCGCTGGTCCACATCAGCACCCTGCCGCGGCTGCAGAACCAGCTGCGCGTCAACGTCCAGTGGCTGTGGAGCTATTTCACCGGCCAGCGCGGGTCGCGGCTGATCGCCGAGCCCGTGTCGCCGCCGCCGCCGCGACCGGCCCAGCCGGCCGCGCTCGCCGACAGCCTGGTTATCGATCGAGGCCGGCGCCCGAGCGTCGCGTGACCGACGCGGCGCCGCCGGCGTCGACCCACAGCTCCGGCGCGTCGAAGCGCGCCTCCTAAGATCGAGACTCCGGGCGGCTATCTGCGGGTGTCGACCCGCGCCTCCACCGACATGCCGGGGCTGAGCCGTTCAAAGTCCGGCTGGCCGGCGGCGACCGCGATCCGGACCCCGATCCGCTGTGGGACCTTCACGAAATTGCCCGTGGCGTTGTCGGGCTTGAGCACGGCGAATTCCGAGCCGGCGGCCGGAGAAAGATCCTCCACCCGGCCGCGGAAGCGGGCGCCGCCGAGCGCGTCGACCGTGAAGCTCGCCGGGTCGCCCCGCCGGACGTGGTGGGTCTGGGCTTCCTTGAAGTCGGCGATGATCCAGCGGTCGGCCGGGATCAGCGAGACCATCTGGGTCCCGTTGGTCACATACTGGCCGAGGCGGACGCCGATCTCGCCCAGCTGCCCGGCTTCCGGCGCGCGGATCACCGTATGGTCGAGGTCGATCTCGGCCAGGCGCAGTTGCGCCCGGGCGGCCTCGACGTTGGCTTCCAGCCCGCCCCGGCCGACGTCCACCGTGCGGATGTCCTGGTGGGCGATCTCGGCGGCGGCGCGGGCCTGCAGCACCTGCGCCTCGGCGGCGTGGAAGCCCGCCAGGTTCTGGTCGCGCTCCCTGACGGACACCGAGCCGTCCCGGACAAGATCGTCGTCCCGCGCCTTGTCGGCGCGGGCGCGGACCAGCTGGGCTTCGGCGCTGGCCAGATTGGCCATCTGGCCCTGCAGGCCGGCGGTCCGCGCGGCGTGGGCCTGGGTGCTGTTCGCCAGGGCGGCGAGGGCGGCGTCCAGATTGGCCCGCGCCTGGTCGACGCGGGCGCGGTAGATCCGGTCGTCCACCCGCGCCAGCACCTGGCCCGGCTGCACCCGCTGGTAGTCGCCGACGTCCACCGCGACGACGTAGCCGCTGACCTGCGGGGCGATCACCGTCGTGCGGCCGTGGACATAGGCGTTGTCGGTGGTCTCCGCCGCGCCGCGGAACGGCGGCAGGTCCCAGGCGGCCAGGGCCACCAGCGCGGCCGCGCCGGCGGCGCCGACCGCCAGGGCGATGGCGACCGGATGGCGCTTCGACGGCCGCCAGGTGCGCGGCGGCGGATCTGGTTGCCGTGGGGACGCGGCGTCCGCCGCTGCGGTCGAAGGTTCGCTCATGGCCTGGGATCCGAAGGTGTCCGCCATCGCCGGCGGAGGAGGACCGCGGCGATGAACAGGGCGGTCGCCAGGGCGATGCCGACCACCAGGGTGAAGGTGTCGTTGAAGGCCAGCACCGTGGCCTCGCGATTGAGCGCGTCGCCGAGCAGCGCCGCGCTCCCCGCCGACCGAGCCGCGGGGTCGCCGATCGCGCCGGCGAGCGCGGCGGCGCCGCCCTGGAGGCGCGCAACGACCTGGGGATCGGCGGCGGACAGGTGTTCCGAAAGGGCCGCGGCATGGGCGTGGGCGCTGATCGTCTGGACGGTCCCCAGCAGGGCCGAGCCGGTGAGGCCGCCGACGTTCTGCGTCACGCTGAACGGGACGATCACGCTGACCAGCACGTCCGCGCCCCGGCGCAGGACGCGCAGCATCCCGAACACCAGCGCCGGGCCGATGAACAGCGTCGTGCCGGCCCCGATGAGCGCCTGGCTGAGATAGAGTTGCGGTGGGCGGGTCAGGTTGCTGGCGTGGCTGTCCATCCAGGCGCCCAGGGCGATGGCCAGGCAGGCGGCGATCACCTGGTAGGGCAGGCGGCGCTCGGACACCGTGAGCACGGCGAGCACCGCGCCGGCGACCATCGCCAGGGCCACGATCGCGAACAGCATCCGCAGCTGGTCGTTGGTCAGGCCGCCGGCCGACAGCAGGCCGACCGCGCCATAGGTCTGCTCGGCCAGCGCCAGCCGGACGACGGCGGCCACCAGGATGAAGCGCACCAGGTCTGGGCCACGCAGCCAGCGGAAGTCGAGCAGCGGCCGCGCCCGGCGGTGCTCGATCAGCACGCCGGCGACCGCGAGGGGCGCGGCGGCCGCCAGCGCCCAGCCGAGCCAGGGGGTGTCGGTCCACCAGAGGATGCGGCCCTCGGCCAGGACGGCGCAGATCAGCAGGGCGGCGGGCACGAAGAGGGCGATCGTCACCAGGTCGAGGCGTTCGAACGCCTTGGTCTTCACGGTGGGCGGCAGGGGCGCGAGGTTCAGCGCGGCGAGCAGGGTGAGGGCGACGCCGAGCTCCATAAGGTGCAGGCCCCGCCATCCGCCCTCGGCCAGCAGGTCCACGGGCACCAGCCGCGCCAGCGGCGTGCCGAGTTGCGGCAGCGAGATGCCGATCACCAGCGCCAGGGGCTGCAGTTTCCCGGGCAGGGCCTGCATCAGGTAAAGGACGGTGATGGTGATCAACACGGCCGCGGTCAGGCCGTCGACGCCGCGGATCACCACAGCGGAGGCATAGACCGGGGCGAGGACCTGCAGCAGCCCCGCCAGCACATAGGCGATCAATAGCCCGTTGAGCACCAGGGGGATGCCGAACTGGGCGCGCGCCTTCACGAGGGTGAGGTTGGCGGTGGCGTTCATGGCGACATAGATCGCCGGCAATAGGCTCGCCTGGACCACGAAGACGCCCATCTCGCCGGCCAGGCTGCTGACGTTGGTGTTGACCAGCGCGTTGCCGAAGGTCGAGGCCGGGCCGGTCAGCAGAGCCACGCAGAAGCAGGCGATCCGCCGCGGCGTCGAGAGCGCCGGCGTATAGGGCGAGCCCGGCATGGCCGGCCGCTCCTCGGGGGCGAAGGCGTAGGCCTCGGCGGACATCGACGAGCTCGGAACCTCGGCGCCAATCGCGCCGCCACAAGGTGTGGCCGAGAGCCGCGCCGGCTTATATTTCGAAGGCCGCAGAAGTTGACGAAAACGGCTACCGCCCGGCGCCGGCGGCGGGCCGGTGCGGGTCGATGCCGACGGTTGGCCGGCGCCCATCGCCATTTGGATGATTCCGCCCCGAAATCGCAGCGCATCGGCGGAATGGCTTTCCGCCGATGCGCACTCGGCCAATTTTGCGGTCCGCAAGGAGCCGCGCGATGCGACCACAAGCCCTGGCCTGCCTGGCGGCCGCACTCGCGACCGCGTCCTGCGCCGCGCCCGATCTGGGTCCGAAGCCCCAGATCGCAACCATCGCCGATCAACGGCTGTTCGCTGGACCGGTCGCCGACTGGCCGCAGGCGGACTGGTGGCGCGTCTATGCGGATCCGCAGCTTGACGGCCTGATCGCCGAAGGCCTGGCCGGCTCGCCGACCATCGCCGTCGCTGAGGCCCGCCTGCGCGGCGCCGAGGCGTTCGCCGCGCAGGCTCGCGCCGCGCAGGCGCCGACGCTGGACGCCGAGGGCTCAGTGGTCGAGTCGAAGCCCAGCTACCTCACCGGCCTGCCGGTGCCGCCGGCGCTGCGCGGCTGGAACGACAATGCGGCGGCGCACCTGGACTTCAACTGGGAGCTCGACTTCTGGCGACGAACCCGCGCCGCGGTGGCGGCGGCGACGTCCGAGGCGGCCGCGACCCGAGCCGACCTTGCCGCCGCCCGGCTGATGATCTCGACGTCCATCGCCGCGGCCTACGCCAGTCTTGCGAGCCTGCAAGCCGATCGCGCGGCGCTGGCCTCGAGCCTCGAGGTTCGCGACCAGACCCTGGCGCTGGTCCGACGGCGCGTCGCAAGCGGCTACGATTCCAATGCCGAGCTGCGCCAGGCCGAGGCCGGCCCCCCCGAGGCTCGCGCCGACCTGCGGGCGGTCGACGAGCAGATCGCGCTCGCCCGCCTGCGCCTGGCGACCTTGATCGGCGAGCCTCCCGACCGGGCGGCGTCCATCGGGCCTCCGAGCCTCGCGCGCCTGCAGGGCCTCGGCCTGCCGCCGGCGATCCCGGCCTCGCTGATCGGGCGACGGCCGGACCTCACCGCGGCCCGCTGGCGCGCCGAGGCGGCCTCGGAGACCATCGACGAGGCCCGCGCCGACTTCTATCCGAACGTCAACCTGATCGGGCTGATCGGGGGTCAGTCGCTGGGCGTCGGCAATGTCTTCAGGACGGGCGCCGATTTCGGTGAGGCGGGGGCCGCCTTCGACCTGCCGATCTTCGACGGCGGGCGGCGCAGGGCGCGCTACCGGGGGGCGCGGGCCGACTACGACGCCGCGGTGGCGGCCTACGACGGGGCGCTGAACGCCGCGCTCGAGGAAGTCGCCGACGCCGTAACCTCGCAGCGCGCGCTCGACGGCCGGCTCGCGGACAGCCGCGCAGCGCTGACCGCCAGCACGGAAGGCTGGCGCCTGGCGCAACGCCGATACGCCGCCGGCGCCGCCGACTACCAGTCTGTGCTGGTGGCGGAGGACAGGATGCTCACAAACCGGCGCGTCGTCGCCGCGCTGGAAACGCGCCGCTTTGTGCTGGACGTGGCGCTCGTGAAGGCGCTCGGCGGCGGCTGGCGAAGCTAGCGCCCCGGCTCAGAGCTTGCGCAGCATCCTTTCCCGTTCTTTGCGGCAGGCCTGGGTGAAGGCCGTCAACGGCGCCATGATCTCGTGCGGCCCGGCGCGCAGCACGGCCTGCAGGTCCCCGGGGGGCCGCTGGTAGGTCTCGATCAGATGGTCGATCACAGCCTCCGCGGCCTGCAGCACGTCGGCCGAGCCGGTCAGCCGGATCCGGCCCGCGAGGGCGGCGATCGGGATAAGCTTCCTCGGGTCGTCCAGCGGATGCTCGATCGCGTCCAGGATCAGGTTCGAGCCCAGCTCATTGAACTTCGCGTAGAGCTCCTCGCGCCGCTCCAGGTCTCTCAGCACGCGTTCGTCATGGCCCTGCCGCCGAACCGTGAAATAGGTCGTCGCGAAGGAGGCGAGGCCGCCCAGCAGGGTGCCCGTCACCGCGGCGGCGGCTGTGACGATCGCTGGCGCGATGCTGCTCATCCGTCACCGCCCGGGCGGACGCCCCGCAGCGCCGTGGGTCTCCGCGGCCACGAGGGAGTCGGACGGCGGCATGAACAGTCCGCGGTCCTGCGACGTGACCCAGTTGATCCACAGCACGAGCGTCAGCGCCGCCACGCAGAGGGTGAAGACCAGGAGCGCGCCGGTGTCCGGGGGTCGGTCTTCGGGGCTCATGCCTCGCTCCTGATCGGCGCAGCGAGTCCGGTCGGACCCGGGAAGGGGGCGGCGGCGCATCGGGGGAGAGGCAGGCCGCCCCCTTGGAAGGCTCCGGGGCTCGGAAGCCTCCTTGGCGGGACTGGGAGGATGTCCGGCCACGCAGGATCATCGGACTCATCGGCCGCCGCGCCTTGCGTGGAACACCCGCCGATTGTTCAAAGCGGCCATCGCGGCGCGCGACCCGTGGGCGCGGGCCGTGTTGAGGCGACGGCGGTGCTGCTGACGCGCGCCTTGACTGGCGGTCCGAAGGGCGCTGCCGCATTTTTAGGCACTGGCCGAAGTCCGCAAGGCCTGGGCGGCGGATTTGGCAATCCGCTCAAAGTCGTGAACAGATAACGTCGATATGCCGGCGCTGAGGAAGCCACCTGTCGATCACGCGACGCTGACACAGGATGCTGGGTCCGTGCGGTCCTGGCTCGCCCGCTGGTTCGCGCGCCGGGTGCGCGACCAGGCCGAGGTCGAAGACATGGTGCAGGATGTGTTCGCCCGCATCGCAGCCCGCGACAGCACCGAGCCGGTCGAGCACCTGGGCGGCTATGTGCTGAAGACCGCCTGGTCGGTCATGGCGGACCGGGCGCGGCGACGCGCCTCGCACATGATGGCGCAGCACGTCCCCCTCAACGACGAGCTGCATGGCGATGAGGAAATCGATCCGGAGCGCGTCCTTATCGGGAAGGAGGATCTGCGTGCGGCGACCGCGGCTCTGTTGTCCCTGCCCGAGCGCACGCGCACGGTGTTCATCCTGCGCAGGCTTGAGGGCTGCAGGCAGAAGGAGATCGCCATGCGCCTCGGCATCTCGGTGAGCGCCGTGGAGAAGCATCTGGTGCGGGCGATCCAGCACCTCGCCGCGGAAATGGAGCGGCGCCGTGGTCCGTGACGCGCTGACCGCCGAGAGACTGGGCGCGCTGCCCGCCAGCGAGGCGGCGGCCCTGTTCGTCGCCCGTCGCGCCGATGGGCTGACCGACAGCGAGCGGATCCTGTTCGAGACCTGGTTGGCGCGCGACGAGCATCGGCGCGCGCTTGAACGCGCGGAGCGCGCGTGGCGGTCGTTCGAGGCGGCGGAGGGCGACGAGATCCTCGATGCGATGCGCCGGCACGCCCTGGCCGGACGTCCGAAGGTTTGGGCGGATTGGCGGCGGATGGCGGCCATGGCGGCGAGCCTGGTGCTGGTGGTCGCCGGGGCGGGCTTCTACCTGGCTTCGGGTCCCGGTCATCGCGCGCCGGTCTCCGCACCGGCGATTCAATACGCGTCGGCGCGCGGCGAGGTGAGGCAGATCCGGTTGCCGGACGGCGGCGGCATGACCCTGGACGCCGACAGCGCCGCCGTCGTCCGGTTCGCCGCCGATCGAAGGTCCGTCCAACTGACCCGCGGGCGCGCCTTCTTCGCCGTCGTGCACGATCCGTCGCGGCCGTTCGAAGTGGCCGCCCTCGGCCGTCGCGTGGTCGCCGTCGGCACGCGCTTCGACGTGAACCTCGCCGCCGGCGCGCTGACCGTCACCCTGGAGGAGGGTCGGCTGAAGGTCGCGTCCGCCGACAACGCCGCGGCGCCGGTCATCCTCGTTGCCGGCGAGCAACTGGTCGAACGGTCCGGCAAGCACACGGTCCGCGCCATCGGTGAGCGGACCGCCAACGCGATCGCCTGGCGCACCGGCCTCGTCAGCTTCGACGACCAGCCGCTGGCCGAGGCGGCGGCGGTGATGAACCGCTATTCCAGGGATCAGATCGTGATCGCCGATCCCGCCGTCGCGTCGATGCGGGTGTCGGGCCAGTTCCGCGCCGGCCAGGCGGACCGTTTCGCTCAGACCCTGGCCGAGCTCTATGGCCTGAAGCCGGTCCGCCGTGCGAACCAGATCAAGCTTGTTCGCGGGGGCTAGGCGTTTTCGTTTTCGCGCATCTTTTGGCCAAATATGAGCCGATTGTGACATTGTCCGCTCGTCGACCGTAAGCGTAGCGTCAAGTCGTTGCTCCGGATGGAGCTGGGGGTTTGCTCAAACGCGTCGCCTTAGTCCTGATCTCGACTTCAGCGCTGACGATGACCTATCCGGCGCTCGCGCAGACTATTGCCACGCGCATAGACTCCAAGGCGCAACCGCTCGCCGACGCTTTGCAGGACATCGCCCGCCAAACCGGCGCCGACCTGCTGTTCGATCACAACGCGGTTCAAGGGCTGAGGGCGCAGCCGCTTCGCGGGACCCTGGCGCCCGAGGCGGCGATCCAGAGCCTGCTACAGGGGACGAGCCTGACCGTCCGGCGCACGACGTCCGGCGCCCTGGTCGTCGAGCGGCGGGCTCCGGCGCCGCTGGAGCGGCAGGACGTCACGGTGCCCGAGATCCTGGTCATCGGTCGGCGCAGCCAGGATGCCGACATCCGCCGGCTGGAGACCGACATCCAGCCCTATCATGTGGCGACCGGCGCGCAGATCGTGGACGCCGACCGCGACAACCTCGACCAGTACTTTCGAAGCCGGGTCCCGGCGGATACGGACGCCATCCCGCCCAGCCTGCAGCCGAACGGCGCGACCAACTCGCAGATCGATCTGCGCGGCTTGAGCCCCAGCGAGACCCTGGTTCTCGTCGATGGGCGGCGAATGCCGGCGCCGCCCGAACCGGTGTTCGGCTTCTTCCAGCCGGACATCAACGTCATCCCCCTGCATGCGATCGAGCGGGTCGAGACCCTGACCGGCACGGCCGGCGGCATCTACGGCTTCGGCGCCCTGGGGGGCGTGGTCAATGTCGTCCTCGCGCGCCCGGAGCATGGGCTGGAGTTGCACGCGACCGGCGGGATCAGCTCGCGGTGGGATGCGCGCCAGCTGAATCTCGAAGGCGGGACGAGCTTCAGCCCCGACGAGGGCGCGACGGAGGTGACGCTCTACGCGAGCGCCTCGCGCTCGCAGCCGCTGTTCGCCGGCCAGCGCTCGTTTCTGAACCAGGACGCCCAGCTGAGCGGCGGCCTGTCGCCGCAGCTGCTGCAGACCCTGGTGCCCAACGGCAACTCGGTCTTCGCCGTCAATCTGGACGACAACAGGGTCAACCTCACCCTCAAGCCGCAATACGGCGGAACGACGCTCAGCGCCCCGTACAGCTTCCTGCCCGCGGGATCGTCTGGAGCTCCGGCGGAGGTGGCCGCCGCGCTCATCCGGAACGCCGGGCATTTCGACTCCAGCCTCTCCGATGGACAGGCGGCCACCGAAATCGGATCCAACCCCCGGACCGCCGCCCTGCTCGCCAATGTCCGACATCAGTTCGACGGCGGTCTGCAGGTTTATTTCGACGCGGTGAGGCTGTGGGACCAAGGATCGTTCATAAATCGCACGAACGTCGGCGTAGGGTTCCTGTTTCCGAATTCGCCCTTGGACCCGTTCACTCAGCCCATCCAGATATATTATCCGGTCCCGGGGACGAGTAAGAGCGAGACAACGAGCTTCGACAGCGCTCGCTATACTGTGGGTGCGGTGGCGCCCCTGGCTTTCGATTGGCGAGGCACGGCTGAAATCGCGCTCGGTGGAGCCCGCTACGCCCTTACCCAGACGAACCTGGCCCCCGCCCAGGCCTTCTTGGGACCGACAGCGGCTCCGTTCGGAAACTGGACCGCCTTCCAGACCGGGCTCGCCGTAGGTCAGACGAGCTCCGCCCAGTCGGAAGAGATCGAGAGTCATTTCAGCGATTTTTCGGTCCGGCTCGCAGGCCCGGTGTTCAAAGCCGCAGGCGGCCCGGCGACCCTCACGCTCTTGGCGGAACGACGGATCGAGGATGTCCCGGCCTACACCCAGCTGAGCCAGGCGGGTCAGAGCGTGTCATCGGTCTCGATCGCGTCGCGGGCAACCGCCACCACGTCGTTCTACGCCGAGCTGAGATCGCGCCTGTTCGACGAGGCCGCGCCCTCGCCGTTGCTGAGGGGGCTCGAGGTGCAGCTGGCCCTGCGAAACGACACCGAGACCGACGATTTCGCGCGCGACCCGCAAGCGCCGGATACGACCGGAAGGCTGCACCCCCGGTTCTCGGGCACGACCTACACGGGCGGCGCCAAGGTCTCCCCGGCATCCTGGCTGACCCTGCGCGCCAGCTACAGCACAGGCAAGACGACGCCGCCGTCGGCCGATCTGATCCAGACCGTCAATCCGAGCGCGAACGACGGGGGAGCGAATGACCCCAAACGCGGCGGCAGCGTCGTCGCCGGCCCTCTGGTCGTTGAGAGCGGCGGGTCGCCCGATCTGCAGATGATACAGGCGAACACGACGGCGGTCGGTGTCATCGTCACCCCATTCGGCGAAGACGGCCCGCGCCTGACCGTCGACTATTCACGCATCCGCAAGACCGGCGACGTGTTCATCCCGACGGCCCAGCTGGTCGTCGATCACGAGGCTTTCTGGCCCCAGCGCGTCACGCGCGGTCCCTTGACCGACGCCGACCGGGCCCGCGGCTACACCGCCGGCCCGATCATCATGCTCGACGCGAGCGCCGAGAACGGCGCCGGACTGAACGTCGATACGATCGATGCGCGCATCGAGTGGCGCATGCAGCTGTTCGGCGGCCGGCTTCGGCTATACGCCGACGGGGCCTATGACCTGCGCAACGTCCAGACGGCGCCCTTCTCAGCCGAAGTGGACCGCGTCGACTTTTTCGACAGTCCTCTCAAGCTGCGCGCCAATGCGGGCGTGGACTGGACCTTCGGGTCCATGACTGTCGGCGCGAACGTCCAGCACTTCGGGCGCTATCGAGTCTTTCCGCCCACCGTGCTGGCGTTCCAAATCCCGTTGGCCAGCGCGCTGCAGGGCAACCCATGGATCCCGCCGCAGACCTATGTGGATGTCCACGCCAACTGGCGCCATCGGACCATGTTCGCCGGGGCGCCCCGGGACGTCGAGATCGATTTCGGCATCGTCAACCTCTTCGACCAGGCGCCGCCGCGCGAAAGCAGCTTCAGCCTCGACGAGGTCCTGGGGCCCTCCAACGGCGCCAATGCCGCCTTCAGCCGCTACGGCGACCCGCGCCAGCGCCGCTTCGTCCTGACGCTGAGCACGGCCCTCTAGCCGGCGCGGCCTCGGGCGAGAGCGAACTCGCCCGCAGGGTGAGGATTTCCGATTCCGCCGCGTCTTCTGAGTCAGTTGGGATGGAGCGGCGTCGATCCGGCTTCGCCGGCGCGCTCTTCGTGAGTGGTTAGGACGTTCCTTCGCGGAGATCCTGGTGGCGACGACCTCAAAGGAAAACCAGCGCGGCGCCTATGGGCGACGCTTGGGCGAGCGCTTCGGTGTCGACGACGCGCCGTGCATTGTAACCCGCACCCTCCAGCCGGCTGAGATCGCGCTCACCGAGGTGCGGGTCGATCGGCCGCTTGGCGGCCTGTCCGCCCCGATACCGTACGAGGACGCCTTTTCAATATCGCTGGTTCTGCGCGACCTTCCCGACAGCTCTTATTGGCAGGACGGCCGCGAGGTCGGCCGGCACACGATTCACGCGGGCGAGTTCCGGCTCCACGACTTCCGGCGAAGCCCGATGGTGCGGGTCGACAAGCCCATGCACTCGCTCTTCCTCTACTTGCCGCGGACGGCCCTCGACGCGCTCGCTGACGACGCCAATGTCCCGCGTATCGCCGACCTCCGCTACGAGCCGGGCGTCGGCGTGGCCGATGAGACGGTCAAGAACATCGGCCTGTCGCTGCTGCCCGCCATCGGCGCGCCCGATAAGGTGAGCCGGCTCTTCACGGACCATCTGACCTTGGCCCTTGGGGCCCACGTCGCCCAGACCTACGGCGGGATGCAGGCCCATTCCAGGCCCATCCAGGGCGGGCTCGCGCCGTGGCAGGAAAAGCGCTCCAAGGACATGCTCGCCGGCGACTTCACCGGCGCGACGCCGCTCGCCGACATAGCGAAGGCCTGCGGGCTTTCCGTCAGCCACTTCTCGCGCGCCTTTCGAAGGTCGACCGGACTCGCGCCCCACGCCTGGCTGCAGCATGTCCGCGTCGAGGCGGCGAAGGAGATGCTCCGGGGGCGCGAGGCGTCGCTCTCGATGATCGCGCTGGCCTGCGGCTTCGCCGACCAGAGCCACTTCACCCGGGTCTTCACCCGCCGGGTGGGGCTCAGCCCGGGCGCCTGGCGAAAATATCTCTCAGAGTGAAACCGACGCCGTCACCCGTCGGCGCGCCGATGCTGTCCTACGCGGCGCCCGGCGTCGGACCCTTGATCTCGAACAGCAGCTCGAGGAACTCGTCGATGGTCGCCGTCCGGCCCGTGTCGCGCTGGAGTTCGCAGATCAGCTGGACGCAGCTGGTCTGGTTCGCGCCGGCCTCCGACATCCGGCTGAGCGCCGCCGCATGGGCTAGTTCGGACGTGCCGCCGACGGCGTCGATCACCGGATAGGCCTCGTACCCGTCCTGGATCGCCGACAGCACCGCGAAGCTGAGGCTCACCTCGGTCCAGACCCCCGCAAAGACCAGCTTGCGCCGCCCCGCGGCGGTCACGGTTTCGAGGAAGCAATCATCCTCCCAGGGGTTGAGGCTGGTGCGCTCGATCTCCGTGACCTCCGGCAGAACCTCGGTGATCCGGCCAAGCGTGGGGGCGGCGCCCCCGCCGGTGGCGTTCAGTCTCGAGATGATGGCTGGCAACCCGAAGAGCTTGGCCGCGCGGCTCAGCATCGTGAGGTTGTCGACCAGCTTTTCGGGATCGATCGTCACGACCGAGCCGACCTGCGTCGGCTGTGCGTCGATGATCAGGAGCGCGGCGTTTTCAGGCGTGAGAAGGCGGTCGGTGAGCGGATCTGGATAAGACAATCGGACCTCCCATGGCGCGGCGGCGCTCCGATCAGGCGAGGGTCGCAAAGTCGGACGGAAACCGCAGCACGACCTCGGTCCCGGAGGGTTCGAACAGCCACTCGATGCGTCCCCCGAGCGCATGGGTCAGGCTCTCGACGATGCTCCGGCCCCAACCCCTCGGGGGGCTGGATGACGCGGGGCGGCCGTCGTCGGCGACCCGCAAAAGGATGGTGGGACCCAGGCTCTCGACTTCGATGACGATCCGCCCGCCGCCCTCGTCGAAGGCGTGGCGCACCGCGTTGTTCACCAGCTCGGCGGTGATCAGCGCCACGCGCCAGCAGCGTTCCGCCGCCAGCGTGACCTCGGAGGGGATCAGCGTCAGGCGCACGCCCCTGTCCCGAAGGCTCGCGCCGGAGAGGGCGGCGCAGACCGTCTCCAGATACGCCCCGAGATCGCACGGCCGGCCGCTGGGCGGTGGCCGGAGCGCACGGTGCACGTCGGCGTAGGCGCGGAGGCGTCCCTCGGCCGCGGCCAAGGCGCGGCGGGCCCCGAGGTCGGTGGTCTCGGCCCGGGCCAGCGACAGGGTCGCGATGGCGTGGGTGAATTCGTTCAGCACGCGATGCGAGATCTCGCCCACGAGCAGCAGCGGCGCCGGCTCCGGCGACGCCTCGGATGGTGAAATCGCGGCGGCATGCATGGTGGATCTCCGGACCCCATGGGGCCAACTGACCGCGGCACCATGGGGCTGTCCGCCCAGGGCGATCTTGTCGGTTAAGGACCCTCTTGGAACGTTTGCACGCCGGCCACGCGCCCAGAGCGCCAGCGCGGCCGGACCACATTGCGCCGGCTTCGAGCAAGTTTCGGTCATGCCGTCAAAGAGCGCGCCGTCCCTCAAGCCCACGAACCTGCCTGGCCCACGACCACAGGGTCCGGCCGCGGACCGCCGCGCCCGGTGGCCGCCCGCCGCCATTGCGAGGAGCTGTTCCCATGAGCCAGAAAGTCGCCCAGGTCATCGTCGACACCCTGCAGGCGGCTGGAGTCCGCAACTGCTACGGCATCGTCGGCGACACCGTGAACGTGATCGCTGAGCGTATCCGCGAGAGCGATATCGACTGGGTGCACATGCGCCACGAGGAGGCCGGCGCCTTCGCCGCCCAGGCCGAGGCCCTGCTGATGAACCGCCTGACGGCGATGGCCGGAAGCTGCGGTCCGGGATCCCTGCACTTCATCAACGGCCTCTATGAGGGCTACCGCAACCGGGCGCCGGTGATCCTGCTGGCGACCCAGATCGTCACCGCCGAGCTCGGTTTCCGCTTCATCCAGGAGGTCGACTTCAAGTCGGTCTATCGCGACTGCTCGGTGTTCTGCGACATGATCTACACGCCCGAGCAGGCGCTGCGGAAAACCGTCCTGGCCTGCCAGACGGCGATCGCCAAGCGCGGGCCCGCCGTCCTGATCGTGCCGGTCGACATCGCCACGGCCCAGATGCACGACCTGACCCCATTCCGGGTGCAAACCCCGCGCCCGGTCCTCCTGCCGAACGCGGCGGAGCTCGACCAGATGGCCGCCCTGCTGAACCAGGGCGATAAGATCACGATCTACGGCGGGTCTGGCTGCCAGCATGCCCGTGAGCAGATCCTGGCCGTCGCCGAGCGGCTGCAGGCCCCGATCGCCCACACCTCGCGGGCCAAGGACTTCCTGGAATACGACAACCCGCACAACATCGGCATGACCGGCTTGCTGGGGAACGAGGCCGGCTATCACGCGGTGCGCGACTGCGACACCCTGCTGCTGGCCGGCGCCGACTTCGCCTGGCGGCAGTTCTACCCCGACAAGGCGACCATCGTTCAGATCGACTGCGAGCCGACCCATCTCGGCCAGCGTCATCCCGTCACCCTCGGCGTGACCGGCGACCTCGCCCCCACGCTCGAGGCCTTGCTGCCGCGGCTCACGCCGCGCCGGCCGGGGAAGTTCTACGAGACCGCGCTCAAGCGTCATCGGACGGTGATCGCGGCCAGCGAGGCGAAGGCGGCGCAGCCGGGCCCGGGCGGGATCATTCCCGGCAAGCTGGTGGCCTCGGTGCTCAACCGGATCGCGGCGGATGACGCCCTGTTCGTGGCCGACGACGGGACGCCCGCCGTCTGGCTCGTGCGGTACATTTCGGCGACCGCCAAGCGCCGCACCTTCGCCAGCCTGCTGCACGGGACCATGGCCGCGGGCATGGCCTCGGCGCTCGGCCTGCAGAAGGCGCAGCCGGGCCGCCAGGTGATCGCGCTTTGCGGGGACGGCGGCTTCAGCATGCTGCTCGGCGACCTGCTGACCGCCGTGCAGGAAGAGCTGCCGATCAAGGTCGCGGTGTTCGACAACGGCAAGCTCGGCTTCGTCGAGATCGAGCAGAAGGCCGAAGGGCTGGTGGACGTCTATACGGACCTCAAGAACCCGGACTTTGGCGCTGTCGCCAAGGCGATGGGGCTCTGGGGCGCGCGGGTCGAGACGGCGGACGATCTCGAGGAAGGGATCCGCGCCTGGCTTGCGGAGCCGGGGCCGGCGCTGCTGCACATCAAGGTCGAGCCGATGGAGCTGGTGATGCCGCCGGCGGTGGAACTCGGCGCCGCTGTCGGCATGACGCTCTATGCCGCGCGGGCCGTGCTCCAGGGCAAGGGCGGCGAGGTGCTCGAGATGATCGAGGAAAACATCTAGCGCGAACGGATTCCAGGCCGGTTTTGGGGCGCGTCGCGGGGAGACCCGCGGCGCGCTTTTTCGTCGGAGTCGAAAGCCGGGCGGCGAAGGCGTGTCGTACGACTTCCGGACAAAGGAGAGCGCCTTCGGCCAAGAGGTCCGCCACCGGCCCGCGCATGGTCCCCGGAGATGATGGGCTTCCCGCCGTCAACTTGGAGGCGACAGGCCGTGCGCCACTTTCCGGAAGGCTTCTACGCTGACCGATGCCTGATCGCGATGGGCGCCGCGCCGCCCATCCGGGAAAGCGAATTTCGGCCGCTCGCCAGCGTTCGGTTGCACCCGAGCATCCTTGCGGGCCTCCAAGGTCCGAAGACGGAAGGCCCGCGGCGGGCGGTCTTCCGCCTCACGCCGAAGGCGCGGGCATGAGGGCCCTCCGCACCGCCCTACGGGCCACGCTACTCGCGGCCGGCCTCGGAGGCTGCCGCGAAGGCGTGCTGGCGGCCGCGGGTCCGATCGGCGACGCGGAGAACCAGATCCTCTGGGAGACCTTCGGCGCGATGCTGCTGGTGGTCGTGCCGGTCATCCTGATGATCCTGGCCTTCGCCTGGTGGTTCCGGGCTTCGAATCCGCGCGCCACCTATCGGCCCGACTGGAGCTACTCCGGCAAGGTCGAGTTCAGCATCTGGATCGTGCCCCTGCTGCTCATCCTGTTCCTCGCCACCCTGGCCTGGAGCGGGTCGCACGACCTCGATCCTTACCGGCCGCTTCCGTCGGACCGAAAGCCGGTCCGCGTCGAGGTGGTGTCACTCGATTGGAAGTGGCTGTTCCTCTACCCCGACTACGGGGTCGCCAGCATCAACGAGCTGGCGGTCCCGGTGGGGACGCCGGTCGATTTCCGGCTGACCTCCGGCACGGTGATGAACTCGTTCTTCGTGCCCCAGCTGGGCAGCCAGATCTACACCATGGCCGGCATGCAGACCCGCCTGTCGCTGCAGGCGGACCAGCCCGGCGCCTACCGTGGCCTGTCGGCCCAGTTCAGCGGTGACGGCTTTTCAGACATGGGCTTCACCGTCCGCGCTGTCGACGCGGCCGGGTTCGCCGGCTGGATCGCCGCGGCCAAGGCTTCGCCCGGCCACCTCGACAACGCGGCCTATGACCGCCTGGCCGCGACCCATGCCGCCGCGGCCCCAACCCGCTTCGGCGCTGTCGATCCAGGCCTGTTCGATCACGCGGTGGCGGCGGCCACGGCGTCCGCCCATCGCCCGATGTCGGCGACGAACGGCGTCATGTGCGCCCCGCGGCGTACCCAGGGGACCCTCTGATGTTCGGCAAGCTCACCCTCCACGACATCCCCCTCGACCAGCCGATCGTCATGGGGGCCTGTCTCGGGATCGTCCTTGCGGGCGTCGGCTTGCTCGGCCTGATCACCTACCTGCATCGCTGGCGCTGGCTGTGGGAGGAGTGGATCACCTCGGTCGACCACAAGCGCATCGGGGTGATGTACATCCTGCTGGCCCTGGTCATGCTGCTCCGCGGCTTCTCGGACGCGCTCATGATGCGCACCCAGCTGGCGCTCGCCGGGGGCGGCCACCTCGGCTACCTGCCGCCCGAGCACTACGACCAGGTTTTCTCCGCGCACGGCACCATCATGATCTTCTTCGTGGCCATGCCCTTCGTGGTCGGCCTGATGAACATCATCGTGCCGCTGCAGATCGGCGCGCGGGACGTGGCCTTTCCGGTGCTCAACTCGGTCAGCTTCTGGCTCACCGCGGCGGGCGCCCTCCTGCCCAACATCGCGCTCGGCGTGGGCGAGTTCGCGCGCACCGGCTGGCTGGCCTATCCGCCGCTGTCGGAGCTGCCGTTCAGTCCGGGCGTCGGCGTCGACTACTACCTGGTCGCCCTGCAGATCTCCGGGATCGGGACGCTGCTCTCCGGCATCAACCTGATCACCACCATCCTGAAGATGCGCGCGCCCGGCATGGAGCTCGGGATGATGCCGGTGTTCACCTGGACAGCGCTCGGCTCGAACATGCTGATCATCGCGGCGTTTCCGATCCTCACCGTGACCCTGGGCCTGCTGTTGATGGATCGCTATCTCGGCATGCACTTCTTCACCAACGACGCCGGCGGCAACCCGATGCTGTTCATCAACCTCATCTGGGGTTGGGGGCATCCGGAGGTCTACATCCTGGTCCTGCCGGCGTTCGGCGTGTTCTCCGAAGTGATCGCCACCTTCTCGGGCAAGCCGCTGTTCGGCTATCGCTCGATGGTCGCCGCGACCCTGGTCATCACGGTCCTCGCCTTCGTGGTCTGGCTCCACCACTTCTTCACCATGGGGGCCGGCGCCGACGTCAACGCCGTCTTCGGCATCGCCACCATGATCATCGCCATCCCGACCGGGGTGAAGGTGTTCAACTGGCTGTTCACCATGTACGGCGGCCGGATCCGCTTCGAGCCGCCCGTGCTTTGGACCGTCGGCTTCATGATCACCTTCGTGATCGGCGGGATGACCGGGGTCCTGCTGGCGGTGCCCTCCAACGACTTCCTGCTGCACAACTCGCTGTTCCTGATCGCCCACTTCCACAATGTGATCATTGGCGGCGTGCTGTTCGGCTGCTTCGCCGCCCTGGAATACTGGTTCCCCAAGGTGTTCGGCTTCCGGCTGGAGCCGCGTCTGGGCAAGGCCGCCTTCTGGTGCTGGTTCGTCGGCTTCTACCTGGCCTTCATGCCGCTCTACGTCCTGGGCTTCCTGGGCATGACGCGGCGGACCAACCACTACGACAATCCGGCCTGGGACCCGTACATCCTGATCGCCTGCGGCGGGGCGTTCCTGATCCTCGCCGGCATCTGCCTGCAGATCCTCGAGATCGTGGTGAGCATCCGCACCCGACGGGCGCGGCGCGACCTGACCGGCGATCCCTGGAACGGCCGCACCCTGGAGTGGTCGCTGTCGTCACCGCCGCCGGCCTTCAACTTCCCGGTGCTCCCCGCGGTGGAAGGCCTCGACGCCCACTGGACGAGCAAGGCCGCCGGACCGGCGGCGAGGCCCGCGGCCTACGACGACATCTGGGTCCCCGAGAACTCGCCGCTGGGGTTCCTGCTGGCGGCCTGCGCGGCGGTCGGCGGCTTCGCGGTGGTCTGGCACATCTGGTGGCTCGCGCTCGTGGGCCTGGTCTGCGGCCTCGGCGCCCTGATCGCCTCGTCCTGGCGGGAGCACGGTGAGATCTGCGTTCCCGCCGTCGAGGTCGCCCGGTCCGACCACCTCGCCAACGTCTTCCGCGTCAACCCCTAGAGGCGCCGCCCATGTCCAACGTGTCGATCGCCACGGCCGGCGAGCGCGCCCCGGCGCGATATCAGCCCGCCACCAAGCTCGGCGTCACCGGCTTCGGTTTCTACGTCTACCTGCTCAGCGACGCGATCCTGTTCTCGGCGCTGTTCGCCACCTTCGCCGTGCTCAAGACGGCGACCGACGGCGGCCCGACCGCGCGCGACCTGTTCGACCTGAAGAACGTCGGGCTGGAGACCGCCTGCCTGCTCACCAGCAGCTTCGTCTGCGGCTTGGCTATGCAGGCGGCGGAGGCCCGCAAGCCGCGCGAGCTCGCCGTCCTGCTGGGCGTCGTGTTCGTGCTCGGCGCCAGCTTCCTCACGCTCGAGATCCACGAATTCGGCGGGATGATCGCGGCCGGCGCCGGGCCCGACCGCAGCGCCTTCCTGTCGGCCTTCTTCGCCCTGGTGGGCGCGCACGGGCTGCACATCACCGTGGGGCTCATCTGGATCGGATCGCTGCTGGTCCACATCATGACCATGGGGTTCTCCGAGGCCTATCAGCGCCGGCTCTTCTGCTTCTCGCTCTTCTGGCACGTCCTCGACGTCGTCTGGATCGCGATCTTCACCTTCGTCTATCTCCTGGGAGTCCAGCCGTGACCGACAGCGTCGTTTCCTTCCCGGCCCACCTGCGTACGCCGGGCACCGACACCCGGGGCTCGACCGGGCGTTGGCCGACCTACGCCGTGGGGTTCGCGCTCGCCGCGGGCCTGACCGTCGCCTCCTTCGCCTTGGCCCAGGGCCACTGGCTGACGCCGGCCAGCCTGGTCGCGGCCCTGGTGGTGCTGGCGATCGCCCAGATGATCGTGCACCTGATCTTCTTCCTGCACATCACCACCGCGCCGGCCCAGAAGACCAACATCCTGGCCTTGCTGCTCACCCTGTTGATCATCAGCCTGATCGTGATCGGGTCGCTGTGGATCATGGCGCAGCTCCACACGCACATGGTCCCCATGGACCAGCTCATGCAGATGCAGCGGTGACGCATGGATAAGCCCACGACCCTGACCACCGCCGCCGGGATTCCGGTCGGTGACAACCAGAACAGCCTGACCGCCGGCCCGCGCGGCCCGCTGCTGGTGCAGGACCTGCAGCTCTTCGAGAAGCACGCCCACTTCAACCGCGAGCGCATCCCCGAACGCGTGGTCCACGCCAAGGGCTCGGCCGCACACGGCGTCTTCACCGTAACCCACGACATCAGCTGCTACACCAAGGCGGACCTGTTCTCGCAGGTCGGCAAGCAGACCGCGGTCTTCCTGCGGTTCTCGACGGTGGCCGGCGAGCGCGGCGCGGCCGACGCCGAGCGCGACGTCCGGGGCTGGGCGCTGAAGTTCTACACCGCGCAGGGCAACTGGGACCTGGTGGGCAACAACACCCCGGTGTTCTTCGTCCGCGACCCGCTGAAGTTCCCCGACTTCATCCGCACCCAGAAGCGCGATCCGCGCTCCAACCTGCGCAGCGCCACCGCCATGTGGGACTTCTGGAGCCTGTCGCCTGAGAGCCTGCACCAGGTGACGATCCTGTTCTCGGACCGCGGTCTTCCGAAGAGCTACCGCCACATGCATGGCTTCGGCTCGCACGCCTACAGCTTCATCAACGCCGCGGACGAGCGCGTCTGGGTGAAGTTCCACTTCAAGACCCAGCAGGGCATCGCCAACCTCACCAACGCCGAGGCCGCGGCCCTGGTGGCGGGCGATCGCGAGACCCATCAGCGCGATCTCTTCGAGGCCATCGAGCGCGGCGATCATCCGCGCTGGACGCTCTACGTGCAGGTGATGCCCGAGGCGGAGGCGCAGACCACGCCCTACAACCCCTTCGACCTGACCAAGGTGTGGCCGCACGCAGACTATCCGCTGATCGAGGTCGGGGTCCTGGAGCTGAACCGCAACCCGGACAACTACTTCGCCGAGGTGGAGCAGGCGGCGTTCTCGCCGGCCAATGTGGCGCCGGGGATCGGCTACAGCCCTGACAAGATGCTGCAGTTCCGGCTGTTCTCCTACGCCGACGCCCACCGCCACCGCGTCGGCACGAACGCCGACGCCCTGCCGATCAACCGGCCGAGGGCGCCCGTGCACAACTACCACCGCGACGGGGCGATGCGCTTCGACCGCAATGGCGCAGGCTCGGTGAACTATGAGCCGAACAGCTTCGGCGGACCGGTGCAGGACGCGGCCTATCGCGAGCCGCCGCTGAGGATCACCGGCGACGCCGACCGCTATGACCACCGCGCCGGAAATGACGACTACGGCCAGGCGGGCGCCCTGTTCAGGCTGATGAGCGACGACCAGAGGCGCCAGCTGATGGACAATATCGCAGCCGCCATGGCCGGCGTGCCGGAGCAGATCCAGCGCCGCCAGGTCGCCCACTTCGCCAAGGCCGACCCGGCCTATGGCGCGGGCGTCGCCCGGCGGGTGGGCCTGGCGCAGGAGATGCCCGCGGAATAGGCGATGTGCCAAAATACCGATGGTGCAGCTGAAGATCACCCTGCCGCAGATCCAGAGCGTCCTCGCCGGGTTCGTCGACACGGCGGGGTTCCTCGCCCTGCAAGGCCTGTTCACGGCGCATGTCACCGGCAACTTCGTCACCCTCGGCGCGTCCCTCGTGCTTGGGACGAGCGGCGCCGTCGCCAAGCTGCTGGCCTTGCCGGTGTTCTGCCTGGTGATCGTGGTCACCCGGATCGTCAGCTTTCAGCTGCCCCGCATCGGCCTCTCGATCCTGCCGACCATGCTGGCGGTGAAGGCGCTCCTGCTGGCGGCCGGCGCGGTGCTGGCCATCACCCTGGGACCCTTCCCCGACGGGGGCACGCCCGAGGCGCTCGTGACCGGCATGGTGCTGGTCGCCGCCATGGCGATCCAGAACGCCGCCCATCGCATCCACTACGCCACCGCGCCCCCGACGACGCTGATGACCGGCAGCACGACCCAGATCATGATCGATGTCGCCGACCTCCTGCGGCGCGTCCCGGCCGAGGACCGCGCCGCGGCCCGGGCGCGTCTCGCCCGCCTGGCGCCCAGCGTCGCCGCCTTCGCCATCGGCTGCGCCGCCGGCGCGAGCCTGTTCGCGACGCTCGGCATGTGGTGCTTCGTGGTCCCGCCGCTCCTGGCCCTGGTGTCCCTGACGCCGCCGATCCTGCGGACCGTGGCCCCTGGCCCGCCGCCGTCCCCCACGCAGACGCGCTCACGGTAGCGAGGCCTTGGGTCAGGCGAGCTCGATGAGAGGATCGCCGGGGTCCCGTCTCGGACGGGTCTGCCGAGTCAGGGCCTCGAGCAGGAAGACGAAGGACTCGTAGGGTCGTCCGGTCGCGTGCCGCAGGCCCATCTCGCAGGTGCGGTTGGCGGAGACGTAGGCGTCGGCCGGCCAGGCGTCGAGGCCGGCCTTTTCGTCGCGCGTGGCGGACCGCACCAGTTCCGGATGCAGAAGGCCACGGTCGCCGGCCGTGCCGCAGCAGGTCGTGCCGATCGGGATGTGAATCTCCTGCGCCAGGTGCTCGGCGATCTCCTCGAGCTCCTTGGTGACGCCGAGGTGAGTCATCGAACAGGTCGGATGCACCGCGATCCGACCGATCTTCCGGGGCGGCGGCAGGTCGGGCAACAGCTGGCGGCACCACTGGATGGAATCGAAGATGGTCAGCTTCTCGTGGCGGGCCTTGCGCGCCGGATCCAGGTAGCGGGCCACGTCCTCGGCGATTCCCAACGTGCAGGAGGCTGCGTCGACCACCAGCGGGAGCCGGCCTTGGTCGCTCCAGCGCCAGAAGGCGTCGGCGATGGCGTCGGCCATGTGCTGGTGGGCGGCCTTGAAGCCCTTGGAGCTGAACGGGGTCGAGCAGCAAAGACCGGCCACGTCATCGGGAATCCACAGCGGCTTGCCCGCGCGCGCGGACACGGCGACCAGCGCCTCCGGCAGGGAAGGTCCGCGCGGCGCATCGGGGTCGCGGCCGAACATGCGGTTGATGCAGGCCGGGAAATAGACCGCCGCGGCCGCCTTGCGGTCCGTGGCCGGCAGACGCCGGGCGGGCTTCGGCATAGGCCCCGGCACGGCCGGCATCAGGTCTTCGCTGATCATGGCGCGCGCCGCCGAGGTGATGCCCTTCAGCGCGCCGACGCCCACCGTCTTGGAGACGAGCTCGGCGCCGCCCAGGCTGAACCGGGCCACGGCCTCGACGTCGGCCCACCGCTTGGCGATAGAGAGCGCCGTGGCCTCGGCCTTAGCGCCGTGCTCGGCCTTGCGGAACTCGCGCATCAAGGCGCCGGTATTGATCCCGATCGGGCATGGGATCGCGCAGGTGCCGTCCCCGGCGCAGGTCTCGATCCCGTCGTATTCGAACTCCGCGCGCAGCTGGCGCAGGACCGGTGACCCCTCAGGCTGTCGGGCCATCTCTCGCCGCAGCACGATGCGCTGGCGCGGGGTGACGGTCACGTTGCGGCTGGGGCACATCGGCTCGCAGAAGCCGCATTCGATGCAGTGGGACGAGTCGGTGACGTTCTCGATTTCCGGGACCGACTTCAGCGCCTTCAGGTGGATCTGATCGTCGCGGGTCAGGATGACGTTCGGCGCCAGGACCCCGAAGGGATCGCAGAGCGCCTTGATCTCCCACATGATCTCGCTGGCGCGGTCGCCCCACTCGGCGCGGACGAAGGGGGCCATGTTGATGCCGGTGCCATGCTCCGCCTTCAGCGACCCGTCGTGGGTCTTGACCACCAGATCGACGAGTTCGGTCATGAAGGCCGAATAGCGCGCCCGGCCGTCCGCCTCGTCCAGCCGTGCGACCAGGGTGAAGTGCAGGTTGCCGTGGGCGGCGTGGCCGGCGACTCCCGGGATGAAGCCGTGCTTGGCCAGCAGGGTCTGCAGGTCGTGGGCCCCTTGGGCTAGCCGGTCGCGTGGGAAGCAGACGTCCTCGGTGATCAGCATGGCGCCAGCGGGCCGCTGCTTCCCCACCAGGCCCAGCAGCCCCTCGCGCACGTGCCAGGCGAGCTCGACGGCTTCGGTCACGCTCGTGAAGCTAAGCGGGCTGAGCAAGGGCAAGGGCGCGACCAGTTCGCCGACCTTGGCCTGCAGGGCCTCGAGCGCAGCGGGGCTGTCGGCGCCGAATTCCACGAGCAGGGCGGCCGCCTTCGGGTCGAGGGTGCGCCAATAGGCCGGCGTCCCCGGGAAGGCTTCGCCGGCGGCGGTCAGGGCCGGCGCCACCATCAGCTCGACGGCCGCCGCGCCGAGGTCGACCAGCGCCGGGACCAGCTCGACCGCCATGTCGATCGTCGGCAGCGGGATCCAGGCCACCGAAGTCGCCGCCGGGACCGGGACGGTCTCCAGCACCGCCTCGGCGATGAAGCCGAGGACGCCTTCCGATCCCACCATCAGCCGCCGGAAAATCTCCAGCGGGGTCTCGCCGTCGAGGAAGGCCTGCAGCCGCAGCCCATGGGTGTTGCGGATCGAGTACTTGCGCTTGATCCGCTCGGTGAGCGGCTTGTCGGCCAGGATCTCGTCGCGCAGCGCCATCAGGCCGCGCGCCAGTTCGGGCTCGGCCGCGGCGAAGGCGGCTTCGGCGCCCGGCGCGCCGCTGTCGACCACCGTCCCCGACGGCAACACGGCGGTCAGCGCCGAGACCGTGTGGTAGGCGTCCTGGGGGAGGGTGCAGCGCATGCCGCCGGAGTTGTTGGCGATGACCCCGCCCAGCGTGCAGGCCGACCCGCTCGCCGGGTCGGGCCCCAGCTTGCGGCCATGGCGCGCCAGCATGGCGTTGGCGTGCCACAGGATCAGGCCCGGGCGGACGCGCAGCCTTTGGCCGTCGGCTTCCACCTTGCCGCCGGACCAATGGCGGCGGACGTCGATCAGGATGTCGTCGGACTGCGACTGGCCGTTCAAGCTGGTGCCGGCCGCTCGGAACGTCGCATGCCGCCCGTGCTCGCGGCAGTAGGCCAGCACCTTGGCGACGTCCTCGACGGTGCGCGGCATCACCACCACCTGCGGCGTCAGGCGATAGGGGCTGGCGTCGGAGGCGTAGCGGACCAGGTCGAGGAGCCGCGTCTTCACCTGCGCGGCGCCAAGCAGATCGAGCATATCCCGCTTCAGCGCTTCAGGCGTGCCGCGCAGCAGGCTGTCCGGCACGGCGTCGGCGTAGGCGGGGCCGGCCGGGCGGCCGATTTTCTGGGGGTCTGGAGCCAGTAGCTTGGGCATGGGACATCCTGCTGAGCGGGGCTACGTCGCCGGGGAGAGCCTCGAGATGAATTCCAGCTCCAGCTCGCCCTCATAGGTCTCGGCGCCGACCTTCAAAGCTTCCGCCACGCGCGCCTGGGTCACCTCGCTGGCGACGCTCAGATCGGACTCGTGGGCTTCCGCCAGAAGCCCCTCCGCGAGGGACCCGAAGGCGCCTCTATCCACGGCGGCCTTGGCGTGAGCGATGGTATGCGCAGGGAACGAGGCGATGCGGTGAGCCAGGGCCTCGACGAAGGGCGTCAGCTCGTCCGCCGGCAGCGCGCGATTGATATAGCCGTAGCGTTCCGCCAGCTCGGCCGAGACGTCATTGCAACCCAGGAGCACCTCCAGGGCGCGTCCCCGTCCCATGAGCCGCGGCAGTCTTTGCGTCGAGCCGCCGCCGGGAACCAGCCCGACGGCCACCTCCGGCTGGCCGAAGACCGCCTTGCCGAGGGCGGCGAAACTCATGTCCATGGCGAGCGCGATCTCGCTCCCGCCGCCGCGGGCCCGGCCCTCGACCTTGGCGATCGTGACCTTGGGCATGTTCCTGAACCGCTCGCCGATCGTCTGCGTCAGACGAAAGCTGCGGGTCTGGGAGACGGTTTTGGGTGCGGCGCCGACCCGGCCCAAGCCGGAGTGGGCGATGAAGAAGTCAGGCAGCGCGCTCTGCAGGACCACAACCCGGACAGCCGCGTCGGCCTCGAGTTCCCTGCCGAGCCGGTCGAGGTCCTGCGACAAACCCTCGTCGAGGAGATTTATCGGTGGGTGATCGATGCTGACGAATGCGACGCCGGCTTCGAACGCGATCCGCAAACAGCTGTAGTCGGAATACGGCATGGGCGGGCGGCTCCATGTCGACGGCCATTGCAGACGGCCGCCGTGTTCGCGGGAAACGTCTCGACGAGCTTGGGCAGGGACCCCGGGACAACGACCGGCTCAAGCAGACCCTTTTGGCGGCTCGTCCCGAGGCCGGATTGTATCGGGACGCCTCGCCTTGCCGGATTGGATCGCATTCCTCGCCGGGCGTTCAGCGCGCCAGGTCGTCGGCGATCCGATCGGCGAGCGCGCCCAGCAGGCGGCTCAGCGCCTGGGCTTCGCCCTGGGCGTCGTGGCCGGCCTCGGCTTCCGCCTGGAAGGTCCAGCGCCGTGGCGGAGCGCCGCCGCGGGCGACCGAGACCACCGCCAAGAAGCCATAGCCCGCCGGCCGCTCGTCGAGGCTCTCCACCTGGACGGTCACCGCCACAGCCGCCGCCGGCGCCGGATCGGGCCAGGGCGCGATGACGGCGCCGGGCAACCGGGCCAGCAGGTCCGCCGTCAGGGCGGAGGCGGCCAGGCGACCTGGGGCCGCGCTCCATCGGGCCAACTCGTCCACCGTCACCTCGACCCCGCCGGTCGGCCGGGCCACCTCGATCCGATCGAAGGCGGCCGGCCAGCGGACCTCCGGCGGCCGCAGCACGAGCCCCGCGGCGTCCGGCCGCGCGCCTGTGGGAGGCGCCTGCGCGAGGCTGAAGTAGCGGGTCGGCGGTGTCGTGCCGCAGGCCGTCAGGCCGAGCGCCAGGAGCGTCGCAACGAGTGATGCACGGCGGGTCATGGGCTGGCCTTTCCCTTCAGCACCGCTTCGGGATGGCGGTCGAGGTCGTCGGCCAGGGTGCGCAGGGCCCGCGCCGCGGCGGTGATTTGCTGCAACGTATCCGGCAGGCTGGCGTCGGCCGCCGCCCCGCCGCCGCCGAGCGCGCGCCTGGCGGCCGCCGCGGCCTGGTCGAGGTCGTCGGCCGCTTGCGCCAGCTTGGCCGCCAGCGGCCCGGCCTGCGGCCGAACGTCGGCGGTGATCTGGTCCAGGTTGGCCAGAGCGGCGTGCAGATGGCCCAGGCTGTCGGCCAGCTGCGGCGAGCCGGCCAGGGCGTCGAGGCGACCGGTGAGCTGTCGGAGGTTCTGGCCGATCTCCGCCAGCGGCACGGCCTGCGCCGAGCGCAGCAGGCCATCGGCGCGCGCGATGACGCTGCCCAGCGAGGCGACCCCGGCGGCGGGCAAGTCGCCGCTCGCCAGCCGCCCGCCAGCCGGCGGGGGTGCGTCCAGCCGCACCAGCTCCAGCGCTGCGGGGCCGAGCACCGGCGGTGACTGGCTGAGCTGCAGGCGGTAACCGCGGCGGATCAGCCGCGCGAGCACCCGGTCGGTGCGCCGCCGCCAATCGTCGGGCGACAGGGCCGCGCCGTCGCGGATCTCGTCCGAAAGGCCCAGGCGTTCCGGGGCGATGGCGATCTGCACGGTGGCGGCCGCCTGGCCGGCGCCGTCGTCGACCGTCAGGCCGCGGGCCAGCACCCGGCCGATGGGGAAGCCCTCCAGCAGCACCGGCGCGCCGGGCCGCAGGCCGCCCGCGCCGGCGATCGACGCGTGGTAGACGACCTCGGGGCCGAGCGGGCCCAATTCGGCCTCGTCGAGGTCCGGGTAGAAGCTGAAGGTCGCGCCGGAGGGGCTCTGCGGTTCCAGCCGCGCCTCGGCGGGGGTCTCGAACTCGACGCCGCCCGCCAGGGCCGAGTTGCCGGGGCCCAGACGCGCGCCGAGGCCGGCCCGGGTCAGCCGCACCTCCAACGCCTTGGCGCTGTAGAACAGGCTGTCCGGCTTCACGAGCCGGTCGTAGGGCGCTTCGACGAAGGCGGTGAGCCGGAAGCCCTGGGCCAGGTCGAGGGTCACCTGGGTGAGCCGTCCGACCTCCAGGCCCTGATAGTAGACCCCCGCGCCGACCCGCGCCGCGCCGAGTTCAGCGCCCTCCAGAAAGTAGTAGGAGCCCGGCTCGCCGGGCGGCACCGGCGGCGGCGCGTCGAGCCCGACAAAGTGGCGTCGCGGCGCGCCGGAGCCTGGTGAGGCGCCGATGGAGACGCCGGAGACCACCGCGGTGAGGGAGGACAGGTCCGCGAGGCTGGGGTCTGCCCCGATCATCCAGAACTTCGCCCCGTCGCGCAGGGCCTCGCGGGTGCGGGGCTCCAGCCGCAGGGTCATATCGACGTGCCGGACGTCCCTGGAGATCTCGATCTTGGTGACGCGGCCGATGCGGACGCCCTTGTAGACCACCGGGGTGTCGCCGGCCCGGGCGCCATGGGCGGACTCGAAGGTCACCACCACGTCGACGCCCCGCTGGGCGAAGGCCTGCGCTCCGAGGTAGGCCACGATGATCAGGGCGGCGAGCGGGACCGCCCAGACCAAGCCTGGCCAGCGGTTGCGCCACGTCGGGCTCCCACGCCTGGGCGCCGGCGCGGTCATGGCCGCCTCCGGGCGGCGTCCCACAGGCTGCGCGGGTCGAACACCCGGGTGGCGACCATGGTCATCACCACCACGGCGCTGAAGGCGGTCGCCGCCGGCCCGGCCCGGCCATAGAGCTTGGCGTTGAACTGCATCACCGGCACGAAACAGGCGATCACCAGGGGATCGACCATCGACCAGCGGCCGATCTCCTCGACCACCCCGTAGAGCCGGGCCTTGGCGCGCAGGGCGCCCGGCGCGCGGCCGGCCACCGCGGCCAGGAACCAGGCGAGCCCGCCGAGTTTCAGCAGCGGCACCGCGAAGCTGGCGGTGAACACCAGGAGGCCGAGGCCCAGCAGGCGGGCCTCGAACAGGTCCTTCACACCCTCGAGCACCGTATAGCTGGAGGGCTCCAGTCCGATCGGGATGGTGGCCATCGGAAACAGGTTGGCGGGCAGGTAGAGCACCAGCCCCGCCAGGGTGAAGGCGGCGGCCCGGCCGGCGCTCTCGGACTTGCGCGGCGACAGGCGCGCGGCGCAGCGCGGGCAGCGCCGGCCGGCGGCGCGCGCCGGGACCAGGTAGCCGCAGGCGGCGCAACCGAAGCCGGCGCGCCGGGCGGACCACGGGGGCTGGGCTCGGATCCGCCGCCAGACCTCGGACCTGTTGAGCGTCGCGCGGGTGAACAGGGTGAGCAGGCCGGCGGCCACGAAGCAGGCGCCGCCGACCCCCAGGCGGGTCGGCACGGTGGCGGCGAGGCGGGTGTAGGCGATCCACAGCGCGAGCAGGGCCACGTCGGCCATGGCCCAGGGCTGCAGCCGGTCGGCCCAACGGAACACCGGCCCGATCCAGCGCTCGCGGCGGCCGAGCCGCAAGGCGCCCAGAGCCGTGGCGAGCAGGCCGAAGCGCAGGACCGGCGCGATCACCACCGTCAGCGCCACCAGCGCCGCCAGGGCTGGCCAACCCTCCCGCCAGAGTTCGGCCGGGCCGGAGATCAGCCGGCTGACCCGCTCCGCGCCCAGCACGCTGGCGCTCAGGAAGGGCGCCAGGTTGGCGGGCGCCAGCAACAGGAGGGTGGCGACGGACAGCGCCAGCGCCGCGTCGAGGCTGCGGCCCGTCCGCCGCTCCAGTTCGCTGTGGCAGACCCGGCAGCGCAGCACCGTCGACGGCGGCCGCGCCTGCACGGCGCCGCAGCGGGCGCAGGCGACCCAGGCCCCGACGACCGGAGCGGGCGAGGCCGCGCCGTCCGGGGGCATGGCGCCGCGCCCTGGCCGGGCCGCTAGGACTCGACCTTGAGCGTGACCCCGTTGGCGGAGAGGTTGAAGCGCAGGCCCGCGCTGGTGCTGTTCAGCTTGATGACCACGCCGTTCTGGTTCCGCAGGTAGGCGACACCCCCGCCGCCGGCGATCGTCGCGCCCGCGGCGAAGGCCGTATAGACGCCGTCGAAGTCCTTGAGGGTCTTCAGATTGTAGACCGAGCCGCTGGCGCTGATCTTGGCGACGCCGACGTCCACCACCGACAGGCCGGACACCTTCACCGCGTGCGGCTCGCCCTGGTAGTCGAGTTGACCCGAACCCCAGACGAAGCCGACGCCGGCCGCGACCGCGCCGCCGGACAGGCTGATGGCGGCGTCCGGGGCCGGCGCCGAGGCGTCCTCGGCATGGGACGCGACCGGAACGGCCAGGCCGCCGGCGACGAGGACCGCCGCGAGCGCGGCGCTGAGGAAGGTCTTGGACATGAGGGGTCTCCACGGTTGGCGCCTCGACGAGGGAGGCGTCGGGCCCTGGCGTCCGAAGTCCTAGGCGCGGGCCGCCGGGCATTCTTTGACGGCGGCGCTACGACTTGTCGGAAACCGCCGCGTCAAAGCGCTGGCGCGGGCCCCGCCGAAAAAGAACATCTTGCGAACAGAGAACAAACGGCGTACGCATGAGTCTCGCTCGGACGGGGAGATTCCCGGGGCCGGGTTGGCGGGAATCTGGGCTAGAAGGGGCAATGGAATGTCTGGTCAGTCGGCGTTGAGGCTCGTGGGCAAGGAAGACGGGGATAAGCAGCGCGCTCTGGAAGCGGCGCTCTCACAGATCGACCGGGCCTTTGGGAAGGGCTCGGTGATGAAGCTGGGCGAGAAGGGCAAGATCGTCGAGATCGAGTCGTTCTCCACCGGCTCGCTCGGCCTCGACCTGGCGCTCGGCATCGGCGGCCTGCCCAAGGGCCGGATCGTCGAGATCTACGGGCCGGAGTCGTCCGGCAAGACGACGCTGGCCCTGCACGTGGTGGCCGAGGTGCAGAAGCTGGGCGGCACCGCCGCCTTCATCGACGCCGAGCACGCGCTCGACCCCTCCTACGCCCACAAGCTGGGCGTCAACCTGGACGACCTGCTGGTCTCCCAGCCGGACACCGGCGAGCAGGCGCTGGAGATCACCGACACCCTGGTGCGCTCCGGGGCGGTGGACATCATCGTCATCGACAGCGTGGCCGCGCTCACCCCGCGCGCCGAGATCGAGGGCGAGATGGGCGACCAGCTCCCCGGCCTGCAGGCGCGGCTGATGAGCCAGGCGCTGCGCAAGCTCACCGGTTCGATCTCCAAGACCCAGACCCTGGTGATCTTCATCAACCAGATCCGCATGAAGATCGGCGTCATGTACGGCTCGCCGGAGACCACCACCGGCGGCAACGCGCTGAAGTTCTACGCCTCGGTGCGCCTCGACATCCGCCGCACCGGCTCGGTGAAGATGCGCGACGAGATCGTCGGCAACAACGTCCGGGTCAAGGTGGTCAAGAACAAGGTCGCCCCGCCGTTCCGCGAGGTCGAGTTCGACATCATGTACGGCGAGGGAATCTCCAAGCTGGGCGAGATCATCGACCTCGGCGTCAAGGCCGGGATCATCGAGAAGTCCGGCTCCTGGTTCTCCTACTCATCCCAGCGCATCGGCCAGGGCCGCGAGAACGTCCGCGAGTTCCTCAAGGCCAACCCCGACGTCGCCGCCGACATCGAAAAGGCGGTCCGCGGCGCCAAGGCGGTGATCGAGGAAGAGCTGCTGGTCGGTCCCACCGAGGAAGCCCTCGACGAGGAATAGGCCGGCCGGCCGTTCGCGGCTCGCCGCCTTGCGACCCTCTGACGGACGGTCCCCTCCCTGCGCGGGGAGGCCCCGCCGCCAAACCCCTTCCCGCGACTGAGCCCGCAAGGGCCGCTCCGGTCAGAGCTAGGACGCCTGGGATAAGCCCCGGGCGTCCTTTTCCTTTGCCCGGTCTCTGGGAAGTTTCGTAAAGGGGCGCCGATCCCTAGATTGGCGGGGCGAGGCGCTGCCTCGCGCGCCCTCTTGCACCCGTGAGCCCAATGCCGAGCCTGAACGAGATCCGCAGCCAGTTCCTGGACTACTTCCGGAAGCGGGATCACGCCATCATCGCCTCGGCGCCGCTGGTGCCGCAGAACGACCCGAGCCTGCTGTTCGTCAACGCCGGCATGGTGCCGTTCAAGAACTACTTCACCGGCGCCGAAGCCGCCCCCTGGCCGCGCGCCGCCTCCTCGCAGAAGTCGGTGCGGGCCGGCGGCAAGCACAACGACCTGGACAACGTCGGCTACACCGCCCGCCACCACACCTTCTTCGAGATGCTGGGGAATTTCTCGTTCGGCGACTACTTCAAGGACGTGGCGATCGAATACGCCTGGGAGCTGCTGACCAAGGAGTTCGCGCTTCCCGTCGATAAGCTCCTGGTCACCGTCTACGCCGACGACGACCACGCCCACCAGCTGTGGAAGAAGATCGCCGGCCTGCCCGACGACAAGATCATCCGCATCGCCTCGTCCGACAACTTCTGGTCGATGGGCGACACGGGTCCCTGCGGGCCTTGCTCGGAGATCTTCTTCGACCACGGCTCGCACATCCCCGGCGGCCCGCCCGGCAGCCCGGACGAGGACGGCGACCGGTTCGTGGAGATCTGGAACCTGGTCTTCATGCAGTACGAGCAGTTCGCCGACGGCGAGCGCAAGGACCTGCCCAAGCCCTCCATCGACACCGGCATGGGGCTGGAGCGGGTCGCCGCGGTGCTGCAGGGCGTGCACGACAACTACGACATCGACCTGTTCCGCGCCCTGATCGCCGCGTCGCGCGACCTGGTGGGCGGGGCCGGCGGGGCCTCCAACGGCCCCTCGCACCGGGTGATCGCCGACCACCTGCGCTCGACCAGCTTCCTGATCGCCGACGGCGTCACCCCCTCCAACGAGGGCCGCGGCTACGTCCTGCGCCGGATCATGCGCCGCGCCATGCGCCACGCCCACCTGCTGGGCGCCGCCGACCCCCTGATGCATCGCCTCGTGCCCACCCTGGTCGAACAGATGGGCGGGGCCTATCCGGAGCTGAAGCGCGCCCAGGCCTCGATCGAGCACACCCTTCGCGAGGAGGAGGAGCGGTTCCGCCGCACCCTCGGCCGCGGCATGTCGCTCCTTGAGGAGGCGACGAGTGGGCTCGAGTCCGGCGGCGTGCTTTCCGGCGAGACCGCCTTCAAGCTCTATGACACCTACGGCTTCCCCCTGGACCTCACCCAGGACGCGGTGCGCGCCAAGGGCCTGACCGTCGACCTGGAAGGCTTCGACACCGCCATGACCCGTCAGCGGGAGATGGCGCGCGAGAACTGGGCGGGCTCGGGCCAGGTCAGCGCCGCGGCGGAGTGGTTCGCGATCCGCGACCGCCTGGGGCCCACCGAATTCCTCGGCTACGACACCACCGAGGCGACCGCCGAGCTGCTGGTCCTGGTCAAGGACGGCCGCGAGATCGCCCGCGCCGCCAAGGGCGACGCCGTCGAGGCGCTGTTCGACCGCACCCCCTTCTACGCCGAGAGCGGCGGCCAGGCCGGCGACCAGGGGGAGGCCGAGTGGGACGGGGGGCGCGGCCGCGTCACCGACGTCCAGAAGCAGGCCGGCGACCTGAACGTCCACCACATCGAGATCATCGAGGGCGAGCTTGCCCCGGGCGCCCGCGTGCGTCTGGCCGTCGACGCCGAACGCCGGCAGGCCACCCGCGCCAACCACTCCGCGACCCACCTGCTGCACGCCGCCCTGCGCAGCGTGCTCGGTCCCCACGTCGCCCAGAAGGGTCAGATGGTCGACGGCGAGCGCATCCGCTTCGACTTCAGCCACGGCCAGCCGCTGACCCCTGACGAGATCGATCGCATCGAGGCCGAGGTGAACGCCGTGGTCCGCCAGAACCTGCCGGCCCAAACCGAGCTGATGGCCGCCCAGGCCGCCATCGAGGCCGGCGCCATGGCGCTGTTCGGCGAGAAGTACGGCGACACCGTGCGCGTGCTCACCCTCGGCCGGGCGCTGGCCGGCGGGGAGGGGCCCTATTCGGTGGAGCTGTGCGGCGGCACCCACGTGGCCCGCACCGGCGACATCGCCCTGTTCAAGATCGTCTCCGAGCAGGGGATCGCCGCGGGCGTGCGCCGCATCGAGGCCCTGACCGGCGAGAGCGCGCGCCGCTGGCTGCTGGACCAGGCGGCCGTCGCCAAGGGGCTGGCCGACCAGTTCAAGGCGCCGGTGGATCAGGTGCTGGCCCGCGTCGAGGGCCTGCAGGCCCAGGCCCGCAAACTGGAAAAGGAGCTGGGCGACGCCAAGCGCCAGCTGGCCATGGGCGGCGGCGGCAGTTCCGCGCCGGCCGGGCCGGAGGAGATCGGCGGCGTCCAGGTCATGGCCCGCGTCATGGAGGGCGTCGGCGGCAAGGACCTGCGGCCCATCGCCGAGGAATTCAAGAAGCAGCTCCCCGACGGGGTCATCGCGCTCGTGGGCTCAGCTGACGGCAAGGCGGCGGTCACCGTCGCGGTCACCGGCGCCGCCCAGGGCCGCTTCAACGCCGTCGACCTCGCCAAGGCCGCCGTCCAGGCCATGGGCGGCCAGGGCGCGGGCGGCCGTCCCGATTTCGCCCAAGGCGGCGCCCCCGACGGCGCCAAGGCCGCCGAAGGCCTCGCCGCGCTGAAGGCGGCTATAGGCGCCTAGGCCTCCACCGTGGTGAAGACGCACAGCTTGTTGCCGGTCGCGTCGCGCATATAGGCGCCGTAGAAGCCGCTGGTCGCCTCGGGCGGGCGGAAGCCCGGCGCGCCCTCGTCGGTCCCGCCCTGGGCGAGCGCCGCGGCGTGGGCGGCCTGCACCTGGTCGCGGTTGTCGGCCTTGAAGCCGATCATGACGCCGTTGCCGGCCCGGGCCTCCTGGCCGTCGAACGGCTTGCACAGGCCCACCCCCGGCGCATCGCCCTTGCCATAGAAGGCCCAGCCGCCGTCCAGCGGCCCGCGGCCATAGCCGATGGCGCCAAGCGCCGCGTCATAGAAGGGCAGGGCCGCCTCGACGTCGCGCTGGCCCAGGGTGATGTAGCCGATGGTCATCTCGTCCTCCTCCGTTGGTCGGCGCAGCCTAGGCCGACGCGCGAACGAATCAAGAACGAAATGCCCGATGGAGTCCGGATTCCGCGAAGCGCACGGGATCGGCGCGGCCTAAGCCGCCAGCGCCTTTTCCAGGTTCGCGGCGACCTTGTCGATGAAGCCCTCGGTGGTCAGCCAGCCCTGGGTGTCGCCGACCAGCAGCGCCAGGTCCTTGGTCATCGAGCCGCTCTCCACGGTCGAGACGCAGACCTGCTCCAGGGTGCGGGCGAAGCGGGCCAGCGCCTCGTTGTCGTCCAGCTTGGCCCGGTGCTCCAGCCCGCGCGTCCAGGCGAAGATCGAGGCGATCGAGTTGGTCGAAGTGCTCTCGCCGCGCTGATGCTGGCGGAAGTGGCGGGTGACGGTGCCGTGGGCGGCCTCGGCCTCCATGGTCTTGCCGTCGGGCGTCAGCAGCACCGAGGTCATCAGGCCGAGCGAGCCGAACCCCTGGGCCACCGTGTCCGATTGCACGTCGCCGTCGTAGTTCTTGCAGGCCCAGACGAAGCCGCCGGACCACTTCATCGCCGCGGCCACCATGTCGTCGATCAGCCGGTGCTCGTAGGTGATGCCGGCCGCCTTGTACTTCGCCGCATATTCGGCCTCGTAGACCTCGGCGAAGATGTCCTTGAAGCGCCCGTCATAGGCCTTGAGGATGGTGTTCTTGGTCGACAGGTAGAGCGGATACTTGCGATCCAGCGCGTAGGCGAAGCTGGCGTGGGCGAAGTCGCGGATCGACTGGTCGACGTTGTACATCGCCATGGCGACGCCCGAGCTCTTGAAGTCGAACACCTCGTAGTCGAGCTTGTCGCCGTTCTCGCCTTCCCAGCTGACCTTCAGCTTGCCGGCGCCGGGAACCCGGAAGTCGGTGGCCCGGTACTGGTCGCCGAACGCGTGGCGGCCGATGATGATCGGCTGGGTCCAGCCGGGCACCAGGCGCGGCACGTTCTTGCAGATGATCGGCTCGCGGAACACCACCCCGCCCAGGATGTTGCGGATGGTGCCGTTCGGCGACTTCCACATTTGCTTGAGGTGGAACTCCTCCACCCGCGCCTCGTCGGGGGTGATGGTCGCGCACTTGACGCCGACGCCGTGTTTCTTGATCGCCTCGGCCGCCTCCACCGTCACCTTGTCGTCGGTGGCGTCGCGATGCTCCATGCCCAGGTCGAAATAGTCGAGCTGGATGTCGAGGAACGGGAAGATCAGCTTGTCCTTGATCAGCTTCCAGATGATGCGGGTCATCTCGTCCCCGTCGATGTCGACGACGGGGTTGGCGACTTTGATCTTGGCCATGAGAGGCGGACGCTCCAGAGCGGACTATCAGTTCCGCGCCGTATAGCCGCCGCCGGCCCCCACGCAAAGGCCCGCGGCTGCGACCTTAGGGACCAGCGCGGCTCAGCCAAAACGCATCGGCCGGGCAGAAACCCGGGGCCGCGCGCGGCATTGTCGGTATTAGAAGGGGGCACGGCCCCTGAGCCGCAGGAGGATCGCGTGATGAACCTAGGGAAGCTGGCCGTGCTTGCGGCCTTGGCGGCGACGGGCGCTGCGGCCCAGACCAACGTCGGCACGCAGCCGCAGGAGAATAACCTGCCGTTCGTGATGACCCAGGTGGCGAGCTTCAACCTGCCGTGGCGCATCGCCTTCCTGCCCGACGGCCGCATGCTGGTCACCGAGAAGGTGGGTCCGATCTGGCTGGTGACCCAGGCCGGCGCCAAGGCGCCCGTGGCCAATGTCCCGGCCGTGCTGGCCCAGGGGCAGGGCGGCATGTTCGGGATCTATCTCTCGCCGCACTACGCCAGCGACCAGATCGTCTACCTCACCTACGCCGAGCCCCACGAAGGCGGCTCCAGCCTGGCGCTGGCGCGGGCGAAGCTGTCGCTGGGGGCGAAGGGCGCGAGCCTGGAGGGGCTGAAGGTCATCTGGCGTGACGGCGAGGGTGGCAAGGGCGGTCAGTTCGGCGCCCAGGTCGCCTTCTCGCCGGACGGCGCGCACCTGTTCCTGACGGTCGGCGACCGCCAGCGCATGACGCCTGCCCAGGATCCCGACCAGCCGCTCGGCAAGGTCCTACGCCTCACCCTCGACGGCAAGCCGGCCCCCGGCAATCCGCAGGCAGGCCGGACCGGCGCGGCCAGCGTCCCGGTGATCGATCCGCCCTCCGACACGGAGAAGGCCAAGACCGCCCCGGTGGTCCGGACCTACCACTTCCCCGGGCCGAACCTCACGCCCGCCGAGACCTGGACCATGGGCCACCGCACGCCCTACGGCCTGGCCTTCGCCCCCGACGGCCGGCTGTGGGAGGCGGAGATGGGCCCGCGCGGCGGCGACGAGCTCAACCTGCTTGAGCCCGGCCACAACTACGGCTGGCCGCTGGCCTCCTACGCGGTCAACTACAACGGCGTGCCGATCCCCAGCCCCGACACCCGGCCGGACCTCACCAAGCCGGTGCTCTACTGGACGCCGGTTATCGATGTGGGGAACCTGATCTTCTACCATGGCGCGATGTTCCCGCAGTGGAACGGCTCGGCGCTGATCAGCGGGCTCGGCACCAAGTCGCTCAACCGCATCACCATCGCCGGCGCGACCGCCAGGTCGGACGAGCGCTGGTACGTCGGCCACCGCATCCGCGACGTGGAGGCAGCCCCCGACGGCGCGCTGTGGATGATCGAGGACGCCAACCCCGGCGCCCTGTGGCGGGTGACGCCGAAGTAGAGGTTAGATTGCTGGCGTCAGTCCGAGCCTAGCAGTCGGCGCACGGCCTCGATGCAGCCCGCGAGGTCGTCGCGCACCTGTCGGTCTGAGAACCTAAGCACGCGGTAGCCCTGGCTCTCCAGCCACGCTTGCCGCTCGATATCGCGCGCGGCGACGTGGGCCAGCCGCTCGTGGACCGCGCCGTCCACCTCGATCACCAGCTGTCGTCCATGGGACGCGAAGTCGGCGAAGTAGCGGCCGATGGGCGCCTGTCTGCGGAAGTTCGCGTCGAGCTTGCGCAGTTCCTGCCAAAGCCGCGTCTCGCTCCAAGTCGTCCGCCGCTTCAGGCCACGAGCCCGCCGCACGGCGCCCGGTCCATGTCCGTCATGTTCGAACATCAGGCGAATCTACACGGCCCGCGAGGCCCGATCGACATCCAACGACGCCGCTCGTTGAACGCCCCTTCCTCCTCGATGGAGGAAGGGGAGGGATGGTGGTGTGCGCAGAGAATGAGGCGAAGGGCGCTGTTTGGCGCCCGCGCCCACCTGCGGTCTTCGCCCGACCTCAGCGGCTACACCACCACCCAACCCTCCTCCATCGAGGGGGAGGGCGATGGACGTTCGGCCACTTCCCGCCAGCAAGAAGCATCGCGCCAGAGATTGCCTTTCCGCGCCGCTCGCGCTCAAAACGCAGCCCCATGGCCGATCCCAAGCCTCCCGCCATTATCCTCACCCAGCCGCAGATGGCGGAGAACATCGGGGCTGCAGCCCGGGTGATGGCCAACTTCGGCCTCGCCGACCTCCGGCTCGTCGCGCCGCGCCATGGCTGGCCGCAGGAGCGGGCCTGGGCCTCGGCTTCCGGGGCCGACTGGCCGCTGAACGCCGCGCGCGTCTTCGACACCGTCGCCGAGGCGGTGGCCGACCTGCAGCGGGTCTACGCCACGACCGCGAGGCCGCGGGAACTCCGCCTTCCGGTGATCACGCCCCGCGAGGCCGCCGCCGAGCTTTCCGCCGCCAGCGCCGCGGGCGAGGCCACCGGCCTGTTGTTTGGCGGCGAGCGCGCGGGCCTGGAGACCGCCGACATCGCGCTCTGCCAGGCGGTGGTGACCATCCCGATCGATCCGCGCTTCAAGTCGCTGAACCTCGCCCAGGCGGTGGCGATCAACGCCTACGAGTGGGGGCTCACGGTCGCCGACGCCCCGCCGGCCCACTTCCGGGAAGGCGAGCCGCCCGCCGACCGCGCCGCCATGCTCGGCTTCTACGAGCACCTGGAGCGCGAGCTGGAGGTCGCCGGCTTCTTCCATCCGCCGGAAAAGACCGGTTCGATGGTCCAGAACCTCCGCTCCGCCCTCGGCCGCGCCTATTTCACCGACCAGGAGGTGCGCACCCTGCGCGGCGTGGTCACCGCCCTCTCGCGCGGCCGCGGCCGGGTGCTGGAGAAGCTGGCGAAGAAGAAGGAGGGCGGGGGCGGATGAGCCTGGCCGGGCTGCTGGACACGCTGCCGATCCCGATCGTCCAGGCGCCCATGGTCGGCGCCTCGGACGCCGGCCTGGCGCTGGCGGCGGCGCGGGCCGGCGGCCTCGGCACGCTCGCCTTCGGGGCCACGGCGCCGGACGACATCGGCCCCGCCGTCCAGGCGCTGCGCGCCGCCACCGACGCGCCCTTCGCCGCCAACCTGTTCGTCACCAAACCCGCCCGGCCGGACGCCGGCGAGGTCGAGGCGGCGCTGGAGCGCCTGCGCCCCTGGTACGAGCGCCTGGGCGCGCCCCTGCCGGAGCTGCCCAACAGCTACGCCCCGGACTTCGCCGCTCAGCTGGACGCCCTGATCGCCGCCCGCCCGGCCGTGGCCTCCTTCACCTTCGACATCCTCACCCCGAGCCAGGTCGCGCGGCTGCGGCAAGCGGGCATCTTCGTGGTCGGCACGGCCAAGACCGTCGCCGAGGCCAGGGCCTGGGCCGAGGTCGGCGCGGACGGCGTCTGCGTGCAGGGCGCGGAGGCCGGTGGCCATCACGGCAACTTCCTGGCCGACATCGACGCGAGCCAGATCGGCACGCTCGCGCTCACCGCCACAGTGGCGGCGGCCGTCGACATCCCGGTGATCGCCGCGGGCGGGATCATGGACGGCAGGGGCGTCGCCGCCGTCCTGGCCCTGGGCGCCAAGGCCGCCCAGATGGGCACCGCCTTCCTGCTCGCCGACCAGGCGACCACCAGCGCCCCCTGGCGCGCCGCGATCGCGGCCGCCCCGGACGATCCGACCCGGCTCACCCGCGCCTTCAGCGGCCGCTATGCCCGGGGGATCGAGAACCGCTTCATGCGCGAGATGCGCGCCGTCGAGCGCGACCTGCCGGCCTATCCGGTGCAGAACCGCCTGACCCAGCCGCTGCGGGCCGCCGCCACCGCCGCCGGCGACCCTGAAATGCTCTCGCTCTGGGCCGGCCAGGCGGTCAAGCTCGCCGGTCCCGGTGACGCGGAAACCCTGCTCAGGCGTTGGTGGTCGGAAGCGAAGGAAGCCGCGCGCGGGCTGGCGGCGCGGACCGGGGTCGCTTAACTAGGAGTTAGAATGGGCGTTTCGAACAAATCCCTGGCCGCCGGCGCGGCCCTGCTGCTGGTCGGTGGCCTCTTGCCATCGCTGGCCGCGCCGCCGCAGCGCGATGCCGAGCGCGGGGTGCGCCGGGCGCTGATCCGCCTCAACGGCCTGCTCGCCGAGCGCGATCCGGCGATCGCCGAGGAGTTCCTGGACAGCGCCGAGACCCTCTTGATCGGCTCCGCCGCGGCGGAGAGCGCCCGCGGCCGCGGCGAGGTGGCGGCCCACTTCACCCGCATCTTCGCCCGGCCCGAGACGCTGGCCTTCTCCTGGCGGCGCGTCGAGGTCTCGGTGCGCGGCCCGGTCGCCTGGCTGTTCGCCGAGGGCGAGCTGCTGCGCAAGCAGGACGGGGTCGAGAAGCGCGAGCCCTACCGGCTGAGCGGCGTCCTCGAGCTGCATGGCGGCCGCTGGCTGTGGCGGCTGTTCCACGGCTCGCAGCCCGCCGCCTGATCTTGACTTGCCTGCCCTCGGGCGGCATACACCGCGCCTTCCAACCGCCGGGGCAGCCCGCGCGGCCTGGAACCTATGACGGGTGACGCTGAAGCCGCCGTTGCAATCGCGCCTCCATCTTCGGAAGCGCCGGCCTGCGTCGAAGTGAAGAGAACCGAATGTCCAAGCGCCATAGCGCCAAGTACAAGCTCGACCGCCGGATGGGCGAAAACATCTGGGGTCGCCCGAAGTCCCCGATCAACAACCGCGCCTACGGCCCCGGCCAGCACGGCCAGCGCCGCAAGCAGAAGATCTCCGACTTCGGCCTGCAGCTGCGCGCCAAGCAGAAGCTGAAGGGCTACTACGGCAACCTGACCGAGAAGCAGTTCAGCCGCATCTACCAGGAAGCCGCCCGCCGCAAGGGCAACACCTCGGAGAACCTGATCTCCCTGCTGGAAAGCCGCCTGGACGCCATCGTCTATCGCGCCAAGTTCGTGCCGACCCCGTTCGCCGCCCGCCAGTTCGTCAACCACGGCCACGTGATGGTCAACGGCAAGCGGGTGAACATCCCCTCCTACCGCGTGAAGCCCGGCGACGTGGTCACGGTGCGCGAGCGCTCGCGCAACATGGCCCTGGTGCTGGAAGCCCTGCAGTCGCCCGAGCGCGACACGCCGGACTACGTCGAGGTCGACGCCAAGGCGATGACCGCCAAGTACATCCGCATGCCGGAGCTGGCCGAAGTGCCCTATCCGGTGAAGATGGAACCCAACCTCGTCATCGAATTCTACGCGTCGTAAGCGCGGCCTCTCAGGGGGCGGACTGCAATCGAGAGGCCCCGGAGCGATCCGGGGCCTTTTGCTTGTCGGCCAGCTGTGGCGGAGTGGGAGCCATGGATCGCAGGCTCTTCCTCCTCGCCGCCCTGGCGCTCGCCGGCTGCGCCTCGCTGCCCGCGCCGCGCATCGTGGCGCCGGTGGGCGCGACCTTCGGCGAGCTGGAGCCGCTCTACGCCGCCCGCGCCGGGGCCGAGGCCCTGACCATCCGGGTGCCCTCCAACGGCTGCACCGCCAAGGCCGACTTCGCCTTCTACCTGGAGCGCAAGGGCGAGGCGGTGACCCTGGCCTTCGGCCGCCGCAGGCTCGACACCTGCAAGTCGTTCGCCATGGGCCACGCCGACCTGACCTTCACCTGGGCGGAGCTGGGCGTCGGCCCGCGCACCCCGGTCTTCCTGCTCAACCCGCTGGTCGCCTGGACCGGGCCGGGTCCTAACTGAACATCGCCAGCATGTGGGCCGGCACCCGCTTCGGCCGGCCGGTGGCCTTCTCGACCAGGCACCAGACCGTGCGCACCTGGGCGCTCATCGCCCCGTCCGGGCCGTCGATGCGCACGTAGCGGTCGAAGCGCGGGCCCTCGGCGGTGTCGGAGACCCAGGTCCGCGCGCTGGCGGTCTCGCCGGGCAGCAGCGGGCGGCGGTAGTCCACCTCGTGGCGCAGCGCCACCCAGGCGTAGGCGTCCTGGTCCTCGGGCAGCGCGCGGGCGCGCCAGTGGGCGGTGGCGATGATCTGCGCCCAGTCGAGGTAGACCACGTTGTTCACATGGCCGTTCTCGTCGATGTCGGAAGGCTGGGGCTCGAAGGTCCGCGCGAAGACCTGGCGGCCCTCCGGCGGTTCGAACGCTCGGCTCACGCCAGAGCCTCCCCGCTTTGGACCGCGTCCAAAGCGGATGAGGAGGCTCGATTCTTGGATTCTAGGCGCACCGGGCGGCGAAACCGGGAAGCCACTTTCGCTTGGTGCGCCTAGGGCAGCACGCCCTGCTCTTCGAGGAAGGGCTTCAGCTCGCCGGTGGAGAACATCTCGCGGATGATGTCCGCGCCGCCCACGAATTCGCCCTTCACATAGAGCTGCGGGATGGTCGGCCAGTCGGTGTAGGCCTTGACGCCCTGGCGCAGCGCCTCGTCCTGCAGCACGTCGACGCCCACGAAGTTGACGCCCAGGTGGTCGAGGATCTGCACAACGACCGCGGAGAATCCGCAGCGCGGCTCCTCGGGCACGCCCTTCATGAACAGCACCACCGGGTTGGTCGCCAGGGTCGAGGCGATGAAGTCGTGGGCGGGGCCCGAGGATTGGGCTTCAGTGGCGGCGTCGGTCATGTCGGCAGGCCTTTCGGCGAAAACGTGCAGCCCAAGAGCTAGGGAGCGCCGACCCCAGGGTCAAGCGCGCCCATGAGACGCATCGGTCGGACGCACGCTCAGGCCGGGGCGGAGGTCTCCAGCGCCAGGGCGTGCAGCTCGCCGCCCATCTTGCCCTTCAGCGCCGCATAGACCAGCTGGTGCTGCTTGATGCGCGGCAGGCCCGCGAAGGCCGCCGAGACGATGCGGGCCCGATAGTGGTCGCCGTCCCCGGCCATGTCCTTCACCTGGATCTGGGCGTCGGGGAAGCCCTCGCGAAGGGCGGCTTCGAGCTCTTGTATCGGCATCGGCATGGGGGCGGTTCTAGGCGCGGTGCGGCCTAGGCGGCAAGCGCCGCTATTCGAAGGCCAGGATCAGGCTGATCCCGAAGGCCGCCATCAGCAGCGCCGCCAGCCGGTCCAGCGGCCGCTGCGCCCGGCCATAGGCCGCCGCCGCCCGCCGGGCGGAGAACAGCCAGGCCATGCCGGTCTGCCAGCCCAGGCAGGTGACCATCACCACCGCCACCGCCGCCCCGTGCATCCAGGCCGGGCTCGCCGGCCCCACATAGGCCGAAAAGATGCTGGCGAAGAACAGCACCGACTTCGGGTTGGTCAGGCAGACCGCGAACCCCTGCCAGAAGGCGCCGCCGACCCCGCGGACGGGCTCCGGGTCCTCGGTCGGCGTCTCGGCCTTCGAGCTCCACAGGGCGAAGGCGAACCACATCAGGTAGAGGCCGCCGCCGATCCGCAGCGTCCTGTAGAGCCACGGCGCCGCCGCCAGCAGGGCGGCCAGCCCCAGCGCCGCCGCCGCGCACCAGACCGCCACGCCCAGCACGGTCCCGAGCCCCGCCGCCATGGCCGCGCCGCGCCCGCGCCGCATGCCCAACCGCATCAGCATGAAGTTGTTCGGACCCGGCACGGCCGCGGTCGCCAGGCTGACCACGAACAGCGAGGCCAGCGAAAGGAGGTGAGCGCTCATGGGCTCATGGATAGGCCAAGCCTGTTGCCAGGGCGTGGCAACAGCGCGCCGGACCCGTTGCGATCCGCCGTCCTTTCCCCCAGGCTCGCGGGATGAACCACATGACCCCCCCAACGCGTTCGCAGCGGTTCACCGCGGCCGACGTGGAGACCTGGGAGCGGGAAGGGATCGTCCTGCTGCGCGATGTCTTCACGTCCGAGGAGTGCGCCGCCGTCCGCGCCGACTTCGACCTGGTGTTCGGCCGCGCGGCCGGCGGCGGCGAAGCCCTGGTCAAGAAGAAGGACGGCGAGATCGGCCGATTCAACCCCGCCCAGTTCACCGGCATCGAGATCGTCCCCGTCGACTGCTCGCCGGCGCTCAACCTGATCGGCGTCCACCCGGCGCTGATGGCCTTCGCCAGGGCGGCGCTGAAGACCGAGGCGGTGCACATCTATCAATGCCAGGCCTGGGCCAAGTTCACCGGCGACGCCGACTACGATCAGCCATTCCACTGCGACTTCGCCAACCACACCCTCACGGTCCCCTCGGAGGACTCGACGAAGAACTCGGTGACCATCTTCTGCTACTTCACCGACGTCACCGACGCCCACGGCGCGACCCGCTACGTGACCCGCACCGACAGCCAGAAGGTCGCCGGCCCCGAGGCCACCCTGAACCCCGACCCGGAATTCCAGGCCAAGCTGCAAGCGGAACTCCTCAAACACGAGCGCTCCAGCGCCTCGCCGGCCGGCACGGCCATCGCCTACACCACCGACGTCTATCATCGGGGCGCCAACCTGACCGCGCCCGGCGGCCACCGCTATGCGCTCATGGCCTGCTACAAGAAGGCCGGCGACGAGAGCGTCGGCTTCACCGCCTGGCAATTCCACCACACCCGGCCCTGGCGGCGCATCTTCGACCACGCCACGCCCGAGCAGCTGGCCTGCTTCGGCGTCCAGCCGCCCGGCGATCCGTTCTGGACCGAGACCACTCTGGCCCGGGCCCAGGCGCGCTACCCGGGCTGGGACCTCACGCCCTATCGCGAGGCGATGACGCGCTGATGCCGGGCGAGGAGGTGGTCATCGGCCCCGACTACCCCCCGGCGCCCGAGACCGGCTTCCGGCCGGACGTGCCCGCGGGCCGGGTCCACGCCTTCGCGCTGGAGTCCCGCGACAGCGCGATCTATCCCGGTATCAAGCGGATCGACAACGCGGTCACCCGCCGCCGCGACGCCTACGGCAACCGCCTGGCCGCCGAGGCTCACGAGCAGTCCGAGGCCTGCCCCTACACCCGCACGGTCTGGGTCTACGTGCCGGCGCAATACGAGGCCGGAACCCCGGCGCCCCTCCTGGTGGCCCAGGACGGCTACCTCTACCTGAACCGCCTGCCGCGGGTGCTCGACAACCTGATCGCCGCGGGCCGCGTCCCGCCGCTCGTCGCCATCCTGGTCGACAGCGGCGGCGGCGACGCCCAGGGCTCCCAGCGCGGCCTGGAGTACGACACCCTCTCCGGGGCCTACAGCGACTTCATCGAGACCGAGGTCCTGCCGCGCGTCGCGCGGGAGACCGGCGTCGTGCTCACCGACGATCCCGACGGCCGCGCGGTGATGGGCGTCAGCTCCGGCGCGGCCTGCGCCTTCACCATGGCCTGGTTCCACCCGGAGCGCTGCCGCCGCGTGCTCTCCTATTCGGGCACCTATGTGAACCAGCAGTCGCCGCCCGACCCAGCGACCCCGCGCGGCGCCTGGGAGTACCACGCCACCCTCATCCCGGCCGCCGAGACCAAGCCGCTCCGCGTCTGGCTGGAGGTCGGTGAGCAGGACCTGCACGCCAACGACCCGGAGGAGACCTGCCACAACTGGCCGCTCGCCAACCGCCGCATGGCCGCGGCCCTGGCCGCCAAGGGCTACGCCTACCGCTTCACCCTCTCGCTGGGCGGCCGCCACGCCGACCCCCGCGTCCTCGACCACACCCTGCCGTGCGCCCTGGAATGGCTCTGGCAGGGGTATCGCTGACGGGGGACTCCTGAATAGGCGAAGCCCGCCGTCAGGGCATGACGGCGGGCTCCGGGCGTCATCGAGGTCTGCTACTGCGGCGAGGGAACGGCAACCGCGGTCGCCGCGGTCGTGCCGCGAACGTCCTCGGCCTTTTCGTCGAGCTGGCGGGCGTGCTCGTCGCTCACCGCGCCCTTGGTCGGTCCGCCGACGCTCGCCGACGCCGCCCCGCCGATGCTGCTGGCGGCGATCTCCTGGCCGGCCGCGGTGTGGACCGAGGTGCTGGCGCGGGCGATGTCGATCAGGCGGCGTTGCGACTCCTCGGCGAGGTTGAAGTGGCGCAGGCGGCCATTGGGATTGTGCACGTCGCTGGTGGAGGTCAGCCAGGTGTAGCGGCCGTCGACCAGCAGGGTGCGGTAGATGACGGCGGCGTCCTGCAAGCGCCCTGTGCTCTCCAGGCTGGCGGCGACGTTGAAGCGGTTGGCGGGGCTGTCGTGGTCGGCCTCGGCGCGCTTGAACAGCTTCGAGGCGGTCCAGGTGTCGCCCCAGGACATGGCGGTCTGGGCGGCGGAGGCCGCCTGGGTGGAGCCGGGCGATTGTGCGCCGGCCGCGAGGACGGCGGCGGAGTTGGCCTTGGAGGTCTGGTGGCTGGTGGAGGCGCAGGCGGCGGCCAGCAGGCCGACCGCCGCGATGGCGATGAGGCGCGGAGCAGGGGTCATGGTTTTTCGATCCATGATCAGGCGCAATGCAAGGCTATGAACACCTTGGGGTGCGCCTAGGCGCCATTTACGTCCAGTGATCGAAAGTAAAACGCAGTAACTCTTGTTTCGTTCAATTTAATCTCAAAAGTATTACATCCTCTGAACTAAAGTATTCTAGGTTGCAGAAAATTTAAATTGATCGCTGGCCGATCAATCTATGATCGCCGAGTAGATTATGCTCTTCAGCTGGCCGCGGAAGTTGAACGTGCCCGAGGGCATCAGCTGGGTCATGAACACCACCGTCAGGTCCTCCTTCGGGTCGACCCAGAAGATGGTCGAGGCGGCGCCGCCCCAGTAGTAGTCGCCGACCCCCAGGGTCCCGGTCTCCACCTGGCCGAGCGTCGAGGCGAAGCCCAGGCCGAAGCCCACCCCCTCGTTGGCGGTCTCGGAGAAGGTCCCGAGGGCGGCCTCGGTCAGGTCCTTGCCGCCCGCCAGGTGGTTCATGTGCATCAGCTCGATGGTGCGGGGGCCGAGGATGCGCGCGCCATCCAGCTCGCCGCCGCGGCGCAGCATCTCGCAGAACCGCATGTAGTCGGCGCTGGTGCCGGTCAGCCCGCCGCCGCCCGACTTGAAGCCCGGCTCTTTCGTGAAATCGCTGGTCGCCGGATCGTCGATCAGCTTCAGCCTCTTGTCCGGCCCGCGCTGGTAGTTGGCGGCGAACCGCTCGACCTTCTCCGGCGCCACCTGGAAGGCGGTGTCCTTCATGCCCAGCGGCTGGAAGATCACCTCATCCAGATACTGCGCGAACGGCTTGCCGGAGATCAGCTCCACCAGCGCCCCGCAGACGTCGGTGGCCAGGGAGTACATCCACTGGGTCCCCGGCTGGTAGCGCAGCGGCACCTTCCCCAACTTGTCCATGAACTCGAGCATGCTGTCGGCGCCGCCCACCGAGCGGACCTTCAGGTCGCGGTAGATCTGGTCGATCGGATGCTGGAGGCCGACCCCGGGCAGGCCGCCGCCATAGGTCAGGCCCGCCGTGTGGCTGAGCACGTCGCGGAAGCTCACCGGCCGATGCGCCGGCTCGGTCTGCATCGTGTCGCCTTCGCCGGAGGTCCAGACCCGGTGGTCCTTCCATGACGGCACGACGCGCGACACCGGGTCGTTGAGCTGGAAATAGCCCTGTTCGAACAGGGTCATCAGCGCCACCGAGGTGATCGGCTTGGTCATCGAATAGATGCGGTAGATGGTGTCGTCGGCGGTGGCCTTGCCGCGCTCGCGGTCCATCTCGCCGAACGACTTGGCGTAGGCCATGTGGCCGTGCCGGGCGACGCTCACCTGGCAGCCGGTGATCTTGCCCGGGCCGATGTAGTTGCGCTCCAGGTGCTCGCCGATGCGCTCCAGCCGCCGCGCGTCCAGCCCCGTCCACTGCGATTGGGCGTCCATGAAATATCCTCCCGAAAAATGCGCTCGCTTATAATTGCCGCCATCATGGGCGCCGAAGACCGGCCAAGCCAAGACGAATTGGAGAGCTTTAAGTGGACGAGCTGGACACCCTGGCCGCCGAGCTGGGCGAGCGGTTGAAGGCCCGCGGCGAGACCATCGCCATCGCCGAGAGCTCCTCCGGCGGCCTGATCTCGGCGGCCCTCCTGAGCCTCGCCGGCGCCTCGAAATATTACCTGGGCGGGGCGGTGGTCTACACCGGCAAGGCGCGCATGGTGCTGATGGACCTCCCGCGCGAGGCCGTGGCCGGCATGCGCTCGGCGAGCGAACCCTACGCCCTCTTGCTCGCCCAGACCGCCCGCGAACGCTTCGGCGCCACCTGGGGCCTGTCGGAGACCGGCGCCGCCGGCCCCACCGGCAACGGCTACGGCGACGCGCCCGGCCACACCTGCGTCGCCATCTCGGGCCCCGTCGAGATGGCCTTCACCGTCGAGACCGCCAGCGACGACCGCGCCGCCAACATGCGCGCCTTCGCCGCCGCCGCCCTGCGGCTCCTGGAGCGGGCAACCGCCGAATAGACCCTTCTCCCCCTGCGGGAGAGGGTGTCAGCGCAGCTGACGGATGAGGGGTTTCTCAAACTCTCCGCCAGCGGCGCAGCCGCTGATTTGAACCACGGACCCACACGGAATTTCACGGACTCGCAGCTTCGCCGTCCGTGTCAGTCCGTGGTTCTGATCCTTCTGAACGGCCTTTCGACCCCTCATCCGTCGGGCGTTCGCCCGACAGCTATGTTGACATACTGTGTGTAACTATGTAGTGTGCATGTCATCGTAACTGGTGGCGCATGGTAGCTGATCGGGACATCACCTCGGGCAAGCCGGAACTGGAGCAGCGCCGGGGCGTGCTGGTGCTCGCCGTGCTCTCCCAGCTGCGGACCGCCCAGTACGGCTATTCGCTGCGGCAGGCTCTGGCGGCCCGCGACATGGCGATCGAGGAGGGGACCCTCTATCCGCTCCTTCGACGTCTCGAAGGCCAGGGCCTGCTGGCCAGCGAGTGGCGGATCGAGGACGGCCCGCCCCGTCGCTACTACCGGCTCAGCCCGGAGGGGGAAGGCCTCTACGCGCGCCTGACGGCGAGCTGGCGAGGGCTGGTCGCGACCATGGACAAGCTATTGGACGAGGGAGATCGGTGATGGACCCCAAGGCGGTGATCGAGAGCTATGCCGACGACGTCGTTCGTCGTCTGCCGCGCCGGCAACGCAGCGATGTGGGCCTCGAGCTGCGCTCGCTGCTGGGTGAGGAACTGGACGCCAAGGCGATGGGCGCCGGCCGGTCCGCCGACGAGGCCATGGCCCTGGCCTTGCTGCGTGACTTCGGTTCGCCAGAGACGGTCGCCGCGCGCTATCGGCCGAGCGGCTTCACCATCATCGAACTGGCCCAGTCGCGGGCCTTCGCCCTCTGGTCCCTGGCGGGCGTCGCCGTCCAGTGGGCCTTGACCCTGCCATCGGTGTTCAGCGTGCCCGAGGCCTTCCCGGGACAGACCCTCACCCGTCTGGGCGGCTGGTGGACCAGCTGGGGCCTCGGCGCCTTCTGGCTGCCGGGCTTCATGGTCGTGGTCGCTATCGTCGCCGGCTGGAGCCGCCATCGCTGGCCGCGCGAGCGCGCCTGGACCCCGCGCCGGGTGCTCGACCCCGACCACCTCAACCGCCCGCTGCTGGCGGTGGGCCTCGCAGCCTGGGCCGCCTACATGGCGCTGCTGGCCGTCGAGCCCCGGCTGCTCGGCGCCTTGCCCCAGCCAGTGGCGACGGTCTTCACCTTCGACGCCGACTTCCTGCGCACGCGCGGCCCCTGGCTGTTCCCGGTCTGGGGCGGCCAGTTCCTGGTCTGCGCCGCCGCGCTCGTGGCGGGCCGCTGGACCCGGCGGACCCGCGAGCTCAACGCCGTGTTCGGCGCAGGCGTCTGCGCCGTGCTGGCCTGGTTCGTGGTCGCCGGTCCGATCTTCACGGCCAAGGCCGCCGACGACACCACCAAGGGGGTGGTCGGCCTCGTGGTCCTGCTCTGGCTGATCAGCCTCGGGATCGGCCTCTATCGCTGGCCGGGGCGGAGCGATCTGCCCGAAGGCCTCGCCGCGCCGCCGGTCGGCTGAGCCCCCCTACCGCGGCTTCCTGAACCTCAGCAGGAACTGGTCGGTCTTGCCGCGGATCGCCGGGTCGAAGACGAACTTGGTATGGTCGTCGGCCGGGTTGGCCAGGATGGCGCTCTCGCTGTCCAGCTTGAAGCCGGCGGCCAGCACCTCGGCCTTCACCGCCGCCTCGTCGATCCGGTGGCGGCCCTCGGTGTCCTTCAGGCCGGAACCCGGCGTCGCGGCGTGGTCGAGCACCACATAGACCCCACCCGGCCTCAGCGCCTCATAGACGTTGCGGTTGAAGGCCGCCACGTCGGCCGGGCCCATGAACTTGTCGTGCAGGTCATGGTAGTTCTGGCGGATGAACACCGCGTCCAGCCCGCCGGGCAGGGCGGGGGCGTCGATCGGCGGGGTCAGCACCACCACGTTGCTGTAGGCCGGATCGGCGGCGAGGCCGGTGAGCAGGCCACCCACCTCCGGGTGCGCCTTGAGGATCTCGGCCGGCATCACGGCATAGAGCTTGCCCTTTGGCCCCACCGCCTGGCTGAGCGCGCGGACGAAGCGGCCGGCCACGATGTCGGCCACCCGGTCGCCGGGCTTCACCCCGATGAAGGCGATCACCTCGGCGCGCTTCATCGCCGGATCGGTGAGTGCGTCGGCGCCCGCCGGCTGGGCCAGGGCCGGCGCGCTCGCCGCCATCGGCAGTCCGACCACCAGGGCCAGGGCGGCCGCTGCCGCGAGGAGGGAGGTGCGCATGGGTTCGAAGTCCTCTGAAATTCCGGCCGCACGGTGGGATCATCGCGGGCGCACGGTCAAGCTTGCAGCGCTGAAACGATTGCGGCTGCGACGCGGCTTGGCCTTGCCGTGGCCACAGCCGCGCGCCAGTCTGATGACCATGCGCCTTGCCCTCGGAGCCGCCGCCCTCTGCCTCGCCGCCAGCCCGGCGCTGGCCGCGCCCGCGCCCGTGATCCCGCCGCAGCCGCCGACCACCGTCTCCTCGCTCACCGTCTATCCGAAGACCGACCCGCCGAAGATCGTCAGCTCCTATCCCGCGGCCGGCGCGGTGGTGGCCCCTGGCGTCCTGGTGCTGAAGGTGACCTTCGACCAGAAGATGCTGAAGACCGGCTTCGCCTTCGCCGCCGGGCCCGGCGGCCAGATGCCGGCCTGCCTGAAGACGCCCCGGCTGCTCAACGACGACAAGACCTTCGTCCTGCTCTGCACCATCGGCGCCAACAGCAGCTATTCCATCGCCATCAACCCGGGCCCACAGGGCGGCTTCGCCAACGTCGGCGAGACCCGCGCCGAGCCCACGACGCTGGCCTTCGCCACCAACGCCGACCCGGGCCCCACCGACCTCGCCGCCGCCATGAAGGCCGAGAAGCTCACCGACGTCGACGAGCCGATCCAGGAATCGGAATTCGCGCCGCCCGCCGCCCGGCCCTGACGCGTCAGGCCGCCGCGCGCCTGGCCGGCAGGATGCGGCTGTTGCGCAGCACGGCCGCCGAGATCAGCGAGATCACCACGCCCACCGGGAAGATCTCGATGAAGGCTTCGGGCAGGCGGTAGAGCGGATTGGCGTACTGGGTCCGGAACGCGGCGGCCTTGGCGGCCGCGCGGGCCATGGCGGCCGGCGAGGCGTCCTTGGCGCGCTGGACCTCGATGATCCCGGCGCTGTAGGTGTCGAGGAAGGCGAAGTGGGTGGCGTGCAGGGTGAGCTCCCAGCCGATGGTATAGAACAGGCTGGCCACGACGCTGATGCCCAGGCCCACGCCGAGCGCTGGGAGGAAGCGGATCACCCCGCCGCCGTCCCGGTCGCGCACCCGCTTGACCCCCACGAACACCATGCTGAGCGCGATCAGCATCAAGAGGTAGCCGAACAGGTAGGAGCCCTCTCCGATGTACCGGCCGGTGGTCACCAGCACGACGAACGGCGAGCAGACGATGAGGCCCCCGATGGCCCCGAAGATCACGATGGTGCGGAACATGGACGCCCCCCTTTGGCTGTGTGTCCGCTCAGCCAAGCCGCCCCGGACCCATCCGGCAATCGCCCAAAAGGGTGATTTGCGCAAAATCGCCCGAAAGATTCCGCCTCTAAGGGATCAGCTGCAGCTCGCGGGCCCGCACCACCGCCTGGGTGCGCCGCGGCGCCTCCAGCTTCTGGTAGAGCCGCGCCACATGGGTCTTCACCGTGTTCGGCGACACCGCGAGCCGGCGGGCGATCTCCTTGTTCGAGCGGCCGGCGGCGATCAGGGCCAGCACCTCGTGCTCGCGCGCAGTGATCCCAAGCGCGGCGAGCGCGCGGACGTTGGGCTCGAACCCCGCCCCCTTCGGCTGCGGCCGAAGCCCCCGCGCGCCCAGCCAGACGCCCAGGCCAAGGAAGGCCGCCGCGATCAGGGCCAGGTAGAGCTCCGCCGGCCGGGTGCGCGCCCAGACCTGGTACTCCAGCCACTGCAGGCCGATCGCCCCCGCCGCCAGGGCCGCGCCGTAGATCAGCACGGTCCTGAGCCAGGTCATGGCGCGGGCCGCACGTGCAGCAGCAACAGCATCGCCGCCGGCTCGTCGGAAGTCACGATGCTGTAGAACCGGCCCTCGGCCTTCACACCCGCGAAGGCGGCGTGGTCGAGCTTGGCGCCGGAGGCCCAGGCCTCACCGGTGCGCACCGCGTAGAAGGTGCCGGTGGTCCTGAGATCCAGGGCGGGCGGGAAGCCCAGCCAGGCCCCGGTCGCCGCCACCACGCCGGCCATGGGCGCCGTCCCGCCAACGCCACAGGTGTCGCGCCGTTCGCCGAGGCTGGTCTCGCTGGTCACCATGAGCCGCAGGGCGGCGCCGCCCGCGGGCGACAGGCGCTGGGTTTGCGGGTCGAAGTCCTTGGGCGCATCGGGCCCGCCGCGCCGCCATCCCGCCGCCTCGGCGCGGGCCAGCACCGCCTGCGGCGTCAGCTCGCCGGTGGCGCAGAGCGCCCCGAACGCGGCCACCGCCTGCAGTGCGGGCGCCTGCGCGGCCTGGGCCGCGGCGGCCCAGGCGAGCCCGCCGAGCGCGAGCGCGATGGCCGGCCCGCGCCTCATGCGCTGAGCTTGACCGCCGCCGGGGCCGCCGGCTCGCGCCGCGACACCAGCGCCGCCACGGTCCGCGCGTCGGCCGCCGACACCGGGCTGAACACCAGCATGGTCAGCCCCTCGGCCCCGTCGACGTTGAAGGCCGAGACCTCCAGGGTCAGCGGCCCGGCCTGCGACTGCAGCTGCTTCACGCCCACACCATGGCGGCGCAGGTCGTTCTCCGCCCACAGCCGCCGGAAGTCGGCGCTGGTGGCCTGCAGTTCGGCGGCCAGGGCCTGCGCCTCCACCCCGCCGCCGCCGGCGCGGGCCATGTCGACGCGGAACACCGCCAGGGCGAAGCGGGCGTTGGCCTCCCAGTCCGTCAGGTGCTGGCGCATGGCCGGATCGCCGAACATCCGCCGCAGCACATTGCGCTCGCGGGCCGGCGCCGCGGCGTAGTCGCCCAGCACCGCCGCGGCCGCGTCGTTCCAGGCGACGATGTCCCAGGCCGGCGTCTTGACGATCGCCGGGCTGGTGGCCAGGGCGTCGAGCACCCGCTGCAGGGCCGGCGTCACCGCCGCGGTGGGCGAGGGCTTCAAGGGTGGCGGCCGCTGCTGGGCCAGCAGGAACAGCACCTCGCGGCCCGTGGCGTCCAGCTCCAGCGCTCCGGCCAGCCGCTCCAGCACCTCGTCCGACGGCGGCCCGCCGCGGCCCTGTTCCAGCCAGGTGTACCAGGTGACGCTGACCCCGGCGCGGGCCGCCACCTCCTCGCGCCGCAGGCCGGGCGTGCGGCGCCGCCCCTGCGTGCCCGGCGAGGGCTGCAGGCGCGCGCGCCGGTCGCGCAGGAAGCCGCCCAGGGAGACCTCAGGCGAGGCGAGCGCCGCATCGGCGGCGGTCGGCAGGGTGTTAGCTGTCATACCGGTATAGGCTCCCGGCTTTTCCGATCCTCATCAGCGAAGGATACACGCTCCCACGTCCAGGAGGAGATCGGCATGCGGGTATTCGTGACAGGGGCCACGGGCTTCATCGGTTCGGCGGTGGTGCCGGAGCTGATCGCCGCCGGCCACCAGGTGCTGGGCCTGGCCCGCTCCGACGCCAACGCCGAGGCGCTCACCCGGGCGGGCGCCGAGGTGCACCGGGGCGAGCTCACCGACCTCGATAGCCTCGCCGCCGCCGCGCGGGCCTGCGACGGGGTGATCCACCTGGCCTTCATCCACGACTTCTCCCAGTACATGCAGAACAACGCCATCGACCTGGCCGCGGTGAAGGCCATGACCGGCGTCCTGGAAGGCACCGGCAAGCCGTTCGTGGGCACGTCGGGAACCCTGATGGTCGCCGAGCGCGGGCGCGCCGCCACGGAGGATGACGCGCCGCTCGACCTCACCGGCCCGCGGGCCGCGGCCGAGCAGGCGGTGCTGGAGGCCTCCGGGCGCGGCGTGCGCGGCAGCTTCGTGCGGCTGTCGCCGACGGTGCACGGCGAGGGCGACGGGGGCTTCATCAAGCTGATCGTGGGCGCCGCCAAGCGCACCGGCGTGGCGGCCTATGTGGGCGAGGGGGCCAGCCGCTGGCCGGCGGTCCACCGGCTGGACGCCGCCCGGCTGTTCCGCCTGGCCGTGGAGAAGGCGCCGGCCGGCTCGCGGCTGCACGGCGCGGCCGAGGAGGGCGTCACCCAGCGCGCCATCGCCGAGACCATCGGCGCGGGCCTGGGCCTGCCGGTGCGCAGCATCGCGCCCGAAGAGGCCATGGCCCAGTTCGAGTTCCTGGGGATGTTCATCGCCCGCGACGACCCGACCTCCAGCGCCATCACCCGCGAGACCCTGGGCTGGACGCCGACCGGCCCGGACCTGCTGACCGACATCCGCGACCACTACCTGGCTTAAGGACCCGACCCATGCCCGTCCCCACCCTGAACGGCCAGAAGGTCGTGATCCTCGGCGGCACCTCCGGTATCGGCTTCGCCGTCGCCGAGGGCGCGGCGGCCGAGGGCGCGACCGTGGTCGTCGCCTCCAGCACCCAGGCCAAGGTCGACGCCGCCGTGCAGCGGCTGGGCGGAACCGCCTCCGGCGCCGCCGTCGACGTCGGTGACGAGAGCGCGGTCGCCGCCTTCTTCGCGGGCCTCGGCGCCTTCGACCACCTGGCCTTCACCGCCGGCGACTGGGGGCAGCGTCTCATGCCCGCGCCGTTCGCCGAGCTCGACATCGATGGCGTGGCCGAAGGCCTGAGGGTCCGGTTCCTGGGCGCGCTCCGGGCCATCAAGCACGCCCAGCCGCACCTCTCCGCCACGGGCTCGATCACCCTCACCGACGGCCTGCTGGCGCACCGCCCGATGAAGGGCGCGCCGCTGGTCACGGCGTTCGCCGGCGCGACCGAGCACCTGGTCCGTGGGCTGGCGGTGGACCTCGCCCCGATCCGGGTCAACACCGTCTGCCCGGGCCTGGTGCTCACCGAGCACCTGTCCACCTGGCCGGCCGAGCTGATCCGCCATTTCACCGAGCGCCAGCCGCTGCCCCGCGCCGCCGATCCTGCCGAGGCCGCCCAGGCCTACCTCTACGCCATGCGCGCCGGCTACACGACCGGCCAGGTCCTCATCGTCGACGGCGGCGCGATGCTGGTCTGAGGGGCGCAGCGCGGCGCCGCCATCCCGGACTTGCCGACTGCCGATCGATCTCGCTAGGTTCCCGCCGGACCTGACGGGGCCGCACATGGACCTGGGTGCGTTCGAGGCCGCCTTGCCGACCCGCGACATCGCGCGGACGCTCGCCTTCTACGAGGGCCTCGGCTTCGCGCGCCAGGGCGGCGCCGTCGAGCTCGGCAACTTCACCCTGCGCCGCGGCGACTGCCGGCTTGGGCTCTATCAGGGCCATCTGCAGCCGGACGAGGTCCAGCTGGTCTTCTGGCAGGGCGAGGTGGCGGCGATCGCCGCCCACGTCCAGGCCAACGGCACGCCCTTCGAGACCGAACTGAGGACCGCCGCCGACGGCGCCGCCGCCTTCATGATCAAGGACCCCGACGGCCACCCGCTGTTCTTCATCTACATGCCGGTCTTCTACGCCCACACCCCCGCCCACGCGCATCCGGCGCCGCCCCGCGAGCCGACCCGGGCGCTCGCCCCCGACATGGCCTTGGGCTGGTTCGAGCTGAGCCTCGACGTCAAGGACATCGGCCGCTCGGTCGACTTCTATGGGAAGCTCGGCTTCGAGCCGGTGGGCGGCAGGATCGAGGAGCGCTACGTGACCCTGCAGAACCGCGACTGCCGGATCGGCCTCTACCAGGGCTACCTCGACCCCACCGAGACCCAGCTGATCTTCTGGCAGGGCGACGTGCGGGCGACCGCCGAAACCCTCGCCGGCCAGGGCGCGGCCTTCGAGCCCCGGTTCCGTGACGGCCCGCTCACCACCGACGAGGGCCATGTCGCCGCCATGCTCCGCGATCCCGACGGCCAGCTCATCTACCTGGTCAACATTCCCGGTGTGACCCGTGAGGGGCCATAGGGCGCCGACTAGGCCCTACTGCGACGCCCCCCGCGCCTCCACGGCCACGATGTCCACCAGCATGTCGCCCTGGACCAGGTGGATCACGTCGTAGCGATCCAGCGTCGGGTCGATGTGGCCGGGGATGAACTCCACCCGCTCGCCGCGGCTGACGCCGGCGCCCTCCGGGCGGCTCAGCCGGCCGTGCTCGTCGCCGAAGAAGCGGTAGGTCGCGGCGGCGAACTTCGGCGTGGCGGGCGCCGGCGCGGGCCCGTCGGTGGAGAAGGCTTTGAGGCCGGCGTCGACCGTCACCCAGGCCGCCTGGTTGGCGCTGATCACCGTGGCGGCCACGAACAGGGCCTGCTCGAAGGCGCCGTCCGGGTCGGCCTTGAGGGCGTCGCGGTATTCGCGGTCCATGAAGGCGAAGGAGCCGGGCTGCAGCTCGGTCAAGACCCCCTGCGCCGCGTCGGCCGCGAAGGTGCCGGTGCCGCCGCCGGTGACCACCTCGACGCTCCCGCCCACCGCGCGGATCGCGGCGATGGCGGCGCTCAGCTTGGCCATCCCCTCGGCCACCGCCGCGGCGCGGGCGTTGGCGCCCGCCATGTGCTGCCAGTGGCCGCCGTAGCCCTGCACCCCGATCAGCTGCAGGTTGGGCTCCAGCAGGATGGCGCTGGCCACCTGGGCCGCTTGCTCCGGGCTGGCCACGCCGGTGCGGCCCAGGCCCACGTCGACGTCGATGATCACCTGCACCCGTCCGGTGGCCGCCTCGGCCAGCTCGGCGACCCCGTCCACGTGGTCGACCACGATGCGGAAGTCGGCGATCTCGTCGGCCAGCCGCGCGGCCCGCTCGGCCGAAAGCCGGCCCGCCACCGGCGAGGTGACCAGTATGGTCTCGATCCCGGCGGCGGCCATCGCCTCGGCCTCCGCCAGCTTGGCGCAGCAGATCCCCACCGCCCCGGCCTCGATCTGCCGCCGGGCCAGGGCCGCGCACTTGTGCGACTTGGCGTGCGGCCGCAGCGCCAGGCCGGCGGCCTTCGCCCGCGCCGCCATCTTCGCCACGTTGCGATCGAAGGCGTCCAGGTCGAGCACGGCCGCCGGCGTCGGGATCAGCGCCCGCGAGCCCGGCTGGCCGATCAGGTCGGGATCGGCGGGGAGGTTCATGGGGGCGGGATAAACCACATCGCCGCCGCGCCTGTCCCTTCCTTTCCCGCGGCGCGCGGGAGAGGGGGACCACGTCCCGAAGGGGGCGTTGTGGAGAGGGTAAGCCGCAAGCCGTGCGCCGCTCACCCTTCCCAACCTTCCCGTGAACGCGAAGGGAAGTTCGCCACCAAATGCGCGTCTAACGTGCAGACACAAAAATTTGCAATTACCAGGACTGGTCCCGCGACCGGCGAGCGCGCACGGTCCGTCCCGCGCACGGTCAGTATTGTCAGCGTACCGCGGGCGTCGTCGGGCGTGGGCGCCGGCCTTTAATCACGGACACATCAACCAGCGGGGGGCCGGAATGACGGGCTTCAATCGCCGTCGCTTTTTCGGCGTGGCGGCCGCGCCCGTTGCTGCGGGCTCGTTCGGCCTTCTCGCCTTCGTAGAGGACTCCAAGGCCATGACAGACGTCGCAACCCCGGTCGCGCCGCAGGCGCGCAGCGACACGGCCCCCATCCGGCCGTTCCATGTGAACGTCCCGGAGGCCGAGCTCGCCGACCTGCGGCGGCGCGTCGCCGCCACCCGATGGCCTGAGCGGGAGACCGTCGCCGACGCCACCCAGGGCGTCCAGCTGGCGACCGTCCAGGCGCTGGCCCGTTACTGGGCCACCGCCTACGACTGGCGCAAGTGCGAGGCGCGGCTGAACAGCGTGCCCAACTACCTGACCGAGATCGACGGCCTGGACATCCACTTCATCCACGTCCGCTCGAAGCACGACGACGCCCTGCCGCTGATCGTCACCCACGGCTGGCCGGGCTCGATCATCGAGCAGCTGAAGATCATCGAGCCGCTGACCAATCCCACCGCCCACGGCGGGACCGCGGCCGACGCCTTCCACGTGGTGATCCCCTCGCTGCCGGGCTACGGCTTCTCGGGCAAGCCGGAGGCCAACGGCTGGGATCCGCCGCGCATCGCCCGCGCCTGGGCCGTGCTGATGAACCGCCTCGGCTACTCGAAGTACGTCGCCCAAGGCGGCGACTGGGGCAACTCCATCTCAGAGCAGATGGCCCTGCAGCAGCCTCCGGGCCTGCTTGGCATCTCCACCAACATGGCCGCCACCGTGCCGGCCGACCTCAACAAGGCGCTGTTCGCCGGCGCGCCGCCGCCGGCCGACCTCTCCGCCGACGAACGCCGCGCCTGGGACCAGCTGTCGTTCTTCTACCAGAAGGGCCTGGGCTACGCGCAGGAGATGACCCTGCGGCCGCAGACCCTCTACGGCCTCGCGGACTCCCCGGTCGGCCTGGCCGCTTGGATGCTCGACCACGATGACGCCAGTCAGAAGCTGATCGCCCGGGTGTTCGCCGGGGCCTCCGAGGGCCTGACCCGCGACGACATCCTCGACAACGTCACCCTCTACTGGGTGACCAACACGGCGGTCTCCTCGGCCCGGCTCTATTGGCAGGACGCGGTCAAACCCCACGGCGGCTTCTTCGACGTCCGGGGTGTCACCCTGCCCGTGGCGGTGAGCGCCTTCGCCGACGAGATCTACCAGCCGCCGAAGAGCTGGGCGGTGAAGGCTTATCCCAACCTGCTCGACTACAGCCGGCACGACCGGGGCACCCACTTCGCCGCCTGGGAGCAGCCCACGCTGCTCACCGAAGACCTGCGGACCGGCTTCCGCCCGCTCCGCGCCCAACTCGGCCCGCAGCACGCCTGACGAAGAGGGGACCGCCCTTCGAAGAGCGGGTGGTGGAGAGGGAGGGCCGGCGCACAGCCTGCGGCCCGCCCTTTCCACCCTCGGCTCTTCCGCCCGCTTGGCGGGCGTCGGCCGACGGTCCCCCTTTCCCATGAACGGGAAAGGAAGTCCGCCTCAGCGTTCCTGCTGCACGACCTCGATCAGTTCCAGCAGCATCCGCCGCAGCGTCTCCAGCTTCTCGGGGCCGTAGCGGTCGCGCATCTCCGCGCCCAGCGCGCCGACCACCGGTCCGACTCGCTTGATGAGCGCCCGGCCGCCCGGCGCGATCGCGACGATCTGGATGCGCCGGTCAGCGGAGTGAGGTCGCCGCGACAGATATCCCCTCGCGGCGAGATCTCGCACGATGCGGGTCACGCTTGGCGGATGCATGAACGCCGACCGGGCCAGCTGGGTGGTCTCCATCCCCTCGGACGCGGCGAGCACGCGCAGCACGCGCCATTGCTGGTCAGTGAGGTCGTGGGTGCGCAGCACGGCGCGGACCGGCTCGATGAGCGCCTCCCTCGCGCGCAGCAGCACCATCGGTAGGGTGGTCACGAACGGGCGGGACAGCGGCCGGGGCTGGCTCATGGGATCCGGCCGGCGAGGTCGTGACGCACAAGTCGTTCGAGGCTCATTGAGGGCTCCGTCGCACGTACCTGCGGAGGCTCCGGTATCGGCTGAGAGGCGCCGCGCGGCAAGCCGTCTCGCACGTCGCGCCCGGCGCCGACGGCGCAGCTGCGCCGCGCTGTCGCCGTTCGACACAAAGATAATTATCATGATAATCAATGACGCGAAGGGGGCGACTCATTGAGCCTGAAGCTGGTGGTCTACGATCCCCCACACCCGGGTCTGCCGCATCTCGCCGTCGCGGCCGAGACCGAGCCGAGCCTCGAGATCCTGTACGTCGAAGCGCAGCCCACGCGCGCCGCCGCGGAACAGGCGCTGGCGAGAGTGGCGAGCGAGCTCGCGAAGGCGCGGGGCGGTGGTCCGGCCTAGGGCGGAAGGCCGCGGAGCAGGCCGGGGTCCGCGCTACCCGCCCATGTAGCCGGGCAGCCAGCCCTCGTGGGCCTCGCGCAGCCGGGCGAGCGGCAGGTCGAACAGGCCGGGGCAGGCGAGCGCATCGCCCACCGCCTCGCCCACCACGTCGGCCAGCACGCCGGCCTTGCGGGCCGCGCCCAGGATGAAGTCGGGGTCGTTCGTGGCCACCAGGTAGCGGGCCTGGTCCTCGCCGAACAGCATGCCGAGCGCCCGCGGGCCGGGCTCGATGTTCAGCCGGATCCCCAGGTTGGAGGCCAGGGCCATCTCCGCCGCCGCGGCGACCAGGCCGCCGTCGGAGAGGTCGTGGACGGTGCGCAGGTGGCCCTGCTCGATCAGCAGCCGCACCAGGAAGCCCACCTTGCGCTCGGTCGGCAGGTCGACCGGCGGCGGCGCCCCGTCCTCGCGGCCCAGCACTTCGCGCAGGTACATCGAGGCGCCCAGCTCGCCCACCGTGACGCCCAGCTGCACCAGGGCGTCGCCCGGCTGCATCGAGGCGAAGTCGGCGCGCCGCGCGTAGTCCTTGATCAGGCCAACCGCGCCCACCGTGGGCGTCGGCGGAATGGCCTGGCCATTGGTCTCGTTGTAAAGGCTCACGTTGCCGCTCACGACCGGGAAGTCGAGGATCCGGCAGGCCTCCGCCATGCCGTCGATGGCGCCGACGATCTGACCCATGATCTCCGGCCGCTCGGGGTTGCCGAAGTTCAGGTTGTCGGTGATGGCGATGGGATCGGCGCCCACCGCCGTCAGGTTGCGCCAGGCCTCGGCCACCGCCTGCTTGCCGCCCTCGTAGGGGTCGGCCTGGACGTAGCGCGGGGTGACGTCGGAGGTCATCGCCAGCGCCTTCTGGGTGCCGTGCACGCGGACGATCCCGGCGTCGGCGCCGGTCGCCGAATCCTCCAGGGTGTCGGCCATCACGTGGCGGTCGTACTGCTCCCAGAGCCAGCGCTTGGAGGCCATGTCCGGGGCGCTCATCAGGGTGACGATCGCCGCCGCATAGTCCTCCGGGGCCGGAACGTCGGCGGCCTTCAGCCGCGGCTGGGCCGGCGGCGTCACCCACGGCCGGTCGTAGAGCGGGGCGTCGTCGAACAGCGGCGCCAGCGGCACGTCGGCGACCACCTCGCCCCTGTGCCTGAGCACCAGGTGGCCGGTGTCGGTGGTCCTGCCGATGACCGCGGCGTCCAGGCCCCACTTGGCGAAGATCCGCTGACCGTCGGCCTCGCGCCCGGGCTTGAGGATCGCCAGCATCCGCTCCTGGCTCTCCGACAGCATCATCTCGTAGGCGCTCATGCCCTCTTCGCGCTGCGGCACCTGGTCGAGGTCGAGCTCGACGCCGACCCCGCCCTTGCCGGCCATCTCGACGGAGGAGGAGGTGAGGCCAGCCGCCCCCATGTCCTGGATCGCCGCCACCGCGCCCGAGGCCATCAGCTCCAGCGTCGCCTCGATCAACAGCTTCTCGGCGAACGGGTCGCCGACCTGCACGGTCGGCCGCTTCTCGTCCGACGCCTCGTCGAACTCCGCCGAGGCCATGGTCGCCCCGTGGATGCCGTCGCGGCCGGTCTTGGAGCCGAAATAGACCACGGAGAGGCCCGCGGCCGGGGCGGCGGAGTAGAAGATCTTGTCGGCGTCGGCCAGGCCCACGCACATGGCGTTGACCAGGATGTTGCCGTCGTAGCCGCGGTGGAAGTTGGTCTCCCCGGCCACCGTCGGCACGCCCACGCAGTTGCCGTAGCCGCCGATGCCCGATACCACGCCGGAGACCAGGCGCTTGGTCTTCGGATGGCCGGGATCGCCGAACCGCAGCGCGTTCAGGAGCGCGATCGGCCGCGCCCCCATGGTGAAGACGTCGCGCATGATCCCGCCGACGCCGGTCGCCGCGCCCTGGTACGGCTCGATGAACGAGGGGTGGTTGTGGCTCTCCATCTTGAAGATGCAGGCCAGCCCATCGCCGACGTCGACGACCCCGGCGTTCTCGCCCGGCCCGCAGATCACCCGCGGGCCCTTGGTCGGGAACTTGCCGAGCTGCTTCTTCGACGACTTGTAGGAGCAGTGTTCGGACCACATCACCGAGAACACCCCAAGCTCCACCAGGTTGGGCTCGCGGTTCAGCCGCTGGACGATGCGCTCGTATTCCGCGGTGTTCAGCCCGAACTCGGCGGCCGTTTCGGCCAGGGACTTGGAAGGCTCAGCGCTCATGGGCCGCGCTTCTAGCCCGGTTCTCGCGCCCGCGCGACAGGGGCGAGGCCGTCGGCTGTCCGGACATCATTCACAAGCGTCCGGACAGCTCTTTCGTTGAGCAGCCGGCGGGCCTCGGCGAGCCTTTCCGGGCAGCGATCCGCCTGCCTTCACCCGAGCCGCCCGTGACCTCGAACGCAACTCCGCCCGCCGCCGAACCCGCCCGCCAGGGCGAGCTCCTCGAGATCGCCAGGACCGTCGCCGGCGGCCTCGCGATCGCGCTCGCCCTGCGCATCGTGGTCTTCCAGCCCTACACCATCCCCTCGTCGTCGATGGAGCCCGGCCTGCGCACCGGCGACTACGTGATCGTCTCGAAGGCCAGCTATGGCTGGAGCCGCGCCTCGATCCCGTTCAACCCGCCGCTGCCCGGCGGCCGGCTGTTCGCCCGCGCGCCGAAGCGCGGCGAGGTCATCGTCTTCCGCCTGCCGCGCGATCCGACCCAGGTCTATGTGAAGCGCCTCATCGGCCTGCCGGGCGACCGGGTGCAGGTGGTCCACGGCCAGGTGGTGGTGAACGGCCAGCCGATCCCGCAACAGCCCGCCGGCTTCACCGAGGATCCCGAGGCGCCCGGCCGCCGCGTGCTGCAGCTGCTGGAGCCCAAGCCCGACGGCCAGCGCTACGTGACCTACGACGCCGGGCCCGACCACGAGGGCGACGACACCGCCGTCTACCTCGTGCCGCAGGCCCACTATTTCTTCATGGGCGACAATCGCGACAACTCCCTGGACAGCCGCTGGCCCCAGGCCGAGGGCGGCGTCGACATGGTCCCGGCCGAGAACCTGATCGGCAAGGCCGAGGTCGTCATGCTGTCGTGGAAGCCGGGGGCTGCGGTGCTCAAGCCCTGGACCTGGCTGGCGCTCCGCCCCAGCCGCGTCTTCCACCGGATCGTCTAGCGGTGCGCGGCCTGGGCGCATGTGGCCGCCGGATGGGCCAGCACCGGCGCGGCCGCCGCGCCCGCGGCCGCCGCCAGCAAAGCCCCCGCCGCCAGCCGGCCGACCAGCCGCGCGCGGCGCCGCCGCCCGCCGATCTCCGCCTCGATGAAGGCGCGCACCGCCTCGCTCGCCGTGCGCCCGTCCTTCTCGCACGCGGCCATGAAGGCCTGCTTGGCGGCGTAGGGGAGGCGGACCTCCAGGCTTTCGCTCTTCTTCGGGGCTCGGGTCATGGGTCTCAACCTTCGTTCGCGCCGCAGCGAGCCCGGGGAAAGCGGCGATTTGCGGTCGCAGGCAACATAAGAATTCGTAACCACGGACCCACACGGACCCACACCGACGAATTCGCCGCGCGCGAGGGCGAGCGTTCCCGTCCTTCTGCGTTCGCGAGAGAGTTGCGCCTTCGACGCCGCTTTCACTGACCGTCCGTGTGTGTCCGTTTGGGTCCGTGGTTTCTAGATCAGGCGCTCGCCAGGGCGCTCTGGAACAGGATCGCCCCGTCCGCCGAGCCCAGCTCCGGCTCGAAGGCGCGGTCGGGGTGGGGCATCAGGCCCAGCACATTGCCGGCGCCATTGACGATCCCGGCGATGTCCCGCGCCGAGCCGTTGGGGTTGGCCAGATAGCGGAACACCACCTGGCCCTCGCCCTCCAGCCGGTCCAGCGTCGCGGCGTCGGCGAAGAAATTGCCCTCGCCGTTGCCGACGGTCATCGCCACCTCGCGACGCCCCGCATAGCCGGCGGTGAACCGGGTCTGGGCGTTGCTCACCTCCAGGGCCACCGGCTTGCAATTGTATTTCAGGTGGTCGTTGCGGAGCAGGGCGCCCGGCAGCATCCCGGCTTCGCAGAGGATCTGGAAGCCGTTGCAGATGCCGACCGTCGCCACCCCGCGCTCGGCGGCGGCCTTCACGTCCGCCATCACCGGCGACAGCGCCGCCATCGCCCCGCAGCGCAGATAGTCGCCGTAGGAGAACCCCCCCGGCAGGACGATCAGGTCCACCCCGTCCGGCAGCTCCGTCTCCTGGTGCCAGACCATGGAGACCTCGGCGCCCGTCGAGCGCTCGATCGCCACCTTGCAGTCGCGGTCGCAGTTGGAGCCGGGGAAGACGATGACGGCGGCCTTCATCGCGGGTCCTTCATGGGTGGGGCCTTCATTTGCGCACGGCCTTCAGGCTTTCGATGTAGGCCTTCAGCTTGGCGTAGCCCGCCAGCTTCCCATACGGGCAGCCGACCGTGGCCTCCGCGCCCCCCGCCGCGCGCTGCATCAGGATCGCCGGATGGCCTGGAGCCCCCGGCTCGGTGACCACATAGGACGTCGCCTGGTCGGCGGTGGTGTAGAACCGGTAGGGCTCGCCGGGCTCCTTGGGCGCCTGGGTCATCCCCGGCTGGGCCGCGATCTTCGCCGCCAGCGCCTCGAAGGTCTGGCCGCAGTTCAGCTGCACCGCCTGCGCCGGCGGGGCCGGCTTCGGCGAGCAGGCGCAGAGCGGGAGCGTGAGGAGGGCGAGGAGGGTCGCGCCTCGGCTCACGCCACCTCCACGCGGTAGCTTTCGATGACCGTGTTGGCCAGCAGCTTCTCGCACATCGCCTTGACCTCGGCCTCGGCGGCCGCCGCATCGCCGGCCGCCAGGTCGAACTCGATGGTCCGGCCCACCCGCACATGCCCAACCGCCGGCCAGCCCAGGCCGTGCAGCGCCTGCTCCACCGCCTTGCCCTGCACGTCCAGCACGCCGGGCTTCAGGAACACATGCACCACCGCCTTCATGCTCGCGCGCCCGAATTGAGGTTCGCTGTCATTCCGTGTCGAACTCCGTGCGAACCTCAATTCGACAAGGTGCGCGAGAAACATAAGAGACTGATGTGGCTTGAGATTTGGAAATTCGCTCGGCGCCAGCCACGGCCCTAGGCGAATTTCCAAATCGCCACATCAGTGCAGCCCGCCTTGGATCACCGTCGGCATCTCCTTCATGATCCCCAGCCGGCGCGCGACCTCCGTATAGCTCTCGATCACATTGCCCAGGTCGCGGCGGAACCGGTCCTTGTCGAGCTTCTCGTTGGTCTGGCTGTCCCACAGCCGGCAGCAGTCCGGGCTGATCTCGTCGGCCAGGATGATCCGCGCGTAGTCGTTCTCCCAGATCCGCCCGAACTCCACCTTGAAGTCCACCAGGGTGATGCCCACCGCCCCGAACATGCCGGTCAGGAAGTCGTTCACCCTGAGCGTCAGGGCCATCATGTCGTCGATCTCCTGGGTCGAGGCCCAGTTGAAGGCGGTGATGTGCTCCTCCGAGACGATCGGGTCGTGCAGCTTGTCGTCCTTCAGGTAGAACTCGATGATCGAGCGCGGCAGGGACTGGCCCTCCGGCACGCCGAACCGTGTCGAGAAGCTGCCGGCGGCGACATTGCGGCAGACCACCTCCAGCGGGATGATCTCCACCTCGCGGATCAGCTGCTCGCGCAGGTTCAGCCGCTTGATGAAGTGGTTCTGCACCCCGATGGTGTTCAGCCGGGTCATCACATATTCGCTGATCCGGTTGTTGATCACCCCCTTGCCTTCGAGCACGGCCTTCTTGGTCGCGTCGAACGCTGTGGTGTCGTCCTTGAAGTACTGGATCAGTGTGCCGGGTTCGGGACCTTCGTAGAGGATCTTGGCCTTCCCCTCGTAGATCTTCTTGCGGCGGGTCATCTCTTAGCCTTCTCCGTGAGCGGGGCTCGCCGGTCGGTGAAACGAAAAACGCGCGCGGCTTATCCCTCGCGCGCGGGTCCGACTCGGCCTCTCGCTCATATGAGGCGGGCGGAAATTAGCGGATGCGCCACCCTCGCGCAAACCCGCTGCTCAAACCGGGTCGCCACACCCGCCTTTCGATTGCGGCTCAGCCGTCGTCGGGATATGTCAGCGCCCGTCTCGCCGCTTCCGTGCGCGCCGCTTCCTGGGGACCAGATGACCACCTTCGACGATCGTGAACGGGGTTTCGAGAAGAAGTTCGCGCTCGACCAGGAGCAGGAGTTCAAGGCCGCCGCGCGCCGCAACCGCGCGCTCGGCCGCTGGGCCGCCGGCCTGATGGGCCTGGAAGGCAAGCACATCGATGACTACGCCCAGGCGGTCGTCAAGTCCGACCTCGAACTCCCCGGCGACGACGACGTGCTCCGCAAGGTCTTCGAAGACCTCAAGGGCTCCGGCGTCGCCGTCACCGAAGGCGATGTCCGCATGAAGATGGCCGAACTGATGGCCCAGGCCCGCGAAGAGGCGAAGGCGGGGAAGTAGGCTCGTCGCTGACGCACGCCGCTTCCCCCACCCCCCCTCATCCCGGCGAAAGCCGGGACCCAAGCTGAGTCGGCCGAAGACGCGAGATACCCGGCAAAGCGTTGTCATGGTGCCGCTTTCCACCCAAAGTAGCTGAATGCCGACGCCGGAGCAGAAGGCGCGCCAGCTAATCGACGCCCAGCTCGTGGCGGCCGGCTGGATCATCCAGGACCGCGAGGACATCAACCTCGGCGCGGGTCTCGGCGTGGTCGTGCGTGAATTTCCGCTCGCCGGCGGGCACTGCGACTATCTGCTTTTCGTGGATCGCAAAGCCTGCGGCGTCATCGAGGCCAAGCCGGAGGGCGTGACCCTCTCAGGCGTCAGCGATCAGGCTTCGAACTATCAGCAACAGCTTCCGCCGGGCCTCGCCAACTGGAGCGATCCGCTACGCTTCGACTACGAGGCCAGCGGATCGGAGACCCTGTTCAGCGACCGGGCCGACCCGGAGCAGCGGTCGAGATACGTCTTCTCGTTCCACTGTCCTGAGACCCTGCTGGAATGGCTCAAGTCCGACACGTCGTTGCGGGGCCGGCTGCAGAACCTGCCGCCACTGAACGAAACGGACCTGCGCGATTGCCAGGTCGAGGCGATCGTCGCGCTGGAGGAGTCGCTGGCGGCCGGCAAGCCGCGGTCGCTCGTCCAGATGACCATGGGCGCCGGGAAGACCTTCACCGCCGCGACGCTGTCCTACCGGCTGCTCGCCCACGGCGACGCGAAGCGCGTTCTGTTCCTGGTCGACCGCAACAATCTCGGCCGGCAAACTCTCAAGGAATTCCAAGCCTACCGCCCACCCGGTACGGGTCGGCTCTTCACCGAACTCTATAACGTCCAGCGCCTTGGCCCCGCTGGCCTGGACAAGGACGCCAAGGTGGTCATCTCGACCATCCAGCGGGTGTTCGCCCAGCTCTCGGGCGAGGAGCTGAGCGAGGAGGACGAGGAGGCCAGCGCCTACGAGAGCGAAACCCAGGGCGCGCCGAAGGCGGTCATCTACAATGCAGACATGCCGCCGGAGACCTTCGATGTGGTCATCGTCGATGAGTGCCACCGCTCGATCTACGGCACGTGGCGGCAGGTATTGGAGTACTTCGACGCCTTCACCATCGGCCTGACCGCGACGCCGTCGGTCCACACCCTCGGCTACTTCCAGAAGAACCTCGTGGCCGAATACCCCTACGAACGGGCGGTCATCGACGGCGTCAACGTGCCCTTCGAGGTGTTCCGCATCCGCACCGAGATCGGCGAGCGGGGCGGCCGGGTGCCCGCCGGGTTCACGGTTCCGCGCCGTGACCGGCACACACGCCGGCAGAGGTACGAAGAACTGACCGATGATCTGATCTATTCCGCGAAGGAGCTCGACCGTTCGGTCATCGCGCCGAACCAGATCAGGACGGTGCTGGAGACCTACCGTGATACGCTGCCGACCGAGTTGTTTCCTGGCCGCGAGGAAGTGCCAAAAACCCTGATCTTCGCGAAGGACGATCACCACGCCGAGGAGATTGTCCACATCGCCCGCGAGGTGTTCGGCAAGGGCAACGAGTTCGCGAAGAAGATCACCTACAAGACCGGCAACGTGGATCCGGAGACGCTGATCGCCGCCTTCCGCAACAGCTTCAATCCGCGCATCGCCGTGACCGTCGACATGATCGCCACCGGCACGGACATCAAGCCGGTCGAGGTGCTGATCTTCCTGCGTGACGTGAAGTCGGCGCTCTACTTCGAGCAGATGAAGGGCCGCGGCGTCCGCACCCTGGAGGATGCCGATCTCCTCAAGGTCACGCCCGATGCACAGAGCAAGGACCGCTTCGTCCTGATCGACGCGGTCGGTGTGACCGAAAGCGCCAAGACCATTTCCTCGCCCCTAGAGCGGGAACCCATCGTCGCGTTCGACAAACTCCTTGAACAGGTCGCCAGCGGCCGGAACGATCCGGACGTCGTGTCGACCCTCGCGGCTCGGCTTGCGATGCTGGACCGCAAGCTGAGCGAGGAGGATCGCGCCCGCGTCGTGGCCGTCACGGGCGGGCGCACGCCGAAGGACATTGCCGCCGAACTGCTGCAGTCGCTGGACAACGACCGGATCGAGGGGCTTGCGACCGAGGAGGTTCCCGGAGAGGTGACGGCCGCCCGGTTCGACGAAACGGCGGCCCGCCTCCGGCAGGAGGCTCTCCGTGTGTTCGACGATCCCAAGCTCCGCAAGGTGCTGATCGAGTTGAAGACGCAGAGCGAAGTGGTCATCGACGAGTTCAGCCGCGACGCGGTGATTTCCACCGGCTTCGACGAGAAGGCCGCCACGGAGATGACGGGCCGGTTCAGACAGTTCCTGGACGAGAACCAGGACGAACTGACAGCGCTGACGATCCTCTACGGCAAGCCCTACGCGGCCCGGCGCCTCACCTACGAGAGCCTGGAGGAGTTGCGCGGCGCCTTGGCGCGGCCACCTTGGCTGCTCGAGCCCATCAAAGTCTGGCAAGCCTACAAGCGACTTTCCAACGGCGCGATCAAGGCCGACCCCGCCCGCGTGCTCACCGACGTCGTGGCGCTTGTCAGGTACGCGCTCGATCAGCGCGACACGCTTGCCCCGCTGTCATCCGAGGTCGCCGGCCGCTTTAATCTCTGGCTCGGCCGCGAAGAGCGCGCCGGGCGGACCTACACTGCGGAGCAGCAGACTTGGCTGGAGGCAATCCGCGATCACGTGGCGGCCAACGTTGACGTTCACCTCCGCGACCTTCAGGAACTCCCCCAGTTCGCCGAGCGGGGCGGCGTGATCGCCGCGCGTCAGGCGTTCGGCGAGCGTCTGGACGGGCTTATCGAGGACCTTTCGGACGCGCTAGTGGCGTAGGGGGCGAAAGTGGCCGGACGAGGTAAGCGCGCGGCTGCCATTGAGCCGGTGGCGGAACCATGGGAACTGCCCGATGGGTGGATTTGGGAGCCTCTTGGTCACCTCTTTACGAAATCCACCGCCAAGCATCCACCGGATCACCAATCCAGCTTGCGCTTCATCGGCTTGGAACACATTCCGCCCCACCAAATGAAGGCTGTGGGATACGGAGCTTTCAACCAGATGCGGAGCGCCGCGTCCTCCTTTCGGTCGGGTGATGTGTTGTATGGGCGATTGCGACCCTACCTGAATAAGGTCTGGGTCGCCGACTTCCATGGCGCGTGTTCTGGCGAGTTGTTGGTACTCAGGTCTGAACCTCAGGTCTTGAACCGCTACTTGGCCTATGTGCTTCACGATGGCCGGTACGTGGCGTTCGCATCTCATGCGGTAGCTGGGGATCGGCCACGGCTCGATTTGGGGGAGATGGCCAACTATCCCGTCCCTGTTCCGCCGCGCGACATCCAGGAGCGCATTGTTGCCCGGATCGATGAGCTCTTCGCGGAGATAGAAAAGGGCGAACTCGCGGTATCCGACGCGCGCGATGCCCTCCAGGCCCAACAGATGGCTTTTGAGACGCATATCTTCGACGGCAAGTTTGCCAGCGCCGCTGGTGCCTCAGACGAGTCTGAGTCCGTGGAGAGCCTTCTGGGGGAGATTGCGGCCTCAGCGCCTTACCAAAGAGCTAAGCGAGCCGGGGTCCCTGTTGACGAGGCGATGCCTCGGCTCCCGGAGCACTGGCGCTGGGTGCGCTTGGAGCAACTGATCCATGAAGGCCCTTCGAATGGCTACTCGCCAAGTGCCTCGGGAGGCCCGACCGGTACTCCCTCCCTCAAGCTCACCGCGACATCGGGCGGGAAGATCCGGTTGGACGAGGATTGCGTGAGGGTGTTGAGCGAGAAGATCGAGCCAACATCACCGCTCTTCCTAAGAGAGCACGATGTACTCTTCCAGCGGGGCAACACACGGGAGCTCGTGGGCATCGCCGCGATCTTCAACGGGCCACCAAACACCTACGTCTACCCCGATTTGATGATTCGAGTGCGTACCCGGTGGCCTTGGCTCGCTCGCTGGCTGTGGCGCTGGGCAAATTCACCACGCGGTCGAAAGTACATGATGGAAAGTGCTCAGGGCGCTGCGGGGTCAATGCCAAAAATCACCGGCAAAACGGTACGGCAGATGCCGGTGCCCGTGGGGCCACCTTTGCAAATGGCTGAGGCCCTCGAGCGGTTGGAGGCGGGCAGCTCCACTGATCTTTCGCGTGAACTTGAGGATGTCTCGGCTACCGCTGCCCGTCTCCGCCAGTCCATTCTCGCCGCAGCGTTCCGTGGAGACCTCGTGAAATGAACGAGCAAACGCTTGTCTCCAAAGTTTGGAACTACGCTCACGTGCTCCGCGACGAGGGCGTCAGCTACGGTGACTATGTTGGGCAGATCAGCTTCCTGCTGTTCCTTAAGATGGACGAGGAAAGAACGAAACTCCTCGGAGAGCCCTCTCTGATCCCTGCGGATTACCAGTGGGAGACCCTGCGGACGAAATCAGGGGAGACGCTCGACATTCACTACAAGGCGGCGCTGGCGGCGCTGTCGAAGCGCACGGACTTCGTCGGTACTCTTTTCCTCAAGGCCGAGAGTAAGATTGACGATCCTGCCAAGCTCCAACGCCTCGTCAGTCTGATCGACGGCGAGGTTTGGATGGGTGTGAATGTCGATGTGAAGGGCACCATCTACGAAGGCTTGCTCGAGCGGAACGCAGGAGAGGTCAAAAGCGGGGCCGGGCAGTACTTCACCCCGCGAGCCTTGATCCAAGCAACTGTTCAGGTCGTCGATCCACAACCCGGCAAGACGGTCTGCGATCCGGCTTGCGGCACCGGAGGCTTCCTGCTGGCAGCCTACGAGCACATGAAGACCAGCGAGGCCGCGCGCGACCGAAAGGTCAACGAGCGGCTGCGGCGAGAGACCTTCCGGGGATACGACATTGTTCCCGAAGTCGTTCGTCTCTGCGCCATGAACCTATACCTCCACGGCGTGGGGGGTGAGACCTCCCCCGTGATCGCCGCGGACGCGCTATTGACCAAGCCCGCGGAGAGCTGGGACATCGTCTTGGCCAATCCGCCATTCGGTAAACGCCAATCGTTCCGCATCGTAAACGATGAGGGCGGCATCGACACCGAGCGGCAGGACTACGTCCGCGAAGACTTCACTGTCACGACGGGCAACAAGCAGCTCAACTTTCTCCAGCACATCATGTCGGTCTTGGGTCCTGGAGGTTCGGCGGCTGTAGTCCTTCCCGATGGTGTCCTTTCCGCCATGGGAGCCGGCGAGATGCTTCGGCACCGGCTGTTCACCGAGTTCAACTTTCACACGCTGCTTCGGCTCCCCACCGGGATTTTCTACAAGCAAGGGGTGAAGGCCAATGTGCTGTTCTTCCAGCGCGCCCCGGCCGGCGAGGGCGTCGCGACCGAGGCTTTGTGGATCTATGACTTCCGGACCAACCAGCGGTTCACCCTGCGCCAACGTCCTCTGAAGCGCGCCGACCTGGACGACTTCGTAGCTGCGTACAGGTCCGGCCGTCAGCACGAGCGCGTGGAGAGCGAGCGCTTCCGACGCTTCGCCTACGAGGATCTCGCCAAGCGCGACAAGCTCAACCTGGACATCTTCTGGCTCAAAGACGACGGCCATGTCGACCCCGACAGCCTCCCGCCGCCGGATGAGGTCGCTGCGGAGATTGTGGAGAACCTGGAGCTGGCGCTGGAGAAGTTCCGCAACGTGGCCGCGGCCTTGGCGCCGGTTCCGACCGAATAGTTCTGAAGGCGGTCACTCGGCTTGGGTCCCGGCTTTCGCCGGGATGGGCGGGGAAAAAAGCCCAAGAAATTTGACTCCTCGCCGTTCTCATGTTCTTGTTTTGTTCATGTCATCCCCACTCGAGGACATGGCTGAGCGGCAGGGCCGCATGCTGGCGGAGCTTGCGGAGCTGACGCTCGAGGCGGCGCGCATCCTGCAGGGGCGGCTGGCGGAGGCGCAGACGCCGGCGGAGGCGCGCGACCTGGGGCTGACGTTCCAGCGGGTGTCGCGGTCGCTCAGACAGACCCTGATGCTGGAGATGCGGCTGGAGAAGGACCGCCGGGCGCTGGCGCGGGAGGCGGCGGACGATGCGGCCAAGGCTCGCGAGGCTGAGGCCAAGGCCCGCGAGGCCGAGGTGCAGGTGCGCCGGTTCAAGGTGCGCCATGCGGTGAGCCGGATGATCCTCGATGCTTACGAGTCCGAGGAGGACGCCGAGCCGCTGCTCGATGAGCTGGAAGAATGCCTAGACGCCTATGTCCGCGGCCACGACGCCGCGCCCCTGGAGGCGCTGGTCGAGACCCTGGCCCGCGACCTGGGCCTCGAGCTGGATGCTGCGGACGGGGACGATCCGGCGGATCACGACGGCGACGAGGTCGCGGCGGAGGCTGCGCCCGCGCCGGAGGGCCGGCCGCCGCCGCTGATCCAGACGCCCGATTTCGGCTGGGCGGCGGCGCCGGATTCGTCCTGAGGGCGCGGGGCGACCGAAGGGCTAGGCGCTTCGCGCCGATTTTGGCCACGAACCCACACGAACCCACACGAACAAGCCAGGCCGGAGAGGTCGTGGCCCGCGACCTTGCGCGCCGTCAGGCGTGGTTCAATAGATCGGCGCTGCGCGCCCCGCGGCGGCGATGGCCAGGGTCCTCGTTCGTGTGGGTTCGTGTGGGTTCGTGGCCAATCAAAAAGGCCGCTCAACCGCCGAGACGCCTCGGGCCTACTGCGCCGCCACCTGGGCCTGGGCGGCTTCGCCGAACACCCGGGCGAAGATGCGGTCGACGTTCTTGAAGTGGTAGCCGAGGTCGAACAGCTGGGCGAGCTCGCCCTCTGACAGCGTCACCTCCGGGTCGGCCTTCAGCAGGTCGAGGAAATTCCCCTCGCCGCGCCAGACCTGCATGGCGTTGCGCTGCACGGCGGCATAGGCGGTCTCGCGGGCGACGCCCTTCTGGGTCAGCGCCAGCAGCACCCGTTGGGAGTGGACCAAGCCGCCCAGCCGGTCGAGGTTCTTCTGCATGTTCTCCGGATAGACCACCAGCCGCTCGACCACGCCCGCCAGCCTCCGCAGGGCGAAGTCCAGGTGGACGGTGGTGTCCGGCGCGATGGCCCGCTCGACGCTGGAATGGCTGATGTCGCGCTCGTGCCACAGGGCCACGTTCTCCAGCGCCGGGACCACGGCGCCGCGGATCAGCCGGGCGAGGCCGGTGAGGTTCTCGGTGAGGATCGGGTTGCGCTTGTGCGGCATGGACGAGGAGCCCTTCTGGCCGGGATCGAAGGGCTCTTCGGCCTCCAGCACCTCGGTGCGCTGCAGGTGGCGGATCTCGATGGCCAGGCGCTCGATGGAGGAGGCGACCACGGCCAGCGCCGCGAAATAGGCGGCGTGGCGATCGCGGGGGATCACCTGGGTGGAGACCGGCTCGACGGCCAGGCCCATCTTCTGCGCCACATAGGCCTCCACCTCGGGCGCCACGTTGGCGAAGGTGCCGACCGAACCGGAGATGGCGCAGGTGGCGATCTCGAAGCGGGCCATGGCCAGCCGCTCCTTGGCGCGCTGGAACTCGGCGTAGTGGCCGGCCAGCTTGAGGCCGAAGGTGGTGGGCTCGGCGTGGATGGCGTGGCTGCGGCCGACGGTTGGCGTGAAGCGGTGCTCGTAGGCGCGGCGCTTGAGGGCGGCCAGCACCAGGTCGACGTCCTCGATCAAGAGGTCGGTGGCGCGGCAGAGCTGCACGGCGAGGGTGGTGTCGTTGACGTCGGAGGAGGTCATCCCCTGGTGCAGGAAGCGCGCCTCGGGGCCGATCACCTCGGCGACGTGGGTGGTGAAGGCGATGACGTCGTGCTTCACCTCGCGCTCGATCTCGTCGATGCGGTCGGAGTCCCAGACGACGTCGCGGCCCTTCTCCCAGATCACCCGGGCGGCCTCGGCGGGGATCACGCCGAGGTCGGCCATGGCGGTGGCCGCGTGGGCCTCGATCTCGAACATGATCTTCAGGCGCGTCTGCGGCGTCCAGATCGCGGCGGCTTCCTTGCGGGTGTAGCGGGGGATCATGGTAGGCGCGGTGTGCGAGCCCGCCGCGCGAATGTCAAATCCCAGGGCGGAAAATCAGTCCGCCTCGCCCCGCTCCGCCCGCGCCTTGGCCATGGCGCCCTTCAGGCCGAAGGAGGCCAGCAGGTAGTGGACCGCCGCCCACAGGCCGAGCGCATAGGCCACCAGGATGCCCTGCCGGGTGGCGAGGCTGAGCGCCCCGCCGCAGGCGCTGGCCGCCGCGGCGCCTGCGCCCTTGGGCGCCAGGCCCCCCGGGCAGGCCGCCTGGAAGGCGTGCGGGTCGGCGGCGAAGAAGCCGCTGATCGCCGAGCCCAGGCCCTGCAAGTCCGGGTGGGCGTAGTGGAAGGCCGCGAAGTGGTCGATCACCCAGCCGGTGATCATCGGCCCGCCGCCCAGCCCCACCAGGTTGAGGAAGAAGAACAGCAGCGCCGTGGCCGTCGCCCGCCGGCGCGTCGGCACCATGTTCTGGATCACCCCGAACGTCGGGCCCAGGTAGGTGTAGGAGAAGATCCCCGGCAGGATGATCAGCACCGCGGCGGTCTTCCAGCTGGCCGCGGTGAACACCATCCACAGGATCGGGTAGGCGATGGTGATGCCGATCGCCGGCACCAGGGCGTACCAGCGGGCGCCGGCCTTCGCCAGCCGGTCGGTGAGGAAGCCGCCGGCCAGGGTGCCGATCCCCTGGCCGATGCCGGCGGCGAGGCCGGTGATCAGGCCGACCGTGCCGTAGGAGAGGTGGAAGGTGCGGATGAAATAGGGCGGCACGAACTGGCCCGCGCCATAGCCGCCCATGGAGACCAGGGTCACTCCCATCACCATGTTGAACACCGGCCACTTGAGGAACAGGGTCTTGAACACCGCCCCCATCTCGGTGAGCTCGCCCCACAGGGTGGCCGGCGGCCGGGCCGGCTCGTCGGGGACCACGTCCTCGGCCAGGGCCGGGGCGGCCTCCGGCTCGGAGTGGCCGCGCGGCGGCTCCTTGATCAGGAGCTTGATGGCCAGCGCCACCGCCAGGCCCGGCAGGCCCACCACCATGAAGGCGGTGCGCCAGGTGAAGTGCTCCACCAGCTGGCCGCCGATGATCGCGCCGAGCATGGAGCCGAGCGGGATGCCGAAGGAGTAGATGGCCAGGGCCGAGGCGCGCCGCTTGGGCGCGTAGTAGTCGCTGATCAGGCTGTGGGCCGGCGGCGACAGCCCCGCCTCGCCGACCCCCACCCCGAACCGGAACAGCGCCAGGGTCGTGAAGCTCGCCGCCGTGCCGCAGAGCGCGGTGAAGCCCGACCAGATGACGATGGCCACCGCGATGATGTTGACCCGGCTGAACCGCTCGGCCAGCCGCGCCAGGGGGATGCCCAGGAAGGTGTAGAGCAGGGCGAAGAACAGCCCGCCCAGCATGCCCAGCTGGGTGTCGGTGAGGTGCAGGTCCTCTTTGATCTTCTGCCCGATGGTGGCGATGATCGTGCGGTCGATGAAGTTGAAGGTGTAGGCGACCACCAGCAGGATGAGCACCAGGGTCTTGTAGCCCTCGGAATAGACGGGCCTCGCACCCGAAGCCGGCGCCGCGCGCCCGGCCTTCATCGTCTGATCGGTCATCAACTCCCCCCTGATTTGCGCGGGACCGTAGCCGCGCCCGGGCGCCGGGGGAACCCATCGATCGCGGCCTCAGCGGCCCTCCGCCTCCCAATAGGCGAGGACGCCAAGCGTCGCGAGCCGCGAGAACAGGCGCTGGACGTTGATCAGGTTTTCGGCCAGGCCATGGCCGCCTTCCTCGCCCTGGCCAAGCTGCTCGAGGGCCGCGAGGCGGCCGCCGTCGACCTGCCGGCAGAAGCCGCCCTTCTCCAACCGCGCCACGTGCCGGCGCACGGTCTCCGAGGGCAGGCCAAGCCGCTTGGCGAGCACCAGGGTCCTGACCGGACGGCGTCCCAGGTCCGGCGTCGGCCCCTCGATCTGCATGTCGTCGTCCGGCAAATGCTCGGCGTTGGCGCGAGCCATCTCCAGGAGGATGAGGCCGGTGAGTGGGTCGCCAATTCGGCGCATGGTCCCGTCGATCACCCTGAGCATGTACTCGGAGATCGCCCGGTTGACGCTGCGCACCGGCACGTCGTCGAAGGTCGGCGGATCGGCGGGCATGGCCAGGGTGGCCAGCGCCCCCAGGGCCTTCACGTCGAAGTAGAACCGCTTCAACCGCTCATACCGCGCCAGGGCGATCACGCGATAGAAGGGCCCGTCGAGGATCGCCGAAGGCACCATGACGCCGCGCGGGGTCAGGGTGCAGGCGCCGTTCTCGGCGAGCCGCGCCACCCGGCGGCGCACGGTCTCGTAGGGCAGGCGCAGGGACGCCGCCACAGCGCTCACCGACACCGGCCGGCGCAGCTCGTCGGGCGGCGACTGGTCGAGGCTGGCGTAGCGGCGCTGCAACTCCGGGTCCTGGTTGATCAGGGCGATGTTGGCCTCGACGATCGCCGAGAGGATCAGCGGGTCGATGATGTCGCCGGGGCCCCGGCTCATGTTGATATTGTCGAGGATGTAGCCGAGGGACGCGCGCCCGATCCGCCACCATTGGATGGTGGTGGACGCCGAAACCATCCCTGCCGGACGCTGGTCATCCATCGGGTCAGAGGGTGCGGCCGGAATCGAGGCCCGGCAAGGGCTTAGGCGAACGGCGGGCAGATGGCTTGGGCGGCGGCTGCTTCGGGCGTAGGCTGTGGTCAGCGGCGCCTAGAACGCCGGCGTCGATGGGAGGTCGAGGACATGGCCAGTGAAACCCTGCTCGGGGCCGAACGGCTGGAGGGCGCGTGGGTCGAGCCGCGCAACCGCTGGCAGGCGGGCGCCAACTCGATCCACAACGACGCCGTGGCCAAGAAGATCGGCATGCGCGGCGGGACCATCCCCGGGACCGTGCACCTGTCGCACTTCGCGCCGCTGATGACCGACCTGTTCGGCGAGCGGTGGCTCAGCGAGGGCCAGGTCTCGATGTTCTACACCTTCGCCACCCTCGACGGGGAGCCGGTGCGGGCGGTGGTGGAGCGGCCCGCGGAAGGCGCCCTTGAGGGCGTGCAGCTCGCCGCCTTCGTCGAGACGCCGGAGGGCAAGGTGGTGGCCAAGGGAACGGTGGCCTGCGGACGGCCGCAGGCGCCGGGCTATGTCCGCGGCCTGCCGCTCAGCGAGGCGCCGCGCGAGCAGATCCGCATCCTGGAGGCCATGGTCCCCGGCCTGGTGACCGTCGAGCGCGACGGCTATGTGATCAAGGAGGGCGGCGACGCCGACGGCGTGCTGCGCGATCCGCAGGAGGTCTATCGCGCCCTGCAGCCCTATTCGCCCGGCGTGACGGTGACCGACGCGGTGGGCTTCTTCGGCGCGACCGAGATCGACCTGCGGGCCGGCCCGGTGCGCGCCGGCGTCCCCTATCGCAAGAACGCCTGGGTGGTGAGCGTCGGCGCGAGCCCCAAGACCGAGTTCGCCTGGTTCGATTCCGAGTTGCGCGACGCCGACGGCCGGCTGGTCGCCCAGATGCGCCACATGACCCGCTGGATGAAGGCCTCCTCGCCGAGGTGGGCCGAAACCTAGTCGGAGCCCTAGTCTGGGGCGGTCAGCTCCGCGAGCTTCTGCACCGTGTTCCAGTTGCGGCCGGTGCCGGAGAGTTTGAGCGCGCGCTGGATGACGGCGCCGGTGAGCTTGGATCGTCCCATCCCCTCGCCATAGGCGACATAGAGGCAGCGGGGGCCGGCCGCGACCTCCTCCGGCCCCGAGATCCTGGCCCGCAGCGCCGCGACGTCGGCGGCCTTGGGATCGTCCTGCAGGAAGACGACCAGTAGGCCGCTCGGCAACGCCTTGGCCATCTTCGGGAACGGATCGACCTTGAGGGCTGCGACAAGCTCGGCATGGGTGCGGACGAAGATCTCGGTCTTGAGGCCGAAGCCGGACTGCAGCGCCGTCTCGATGGCGGCCTCGATGGCCGCCGGCTTGGCCCCGGCGCCGATGACCGCGGAGCCCGCGGCGCCCAGGGTCTTCGGATCTTCGTAGCCGAGCTCCCTCAGGGCGGCCTTGAGGTCGGCCATGGCGAGCTTGCCGGTCCCACCGACGTTGACCGCGCGGAGCAGGACCGCGAGGCGCGGCATCAGCCGCCGGCTTCCCAGGCCTTGAACTCCGGGGTCTCCAGCAGCCGCTCGGCGTACTCGCCGCAAGGGCCGGCGTCGCCGAAGTCGGAGAGCTTCACGCCATAGGTGCGGAAACGGGTGGCGACCGGGGTGAAGAAGGCGTCGGCGATCGACCAGTCGCCGGCCAGGAACGGGCCGCCGTGGTGGGCGAGCAGGCCGCTCCACAGGGCGACGATGCGCCGGATGTCCTTGTGGGTGGCCTCCGACAGGTCGACGGCGCGGGGCTCGGCCGCCAGGTCCATGGGGCACTCGCCGCGCAGCGAGCCGAAGCCCGAGTGCATCTCGGCCGCCGCCGCGCGGGCCTGGGCGCGGGCCGCGGCGTCCTTGGGCCACAGGCCGGGAAACCGCTCGGCCAGGCGTTCGCAGATCGCCAGGCTGTCCCAGACCACGAGGTCGCCGTCCTTCAGCGCCGGCACCAGGCCGGAGGGCGAATGGGGCAGGATCTCCGCCTCGCTCTGCGCGCCGCGGCGCAGCTCGACCACGGTCTCGGTGAACGGCGCGCCGGTGCGCTTGAGCGCCAGCCACGGGCGCATGGACCAGCTCGACCAGGCCTTGGTTCCGATGACCAGTTCCATGCGCGTGTTCCTTGTTCCGGCGGCGGGTTGGACAGCGATTTAAGTCACTGGGCGGCCGGGCGAAAGCCTGTCTACTCTGGCTCCAACGATAAGAGGAAACGCTGGGCCATGAGCCAGATGATGCCCACCGGCGAAGCGCTGGTGGACGAGAGCGCCGTGCGCCTCGAGCCGCCGCCGCCGGTCTCGGCCGCCTACCGGAGGTATGCGCTTTGGGTGCTGCTCGGCATCTATGTGGTCAACTTCCTCGACCGCCAGGTGATCAATATCCTGGCCGAGCCGATCAAGAACGACCTGCACCTGCTGGACTGGCAGGTGGGCCTGCTTTCGGGCTTCGCCTTTGGCTTGGTCTACACCCTGCTGGGCTTCCCGCTGGCTCGCGCCGCGGACCGGGGCAACCGGGTGTGGATCATCGCCGCCTGCCTGACCGCCTGGAGCGGTTTCACCGCGGTCTGCGGCCTGGCGCAGAACTTCGTGCAGCTGGTGGGCGCCCGGGCCGGGGTCGGCATCGGCGAGGCGGGTTGCACGCCCACCAGCCACGCCCTGATCGCCGATTATACGCCGAAGGAGAAACGCGCCTCGGCGCTCGCCTTCTACTCCATGGGCACGCCGATCGGCTCCCTGCTGGGCCTGGCCATCGGCGGCTTCCTCGCGGACTATTTCGGCTGGCGGATCGCCTTCGTGGTGGCCGCTGTCCCGGGGTTGGCGCTGGCGATCCTGGCGCTCTTCACCCTGAAGGAGCCGCGGCGGCTGATCGCGGCGAGCGCGGCCAAGGTCACCGACGGCATGGCGACCTTCAGCGAGACGGTGCGCTATCTCTCGAAGCACAAGGCCTATTGGTATCTGGCCTGGGGCGCCGGGATCCGCGCCTTCCTCGGCTACGCCGCCGCCACCTTCGTGCCGTCCTTCCTCTATCGCAGCCATGGGCCGGAGATCGTGGCGCTGGCTCACCACTTCCACATGCGGCCGCAGACCTTCGTGGGTGTCTCATTGGGCTTGATCGCCGGCTCGGCAGGGACGTTGGGCTCCTGGCTGGGCGGCCAGATCGCCGACCGCTGGGGCAAGAAGGACCTGCGGGTCTATGGCTCGATCCCGGCGATCTCGGTGGTGCTGGCCCTGCCGTTCAGCCTGATGATCTACACGACGAGCTCGGCCGCGCTGGCGATCTCGCTGACCGCGGTGACCGGCCTGCTGGGCACGCTGTGGTACGGCCCGGTCTATTCCGCCGCCCAGGGCATGGTGCCGCCGAAGATGCGGGCGATGAGCGCTTCGCTGATGCTGTTCGTGATCAACTTCCTAGGCCTGGTGATGGGGGCGGTGTGCACCGGGGCGCTGGCCGACGTCCTGAACAAGAGCCTGCATCTCGGCCCGGCGGAGGGCCTGCGCTGGGCGCTGATCATCACGGTGGTGGTGGGCGTCGTTTCGGCGCTGCTGTTCTGGGCGGCGCGCGGGCGGGTCCGCGAGGAGATGGTCAGCTAGGGGCGCATCTTGGGCGGCGGCCGGGGCGAACCGCGCTAGAAGGCGTCGCAGCCACCCAGTGCCGGGAGCGTACCGCCAGATGATCCGAACCCTGCTCGCGGCCCTGGCGCTCGCTGGCGCCGCCCTGCCGGCCTGGGCGCAGGATATGGCCGGGATGGACATGAGCCGGCCGCACGGCATGACCGGTGCGCTCGGCGGCTACGCCATGACCCGCGACGCCTCGGGGACCGCCTGGCAGCCGGACGCCTCGGAGCACGCCGGCATCCACATCATGCGCGGCGAGTGGATGTTCATGGTCCACGCCCTGGCGAACGGGGTCTACGACTGGCAGGGCGGACCACGCGGGGATCGCAAGGCCTTCGTCTCCGGCATGCTGATGGGGATGGCCCGGCGCACCTTCGACAACGGCGACGCGCTGCAGTTCCGCGCCATGCTGAGCCCGGATGCGTTCATGGGCCCAAGCGGCTATCCGTTGCTGCTGCAGACCGGCGAGACGGCGGACGGCAAGACCCCCTTGGTGGATCGCCAGCACCCGCACGACCTCTTCATGGAGTTGTCCACCAGCTACAGCCACCGGCTCTCCGACGCCGACAGCCTGTTCGTCTACGCGGGCCTGCCGGGCGAGCCAGCCTTCGGCCCGCCAGCCTTCATGCATCGGCTGTCGATCATGGACAGCCCGGAGGCGCCGATCAGCCACCACTGGCTGGACAGCGACCACATCACCTTCGGGGTCCTGACAACGGGCCTCGTGCACGGCGACTGGAAGCTGGAGGTCTCGCGCTTCAAGGGGCGTGAGCCGGACCAGCATCGGTTCGACATCGAGAGCCCCAAGCTCGATTCCACCGCGGCGCGGATCTCCTGGAACCCGAGCGCCAACTGGTCGCTGCAGGCCTCCTGGGCCGAGGTGATCAGCCCGGAGCAGCTGGAGCCAGAGCTCAACCAGCGCCGGTGGTCGGCGAGCGCCATCTACACCCGGCCGTTCGGCGACGGCGGCTGGTGGTCCACCACTGCCGCCTGGGGCCAGCGGACCAGCCCGCAGGGCGACCTGCCGGCCTGGGTGCTGGAGAGCGCGATCAAGCCGTCGGACGCCTGGACGGTGTTCGCCCGCGCCGAGCGGGTCGACAACGACGAGCTGCTGAGCCCGCCCGTCGGCGTCGCGCCGGTGTTCACGGTCGGCAAGGTTTCGGTGGGCGCGATCCATGACTGGCGGTTGGCGCAGCATCTGAAGGTCGGGCTGGGCGCGCTCTACGCCTGGAACTTCGTGCCGAGCGGTCTCGCCGCCGCCTACGGCAGCGACGACCCGCAGGGCGCCATGGGCTTTGTCCGCCTGAAGATCGACTGAGCGCGCACGGCGTTTGACGAAGCCTGCGTTTCGGGCGATGGCGACGCGCGATGGGCGCCGAGCAACGGACAGGGGCGGGTTGGATGAGGGGACGCCGTCTCGGCCTCGCCCTGGTCCTGCTGATGGCCGTCGTGGTCCGCGCCCTGGCGCCGGCGGGCTGGATGCCGAACACCGCGGGCCTCGGCGGCTCGTTCCTGGTGATCTGCACGGGGACCGGCAGCGAGGTCATCCGGCTCGGCAAGGCGGATGGCCCAGCCAAGCCGCACTCCACCGATCGGCACGGCCCCTGCGCCTTCGCCGGCCTCGTGTCTGCGCCGCCGAGCTCGGCCGTCGCCCTGGCGGAGCCGCGCGAGCTGCTGCGTACCGCGCGCCTCGAACCCACGTCCGAGGCCGCGCCCACGGCCCGCCTCCGCCACCGCGAGCAAGCCGCCCGGGCGCCCCCCGAACTGGCCTGAGCCGTACTTGAGCGTCCTGGACCGCGCCTGCGCGCGGTCGGGACTTCGAACACCCTCAGACCTCTGGAGCGCTCATGCGCAATCATATCCTGCTGGCGTCCGCGATTGGCGTGGCCGCCCTCGGCGCGGCCGGCGCCGCCTCGGCCCATGCCATCGTCGGCGACCGCTTCTTCCCCGCAACCCTGAGCACCGACGATCCCGGCGTCGCCGACGAGCTGTCGCTGCCCACCGTCTCGTCATTCAAGACCGGCGACGATCCATCGGCCCGCGAGGTCGACATCTCCGGCGAGTGGTCCAAGCGGATCACCAAGGACTTCGGCATCTCCTTCGACGAGACCTGGACCCGACTGAAGGCGCCCGACGGCGACACCGCCAGCGGCTTCCAGAACCTCGAGACCACGCTGAAGTACCAGGTGTTGAGCAACGCCGAGCACGAGACCCTGCTGGCGGTGGGGCTCAGCTACGAGTGGGCCGGCAGCGGCGCCGACCGCGTAGGCGCCGAACACCACGGGACGGTCACGCCCACCTTCTATTTCGGCAAGGGGGCTGGCGACCTGCCGGACAGCCTCGCCTGGGCCCAACCCTTCGCGGTGACCGGCCTGGTGGGCTATGCGATCCCGACGCGGCCGCGCGACGGCGAGGACCAAAATCCGCGGGTGCTCACCTATGGCGTGGCCGTCGAATACAGCCTCTCCTACCTGACCTCGCACGTGAAGGACCTGGGTCTCCCCGATTTCGTCAGCGGGCTCACCCCGCTGGTGGAGGCCTCGTTCGAGACCCCGGTCGCCAATGCGGCCGGCGCCAAGACGACCGGGACGGTCAATCCCGGGGTCATCTGGTCGGGCCGGCATTTCCAGCTGGGCGCGGAGGCGACCTTGCCGATCAACCGCCAGAGCGGGAAGGGCGCGGGCTTCGTCGTCCAGGTCCACTTCTTCCTCGACGACCTGTTCCCGCGGTCGATCGGCCGGCCGATCTGGTAGCGGATCGGCCGCTCAGGCTTCGAGCCGGTAGCCGACGCCCGGATCGGAGAGGATCCGCTCCGGGCCGAGCTTGTGGCGGAGCTGGCCCATGTAGACCCGCAGGTACTGGATCTCGGCGCGCTCATCCCCCCAGACCGCGCGCAGCAGATCCTTGTGGCGCACCGTGCGGCCCAGGTTGACGGCGAGCTCGGAGAGCAGGTCGAATTCCTTGGGCGAGAGCTTGATCGGCTGGCCCGCGCGGGTGACGGCGCGGCGGCCGAAATCGATGGCCACGTCGCCGGCCTCGACCAGAGGCTCGGAGCCGCGGGCCTGGACCCCGTGGCGCAGGCCGGCGCGCAGCCGGGCGAGCAGCTCCTCCACCCCGAACGGCTTCTGCACGTAGTCGTCTGCGCCCAGGTCGAGGGCCTGGACCTTGACGCCCTCCGCATCCCGGGCCGAGAGCACGACGATCGGCGTGGTCCCGCGCTCGCGGATGTCGCGGATCACCGTCAGGCCGTCGCGGTCGGGTAGGCCGAGGTCGAGCAGCACCAGGTCGGGCGAATAGTGGGCGTACCAGCGCAGCCCCTCGGCCGCGGTCCTGGCGGTGACGGCCCGGTAGCCCGCCAGCCGGAGCGTGGTGGCCAGGGCGGCGTTCAGGCTAGGGTCGTCCTCGACCACCAGCACGGTGGCGGGATCGGTGGTCTGGCTCATACGGACGCGGTCGGCTGGGCGGCCTTGGGCGCCGTCTCGGCGGCGAGCGGGGCGATCAGCCGGACATAGGCGCCGGGGCGATCCTCCCGGGCGCCCGCCTCGATGCGGCCGCCCTGCGCCTCCAGGAAGCCCTTGGCGATCGCCAGGCCCAGGCCCGCCCCGGCCGGGCGGCCGTCGCCGGCCACGCCGCGGGTGAATTTCTCGAACAGCGGCTCGGCCGGGCCCGAGAAGCCGGGACCCTCGTCGACCACCTCGATCCAGCCCATGCCGTCCTCGGTCCCGGCGCGGACCGCGACCGGCGCGCCCTTGGGCGAATATTTGCCGGCGTTCTCCAACACGTTGGCGAGCGCGCTCTCGAACAGCGGGCCGTCGACCAGGAGCGGGGCGGCGGCCGGCTTGACCTCGTTGGCGAGCCGGTGGTCGGCGAGCGCTGGGGCGGCGCGGCGCACCGCCTCGGCGACCAGGTCGGCGGGTGCGGTTGGCGTCGGCCGCGCCACGACCACGCCGGCCTCCAGGCGGTTCATGTCCAGCAGGTTGGCGACCATGCCGGCGAGCCGCGCGGTCTCGGTCTCAGCCAGCGCCAGCAGCTCCTCGCGGTCGGCGGACTTCTGCCGCGGTCCGAACTTCTTCAGGCTCTGCAGGGTGAAGAGGATGGTGGAGAGCGGGGTCTTCAGGTCGTGGGAGACGGCGGCCAGGAGGTTGGTCTTCAGCTGTTCGCTGGCCTTCTGAACGCGGCCTTCCAGCAGCTGGCGGGCGTATTCCTCGCGGTCCAGGGCGACCGACAGGTAGCCCGCGACCGTCTCCACCTGGCGCTCCGGCGCCTCAGGCCGGCCCTCGTCGCGGCCGGAGATGGCCAGGCCGATGACCAGCTGGGCGCGCTGCGGGGTGATCACCGGCCAGAAGTCGAAGGCCGCGTCCTCCACCGGATAGGCGCCGCCGCGGGTGGGCAGGCGCGAGGCCAGCGCCCAGCGGGCGGCCTCGCGGTCGGCGTCGGAGAGCACGGCGTGGCGGGTCTCGGCCGCCAGCGTCATGTCGTCGGGCCCGGGCGCGAGGATCACGGCGGGCGCCTGGAAGAGCCGGCCCAGGGCCTCGACGCCGGCGCCCACGATGCGCGTGCGGTCGGCGGCGCCGACCAGGTCGCGGGCCAGGGTCTGGAAGGCGCCAGCCTGTTCGGCGGCGGCCACCGCCTCCATGGCCCGCCGGCGGGACTGGGCGGCGACGGCGCTGACGATGGCGGCGGCGATCAGCAGCAGGACCAGGGCCCAGACATTGGCCGGGTCGTTGACCCTGAGGGTGTAGAGCGGCGGCAGCAGGAAATAGTTGTAGGCCAGCACGCCGGCGACCGCGGCGGCCAGGGCCGGGCCCCAGCCGAAGGTCACCGCGGCGATCACCACCGGCAGGACGAAGACCAGCGACAGGTTCGGCACGGTCACCAGCTGGGCCACGATGATGGCGGCGAGCGTCGCAGCCGCGACCAGCAGCAGCGACAGGCCGTAACCGACCCAGAACGGCGGGCGCGGCGGCCGGCCGGATGGAACGACGTAGAGCGAAGTCATGGCGTGCTCTTTCGGCGGGCGCCTAGGGCTTGGGACCAAGAGAAAGGCTCCCATCTGCGCCAAAGCAAGGACGCTGGCCGCCGGACGGCCTAGAACCACATGGGAATTTTATGTGGTTCGGCGCGAGAAGCGCCGCCCAGACATCGCCGGAATCCAGCCGCTTCATGTCCGCCACCCTGGCCGAAACGTCCGAAGATTCCGAGGCGCCGCACGCGCCGGCCAAACAGTCCCTGAGAAGCTTCCTGGCGCTGGCCACCGCCTCGGCCGGCGTGGTGTTCGGCGACATCGGCACCAGCCCTCTCTACGCCTTCCACCATTCGATCGCCCACCTGCGCCGGGCCAACGGCTCGATCGCCGCGGCTGACGTGATCGGCGTCATCTCGCTGATGTTCTGGACCCTGATGGCGATCTGCACGGTGAAGTACGTGCTGGTGCTGATGCGCTTCGACAACCGCGGCGAGGGCGGGACCCTGTCGTTGACCGCCCTGGTGCAGCGGGCGGGCGGGCGCGGGGCCAAGGCCATCGCCATCATCGGCATGCTGGGCGCGGGCCTGTTCTTCGGCGACGCCATGCTGACGCCGGCGATCTCGGTGCTGTCGGCGGTCGAGGGGCTGAAGGTGATCCACGGCCTGGGCGACGGGATCGACCGGCTGATCGTGCCCATCGCCCTGGTGGTGCTGATCGGCCTGTTCATGTTCCAGCGGCGCGGGACCGCCGGCGTCGGCCGCTGGTTCGGGCCGATCTGCCTGGTGTGGTTCGCGGTGATCGCCGTCCTGGGCCTTCTCGCCATGGTCCGCGAGCCGAGGATCCTGCTGGCGCTCAACCCGCTGGAAGGCTTCGCGATCTTCGCGCGGCATCCGGTGCTGTCGCCGGCGGTGCTGGGCTCGGTGTTCCTGACGGTGACCGGCGCCGAGGCGCTCTACGCCGACATGGGCCACTTCGGCCGCAAACCGATCCAGGCGGCGTGGCTGTTCCTGATCTTCCCGTGCCTGACGCTGAACTACCTGGGCCAGGGCGCCCTGGTGCTGGGCGACAACCACGCCGCGGAGAACCCGTTCTTCTTCCTGGCGCCCAGCTGGTTCCAGCTGCCGCTGGTGCTGCTGGCCACCGCCGCCACGGTGATCGCCAGCCAGGCGGTGATCTCCGGCGCCTTCTCGCTGACCCAGCAGGCGATGCAGCTGGGTTTCCTGCCGCGCATGACCCTGCGGATGACCTCGGAGGAGCACGCGGGCCAGATCTATGTGCCGCAGATCAACTGGATCCTGATGGTCGGCGTGGCCGCCCTGGTGCTGGGCTTCGGCTCCTCCGACGCGCTCGCCGACGCCTACGGCATCTCAGTGGTCGGCGCGATGATCACCTCGTCCCTGCTGGCGGTGGTGGCGATCCACCGGCTGAAGAAGCGGCCGATCTGGCAGGCGACGCTGATCTTCTCGCCCTTCCTGATCCTCGAGAGCGCCTTCCTGGGCGCCAACCTGCTGAAGGTGATGCACGGGGGGTATGTGCCGCTGGCCATCGCCGGCGGGCTGATCCTGATCATGTGGACCTGGACGCGCGGCCTGGAACGGCTCGCCAAGGCCGAGGAGAGCGACCTCACCATGACCGACATCATGAGCATGCTGGCCGCCCGGCCGCCGATGCGGGCGCGCGGCACGGCGGTGTTCCTGACCACCGATCCGGACAAGGTGCCGGTCTCGATGATGCACAACCTGAAGCACAATCAGGTGCTGCACGAGCAGGTGATACTGCTGACCGTGAAGGTGCTGCGCCGGCCGCGCGTGCCGGATGCGGAGCGGGTGAAGGTCCATGACCTCGGGCCGGGCTTCAAGTCGCTGGTGCTGACCTTCGGCTACATGGAGCGGCCGAACGTGGCGCACGGCCTGTCGCTGGCCCGCGCCCAGGGGCTCAAGTTCGACATCATGCGGACCTCGTTCTTCGTCAGCCGGCGCACCCTGCTGCCCCGGCCCGCGGCGGGGCTCGGCCACCTGCAGGACCTGCTGTTCGTGTTCCTGATGCGCAATGCCCAGCGCGCCGCCGACTTCTTCCAGATCCCGCCGTCGCGGGTGGTGGAGCTGGGAACCCAGGTCGCCTTCTGAGGGCGCCCCAGAAAAGGAAAGCCCCCAAAGGGGGAGCCCCCGATCCGGGGGAGGGATCAAGGGCTTTGGAGGATGCGCCGGGGAGACGAGGTTGGGGGGGCGTCGTGTCTCAGCCGGCGTGCTCGATGAACGCGGGTCGATGAGGCCCGTTCCGATCCGGACCCGAAGTTTATTCGGTAAGTTGCACAAAGCACCAATCTTGCGCCGATGGCGGCGCGGAGTAGAAGAACCTGCCCTTAGGCCTTGCCTCGGGCGGGCCATGCTGTATCGCCGGTGGCCAGATATCGACACGCGCGCCGTTCAGGCGCCGCCATCTTGGGAAACGCCATGCATCCGATCCGTACGCTGCTCCTAGGCGCCGCCGTCTGTGCGATCGCCGTCGCCACGGCCCAGGCCGCGCCGGCCGCCAAGGCTTCGGCCAAGGGCGCCGGCGGGGCGGGCGCGATCTTCGCCAAGCCCAGCCCGCTGTTCCTGCAGGCCCCGCAGTTCGACAAGATCAAGGACAGCGACTTCCTGCCGGCGATCTACGCCGCCATGGCCCGGCAGAAGGCCGAGATCGAGAAGATCGCCAACAGCCCTGCAGCGCCGACCTTCCAGAACACCATCGTGGCGATGGAGAGGTCCGGCCAGATGCTGGACCGGGTGACCAACGTCTTCTCCGCGCTCACCGGCGCCAACACCAACGACACCCTGGACAAGATCGACGCCGAGACCTCGCCGAAGCTCGCGGCGCACCACGACGCCATCTACCTGAACCCCAAGCTGTTCGCCCGGGTGAAGGCGGTCCACGACAAGCGCGCCGCCCTGCACCTCGACGCGGAGTCGGCGCAGTTGCTGCAGGTCACTTACGACGAGTTCCGGCGCTCGGGCGCCAACCTGTCGGAGGCCGACAAGACCCGGCTGAAGGCGCTGAACGAGCAGCTCTCCAGCCTGTCGACGGCGTTCCAGCAGAAGCTGCTGGCGGCGGCCAAGGACGGCGCCCTGGTGGTCGACGACAAGGCCAAGCTGGCGGGCCTCAGCGACGAGGAGGTCTCCGCCGCCGCGCGGGCCGCCGAGGCGCGGGGCCTGAAGGGCAAGTGGGTGATCGGCCTGCAGAACACCACCCAGCAACCGTTGCTGCAGGACCTCTCCGACCGGGCGACGCGCGAGCAGCTGTTCGACGCCGGCTGGACCCGGGCCGAACGCGGCGACAAGAACGACACCCGCGAGACGGTGGCCACGCTGGCCAACCTGCGCGCCGAGAAGGCCAAGCTGCTCGGCTACCCGGACTACGCGGCCTATGTGCTGAACGACCAGATGGCCAGGACGCCGGAGGCGGTGCAGCAGTTCATCGGCCAGCTGGCGCCGGCGGCCCGCACGCGCTCCGACGCCGAGGCCGCCGAGATCCAGGCGATGGTCGAGCAGGGCGGCGAGCACTTCCAGCTGAAGCCCTGGGACTGGGCCCGCTATTCCGAGCGCGTGCGCAAGGCGAAGTACGACCTCAGCGACGACGAGACCAAGCCCTACTTCGAGCTCGATCGCGTGCTGCGCGATGGCGTCTTCTACGCGGCCAACCAGCTCTACGGGATCACCTTCAAGCCCCGGACCGACATCCCGACCTACGTGCCGGACATGAAGGTCTTCGAGGTCCACGACAAGGACGGCTCGGTGCTCGGCCTGATGTACTTCGACTACTTCAAGCGCGACAACAAGTCGGGCGGCGCCTGGATGAGCAACTTCGTCGGCCAGTCGAAGCTGCTGGGCACCAAGCCGGTGGTGTTCAACGTCGCCAACTTCACCAAGCCCGCGGCCGGCCAACCGGCGCTGATCAGCTTCGACGACGTGACCACCATGTTCCACGAGTTCGGCCATGCCCTGCACGGCCTGTTCGCGGCGCAGGAGTACCCGACGCTGTCGGGCACCAACGTGGCCCGCGACTTCGTCGAGTTCCCCTCGCAGTTCAACGAGAACTGGGCGCTCGACCCGAAGGTGCTCCACCACTACGCGGTGCACTACAAGACCGGCCAGCCGATCCCCGACGCCCTGGTGGCGAAGATCAAGAAGGCCTCGAAGTACGGCTCCGGCTACGCCATGGGCGAGCTGATCGCGGCGGCCGAGCTGGACATGCAGTGGCATGTGCTGGGGGCCGACGCGCCGAAGCAGGACGTCGACGCCTATGAGACCAAGGCGCTGAAGGCCGGCGGCGTGGACTACGCCAACGTGCCGCCGCGCTACCGCACGAGCTACTTCCTGCACATCTGGTCGAACGGCTATGCGGCCGGCTACTACGCCTACCTGTGGACCCAGATGCTGGCCGACGACAGCTTCGCCTGGTTCGAGCAGCACGGCGGCCTGACCCGGGAGAACGGCGAGCGGTTCCGCAAGCTGATCCTCTCCAAGGGCCACACCGAGGACTACGGCCCGATGTTCCGCGCCTTCTACGGCAAGGATCCTGACATCGGCCCGATGCTCGTGCACCGCGGCCTGGCGGGCGCCAATTAGCTAGGCCGGCCGGAACCGCACCGGCATCGCCTTCGGCCCGGAGATGAAGTTGGAAGGGAGCCATTCGGGCGCCCCGGCCAGCTCGAAGCCGGTCATCCGGGTGAGCACCTCGGTCAGCATGGCGTCGATCTCGATGCGGGCGATGTGCTGGCCAAGGCAGCCGTGCGGGCCGGTCCCGAAGGCGATGTGCTCGTTGTCCGGGCGCGAGAGATCGAGGGTGTCGGGCCGGTCGAACTTCGCCGGGTCGCGGTTGGCGGCGCCGAAATACATCACCACCTTGTCGCCTTCGCGGATATTCTGGCCGGCGAGCTCGGCGTCGCGCCGGGCCGTGCGGCGCATGTAGATCACCGGCGAGGTCCAGCGCAGCAGCTCCTCGCGGGCGCTGGGCAGCCGACCCGGCAGGTCGGCCATCAGCCAGGCGAACTGGTCGGGGTTGTCCATCAGCGCCAGCAGGCCGCCGGAGAGCAGGTTGCGGGTGGTGTCGCCGCCGGCGTCGACCAGCAGCAGGAAGAACAGCAGGAACTCCATGTCCTCCAGCTTGCGGCCGTCGACCTCGCAGGCGAGCAGCTTGGAGGCGAGGTCGTCGCCCGGCCGGGCGCGCTTCTCGGCGATCACCCGGGAGCCGTATTCGAACATCTTCATCACCGCCTGGCCGCCGGCCCCGGGCGCCTGGGCCTCGGGCGCGGTGTGGATGATCTCGGTGAGCTTGTAGAGCTCGCGGCCGTCGTCCAGCGGCAGGCCCATCAGCTCGGCGATGACGAAGGACGGCATCTCGCCGGCCACCTCGCCCACGAAATCGCACTCGCCCCGATCGATCACCGTGTCGACGATCTGGCGGGCGAGCGCCTGGATGCGGCCCTCGCGGACGTGGGCGGCCGGCAGGGTGAACTCCGAGCGGATCAGCTTGCGGAACTGGGTGTGCTCCGGCGGGTCCATCATCAGCATCATCTTGTAGGGGCCGAAGCCGCCGGCCTGCTCGTTGAGCGGGTCGGAGATCATGATGGTCGGCTCGGACGAATAGGTCTGGAAGTCGCGGTCGACGGCCCAGACGTCGGCGTGGCGCGTCACCGCCCAGAAGCCCTTGCCGCCGGGCTCCTCGTGCCAGTGGACGGGGTCGTGCTCGCGCAGCCAGCGGAACTGGTCGTGCGGCTGGCCGTCGGCGAACCGGTCCGGCGACAGCAGGTCGATCTGCATGGGCCCCTCCCTCCAAGGCTTGGCCGAGGTCTCGCGGCGCCAGATCAGGCCCTGTTGACCGCACGGCAATCAAGGCCCACGCGGCCCGGCCATTGTCGCAGGCCCGATTTCGTTCCAATCCTGCGGCCATGTCTGAAGCCGCCCTCCTCACCGACGCCCCGCCGGCGCAGCGGATCCTGGAGCTGCTGCCCGATCCGGTGCTGCTGGTGCGCGCCGGCGCGGCAGGCGGGCCAGAGATCGCCTACGGCAACCAGGCGGCGCGCACCCTGTTCCGCATCGAGCTGACCGGCGCGCCGCTGGGCGCGGCACTGCGCCAGCCGCAGGTGTTGGAAGCCATCGAGGAGGCGCTGGCGACAGAGGCGGCGGTGGAGGTGGCGTTCGAATCGATCGGCGTGCAGCCGCGCTTCTGGCGCGCCTTCGTGCGGCCGCTGGGGGAGGGCGAAGGCGACGGCCGCGACCTGGTGCTGATGCTGCGCGACGAGACCGACGCCCGGCGCACCGAGCGGATGCGCGCCGACTTCCTGGCCAACGCCAGCCATGAGCTGCGCACGCCGCTGGCCTCCCTGGCCGGCTTCGTGGAGACCCTGCGCACCCACGCCCGCGACGACAAGGACGCGCGCGAGCGGTTCCTGGGGATCATGGCCGAGCAGGCTGGGCGCATGGCGCGGCTGATCGACGACCTGCTGTCGCTGTCCCGCATCGAGCTCAACGAGCACATCGCGCCGGAGGGCACGGTGGACCTCGCCAAGGCGACCCAGGATGTGGCCGACGCCATCCGCCCGCTCACCGCCGACCGCGGCGTCGCCGTCGTGCTGGAGACCGGCCCGGGGCCGTTCAGCGTGACCGGCGACCGCGATCAGCTGGTGCAGGTCATCCAGAACCTGGTGGAGAACGCAGTGAAGTATTCGGCCGTGGGGACCACGGTGCGGGTCAAGCTGTTCGCCGCCGAGAGCCTGGAGGCCGCCCGCGCGCCGTCCCGCGAGGGCGCGGTGGCCCTGTCCTTGCTGAGCCCCGACGCCGCGTCCAGCCAGAGCTACGTGACCCTGCGGGTGGCCGACGCCGGCCGCGGTATCGCCCGCCAGCACCTGCCGAGGCTGTCGGAGCGGTTCTATCGGGTCGAGGGGCAGCGGAGCGGCGGCACGGGGCTCGGCCTGGCCATCGTCAAGCACATCATCAACCGCCACCGCGGCGGCATATTGGTGGAGAGCGCCGAAGGCCAGGGCTCGACCTTCAGCATCTACCTGCCGGCGGTCTAGGCCCGCTCAGACCGCGGCGGCCTGCGGGCTCCGGTCCTGGCGTGGCCGCTGACCCTGAAAGGGGGCGAACAGCTCGAGGCAGGGCGGCGGGGCCGTCGGCCGGCCACCGGCCATCAGGGTCGCGGCGGCGCGCACCACGGCGTCCAGGCTTTCCACCGGAAACGGCTTGGCGAGCAGGCCTAGGGCGGCGTCACGGTTCTCGCGGGCCTCGCAGACCTGGCCGGTGACGAACACCGAGGCGACGCCGATCCGGCGCAGGGCGTGGGCGAGGCGGACGCCGTCGCCGCGGTTGACCAGGTTGATGTCCACCAGGGCGAGATCCGGGGCGCCGTCGCGCGCCAGGTCCTCGGCGTGGGCGGCGCTGGCGGCGGGGCCGAGCACCTCGTGCCCGCGGTCGCGAAGCTCCCATTCGATGGAGGCCGCAATCAGCGGCTCATCCTCGACGATCAGAACGCGCATTGCGCACCCCCCAAACAGAGCATCATTGAGATACCATTGTTGCCCAAGCTCAAGCCTGCGGCGGGAGGTCGCAGATGAAAGTATTCAGACAGAACAAGCTTGGCCATAACCGCCACAATAACCGGGTGAATGGTCAAGCTAAGCGATCTTGTTTCTGTAATCACGATTATATGGCCAAGCTTGTGGTTATCTCTAACGCCTAATCTGCCTGATAAGTCCAAGATGATTGACCGATTGTGACCGCGGTCACACCCCCGCTGTCAAAACCTTTCGCGCGGCCGACATCCGAGCGTCACATAAGTGTCATGCACCACCGCTAGTGTCCCGCGCCTGTAAGGAAGAGGAACTCCGTGGCCCAGCCGATTCCCAAGGCCTCCTACGCCTCCGAACTGCGTGCCCTGGTGGCCGAGGTGATCCGCATGGGCGGCCTGGCGGAAGCCCAGGTGGTGGACGCGGTGGACGCGGTCATCCGGCGCGACGTGCCGCTGGCCCAGGCGCTGATCGTCCGCGACCTGCGGCTCGACGACATGCAGGCCGACATCGAGCGGCGGGCGCTGGCGCTGATCGCCGACCAGGGGCCGTCGGACGAGGACCTGCGCAGCGCGGTCTCGACCTTCAAGCTGGCCATGAACCTGGAGCGCTGCGGCGACCTGGCGCGCAACATCGCCAAGCGCAGCCTGGTGCTCTCCGGCTCCGACCCGGTGCTGCCGCTGATGAGCGCCATCGAGCGGATGGGCCGGCTGGTCGCCGCCCGGCTGCATGAGGTCTTGGACGCCTACGCGGCCCAGGAGATCGACGCCGCCATGGCGGTGTGGCGCCGCGACGAGGAGGTCGACGAGCACTACGAGAGCATCTTCCGCGAGCTGCTGACCCTGATGGCCAACGAGCCGGACACGGTGGCGCCCGGCGCGCACCTGTTGTTCATCGCCAAGAACCTCGAGCGGATCGGCGACCACGCCACCAACATCGCCGAGATCCTTCACTTCCAGATCACCGGCGAGGAGCTGAACGAGCCCCGGCCGAAGGTCAGCCTGCTGGAGGCTGACAGCCCACGGCCCGGGTTCGGGGACGCGACGCCGTGAAGCCCTTCGTGCTGGTGGTCGAGGACGAGGAAGCGCTGGCCACGCTGCTGGACTACAACCTCGACAAGGAGGGCTTCCGCGTCGAGCGCGCCGCCGACGGCGAGGAGGGGCTGCTGAAGGTCGAGGAGGAGACCCCCGACCTGATCCTGCTGGACTGGATGCTGCCCAAGGTGTCGGGCGTCGAGGTGTGCCGCCAGCTGCGGGCCCGGCCGGAGACCCGGCGCACGCCGATCCTGATGCTGACGGCGCGCGGCGAGGAGAGCGACAAGGTGCGCGGCCTCGACACCGGCGCCGACGACTACGTGGTCAAGCCGTTCGCCATGTCGGAGCTGACGGCGCGCATCCGCGCCCTGCTGCGGCGGACCCGACCGGAGCTGGTGGACGAGCGGCTGGAGTACGCCGACATCATCCTCGACCGCGGCTCGCGGCGGGTGACCCGCTCGGGGCGCAACGTGCACCTCGGCCCCACGGAGTTCCGGCTGCTCGACTTCCTCATGCAGCGGCCGGGCCGGGTGTTCAGCCGCGAGCGGCTGATGGACGCCGTCTGGGGGCCCAACACCTATGTGGAGCTACGCACCGTCGACGTGCATGTCGGGCGGCTGCGCAAGGCGTTGCGCGACGGCGGGCACGAGGATCCGATCCGCACGGTCCGCTCGGCCGGCTACTCCCTGGACCAGCAGGCCTAGGCCGTCACGCAACCGTCACCGAGTCAGCCCAGAACTGGCTTGCGAGAGCCTGCGGGAGTGACCATGCCGCCCGAGCTGCGCTGCCGGACCGCCTTCATCTCCGACATCCACCTGGGCACCAAGGGCTGCCAGGCCGAACGGCTGCTGGAGTTCATCCGGGTGCTGGAGTGCGAGACCCTCTACCTGGTCGGCGACATCGTCGACGGCTGGAAGATGAAGAGCGGCTGGCATTGGCCGCAGGCGCACAACGACGTGGTCCAGAAGGTGCTGCGCCTGGCCCGCAAGGGCGTGACGGTGGTCTACATCCCCGGCAACCACGACGACCGGATCCGCGACTTCTGCGGCGTGCACTTCGGCGGGGTGGTGGTGGCGCGCGACGCGATCCACGAGGCGGCCGACGGCAAGCGCTACCTGGTCACCCACGGCGACGAGTTCGACGGGGTCATCCAGCACGCCAAGTGGCTGGCCTTCCTCGGCGACTGGGGTTACCGCGGCTTGCTCACGCTGAACACCCAGTTCAACCGGGTGCGGCACATGCTGGGCCTCGGCTACTGGAGCCTCTCGGCCTACCTGAAGCACCGGGTGAAGAACGCGGTGCAGTTCATCGACAAGTTCGAGGAGGCGATGGCCGAGGAGGCCCGCCGGCGCGGCGTCGACGGGGTGATCTGCGGCCACATCCACCACGCCGAGATCCGCGACATCGCCGGCGTCCGCTACATCAACGACGGCGACTGGGTGGAGAGCTGCACCGCCGTGGTCGAGGGCTTCGACGGCCAGCTCACCATCCTCCGCTGGCACGAGGCGCGGGCCGCCTACGCCGAGCCGCCGGAGATGGTCGGCGCGGCGCCGATCGCAGCCTGAAGACTCGTGAGCTGAAAAAAAAGGCCGCGGCCCTGATGAGGAAGCCGCGGCCAAAAAGCCCTGCGAGGGGGGCTGGGGTTCGGACAGGGCGCTCACGCGGCGGCGGCGGACTCCACAGGCGGGCCCATCTCGATGCGGGGACGGGCGATGGGCGCGGCAGGTGTGGAGCGCAACGACCCAGCCAGGCTGCCGTCGCGGAGATAGATCAGCACGTCCGCGGGCTCGCCGGCTTCGGCCAGGCGCTGGGCGAGCCGGCGGCCGACGTCCTCGGCCTGGGCGCCCGTCGCATAGACCAGGACGCTCTCCTGGGCGTCGATGCGCAGGGTCCAGCCGAAGGTGGCGGGGCGGACGGAAATGATACGCGTCATGGCTACTCTCCCCTTCCGGGATCGCCCTGGAGGATAGGGGCCCGTTGTGTCGCCGCCATGACGGGAAGATTGCAGTGCATTTCCCCTTGGGGCGCCCTGGCGGCGGGCCTGAGGCGCGGGCGCCACAGACGACATCGGCGTCTGCGCAAGCTTCGCAGTTACACGGAACTGTCGCGTTAGCTTTGTAAGACCCCCGCATGCGCAGCTCGTTCCCGGGCGGCGCTGAACGGGGGTTGTTATGACAAAGAAGATGTCCCTGCTGACAGGGGCGGCGATGGGCATGGTGCTGGCCGCGGGGCTGACCGCCCAGGCGCAGGCCGCGCCGGCGAAGAAGCACCACAAGGCGGCTCACGCGGCGTCGGCGGCCGAGTCGGTGCAGGCCCAGCAGGCGGCCGAGATCGAGCAGCTGAAGGCGCAGGTCGATTCGCTGAGCGAGCGCCTGCTGAGCCAGGAACAGCAGCAGGCCCAGCTGCAGCAGCAGACCGCCCAGGCCCAGGCCCAGGCGCAAGCCGCCCAGGCCCAGGTCGACAACGAGATCCAGCGGATCCCCGGCGTGATCGACACCCGCGTCGCCTCGGCGATCCCGAAGCCCAAGCCCAGCTGGGCCGACAACACCCAGGTCAGCGGCCGGATGTATTTCGACCTCACCGACCTCGAGCAGAAGAGCAACGGCGCCAAGGTCGCGCCCTCCGGCGTCGGCTTCGACATCAAGCGCTTCTACCTGGGCATCGACCACAAGTTCAACGACGTCTGGTCGGCCAACCTGACCACCGACGTGGCCTATGTCAGCGCCGACAGCCTGACCCAGGTCTACATCAAGAAGGCCTATCTGCAGGCCAAGCTCAGCGACGCCGCGGTGATCCGCTTCGGCTCGGCCGACCTGCCCTGGGTGCCCTTCGTCGAGGACATCTATGGCTACCGGTTCGTCGAGAACACCCTGATCGACCGCGACAAGTTCGGCACCTCGGCCGACTGGGGCGTGCACGCCTCGGGCAAGCTGGCCGGCGGCCTGTTCAACTACGCCGTCTCGGTGATCGACGGCCAGGGCTACAAGAACCCGGTCCGCACCAAGACCATGGACATCGAGGGCCGCGCCAACATCAACTACGACAACTTCATCGTCGGCGTCGGCGGCTACACCGGCAAGCTCGGCAAGGAAGTGCAGAACGGGGTGGCGACGCCACACACCGCCAACCGCTTCGACGCGGTCGCGGCCTATGTGGTGCCGCAATTCCGGGTGGGCGTGGAATACTTCTCGGCCAGCGACTGGAACAACGTGACCACGGTGGTGGCCGACAAGTCGGACGGCTATTCGGTGTTCGGCTCCTACAACTTCACCTCGCAGGTCTCGGCCTTCGGCCGCTTCGACTACGTGAAGCCGACCAAGGACACCAAGCCCAGCGAGAAGGACGCCTACTGGAACATCGGCCTGAACTGGGAGCCGGTGAAGATCGTCGACCTGGCGCTGGTCTACAAGCGCGACAAGATCGACAACGGCTCGCTGTCGACCTCCAACGGCACGATCGGCGGCACCGTCGAGGGGACCTACGACGAGGTCGGCCTGTTCGGCCAGTTCCGCTGGTAGCGGCCTGAGGCCCGGACGGCGGGAGAGCGCCGGCCGGGCCGCACGCTGCGCGCAGCGCAGTCATTTTTTTAGCCACGAACCCACACGAACCCACACGAACGGGACGCGTGGCGCGCACAGCGCAGTCATCTTTTGAACCGCGGAAAACACGGAATACACGGACAGAGGCCGACCCGCCTTCCGTGTCGTCCGTGTTCGATTTTCGCGCGCCAAGGCGCGCAGCACTCCTAGGCCACGACCTCTCCGGCCTGGCCCGTTCGTGTGGGTTCGTGTGGGTTCGTGGCTAATTCGGCGCGAAGCGCCTGGGCCTTCGGTCGCGCGCCGCGGGTCAGGAAGAGTCCGGCCCTGGCGCCCAGCCCCCGTCGGGCATCTGGATGAGGTTGGGTTTCGGGGGCCCCGGCGGCAGCGGGACGGAGCCGAGATAGGGGCTGGGCGGCGTCTCCGCCGTCATGGGGCGCGCGTCATTCGGCGCGTCGTCGTCGCCCGCCGGGTCGTCGTCGTCTTGCGGCGCGATCCCCAGGTCCTCGCAGAGGGTCGCGATCAGCTCCTCGACCGTGCCGGTCTCGAAGTCGAACGCCCGCACATAGTCGTCGAGCGTGAGCTCCAAGTCGTCCATCAGATCCTCGGCCGCTTCGACGCTCTCGCAGGACTCGGCGGCCGCCACGGCCACCGCCCGGCGGACGCGGGCCTTGCGCACCGGGACCTGTGCCGCGACGCGCCGCGCGCGGACCCCGGCCTCGTCGGCCGCGTCCTGGCTCGCCTGCGCCCGGCGGTCCTTGTCGAGCTTGGCTTCCAGGAGCAGCGTCTGGCGCAGCGCCCGCGACACCCGCGCAAGCGTCAGACCCAGCGCCTGCGCCTCGGCCGGGGTCTCCGCCGCGACCAGCCGGTCATGCAGCCCCCGCACCGAATCCAGCGTCAGCTCCGCGAGCTCCGCCAGCATCCGGCCGTGCCGATCCGCCATGTCCTCGGGTGAGGTCGCCATGAACAAAAGGAGAACATATGAGCGGCGGGGAGTCAAGAATTTTTGTTGCGGCGAGGGTAGGGGCGGGGCTTGAGTTGACTCGGAAGCGACTTTCGGAAGGTCTGCTTCTAGGCGATCCGTCACCGCGTTGGTGGGAGGGCGAATTTGGGCTCGCGGCGATAGAGCATAGTGGCTGTCACACCAGGAATCGCGCCGGCTTACTCCCCGGGTTTGAGTATCTTCCTCATGGAGACGATCTCGATTGATTTGACGCCATCGAGATTTAACCTGAAATGGGCTCCGGGAAATTTACTGTTAGTAGTCGTAAGCAATCCCCCTCCAATTTCGGTCAGCGTAAGTCCTCTCTTGGAGACAATAGAACGATCTTTCTCTGTTATTTCCCAGAGTACAACTGTATTGATCTCGTCAAACATTTTTCGCTCATCAGAGAAATCTCTGAACAATCCTGATAGATCAAACTTGAACTCGACAACCTGACTTTTTGCACCAATCTTGCCGTACAGATCATACCTCCCCCTGTATCCGGAGATGAGCGGAACGAAAGACGAAAATTGTCCCGCTCCGAGCTGCTCAAAGAACATGGCAGCGACCGTTGCTTCTTGCGAATTTGGCCTCTTCGCGAACTTCGAACTGCTGGAATCTAACTCCGCAATCGACGCAATCTCAGCGAACAATTCCTCTCGATCATACGAGGGGTCGGGATCGTCTATGCTACCGCTGATATATTTTACGAAATCGCGGACATACCGGCGAAACTCTTCGTATGCGATCTCTCTCAGCATACCTTGCTGTCGGCCTTGTATGGATTTGCGACCGATATCGAAGCTTAGCGACGGATCCTCAACGATGATGAAGAAATTTGGAAAATAGCCAGCGGACCCGCGGGGCTTCAGTTCCAAAAAGATTCCAGTCGGCATTCCTTTTGAGGAGGTAGACAGTCCACCGCTAAACTTAAATCCGACGAACATATCGTCGCCATCAGCCATATCATCTTCGACATGCTCAACGCTCAGGCCATGGAGCTCCGACAACGTTTGCCATACTGCTCGATTCGGCACAAAACACGACCAGTACTTTATATCTCTGCCAGCTTGATACTTCTTTCCTTTGAAATAAACTATGCGATCTTTGAGTTTCCGCCTCTTTTCTGCGTCGCTTCTGTCGCTTTCAGAGCGCCATTCCAAGTAGTCGTCGACAGAGATATAGTCGTCCGACTTGAGCTTCTCCGTGGGTAACAGGTAGTTGCAGTCAAACTCGACCGCGTTAGCGTTGCCAGACCTATCAATATGGCTGAATTTTACGTCGCAGTTGAGCGGCTCTCCCCAGATGAAGTTAGTGCTTCCCAACGCCGTCCGCGTCCGCAGTGCAAAGGTAAGCTCGGCGAAAGTCAGGTCGAATAGAGGCAGGTCGTGATCGGCCAGCTTGATTTTGATGCGGGTGCCAGCGGTTTCGGTGGCGATTGCGCCCACCTCCACCAGAAGGTCTGTGTTGTCATCTGAGTTTGCCCAAGAACTAGCTCCATGCACCGCCGCAGTTGCGGAACCACTGGCTTCGTGGGTTTCCAGCTCAAACGAGACGGTCGAGAACAGCACGAATGTGAGCCCCACACCTTTCTGACCGATCTGATTGGTGTGGCCACCCTTGTCACTTGCGAATGGGCGGAGCAGGCGGAGAAGATCCGCGGGTGCAATGCCTACGCCGTTGTCCTGAATCTCGATCGTGCCCGCTTGTGCATTGACTGTGAGTTCGATGTGCCCACGCGTCGGCGTTGCCCGCACAATTGCGTCAACGGCGTTCTGACTAAGTTCAGCCAGAATATCCCACTCATGGCTGTAGCTCTCGAGCACGCCTTTGATCTGGTGTCGGATCTGCGACGTGTCCGGCGTGAGGAAGGACAGTTTCTCGGACATTAGATTACTCACCTGGCGCCGTTGGCCTTCATCTCGGGGTAGAGGAATTCCAAAGCGGCGCCAATGTCCCGTTCCAAGCGATCGATGCCGAGCGCGTCCCATCCGAACCGTCGCCGACCTCTGCCCCAAGTGCAAAGGTTCGGGTTCGAACTAGATCTGCGCAGGAGGCGACGATGAATGTCCGACTTCCAGCTGCAAGCCAACGTCTCCTTGTGGCGCTTTGCCGCCCATCCTCGGCTTGGGTCGCTCAGAGCGGCGTCCAGTGGGCTTTGGTCTCGACCCAATCCCAGACGCCGATCTTCACGCCGTCTTCGAGCAGGGTGACGCAGGCGAGCTCGGGGCGCTCGTCGTGGACCAGGGCTTCCAGGGCGTCGCGCGAGGCGGCCTTGGCGGGCTCGAGGGCGTCGGCGGCGAGGTCGGCCTCCCACTCCCATTGGTCGGTGAGGAAGGCGAGGGAATAGCGGCTCGGGGTTGGGGCGGGGGGGTCGCTCACCGGACTGTTCCTGATGGGCCGGGGGCGGGATGTCGATGGCGGGGGTGGCGGCTGCGGCTTGCCCCCTCCACCACGCGCTCTTCCGCCCGCGTTGCGGGCGTCGGCCCGCGGTCCCCCTCCCGCCGCTTCGCGGGGGAGGTAGGGCGCCTCGCCGGCAAGCGCGGCTTGGGTCCCGGCTTTCGCCGGGATGAGCGGGGGTGAGGGGCGGGGCTTGGGGCCTGCCGCCCAGTTTGTTTCAGCGCGTGACGGGGTGTCATGAAGTGTCGGGGAAGTGTCACGGAACTTACAAATCGGGGGCGTAACTCCCGTTCCTGAGAGCGACGGGGAATCGGGCGCTCGGTTCAGGAGACGACCATGTTCAGAACATTCGCAGCCGCCGTGGGCGTGGCCCTCGTCGCGGGCGCGGCCACGCTGGCGCAGGCGGCCACCATGACGGGCGCGGGCGCGACCTTCCCGGCGCCGGTCTATTCGAAGTGGGCCGAAACCTACAAGGGCTCGACCGGCAACGCCTTGAACTACCAGGCGATCGGCTCGGGCGGCGGGATCAAGCAGATCGAGGCGGGCACGGTCGACTTCGGCGCCTCCGACAAGCCGCTGAAGCCCGAAGACCTGGAGAAGAACGGCCTGATGCAGTTCCCGACGGTGATGGGCGGCGTGGTGCCGGTGATGAACCTGGAAGGCTTCAAGCCCGGCCAGATCAAGCTGACCGGCACCCAGCTGGCCGACATCTACCGCGGCCTGATCAAGAAGTGGAACGACCCGCTGCTGGTGCTGACCAACAAGGGCGTGGCCATGCCCAACCTGCCGATCACCGTGGTGCACCGCTCGGACGGCTCGGGCACCAGCTTCCTGTTCACCAGCTACCTGTCGATGAAGGCCCCGCACTGGGCGGCCGACGTCGGCGCGTCCGACAGCGTCAACTGGCCGGTGGGCCTGGGCGGCAAGGGCAATGACGGCGTCGCGGCCCTGGTCAAGCAGACCCCGGGCGCCATCGGCTATGTGGAATACGCCTATGCCAAGCAGAACAACCTCACCTACGCCCTGATGCAGAACAAGGTCGGCAAGTTCGTGGCCCCGACGGCGGGCGCCTTCGCGGCGGCCGCGGCCGGCGCCGACTGGACCAAGGCGCCGGGCTTCTACCTGCTGCTGCTCGACCAGCCGGGGGCGAACGCCTGGCCGATCACCGGGGCGACCTTCATCCTGATGCACAAGCAGCAGGCCAACCCGGCGGCCGGCGCCGAGGTGCTGAAGTTCTTCGACTGGGCCTACAAGACCGGCGACGCGACCGCCGTGTCGCTCGACTACGTGCCGCTGCCGGCCCCGGTGAAGGCCCTGGTCCGCAAGGCCTGGGTGGCGCAGATCAAGTCCGCCGACGGCAAGGTCGTGTACGCCTCGAAGTAGGGCGGCGTGGTCCTCTCCCTTTCCCCTCGATGGGGAAAGGGCGGGGATTGGGGTGTGCGCAGGGGGCTGGGGCTGCTGGCTGCGTTTGGCGCCGGCGCCCACCCGGTCTCTCCCCCAACTCACCAGACACACCCCATCCCAACCCTTCCCCATCGAGGGGAAGGGCTTCGCGCGTCATTGAAGCTTCGTTGAAGCGTCACGGAACTGTCTTGCCGGGCGGGTAAGCCCAAGGCCTGAAGGCGGGGGGCTCATGACAGCGGTCGCAGACAGTCCCGAGACGGGCCCCAGCCGGACGGCGAAGGGGGCGGTGTTCGACCGCGGGTTCGAGTATCTGTGCTTCGCCGCCGCGACCCTGCTGCTGACCGCGCTCGGCGGGCTGATCATCTCGCTGGCGATCGGCGGCTGGCCGGCCTTCGCCAAGTTCGGCCCGGCGTTCTTCGTGACCTCCACCTGGGATCCGGTGGGCGAGGTCTACGGCGCCTCCGGCGCGATCGTCGGCACCTTAGTGTCCTCGGCGCTCGCCCTGGTGTTCGCCCTGCCGCTGGCCATGGGGGTGGCGATCTTCCTGGTGGAGCTGTGCCCCGTGCCGCTCCGGCGGCCGATCGGCACGGCGGTGGAGCTCTTGGCGGGCATCCCCTCGATCGTCTACGGCATGTGGGGGCTGTTCGTGTTCGCCCCCTGGTTCGCCAAGCACATCCAGCTGCCGATCATGGGCGCGGCGCCGCCGGGCAGCCTCTGGGAGACCATCACCACCGGCATCCCGAACGGCACCGGCATATTGGCGGCCTCGGCGATCCTGGCGATCATGATCCTGCCGTTCATCGCCGCCACCCTGCGCGAGCTGCTGCTGACCATCCCGCCGGCGGTGCGCGAGAGCGCCTATGGCCTGGGCTCGACCACCTTCGAGGTGATCCGCAAGGTCAGCCTGCCCTATGTGCGCACCGGCACGGTGGGGGCGGTGATGCTCGGGCTCGGCCGGGCGCTCGGCGAGACCATGGCGGTGACCTTCATCATCGGCAATTCGCACGGCTTCCCGACCTCGATCTTCGCCTCGGGGTCGACCATCGCCTCGACCATCGCCAACGAGTTCGCCGAGGCGACCAGCGACATGCATACCGCGGCGCTGATCGCGCTCGGCCTGGTGCTGTTCATCATCACCTTCGCGGTGCTGGCCCTGGCCCGCCTGCTGATCGGCCGCGAGGCGTACAAATGACCCCCGGCGCCCCGAGACTGACCCGGCGGATCGCGGAGGTGGGCTTCCTGGCGTTCTGCTGGGCGGCGACCGCCCTGGCGCTGATCGCGCTGGCCGCCATCCTCTGGTCGCTGCTCAGCCAGGGGGTGGGCGGGCTGAACCTCAAGGTGTTCACCATGTCGACGCCGGCCCCCGGCTCGGAGGGCGGCCTGCTGAACGCCATCCTGGGCTCGCTGGCCATGTGCATCCTGGCGATGATCGGCGCGGTGGCGGTGGGCATGATGGCCGGCACCTGGCTGTCGGAGTTCGCCAAGGAGAGCCACTACGGCAAGGTCGTGCGGTTCGTGAACGACGTGCTGTTGTCGGCGCCTTCGATCCTGGTGGGCCTGTTCGTCTACGAGCTCTTGGTGCGGCCGATGAAGGGCTTCTCCGGCTACGCCGGGGCGCTGGCGCTGTCGCTGCTGGCCATGCCGGTGATCGTGCGCACCACCGAGGACGTGCTGAGGCTGCAGCCCACCGCGCTGCGCGAGGCCAGCGTTGCATTGGGCGCGCCGGTCTGGCGGACCATCATGGCGGTGATCTGGAAGTCGGCGCGCGGCGGCATGCTGACCGGGGCGCTGCTGGCCTTCGCCCGGATCAGCGGCGAGACCGCGCCCTTGCTGTTCACCGCGCTGAACAACCAGTTCCTCAGCTTCGACCTGGGGCGGCCCACCGCCAACCTGCCGGTGGTGATCTTCAACTTCGCCCTGTCGGCGCAGGACAACTGGCGTCGGCTGGCCTGGGTCGGGGCCATGCTGATCGCCGTGGCCGTGCTCGCCGTCACCATCATCGCCCGCCTGTCCACCCGGGAGCCGAAACGCTCATGAACGCGCAGACCCTCGACGCGCCCGAAACCAAGGTGCTGGCCCTGCCGCCGGACGAGGTGTGCCTGCAGGTGCAGGGGCTCAACTTCTATTACGGCGGCAAGCAGGCGCTGTTCTCGGTGACCGCCGGCTTCAAGCGCAAGGCGGTGACCGCGCTGATCGGCCCCTCGGGCTGCGGGAAGTCGACCCTGCTGCGCACGCTCAACCGCATGTACAGCCTCTATCCCGGCCAGCGGGCCGAGGGGCAGGTGCTGCTGGACGGGACGGACGTGCTGTCCCGCGGCGTCGACCTCTCGGCGCTGCGGGCGAAGGTGGGCATGGTGTTCCAGAAGCCGACGCCCTTCCCGATGTCGATCTACGACAACGTGGCCTATGGCGTGCGGCTCTACGAGCGGCTGGGGAAGGCCGAGATGGCCGACCGGGTCGAGGAGAGCCTGCGCCGGGCGGCGCTGTGGGAAGAGGTCAAGGACAAGCTGAAGGATAGCGGGCTTGGCCTCTCCGGCGGCCAGCAGCAGCGGCTGTGCGTGGCCCGCGCCATCGCGGTGAAGCCGGAGGTGCTGCTGCTCGACGAGCCGGCCTCGGCCCTGGACCCGATCTCCACCGCCCGGCTGGAAGAGACCATCAGCGAGCTGAAGGGCGACTACACGGTGGTCATCGTGACCCACAACATGGGCCAGGCCGCGCGGCTCTCCGACCACACCGGGTTCATGTATCTCGGCCAGCTGGTGGAGTTCGGCGAGACCGACCAGGTGTTCACCAATCCCGCCACGGGCCGCGCCCGCGACTACATCACCGGCCGGTTCGGCTAAGGGGGACCGCGTCATGGAACACACCTTCAAAGCCGTCGACGAGGAGCTGAACGGGCTCCATCGGGACGTGGCGACCATGGGCGACCTGGCGGTCGACCAGCTGAAGACCGCGGTCTCGGCCTTCGTGCGCAACGACGTGGGCGAGGCGGCGATCGTCGCCGCGGGCGACAGCCGGCTCGACGAGATGGACGCCGACATCGAGCGCCGCGCCGTGCGCTTCATCGCCCTGCACCAGCCGATGGCCGACGACCTCAGGGCCCCGATCACCGCCCTGAAGACCGCCATGGCGCTGGAGCGCTGCGGCGACCTGGCCAAGAACATCGCCAAGCGGACCCCGCAGCTGAAGGGCCCGCCGTCGCCGGCCCAGGCGGACGGCATCCGCAAGCTCGGCGCCCTGGTGGCCGAGCGGCTGGCCGCGGTGATCGAAGCCTACCGGGTCACCGACGCCGACGCCGCCAAGGCGGTCTGGGAGGGCGACACCGACATCGACGAGCTGCACGACCGGGTGTTCAGCGAGATCCTCAGCGGCATGAGCGGCGATCCGGCCTCGATCGAGGCCTCCACCCACCTGCTGTTCATCTCCAAGAACCTCGAGCGGATCGGCGACCACGCCACCAACATCGCCGAGCTGATCTGCTACCAGGCGACCGGTGTCGAGCTGTCGGACCGGCCCAAGTCGAGCTAGGGCGGTCCCTCTGCCCGCGGGTGGCGGACGACAAGCAACGGGAACTGTATCCGGATGGTGGTTCCGGTTCCGTCCGATCGCGATATGGCCATTGCGCCACCCAGCTGCCGAACGAAGATCGCCACGTAGTCGGAACCATGCTTCCCGGGAGCTCTTGTCGGGTCCTTGGCCGCCATGCCCACGCCGTCGTCGGCGACCGTCAACTCGATCTGGTCGCCGGCCTGTTCGACGCTCAGCCTGATCCGCCCCGTTCCATTCGGAAACGCGTGCTTGATGGCGTTGGTGCCCAATTCATTGACCAGCAGGCCGAAAGGCACGGCGCGATCAGAATCGATCTCCACGGCTTCCGATCTCACCTCGATGCTAACGCCCGACGAGGGTTCGAGAAGGCTCGCGGACATGCTCCTGGCGATTTCGCGCAGGTAGGCGTCCAGCGGAATGGTGTGGACGTGGCTGGACTGGGAAATCAGGGCGTAGAGCTCGGCGATGGCGGCGATCCGCGCCTCGGTGGCGAGGTAGCCTTGTGCGAACTCGGCCGGCGTCCGTTTGATCTCGTTGGCGATCAGGGCGACGACGATCTGCAGGTTGTTCTTGATCCGGTGCGAAATTTCCTTCGTCAGCATCAGCGCGTCGCGCTCGGACTGCATGCGCTGGCCGATCTCGACCTGCAGCCGGGCGTTCGCCGCGTCGGCGGCGGCGGTCAGCTCATGCTGGCGCAACGAGCCGCGCAGCAAGGCCTCGTTCATCGCCAGGGTCCGCTCTTCGGGCGGGGCGCGCTCGGTGACCTGGATCACCGCGCCCGCCGCACGGCGGGCGGCCATGACCGGCCACATCGTATAGGACCAGAAGCCGCCGCCGGGGCGCGCCTGTCCGGTGTGGCTGATGGGTTCCCCCGCGTGATGGACGTGATCCAGCAGCGCCAGGCATTCGTGGTCTTCCGGCAGCAGCTCACAGATCGGCTTGCCGACCATCTCGTCCCGCGTCCTGCCGATCAGCTGGCAGAAGGCAGGATTGATGTCGCGTACGATGTGCGTCGCGCCCTCGACCGTGGCCATGGGCGATGGCGCATGTTCGAGCCACGGGCTCGACAGGTCGGCGGGCATCGGATCCGAGGTGGGGGGCGCGGCCATCGACCCGCCATCCTACTCGCTCGCCTTGGGCTCCGGTGAGATTTCGTTCTCCTGCGCCCGGCGCGGGCCGGTGCGCGTGGGGATTCCGGTGCTCAGCTGGCTATAGTCCGTGCGCCGCGGGTGGATGACCACCACGCCCTCGCTGGTGATGACATATTCCCGGATGTCCTTGCTGTGGTTGCCGCCGCGCATCTTGATGACCGCCATGGTCTTGCGAAGCTGGCCGTCGATCTCGACGTAGCGCAGCCGCACGATATCGTCGGTGAGGAACGATATGGCGTAGTGGCTGAACTGCAGCGAGGTGAAGTTGTCCTCCACCTCCACGGTCGACAGGATGGTGATCCCGGCGCCGGTCAGAGCTCCGATCATCCGATAGAGCGACTCGCGGAAGTCGGCGCGGAAGCCGGGCGCCAGCGCCATCTCGAAGCCGACCAGCGAGTCGATCACCACCCGCTTGGCGCCGACCCTTTCGATGGCATCGAGGATCGCCAGCATCGTCTCGTCCACCGAAAGGTCGAGGGGACGAAGGTAGAGGGTTTCCAGCATTCCCTGCTTTTCCGCCTCAGCAAGCTTCAGGCCAAAGGTGTCCGCCCGCCGGATGTAGCCGTCCGGCCGCTCTTCGAAGATCACCATGATCCCCGGTTCACCCCGGCGCAGGCCCTCGGCGATGAATTGGGTCGCCAGCGCCGACTTGCCGGTGCCCGAGGGCCCGGCCACCAGCAGGCTGTCGCCTTCGATGAGCCCGCCGCCCAGCATCTTGTCCAGTTCGGGAATGCCGACGGAGAGCCGCCGCCGCCGCCGCGACTTCGGCTTGGCGCTGTCCAGTCCCAGCGTGCGTGAGAAGGCCTGCAGGCCTTCCTCACTGATGCGCACGGTATGCAGCCCCGGCACCGAGGCCTGGCCGCGCAGCTTCATGATCTGCAGCTTCCGCACCACGGAGTTCCGCTCCGTGGCCTGCGAAAGCCAGAATATCCCGTCGACCATCGTGAACAGCGGGTTGTCGCGGATATCCTCCTCGACGTACTCGCCCACCAGGAACGCCGTCACCTCCGAACTGGTCAAGAACAGGGAGAGACGGTGGATGAACGACTGCACTTCCAGGTCGCCCACCGCGCTCGTCGCCTTGCGCGCCAGGGTTCGGAACGAGTCGATGATCACGACGCTTGGATTGGCCTCCGTGACCTTCGCGATGATCTCCTGCAAGACCGCGGTCAGATCCTTCTCCAGCACCATGTCCGAGAGGTTGATGAACCGCACCGCCGTGCCGACCTTGGCGTTGTCGAAGAACGAGAACTGCTGCTGGTAGCGCAGCATCTTGATGACCGGCTCGCCCAGCACCGTGAAGTAGAGCGCCGGCCGCTCGGGCGTCGCATTGGCGAACGCGAACTGATGCACCATCGTGGTCTTGCCGCAGCCGGGCGAGCCGCCGATCAGGTTGAAGGAAAACTCCGGGACACCGCCGCCCAGGATTTCGTCGAGCCCGCGGACTCCGGTCGAAAGGGTGTGAATCCTGACCTTGGCAGAGCCGCGATTGCGGTTCCCCGGCAACCCGGCCTTCGCCGTCTTACTTGGTTTATTCACGGTCATGCTCCATGCCGAAGTCCCGCGCCTTGAAAGGGACTTGCGGCCAAATCTCGCCCACGAGAGTTGACGTCAAACTCGGGCCGATGAAGGCCACCAGCAGGCCCAGAACTTGGGCCAGCAGAACGATCCTGCCTTCGAGAAATTCCGCGGGGTCGAGGCCTGCGCCAATCGCTTCCAGGCCTTCCAGGTCCCCGTCGGGACCCACCTGCGCCGCGTGCAGCCACGCGACCTCCGCCGCAGCCAGGACGAGGGCGCGCATGAGCAGCGCCCGAACGCCGCCGCGGCCCACCAGGGTCGCCAGATGCGGACGCAGCTTGTCAGTCACCGGAAACGCCTCCGCCCCCGCCTTGGCGGAGCCGGCCCTCCCGGTCTCGATGACCATGAGGCGTTTGGCGATCCTCCGCATCTGCGGAGTGGCTCGGGTCATTTGCCCTACCCGCCGCCGCGGCCTGCAGAAGGCCACGCGCCGAGGTTCGGCGCGGTGGGGGGAACCATCGTACGCTCCGGTTACATCTATAACATCTGGGAAGCTTGGCTGTTCCGGCTCTCCAACCGGCCGAAGGCGAGCTCAAACACATTGCCGGTCAGCGCGCGGGTCTCGCGGATCGCCGCGCGGATGGCCTCGGGGCGGCTCCAGGAGAGCGACGGCTCGGGTCAGGCGGGCTCCGCGAGCCGGGCGCCTTCGAGGAAGCCCGTGAGCGCGGCGTTGAAGGCGTCCGGGTTGTCGATGTTGGCGGCGTGGCCGGCGGCAGGAATGATCGCCTTCTTCGCGCCGGGGATCTTGGCGGCCATGTAGTCGGAGGCGGCCAGGAACGGGGTGTCGTTCTCGCCGACGATGACGATGGCCGGCACGGCGATGTCCGGCAGGCTCTCGATCACCTTGGCGGTCTTCTGGGTGAGCATGCCGCGGGCGGCGCGGGCCAGGCCGGTGGCGTCGCGATGGCTGGCGGCGCGGACCTCGGCGCTGGCGCGGGAGAGGTCGCCCAGGCCCTCGGCCTCGTAGCGCTCGGCGCGCTTGATGGCGTTGGCGTTCCAGCCGTCACGGGCCTGGTCGTTCTTGTAGCCGGGGCCGGTGTCGATGATCAGCAGGGCCCGCGTGCGCTCCGGATGGGCGCGATGGAAGGCGAGGCTCATGTAGCCGCCCAGCGACAGGCCGCCGATCACCGCGCTCGGGGCGCCGGCGGCGTCCAGCAAGGCCGCCATGTCGGCGACGGTGGCCGCCTCGGAGTAGGCGGCCTGGTCGTCCGGATAGTCGGTGCGGCCGTGGCCGCGCATGTCCCAGGTGATGACGGTGAAGTGCGGCGTGAGCGCCGCGAGCTGGCCCTGCCACATCTCGCCGGTGGCGGAAAAGCCGTGGGTCAGCAGCACCGCCGGGCCGCGCCCGTGGACCTCGTAGTAGATCCCGACACCGTCACGATCGAGCTTGGGCATGGTCGCCTCCCGGAGCCTCTGTGGCCGCATGCTCGGCCGTTGGCGGCAGCATGCGCCCGGCGGCCGGGCGGCGTCGAGAGGCGCCGTCGAGCTGCGCCGCGGCTGAGCAGGCTCAGGGGGCGGCGGCGTGCGGCGCAGGCCGCGATCCCTCGACGGCGACGTAGCCGGGGAAGACGTCGGCGGTCGCGCGGACTTCGGGCAGGATGTAGACGACGCCGCTCGTGCCGGTGAAGGCCGGTTGCACGACCGTGTCGTAGAACCTCGCGGGCACGTTGATGCAGCCGTAGGTGATCCGCTTGTCCAGCGGCGATGCGGTGGCCAGGCGCTGCAGGCGCCGCTCCTTGGGGTTGGTGGTGATCACCCGGTGCAGCCCGATGGCGTTGTCATAGTCCACCCAGACGATGTCCTCCGGCCCCAGGTCATGGCCGAGCGAGGCGACGAAGCGGCCGGCCGGCGTCGTGCGGTCCTGCGGACGGATGTCCGACAGCTTGCGCTGGCCGATCCCCGGCACGGAGGCGTCGCCGCGCGCCAGGCCGAGCAGCACCTGCGATCCGCCGCGGAGCCGCCCGTCGCCGTAGAAGACGAAGAGCTCGGCCGCGGTCTTGTCGAGGATGACGAACGGCATTCCATGGCTGTCGCCCGAGGCCATCACCCAGTCGGCGAAGCGCCGCGCGTCGTTGGAGACCGGCGTCGGGGCCGGGTGGTGGCTGGTCCGGGCCGCGGCGGCGGCCGGCGTCGTGGAGACGCCGGCCGAGAGGAGGCCGAGGCCGAGCGCCAGCGCCACGAGCGCCGACCGAGGCCTGCGCGGGCGAGGGTCGCCCACGCGGCCTAGTTCCGCGCCTGTTTGGGCCGATAGACCGGCGCCACGTAGGGCGCTGGGGTCGGCGCGGGGGCCAGGACGACCGGCGCCGGGGCCTCCGCAACCACGATCGGCTGCGTCGCCACCGGGATCGCCGGCATCCGGACGCCGCCGCCCAGCACCGCGACGATCAAGCCGGCCGGCGCCGCAATAGCGAAGGTCGGGACCTCCGACACTTGAGGCGGCACGAAGCTCGCGACCGTCTCCGGAGGGGCCGGCGGCGGAGGCGGGGGCGGCGACACCGGCGGTGGCGACACAGGCGGCGGCGACACGGGCGGCGGTGACACCGGCGGTGGCGACACGGGTGGCGGCGACACAGGCGGTGGCGGTGGTGGTGGCGGAGGCGGAGGCGGAGGCGGCGGAGGCGGAGGCGGCGACACAGGCGGCGGGGGCGGCGGTGGCGGCGGTGGCGGCGGTGGCGGCGGCGACACAGGCGGCGGCGGTGGCGGCGGAGGCGGCGACACAGGCGGCGGTGGCGGCGGCGGCGGCGGGGCTGGCGGGGCCGCCGCGGTGATCACGCCCGTGGTCCTGAACACCCCGGTGCAGCAGTTCTGCGCCAGGGCGTAGTCCGCGGCGTCCGGGCCGGCGAGGGTGTAGCCGTCGAAGGTGATGCCTTCGACGCCGGGTTGCGGGGCGTCGAAGGTCGCGAAGGCGCCAGGGCCCGCGACCAGGGTGACGCCGACCGGCGCGCCGCTGGCGGGGGTGGTGTTGAACCCGTTGAGGGTCGTCGCCGTGGCGCCGTCGTCGACCCGGTCCCCGTTGGGGAACACCAGCATGCGCTCGCTGTATTGATTGCCTGCGGGCAGGGTGAAGAAGCCCGCGTAGATGTTGGTGCCGGGCGGGACGTAGGTGGTCGGATTGTACTCGATGGTGACCGGCGCGTTCGGCCCGACAATCGTCACCGGGATGAGGCCGAAGCTCAGGGTCCCGCCGGCGGGGCCGGGGCCGCCGCCGCCGTAGCCGGCGATCAGCACCATGCCGAGCGGCAGCCCGAGGTCCTCGGCCGGCAGGGAGCTGCCCCGCTTCAGGCTGATGGCCCCCTCGATCGTGAGGTCCTCGCCCGCGCAGAGCGTCAGGTTGCCGTCGACGATGGTTATCGCCCCGCTCACGAAGAGATGTACGTCGCCGCCGCCGCTGATCAGCACGCTGCCGTTGGTGACGCTGATCGCGTCGTGCAGGTTGACGTCGCCGCCGCAACAGATGACCAGGTTGCCCTGGGTGGCGGTGATCGCCGCGCCCACGTTCTGGGTCACCGTGCCGGCCGCGTTTATCGTCAGGGTGGTGGTGTTCGGCGCGGTGAACGACCAGGTGATCGGGTCGTTGATGGTGACGTCGCCATTGCCGGGGTTGGCCCCGAAGAGATTGCTGGCGGTGTCGGTCCCGACCACGGTGCTGATGGTCACGCTGTTGACGTTCAGCATGGCCGAGAGGTCCGCGCCGGTGATGTCGCCGCCGGCGCCGATGGTGAAGTCCTGCGGGTCGATCAGCCAGTTGCCGGTGACACCGTGGGGCGCGGCCGTGGTGACCACGGCGCCGTGGGCGACCTCGACATGCGCCGCCGAGGTCTCGATCTTGCCGCCGTCGCCGCCGTTGGGGGCGCTGGCGTCCAGCGTGCCGCCAACGTTGACTACGCCGCTCGTGGGATCGCCCATCAGGCTGATCGTCCCCTGGTGGTTGACCAGGGTGCGCGCCTCGATGACGCCGGTGTTGTTGACCGCCGTGCGGAGCAGGGCGCTGGCCGACCTGGCGGTCATCAGCACCCGGCCGCCGTCGGCGTTGATCAGGCCGCTGTTCTCGGCGAGGGCGTTCACCGCCCCCGCATCGACGGTGACGCTGAGCAGGCCGTCGCCGGCCACATCCAGGGTCATGGCGTCGCCGGCGGCCAGCGACACCGCGCCCAGCCGGGCCGAGATCACGCCCTGGTTGCTGACATGACCGCCGAGCAGGGCCACCGAGCCGCCGTCGGCTGTGATCGTGCCCTGGTTGACCACCGAGCCCGGACCGGCGCCGGAGAACCGGTACTGGCCGGCCATGAAGTCGGCGTCCTTGATGGCGAGCGTCGAGGCGACCAGCCCCCCGACGTTGACCTGGGCGGTCCGGCCGAACAGCACGCCGTTGGGATTGACCAGGAACACCTGACCGTTGGCCGAGAGCCGGCCGAGGATGGTCGAGGGGTCGGAGCCCAGGACGCGGTTCAGCGCCACCGAGTGCGAATTGGGCTGCACGAACTGCACCGCCTCGTTGGGCGCGATGCTGAAGCTCTGCCAGTTGATCGCGGCGTTCTGGCTCGTCTGGTTGATGGTCAGGGCGCCGGGGCCGGAGGTGATGTTCGCCTGGCCGGCCACCACCACCCCGGCGGTCGGCAGGGCGAAGGCGTTCGACGCCAGCAACAGCGCCAGGGAGCCCGCGAGCGCCGAGGAGGCGGCGAGCCGCATCCGGCGATGGGTCTTGCGGTGGCTGGCGGAGGGGCCGGCGCGGAGGAGGGAGGCGTCCATGGAAGCGATCCTTGTTACTGAAGGCGAGACTGCGGTGCGTGCTGACGCCGCCATCAGAAGTATTGCGTGACCTGCACCCAGACCCGGCCGGATCGGTCGGGGGCGGAGGTGGCGCGTTCGCTGCCCAGTCGGGCGGCGTAGGTGACCTTGATCATCAGGCCGTGGGCGTTGGCCCAGCTGACGCCGACGCCGGCGGCGCTCAGCGTCCGGGTGTTAGGCCCGGCGACCCAGGGGGACTTGTTCAGCCTGACCGAGCCGTCGTCGACGAAGACGAAGGTCTGCACCTGGCCGCGGGTCCATTGCGAGAGGCGAGCCATCCGGAGGCGCGCCTCGGCGGTGAGGATGTAACCCTCGTCGCCATAGGCCTCGCCCTCGGGATAGCCGCGCACGCCGTAGGCACCGCCGAGCTCCATCTTCTCGGAAGAGTCGAGGTTCTTCGACGCCAGCTGGCCGCGCGCCTCGCCCCAGAAGGACAACGGACCGCCCGTCTCCTGCAGGCGCGAGACTTCGAAGGCGAGCTTGTCGTAGTCGCCCTCGGTCCGCGCGGTGATCGCGTCGATCGCCCGCACCTCGGGCGTCTTGATGTCGAGGTCGCCGATCGACCAGGACAGCGAATAGCTGTTCCAGCCGCCGCCCCACAGCCCGTCGTGGTGGTCGCCGCTCAGGCCGAGGACGGCGACGACCGCCGACTTGTCGGTGACCGAAGAGGTTGAGCCGACCTTGTCGGTGTAGGAGCGGTAGTCGAGGTCGGCGAGGGCGTAGAGGTTGGTGTCGCGCGAGCGGATCAGCGGATAGCTGCCGTAGAGGCTGGCGATGTCCACCGTGCCGCTGGCGTGCAGGTCGGCGAACTCCCGCCCGAGGCGGTAGTTGAGGTGGGCGTAGGCGACGCCGACGATCCCGTCCTGGACCTGCGCCTGGTAGGAGGCCCGCGCGTAGTTGAGGCCCGAGCCGCTGGTCAGGACCCGCAAGGAGGCCACGTCGCCGATGCCGAGCGGCTCGTTGAAGTTCACCGTCGCGCCGGCCCGGTATTCACCGGTGTAGCGGTTGCCGGCGTTGTCGGCTTCCAGGCTGCCGTCCACGCGGGGGCCGGGGAGCAGGTCGACGGTCAGGTCGGAGGTCCCCACCGCGGCGCCGGGGCTGAGGACGGACTTCACCCCCACGCCCGGCAGGTCGGAGAGCAGCAGCAGCCGGCGTTCCAGCGGCGGGGTGACGACGAGGTCACCGGGATCGAGGCCGGCGAGGATGCCGCGCGCCACCCGGTCGGACGCCCGGGACCGGTTGTCGAGGGCGACCTTGCCGTAGTGGCCCTCGATCACCGCGATGGTCACCGCGCCATTGGCGATGTCCTGCGCGGGCACGTAGGCCTGGGCCACGAAGTAGCCGTGGCGATTGTAGAAGTCGGTGATCCGCGCCGCCAGCGCCCGCAGGCCGGCCAAGTCCAGCTCGGCTCCGGGCCGGAAGCCGGAGGCCGCGATCAGCTCGGCTTCGCTGAACCGGGTCTCGCCGGTCACGCGCAGCGAGCCCACGACCATCTTGGGTCCGGCCGGCTCCGTCGCCGGCGGCGGCTGGCCGCGTTCGATGCGGATGTCGGGCAGCGACCTCGGCGGCGCCGGCGCCGGCGGGATCTGCTGGATCTGCGCGCCGCCGCTCACGATCGGTTGCGCCAACGCGGTTGGACCGGCCACCAGCAAGGCGGCCGTCAACAATGAGAGCTTTTTCATGGAGTCGCCCAAGTTCGCCCTTGGAAATCGGATGATTTCGTGGAGACGAGCAAAAATAAAACGCACAGCTAAGCTCGATGTTCCATCGAGGGTTGATAATCTTCGCGGCGGTCTAATAGGTTGCAAATATTGGTATGGCAATGCGTCCTATTGGACAACATTGAATTATTAACTTTGGATACAATCGACAGCGTAGCTTATATTAAGTTGGCTGGCTTTCGCGCGAGTAGGACGGGCGACCCGTGGCGATCCGTGATTGCGGTCGCCGCCTTCGCGCAGGATCCGACGCCGCCGGGCAGGGCTTTCGCTTGGCGAGCCGCCGGCTCCCCAGGAAGGGGCCCGCATGGCCACCGTCTTGATCCCCACCTTGTGACGCCAACCGCGCCGGCGGCTGTCACCGCGGCGGAAGCCTGTTGGGAAGGGGAGGGCGGCGCGGCGGCCCGCGCCTATGCTGAGAGCCTGGCGCGCGACGAGGCCGCGTGGCGCGGAGCCGCCGCCATTTTGCTGCGCGGCATGGCGCCGGTGCGTGAGACTCTGTCGGAAGCCTAGGCCGGGGCGATCAGCCCGCGCGGCGCAGGCGCATGGCCGGCTGGGTGACCCCGGCGGCGCGGGTGACGGCGGCGATCAGGCCCTGGACCATCACCGGCTTGGGGACGAAGCCCGTGAAGCCCAGCGCCAGGTATTCGGCCGGCTCGCGGGAGAGGATGTCGGCGGTGAGCGCGATCACGGGGGTCGCGCGTTCGGGACCCGGGCGGTCGCGGATGCGCCGCATCACCTCGATGCCGCTCATCTCCGGCATGTGGATGTCCATCAGCACCACGTCGAAGGCCTGGGCGGAGATCTGTTCGAGGGCTTCGGGTCCGCTGATCGCCTTGACCGCACGATGCCCGAAGGCGGTGAGGATCTCCTCGACCACCCTGAGGTTCACCGGATCGTCGTCAACGTGCAGGACGGTGAGCGTCCGCTCGGGTTTGACATTCAACTCTGACACAAAATGCACTCCGCCCTCCGGATGCGCCGTCGAAGCTGTGGGCGCCGCCGTATGCAACCTTAGCGTGGCGCCAGAACGCTAAGGTAAGGCTGACAGATAAGGATAACCTTCCCTTAAACGCGCCGTTTCCCCCGCGCCGACGAGACCGGGGCGTTCCTGGGAACCGATCAAACGACGGCGCGTTCTCGGAGTTTCGTCCGGCGTTGCGCCGGGGGGGACGAAGTCCGTGCGCGCCTGATCCACATGACCGACTCCAAGCCGCAGGACCGGGCGCTGCAGCTCCTCGTGGAGTCGATCAGCGACTATGCGATCTACATGCTCGATCCCGAGGGCCGGGTCGTCACCTGGAACCTCGGCGCGGAACGGCTAAACGGCTATCGCTTCGAGGAGGTCGAGGACCAGTCGTTCGAGCGCTTCTTCACCCTCGAGGACCGGCGCGCGGGCCTGCCGCAACAGCTGCTCGAGCGCGCCCGCGCCGACGGGCGCGTGGAGAACGAAGGCTGGCGCATCCGCAAGGACGGGGCCCGCTTCTGGGCCTTGGCCACGTTGGAGGCGGTGCGCGACGACGACGGCGGCCTGATCGGCTTCGCCAAGGTCACCCGCGATACGACCGCCCAGCACGAGGCGCAACTGGCGCTGAGCGAGAGCGAACAGCGCTTCCGCCTGCTGGTCGAAGGCGTGTTCGACTACGCGATCTACATGCTCGACGTGACCGGGGTGATCACCAACTGGAACAAGGGCGCCGAGCGGATCAAGGGCTACCAGGCCGACGAGGTGATCGGCCGCCACTTCAGCATCTTCTACAGCCCCGAAGACCGCCAGGCGGGGCAGCCGGCCAAGGCCTTGAACACGGCCAGGGACGCTGGGCGCTACGAGGCGGAAGGCTGGCGCGTGCGCAACGACGGCACGCGGTTCTGGGCCTCGGTGGTGATCGACCCGATCTACGACGACAACGGCCAGCACATCGGCTTCGCGAAGATCACCCGCGACGTCAGCGAGCGCCGGGCCGCCGAGGTGGCGCTGGCCGACAGCGAGCGGCAGTTCCGCACCCTGGTCTCGGGGGTCATCGACTATGCGCTCTACATGCTCGACCCGAACGGCGTGGTGACCAACTGGAACGCCGGCGCCCAGAACATCAAGCAGTACACCGCCCAGGAGATCGTCGGGCAGCACTTCTCGCGCTTCTACACCGAGGCTGACCGCGCCGCGGGCGTGCCGATACGGGCGCTGCAGACCGCCGCCGAGACCGGCCGCTACGAGGCCGAAGGCTGGCGGATGCGCAAGGACGGCACCCTGTTCTGGGCGAGCGTGGTGATGGACGCCATCCGCGACGAGCACGGCCGGCTGATCGGCTACGCCAAGATCACCCGCGACATCACCGAGAAGCGCAACGCCCAGCTGGAGCTGCAGCGGGCCCACGACCAGCTCACCCAGTCGCAGAAGATGGAGGCGCTCGGCCAGCTGACCGGCGGGGTGGCGCACGACTTCAACAACCTCCTGATGGTGGTGAGCGGCCAGGCGCAGCTGCTGCGCAGCCGGCTGTCCGACGATCCGCGGGCGGTGCGGGCGCTGGACGCCATCGAGATGTCGACGCGGCGGGGCGAGGACCTGACCCGGCACCTGCTGTCGTTCGCCAAGCGCCAGCGCCTGCAGCCGGTGGCCGTGGCGCTGAACGAGCGGGCGCACGGGCTGCGGGACCTGCTGGCCGCCAGCGCGCCGGCGAGCATCCAGGTGATCCTCGACTTCCCGGACAAGCTGTGGCCGGCGCAGGCCGACGTGAGCGAGCTCGAGCTGGCGCTCTTGAACCTGACGGTCAACGCCCGCGACGCCATGCCCTCCGGCGGCGCGCTGAGCGTCGCGGCGGAGAACGTCACCCTGCGCGGCGCGGCGGAGACCGACCTCAAGGGCGACTTCGTGGCGATCAGCGTCAGCGATTCCGGGGTCGGCATCCCGAGCGACATCCTGCCCCGGGTGTTCGACCCGTTCTTCACCACCAAGGACGTGAACAAGGGGACCGGGCTGGGCCTCTCGCAGGTCTATGGCTTCGCCCAGCAGTCGGGCGGGCGCGTGACGGTGAAGAGCGAGCTGGGCCGCGGAACCACCTTCGTCATCTACCTGCCCCGCGCACGGGCCGCGCCGAAGGCGGCCGTCCGCGCCGAGGTGGCGGCGGAGGCGGCGACGGGCGCCAACATCCTGGTCGTCGAGGACAATCCGGAGGTGGCCGAGGTGGCCGCCGGCATGCTGGAGCAGCTCGGCCACCGGGTGCGGGTGGTGAACAACGCGGCCGCCGCGGTCAAGGCGGTGAACGACGGCGATCGGCCCGACGTGGTGTTCAGCGATATCGTCATGGCCGGCGAGATGGACGGCGTCGACCTGGCCCGGCGATTGCGGCAGGACGCGCCGGAGGTCCCGGTGCTGCTGGCCACCGGCTACAGCCAGGCGGCCGAACGGATCGGCGACGAATTCCCCATCCTGCGCAAGCCCTACAAGATGGCCGACCTGAGCCGGGCGCTGTCCGTCCTGCTGGCCGCGGCGAAGGCCTCCGACGCGAAGCTGGTGCAGATCGACGTCGCGCGCCGCGCCAAGGCCAAGCGCGCGGAGTAGGGCGCGAAGGCGTCTAGGGCGCGAAGGCGGCGATCAGGGCTTGCAGCTCGGGCTCGTCGACCAGGCCGGCGGCAATGTCGGGGGCGACCCACATCTTTTCCCGCAGGTCCTTCTCCGGCCAGGACTTGCGTTCGCGGGTGGTCTCCAGGGCGTAGACGCCGACGGTCACCTGTTGGACGCGGCCGTCCTTGAGCAGCTTGTCGTAGCGGTAGTCGCCCAGCGGCGTGTCGCCGACCACGCCCTTGACGCCGGTCTCCTCGAAGGCCTCGCGGGCGGCGGCGGCGGCCGGCGCCTCGTCGGGCTTGCCCCAGCCCTTGGGGATGATCCAGCGGCGGGTCTCGCGCGAAGTGATCAGCAGGACCTCGACGCGACCGTCCTCGGCCCGTCGCCAGGGTAGGGCGGCGAACTGCTCGCGGGGATTTTCGCCATCCCGGTCGCGGATCTTAAGGGCCGTGCTTTTCAACGCCTGGGCGCCTCCGACTCAAGGCTAACGCTGTAGCCGATTAGATCGGACAGCGGCCACCGCATACAAGGCGCGATTGCGCACAGGCGCGTGAGTTTGGCGCGTGAGACGCTCAGCCGGCCCGGCCGGCCGGCCGCAGGCGGGTGGACCGCAGGGCGCCGGACGCCTGCAGCAGCGGGTAGGCCGCGCCTTCCACCAGGTGCGAATTGATCCGCTTCAGGTCGCGCAGGGCGTCGAGGTGGAGCGAGCTGGTCTCGACGGTCTCCGAGCGGCCCGACTGCAGCCGGCGGAAATGGGCGGCGACACCCTCGGACTCGATGGCCCGGAAGGCGTCCTTTTCCGCCACCAGCAGGCGGGCGGCGGTCTCGTCGCGGGAGACGAACAGGGCCGCGGCCAGGCGCAGGTTGGCGGAGAGGCGGTCGACCAGGGCGATCAGGTCGGCCTCGCCCTCGGCGGAGAAGGAGACGCCGCGCTGCAGCTTGCGCGCCGCGACCCCCAGCAGGTTGAGGTCCACCAGGTCGCCGGCGTGTTCCAGGTTGGTGGCGAAGGCCAGGATCTGGGCGAGGCGTTCGCTCTCCTGGGGCTTCAGGGTCTCCGGCGGCAGGGAGATCAGATAGGCCTTGATGGCGGCGTTCAGCTTGTCGAGCACGTCGTCGAGCCGGCGGACCGCCTCGATATGGCTGCGCGAGGACGTTGTGAGGGTCTCTCGCAGCCCGGCCAGCATGTCCTGCACGGTGTCGGCCATGCGCAGGGTCTCGCGAGCGGCCAGCGCCAGGGCCACCGCGGGGGTCTCGCGGGCCGCCGGGTCGAGGTGCTTGGGCTCGCCGGGGTCGACGGTGTCGGTCCGGGGCAGGAAGCGCTCCAGGGCCCGGGCGAAGGGCCGGACGAAGGGCAGGAAGACCAGGGCGATGGCCAGGTTGAACAGGGTGTGGAAGTCCGCCAGGGCGCGGGCCGGCGTGGGGCCGAGCCGCACCGCGTAGGTCGAGAGCTCCGAGAAGAAGGCGCCGGCCAGGGCCAGGCCCGCCAGCCGGGTCACCAGATTGCCGATCGGCAGCCGCCGGGCCGACAGGTCCGTGCCGCGCGCGCCCTCCAGCAGGGGATTGATCGCCGAGCCGAGGTTGGCGCCCAGCACAATGGCCAGGCCGGTCTCGAAGGGCGCCACGCCCTTGGTGACCAGCGACATGGCCAGCAGGACGGTGACGACGCTGGAATGCGCCGCCCAGGTGATCAGGGCGGCGAGCACGACGACCGCGGGGGTGTAGTCGCCGATCTGGGCCAAGAGGGCGTGGGCCCGCGGGTTGGCGACCACCGGCTCCAGCAGCACCAGGAACTGGTGCAGGGCGGTGAGCACCAGGCCCAGGCCGATCAGCACGCGGCCGAAGTCGTGCGGGCGGTCCTGCGCCCGGCGCCACAGGAAGACCCCGGCCAGGATCATCAGCGGCGCCACGGCGACCACGTCGAAGGACAGCGCCTGGACCACCAGGGTGGTGCCGACGTTGGCCCCCAGCATGACGGCGAGCGCGGGGGCCAGCTGCACCAGCCCGCCCACCGAGAAGGCGGTGAGCATCAGCGCCGTGGCGGTGGAGCTCTGCACCGCGATGGTCACCGCCGCGCCGGCGCCGAAGGCGCTCAGCCGGTGACGGGTGGCGTGGTGCAGGAAGCTGTTGAGCTTAGGGCCGAAGGTGCGCTGCACGCCGGTCTCGACCATGTGCACGCCCCATAGCAAGAGGGCGGCGAAGCCGGCGAGGTCGAGGATGATCAACGACAGGTGGATGGCGCGCGTCCTCCGGAGCGGTGGCGGCGATTAGAGGACGCGTCGCGCCGCTTCGGCAAGGCGGTTGTCACATAGTGGAAGGGGGGGCGGAAAGAGAGAGGGATCGGCCCGGCCGCTGGAGAGAGGGGGCTCATGGTAAAGCCGGGCCGATCCGTTCGGGGGCCGGTTGGGGGGGCGACCAGCCTCCGAACGGCCGATCAACTGGCCGTCGCTGTGTCGAGTTCCAGACCCTATCGAATAATCAGAGTCCGAGCTGTCCGCCGCCGGCGATCCACCGGTCGACCGCCCCGCCCAGCACGGTGAGCGGCACGGCGCCGGTCTCGACGATCAGGTCGTCGAAGCGCCTCAGGTCATAGCGGGGCCCAAGCGCCGCCTTGGCCTTGTCGCGCAGCCGGTTGATCTCGGTGTGGCCGACCTTGTAGCCGCAGGCCTGGCCGGGGGTTCCGCAGTAACGGTCGATCTCGCTGGTCATGGCGTTGCCGGTGCGACCGGTGGCGTCCACCGCCCACTTGATCGCCTGTTCGCGGGTCCAGCGCTTGGCGTGCAGGCCGGTGTCGACCACCAGGCGGACGGCGCGGAACTGCTGGCCCTGCAGGTAGCCGAGGCGGCCGGCCCAGTCGTCGTCGTACATGCCGATCTCGTCGCCGAGCTGCTCGGCATAGAGGGCATAGCCTTCGACATAGGCGTTGAAGCCGGAGATCAGCAGCCGGATCAGCGGCAGCTTGCCGGTCTCGGTGAGGTAGGCGCCCTGCCAGGCATGGCCCGGGATGCCCTCATGGAAGGTGAGGGTCGGCAGGGAGAACTTGGGCCAGTTCTGGGTGGTCTTCAGGTTGATGTAGTAGATCGAGGGGCGCGAGCCGTCGATGGAGCCGGGGTTCATATAGCCCTGGCCGGCGCCGTCCTGGATCTCCACCGGCACGCGCTTCACGAGGATGGGCGCCTTGAGCTTCAGGTCGAAGGCCTTGGAAAGGCGCGGGCGGACCGCGGCGATGATCCCGTTGAGGTAGGCGATCAGCTGGGCGCGGCCGGCGTCGGTGTCGGGGAACAGGAACTTCGGGTCCTTGCCGAGCGCGGCCATGCGTTCGCCGACCGAGCCCTGGGTCAGGCCCTGTTTCTTGAGCAGGCCGTCCATCCGCGCCTCGATGGCGCGGTTCTGCTCCAGACCCATCTGGTGGACCTGGTCGGCGGTGAGGCTGGTGGTGGTGCCGACCTTGAGCAGCCAGGCGTAATAGGCCTCGCCGTCGGAGAAGCGCCAGACGCCGGCGTCGTGGCCGGCGCGGCTCTGCAGCCCCTTCAGCGTCTCCAGCTGGCGGCCGAGCGCCGGATAGATCTCCTTTTCCACCAGCCACTCGGCGCGGCCGCCGTAGTCATGGGCGAGCTTCTTCTCCGCCGCGCGGCGGGCGAGCGAGAGGGTCAGGCGCGACTGGGCGGCGGGGACCTTCAGGAAGTCCTCCTGCTGGCCGATCGTGTTGGTCAGGATGAAGTCCGGCGGGATGACGCCCTTGTCGGCGTCGGCGGCCATCCGCTCGGTCTCGTGCGCCACCATGCGGGTCATCTCGTGCAGGCGCGAGAGATAGGCGTCGGCGTCCTCGGCGGTGGCGACCCCGTGCTGGGTGTCGAGGAACTCGGGCAGGAAGGAATAGGCGCCGGACTGCTGGCTGACCACGTAGGGCCCGGCGCTCTCGCCCATGGCGTCGGCCAGGGTGTTGGTCCCGAAGTCGAACGGCGTCGCATCCACCCCGAGCTGCAGGGCGTAGGCGACCGTCTCCCGGTCGAGCCGCGCGCGGGGCGAGAGGCCGGCGGCGGGCGTGGCGGAGAGCGTGTTGAGCGCGTCGATGCAGAAGGCGACGTCCTGGCCGTGGGCGCTCAGCGAGCTCTCCGAGAGCTCGGACTTGAGGCCGGCCCGCGGGCCCTTGTCGAGGCCGTAGCTGGTCGCCAGCTCCGGCCAGCGGTCGAGCAGGGATTCGGCGAGCTGGCTGAGCCGGCCTTCGAGCACCGCGTCCGGCGTCGCCGGCGCGGCGGGCGGATGGGCGGCGGCATGGCGGGATTTCGGCGCGGCGGCGGCGAGGCCGGCGGCGGCGCCCGTGAGCATCAGGTGTCGGCGATCGAACGTCATGGACGCGACCGTAGGCCGCGCCGAGCGCGCCCGGCAATACCGAGGCTGTGGACGGGGGGTCGGCCGACGGATCCAGCCGGCGCTCAGAGGGCCTAGATCAGGCCCAGGGCCTTGAAGCTGGCGACGCCGTCGCGGCCGACCACCAGATGGTCGTGGACGGCGATGCGCAGGGCCCGCGCGGCCTCGATCACCTGGCGGGTCATGTCCACGTCGGCGGCCGAGGGCGTGGGGTCGCCGGACGGATGGTTGTGCACCAGGATCACCGCGCTGGCCGAGAGCTCCAGCGCCCGCCGCACCACCTCGCGCGGATAGACCGGGGCGTGGTCGACCGTGCCGCGGTTCATCACCTCGTCGCCGATCAGCTGGTTCTTCTTGTCGAGGAAGAGGACGCGGAACTGCTCGCGCGCCTCGTGCGCCAGGCCGGCCTTCACATAGGCCAGCAGCGCCGACCAGGAGGAGATCACCGGGCGCCTGGCCACCGCCTCGCGGCCGGTGCGCAGGCCCGCCTCCTGTGTCAGCTTCAGGTCGAGGGCGACGGCGGCGCCGACGCCGGGCACGGCCTTCAGCGCCTCGAGGCTGGCGCCCAATACGCCGCCCAGCGAACCGAAGCGGGCGATGAGCTGCTTGGCCAGCGGCTTGACGTCGCCGCGCGGGATGGCGCGGAACAGCATCAGCTCCAGCACCTCGTAGTCGGGCAGGGCGGCGAGGCCGCCGGCCAGCGCGCGGGCGCGCAGCCGGTCGCGGTGGCCGAGGTAGTGCGGCGCGGGCTCACGCCTGGGCTTCGCAGGCGCGGCGGCCGCCGCCCAGAGGTCGGGCTGGCCGGAGGCGTCCTCGACGGCGGGCGGGCGGTCCATGGGGCGGCAATGTTCCCCATGCGTTCCGATTTGTCCAGCCCTACTGCGGCGCGCTCATGCCCATCTTGATGGTCATCCAGGTGACCAGGTCCCAGGCGTTGCGGATGGCGATCATCAGCTGGGCCAGGAGGCCGACGGCGACGATGCGGGCGGCCCAGTCCGGCGCCAGCCAGACCGCGACGGCGCCGGCCGCCAGCACCAGATAGGCTAAGAGCGGACAGGCGCCATAGCACCAGATGTCCGACCAGTGGGCGGCTTCGACGACGCTCTTCAGCCGCACGATGATGCGGATGGCGCAGGCGAGGCCGAGCGCCGCGGCGAGCGACAGCACGACACCCAGGGTGGGGTCCGCCAAGCCCGGCGCGGCCAGGACCGCGCTGACCGAGAGCACGGCGGCCAGGTGGAAGACGATGGGGGTCATGTAGGCGGCGACGGCCCGCATGGTGGCCTCGGTGTCGGTCCGCTGGCTGCGCAGGGTGGAGACGATGAACAGCAGGCCGATCAGGCCGCCGGCGGCGCCGCCGATCAGCAGGTAGAAGGAGTCCCAGTGCTCGAACACGCCCCCCGGCCCTTCTTAAGCCTAGGCGCCCTGCACCGGCGGCTTGAACAGGCCGGTCGGCGAGAGGGTGAAGACCTCATAGCCGGTCTCGGTGACGCCCACCGAGTGCTCGCACTGGGCCGAAAGCGACTTGTCGCGGGTGACCGCCGTCCAGCCGTCGGAGAGCAGCTTCACCGGATATTTGCCGAGGTTCACCATCGGCTCGATGGTGAAGAACATGCCGGGCCTGAGCAGCTCGCCGGAGCCGGGCTGGCCGAAGTGCAGGATGTTGGGGGCGTCGTGGAACACCCGGCCCAGGCCATGGCCGCAGAAGTCGCGCACCACCGAGCAGCGCATGGACTCCACATAGGACTGGATGGCGTAGCCGATGTCGCCGGTCCGCGCGCCGGGCTTCACGGCCGCCAGGCCGCGCTCCAGGGCCTCGTAGGTGACGTCGATCAGCCGCTTGGCGCGCGGCGCGACCTCGCCGACGCCGTACATGCGGCTGGTGTCGCCGTGCCAGCCGTCGACGATCACGGTGACGTCGATGTTGGCGATGTCGCCCTCGCGCAGGGTGCGCTCGCCGGGGATGCCGTGGCAGACGATGTGGTTGGGGCTGATACAGACGGTCTTGGTGTAGCCGCGGTAGCCCAGGCAGGCGGGCAGGGCCCCATGGTCGAGGATGAACTCGCGGGCCAGGGTGTCGAGGTGGTCGGTGACCACGCCCGGGACCACGTGCGGGATCAGCATGTCGAGGCATTCGGCGGCCAGCTTGCCGGCTGCGCGCATGCCCTCGACATCGGCCTCGCCGTGGATCTTGATCTCACCGGTGCGGTATTCGGCGTCCAGGATGTCGGTCGAAGACATGATCTACTCGCGATCTGCTCTGGGCGCCGCCGCTCGCCGCGCCAGGATGCGCCGGACGGGCCGTTTCAGGGCCTATGTCGCAATGCTAGCACACAACTTCAACGTCCTCCGGCGTTGAGAGGGTAGGATGCGGCGTCGCCGCCGCCAACCGGAGGTCGATTTGCCGATAAAATCCGCCACTCCCGGCACGGTCCTGGAGCTGCAGAGCGCGCCCAGCGGGCCGATCGTGGTCCAGGGCTACGGCAACACGGTCCGCATCGGACGCAACGTGAAGTTCGCCGCCTCGGTGATGCTGCGCGGCGACAACTCGATCCTGGAGATCGGCGACGACTGCGACATCAACGGGATGATCGAGGTGGTGCGCGGCGGGGCTGTGATCCGCATCGGGCGCGGCACGACGGCCACCGGCATCGGCATCGCCCTGCACGAACCGGGCGAGGTGCTGATCGGGCGCGACTGCATGTTCTCCTGGGAGATCCACATGGACGTCAGCGACGTCCACCCGATCTACGACCGCGAGACCGGCGAACGGGTGAACCCGCCCAAGCCGGTGGTGATCGGTGACCGGGTCTGGATCGGCAGCCGGGTGCTGATCATGAAGGGCGCGCGGATCGGCGACGGGACGATCGTCGGCGCCGGCTCCATCGTAGTGGGGACGCTGCCGGCCGACTGCATCGCGGCGGGCTCGCCGGCCAAGGCCCTGCGCAAGGACGTGACCTGGCGGCGCGACTTCGACGATGTCCCGCGGCCGCGGGCGCGGCGGCGCCGGCTGCGGCTGTTCGGGCGCGAGGTGGTGTTGCCGGAGATCTTCCAGCCGCAGACCGTGACCCCGTTCCACGGCGATCCGCCGGCGGCGCTGTCGGGGACCGAGATCGCCCGGGCCGAGCTGTTCGGCCAGCATCTGACGGATATCCCGGTGGGGGGCTCGGCCAAGCTGCTGCGCCGGCCGGAGTACGCGAACTGCTACCTCGACACGGTCGGCGAGGCGTTCGATCCGCGCCGCAACCAGCCGGCCAAGACGCCGGGCGCCCGGCCGATCCAGTTCCGCGGCTTCGGCTTCGACAAGGCCGCGGGCGCCCTGGCCAGGGGGATCGACGTGGTGATCGACGGCAAGCCCTATGCGGCGCGCTATGGCTTGCGGCGCGACGACGTGGCCAAGGCCGAGGGCGATCCGGGCCTGGCGCTCTGCGGCTTCCTGCTCACCCTGGCGGCCGAGGCGTTGCCGACGGGCCCGCACACGGTGAACCTGCGGATGATCGCGGCGGACGGGACGGCCTATTATGAGGGCCCGCAGATCGCCTTCGAGGTGGTCTAGGCCGCGGCGCCTGATGGCCGACCTTAAGCCTTTCCTAAGCCTGATGGCGCCAACTCGCGGCAACGGGGCGAGGGACGATGGCTGACGATTCTTCCCTGAACGGGGCGCTTGCGGACCGCTTCACCGAGGCGTTCCAGCAGAACACCTGGCAGGACGGCGAGTCGGTCAGCGGGCCGGGCTCGACGCTCCGCTACACCTCCGAGCTGCGCGCCACCCTGCCGGCGATGATCCGGGCGCTGGGCTGCGCCTCGATGCTCGACGCGCCCTGCGGCGACTTCAACTGGATGAAGGCGGTCGACCTCGCGGGCATCGCCTACACCGGCGCCGACATCGTGCCGGAGATGGTGAAGGGCCTGCAGGAGACCCACCCGCAGCACAGCTTCGTCTGCCTCGACCTGACCAAGGACCCGCTCCCCACGGCGGATTTCGTGATGATCCGCGACGTGCTGTTCCACTTGTCGAACGCCGACGTGGTGCGGGTGCTGCAGAACTTCGTGCAGTCGGGCAGCGCCTGGCTGGCCACCTCGCACAGCTTCGACGTGACCGAGATGGTCGACGTGGTCAGCGGCCCGACCACCTTCCGGCCGGTGAACCTGACGACGGCGCCGTTCCACTTCGCCCAGCCGGACCACGTGCTGAAGGACTATGCGCCGGGCTTCCTGCCGCGCTGGATGGGCATCTGGCCGCGCGCCGCGATCGCCGCGCGGTTCGGGCTCTAGGCGGCGTCCTCATAAGGTGATGGCGCGCGGGCTGGAAAGCCGAGCCGCGGGCCCCTTGACCTCCCGCCGGGGCGTCGGAACGGCGACTCACTGATCGTGAACTATTCCAGGGCAGTATGGGTGTCCGACGCGTGGCGCCTCCGGGGCAGTCACGTCCAGCCCATCCACGTCCGTGACCCGAAGTTGCGCATGCGCAGTCTGACTTCGGAATGGGCGACGCCGGAGGATCCCCTCTGACCCAGTCTCGGCCGCTACGCAAAGACCGTGCGGAGTCGCTGTTCGACCTGCCCGTCATCACCGACGTGGAGGTGCAGAACCGCTACCCCACGCCCTTCCTCGTCGTCTCGCTCGACGACACGTCGTCGCTGAACGATCGGCTGCGCGAGATAATTCTCGGCCGCGCCGCCGTGGACCCGGGGGTCAGCCTCAGCAACGACGGGGGCTGGCAATCGACCCCCGACTTCGCCGACTGGTCCGGCGCGCCGGGCGCCCAGCTTCTCGACCTGGCCATCAAGGTCGCCGACTCGGCGACGGCGCTGGAAACCGAGCAGGACCTTCAACGTGGCGGTCCGGCCTGGAAGATCAACGCCTGGGCCAATGTCAACGGGCCCGGCCACGGCAACCACCCGCACCACCATCCGGCGGCCTTCTGGACAGGAGTCTATTGGGTCGACGACGGCGGGAGCGGGACCGACGAGCCGATCGGCGGGGAGCTTGAAATCCATGATCCCCGCGGGGTCCTGCCGGCCTTCTACGCCCCGCGCCTGCGCTACGCCCTGCCCGGTTACCTCAGCGCGGGCGGCCAGGACTTCTTCAAGCCGCGAACCGGGACGATGGTGATCTTCCCGGCCTGGCTGGTGCACGCGGTCCGCGCCTATGCCGGATCGTCGCTGCGCATTTCGGTGGCCTTCAACCTTTCCATCTAGGGCCCGGTGGCCGAGCCTTCCGGCGCGTCGACCCAGGGCAACCGCCCGACGATCCGCACGCCGCGCGGCGAGATGGTGCAGCCGTAGACCAGCACCTCGACGCCGCGCGCGGCGACGTCGGAGAGGGCCGCGGCGAACGCCGGGTCCAGGTCGCGGCAGGCCGCGAAGCGGTCGCAGTCGGTGCGCTGGACGACGAACAGCACGACGGCCCTATGGCCTTCGCCGGCCATGGCGGCGAGCTCGCGCAGGTGTTTGCTTGACCGCGCCGCGACGCAGTCGGGGAACTCGGCGAGCGTACCCTCGCGGCGCAGGTGGCAGTTCTTGATCTCCAGCCAGCAGGGCGCCCGCTCGGGCGCCGTCAGCAGGAAGTCGACGCGGGAGTTGGCGCCGTAGCGGACCTCGCGCCGATGGGTTTCGTAGCCGGTCAGCTCGGGGATGGCGTCGGCCGCCAGCGCTTCGGCGACCAGGCGGTTGGGATGCATGGTGTTGATCCCCACCAGGCCGCCGTCGGCCTCGACCAGCTCCAGGGTGTGGGCCAGCTTGCGCTTGGGGTCGCCGGACTTCGAGACCCAGCAGGTGAGGCCCGGGGTGTTCAGGCCGAGCATGGCGCCGGGATTGGGGCAATGGGCGGTGAGCTCGGTCCCGTCGTCCAGCACGACGTCGGCCAAGAAGCGTTTGTAGCGCTGCACGAGGCGGCCGCGGACGAGCGGTTGCGGAAAGTCCATCTGGGGCGGTAGTCGGAAAGGGACGGGGCGCTTCATCTAGGCGAGGTCGGGCGATATGGCGAGCGGTGAGGCGGACGGCGGCGGGGCGCGGGTCACGGCCGCGGTGTTGATCATCGGCGACGAGATCCTGTCCGGCCGGACGCAGGACACCAACCTGCGCGACATCGCCCGCTATCTGGGGACCTTCGGCGTCGACCTGGCGGAGGCCCGGGTGGTGCCCGACGTCCAGGCGGAGATCGTGGCGGCGCTGAACGCCCTGCGCGAGCGCTACGACTACGTGGTCACCACCGGCGGCATCGGCCCGACCCACGACGACATCACCGCCGACGCGGTGGCCGCGGCCTTCGACACCGAGCTCTACGAGCACCCGGACATCCTGGCCCTGATGCAGGCCCGCTGGGGCGGCGAGCTGAACGCGGCGCGGCGGCGGATGGCCCGCGTGCCGGTCGGGGGCGACCTGGTCAAGAACCCGGTGCAGGGGCCGCCGGGCTTCACGATCGGCAACGTCTTCGTGCTGGCCGGCGTGCCGCAGATCATGCGCGGCATGCTGGAGGACGTGGGGCCACGGCTGAGGACCGGCGCCGTCACCATCTCGCGCACCGTGCGGGTGGAGGGCTCGGGCGAGGGGGCGATCGCGGCGCCGCTGGAGGCGGTCGCCAAGGCCCATCCCGCCATGTCGCTTGGCAGCTATCCGTTCTTCGGGCCGGAGGGCTACGGCTCCAACCTGGTGCTGCGCGGACGCGACGCCGCCGAGGTGGCGGCGACGGTCGAAGAGCTGAAGGCCGCGCTCGGCGAGGCCGGCATCGCCAACGTCCGCGACGTCGAGTCCGTGTGACAATCGGGTAATTTGTTATCCGGACCGATCTGCCCTATGGCTTGGTCAAATCCATGCATTTTGGGGCCAATTCGCCATGCTTATCGTGATGCTCGCCGCCATGACCCTGCTCGCCGACGCCACGCCGGCGGCGGCGGTGGCCGCGCCCGCGGCGGCCGTTCCCGCCAAGGACGCCGATCCGATGGTCTGCAAGAAGGAGACCGTGGTCGGCAGCCGGTTGCCGACGAAGGTCTGCATGCGCAAGTCGGAAGCCGACCTGCGACGTCAGCATGACCGCGACGCCGTCGAAGGCATCCAGCGCAACAACGGCATCGCGCCGGTGCCCGGCCACTGAGGCCAGGGCTGATCCACGATTCGCGGCGGAGATAAAGCTGCTTTTCTCTGTGGATAAGCTGTGCACAAATGCCCGCCAGGCCATCCTCGATGGAGGCCGAACTGGGGGCTACCCAGATGAAGACTCTGGCGGTGGTGTCCCGCAAGGGCGGGTCAGGCAAGACGACGGTCGCGGTCAACCTGACCATGGCGGCGCGCGCCATGGGCGTGAAGGCGGTGCTGGCCGACGCCGATCCGCTGCGCTCGGCCTGTGACGTGCTCAAGGGCCGCGAAGACGCGGCGAGCCTGATCTTCGAGACCAGCGCCGCCAAGCTGTTCGCCCTGATCGAGGCTTCCCGGCGGGCGGGGGCCGACCTGCTGATCATCGACACCCCGGCCGTGCCGGAAGCCGACGTCGCCGAGGCGGTGAAGGTCGCCGACCTCTGCCTGGCGGTGGCCAGGCCCACCTACCTCGATCTCGCCGCGGCGGTGCGCTCGGTGACGATCATCCAGCGGCTCGGCAAGGATGGGCTGATCATCCTCAACCAGTGCGCCCCGCCGCGCAACGGCGTGGAGCCGCCGCAGGTGGTGAAGGCTTTCGAGGCGCTGCGGTTCGCGGGCCTGCCGGTGGCCTCGGCCGTGCTGCGCTCACGGGTTGGCCATCAGACCGCCTTCGCCCAGCGGCGCTCGGTGCTGGAGCTGGACGGCCAGGCGGCGGCGGCGGCCGAGGTCCGGGCGTTGTTCGGCGAGGTCTGGCGCAGGCTGCGCAGCGAGCGTCCGGCGCCGGTGCGCTCGGCCAACGACGACCACGGCCGCGGCTGGACCACCCGGCCCGGACTGACGCTGGCCCCGATCGCCTGACGGCGGCGGCTTAGCGGGATTCAGCCTCGGCGTGCGATCCGCCGCGATCGAAGCTCTGCACGCCGATCGAGGCCGCCACGATGCCCAGCACGCAGGCTATGGCGAAGGCGACGATCACCGCGAACTGCGGCCGAAACCGATAAATCCAGCGGTTCATCCGATACCGCAGACTGCCAATGCGGCCTTCTGACCGCCTGCGCACCACGACCTGCGTCATGAGCCGCGCCCTCCCGTTCCCCTCCACAATCTAGCTGCACTTTGCAACCTAAGCTAGAGGGGCGGAACGGCGCAGGCGTCTTTCGGCCTCCAAAGCCAGACCGAATATTCAAAATGAGGCGGCGAGCGGCCCATATGGCGTTCAAGGCTTCCGTTTCGCCCCGGCCTCGCAGTATCGTGGGGGGCGAGCGCCGGGCGATCCCGGCCCGGACCCACGGAGACGGCATGACGGCGTCAGCCGACAGCGACCTCGAGACCCCGCCAGAGCCGCCGGCCACGACGCCGGCCTCGGCGCGCGCGCCGACGCGGCGCTACGAGGCCCGTCGCAAGGCCATCGTGGCCTCCGCCGTCGAGGAGCTGAACCACAAGGGCATCCGCGGGATGACCCTGGGCGACGTGGCCGGCCGCCTCGATCTGGTGCCCACCGGGGTGATCTACTATTTCCGCAACAAGGAGGAGCTGGCCCAGGCCTGCTTCCTGCGCGCCATCGAGCGGTTCGATGCGCTGATCGCCGAGGGGCGCGGCGGCGCGGTGCTCACCGAGCGGGTCGCCCGGTTCACCACGGCCTTCTTCGACTTCAAGCGGCGCGCGGCGGCGGGGGAGGCCGAGCAGATCGCGGTGTTCAACGACGTCCGCGCGCTGAACTGCGCCCCGGTGAACGAGGCCTACACGGACATGTTCCGCCACGCCCGCGAGCTGCTGGACGTGCCGGGCGAGGCCCTGCTGCCCCGCCTGCACCGCAATGCGCGCGCCCACCTGCTGCTCTCCGAGATGTTCTGGGCGGTGGCCTGGGTGAAGCACTTCGAGCTGGCCGACTACGACCGGGCGGCGAGCCGGATGACCGACCTCCTGACCCATGGGCTGGCGGCGCCCGGCGCCGCCTGGCCCAAGCGGCGGCCGCTCGACCTGACCCATGCCGACGATCGCCACGCCGACACCTCCTCGGAGCTGTTCCTGAAGGCCGCCACCGAGCTGATCAACGCCGAGGGCTATCACGGCGCCTCGGTGGAGCGGATCTCGGGCAAGCTGAATGTCTCGAAGGGCGCCTTCTACCACCACAACGAGACCAAGGACGAACTGGTGATCGCCTGCTTCCAGCGGGCCTTCGACATCATGTGGCGGGCGATCCGGGCGGCGGAGACGCAGGGTGGGTCCGGCCTCGAGGTGCTGGCGGCGATCACCTCGGCGCTGGTGGAATACCAGGTGGGCGGGGCCGCGCCGCTGCTGCGCACCTCGGCGCTGACCACCGTGCCGGAGGCCATCCAGCCGGAGCTGATGGAGAAGTTCGACCGGCTGTCCCTGCGCTTCGCCTCGATCCTGTCGGATGGCATCGCCGACGGCTCGATCCGGCCGGTGGACGTCAACGTCGGCGCCCAGATGATCACCGCCATGATCAACGCGGCGTCCGAACTGCACTACTGGGCGCCCGGCCTCACCGCAGCGAGCGCCGCCGACCACTATGTGCGGCCGTTCTTCGAGGGCCTGGTCTCGCCCACGGCCGGCTGACTATTTGCCGTCGACCGAATAGGCCAGCAGCACATTGCCGGGGGTTCCGGAGCGGCCCTGGTAGCCGGAGCTGACATAGACCATGCCGCCGGCGATGGTCGGTCCCGCGCCGTCCAGCACCCCGCCCTTGGCCTCGCGGCCCGCGACCGTGGTCACCGGGGCGGCGGTGTCCACGTCCCAGACGATCTTGCCGGTGGCGGCGTCGAAGGCGCGGAAGTGGCCGTTCATGGCGCCGGCGAACACCACGCCGGGGCTGGCCGAGACCGCCTGCGACAGGGCCGGCGAGCAGAACGGGTTCTTCCAGGCGCACGGCGTGATCGGCGAGACCGCCGTCCAGAGGATCTTGCCGTCGGCGATGCGGATGGCGGTGAGCTGCGGCTTGGGGTGGCCGGTCTGCGAGAAGACGTCGGAGACCGGCGCGTAGACGGTGGTCGGGTCGGCGGCGAGGCCGAACTCCACCCCGCCCAGCGGGCCGCCGGTGCTGAGCCGCTGCTCCCAGAGCACCTTGCCCTGCGCATCGGGATCGAGGGCGTAGACCTGGCTCGACTTCTGGCCGGCCAGGATCACCTGCTTGCCGGAGGCCAGGGTGTGCAGGATCGGCGAGGCGCCGAAGTCGACGTCGGGGCCGGCCGGCCTCGGGCAGTTGGCCCCTGCGCCGAACTTGCCGTAGCAGCCGACGATGTAGTTGTCGCCCTGGGCGAAGGCCCGCGACCAGCGGACCGCGCCGGTCCTGGCGTCCAGCGCCATGATCGCATCGGCGTTCGGGAAATCGACATCGGTGTAGCTGTCGCCGGTGGCCACGTAGATCAGGCCGCGCTTGGGATCGACGGTGGGCGCCGACCAGATCGCGCCGCCGGCCGGGCCGTACATCTGCACGCCCTTGGTGTTGGTCTTGAACGGCTTGGCGGGCCCCGGCGTGACGTAGGTCTTCCAGAGCAGCTTGCCGGTGACGGCGTCGACGGCGACCACGGCGCCGCGGAACTTGCAGCACTCGTACTTGTCGTCGGCGGCGATCGCCTCCTCGGCGGATGAGATGGTCACGTAGAGCCGGCCGTCGTGCAGGGCGGGTGAGCCGGTCATCTGCACCTCCTGCTGGTCGTCCACCCGGGTGCGCCAGATCAGGGCGCCGGTCTCGGCGTCGAGGGCGTAGGCCGACTTGGTGAAGTCGGTGAAGTAGACGGCGTAGCGCGCCTTGCCGCCCTTGGCCGCCGGCAGCCGGCCGACGACGATCGAGGCCCGCGTCCCGGCCGGAGCGTCGAAGCGCCAATAGGCGCAGCCGGTCCTGGCGTTCAGCGCATAGACCGAGCCGGAGAAAGCGTTCACGAACACCCGGCCGCCGACCACTGTGGCCTGGCCGTTGCGCGCGCCGGGGTAGGCGAAAGCCCACTTCAGCTTCAGCCGCGGGACCTCGGCGGCGCTGAAGCCCGGATTGGGCTGGAAGCGGCTCTGGGCGTCGGTGCGGCCCCAGCCGTTCCACTGCGGCCCGTCCAGGCTCATCGGCGGCGCCTTGGCCTTGCAGAGCGGGGCGTCCTCGCCGACCTCGCCCGCCTGGCCGGTCTTGCGAGTGGAGAGATAGGCCGCGACCGAACTCCGCTCGTGGGTCGTCAGCCCGGCGGCCATCGGCGCCATGACGCCCTCGATCAGGGTGTCGGCGATGTGGGCGCGGGTGTTGTTGCCGATCACCGCCTTGGATGGCGTGCGGCCGGTGGGCGTGTCGTGGCAGCTGGCGCAACGCTGCTGGTAGACGGTGGCGCCCAGCGCCGGGTCGCCGCCTTCGCCGCTCAGCGCGCCGAGCTGGCCGTTGCCGCGCTCGGTGTCCGCCGCTGTCGCTGGCTGCGCGAAGGCCTGCGGACCGGCCACACCGGCGGCTGCGACAAGTCCGAAGATGGCGGCGAGCGCCGCGAGACGTGTCCTGGCCAAGGCCGTTCCCCCTACTTGCTACATTAAATGTAACAGGTCCTGGACCGCCGTCCAGCGATCGGCGTCTGATATGCGCCGTTTCGGCCATCCTGAACGCCGGCGATGCCGCGCGGGGCGGCTTCTTGTCCGCCACAGACTGCTTGCTCAACAAATCGGCTTCGCGGTTTGATGGCGCCTCAGCAGGGAGAGCCGATGGACGCGCCGTTGCAGGGCTTGCGGATCCTCGAGGCCTCGGGCGACGTCGCGGTGCGCTACTGCGGCCGGCTGTTTGCGCAGCTGGGCGCGGAGGTGGTGCGCGCGGCGGCCGCGGACGACGACGCGCGCCTGGGCTATGCGGGCGAGCTTGGCCGGGCCTACGGCCGCTGGCTCGACCAAGGCAAGCGGCGCGCGGCGGCGGGCGAGAGCTGGGCCGGCTTCGACCTGGCCATCGCCGGCCAGGACCGCGCGGCCATCACGGCGGCCAGGGCGCGGCTGGCCGACGAGGATGAGCCACCCTCGCTGCTGGCGCTGACCTGGTTCGGCGCGGAGGGGCCCTATGCGGATTGGCGGGGGACCGACGAGACCATCTCCGCCCTGAACGGGCTGGCCTACGCCTTCGGGCCGGAGGCGGGGCCCCCGACCCTGGCCCAGGGCCATGGGCCGCAGCTGACCGCGGGGTTGACGGCGTTCAACGCGGCGGCCGCCGCGCTGCTTGCGCCCAAGCCCGCGCGGCCGGCGCTGATCGAGGTCAACGTCTTCGAGGCGGCGATGTGCTTCACCGAGACCGGGGCGATGAGCGCCCGCGTCGACGGCGTCACCTCACACCGCTGGGGCGTCAACCGCTTCGCGCCGACCTATCCCTGCACCAGCTACCGGACGGCCGACGGCTGGGTGGGCGTGACGGCGCTGATCCCGGCCCAATGGCGGGCGCTGACGGTGATGATCGGGCGGCCGGAGCTCGCCCACGACCCGCGGTTCACCACCACGATCGACCGGCTGCTGGCGGCCGACGAGGTCGATGCGCTGCTGGCGCCGATCTACCGGACGCGGACCACCGAGGAGTGGGTGGCGCTGGGCGAGGCCAACCGGGTGCCGAGCGCGCCGATGCTGCGGCCCTGGGAGCTGCCCAAGGCGAAGCACTGGCGGGCGCGCGGCAGCTTCGCGCCCTTCGACGACAGTGGCGTCGAGGCGCCGACCCTTCCGTTCAGGATGAAGTTCGACGGCGTCGTATCCGGGGTCAGGCCGGGCGGATCCGAGGGGCCGCTCGCCGGGCTGAAGGTGGTCGACTTCGGCATGGGTTGGGCGGGGCCGCTGTGCGGGCGGACGCTCGCCGATCTGGGCGCCGACGTGGTCAAGATCGAGTCCCACGGCCATCCGGACTGGTGGCGCGGCTGGGAGCCGGACGAGGGTGGCGACCCGCCGCTGACCGAGCTGAAGCACAATTTCTTCGCGGTGAACCGCAACAAGCGCGGCGTCGCCCTGGACCTGACGGAGGCCGACGGCCTGGCGGCCGCCAAGGCCCTGATCGCCGGCGCCGACGTGACCATCGAGAACTATGCGGCCGGCGTCATGGACAGGCTCGGCCTCGGCCAGGCCGAGCAGCGCCGGCTGAAACCCGGCCTGATCGGCGTCTCCATGCCGGCGTTCGGCAACGGCGGTCCGCTCAGCGGCCTCCGCGCCTATGGCTCGACGGTCGAACAGGCCTCGGGCCTGCCGTTCATGAACGGCGAGGCGGGGTGGGCGCCCTGCCTGCAGCATGTGGCCTATGGCGATCCGCTGGCCGGGCTCCATGCGGCGGCGGCGATCCTGGCGGCGCTGCACGGCCGGCCGCGGCTCGGCGGGGCGGAGATCGACCTGGCGCAGACCGCCTGCCTGTTCCAGTTCGGCGCCGACGCGATCATCGCCGAACAGATCACCGCGGCCCCTGTCCCGCGGACCGGCAATCGGCGGCCGCGGGCGGCGCCGGTCTGCGTGGTTCCGGGCGGCGAGGACGACTCCTGGCTGGCGATCGCGGTGGACGGGCCGGCGGCGTGGCGGGGTCTCTGCCGGGCGCTGGGCCGCGACGACTGGGCCGCCGATCCGGCGCTGGCGACGATCGCCGGACGCGCGGCGCGGGCCGAGGAGATCGAGGCCGAGCTCATGGCCTGGTCGGTGATGCGGCCGCCTGACGTCGCAGCGGCCGAGCTGCAGGCCCTGGGCGTCGCCGCCGCGCCGGTGCGGCGGAGCTCCAGCCTGACCTACGATCCGCAGCTGCTGGCCGGCGGCTTCTGGGACTGGATGGAGCGGCGCTATGTCGGCCGCCATGTCATGGCCGCCGCGCCCTTCGCCTACGACGGAGTCCGGCCGGCCCTGCGGCGGCCTGCGCCGATCCTGGGCGAGCACACGGACGAGGTGCTCGGGCAGCTCCGCGCGGGGCCCCGGGCCTGATCCCGACCGGAGGAAATTCGCCGCCAAGCTGCGTCGAGCTGGCGCCGCGAACGGTGTTATGCGTTCCCTGTTCCGGGCGGCAGGCTCGGGCGGGCAGGATCGCAGATGAACCACTCCGGCTCGCTACGAACGTCAAGGGTCGCCGCGCGGCTGACCAACGCCTTCACCCTCGATCTCGTGAAGCTGGGCGGCTATCGCCGGGACGTGATCGACGTCCTGCTGCGCACGGCGCTGCTCCACGCCAACCAGGCGCACATCATCCGGGACTCGGAGCTGCAGCGGCGCTACGCCAGCCTCGACGACGACGTGCCCGACGACCTGCGCCGGCCGGCCAGCATCAACGCCATCGCCGCATCGCTGCGCGTCCCCTTCGAGACGGCGCGCCGGCGGATCGGAGGCATGGCGGAGCTGGGAGTCTGCCAGATCACGCCGCAGGGCGTGGTGGTGCCGGGCGCGGTGACCAATTCCCCGCCTTATCGGGCCGCGTGCGCGATCCAGTACGACAAGGTCTGCGATCTGTATGGGCGGCTGAAGGGGATCGGGCTGTTCGACAGCCTCCCGGCGGCGACGCCCTGCAACCTCGCCGATCCGCCGCTGCGCCTGGTGGGCCGCCTGACGGTGGAATATGTGCTGCGCTTCACCGAGCCGATCTCGCTGCACATCGGCGATGTGGTCACCGGCCTGGTGCTGATGGACCTGATCATGGCCAACACCGAGCACCTGCCGGACGCGGAGGCGGGCACGGACCAGGCCGGCGCCGACGGCTTCGTGCCGGATCGGCTGCGCGAACCGGTCCCGGCGACCGCGCTCTCCCGGCGCCTGGGCGTTCCGCAGGAAACCGTCCGGCGCCACCTTGGTCGGCTGCTGGAGCGCGACCTCTGCCGCAAGGCGGCCGGCGGTTATCTGGTGCCCGCCGAAATCCTGGGGCGCGGCCCGTTCGTGCAGTTCATCATCGACAACCAGGCCCACCTCAACCGGATGTTCGCCGGCCTCGGCGAGTTCGGCGTGCTGGCGGCCTGGGAGCAGGAACGCCAGCGCGGCGCAGCCTAGGGGCGGCGGGCGACGTGCTCGGGAGATCGGACACTTCACGCCTCCAGCGCGTTGGAGGGCCATGAGCAGTCCGCCAAGCGACCTCCCGGAAGGCGAGGGGCCGAGCCTTCCCGCGCACATCGAAGAGACCCTGCAGGCGATCACCCGCCTGCACATCGACCACCGGCGCGGGGCCACGGGACTGCAGGAGACCGTCGAGCGGCTGACCCGCTACTTCAGCCGGCCGCGCGCCGCGGGCCTGCTGGCGGCGATGGTGGCGATCTGGATCCTGACGAACCTGGCCCTGCGGTTCACCGGCCGGGTCCCGCTCGACCCGCCGCCGTTCAGCTTCCTGCAGGGCGCCGCGACCGTGGGCGCGCTGTTCATGGCGGTGTTCATCCTGATCACCCAGCGGCGGGAGGATCAGCTCAGCGAGCTGCGCGAGCAGCTCACCCTGGAGCTGGCCATGCTGTCCGAGCAGAAGGCCGCGAAGATCATCGAGCTCCTGGAGGAGCTGAGGCGCGACCTGCCGAATGTGCGCGACCGCGCCGATCACCAGGCCGATGTGCTGTCCCGCCCCGCCGATCCCGAAGCCGTCTTCGAGGCGCTGAAGGAGACCCAGCAGGAAGCCCACGAGCCCGCGCCCACCGAGCCGACCTGACGGCCGCCCACGCCTTGCGCGCCGGGTAGTCGGATGCTCCAAGCAAGACCCCATCCGGAGACGCCGATGACTGTTGTCGAAGACCTGAAGCACGACCTGCATGACGCCGAACACCAGCTGCTGGCGCAGCTGCGCCTGCTGCGCCGCAACCTGCGGGCGGAGACGGCCGCCGTGCTCGGCAAGCACGAGCTGACCATGGGCCAGCGGATCGCCGACTGGGTCGCGGCCACCATGGGCTCGTGGCGGTTCATCATCATCCAGACCACCATCCTGATCGCCTGGATCGTGCTCAACGTCACGGCCTACGTGCAGAAATGGGACCCCTATCCCTTCATCCTGCTGAACCTGGCCCTGTCCTTCCAGGCGGCCTATGCGGCCCCGTTCATCATGATGAGCCAGAACCGCCAGCAGGACGTCGACCGCAGGGAGGCCGAGGAGGACCACAAGATCAACATCAAGGCCGAGCTGGAGATCGAGCTGCTGCACCAGAAGATCGACGCCCTGCGGGAGAAGGAGGTGCTGTTCCTCACCGAGGCGATCAAGGACCTCACCGACCTGCTCAAGGCCGAGCGCACGGGGCGCAAGGGGGCCTGAGCCGCCTGAGGCGCCGCCAGCCTCCACGGAACTTCTAGATCGCAGCGAGCATTCGGAGAGGTGAGGGCCGTGCTGCGGCCCCCTTCAAAGGGATGGGAAAAAGATGTTTGTGATCATCGCGGCGATACTCGTGATCCTCTGGCTTTTGGGCTTTCTCGCCTTCCACGTGACGACGGCTGCGATCCACATCCTTCTACTCATCGCGGTCGTGTTGATCGTCCTGCACTTCGTGCGGGGTCGCCGAGCCCTATAGGCTCCAGCCGCGTTCGGCCGTTCGGCCCGCTCCAAGACCTGGGCGGGCCGAATGCATTCCGCCTTGCCTCGATCAAAGCGCGAGTCATACTCGCGGAGCGCCGTTATGCGAGGGGCGGCGCGCGTCCCACATCAGCGTCCCGATCCACGACCCCCGCAGGGAATTTGCGGCATGGCGCACCTGGCGACGCGACCGGCGGAGCGGCTCGAGTTCATCTGGCTGGAGCTGACCGGGCGATGCAATCTCGAGTGCGTCCATTGCTACGCCGACTCCGGGCCGAGCCGGCCGCTCGAGGAGGGCGTGACGCTGGAGGACTGGCTGCAGGTGCTCGATGACGCCGCAGCGCTGGGCTGCCGACGCGTGCAGTTCATCGGCGGGGAGCCGACGATCTATCCGGGCCTGCCCCAGCTTATCGCGCACGCCCGCGGGGCCGGCTTCACCGAGATCTGCGTCTACACGAACGGCACCCACGTCACCGAAGCCCTGAAGCGGGTGTTCCTCGACAACCGCGTGAGCCTGGCCTTCTCGGTCTATGGGTCGAGCGGCGCGACGCATGACGAGGTCACGCGACGCAAGGGGAGCTTCCTCAAGACCGATCGCGCGGTGCGGTGGGCGGTCGACGCGGGCCTTGGCGTGCGCGCCGGCATCATCGAGATGGAGAGCAACGCCCACGACGTCGGTCCGGCGGAGCGCGCCCTGCGCGAAGCGGGGGTGACGGCGATCCATGTCGACCGACTGAGGGGTCTTGGGCGCGGCGCCGATGAGCGCCCGGCGGCGTCGCAGATGGGCGAGCTTTGTGGACGCTGCGGCGCCGGCAAGGTCTGCGTCAGTTCAAGCGGCGAGATCTATCCCTGCGTGTTCGCGCGCTTCGCCCCGCTCGGCCGGGTCGCCGACGGCGGCCTGGCGCAGGCGCTTTCGGGCTGGCGGTTGCGCGACTTCCAGGACGAGCTGGCGGAGAGCCAGCGCGCGGGCCGGCGCGCCCGGCTGATGGCCGACGACTGCACGCCCGAGCAGCCGGCGCCGGATTGTGGGCCGGAGCGGCCGTCTCCCCCCTGTTCACCGGAAATCCCGTCGCACTGCGGACCCGAGGAGCCGGCTCCGGACTGCGGGCCGGAGCGGCCGGCGCCGCCCTGTTCGCCCGAGGTCGCCGTCTCGGCGACGGTGAGTCCAGCCTGACGTCCGGGATGAAGGACGGCTTCCGGGTCCTCGATTCCGACCTGCATACCATCGAGCCGGCCGATCTCTGGCTGCACCACCTCGACAGGCGGTTCTGGCCGCAGGCGTTGCGATGGGCGCCCGAGGCCCCGGAATCGACCGTGCTTCGCAAGCCCGAGGGCGCGGCGATCCGGTCCCGGTTCGACCCGCTGTCCCACCTGCGGGCGATGGATGTCGAAGGCATCGACGTCGCCGTCCTGTTCGGCACGCGCGGGCGGCACGTGCAGATGCACGACGACCTCGACCCCGAGCTGGCCGATGGCCTGGCGCGCGCCCAGAACGACTGGACCCACGAGTTCTGCGCCCAGGATTCACGGCGGCTGAAGTTCGCCGCCCAGATCGCCTATCACGACGTGTCGCTGGCGGTGCGCGAGGTCGAGCGCGCGGTTGAGACGCTCGGCGCGGTCGCGGTGATCGGCAATCCCAATCCGGTTGGCGGCCGGCATATCCACGACCCGAGCTTCGAACCGCTGTGGGCCGCGATCGAGGCGCTGGGCGTGCCGGTCTGCTTCCATCCCACCGGGGTGTGGTCGCTGCGCGACGACATCGGCGGCCGATTCGTGGGCCATGTGGGCGAACGGATGATCGCCAACGCCGCGCGCAACCCGGTGGAGCTGATGCTGGCCCTCGCCAGCCTCATCGCCGGCGGCGTCCTGGAGCGGCATCCGAACCTGGTTTGCGCCTTCCTGGAGGGCGGCTGCGGCTGGCTGCCCTGGTGGCTGTGGCGGCTCGACGCCACCTGGGAGGCCTTTCCGGGCGACGTCGACTATCCGCTCCAGCTCAAGCCCAGCGCCTATTTCGCGCGGCAGTGCTTCGTCTCCACGGACGCCAGCGAGCGATATCTGGCCGACGTGGTCGCCGCGCTCGGCGAGGCCAACATCGTCATCGCCACCGACTACCCGCATCAGGACAGTCTCTATCCCGAGGCGATCAGCGGATTCGTGGCGCGCGCCGACCTCTCGGCGGGGGCCAAGCGGCGGATATTGTGGGACAACGTCGCGCGGCTCTATCCGCGCGCGGTGGACGAGCGTGGGATTGTGGCCTAGGCGCTTCGGCCGGGGACATGGCGGAACTGGTAGACGCAAGCGACTTAAAATCGCTCGGGCTTTGCCCGTCCGGGTTCGATTCCCGGTGTCCCCACCAAATCCCAGTCCTGGAAATGGACCTGGGATCTGGCCTAGGATTGGGCTCGACTGACGCAGGGTCCACCGGTCAGTGATCGGCGGTCACACGAGGATCCGAGATGACTGAAGCGCTGATCATCGACGCCTGCCGCACGCCGCGGGGCATCGGCAAGGTGGGCAAGGGCGCGCTCGCCGAGCACCATCCGCAACACCTGGCCGCCACCGTCCTGGCCGCGCTCGCCGAGCGCAACGGCCTGAAGACCGAGGAGGTGGACGACATCATCTGGGGCACCTCCAGCCAGCGCGGCAAGCAGGCCGGCGACCTGGGCCGGATGGCGGCGCTGGACGCCGGCTACGACGTCCGCGCCTCGGGCGTTACGCTGGACCGCTTCTGCGGTTCGGGGATCACCGCGGTGAACCTGGCCGCGGCGCAGATCATGTCGGGCATGGAAGACCTGGTGATCGCCGGCGGCACCGAGATGATGAGCTACACCGCCGCCTCGGCCCCGCCGCCGGACCCGGCCAACCCGCCGCTGATGGACAGCGGCAACCTGCGCCTGCGCGCGCGGCACCCGCAGTCGCACCAGGGCGTCTGCGCCGACGCCATCGCCACCCTGGAAGGCATTTCCCGCGAGGCGCTGGACGAGCTGGCCTATGTCAGCCAGCAGCGCGCCGACCACGCCATCAAGAACGGCCACTTCGACCGCGCCCTGACACCAGTCTATCGCGAGGACGGCTCCATCGCCCTCGACCACGAGGAATTCCCCCGGCCGCAGACCACCCGCGAAGGCCTGGCGGCGCTGAAGCCCTCGTTCGAGATGATGGCCAATGTGCCGATCGACAATCGCGGCACCACCCTCGCCGGGCTGATCAACCAGGTCTATCCGGACCTGAAGATCCAGCACTTCCACCATGCGGGGAATTCCTCGGGCGTGGTGGATGGCGCGGGCGCCGTGCTGCTGGCCTCGCCGGAATACGCCGCCAGGAACGGGCTGAAGGCCCGCGCCCGGGTGATCGCCATGGCCAATGTCGGCGACAGCCCGACCCTGATGCTTAACGCCCCGGTGCCGGCGGCGCAGAAGGTGCTGAAGAAGGCCGGCCTGACGGTCGACGACATCGACCTGTGGGAGATCAACGAGGCCTTCGCGGTGGTGGCCGAGAAGTTCATCCGCGACCTCAAGCTCGACCGCGACAAGGTCAATGTGAACGGCGGCGCCATGGCCCTGGGCCACCCGATCGGCGCCACGGGGGCGATCCTGATCGGCACCATTGTCGACGAGCTGGAGCGGCGCGACCTGAAGCGCGGCCTGGTGACCATGTGCGCGGCGGGCGGCATGGCGCCGGCGATCATCGTCGAGCGCGTCTAGGAGCGGGAAGGGGTCGGCGGTGAGCGGCGATCCCTTCGACCTGACCGGCAAGATCGCCCTGGTCACCGGCGGCAGCCGGGGCCTGGGACTGCAGATGGTCCGCGCCTTCGCCAAGGCCGGGGCCGACGTGATCATCGCCAGCCGCAAGCTCGAGGCCTGCGAGGCCGCGGCGGAAGAGGTGAGGGCGCTCGGCCGCCGGGCCATGGCCTATGCCGTCCACGCGGCGAAGTGGGACGAGATCGATCGGCTGATCGAGGCCGCCTACGCCGAATTCGGGCGCATCGACATCCTGGTCAACAACGCCGGCATGTCGCCGGCTGTCGCCTCGCACGAGGTGACCGAGCAACTGTTCGACAGCGTGCTGGGGTTGAACTTCAAGGGCCCGTTCCGCCTGGCTTCGCAGGTGGCGCATCGGATGAGCCAGGGCGAGGGCGGGGTGATCATCAACGTCTCGTCCTCCGGCGCCCTGATGCCGCTGCCGGGCGTCATCCCCTATTCGGGCGCCAAGGCGGCGCTGAACGCCATGACCGTGTCGCTGGCCCGCGAGTATGGGCCGAAGGTGCGGGTCAACACCATCTCCGCCGGGCCCTTCCTCACCGACATCGCCAAGGCCTGGACGCCGGAGGCGCGCGCGCGGGCCAACAATGCGTTGGGCCGCCCGGGCCGGCCGGAGGAGGTGGTGACCACGGCGCTCTACCTGGCGAGCCCGCTGTCGTCCTTCACCACCGGGGCGATCGTGCGGGTGGACGGCGGGCAATAACCCTCGGCGTGCCGACGCCTTGACGGACCGAGGGTCAAGCCGCGCAATAGCGACTGAACGAAGATAAGTCAGCGACGCGCCCGCTCGGAGCGCCGTCGCGGGGAGTGGAACCATGCATCCCAGCGCCACCGCCAGGGCGAACCCGGACAAGCCCGCCTACATCATGGCCTACTCCGGCGAGACGGTGACCTATGGCCAGCTCGACGCGCGATCGAACCAGGGGGCGCACCTGTTCCGCAGCCTGGGCCTCAAGCGCGGCGACGCGGTGGCCTTCTTCATCGAGAACAGCCCGCGCTACTACGAGCTCTTGTGGGCCGCCCAGCGCTCGGGGCTCAGGTTCACCTGCCTGTCCTCGAAGCTGACCACCGGCGAGGTGGAGTACATCGTCAAGGACTGCGAGGCGAAGGTGTTCGTGGCCTCGCTGCCGCTGGCCGAAACGGCGCTGGCGGCGGCGGCGCTGATCCCCGGCGTGGCGCTCTACATGGTGGGCGGCGAGGCCGGCCCCTACCAGAGCTTCGAGGCGGCGCGCTCGGCCTTCCCCACGACGCCGATCGCCGACCAGAGCGCCGGCCAGGCCATGCTCTATTCCTCGGGCACCACGGGCCGGCCGAAGGGCGTGCGGCGCGCCGGGACGCCGGACGCCTCCCTCGAGGCGCCCAACCCGCTCGCGAACCTCGGGATGATGCTCTACGGCTGGACGCCGGACGTGGTCTATCTGTCGCCCGCGCCGCTCTATCACGCGGCCCCTCTGGGCTGGTCCATGGCGGTGCAGGCGCTGGGCGGCACGGTGATCCTCATGGAGCGTTTCGACGCCGAGGACGCGCTGCGGTTCATCGAACAGTACAAGGTGACCTCGGCCCAGTGGGTGCCGACCCATTTCGTGCGCATGCTGAAGCTGCCGGAGGCGGTCCGCGCCAAGTATGACGTGTCCTCACTGGTCTCGGTGTTCCACGCCGCCGCGCCGTGCCCGGTGCCCGTGAAGGAGCAGATGATCGCCTGGTGGGGCCCGATCGTGCACGAGTACTACGCCGGCACCGAGGGCAACGGCTTCTGCATCATCAATTCGGCCGAGTGGCTGGCGCACAAGGGCTCGGTCGGCCGCGGCCTGACCGCTCAGGTGAAGATCTGCGACGAGGACGGCGAGCCGCTGCCGCCGCGCGCCGAGGGGATGGTGTTCTTCGAGGGCGGCGGCCAGTTCGAGTACCACGGCGACGCGGCCAAGACCGCGGAGTCGAAGAACCGGCACGGCTGGACGACGCTGGGCGACGTGGGCTGGCTGGACGAGGAGGGCTACCTCTACCTCACCGACCGCAAGAGCTTCATGATCATCTCCGGCGGGGTGAACATCTATCCGCAGGAGATCGAGAACCTGCTGATCACCCACCCCAAGGTGGCCGACGCCGCGGTGGTCGGCGCCCCCGACGAGGAGATGGGCGAGAAGGTGGTGGCGGTGATCCAGCCGATGGACTGGGATGCCGACCACGAGGCGCTGCGCAACGAGCTGATGGCCTATACGCGCCAGAACCTCAGCCACGTGAAGGCGCCCCGGGTGATCGACTTCATGCAGGAGCTGCCCCGGCACCAGACGGGCAAGCTCTACAAGCGCCTGATCCGCGACGCCTATTGGGCCAAGGAGAGCTCCCGCATCGCCTAGCGCGATGCGATTGGGCGGATCGCCCAATCGCGATCGCGCTCGAATCAAGAGTTTGAGCGCGTTTTGGTCGCAAAAGTGGATCCACTTTTGCGCAACGCGCTCGGGCCTCGCTATAGTCCTCGAAACGAACAGACGTTTGAGGAGGAAGCGCCCATGGACCTGAAGCCCGGCTCGCGCTGGAAGAGCGCGGTCTGCGACACCGAGGTCGTGGTGGTGCGCCCGCCGAAGACGCCGGTCGAGCTGGAGTGCGGCGGCCATCCGATGGTCGCCAACGCCGAAGCCAAGCCCGAGGGGCTGACGCTGAGCGCCGAGCATTCGGCGGGCTCCGGCATGGGCAAGCGGTTCGCCGACGAGGCGAGCGGGCTGGAGGTGCTGTGCGTGAAGGCCGGCGCCGGGTCGTTGTCGATCGGCGGCCAGCCGATCGGGGCGAAGGACGCCAAGAAGCTGCCCGCCTCGGACTGACGGCGTCATGCAGACCACCCTGCTCCTCGACATGGCGGCCGAGGCCGCGCCGGACCGGCTGGCCCTGGGTGGGCTGGCCGACGGGATCAGTTTCGCCGAGCTGCAGGCCCGCGCCCGCGGCGGAGCGGCCTGGCTGGCGGGGCAGGGCGGCGAGACGGTGGTGTTCCTGGGCCTCAACGGCCCGGCCATGCCGGCGGCGGTGTTCGCCGCGGGCCTGCTGGGCAAGCCGTTCGCGCCGCTCAACTATCGGCTGACCGACGCCGACCTCAACAAGCTCCTGGCGCGCACCGCGCCGTCCATCGCCATCGTCGACGACGACATGGCGGGCCGGCTGAAGCCCGTCCCGGGCGTGACGGTGGTGAGCCGCAGCGCCTTCGAGGCGGCCTGCCTGGACCCCGTCAACCGCGCGGCCGAACTCGACTTTGTGGATCCGGACATCGCGGTGCTGCTGTTCACCAGCGGCACGACGGGCGAGCCCAAGGCCGCGATCCTGCGGCACCGCAACCTGACCAGCTATGTGATCTCGACGGTGGAGTTCCTGGCCTCGGGCGAGGACGAGGCGGCGCTGGTCAGCGTGCCGGCCTACCACATCGCCGGCATCTCGGCCGTCCTCACGGGGGTCTATTCCGGCCGCCGCACGGTGCACCTGGCGGCCTTCACGCCGGAGGCCTGGGTCGAGGCGGCGGCCACGGAACAGGTCACCCACGCCATGGTGGTGCCGACCATGCTGGGCCGCATCCTCGACGTGCTGGAAGCCCGCGGCGAGCGGCTGCCCAAACTCAAGGCGCTCTCCTATGGCGGCGGGCGCATGCCCCAGCCGGTGATCGAGCGGGCCATGCGGATCCTGCGCCACGTGGACTTCGTCAACGCCTATGGCCTGACCGAGACCTCCTCGACCATCGCGGTGCTGGGGCCGGAGGATCACCGCCAGGCCATCGCCTCATCGGACGAGGCGGTGCGCCGCCGGATCGCCTCGGTCGGGCGGCCGCTGCCGTCGTTGGAGGTGGAGATCCGCGGGCCGGAGGGCGAGGTGCTGCCGGCGGGCCAGTCCGGGGAGATCTATGTCCGCGGCGAGCAGGTCTCCGGCGAGTACGTCCACAAGAAGGTGATCCAGGACGACGGCTGGTTCGCCACCAACGACGGCGGTTGGATGGACGCCGACGGCTATCTGTTCGTCGAGGGGCGGTTGGACGACGTGATCGTGCGTGGCGGGGAGAACATCTCGCCGGGCGAGATCGAGGACGTGCTGCGCGAGCATCCGCAAGTGGCCGACGTGGCGGTGCTGGGCCTGCCGGACAACGACTGGGGCGAGAAGGTCGCCGCCGCGGTGGTGGCCAAGGAGGGCGCGCCCTCGGCCGAGGAGCTGGCGGCCTTCGTGAAGGCCAAGCTGCGCTCCACCAAGACGCCGGAGGTCTGGGAATTCCGCGAGGCGCTGCCCTACAACGACACCGGCAAGCTGCTCAGGCGGCAGCTGAAGGCCGAGATGTCCGGCAAGCAGCCGGCGGCGGCTTGAGGCGGCGATGGACGCGCGCCCGGCGGCGCTCCTCAAGGAGCTGGGGTCGCGGGAGGGCGTGCGGATCGGCGTCCATGAGGCGGGCCCGCGGCCGGAGGTCGACCCTGGCGAGTACGACGTCCTGCTGAGCGCGGAGGCCGGCGCGCCGGCGCCGTGGGTCGGGTTCGGGCCGCAGCAGTTGGCGGTCGGCCTGGCGGCGCTCACCGGCGCTTGTGAGCAGCAGCCGGCCGCCGCCCTGGTCTGCGCGCAGGTGCTCCGCGCGTCGCTGCAGGTGGGCTTCGAGGCGGCCCTGGAGATCGAGTCGATCGCCTATTCGATGCTGCTCGCCTCGGCGGGCTTCAAGGCCTGGCGGGCTGCGACCCCCCGACGTGACCGGCCGGCGGAGCCCGAGCCGCGGGTGCGGATCGCGGACGAGGCCGGCGCAATCGCCATCCAGCTGGACCGCCCGGCGTCCCGCAACGCCTTCGACGCCGCCATGCGCGACGCACTCTGCGAGGCGCTGGAATTCGCCCTGGAGCATCCGGACAGGCCGCCGGTGATCCTGAGCGGCGCGGAGCCGGCGTTCAGCGCCGGCGGCGACCTGGACGAGTTCGGGACCGCGCAGGACGTCGGCCAGGCCCACCTGATCCGCGTCCAGCAGTCGCCGGCCCGGCTGGCGCACCGGCTCGGCGACCGGCTGACCGCGCGGCTGCACGGGGCCTGCGTCGGCGCGGGCATCGAGGTCCCGGCCGCGGCGGCGCGGGTGGTGGCGGCGCCCGGGAGCTTCTTCCGCCTGCCGGAAGTCTCGATGGGGCTGATCCCCGGGGCCGGCGGCACGGCCTCGATCCCGCGCCGGATCGGGCGGCATCGGGCGGCCTATATGGCGATCTCGGGGGCGGACATCGACCTGGAGACGGCGCTGGCCTGGGGCCTGGTGGACGCGTGAGCCCGATCGCGCCGGCCCTGGAGCTGTTGACCGCCGAGATCGCCGAGCTGACGGCGCAATTCGGCCGGCGGGTGGATGTCGCCGCGCTGGGAGTCACCGACCGGGCGGGACAGCTGCCGCTCTCGGCGCCCGGCCTGCGCTCGCCGAACGGCGCCTGCCGGCTGGTCCCGGCCGCCGACGGCTGGATCGCGGTGAACCTGGCGCGCGAGGAGGATGCCGAGCTGATCCCCGCGTGGCTGGGCTGCGAGTTCGGTGCGCCGCCCTGGACGGCGATCGCCGCCCTGGCCGGGGCCCGGCCGTGGCGGACCCTGGTCGCCGAGGCGCAGGACCTCGGCCTGCCTGTCGCCGGCGTCGGCGAGGTGGCCAGCGACGGCTTGGCGGCGCCGCTGCTGAAGCTCGGCGTGGGCGCGACCCGGCGCGCGGAGCCCTTGAAGGTCGTCGACCTCTCGGCGCTCTGGGCCGGTCCGCTGTGCGGGGCGATCCTGGCGGCGGCCGGCGGCTCGGTGGCCAAGGTGGAGAGCCTGGGCCGCCCGGATCCCACCCGGACCTCGACGCCCGAGTTCTTCCGGCGCCTCAACGGCGGCAAGGCGGACGTGTCGCTCGACCTGCGGCGCGCCGACGGTCGCGCGGTGCTGCGCGAGCGGATCGCCGAGGCCGACGTGGTCATCACCAGCGCCCGCCCGCGCGGCCTCGCCTCCCTGGGCCTGTCGGTGGAGGCGGCGTTTGCGGCGAACCCCGGCCTCGTCTGGGTGGCGGTCACCGGCTACGGTTTCACCGGCGAGGCGGCGTCGCGTGTAGCCTTCGGGGATGACGCCGCGGCGGCCGGCGGCCTGGTCGGCTGGTCGACGGATGGATCGCCGCAGTTCCTGGGTGACGCCCTGGCCGATCCGGTCACCGGGCTGGCGGCGGTGGTCGGGGCGCTGAAGGCCCTGGCCGAGGGCGGCGGGGTGCTGGTGGACGCGTCGCTCGCCGGGTCGGCGGCTGGCGCTGCCGCCGTCTGCCGCTTAAGGCGCGCGGCGTGATCCTGCGCGACGTCGAGGTGGACGGCTGCGGCGGGCTGGATGTCCGCCTGGAGGCCGGCCGGATCGCCGAGATCGGCGCGGGGCTTGCCGGCCGCGGCGAGGAGCTGGACGGCAAGGGTGGGGCGCTGATTCCGGGCCTGGCCGACCACCACATCCACCTGTTCGGCCTGGCGGCGCAGGCGGCGTCGGTGGAGCTGGCGGGCGTGGCCACCGCGGCGCAGTTCGCCGCGCGGATCGCCGAGGCCGTGGCCGGCCGGCCGCCGGGCGCCTGGGTGCGGGTCACCGGCTATCACGAGGCCATGGCGGGCGAGCTGACCCGCGCCGAGCTGGACGCCCTGGCGCCGCGCCATCGGTTGCGGGTGCAGCACCAGACGGGCGCGCTCTGGGTGCTGAACAGCCTGGCGCTGGCGGCGCTGGGCGAGGGCGAGGCGCCGCCGGGCTTCGAGCCCGAGACCGGCCGCCTGTGGCGCGGCGACGCCTGGCTGCGCGGGCGGATCGGCGCCGAGCCGCCGCCCCTGGCGCCGATCGGCCGCCAACTCGCGGCCTACGGGATCACGGCCCTGACCGACGCCAGCGTCACCACCGACGCCGACGCGGCCGGGCGGCTGGCGCAGGCGGTGCGCGACGGGGCCCTGCCGCAGCGGCTGACGCTGATGAGCGGCGGCGCGCTGTCGGCGCCGGACGACGGCGCGTTCGCGGTGGGGCCGGTGAAGGTGCTGCTGGACGACCACGACCTGCCCGACCTCGACGAGTTCGCCGGCCGCATCGCCCAGGCGCGCGCCTGGGGGCGTGGGGTCGCGGTGCACTGCGTGACGGCCGGCGAGCTGGCGGTCACCCTCGCGGCCTTCGAAGCGGCCGGCGCGCGGGCCGGCGACCGCATCGAGCATGGCGGGGTGATCCCGGCCGAAGCGGTGGCGCAGCTCAAGGCCATGGAGCTGACGGTGGTCACCCAGCCCGGCTTCATCCGCGAGCGCGGCGACCGCTATGCCGCCGAGGTGCCGGCCGAGGAGCAGCCGGACCTCTACCGCTGCGCCAGCCTGAAGGCGGCTGGAGTGCCGGTGGCGGGCAGCTCCGACGCCCCCTACGCCTCGGCCGATCCCTGGGCGGCGATGACGGCGGCGATCGATCGACGGACGGCGGGCGGCCGGGTGATCGGCGAGACCGAGCGGATCGGGCCGGCGGCGGCCCTGGCGCTCTATCTGGGGCGGCCCGAGGCGCCGGGCGGCCCACCGCGCCGCGTGGCCGTGGGCGAACCCGCCGACCTCTGCCTGCTCGCCGCGCCGCTCCGCGAGACGCTGGCCGCGCCGAGCGCCGGCCTGGTCCGGGCGACGATCCAGGGCGGGCGCATCACCTATAGCGCGGCCTGACGCGGCGTCGGGTGACGCCACGGCGCCGATTGAGCCCGCGTCCCAGGGGCGCCAAGGTGACCGCTGGTTATCTCGGAGACGGTCGGATGGCGGACGCGGGCGGCGATCTGGAACTCGAAGGCTTCCGTGCGGAGGCCCGCGCCTGGCTGGACGCCAACTTCCCGGCCTCGCTGAAGGGCAAGGGCGGCCAGGCGGCCGCGGCGCTGATGGACGGGCCGGAGCCGAACGGCGACCTGCTGGCCTGGAAAAAAGCCATGGGCGCCAAGGGCTGGGGCGCGCCGACCTGGCCGGCGGAATATGGCGGCGGCGGGCTCTCGCCGCAGCAGGCCCGCGTGCTGGCCCAGGAGATGGGCCGGGCCGGGGCGTTCAATCCGATGACCGCCGGCATGGGCATCACCATGATCGGCCCGACCATCCTCGACTACGGGACCGAAGCGCAGAAGCAGACCCACATCCCGCCGATCGTCCGCGGCGACGTGCGCTGGTGCGTCGGCTACTCCGAGCCCAACGCCGGCTCCGACCTCGCCTCACTTCAGATGAAGTGTGAGGATAATGGTGATAAGTGGCTGATTAATGGCAGTAAAACCTGGACGAGTGGGGCGCAGTATTCCGACTGGTGCGGGGCCCTGGTGCGGACCGACCCGCGGGCCAAGAAGCATGAGGGCATCTCCTTCATGCTGGTCGACATGAATCAGCCGGGGATCGAGACGCGGCCGATCAAGCTGATCGCCGGCGCCTCGCCGTTCTGCGAGACCTTCTTCACCGACGCGACGGCGCCGAAGGCGGCGCTGCTTGGCAAGCTCAACGAGGGCTGGACGGTCGGCAAGCGGTTGCTGCAGCACGAGCGGGCGAGCCAGACGGGGGCCGCAATGGGCGGGCGCCAGACGCCGATCGAGGAGATCGCCAAACGCTACGTCGAGGTGGACGGCGAGGGGCGGATCGTCGACCCGGACCTGCGGACCCGCATAACCCGCCACAGCATGGACGCGCGGGTGCATGGGCTGACGCTGATGCGGGCCATGGCCGAAGCGAAAGGGGCTTCGGGCGCCACCAACTCGGCGTCGATCCTGAAGAACTCCGCCACCCACGTCGCCCAGACCCGCGCCGAGCTGACGCTGGAGATCATGGGCGTCCAGGGCCTCGGCTGGGAGGGCGCGGCCTTCGACGGCGAGGAGATCGAGGCGGTGCGCGGCTGGCTGTTCGGCAAGGCCATGTCGATCTACGGCGGCTCGGCCGAGATCCAGAACAACATCATCTCCAAGCGCATCCTGGGCCTGCCGGACACCACCCAGTCGACCTAGCGACCGGCGGCGGCGACCGGCGCTGAGGCCTCAGGAGGCCGGGCGGCGTTCGTCCGCCGTGTCCGGGGCGTCCTTGGCGGTGAAGGCCTGGGGCGGGAAGCGGAAGCCTTCGCCGCGGCCGTTGGAGGCGGCGAGCTGGGCCTCGGCGAAGCTCCAGTTGGCGATCTCGTCCAGCCACCGCTTGAGGAAGGCCGCCCGGTCGTTCTGGTAGTCCAGGTAGTAGGCGTGTTCCCAGAGGTCGCAGACCAGCAGCGGGAATACCCCTTCGCGCACCAGGGTGTCGTCGGCGTCGTGGGTGGAGATCACCTTCAGGCCTTCCGAGCCGGTGACCAGCCAGACCCAGCCCGAGGCGAAGTGGCCCTCGCCCGCCTTGGCGAAGGCCGCCTTGAACGCGTCCAGGCTGCCGAACGCCTGCTCGATCTGCGGCTTCAGGTCGCCTTCGGGCTGGGCCTTGTCGGGGGTCATGCACTGCCAGAAGAAAGCGTGGTTCCAGGCCTGGGCGGCGTTGTTGAACAGGGCCGTGTCGCCGCGCTTCCTGGCCTCCCGCACCAGTTGTTCCATGGCCAGACCGTCGAGGCCCGCTTCGCCGGCCAGCTTGTTGGTCTTGTCGATGTAGGCCTTGTGGTGCTTGTCGTGGTGGAACTGCAGGGTGTCGGCGGAGATGGTGGGCTCCAGGGCGTCATCGTCGTAGGGAAGCGGCGGCAACTCGAACATCGTGGAACTCCGATTTGGATAGCCGGCGAGGCGGCAGGACGCGCGTATCGCCGGCTCTGTTCAAACCCTCTGGCGGAAGGGCTGTTCCGGTCGCTCACCGAATGTGAAGCTGGCCGGCGGGCTTGGCGGGGAGACGCGCGGAATGGGCGGATTCGAGATCCGGGCGCTGGTGGGCGATGCGGCGACGGTGGCGCGGTTGGCGGAGATCCTGGCCGAGACGGTGGCGGCCGGCGGCTCGGTGCACTTCATGCACCCGACGCCGATGGACGAGGCGCAGGCCTATTGGGCCAAGGCTTTGGCGGGCGCGGCGGCCGGCGATCGGGTGGTGCTGGGCGGCTTCGTGGACGGGCGGCTGGAGGGGACGGTGAGCCTCTACCTCGACACCCCGCCGAACCAGCCGTTCCGGGCGGAAATCTGGAAGCTGATGGTGGCGCCCGGCGCGCGGCGCCAGGGGATCGCGCGGCAGCTGATGGTGGCGGCGGAGGCGCTGGCGGCCGAGCGGGGCCGGACGCTGCTCAACCTCGACACGGCGATCGATGGCGGCGCGTCGGCGCTCTACGAGAGCCTGGGCTGGGTGCTCAGCGGCACCATCCCCGACTACGCCTACAAGCCGCAGGGCGGGCTGACCGGCACGGCGATCTATTACAAGCGGATCGGGGCCTAAGGCTTCGCCATGTGGAACAGCACGCACTCCGGGCGCACCCGGATGAGCACAGCGTCCTGCCGGTAGCGCCGTTCGTAGGCGGCGGCGATGGCCGCGAGTTTTGCACGGTCTCCCGGGTGGCTCAGGATCAGCGTCAGCAGCTTCCCGGGCTCGCGGTAGAGCACGCCGTTGTAGAGCCAGCGGCCCTGGGAATCCTGGACCGTCAAGCCGTCGGGGAACCGCGGGCTGACCTCCTCGTCGAGGAAGCGGGTGAAGTCGGCTTCGCTGACGCCCACCGTCTGGCCGATGTTGCGCCCGAGGGCGAGCTCGGCGACCTGCTGCTGGGCCTCCCCGGCCGGACAGGCCAGGGCGGTCTTCGAGGCGTCGATGGCGACGCAGCCGGTGAGGCCCGTAAGCGCGAGGGCCGCGAAGGGGGCGGCGCCGCGCTTCACTCCGCCGCCTGCTCCTGGGCGTAGCCGAGCAGTTGGTTTAGGCGCTCCAGCACCGTGATCGCGCCTTCGGGGATCGGCGAGCCGGGGGTGAAGATGGCGGCGACGCCCATGTCTTCCAGCGTCTTGAAGTCCTCCGACGGGATGACCCCGCCCACCACCACCATGATGTCCGGCCGGCCCAGGCGCGCGAGCTCGGCCTTCAGCTCCGGCACCAGGGTCAGGTGGCCGGCGGCGAGCGAGGAGGCGCCCACCACATGCACCTGCTCCGCCACGGCCTGGGCGGCGGTCTCGGAGGGGGTTTGGAACAGGTCGCCGATCACCACCTCGAAGCCCAGGTCGGCGTAGCCGGAGGCCACCACCTTCTGGCCGCGGTCGTGGCCGTCCTGGCCCATCTTGGCGATCAGCACCTTGGGCTTGCGCCCGTCGGCGGCGGTGAACGCCTCGACCATCTGCTTGGCGCGCTGGGCGATGGGCGTGACGCCGGATTCGCGCAGGTAGACGCCCTTCACCGCGTCGGCGTGGGCCTTGTGTCGGTTGAACACCTTCTCGAGCGCGTCGGACATCTCGCCCACCGTGGCGTGGGCGCGGGCGGCCTCGACGGAGAGCGCCAGGAGGTTGCCGCCACCGGCCGCGCCGTGGGTGAGGGCGGTGAGCGCCGCCTCGACCGCGGCCGGGTCGCGCTCGGCCTTGAGGCGCTTCAGCTTGGCGAGCTGCTGTTCGCGGACGGCGGAGTTGTCGACCTTCAGCACCGGGATCTCGTCGGCGCCGTCAGACCGGTAGCGGTTGACGCCCACCACCGACTGGAGGCCGGCGTCGATGCGCGCCTGGGTGCGCGCCGAAGCCTCCTCGATGCGCCGCTTGGGGAGGCCGTCCTCGATGGCCTTGGCCATGCCGCCCAGGGCCTCGACCTCGGCGATGTGGGTCAGCGCGCGGGCGGCGAGGTCGGCGGTCAGGCGCTCGACGTAGTAGGAGCCGCCCCAGGGGTCGATGACCCTCGTCTGGCCGCTCTCCAGCTGCAGGAAGAGCTGGGTGTTGCGGCTGATCCGCGCCGAGAAGTCAGTCGGCAGGGCCAGCGCCTCGTCGAGGGAGTTGGTGTGCAGGCTCTGGGTCTGGCCGCCGACCGCGGCCATGGCCTCGATGGCCGTGCGGGCGACGTTGTTGAACACGTCGTGGGCGGCGAGCGACCAGCCGGAGGTCTGGGTGTGAGCGCGCAAGCTGATCGAGCGGGCGTCCTTCGGGTCGAACTCGTCCTTGACCAGCTTGGCCCAGAGCAGGCGGGCGGCCCGCTGCTTGGCGATCTCCATGAAGGCGTTCATGCCGGCGTTCCAGAAGAACGACAGGCGGGGCGCGAAGCTGTCGACCGGCAGGCCCGCGGCGACGCCTGCGCGGAGGTATTCGACGCCGTCGGCGAGGGTATAGGCGAGCTCCAGGTCGAGCGTCGCCCCAGCCTCCTGCATGTGATAGCCGCTGATCGAGATCGAGTTGAAGCGCGGCATCTCCCTCGAGGTGTAGGCGAAGATGTCCGAGACGATCCGCATCGAAGGCGTCGGCGGGTAGATGTAGGTGTTCCGGGTCAGGAACTCCTTGAGGATGTCGTTCTGGATGGTGCCGGAGAGCTTGGCGTGCGGCACGCCCTGCTCCTCGCCGGCCACGATGTAGAGCGCCATGATCGGCAGCACCGCCCCGTTCATGGTCATCGAGACGCTCATCTTGTCGAGCGGGATGCCGTCGAACAGGGTGCGCATGTCGAGGATGGAATCGATGGCCACCCCCGCCATGCCGACGTCGCCGGTGACCCGGGGATGGTCGCTGTCATAACCCCGGTGGGTGGCGAGGTCGAAGGCGATGGAGAGCCCCATCTGCCCGGCCGCCAGGTTGCGGCGATAGAAGGCGTTGGAGTCCTCGGCCGTGGAGAAGCCCGCGTACTGGCGGATGGTCCACGGGTTGGTCAGGTACATGGTCGGATAGGGGCCGCGCACGAACGGGGCGAGGCCGGGATAGCCGGTGAGCGCCGCCAGGCCCTCGGCGTCGGCCGGGCCGTAGGTGGGCTTGACCGCGATGCCTTCCGGAGTCTGCCAGGCGTCCCCCGCCGGCGGCTGCGGCGCCGGAAGTTCGGCGTCGAAGGCCAGCTTGGTGAAATCGGGGAAGGCGCTCATTTCGCCGCCTCGTAGGCTGCCGCGAGCCGCATGGGCTTGAGAGGCGGGCAGGCGCCGTCGGGGCCGGGCAGGCGGGGCGAGGGGGCGTCGACGGGCGCGGGCGTCGGTCGCTCGACCTCGACAGGCGTCTGCTTTTCCGGCGGGAAGGCGGTGACGCCGACGATCTTCGGCTCGGGCCGGGCGGCGAGGGCGGCTTCGACCTGCCGGGCGATGTGGCCGGCGGCCAGGGCCGCGATCAGGCCGCCCGCGGCCTCGATGGCCTGGAATTCCGTCCAGGCGGCGCGGGCGATCTCGTCGGTGAGCGCCTCGACGTAGCCGGAGCCCGCCGCGGGATCGGCGACGCGGCCGACGTGGGCCTCTTCCATCAGGACGAGCTGGGTGTTGCGGCTCTGGCGGCGGGCGAAGGCGGTGGGCAGGCCGATGGCGTCGGTGAACTGGCCGAGCACCACAGCGTCCGCGCCGCCGACCGCCGCGCCGAAGCCGGCGGCGGTGAGCCGGATCATGTTGGTCCAGGCGTCCTGGGCGGCCAGCATGCGGCGCGAGGTGCGGGCCTCGATGCGCGCCAGGGGATCCGCGCCACAGGCGGAGGCGAGCCGCGCCCAGACCGCGCGCGCCGCCCGCAGCTTGGCGAGCGTCGTGAAGTAGTCGGCGTCGGCGGCGAGGCCCAGGGTGATGCGCCCGAAGGCCTCGGCCATCGGCGCGCCGGCCCGTACCAGGGATTTGGCGTAGGCGAGCGCCGCGGCCGCGGCGAAGGCGATCTCGCCCGCCTCGCCGCCGCCGGCCTCGTGGACCACCCGCCCGGAGGCCAGGAACAGCTGCGCCTGTGGATAGGTCTCGGCCAGGCGGACGCCCACCGTGGCGGCGCTGACCAGGTGGCTCTCGATCGGGCCGGGACTGGCGCCGGCTTCGGCGAAGACGCTCAAGGGGTCGAGGTGGAAGCCGAGGCGCGCGCCCGGCGAGGCCTTGGCGACGGTGCTCAGCCAATCGGCGGCCTTGGCGCCCAGGAAGCCGGCGTCGAGGGCGACGGTGGCGAACTCCGGAACGACGCCCTGCAGCACGCGGCCGAGCCCGTCGGCGGAGCCAACCGCCACGCCGCCTTGGCCGCTCGGATCGAGGCGAACGATGGCCGAGGCCGCGCCGCCTTCCAGGTCGCGCAGGATCTCGGCGTTGGCGGCGTAGGGGTCGGGATGGGCGGTGAGCACCCGCAGGTCCCAGGCGCGGTCCGCATCGAAGGGGCGAGGGACGAAGGCGGCGGGGGTCTCGGCGCCGCGGTACAGCGGCTCGACCGGCAGGCCCTCGACGGTGGTCTTTTCCAGGCTGGAGAACGGAGCCTCGCCCAGGGTCTTGGCGACCAGGGCGCGCCAGGCGTCGTCGCTGGCGGGCGGGAAGGGGGAAAGGCTTGCGTCGGCCATGCGGGGAGATGGGCCGCCCGGGGCCGAGGCGTCAAGCTCCCGCAGGGTCAGGCTGCGGGGCGCGGAACCGGTTCGGCGGACCGGTGCCGAAACTCTGAAACCCGGTCTATATTTTCTGGGATTGCCGCGCGGCGGCCTGTTGCGTACGACGTAAATAAATAAGAACGATCCCCAAGACCGAACACCCCAGAAGGACGACCCCATGGCCCTGCCGCCCGTGCTCCGCGACCGCCTGCGCCTGCCGGTGATCGGCAGCCCGCTGTTCATCATCTCCAATCCGGACCTGGTGATCGCCCAGTGCAAGGCGGGGATCGTGGGCAGCTTCCCGGCGCTGAACGCTCGGCCGATCAGCCTGCTGGACGAATGGCTGCAGCGGATCACCGAGGAGCTGGCGGCCTGGGACCGCGACCACCCGGAGACGCCGGCCGCGCCCTTCGCGGTGAACCACATCGTCCACAGGTCCAATGACCGGCTGGAGACCGACGTCGAGCTGTCCACCAAGTGGAAGGCGCCGATCGTCATCACCTCGCTGGGGGCGCGCGAGGACGTCAACGCGGCGGTGCATTCCTACGGCGGCGTGGTGATGCACGACGTGATCAACGACAAGTTCGCCCGCAAGGCGGTCGAGAAGGGCGCCGACGGCCTGATCCCGGTGGCGGCGGGCGCGGGCGGCCATGCCGGCACCCTGTCGCCCTTCGCCCTGATCCACGCCTTGCGCGAGTGGTTCGACGGGCCGATCGCACTTTCCGGCTCGATCGCCAATGGCCACGCCGTGCTCGCCGCCCAGGCGATGGGCGCGGACCTGGCCTATGTGGGCTCGGCCTTCATCGCCACCCAGGAGGCCAATGCGGACCCGGCCTACAAGCAGATGATCGTCGACGCCTCGGGCGAGGACATCGTCTATACGAACCTGTTCACCGGGGTGCACGGCAACTACCTGCGGCCCTCGATCGTGGCGGCCGGGCTGGATCCCGACGACCTGCCGGTCTCCGACGCGTCGGCGATGAACTTCGGCTCCGGCGGCAACCAGAAGGCCAAGGCCTGGCGCGACATCTGGGGTTGCGGCCAGGGGATCGGAGCGGTGAAGGAAATCCCCACCGCCGGTGAGCTGGTGGCCCGGCTGACCGCCGAATACGACGCCGCCAAGGCCGAGCTCGAGGCCAAGTTCGCCCTGACCGCGCACCGCCTGGCGCTGGCGGCGGAATAACAAACCCCCACAGCCAAGCCTGCAGATTTTCTGCGGGCGCTTTCATTTTAAACCTAGTGAACAGATAGGAATTTGAGAGATAACGTCCCCGAAGCTGATGAGGGGGACTGCATGACCACGCCTGCGCCATTTCCAAGATGGGCCCGATCCGCCGCCCTGGCGGCGCTGATGTGCAGCGCGGCGCCGGCCGCCCTGGCCCAGGCGGTGACCACCGCCGCGCCGCAGCCGAGCGGGATCAGCCAGGAGCAGGCGCTGAGCCTCGCCGCCCGGCTGGACGCGCTGGAGAAGCGCAACGACGAGCTGGAGGCCCAGGTCTCCGACCTGAAGGCGCAGGTGGCGGCCGGCGAGGGCGCGATCCGCGAGGAGGTCCACGCCCAGCCGACCGTGGCCTTCAACGGCGCGCGGCCGGTGTTCGCCACCGCCGACGGCAAGTTCACGCTGACCCCGCACGTGGTCATGCAGCTCGACACCGCGAGCTATGACCAGGCCGATCCCGGCCCCACGACGGCGGACCTGCGCCGCTCGGGCCCGGGGCTTGGCGGCTCGGCGTCGAACGTCGACCTGGCGCACGCCCGCAACCTGAAGGCCGGCGATCTGTTCCGCCGCGCCCGGATCGGCATCGACGGCAAGGCGTTCGGCGACTGGGACTACCGCATCCTGTTCGACTTCGGCGGGGCCGGCGTCGAGAACACCGGCCAGCTCTACGAGACCTGGGTGCAGTACAACGGCTTCAAGCCGGCCCACATCCGGATCGGCGCCTTCTCCCCCTCGCTGGGGCTGGAGGACCAGGGCTCGACCAACGGCATGCCGTTCCTGGAGCGCTCGACAGCGGTCGACCTGGCCCGCGGCCTGGCCGCCGGCGACACGCGCACCGCAGCCCAGCTGTTCGCCTACGACGACCGCTGGTTCGCCGCCGCGGCGGTGACCGGGCGGACGATCGGGGTGCTGAACACCGGCACGGCGACCGCCGTCCCGCAGACCTTCGGCGACCAGCTGGGCTACACCGGCCGCTTCGCTGGCACCCCCTTCCGCGGCCCCGGTTGGCTGGTCCACCTGGGCGTCAACGGCAGCTATGTGGAGTCGGCGCCCAATGGTTCCGGCCCCGGGACCAATGGCGTAACGCCGGTGACCAGCGGCGCGGTGTCGTTCAGCGACACGCCGGAGATCCGGGTGGACGCGACCAAGCTGATCAACACCGGCAACATCCCCGCCCGCCACGCCGAGACGCTGGGCGGCGAGTTCGCGGCGCAGCGGGAGAACCTGCTGCTGCAGGCCGAATACCAGCGGCTGGGCGTGCAGCGCGCCGACGGGATCGCCGACCCGCACTTCTCGGGCTACTACGTCGAGGGCACCTGGCTGCTGACCGGCGAGACCCGCGCCTACAACGTCCAGACGGCGGCCTTCGACGCGCCGCCGGTGACCCATCCGTTCAGCTTCGGCCACGGCGGCTGGGGCGCCTGGGAGCTGGGCGTGCGTTATTCCGACAGCGACCTGAACTACCAGCCCGGCGCCGCCGGCACGCTGGAGACCGGCGCCTCGATCCGGGGCGGGGAGGAGAAAAACCTGACCGCGGGTATCAACTGGTATTGGAATTCCCTGGCCCGCGTGATGCTCGATTATCAGCGGGTGCGCATTTCGCGTCTGTCGCCCGCCAGTTCCGCCACGGCGGCCAGCACGATCTGGTTCACGCCGATCGGCGCCGAGATCGGCCAGAGCTTCAACGTCTGGTCGGTCCGCACACAGTTCGCGTTCTGAGCCCTTTTCGAGGACATCGCATGAGCCACTTCAAGATCACGCGGCGGGGACTGGTTGGGGCAGGCGCCGTCCTGGGCGGCGCGGCCGCCACCGGCCTGCCGGGCCTGGCGTTCGGCGCGCCGGCCCTGGGCGACACCCTGCTCAACGTCAGCTACGACCCGACGCGCGAACTCTACAAGGACATCAACGGCGCCTATGCCGCCTACTGGAAGGGCAAGACCGGCAAGACCATCACCATCAACCAGAGCCACGGCGGCTCCGGCAAGCAGGCCCGCTCGGTGATCGACGGCCTGCAGGCTGACGTGGTCACCCTGGCGCTGGCCGCCGACATCGACGAGATCGCCAAGCGGGCGAAGCTGCTGCCCGCCAACTGGCAGAGCCGGCTGCCCAACAACTCCACCCCCTACACCTCGACGGTGGTGTTCCTGGTGAAGAAGGGCAACCCGTGGAAGATCCACGACTGGCCCGACCTGATCCGCCCGGGCATCCAGATCATCTCGCCCAACCCGAAGACCTCCGGCGGCGCCCGCTGGGCCTATCTGGCCGCCTATGCCTATGGCCTGAAGCACGGCGGCGACGCCGCGGCCCGCGACTACATCACCAAGCTCTACAAACAGGCGCCGGTGCTGCCGACCGGGGCGCGTGACGCCACCACGGCCTTCGCCCAGCGGGGCCTGGGCGACGTGCTGCTGTCCTGGGAGAACGAGGCCTATCTGACGATCGAGGAGTTCGGGCCGCACTACGACATCGTCTATCCGTCGCAGTCGATCCTGGCGGAGCCTCCGGTCGCCCTGCTGGACAAGAACGTCGATCGGCACAACACCCGCCTGCTTGCCGAGGGCTACCTGAACTTCCTCTACAGCCCGCAGGCGCAGGACATCATCGGCAAGCACCACTTCCGGCCACGCGAGGCCAAGGCGGCGGCCAAATACGCCGCCGGCTTCAAGCAGATCCCGCTGGTGACCATCGACGACACCTTCGGCGGCTGGACCAAGGCCCAGGCGCGGCACTTCGCCGACGGCGGGGTCTTCGACCAGATCTACAAGCCGTCGTGACCGACCAGGCGATTCCCCGCCTGGACCCGACACGGGGCGCGGCCGCGAGGCCGCGCCTTTCCGCGTGGAGGGAGCCCTCGATCCTGCCGGGATTCGGGCTGAGCCTGGGGGTGACGCTCGCCTACCTGGGCGTGATCGTCGTGCTGCCGCTGACGGCGCTGGCCATCCGGCCTTGGGAGCTGGGGCTGGCCGGCGTCTGGCATGCCCTGATCGACCCGCGGGTGGCCGCGGCGCTCAAGCTCAGCTTCGGCCTCTCCGCGCTCGCCGCGCTGCTGAGCGCCCCGCTGGGCCTGCTGATCGCCTGGACCCTGACCCGCTACGCCTTCCCGGGCCGGCGGATCCTCGACGCCCTGGTCGACCTGCCGTTCGCCCTGCCGACCGCGGTGGCCGGCATCGCGCTGACCGCCATCTACGCCCCGAATGGGCCGCTCGGCGCAATCGCCGCGAAGTTCGGCATCAAGACCGCCTATTCGCCGCTCGGCATCTTCATCGCCCTGGTGTTCATCGGCCTGCCCTTCGTGGTCCGCTCGCTGCAGCCGGTGCTGCAGGACCTCGACAACGAGGTGGAGGAAGCGGCCCAGACCCTGGGCGCCACCGCGATCCAGCGGGCGGTGTTCGTCATCCTGCCGGGGCTGCTGCCGGCGCTGATCTCCGGCGTCAGCCTGGCCTTCGCCCGAGCGGTCGGCGAGTACGGCTCGGTGGTGTTCATCGCCGGAAACCTGCCGATGAAGACCGAGATCGCGCCGCTGCTGATCGTCATCAAGCTGGAGCAGTACGACTACGCCGGCGCCGCGGCCGTCGGCCTGGCCATGGTGGCGATCTCGTTCGGGGTGCTGGTGGTGATCAACGCCGCCCAGACCTGGCTCGCCAAGCGGGGCCGGGCATGACGGCCGTGACGCCCGCCGCCCCGATCTCGCGCATCCGCCTGCCCGGGATCGCGCCGCTGCTGGTGCTGGCCTCGGTCGCGGTGATGGGCGGCCTGGTGATCCTGCCGCTGATCACCGTCTTCCAATCCGCCTTCGCCAAGGGCTTGAGCACCTATCTCGCCGCCTTGAAGGACCCCGACGCCCAGGCCGCCATCCGGCTGACCCTGATCGTGGCGGCGATCGCCGTGCCGCTGAACGCCGCCTTCGGGATCGCCGCGGCCTGGTGCGTCGCCAAGTTCGAGTTCCGCGGCAAGAGCGCGCTGATCACCCTGATCGACCTGCCGTTCTCCTTCTCGCCGGTGGTCTCGGGCCTGGTCTGGGTGCTGCTGTTCGGGGCGCAGGGCTGGTTCGGCGACTACCTGGTGGAGCACGACATCAAGATCATCTTCGCCCTGCCGGGCCTGGTCTTGGCCACCATCCTGGTCACCCTGCCGTTCGTCGCCCGCGAGCTGATCCCGCTGATGCAGGGGCAGGGCTCCGACGAGGAGGCCGCGGCGCTCACCCTGGGCGCCTCGGGCTTCACCACCTTCTGGAAGATCACCCTGCCCAATATCCGCTGGGCGCTGCTCTACGGCGTGCTGCTCTGCAACGCGCGCGCCATGGGGGAATTCGGCGCCGTCTCCGTCGTCTCCGGACACATCCGCGGCCAGACCACGACTTTGCCGCTGCACGTCGAGGTGCTCTACAATGACTACGACTTCGTCGGCGCGTTCGCCGCAGCCTCTCTCCTGGCTTCGCTCGGGCTCGTCACTCTCCTCCTCAAGACTGCGCTCGAGTGGCGACATGCCGGTGACCTTTCCGCAGGCCGCAAACGCTGAGAGCTCGGCGCTGGCGCTCGACATCCGCGGGGTCTCCAAGGCGTACGGCCGCTTCCCGGCGCTGAAGGACGTCTCGCTGCAGGCGCACGACAAGGAGTTCCTGGCGCTGCTTGGGCCCTCGGGTTCGGGCAAGACCACCTTGCTGCGGGTGCTGGCCGGGCTGGAGACGCCGGACGCCGGCGAGGTGCGGTTCGGGGGCGAGGACTTCCTGTCGCTGCCGGTCCGGCGCCGCCGCGTCGGCATGGTCTTCCAGCACTACGCCCTGTTCCGGCACATGACGGTGGCGCAGAACATCGCCTTTGGCCTGACCGTGCGGCCGCGGGCCGAGCGGCCGGCGCGCGAGGCGGTGAAGGCGCGGGTGGCGGAGCTGTTGTCGCTGGTCCAGCTGGAGGGGCTGGAGAAGCGGTTCCCGGCCCAGCTGTCGGGCGGCCAGCGGCAGCGGGTGGCGCTGGCCCGGGCGCTGGCCATCGAGCCGCGCATGCTGCTGCTTGACGAGCCGTTCGGGGCGCTGGACGCCCAGGTCCGGCGCGAGCTGCGCCGCTGGCTGCGCGAGCTGCACGACCGGGCCGGGGTGACCACGGTCTTCGTGACCCACGACCAGGAGGAGGCGCTCGACCTGGCCGACCGGGTGGCGATCCTCAAGGACGGCGAGCTGATCCAGCTTGGCAAGCCCAAAGACGTCTACGAGGCGCCGGCCGATCCCTTCGTCTACGACTTCCTGGGCGCGGCCTGCCGCATGCCCGGGCGGGTCGAGGGCGGCCGGCTGACCGTCGCCGACTGGGAGAGCGCCGCGCCAAAGGGGGCGCCGGAGGGATCGGTGGAGGTGTTCTTCCGCCCCGACGAGGTGGCCTTCGCGCCACCGGATGGCGCAGGTCTCGGGGCCGTGGTGCGGGCGATCGCCCAGCGCGGGCCGGACGTGCGGATCGAGTGCGTCATCGACGGGCAGACGGTGGAGCTGGAGGCCCATGGCCCGGCCCTGCCGCCTGGGGTGGCGCCGGGTCTGGCGCTGCGGATCCGGCCGCTTCGGCCGCGGGTCTATGCCAGCTAAAGCTTGAGGAGAGGGGGCGAATTTTGCCCCTGCCTGCCGACCAGTGGCCGGATCACATCGCCAACATCGACGGTGTGCCGCCCTGGGCGCTGTCAGCGTCGGACTGGATGTTCCACTGAGGGGATCGCCGAGATCGCGCGCGAGGGTTGCAACCGATTCTCCGCGTGCGCGTTCCGCGGGCGCAATGTCGGATACGTCACACACCGCCATGGCCGACCTCAGCGGCCTGCCCCCGGGCGAGCGCGCGAAGCACTACCGCGAGCTTTCCGACATGCACCGGCTGCTGGCTGGAGAGGCGCCGGGCGGAGAGGCGCGGGCGGCCCACCTGGAGCTGGCGGCGCTGTGGACGCGGCTGGCCTCCCAAGCCGAGCATCAGGCGCGCGACGCAGGCCGGCCCCGCGATCAGGCTGCGATCGACACCGCCGACGGCGCAGATTTCAACGCTTGAAGGTGCGGATCTCGTCCTTGCGGGGCTCATGGCCGCGCAGGGCGTCCTGGGCCTCGCGAACCTGCCGGCGAAGCGCCGCGATCTGACCCCTCAGCCCGTTCGAGGCGCGATCGGCCTGCGCCTGCGCGTCATCGCCCGCGCGGGCTTGGTCGTAGTCGTGTGAGGCCTCTTGGGCCCGTTCTGGTTCAGATCCGTCCATAAAACTGGCACCTGGGAATTGCCTTCCAGGTTCCCCTCCTCAACTTCACAGCAGAAAATCGCCAAAAGCGCTCCGGGTTCCCGAATCCTTCGCGGGTGCTACGCGTTTTGGGGAAGATGGAGGCGCAGACATGTCCCGGGCGACCCTGAGCCAACTGGAACGAAGCTTCTCGGTGCACGGCGTCGAAGAGGCGCCGTCCCGCAGCCGCCGCGTGGAGGCGATCAACTTCCAGGACGCGGCGCTGGCCTTCCTCGACGCCTATCACGCCGAGCCGGAGGCCGAGGGAGAGGAACTTTCGCTGATGATCGAGGACTGCGAGACGGGCGAGCGGCAGTGCTTCCGGATCGACGTGGCCACCGGCGACGCCGCGCCTTGCGACCAGGCCTAGGAGGCTAGCCTCGGCCCCCGCGACCGGGCCGTCCGTGCAGCTCGGCGCCGGCATCCTTGGGCAGGCGCACGTACCAGGCCAGCGAGATGAAGGTCACCGCGCCGATGATCGCGAAGGCCGGGGTGACGGCGTCCCAGGTCAGCCGGGTCTCGCCTTTCCACAGGGTGATGAAGTGCAGCAGCGTGGCGGCCACGCCGATGCCCACCGACTGCACGAGCTGCTGGGCCATGGACGAGGTGGTGGAGGCGCGGCTCATCCGGTCCTGATCGACCTCGGCGTAGGCCAGGCCATTCAGGCTGGTGAACTGCAGGGAGCGGAAGAAGCCGCCGACCGCCAGCACCGTCATGATCAGCCAGTGCGGGGTGGAGGGCTGGAAGAAGGCGTAGAGGACGAAGGTCGACGAGCAGATGAAGCCGTTGACCACCAGCACCTGCTTGAAGCCGAAGCGGCGCAGGATCGGCGGCGCCGTGGTCTTCATCACCAGGGCGCCGGCCGCCGAGATGAAGGTCATCAGTCCGGCCCTCAGCGCCGACATGCCGAAGCCGATCTGCAGCAGCATGGCCAGCAGGAAGGGCGTCGCGCCCATGGCGACGCGGAAGAAGCCGCCGCCGACCACGCCGGTCTGGAAGGTCTGCAGGCGGAAGATCGAGAGGTCGATGATGGCGTGCGGGTTGTTGCGGGCGTGGCGCCAGTAGAGGCCGAAGCAGAGGGCGGCGAGGGCGAACAGGCCGGCGATCTCGACGGGCGGCAGGATGTCCCGGCCCAGGTTCTCGAAGCCGAAGATCAGGCCGGCCAGGCCGACGCCGGTGAGCGCGATGCCGATCCAGTCGAGCGGCGAGACCGCCTGTTCCTTCACGTTGGGCACGAAGGCCCGCACCAGGGCGACGCCGATGATCGCCACAGGCAGGTTGATGTAGAAGATCCAGCGCCAGTTGAAGAAGGTGACGATGGTCCCGCCGAGGATCGGGCCGATCACCGGGCCGATCAGCGCCGGCATGGTCAGGACCGACATGGCGCCCACCAGTTCGCTCTTGGGCGTGGTGCGCAACAGGACCAGCCGGCCGACGGGGACCATCATCGAGGCGGCGACGCCCTGGAAGATCCGCCCGACGATCAGCTCCGACAAGGTCTGGGCGAAGGCGCAGCCGGCCGAGGAGACGGCGAACAGCACCATGGAGGTCATGAAGACCTTCTTCGCGCCCAGCTTGTCGGCCATCCAGCCGGAGACCGGCAGGCAGACCGCCGAGGCCAGCAGGAACATGGTCATGGTCATGTTCAGCCGCAGCGGGTCGACGCGCAGGGCGCGCGCGATGGTCGGCAGGGCGTTGGACATCACCGTGGCTTCGAGGCCCTGCATCAGGAGGGCCGAGCCGATGATCGCCGGGATGATCCAGCCGCGGCGCAGGGCGTCGCGCTCGCTGGCGGACTGCAGGGCGTCGTCCTCGATCGTCAGGCCTTCGGGCGCCGGGCTTTCCAGGATGCGGTCGGCGGGGCTCACGGCTCGAGGCTCATCAGCCGCAGCAGGGGCTCGGCGGCGGCGGCCAGGCGCTCGCGCTCGGCCGGGCTGAGCTTCTTCAGGCGCGCGGCCAGCCAGTCGTTGCGGCGCCGGCGGACGGCCTCCACCTGCCGCAGGCCCGCGGGCGTCACCTCGAGGCCCGAGCGGCGGCCGTCGGCTGCGTCGCCGCGGCGGCTGATCCAGCCGGCCGCCTCCAGCCGCTTCACATGACTCGACATGGTGGGCTTCGAGGTCTGCTCGGCCTCGGCCAGGCCGCTCACTCCGATGCCGGGGTGCCGCAGGATGTGGCCGATCAACAGGGCGTCCTGGGCCGAGACGCCAGCCTTCGCGGACTCCTGCCGCAGGCGGCGGGAGACCTTCAGCAGAGCCGGGCGCAGCGCCTCGGCCAGGGTCATCACATCGAGGGGTTCGGCGAGGGCGGACATCGGCTCTGCTAGATAGTTAGGTCGTCGAACTATCTATAGCCGCATCGCGGCCGCGGATCAACGGAAGCCGGCGCCTCCACCCCGGTTTAGCGCACCGGGGCGGAGGCAGATTCCAGGACGCTCGGGGCTAGAGCACGCTCAGCATGTCGGCCACCAGCGGGTGGCGGACGATGTCGCGGTCGGCGAGGCGGACCACGGAGATGTTGGAGAGCGCCTCGAGCTTGTCGGCCACCGGGCCTAGGCCCGAGAGCTCCGGCAGCAGGTCGGACTGGTTGGGGTCGCCGGTGACCACCATGGTCGAGTGCCAGCCCAGGCGGGTCAGCAGCATCTTGAGCTGCACGTAGGTGCAGTTCTGCGCCTCGTCGATGACCACGAAGGCGTTGTTCAGGGTGCGGCCGCGCATGAAGCCGACCGGGGCGATCTCGATGGCGCCCTCGGCCATCAGCGCCCGGACCCGCTTCATGGAGAGCCGGTCGGAGAGCGCGTCGTAGAGCGGACGCAGGTAGGGGGCGAGCTTGTCTTCGGCGTCGCCCGGCAGGAAGCCGATCGATTCGCCGGCCTCGACCGCGGGCCGGGAGAGGACGATGCGGCCGACGCGGCCGGCCTCCAGCGACTCGACGGCCTTGGCGATGGCCAGGTAGGTCTTGCCGGTGCCGGCCGGACCCAGGGCCACCACCAGGTTCTTGTCGTCGATGGCCTTCATCAGGATTTCCTGGCCCGGCGACTTGGCCTTGATGGTCTTCACATAGCCCTGCTCGCGGTCCTCGTTGTGGGCCAGGGGCGACCAGCCGTTGCGATCGAGCGGCAGCCGGCGGATCTTGTCATCCCCCTGGAACTGGCCAGCGTCGAAAGCGCCTTCGCGCAGCTGTCGCTTCATGGCTCGTTTGGTCATCAAGGCCTCCCAAGGGGCAAGAAAAAGGGGCGAGTCCGCAGTGGACCGCCCCGGGTGGTGTTCAGTGATGTGGAAGAGCGGCGGCATTGCCGGCCCGGCGGCTCGGTTTCCCGTTCTGGTCCGGGCGAGGCCCGTGAGGACAACAGACGCGGCGCCATTAAACTCCGTCCAGCGCGAGGCGTGGGGCCTTGCGGCCCCGCGGCGGTCCGAGAAGGCTGGCGCCGCCTCGAATCGCTTGACTAGAATGAGCTTAACGTCCTTTCGGAACCGTTAAACGGACCGATTGCCGCAAGAAGAAGGGTCGGTCGATGGGTGTGTACAATCTAGGCAATGTGACACCTGAATTACCAAATGATGACGAATACTGGATTGCGCCCAGCGCTGCGGTGATCGGCCGAGTCGTGCTCAAGAAGAACGCTTCGATCTGGTTTGGCGCAACCTTGCGCGGCGACAATGATCCGATCGTGGTTGGCGAGAACTCCAACGTGCAGGACGGGTCTGTGCTTCACACCGACAGCGGCTCGCCGCTGACCATCGGGGCCAATGTGACGGTCGGCCACATGGTGATGCTGCACGGCTGCACGATCGGCGACAACACCCTGGTGGGCATCGGCTCCATCGTCCTGAACGGGGCGCGGATCGGGAAGAACTGCCTGATCGGCGCCAACTGCCTGATCACCGAGGGTAAGGAGATCCCGGACAATTCGCTGGTCATGGGCGCGCCCGGCAAGGTGGTCCGCGAGATCTCCCCCGAGCAGGCGGCGATGCTGGCCAGCGGGGCGATGCACTATGTGGAGAACTGGAAGCGCTATCGGCGGGAGCTCAGCGGGATTTGATTTCCCTCCCCTTTATGGGGAGGGTGGCCCGAGCAGGGCTCGGGACGGGTGGGGAGACCGGCTTGTCCCGCCCCCCTCGCGTGCCGCGAGTCGCCCTCCCCAGGAGGGGAGGGAAAAGGAAGAGGGGGAGACTGTCATGGCTTACGAGTTCATCCGGGTGGAGCGCGAGGGGCCGGTCACCACGGTGATCCTGAACCGGCCGGAGGTGATGAACGCCCTGCATTCGCCGGCCCACTTCGAGCTGGCCGAGGCGTTCGACGCCTTCGCCGCTGATCCGGAGCAGTGGGTGGCGATCGTCACCGGGGCCGGCGAGCGGGCCTTCTCGGCCGGCAACGACCTGAAGCACCAGGCGAGCGGCGGCAAGATGGGCAGCCCGCCCTCGGGGTTCGCCGGCCTGACCAGCCGCTTCGACCTGACCAAGCCGCTGATCGCCGCGGTCAACGGGGTGGCCATGGGCGGCGGGTTCGAGATCGCCCTGGCCTGCGACATCATCGTGGCGGCGGAGACCGCGGTCTTCGCCCTGCCGGAGCCGCGGGTCGGGCTGGCGGCCCTGGCCGGCGGCCTGCACCGGCTGCCGCGCGAGATCGGGACCAAGCGGGCGCTGGGCATGATCCTGACGGCGCGCCGGGTCAGCGCGGCGGAGGGCAAGGAGCTGGGCTTCGTCAACGAGGTGGTCCCGGCGGGCGAGCTGATGGCGGCGGCGCGGCGCTGGGCGCAGGCGATTTGCGAACTCGGGCCGATGTCGATCCGGGCGTCCAAGCAGGCGGTCTACCAGGGCCTGGCCGAGCCCAGCCTGGAGGCGGCGATCAAGGGCCAGAACAAGTATCCGGCGGTGCAGGCGCTCTATGGCTCGGAGGATTTCGTCGAGGGCCCGAAGGCGTTTTCGGAGAAGCGGCCGCCGCAGTGGAAGGGGCGGTAGATGGAGGGGATCAAACTCGAGTTCACCTTCAGGGGACGAGCGACCAGGAACACCTATTGGAGCGCTGTCCTGATCGCAGTCTTCGGCGGCGGCGCGCTGCTTGGGCTTGAGGTCGCAATCGTCGTGCTCGGGCTCACCGAGGGAGCCATGATCAGCTCGGCGATTGTGGCTCTCATCCTCTTGGTCTTTTTTGCCGCCAAGGTCGTTCGGCGACTTCACGACCGCGACAAGAGCGGCGCGTGGATCGTCGTGTTCTGGGTGGCTCCCATCGTCCTGCGAGAACTCACCAAGGGGTCACTGGATACCACCTCAGTGGCGAGGGGCGTTCTCGCGTCGGCTTTGAACGTGGCCTCGCTTGTGCTCGTCGTCTGGGGTCAGGTCGAGCTTGGTTTCCTCCGCGGTACGCGCGGCGCCAACCGGTTCGGTGACGATCCACTCCGTCCAGGCGGCGAAGTCTTCGCCTGACCGCTTGCCAGAAGGTGACTCCCGCGTCAGGTTTGGGTACCTGAACGCTGTTAAGGGAACGCCGCCGTGGACCGCCCAGGGGATCGCTACGACTACATCATCATCGGCGCGGGCTCGGCGGGCTGCGTGCTGGCCAACCGGCTGAGCGAGGATCCGGCCTGCAAGGTCCTGCTGCTGGAGGCCGGCGGCAAGGATAGCTCGATGATGATCAAGATGCCGGCCGGGGTCGGCGGGCTGATCGGCGCCAAGGGGCCGCACAACTGGGGCTTCTGGACCGAGCCGGAGCCGAACCTCGACGACCGCCGGCTGTGGTGGCCGCGCGGCAAGGGCTGGGGCGGCTCCTCCTCGATCAACGGCATGATCTACATCCGCGGCCACGCCCGCGACTACGACCAGTGGCGGCAGATGGGCCTGGCCGGCTGGGCCTATGCCGACGTGCTGCCCTACTTCAAGCGCTCGGAGAGCTTCGAGGGTGGGGCCGACGCCTGGCATGGCGGCGAGGGGCCGCTGCACGTCTCCAAGGCCGCCTCGCCGAACCCGATCTATTCGGCGTCCATCGCGGCGGGGCGCGAAGCGGGCTATCCGCTGACGGCCGACTTCAACGGCTTCCAGCAGGAGGGCTTCGGCCCCTACCAGCTGACCATCCGCGACGGCCAGCGGTGGAGCGCGGCGCGCGCCTACCTGCACCCGGTGCTGGCGCGGCCGAACCTGACCTGCCTGACCGGCGCCCGGACCACCCGCATCCTGGTGGAGGGCGGCCGGGCGGTGGGCGTCGAGATCCTCGAGGCCAAGGCCAAGGAAGCCCGGAAGGTCTACGCCGACGCCGAGGTGCTGCTTTGCGCCGGCGCGGTGCAGTCGCCGCACATCCTGCAGCTGTCGGGGATCGGCGATCCGGACGAGCTTTCGCAGCACGGCATCGCGCCGGTGCATGCGCTGAAGGGCGTGGGCGCCAACCTGCAGGACCACCTGGACGTGACGCTGTCGTGGGAGTGCCCGCAGCCGATCACCATCTATTCGATGCGCAAGGGGCTGATCAAAACCCTCGGCGTCGGGCTGAACTACGCCCTGTTCGGCAAGGGGATCGGGCGGCAGAACTTCCTGGAATCCGGGGCCTTCCTGCGCTCGCGGCCCGACCTCGACCGGCCGGACCTGCAGATCCACACCGTGCTGGCGATCATGCAGGACCACGGCAAGGTGCAGGTGAACAAGGACGGCTTCACCTTCCATGTCTGCCAGCTTCGGCCCGAGAGCCGCGGCAAGGTGGGGCTGAAGTCCGCCGACCCGCTGGCCGATCCGGCGATCTTCGCCAACTACCTCTCCGCCGAGGAGGACCGCCGGGCGATCCGCGAGGGCGTCAAGATGATGCGCGAGGTGGCGTCACAAGCCGCGCTCGATCCCTACCGCGGGGCGGAGTTCGCGCCGGGGGCGGAGGTGAAGACCGACGCCGAGATCGACGCCTGGATCCGGCGCACGGCCGAGACCATCTACCACCCGGTGGGCACCTGCCGGATGGGCGCGTGCGGCGACCCCATGGCGGTGGTCGACGCCGAGCTGAAGGTCCAGGGGCTGGCGGGCCTGAGGGTCGTCGACGCCTCGGTGATGCCGAACCTGGTGGGGGGCAACACCAACGCGCCCACCATCATGATCGCCGAGAAGGCGTCGGACATGATCCGTGGCCGCACGGCGCTGGCGCCGGAAGAGGCGGCGGTGTTCGGGGATGGGCTGAAGGCGGCTTAGGGCCGGACTTTGAACCACGGATTGCACGGATTCCACGGATCTCGGCGGCGCGGTCGCGTGTAATCATTGGTCTGGGTGTCCGCGCGTTGCGCGGTTCTATTGAACACGGACCCACACGGACGAGCACGGACACGCGGCCGAGCCGTCCGTGTGGGTCCGTGTGGGTCCGTGGTTCTTAAGTCTTCGTGTGCGCGCTTGGTCCCGCAACGGGATCAGGAGAGGGGAAGGTGCGCCGTCTTGTCCTTGTAGTCCGCCTTCGGGTCGCGCCCCATGAGCAGGCGCACGCCCGCGAAGACGCTGTTGTCGTTCTCCCAGATGTGGGCCTCGCCGGGCTCGAAGCGCAGGAGCTGCAGCTTGGGGTCGGTCTGGCCGCCTTCGAACCAGGCGGCGACGAAGGGATTCCAGAAGCGGTCGATCAGCGCCGGATCGCCTACGGCGACGAGCTCGCCGTCGATGGTCGCGAAGAGGTCGTGGCCCTTGCTTGCGAACACCACCTGGGCGGCCTGACGCTGGCCGAGGCTCTCGACGAGATCGCTGTCCTTCGCGGTGAAGATGTAGAGCTGGTGGTCGCCCGTGTCCTTGTCGAGCTGCACGGTCATCGGCTGGGCGGCGCCGCCGTCGTCACCGCTCAGGCGGAGCATGACGGTGCGGTCGGACTTCAGGGCCTTGAGGAGCTTATCTTTGAGTTCGGCGGGCGACGACATGGCGATCTCCGGGTTGCTGTGCGTGCAACCCGCCCGGTCTTCGCCTGTTCCTACCGCCGCGCTTCGCTGGCGCGGCCGCCGCGCGCGCCCTCTCCGGTCAGGCCGCCTTGATCACTGAGCGAGGCGATCCTTACGCAGTCGCAGGGTGACCACGACGCCTGTCGGCTGCCAGTCGTAGGAAAGAGCCCCGGCAAACTGCTGGGAGATGCTGCGGGAGATCATCCGGCTGCCAAACCCATCCATTTGGGGCGCCTCCCGGACAGGGGGGCCGCCGGTTTCCGCCCAGGTGAGATACAGATCCGCGTCGTCGGTCGTGCTGGAAATATCCAGCGTGCCGGCATCGACCGACAGGGCGCCGTGCTTGACGGAATTGGTCGCCAGTTCGTGGACGACCATGGCGAGGGCGGTTGCGGTTCCCTGGCCCACCCCCATCCTGGGCACCGCCACGCGAATCCGACCTGCGAAGGCGCCCTGATCGTCGTAGGGCGCGAGCAAGACGGACAGCAGGTCGCCCAGGAGGGCCGCTTTTCCCTCTGCGCCGGGAAGCGGACGCACCAGGTCATGGGCGCGGCCGAGGGACATCAGCCGCTCGGTCAGCATGCCGGTCATCTCCTCGATCGTGCTGGCCGAGCGCGACGTCATGCGGGTGAGGCCGGTGGCGATCACAAGGAGGTTCTTGACCCGGTGGCTCATCTCGCCGGCGAGAAGTTCGTGCCCCTCCTCAGCCTGCTTGCGGCCTGTCACGTCGAGGAAGATGCCGAACATCACCCGCTCCACGATGCCCGCATCCGCGCCCTGACCCCGAGCCGAGACCCAGCGGACCTCCTCCCCGATCAGGATGCGGAAATCTAGCTCGTAGTCGCCGGCGACCGAACGCGTCGCCAGGAACCCGGCGCGGACCCGGTCGCGGTCGGCCGGGTGGATGTGAGCTGAAAGCTCCTCGAAGGAGACTTCGTCAGCCCAGGGAAGCCCCCACAGGTCGAAGGCCCGCTTGTCCATGGTGAAGCGGTTGCTGTCGACCTGCCACGACCACAGGGCGACGCGCGCCGCATCGACAGCGAGCCTGAGATGCTCCGGCCGCCAGGTGTGCGAGCCCGACTCTTGCGCAGACATAGGATTGTGCTCTCCGCGCGTTACGCGAGGCCCAGGTCCAGAGGCTAAGGCCCGGACGAGGCTGGGCTTACGTCAGCTGAGAAGCCTTTACGCCAGCTGACGGAGGGAACAAGCGTGGCCGCGCCCGAGCTAGGCGGCTTTGGGGCCGCCCCAGTTGGGGATCAGCCGCCCGATCGCCTGGAGCAACTGCTCCTTGCTCACCGGCTTGATCAGGATGTCGTTGGCCCCCACGGCGCGGGCGCGCAGGCGGATGTCATAGGCGTCGTCCGCCGTGACCACGATGATCGGCACGTCCTTCTTGGCGTCGCGGTGCGCGCGGATCTCGCCGATCGCCGAAAAGCCGTCCTTGCCCGGCATCCGGATGTCCATCAGGACCAGGTCGAAATGCTGATCGGCGACCATCCACAGGCCGGTATCGGCGTCAGCGGCCTGGGCCATCTCGATGCCGGCCTTCTTGAGCATCGACGCCATCACCCGACGGTTCGGTTCTTCGTCGTCGACATACAGCACGCGCATCGCGACCTCCCGGTTCGTTGTTGGCCCGCAAGATAGGGCGAAATGTTTTAGTCGCCGCTAACGCGGGTTTGCGGCCGGAGCGGACCTCGCATTTGCCAGGTCGGCGGGCGTTGATAGGATCAGGCGCATGCCGATCCCCGCCACCACAGGCGCCTTCGCCATCGTGCCGAGCAACGACCTGCCGGCGGCGATTCCATTCTGGGAACGCCTGGGCTTTGTCCGCACCGGCGGCGAGGCGACCTACGTCATCATGACCGGGTGGGGCTGCGAGGTGCACCTGAGCCAGGCCGGGGAAGGGCCATGGGCGGTCCCGGAGGCGCACAACCCCTTCGGGGTGTTCATCCGCACGCCCGACGTCGACGCCATCGCCGCGCGCGTGGACGACCTGATCATCCGCCCCGGCGGCGTGCTGCGGCACCGCGAGTGGGGCCTCTACGAGGTGGGCGTGTGCGGGCCGGACGGCCTGCTGGTGCGCATCGGCTGGCCTTCGCGCCTGATGCCGGACCGCGAAGCCGAGCGCGAAACCTGAGGGCCTGCCCCTCTCAGGGAACCGGCTGGACCTTGTCCAGCCAGGCGAGGATGGTCTGCGTCAGGGCGATGCGGTGGTCGGAGAAGCCATGGTCGGTGGGCATCATGACCGCCTCCAGCCGGCTGGCGTCCGACCGGCGAATGGCGTCCGCCAGAGCCTGGCTCTCCTTGCCGTTGCCTTCCTTGGCGCTGGCGCCGATGACCAGCAGGGGACGGCGGGCCAGGTCCCGCGCCCAGTCGACGTAGTCCCAGCCCCGGGCGGCCTGGATCTCCCGCGCGATGGCCAGGGGGTTCGCGCCGCGCACCGCATGGCCCATGTCGTAGAAGTTCTCCCTGGCGTAGGGGCCCAGCGTCTTTGGACTGCGGCGCAACGTCTCGGCGTCCTCGCCGACGTCCCAGGGATCGATGAGGATGGCGCCGGCCAGGCCGGAATCGGTTCGCGCCAGGGCGGCGGCGCAGAACCCCCCCATGCTGTGCCCGGTGACCACCAGCCGCCGGGTGTCGACGCCGTACTTGTCGGCGATCTCCGGACGGCGGATGTAGGCCAGGGCCGCGGCCGCATCCTGCACCGAGTGGTGGATGGAAAACTTGCCCGGCGCGCCCCAAATCCCCCGGTAGTGGAACACCAGCACGTTCCAGCCGGCCCGGCGCACGGCCATGTCGACGTCGGCGAGATTGTGCCAGCCCGGCAGGCCATCGAGCATGACCAGGGTGGGATGCGGACCGGCGCCCGAAGCCCGGTAGAGTCGCGCATCGAGGGTTACGCCGTGGCTCGGGATGAGCAGGGCCGCCGAGCCGGCCGGATGCTGCGCGTCGGCCGCCGGATCGGCGCCGATCGCGGCGATGACCGGGGCGGGGACGGCCTGGCTGCGGGCGTGGCCGACCAGGAACAGGCTCAGGACGAGGGCGCCGAAGCCGCTGAACCCGTGTACGCGCATGGCTTGGTCTCTCGATGGCCCCAGGGGTGTTGTGGGTCGGGACATCAGTCCATCAAGACCCGTCACCGGTAAAGCCAGGCCTGGGAGAGGGGGGTCTAAAGCCTTGTCCCCTCCGACTTGGCCTCACTCGGCGATCGAGCGGATGACCCGCGCCGGGTTTCCGCCGACCAGGGTGTTGCGGGGCACGTCCTGGGTGACCACCGAGCCCGCCGCGACGACCGAGTTCTCGCCCACCGTCACGCCGCCGATGATGGTCACGCCGGCGGCGATCCAGACGTTCCGCTCGATGACGATGGGCCTGGCTGTGACGAAGGCGCGGCGCTGGGACGGTTCGAGGGGATGGCCGGAGGTGATCAGGCTGACGTTCGGCCCGATCAGCACATCGTCGGCGATGTCGATCCCGCCGAGGTCGTAGAAGGTGCAGTTCTGATTCACGAAGACGTTGCGCCCGACGCGGATGTCGCGGCCGCCGGTGGTGTGGAACGGCGGGATCAGCAGGAAGCTGTCATCGACCGGCCGGCCGATCAGCTCGCTGAACAAGGCGCGGACTTCAGCCGCATCGTTGAAGGTCAGGCGGTTGAGCGTGGCGGTGATCGCCGCGGCCCGTTTGAGGTCGGCCGTCATGGCCGCGGATTCCGGCGTCCGCCTGGGAACTATCCGGGTCCGCTCATCCTTCGCCATCCGTGACCTGCCTCCGGGCGCGCCGAGATTCGCCGAGTGTAGCGACAAGGCGGCAGAGGCGGAATCACCCGAGGGGTCAGGCGTGGGCTCGCGTTGCGCCCTTGGCGAGGGACGGCTGCTGGGCGAAGTAGCAACGGGTGGTGACCAGGAGGTCATGCCGGTCGTGGATGTCGACGCGGACGTCGAGGCCCGCGGCGGCGATTCCCATGGCGAGGCGCCCGGCCTTTTCCTCGGCCAGGGCGCCGGACAGGAACATCAGATCCCCCATCCGGTCGGTCTGGACGCACCAGCCGCCCGGCACAGGGCCGACCACGATCAACCGATCCGGGATCATCACTTGCGTCCTTTCAGCTTGGTCTCGGGGCGGGGCCTGACCTCCACGAACAGCACGTCATCACCGATCCGCGCCTCGACGGTCTGATGATCCGGGTTGTCGGCCAGGTCTCGCAGAACGATCAGGCGCGCGGCGTCCTCATCATCCGCCTGCACGAAGGACAGGGTAGGTACGGTGTAACGTTTATCGATGGTCACGCAGGTGAAGGTACGCATGTGCTCCCGTCCCACCGGAACACTGGTCCTGCGCTTCGGGACCGGCAATCAACTGGGTTAAGTTCGGGGAAATAACTTTGCTGAACCAATGGTTTGGCTTATTCACAGGCCGAGATCATACGCCTCGCAATAGCCGCGTTTCGAGCCTATGCTTGCGCTATCGGTGACCGCGCGTATGGGCGTCGCCGGCTGAGAGACGCGACATGCTCCCGCCTGATGCAGGAGCCTAGTCGTGCCCCGCTATTTCTTCCATGTACGTGACGGCGTTTCCATCGAGGATCGGGAGGGCACCGAGCTCGCCGACCTGCAGACCGCACAGCGCGAGGCGGTCACCATGACCGGCGAGATCCTAAAGTCGCTGGGCGACAAGTTCTGGACTCACACGCAATGGCTCCTGGAGGTCTGCAACGAAGACGGCGAAGTCCTCTTCGTCCTCCGCTTCTCGGGTAGTCTGCTGCCCCGCAACGACCCCTGAGACGACCCGCGGGTCAGCCGCGCGCGGCGTACAGCGTCCGCCGCGACTCCAGGTGAAGGTAGTTGGGATTGAAGCCGCTGAAGGCCATCAGCTCCGCCACCTTCAGGATCACCAGCTTCTGGCTCTTGAAGATGATCAGGCCCTCGGCGCGCAGCCGCTGGAGGACGCGATTCACATGGACGGTGGACAGGCCCATGGTGTCGCCGAGCTCGTTCTGGGTGATCGGCAGCTCGTAGCGATCTTCGGTCGCCAGGCCCACGAGCCTCAGCCGCACGAGCAGTTCGCACAGCAGGTGGGCCACGCGCTCCTCGGCCGACCGGGCCCCGATGTTGACCAGCCACTCGCGCAGCGTGGCGCCGTCCACCAGTCCGCTCCACCAGAGCGCCCGGGCGATCGCCGGGCGTTCGATCATCTCCATGACCTGGGCGCGCGGGAGGTCGACGACCTCGCACGCCGAAAGCGTCCCGATGCTGTGGTCCATGGTCTTGAGGATGAACACGTGCAGGTCGCAGAGGTCGCCCGGCACCATGTAGGCCATGATGTGCCGCGAGCCGTCCGGCAGGATCTTGTAGCGGCAGGCGAAGCCTTCGAGGATCAGGTACACCCGCTCCGGCGGATCGCCTTCCCGGATCAGGTCCTCGCGCGGACCGACCGTCCGGCTGGTGGTGGAGAGGCGGGTCAGCAGTTCCTTGTCCGCCTCCGATAGGGCGTGGAACGCCTCCAGCTTAAGTATCAGCGGGTTCACGGGCATGTCTGCCGAGGTCTCAACGGTCATTATATCACAGCCTGACCGAGACCATTGGACGAACAGGCCAAAGACCCTACGGCCGACCCATCATCGGCGACCGCGCCGCCCCAATCTTTCACATGGGTTAATTTCGCGGGCCGGTTAGCGCGGCGGGATCTCGCGGGGCGCCTGGGTGAAGGCGGCGACCCGGTCCACGGCGTTCTGGCGGATGGCGGCGTAGAACAGGCCGAAGTCGTTGCGGTGGTAGCTGCCGAACAGCAGGGCCAGGCTGTCGTGGTAGCCCTTGGGCGCCTTGCCGGGCACGTCGACGTCCAAGAGCTTGGCCTTGCAGACCGCGCCGGTCAGGTGCGGCCAGAGGGGTTCGAGCCGGCCGGCGTGTTGGGGATAGGGCGCTTCGGGGAAGCCCAGGCTGCCGGGGTTGGCGGACGCCGGCGCCGCGCCGGTCTCGGTCCAGGTCAGCGGGTTGATGCAGACCGCGGGCAGGGCGCCGCTCTTGCGCTCGGCGCCCATCCACCAGTAGCCGGCGTTGTTCACCTGCATCAGGGCGCCGGTGCGGCCGGCCTGGCTGGTGTTCCAGCCGATGATGCAGCCGGTCTGCCGCGCGTTTGTGCAGGTGGGTAGGCCCTGGGCGGCGAAGTTGGAGGGCACGTAGGTCCCGAGCACATAGGCGGCCACCAGCTGATTGCGCAGCGGCGTCGCCAGGACCTCCTCCTGCAGCAGCCTGACCGCCAGGTAGGCCCCTTGGCTGTGGGCGGCGATGATGAACGGCCGGCCGTGGTTCTCGCGCTGGACGTAGTAGCGGAAGGCGCGCGCCACGTCGGCGTAGGCCAGCTGGACGGCGGGCGGCGAAGTCTTCAGCCCGTGCAGCGAGGCCTGGCGGTAGTGCGGGGCATAGAGCCGGCAGCAGCCGTTGAAGACGCTGACCTGGCCCAGGATCACCGGGGCGTTGTAGGGCGCATCTACGTCATAGGGGGCGTTCCAGACGTCGTTCTTCAGATAGGTGGTGGGGTGGATGAAGAAGAGGTCGGCCGGCGCCTGGGCCTCGTCCACCGGCTTGAAGCCGGACGGGGTCGAGCGCTCCGGCCCGTCGCGGCCGGGCAGGGCCATCCAGGCGCGGGCCTGGGCGTAGTCCGGGGCCGGCGGAGCGGGGGTGGCGGCGAACGGCTTGGCCGGATGGCGGAAGCCCTCGACGAGGCCGCCGATCGGACCGCAGGCGGAGAGCAGGGCGCAGCTGGTCAGGGCGGCGAGCGCGCGGATCCAGCGGGACCGCAGGCGCGATGACGGTTGGGTCATGAGGATGTTCAGCCCGAAGAGAATCTCCGCCCACTGTGTTGAAGCGCCCGGAAACCCACAAGGCCTTGCCGTGTCGGACTGGGCGGGCTTCGATCGTCCTTGGAAGGTCGCGCTCGGAGGGGGGCCCTGTGAAGACCGCTCACTATCGCTGGATCATCGTCGCGGCCGGGGGCTTGCTCGGCTGCGTGGCCATGGGCTGCATGTTCTCCCTGCCGGTCCTGTTGCTGCCGATCTCGCGCAGCACGGGGTGGTCGATGACCGGGGTCTCCAGCGCCATGACCGTGGGCTTCCTGGCCATGGCGTTCGGCAGCGTGGCCTGGGGCAGCCTGTCGGACCGCATCGGGCCGCGGGCGGTGGTGCTGATCGGGACCGCGGTGCTGGTGGCAAGCCTGCTGCTGGCCAGCCGGGCGACCTCGCTAGTGGTGTTCGGCCTGGTGTTCGGGCTCGGCGTCGGCGGCTCTTCCGCGGCGATCTTCGCGCCGATGATGGCCTGCGTGACCGGCTGGTTCGACACCCACCGCAGCCTGGCCGTCTCGCTGGTCTCGGCGGGGATGGGGATGGCGCCGATGACCATGTCGCCGCTGGCCGCCTGGCTGATCACCACCCACGATTGGCGCACGACGCTGACGATCCTGGCGGCGCTGGCGGCCGGGCTGATGCTGCCGGTGGCGCTGCTGGTGCGCCGGCCGCCGGTGCTGGCCGAGGCGGCCGCGGGCATAGAGCCGGCCGGCGAGCCGGCGATGTCCATGGCCCAGGCGCTGCGCTCGCCGCAGTTCATCATCCTGCTCGCGACCAACTTCTTCTGCTGCGCCACCCACTCCGGGCCGATCATCCACACGGTGAGCTATGCGGTGACCTGCGGCATCCCGATGATCGCGGCGGTCTCGATCTACAGCGTCGAGGGGGTGGCGGGGATGTTCGGCCGGATCGGCTTCGGCGTGCTGGGCGACCGGTTCGGCGCCAAGCGGGTGCTGGTGACCGGCCTGCTGGTCCAGGCGATCGCGGCGCTGGGCTATGTCTGGGCGGGGAACCTCGGCGGCTTCTATGCGGCGGCCGGGCTGTTCGGCTTCATCTACGCTGGCGTGATGCCGCTCTATGCGGTGCTGGCGCGGGAGAACTTCCCACTGCGGATGATGGGCACGGTGATCGGCGGCACGGCGATGGCCGGCAGCCTCGGCATGGCCATCGGTCCGTTGGCCGGCGGGCTGATCTACGACGCCACCGGCAGCTACCGCTGGCTCTATTTCGGGGCCTGCGCCATGGGGCTGCTGGCCTTCCTGATCGCCATGACCTTCAAGCCGGTGGCGGGCGAGCCGCTGGCGCGGACCTCGGCGGCCGCGGCCTGACGCCTCAACTCAATAAGTGATCGTCATGGCCGGGCTTGTGCTGGCCATCCAGAAGCACCGACCGATGCCAGCTTGGGCGCGGCGGCGCCGCTGTGACGGAAATTCGGACGCCTGCGTTTCTGGGTCCCCGGGACAAGCCCGGGGATGACGGGGTGAGAGGGTGCGGGCCTAGCTCGCGCCCTGGGCCTTGATCTCGAGTTTCCAGGCCTTGGAGTCCTGCAGGAAGGTGGTGGCGGCGCGTTGGACGTCGGCGGCGTTGACGCGCTCGGTGCCGGGCACCAGCTGGCGGATGAAGTCGAGGCGGCGGGGATCGGCCTGGGCGCCGGAGAGCTCGGTGAGCCAGTACTGGTTGGTCACCTGGGCCTTCTGGATGGCCTCGATGCGCGGCTTCTTGGCGCGTTCCAGCTCGTCGGCGGTGGGTCCCCTCGCCCGCAGGTCGGCGGCGATCCGGTCGACCTCGGTGAAGAAGGCGTCGAGCTTGGCCGGCGGCACCTCGACGCTGGCCGAGACATAGCCCCAGCCGCTCCAGGTCAGGCTGTGCGAATAGGCGACCGATGGCGAATAGGTGATGCCGTCGTGCTCGCGCAGCTGGTCGGTGAGGCGCAGGCCCATGACCTCGCCCATCACCGCGTCCTCGCGGGCGTGCTGCGGATTGGCCCAGAAGTCGGTGGTGGGCCAGGCGATGAAGCCGATCGCCTGGTCGGCGCGGCCTTTGTGGGTCAGGACCAGCGGCTTGGCGAGGCTGGCGGGGAAGGCGACCTGCTTCTGGGCGGCGGGCACAGCGGCGTCGTCGACGCGGGCGGGGAGCGCCCCGAAGGTGCGGGCCACCGCCTCGGTGGCGTCGTCGACGGAGATGTCGCCCACCACCACCACCTCGATCGGATCCTGGGTGAGGTGCGGGCCGATCTCGGCCTGGAGGTCGGCGAGCTTGGCGCCGGCGATCTCGTCCTTGCTCGGGAAGGTCCAGCGGCGATCGCCGGCGTGGATCAGGCCTTGCAGGTCGCGGGCCAGCACGCCGGAATCGGTGGCCGCGAACTGATCCTCGATGGTCCGGGACGCGTTCTTGATCCGCTCGAAGCCCTGCGGCCGCCAGCCGGGCTCGGTGGCGTAGGCGGCGAGCACCTGCAACTCCGTGCCGAGGTCCTCGCGGCGGGTCGAGCCGGAGAGCACGAAGGCGTCCTCGCCGACCCCGAAGTTGGCCTGGAACACCTTGGCGGCCAGCACCCGCTCCATGTCCTCGCTGCTGATCTTCTTGAGGCCGCCCTCGGTGACCGCGCCGGCGGCCCAGGCCTCGCCCTGGCGATCCTTCGGCAGGGCCTGCAGGCCATGGCCGATGTTCACCCGGATGGAGACCTGGTCCTCGCTGAACTTGGTCGGCTTGACGGTCAGGCGCACGCCGTTGGCGAAGCGGATGAAGCTGGTCTCCAGGTCGGAGACGTCCTTGGTCTCGGCCACCTTGCCGGCCGGGCCGAAGGTCTCATAGGGCCAGGCGACCTGCACCGGGGCGGCGGGGGGCGCGACGGCGGCCTGCTCGGCGCTGGTCAGGGCGGCGACCAGGGTCGTCTCGCCGCCGCCGATCGGCTTGGGAGAGGCCACGAACAGCAGGGGGCCGGAGCCCCGGAACATGGTCTTCAGCGCGTCGGAGACCTCGCCGGCCTTGAGGCCGCGCACCGCGCTCTCGAAGAAGTCGAGGTCCTCAGCCGGGCTGGTCAGCACCTCGCGCTCGGCCAGGGAGTTGACGATCTCGTCGGCCAGGGCGGCCGGGCGGCGGGTGGCCGCCTCGGCTTCGGAGGCGCGCAGCTGGGCGCGGAACTCGGTGATCTCGCGGTCGAGCTCGTCCTGGCGCACGCCGTACTGGACGGCCCGGCGGGTCTCCTCCTCGACCGCCTCAAGGGCCGGCCGCCACTCGTCGGGCGTGGAGTTGACCGCGACCATGGTGACGTCGGCGGAGTGCTCCTGGTCGGCCTTGAAGGCGGCCGCGCCGAGGAACGGCGGCTTGTCGCCGCGGGCGATCGCCTGGAAGCGGCGGTTCATAACCTGGAAGCCCAGCAGGTCCAGGAGCTCGCGGCGGCGCTTGGCCGTGGTGTCGGGGGTGAGGTCGGGCGGCCGCACCCAGGTGATCTGCATGGTGAGCGGCGCGCCCGGCTCGACCACCAGCTTCGCCTCGGTGACGCGAGCGGCGACCTTGCCGAGGTCCGGATCGGCGCCCGGCAGACCCTGCGGGGTCCAGTCGCCGAAGCGGGCGCGGATCTTGGCCTCCATGGCCGTGGGATCGAAGTCGCCCACCACCACCAGCACCGCGCGGTCGGGGCGGTAGTAGTGATGGTAGAAGTCGGCGATCAGCGCCGGCTGGGCGGACTTGATGATCGCCACCTGGCCGATCGGATAGCGGGTCGGCAAGCGGTCTCCCGGCAGCAGGAAGCCGAGGCGGTCCTTGTAGATCCGGTAGGCGGGGGTGTCGCGGGTGCGCTCCTCGGAGAGCACCACGCCGCGCTGATGGTCGACGGCGTCCTGGCTGATGGTCAGGTTCGAGGCGGTCTCGCGCATCAGCATCAGCGAGGTGTCGAGGGTGTCGTCGTCGGTGTGTGGCAGGTCGAGCTTGTAGATCGTCTGGCTGAAGCCGGTGGAGGCGTTGGTGTCGGCCCCGAACGCCAGGCCGTGGCGCTGTAGGATCTTGACCATCTCGCCCTGCGGCACCGCCTTGGAGCCCTCGAAGGCCATGTGCTCGAGGAAGTGGGCGAGGCCCTGCTGGGCGTCGGTTTCCTGCAGGGCGCCGGCGTCGATGTAAAGGCGGATGGCGGCCTGGCCGGGCGGGACGGCCTGGCGGCGCACGGCGTAGCGCATGCCGTTGGGCAGCGCGCCGAAGATGGTGTCCGGGTCCGGCTTGACGTCGGAATGGGCCTGGATCCACTCGCCGGGCTTCTCCTTCACCGGCGCCTCCGGGCGCACCATGGCCGGGTGGAACATCTTCGGCTTGTGAGGGGCGGCGAGCGCGCTGGCGGCGGCCAGGGAGAGCATGGCGGCGAGCGCGAAGCTCGCGCGCGAGAAACGGATCATCGAAGGGTCCTGGCGGTCGTCGGTTAGCGCCATAAATCCGAGCCCTGTGGCGCCCGCAAGGCAAGATGGCGTCGCAACCGCCAATCCCGGCCTGATCGTGGCGCCCCAGAAAATCGTGCTTGGGAAAAAACGCCGCGCGTCCTTCGCGCCCGCGCCCATTCGCGCCTACATGGGGGTCGATGTCGACCTACCTGTTCCAAGAGACCCCTGAACGCGCGCCCTGGTCCGGCCCCGAGCCGCAGCCCGGCGAGGGCAAGCCGGCGCACGAGCCGATGTTCAACGTGCCGTGGACGACCCTGGCGCTCTCGCTGGTGATCCTCGGCGGCTATGCGGTCCAGTCGCGGCTGCCGGACTTCACCCTACAGCCCTATGTGTTCTCGCCGGCGGCGCTGATGCAAGGCGCGTGGTGGACCCTGGTCACCCACATGTTCCTGCATGGCGGCTGGCTGCACGCGCTCTCCAACGCCGCCTTCGTGCTGGCCTTCGGCTCGCCGGTGGCGCGCTACTTCGGGACCCGCGGCTGGGGCGTGCCGCTGTATTTCATCTTCTATGTGCTGTGCGGCGTGCTGGCGGCGTTGGGCTTCGCGTCCGTCCATCTGGGCAGTCAGCAGGCGATGATCGGCGCGTCGGGGGCGGCCTCGGGCCTGGTCGGCGCGGCCGCGCGGCTGGTGGCCGGGCGCGGGCGTCTGGGGCCGATCTTCGCGCCCTTCGTGCTGACCATGGGCGCCTCCTGGCTGTTCGTGAACCTGCTGGTCGCCGGCGTCATGGCGGCCGGCGCCACCGGCCTGATCCCTGGGACCGGCGGGGCCGGGGTCGCCTGGGAGGCGCACCTGGCGGGCTTCCTGGCCGGGGTGCTGCTGGTCTCGCCGTTCGCCTGGCTGCTGCGCCGCCTTCGACCGGAATAGGCTTCACCGGTTCACGAGCGCGTGCGTTGCGGGGTCGCAATAATTGCATGACGCTGTTCTCCCGATAGGTAGAGCGAGGGAGACGGCCATGCTTGTCTCGCAGATTCTCAAGACCAAGGGCGACCTGGTGTTCACCGCCGCGCCTTCGGAAACGATCTCCGCCGTCGCGGCCCTGCTGCACGCCCGCCGGGTCGGCGCCCTGGTGGTGCTGGAGGCCGAGGAAGTGGTCGGGATCGTCTCGGAACGCGACGTGGTCCGGGCGCTGGCCGCCGACGGGCCGGGCGCGCTCTCGACGCCGGTGTCGCGCTACATGACCAAGGACGTGCTGTTCGCCGAGCCCGGCGAGACGGTGGATTCCCTGCTCACCCGGATGACCGACCGCCGCATCCGCCACCTGCCGGTGTGCAAGGCCAGCCGCCTGGTCGGCCTGGTCTCGATCGGCGACCTGGTGAAGGCCAAGATCTCCGAGGTGGAAGCCGAGGCCGACGGGCTCAAGGCCTACATCGCCGCCAGCTGACGACCCTAGCTCGCCGAGCGCAGGACTTCGCCGCCGCCGGAGGCCGCGGCGTCGGCCAGGGTGTAGCCCTCCAGCACCTCGGCGGTGGCGTCGCGGGCGCGCAGCAGGGCCTCGCGCAGGGCGCAGGTGGCGAGGTCCTCGCAATCGTCGCATTTGCGGAAGCCGAGGCGCGGACTGACACAGGGGGCCAGCGCCAGGGGGCCGTCGACGATGCGGATCACCTCGGCGAAGCTGATCTCGGCGGCGGCGCGGGAGAGGGTGTAGCCGCCGAACTTGCCGCGCCGGCTGACAATCACCCCATTGCGGGAGAGCTCCAGCAGGATGGCCTCGAGGAACTTGCGCGGCGCGTCGGCGCGCGTCGCGAGTTCGCCCGAGGTGAGCTGATCGCCCGAGGCCCGGGCGAGCTCAACCAGCGCCCTCAGCGCATATCGGGCCTTCTGCGACAGCATCGAAGCGCCTCCCGGCTTCCTTCTTAAGGGGCGGGGGCGGCCACGCAAGGCGCGGCGGCCGCGAGGCGCCGTCGGCGAGGGCGCGGTTCGGAGAATTGCCCTCATCATTTGCCGGGGATGGCGCCATCCTTGGCCTCCACCTCGGGGAGGATAGGGGATGACCGACGATCGGGCTTCGACGGGCGCGGCGCGCCGGCGGCTGCTGCAGGGCGGCGCGGCGGCCCTCCTCGGATCGCTCGCGGCGGCGGAGGCCGCGGTGGCGGCGCCCATGACGGAGGCCCGGAGCACTGGGGCCGATGGCCGCAAGACCAGCCTGCACCAGGAGACGGTGTTCGCGGCCAGCCCGCAGCGGCTCTATGCGATCCTGCTCGACGGCAAGTCGTTCGCCGCCTTCACCGGCGCGCCGGCGCAGATCGATCCCCGCGCCGGCGGCGCCTTCTCGCTGTTCGGCGGCCAGGTGGTCGGGCGCAACATCGACCTCGTGCCCGGCCGGCGGATCGTCCAGGCCTGGCGGGCCATCGGCGACTGGGGGCCGGGGGTCTATTCCCTGGTGCGGTTCCGGTTCGAGCCGCGCGGTCCGGCGACCGCGATCCTCCTCGACCACAGCGGATTCCAGCCGGGCGACTTCGGCCACCTGAACGCCGGCTGGACCACCCACTACTGGGCGCCGCTGAAGGCCTATCTGGCGCGCTGAGCCCGGCCGCCGAGCGGGCGCGGTTTGCTGCATTTTCCAGACGCCGCCGCAAACGATCGTTGACACGCGGGGAGGGCCCAACTAGATAGCCGCCTCCCGCGGGAAAGCCAGTTGACCCGGAGCGAAGACCAGGCGGCGAAAGCCACTTGATTTTCTCTTCGAAGCGACTATTTTCCCGCAGCTCAATCGAATCGTTACGGACCTTGTGGGGGCTTCCCCTGGCGGCCCCGCAACGATTATTGCGCC
>SSMU01000015.1 GCA_004799545.1 Phenylobacterium sp.
GCGTCATGGTGATCGCCGCCGTCAACGTCGTCTTCCCATGGTCAACGTGACCAATCGTGCCGATGTTGCAGTGCGGCTTGTTGCGTTGAAACTTTTCCTTGGCCATCAGGGTCCTGCCGGCGTTGTTTTAAGTGATGAATGAGCAAGCTGGAGCGGGTAGCGGGAATCGAACCCGCATCCTCAGCTTGGAAGGCTGCTGCACTACCATTGTGCTATACCCGCCAGGCTTGAGCGGGGGTCGCCCGATCGCTCCTCTCATCCGGTCTTCCGGCGCGTGGTGGGGGAAGTAGGACTCGAACCTACGAAGGCGTACGCCAGCGGATTTACAGTCCGCCCCCTTTGCCACTCGGGACATTCCCCCGCGCGCACGGAGCCTAGCTGGCGCCTCGAACAAAACGCTTCCACGGGCAGGAGCGACAGGGCTTAAAGGCCGCCGAACGCTTGGTCCTGATCGCGGAAGCCCCGCCGGGGCCCCAATTTGGAGCGCGTCTTATAGTGGCCTCGACTTTCGAACGCAACGACGCCCGGAAGGGCCGAAAAGGCCACGCGCCCAGGCATTTCCAACGACGGCCTGAGGCGGGCTCCACGAAGGATTCCGCCGACTGGATTTGGGGCTGGCACGCGGTCGAGGCGGCGCTGGAGAACCCCCGCCGAGGCGAGCCCGTGCGGCTCCTGGCGACGGCGGAACGGGCCCGCCAGATCGAGGCGCGATTCGGCCGGCTGAAGACCCTGGAGATCGTCGACAACGGCCAGATCGCCCAGCACCTGCCGCAGGCCGCCGTCCACCAGGGCGTGGCGCTTCGGGCCGGAGAGCTGGAGACCGTCGGCCTCGACGAGTTCGAAGCGCGGCCGGGCGCGGTCCTGCTGCTGCTCGACCAGGTGACCGATCCGCAGAACGTCGGCGCCATCCTGCGCTCGGCGGCGGCCTTCGGGGCGGCGGGCGTCGTCCTGCAGGAGCGCCACGCCCCGCGGATCACCGGCGCCCTGGCCAAGGCCGCGGCCGGCGCCCTGGAGCGCATCCCCATGGCCCGGGTGACCAACCTCTCGCGGGCGCTGGAAGAGCTGGCCGACGCCGGCTGGCGGCCCGTGGGCCTGAGCGGCGCGGCGGAGCGGCCGCTGGCCGAGGTGCTGGACGCCCGGCCGACCGTGCTGGTGCTGGGCTCCGAGGGCGAGGGCCTGCGCCGGCTGGTCTCCGAGCACTGCGACGAGCTGGCGAAGATCCCCATGCCGGGCGGCTTCGAGAGCCTGAACGTCTCGGCGGCCGCAGCCGTCGCGCTTTATGAAGCCGCAAAGCCGCGCTAGTCCGGACCGGCATGACGCTTCCCCTCCCCGCCTATATCGACGCCGGCGCCGCCGCCGCCTTCCTGCAGGTGCTGATGATCGACGTCGCCCTGGCCGGCGACAACGCCGTGGCCGTGGGCCTGGTGGCCGGTGGCCTGCCCGAGAAACAGCGCCGGCTGGCCATCGTCCTGGGCCTGGGCGGCGCGGTGGTGATGCTGATCGGCCTGGCGCTGATCGCCACCAAGCTGCTGAGCGTCGTGGGCCTGCTGCTGGCCGGCGGCCTCCTGTTGCTTTGGGTCTGCTGGAAGATGTGGCGCGACCTCCGCGCCCAGGGCCGCGAAGAGGAGGCCGAGGGCCAGGCGGCGCTCGAGGCCGCGACGGGCGTCAAGTTCGGGGTCGCGCCAAAGGGAGCGCCCAAGCCCAAGACCATGGGCCAGGCGCTGCTCCAGATCCTGGCGGCCGACCTGACCATGTCGCTGGACAATGTGCTAGCGGTGGCCGGCGCGGCGCGCGAGCACCCGATGGTGCTGGTGGCGGGCCTCTTGATCTCGATCACCCTGATGGGCTTCGCGGCGAGCTGGATCGCCAAGCTGCTGCACCGCTTCCGCTGGATCGGCTACATCGGCCTGGCGATCGTCTTCTATGTGGCCCTGCACATGGTCTGGGAGGGCACCCGGACCGTGGCCATCGATACCGGCCAGACCCACCGCTACAACGCCGCCATGCCCGCCCCCCTCGACATCGGCCCCAAGGAAGCCGCAGAGCGGAAGGCGAAGTAGGCGCTACGCCGGCTCCGCCACCGTTTCCGCGCCGCCGAAGCGGGCGATCCATTCGGCGACCTGGCTGTCCTCGATCTTGCGGAACAGCACCTCCGGCGCCTGCACCTTGCGGCCCGGTGGCAGGATCTCAAGCGGCTGGCCGGGCTCGGGCCAGCGGCCGGGGAAATCCTCGCCCACGGCCAGCGCGATGGTCTCGGCGGCGAACGGGATGAAGGGTTCGGAGAGCTTGGCGAACAGGGCCACGAGGTTGAGCCCGGTGCGCACGGCGACCGCGGCGCGGGCCGGGTCGGTCTTCATCGCCGTCCAGGGCGCGGCCTCGGTCAGGTACTGGTTGCCCAGCACCCAGAGCTGGCGCAGCGCCGTGGTGCTCTTGCGGAACTCACGGTCCTCCAGATAGCCGGTCAGCTCGGCGAGCTTGGCGGCGACGTCGATGCCGAGCTTCTGTTCCAGCGGCCCGGCCTCGCCGCCATCCGGCACGACGCCCTCGAATCGGGTCTCGGTGAACTTCAGGATGCGGTTGACGAAGTTGCCGAGCACGTCGGCCAGGTCGGCGTTCACCTGCGCCTGGAATTGCTCCCAGACGAAGCTCGAATCCGAGCTCTCCGGCGCGTTGGCCACCAGCCACCAGCGCCAGTAGTCGGGCGCCAGCAACTCCAGCGCCGCGTCCATGAAAACGCCGCGCCCCTGCGAGGTGGAGAACCGGCCGCCGTAGTAGTCCAGCCAGTTGAAGCCCTTCAGCTCGTCGACCAGCTTCCAGGGGCTGTTGTTGACCCCGCTCCAGCGACCTTCGGCGTCGCGCCGCTCGTTGGCGCCGATCAGGGTGCAGGGGAAGCCCACGGTGTGGAAGGGCACGTTGTCCTTGCCCATGAACTCCACATAGGTGACGTCGGCCGCCTCGGGCAGCCGCCACCAGCGCTCCCATTCGGCGTCGGACGCCGGGTCGCGGCCGGCTTCCTGCGCCCGTGCGTCGGCCCACTCCCAGGTGGCGGCGATATATTCGATGGGCGCGTCGAACCAGACGTAGAACACCTTCTCCGCCAGGCCCGCCGCATCGGGCAGGACGCCGTCCGGATTGGGGCCCCAGTCCATGGCGTTGACCGGCACGCCCCAGGCCAGGTCGCGGGTGATGCCGCGGTCCTGCAGGCCTTCGTCCAGCCACTTCAGCGCGATGGAGGTGACCAGCAGCGGCCAATCGCCCTTCTTGCCCTCGATCCAGCCGCGCAGCTTCTCGGCGAACAGGCTCTGGCGCAGGAACAGGTGCTTGGAGCCGCGGATCTCGATCTCGGTCGAGCCGGAGATCGCCGAGCGCGGATGGATCAGGTCGGCGGGATCGAGCACCCGCGTGCAGTTCTCGCACTGGTCGCCGCGCGCCGCCTCATAGCCGCAATGCGGGCAGGTGCCGATCACATAGCGGTCGGGCAGGAAGCGCTTGTCGGCCAGCGAATAGACCTGCTGGGTCACCCGCTCCTCGATGAAGCCGCTCTCCCACAGGGTCTGGGCGAAGCGCTGGGTCAGCCGGTGGTTCTGCGGCGAGGACGAGCGCCCGAAATGGTCCCACGATAGGCCGAACCGGCGGCCGAGGTCGTACTGCACGCGGTGCATGTCGGCGCAGAAGTCGGCCGGGGCGACGCCGGCCTCCGCCGCGGCCAGCTCGGTGGGCGTGCCGTGCTCGTCGGTGGCGCAGATGTAGAGGGTCTCGTGGCCCCGCGAGCGCTGGAAGCGCGCATAGACGTCGGCCGGCAGCATGGAGCCCGCCAGAGTCCCCAGGTGCTTGATCCCGTTGATGTAGGGCAGGGCCGAGGTGATCAGGATGCGGGACATGGGCCTTCGGGCGGGTCAGCTTGAAGAAGTCGCCGCATATAGGCCGACCGCGACGCTTCGCCAAAGCCGTCGCGGCCCGCCCATGGCCCGTCGCGCAGGAATTCCTCGCCAAACCGCGTTATCGGGGTAAGTCTCCCCCAGGGCGAAGGCGGCGGCCCTTGAGTCGTCAAGAGTAGTACGCCGTCTCAAATCGGGAGAAAACGCATGTTGAAAGGCGTCAACTGGATCGCCGTGATCATCGCGGTGGTATTGCTCGAAGGTCTCGGCTTCCTCTGGTACGGACCCTTGTTCGGCAAGGCCTGGATCGCGGCGCTGGGCCACGACGTAAGCACGGCCAACGCGAACATGATGATGGCCGTCGGCGTAGTGAATACTCTGGTCTGCGTCGTGGGCCTGTCCTGGCTGATCAACCGCACCGGCGCGGCCACCCTGGGCGCAGCGGTGGCGGCCTCAGTGGCCGCCTGGTTCTTCTTCAGCCTGACCACCCAGTCGTTGGAATACCTCTACATGGGCATGACGCTCAGGCTGCTGGAGATCAACGCGGCCTTCCAGCTGGTCTCGTTCGTCGTGGCCGGCGCGACGCTGAACCTCGTCAAGTTCGGCGCAGCGGCGCAAACCGCGGCGGCCTGACCTCCGCAAGTGAGCCCCCGCCGCCACGCGCGGCGGGGCGCTTCCTCAGACCGGCTTGGTCTGGATGAACCCCCAGTAGGTGTCGGGGCCCGCGCGCGTTTCGAAACCGATGTCGATCGAGATGATGTCGACGAAGCCGGTCCGGCGGATCAACTCGATCCACATGCTTTTGCCCAGCACGCTGTAGTGGTTCGGATTGGCCTGGTGGGCGGGCGCCGTGTCGGGGGCCGGCGCCTCCATATAGAGCACGCCGCCCGGCTTGAGCACGCGGTGCATCTCCGAGAGGGTAAAGAACGGAAAGACGCTGTGCTCGAGGGCATGGCGACACCAGACCAGGTCGAAGCGGTCATCCTCGAAATCGAGGAACGACAGGTCCATCTCCACGATGTTCAGCCCCTTGGCGCGGCAGACCTCGGCGTCCGGACCGAGGGTTACGCCCACGGCGTCGAGCCCCGCGGCCTTGAACAGCTCCAGCGCCACGCCCTGGCCGCACCCCACGTCCAGCACCGCCCCGCCGTCCGGCGGCGGTCGGACCTTCGCCAGGTTCGCGAACATCCGCCTGGTCAGCTCGGTGTGCAGGTCGGTCGGCGGCTCCGGATAGATGTCGCCGCGCAGCTTCTCCAGGAAGGCGTCGAGGCGCCGATAGCGCTCCAGGGTCGGATCGGGACGATCGGGCATGCAAGCTCCTGCCTCCCCGTTAGCCGCCGGCCATGCTAGCCACAAGGCCGCGCCGCCGGGGCGCGGCCGCAGGAATGGCGAGTTGCGTCGGAAGGTGACGATCACCTGGCAGGTCTCCAGCTATTTCGGCTGGGGCGTCTATGGCCTGAACCTGGCGCTCAACTGGGCCCGCGACCCGCAGGTGCAGCTGGTCTGCGCCCAGGAAGTGACCGCCGCCGACGTGGCCGTAGATCCGCTGGCCTGGACGGTCCTGCGCCCCTTCGTCCGGGCCTCGGCCGAGCTCGCGCGATCCTTCCAGGGCCATGACGGCGAGACCGCCGCCAGCACCGGCCCGGTGCTGGTCCACCTCAATGACGGCTTCCTGACCCCGGCCAGCGCCCAGGGTGTCACCCTGACCGGGCGCCCCGACATCGGCGTCACCTTCCTGGAGACCGCCCGGCTCAATCCCCTTGCGGCGGCGCGGGCGCGCCGCCTGCCGCTGATCGTCACCGGGTCGCGCTGGAACGAGGCGGTGCTGCGCGCCAACGGCGTCGAGAACGTCCGCACCATCCTGCAGGGCGTCGATCCGACCCTGTTCCACCCCGCCCCGCGGCGCGGCATCCTGGGCGACCGGTTCCTGGTGTTCAGCGGGGGCAAGCTGGAGCGCCGCAAGGGCCAGGACCTGGTGCTCGCCGCCTTCCGGATCTTCGCCGAACGCCATCCCGAGGCCCTGCTGGTCACCGCTTGGCACTGCCCGTGGCCGGAGCTGGCCGCGAGCCTCGACGTCTCGGGCCTGGCGGCGCCGATCCCTTTCCGCCCCGACGGCTACGTGGACGTCCCGGCCTGGGCGGAGGCGAGCGGGGTCGCCGCCGACCAGGTGCTCGATCTCGGCGACATCCCCAACGCTCACATGGCTGTCCTGCTGCGGGAGATGGACGTGGCGCTGTTCCCCAACCGCTGCGAGGGCGGCACCAACCTGGTGGCCATGGAGGCCATGGCCTGCGGCGTGCCGGCCATCCTGTCGCGGAACTCCGGCCACCTCGACCTGATCGAGGACGACAACAGCTATCCCCTCTCCCGACAGGGCGAGCTCACCGGCCCGGAGGCGGGCTTCGCAGGCGTCGCCGGCTGGGGCGAGAGCGACGTGGACGAGATCGTGGCCGCCCTCGAAGCGGTCCATGCCGATCGCCAGGCGGCCCGCCGGCGCGGCTTGGCCGGCGCCGCCACCCTGGCGCGGATGCCCTGGGCGCGCACCGCCCGCGAGCTGAAGGACGCGGTGCTGGCGGTCTGCTAGCCGCCTAGAAGGGGCCCTTGAAGACGAAGAAGGCGCCCAGGGCGATGAAGGCGAAGCCCACGATATGGTTGGCGGTCAGCGGCTCCTTCAGCCACAGCACCGAGAATACCGCGAACACCGCCAGCGTGATCACCTCCTGCATGGCCTTCAGCTCGGCCGGGTCGTAGGCGGCGCGACCGATCCGGTTGGCCGGCACCGCCAGGCAGTATTCGAAGAAGGCGATCCCCCAGCTGATCGCGATGATCAGCCACAAGGGCCGGTTCTCGACCTTCAGCTGGCCGTACCAGGCGAAGGTCATGAAGACGTTCGAGGCGACCAGCATCAGGATCGGCAGGGTCGCGGTCCAGATGGCGGGCATGGGCGCTCCGGGTTAGGCGGGGGTTAGACGGGCCTCTAACGCGCCCTATAAGCTTTCGGAAGCAAGGGGGCGGCATGCGGGCTTGGTGCGGAGCTTTGGGACTGGCGGCGGCGCTCGTTCTGGCGGCCTGCGGCGGCCCGTCCGGCAAGCCTGCCCAAGAGCTCAACATCTACAACTGGTCGGACTACATCGACCCCGCCCTGATCGACCAATTCAGCCGCGAGACCGCGATCAAGGTCCGCTACGACACCTTCGATTCCAACGAGGTGCTGGAGACCAAGGTGCTGCAGGGCGGCACGGGCTACGACCTGGTCGTCCCGTCCAACCACAACCTGCCCCGCTACATCACAGCCGGCGCGATCCAGCCGCTGGACAAGGCGAAGCTGGCGGGCCTGAAGACCCTCGATCCCGCCGTCGTGGCGCGGCTCCAGATCTTCGATCCCGGCGAGAGATATTCCGTCCCCTACATGCAGGGCACCATCGGCATCGGCTACAACGCCGACGCCGTGGCCAAGCGGCTGGGCCGGCCGGTGGACAGCTGGGCGGTGGTTTTCGACCCCGCCAACCTCGCCAAGCTGAAGGACTGCGGCGTCTATTTCCTCGACGCCTCGGAGGACATGTACGCGGTCGCCCTGCGCTATCTCGGCAAGGACCCGAACTCCACCAATCCCGCCGACTACGCCGCCGCCACCGACCTACTGATGAAGGTGCGGCCCTACGTCCGGAAGTTCCACTCCTCGGCCTACATAGACGCCCTGGCCAACGGCGACATCTGCCTGGCCATCGGCTACTCGGGCGACGTGCTGCAGGCCAAGGCCCGGGCGGCGGAGGCGAAGAACGGCGTGAAGATCGCCTACGCCATCCCCAAGGAGGGCAGCCAAGTCTGGTACGATCTGTTCGTGATCCCGGCGGACGCGCCGCACGTGGACGCCGCCCACCGGTTCATCGATTTCATGCTGCGGCCGGAGGTCATCGCCAGGGCCTCCAATCATACCCGCTACGCGAACGCCAACGCCGCCGCGACCCGGCTGGTCGACCCCTCGGTCCGCGACGATCCGGGGGCCTATCCGCCGCCCGACGTCCAGGCGCGGCTGTTCGTCACCACCACCAAGGACCAGGCCCTGCTGCGCGAGGTGAACCGCGAGTGGACCCGGGTGCTGACCGGCCAATGACCGCCCCGCTTGTCCGCTTCGAAGCGGTGACCAAGCGGTTCGGCGCGGAGACCGCGGTCGACGACGTCACCCTGGAGATCGCCGAGGGCGAGTTCTTCGCCCTGCTCGGCCCCTCCGGCTGCGGCAAGACCACCCTGATGCGCCTGCTGGCCGGGTTCGAGACGCCGGACGCGGGCCGCATCCGGCTGGCCGGCGAGGACGTCACCGACATGCCGCCGCACCGCCGGCCGGCGCACATGATGTTCCAGGCCTACGCCCTGTTCCCGCACCTGACCGTGGCCCAGAACGTGGCCTTCGGGCTGAAGGCGCAAGGGCGGCCCAAGAGGGAGATCGCCGTCCGCGTCGAGGAGATGCTGGCCCTGGTCAGGCTCGAGGGGCTCGGCGGCCGCAAGCCCGACGAGCTCTCCGGCGGCCAGAAGCAGCGGGTGGCCCTGGCCCGGGCGCTGGCGCCTGCGCCCCGCATCCTGCTGCTCGACGAGCCCATGGCGGCGCTCGACCGCAAGCTGCGGGAAGAGACCCAGTTCGAGCTGAAGCGCCTGCAGGCGGCGCTCGGCCTGACCTTCCTGATCGTCACCCATGACCGGGACGAGGCCATGGTCGTGGGCGACCGTCTGGCGGTGATGCGCGACGGCCGGATCGTCCAGGTGGGCACGCCGGCGGAGCTCTACGAGCGGCCGGCCGGCCGCTTCGTGGCCGGTTTCCTGGGCGAGGTGAACCTGATCGGCGAGATCGGCGTGCGGCCGGAGCGGATGCGCCTCAGCCGCGCCGAGCCTGCCGCCGCCAACCGCCTGGCAGGAACCGTGACCGAGGTCGGCTATCTCGGCGACCGGACGATCTACGGCGTCGAGACCACAGCCGGCGCAATGCGCGTCGCCCAGCCCACTGGCGGCGGCGAGCGGGCCCAGGTCGGCGAGGCGGTCTGGCTCAGCTACCCGGCCGACGCGGCGATGAGGCTCGGGCGATGAAACGGCCACCTCTCTCCGTTCTGCTACCCTACCTCTGGCTGGCGGTGTTCTTCGCCCTGCCCTTCGTCCTGGTGGCGAAGCTGTCGCTCAGCCACGCGGCCCTCGCCGTCCCGCCCTATGCGCCGAAGCTCGACCTGAGCCATGGCCTGGCCGGCGTCGCCGATTTCCTCCGCGGCCTCGACTTCGCCACCTACCGGCGCCTGACGCAGGATCGGCTCTACCTCGTGGCCTACCTCTCAAGCCTGGGGTTCGCGGGCCTCTCGACCGCCATCCTGCTGGCGATCGGCTATCCCATGGCCTACGGGATCGCCCGCTGCGGGCCGAGGCTCCGGCCGGCCCTGGTCATGGCGGTGATCCTGCCGTTCTGGACCAGCTTCCTGATCCGCATCTACGCCTGGATCGCCATCCTCAAGCCCGCGGGCCTGCTCAACCTGGCCCTGGCCGCCCTGCACCTGCCGGCCGTCACCCTGCTCGACACCAACGCCGGCGTGGTCCTCGGCCTGGTCTACGCCTACCTGCCGTTCATGGTCCTGCCGCTCTACGCCGTGCTGGAGAAACAGGACGAGAGCCTGATCGAGGCGGCGCAGGACCTGGGCCTGACCCCCCGCCAGGCCTTCTGGCGGGTGACCTTTCCGCTCTCCTGGCCGGGCGTCGCGGCGGGCTCGCTGCTCTGCTTCATCCCGATGGTCGGCGAGTTCGTGGTGCCCGACCTGATGGGCGGCTCGAAGACCCTGATGCTCGGCCGCACGGTCTGGACCGAGTTCTTCGCCGACCGCGACTGGCCCGCGGCCTCGGCCGTGGCCATCGTCATGCTGGTGACCCTCGTCGCCCCGATCGTGCTCGCGCAGCGGCGGCGTATGGCGCTCATGCCATGAGGCGCGGGCCCTCCCCTTTCGGCATCGCGGCGGTGACCGGCGGCCTCGCCTTCCTCTATGCTCCGATCGTCCTGCTGGTCGTCTATTCGTTCAATTCCAGTCAGCTGGTGACCGTCTGGGGCGGGCTCTCCCTGCGGTGGTACCGGGCCCTGGCCCAGGACAGTCAGATGCTGGACGCCGTCGGGGTGACGCTGCGGGTCGGCCTGATCTCGGCCAGCCTGGCCACCAGCCTCGGACTCCTGGCCGCCATCGCCCTGGTCCGCGCCGGCCGCTTCCGGGGCCGGACCCTGTTCTCCGGCATGGTCTATGCGCCCCTGGTCATGCCGGAGGTGATCCTCGGCCTGTCGTCGCTGCTGCTGTTCGTCAGCCTGAAGGTCCCGCGCGGCTTCTGGACGGTGACCGTCAGCCACGCCACCGTCACCCTCTGCTACGCCACGGTGGTCATCCAGGCGCGGCTGGCCGGCTTCGACCGCAGCTTGGATGAGGCCGCCCAGGACCTCGGCCTGACGCCGGCCCGCGCCTTCCTGGCCGTCACCCTGCCCAACATCGCCCCGGCCGTGGCCGCCGCCTGGATGCTGGCCTTCACCCTCTCCCTCGACGACCTGGTGATCGCCAGCTTCACCTCCGGCCCCGGGGCCACCACCCTGCCCATGCGCCTCTACAGCCAGGTGCGGCTGGGGGTGAACCCAGAGATCAACGCTGTCTCGACCCTGCTGATCGGCGTGGTCGCCGCGGGCGTGGTGGCCGCCTACCTGGTCCAGCAGCGGCGCCGCGGGCCCGACGGCGCGCGGGTGGCTTAGGATGGCGCCTCTCGAAGTCCCCACCGATCTCGGGCCGATCTGGTTCTGGGGCGCGGACACCGGCCAGCCGGCCATCCTGCTGATCACCGGCCTGTTCGCCGAGCCCGGCCAATGGGAGCTGGACGTCAGCCTGCTGCCGCCGGGCTTCGACTACCTGCGCGCCCACCTGCCGGGCAACCACTGCCCCGCCATCGCCGAACTCTCCGTCGAGGCCCTCGGCCGAGCCTTCTCCCAGGCCATCGCGACGCGGTTCGAAGGCCGGCCGGTGCTGGTGGCGGGCTTCTCAGTGGGCGCCCTGGTGGCGCTCAGCGTGCGGGCGCCGAACGTCGGGCGCCTGTTCCTGGTGGAGCCCCCCTTGCGTACCCACGACCTCTGGCCCGTCGTCGATTGGGCGTCGGGACCGCTGAGCGATGACCAGCGCACCCTGCTCTTCAACACCCTGGGCGTCGGCGCCGAGGGGCTGACGCAGCGTGACCACACCGGCCTTCTCGCGCGTCTCGACAAGCCGGCCGAGGTGATCCTGGGCGCCGTGCCGCTCCTGCCCCCGCGTCGGCTGGACGCCTTGCCGAGCCTGGTGGACGAGCCGAGCCGCGCCCTGCTGGCCACCCATCCCCTGATCCGGACCGCCGTCGTCGAAGGCGCCGGCCATAATGTCAGCGGCGACGCGGCGATGACCGTGCTGCGCGCCCTCATGGCCTCGGCCCGGCAGGCCTTCTTCGCCCCGGGCGGGCGCTGATCCTCAGAGCGGCGCCACGCGGTCGAACCAGGGCTTCGCCTGTTCGAGCTGGCCCGCCAGGCGATAGAGCAGCGCCTCCTCGCCCATCCGGCCGACGAACTGCATGCCGATCGGCAGGCCCGAGGCGCTCTGGCAAAGCGGCAGGGTGACCGCCGGCTGGCCGGTGTTGTTGAACGCCTGGGTGTTGGGCATGAAGGCGAACAGCCGCTCGGCGACCTGGCTGGGGTCCTCGAAGATCCAACCCACCGGGATCGCCGGGCTGCCGAGCGTCGACAGCAGCAGGACGTCGTAGCTGTCGAACAGGGTCGCCACGGTCCGGCTGAAGGCGTGCAGGCCGGCCAGCCCGCGCACATAGTCGGCGCCCTTCACCTGCTGGCCCCGGCGATAGGTGGCCATGGTGAAGGCCTCGATCTCGTCGTCGCCCACCGGCCGGCCGCGGCGCTCGGCCTCCGCGTCGAGGCTTGCGGCCACCGCGGCGGCGATCACCTGGCCCGCGGCGGCCTGCATGGCGAGGACGTCGCCGGGGACCTTCACCTCCTCCACCGTGTGGCCGAGGCTTTCGCAGAGCCGGGCGGTCTCCAGCACCGCGTCGCGGCATTCCGGGTCGAGCGCCGGCGCCTGCATGGCCTCGGGGGTGAAGGCGATGCGCAGCCGATCGGGGGCGCGGCTCGCCTCCTCGGCGAACGGCCGCTCGGGCATGGGCAGGAAATAGGGGTCGCCCGGCTGCGGCACGCAGGCGATGTCGAGCAGGGTGGCGCTGTCGCGCACCGAGCGGGTGACCGCATTGTGGACCGAGGCGCCCGCCCAGCCTTCGCCAAGCGGCGCGAACGACACCCGCCCGCGCGACGGCTTCATGCCCACTAGGCCGCAGCAGGCGGCGGGCGTGCGGATCGAGCCGCCGCCGTCGCTGGCGTGGGCCGCCGGCACGATCCCCGCCGCCACCGCCGAAGCCGCCCCGCCGGAGGAGCCGCCGGGCGTCCGACCAAGGTCCCACGGGTTGCGGCAGACGCCCAGGAACTCCGACTCCGTCACCGGCCAGAGGCCGAACTCCGGCGTGTTGGTCTTGCCGAAGATGACCAGGCCGGCCGCCTTGTAGAGTCGGGTGAGCGCGCTGTCGGCGGGGGCCACGGCGTCGGCGAACAGCCGCGAGCCGCCGGTGGTGGGCGTCCCCTTCAGGCTGGCGCCGAGGTCCTTCAAGAGGAACGGCACGCCCGCCAGCGCGCCCGGCGCCACGGGCTCTGCCCGGGCCCGTTCGGTGAGATCCTGGGTGACGGCGTTGATCTGCGGATTGACCTCGGCCATCCGTGCCACGGCCGCGTCCAAGAGTTCGCCGGCGCTGACCTCCCGCTGCGCCACGAGGGCCGCCAGCCCCACCGCGTCGTGCCGCCGATAGTCCTCGAACTGCATGGCCGCGCCCTTCCCCACCTGGCTTTGCGCCACGCAAGCACAGGCGGCCTCAGCCTCCAAGCCGCCCTTGCCAGCTTCGGGGCGATCACCGCATAAGCGGCGCAGCGGCAAGCCGGATTAGCTCAGCTGGTAGAGCAGCGGTTTTGTAAACCGAAGGTCGGGGGTTCGAGTCCCTCATCCGGCACCACCGCCTCCATGCCCTCGCGAAACGCCGCCGCCCCGGGTCAGGGGTTGAGGTTGAGCAGGGCGGGATCGCCGCCCTGGGCCGCGATATTGACGCTGACTGCGCGCTCGACGGCGTAGCGTAGCAGGGCGTGCGGGCCGCCGGCCTTGGGGCCGGTGCCGGAGAGGCCCTCGCCGCCGAACGGCTGGACGCCCACGACCGCCCCGATCATCGAGCGGTTCACGTAGGCGTTGCCGGCCGGCACCGTGCGCTGCACCTCCTCGGCGAAGGCCTCGATCCGGCTGTGCACGCCGAGGGTGAGGCCATAGCCCGCCTCGACCAGCGGCCGGGCGGCCGCCTCCAGCTTGGCGGCGTCATAGCGGACGATATGCAGGATCGGCCCGAACACCTCCTTCTGCAGGAAGCCGGCCGAGGGGATCTCGGCCAGGACCGGGCCGAAGAAGTGGCCGCCGGTCGGCGCCTTGGCCTGGCGCAGCACCTTGGCCTCCTTGTTGAGACGCTTGAGGTGGGCCTCCAGCGCGCCGCGGGCGTCCTCGTCGATCACCGGGCCGATGTCGGTGCGCGGGTCGGCCGGATCGCCGATCACCAGGGTGTCGAGCGCGCCGGTGAGGCCTTCGATCAAGAGGTCGGCGGTGTCGTGCGGCACGAACAGCATGCGCAGCGCCGAGCAGCGCTGGCCGGCCGAGCCGAAGGCCGAGGCCAGGACGTCGTCCAGCACCTGTTCGCGCAGCGCCGTGGTGTCGACGAACATGGCGTTCAGCCCGCCGGTCTCGGCGATGAACGGCACGATCGGGCCGTTGCGCGCGGCCAGCGTCCGGTTGATCGCCCAGGCGGTCTCCGTGCCGCCGGTGAAGGCGACGCCGGCGCAGGACGGGTGGGCCACCAGGGCCTGGCCGACGCTCGCCCCGTCGCCGGGCAGCAAGTGCAGAACCTCGGCCGACAGGCCCGCGGCGTGGAACAGGCGCACCGCCGCCGCGGCGATCAACGGGGTCTGCTCGGCGGGCTTGGCGAGCACGGCGTTGCCGGCGGCGAGCGCGGCGGCGATCTGGCCGGTGAAGATGGCCAGCGGGAAGTTCCACGGGCTGATGCAGGCGAACACGCCGCGGCCGTGCAACGAGAGGCGGTTGGTCTCGCCGACCGGGCCCTTCAAGGTCTCGGGCGCGGCGAACTGGGTCTCGGCCAGGTGGGCGTAGTAGCGGCAGAAGTCGGCGGCCTCGCGCACCTCGGCCACGCCGTCGCTCAGGGTCTTGCCGGCCTCCCGCACGCAGATCGCCACCAGGCGGTCGCGGCTGGCCTCCAGGGCGTCGGCCATGGCCCTCAGGATCCGTGCGCGGCCCTCGCCGCCCAGGGCGTTCCAGGCCGGCTGGGCCTTGCGGGCGGCGGCGTAGGCGGCGTCGATCTCCGCCGGGCCAGTCGACCACGCCCGGCCGAGGGTGCGGCCAAGGTCGGAAGGCGAGACGCGGGCCTCGGCGGCCTTGGCCTTGCCGGCCTTGCCGCTGACGATCGGCCCGGCCTCCAGTGGCTCGCCGTCGAGGGCGGCGATGGCCGCCGTCAGGGCGTCGCGGTCGTCCGGCGTCGAGAGGTCCATGCCTGTCGAGTTCTTGCGGCTCGGTCCATAGAGGTCGCGCGGCAGCGGGATCCGCGGGTGCGGCCCGGCGCCCGCCAGCTCCACCGCGGTGATCGGGTCGGAGACCACCTTCTCCACCGGAGTCCGCTCGTCCAGCAGGGCGTGGACGAAGGAGGTGTTGGCGCCGTTCTCCAAGAGCCGCCGGACCAGGTAGGGCAGCAGGTCCTCGTGGCTGCCGACGGGGGCGTAGACCCTCAGGGGGAAGTCGCCATAGCGGTCGTGGGCGCCGGCGTAGAGCGCCTCGCCCATGCCGTGCAGGCGCTGGAACTCGGGCGAAAGCCCCGCCTGCCGCGCCATCACGCGGACGGCGGCCAGGGTGTGGGCGTTGTGGGTGGCGAACTGGCCGTAGAGCGCCGGCGCGGCGGCCAGCAGGGCCCGGGCGCAGACCAGGTAGGAGAGGTCCGTCGCGGCCTTGGTGCTGTAGACCGGATAGCCGCCCAGGCCCGCCACCTGGGCGCGCTTGATCTCCGAATCCCAATAGGCGCCCTTCACCAGCCGGACCATCAGCCGGCGGCCGCTGGAGCGCGCGATCCCGGCCACCGCCTCGATCACCTGCGGCCCGCGCTTCTGGTAGGCCTGGACCGCGAGGCCGAGGCCGCGCCAGTCGCCGAGCGACGGCTCCTGCGCCAGCCGGTCGAGCAGCTCCAGCGAGATCACCAGCCGGTCGGCCTCCTCGGCGTCGAGGGTCAGGTTGATGTCGGCGCGGGCGGCGAGTTCGGCCAGCCGCAGGATTCGCGGATAGAGCTCGTCCCAGACCCGCTCGGCCTGGCGCGCCTCGTAGCGCGGCGACAGCGCCGAGAGCTTCACCGAGACGCCGTGGCCCATCTCTGGACCCCCGGAAGCTTTTGGGCCGCCGGACCGCTGGCCCACCACGGCGATCGCCGCGGCATAGGCGGCCTCGTAGCGCTCAGCGTCGGCGATGGTCCGCGCCCCCTCGCCCAGCATGTCGAAGGAGCAGACGAAGCCGTCCTGGTCGGCGCGCTTCAGGGCCTGGCCGATGGTGGCGCCCAGCACGAACTGCTCGCCCATGATCCGCACCGCCGCGCCCACCGCGTGGCGGATCACCGGCTCGCCCAGCCGGCCGGCCAGCCGGCGGATGAAGCCCGGCAGGTCGGCCTTGGCCTCCTCGTCCGGGTCGATGATCTTGCCGGTCAGCATCAGGCTCCAGGTCGAGGCGTTGACCAGCAGGCTGTCGGAGCGGCCGGCGTGGCTCGCCCAGTCGGCCGATGCGACCTTCTCGGCGATCAGCCGGTCGCGGGTGTCCTCGTCCGGCGTGCGCAGCAGGGCCTCGGCCAGGCACATCAGCGCCAGGCCCTCGCGGGTCGACAGGCTGAACTCCTGCAGGAAGCTCTCCACCACCCCCTGCTTGCGGGCGCTGCGGCGCGCGGCGCGCACCAGGGCCTCGGCCTCGGCGCGGACGGCGGCGCGGTCGTCGGGGCTCAGCGGCTGGGCGGCGACAGCGGCGGCGATGGCCGTCCGCTCATCGATGAATTTCGCCCGATCCAGATGGTCGAAGGCCATGTCCCGCCGCCTCATTGAGTCTCGCAAGTATCTGGGATTACCCACTCCAGGACCGGATGTGCTACGCATTTTGGCGTGATTTGACGGATCATTTCGGATTGAGGGCGCTCCATGTCGGAGGATTTTCGGATCGACGACACCGACCGGCGGCTGCTCCGCGTGCTGCAGCAGGACGGCCGGATCAGCAACCAGGACCTCGCCCAGCGCTGCCATCTGTCGCCCTCGGCCTGCTCGGACCGGGTCCGGCGCCTGCGGGAGCGGGGGATCATCGTGGGCTACGCCGCGGTGCTCGATCCGCTGAAGGTCGGCCGGGCGCTGCTGATCTTCGTCGAGGTGGTGCTCGACCTCACCACCGCCGAGGCCTTCGAAGCCTTCGCCGCGGAGGCCCGGCGGACGCCGGACGTGCTCGAGTGCCACATGGTGGCCGGCGGGTTCGACTACCTGATCAAGGCCCGGGTCCGCGACATGGCCGCCTATCGCGAGTTCCTCGGCAACGTCCTGGTCAACATGCCGGGCGTGCGGGAGACCCGAACCTACGCCGTGCTCGAGGAGATCAAGAGCACCACCCTGCTGCCGGTCTGACGCCGGAGCCGCGCCCCGTCCTCAGCGCGGCCGTCATGCAAGCCCTGGCGGTTCTGGAGTGGCGCCTGCCGGTCTGCGCAGCCGGGGCGTCAACAGGATCAGGACGACCATCGCAAGGGCGATCACCCCGGTCGCCAGGAAGCGGCCGAACTCCAGACCGCCCAGCGCGTGCGGCTTGGTCAAGGTGTCGCCGAGCGTGGCGCCGAGCGGGCGCGTCAGCACATAGGCGGCCCAGAACAGCACCGCCTGCGGCGCCCACTTCATCAGGTGCAGGGCGGCGACGACGCCGATCAGGACGGCGAACACCGCCGCCGCCAGCTCGAACCCCCAGGCGTCCCAGCCGCCCGCCGGCCCCTGGGCCACCCTGCCCATCAGGTCCGGGAGGGTCTCGGAGGAGAAGTCGCCAAGCGCGGTGCCGAGCGTGTTGGAGACCAGGATGGTCACCCAATAGAACACCTCGTCTGTGCGGGTGGTGATGCGGTCTGCGGCGATCCTGCCGGTGGTCAGCTTCCACGCCACCAGCACCGCGATCACCAGCGCCAAGAGCCCGGCGGAGGACAGCACATAGCCCGCACGCAGGGTGCGGTCGATGAAGTCCGAGGTGGTGGTGCCGACCGTGGTGGTGGCCACCACCACAAGCCAGTAGGTCAGCGGCTGATAGCGCTTCGAGGCCACCTGCCAGGTCATGGTGACGGCGAAGAAGGCCAGGAAGATCAGGGTGGCCACCAGGTAGCCGAGCTTCAGGGTCATGGACAGGGCGTCGCCGCCCGTCTCGCCCACCGTGGTGGCGCAGATCTTCACCACCCAGAACATCAGGATGGCGGGCGGCGCCTTGCTGAGCGCCTCGTGCGCCAGACGGAGCTGGGCGGTCTCGGTCATCTGGCAGGCCTCACACCGGCGCCTCGGCGCGAGGGACTCGAGTGCGCACCATGAAACATGGTCTACAGAACTCGGATTGGCGCGCAATGGCAGCGTGGGGAACCGTGGGTTCGACGGTCAGAGTCATCGTTCTCGGCGCGACGTGCGCGGTGTTGCTGGCGCGACCCGCCATCGCCGGCCCGCCCTATCTGACCGACGATCCCCAGCCGACCGACGAGGGGCATTGGGAGGTCTACAACTTCGCCAACGGGTCCCACGACCGGAGCGGACTGGACGGTGAGGCGGGCCTCGATCTCAACTATGGCAGCGCGAAGGATCTGCAGCTCACCGCCGTCCTGCCGCTCGCCTACGACAACCAGAACGGCTTCTCCACCAAGGGATTGCGGGCCGGCTCCGGCGTTGTCGAACTGGCGGCGAAGTACAAGATCGTCCACGCTGACGACGACGGCTGGCGCCCCGACGTGAGCGTCTTCCCGCGCCTCTTCGCACCCACGGACCATCGCTATGGGACCGGCCATGTCGGCCTGCTGCTGCCGGTCTGGGCGGAAAAGGATGTTGGCCCCTGGCAGGTGTTCGGCGGCGGCGGCTACCAGATCAATCCTGGGGCGGACCAGCGCAACTTCTGGCAAGGCGGGATCGCCCTGAACCGCATCGTCAGCAAGCGGTTGCAACTCGGCGCGGAGGTGTTCGGACAGAGCCGCGACGCCGTGGATGGACCCGGCTACGCCGCCGTGAACTTCGCCGCCACCGTCAAGCTTGTGGAGCACTGGTCGCTGCTCGCGTCCGCCGGCCCGACGTGGGCGCAAGGCGGCGCGCACGGGCAGCTGTTCTATCTGTCCCTGAAGGCGGACTACTGATCCGCGCCAGGACCTAGCCCACCGGCCGGCATCCGTGCGAACAGGTCGGCCGATGCGCATCTTCATCGACGCCGACGCCTGTCCGGTGAAGGACGAGGTCTACAAGGTGGCCGCCCGCTACGGGCTGAAGACTTTCGTGGTCTCCAACGGCTTCATCCGCACGCCCCTGACGCCCACCATCGAGTTCGTCATGGTCGACGCCGGCCCGGACATCGCCGACGACTGGATCGCGGACGCGGCCGAGCCCGGCGACATCGTGGTCACCAACGACATCCCGCTGGCCGACCGGGCGCTGAAGAAGGACGCCTGCGCCATCGCCCCCAACGGCCGGCTGTTCACCGCCGACAGCATCGGCCAGGCCCTGGCCGGCCGGGCGATCTCCGAGCACATCCGCTCCACCGGCGAGATCACCGGCGGGCCCAAGCCCTTCGAGCGCGCCGACCGCTCGCGCTTCCTGCAGGCCCTGGACGAGGCGGTGAACCGCGAGCGGCGCAAGCGCCGCTAGCTCTGGGCGCGCCGCTCCAGCAGGGCGAAGCGCAGCAGGGCGAAGGCGAGGCCGGCGCTGAGCACGCCGTGCAGCGCGGCGAACGCGCTGAGCGGCCTGAACAGCGAGGCGATGAAGATCGCTAGCGCCGCGGTCATGGCGGCCCAGAAGCCGGTCTCGAACGCCACCCGGCGATGCTCGCGGGTGACCTCGTCGTTGAGGATCTCGCGCACCTCGCGCGACCAGCCGAAGCCGCCGCTGCGGGCCAGGAAGACCATCATCAGCACCGCGAAGATCGCGTAGCTGCTGACGTTGACGTGGTTGGTGGCGTGGACGACGTCGAGGTCCTTGGGCGTGATCCGGAAGAAGCTGGTCTGCCAGAACAGGAAGACGGCGCCCTGGAAGAAGGCCAGCCCAGTACGGCGGCGCTGCAGCCGTTCGATCAGCTCGGCGGAGGGCGGGCTCGAGCCCTGTGGATCAGGCATGGAAGTCAGCTCGCTGTTTAGTCACCTATAGGTGACATGTAACCTATAGGTTTCACGCCGGTCAAGGCGGCTTGCATCGCAGGCGTCCTGCGCTAGCTTGCCGCACCTTTTTTCCAAGCCCTCCAAAGGAGAGACACCGGATGCGCAGCCTGGCTTTGACGATCGCCGCCGTGGCCGTGACCGCAGGCCTTGCCGGCTGCAACAAGTCGTCAAACAGTCAGGCGCCGACCAACGAGGCTGCAACCAGCGCAGGCGCCACCCCGGCCGAGCCCACCGATGCGCAAAAGAAGGCGCTCATCGCCACCCTGCCCGCGCCCTACAGCACCGGCGACCTGGACAACGGCGAGGCCAAGTTCGCGATCTGCAAGTCGTGCCACACCCTCACCGCCGGCGGCCCGGACATGACCGGTCCGAACCTCAACGGCGTCTTCGGGCGCAAGGTCGCCTCCAAGCCCGGCTACAACTACTCCGACCCGATGAAGGCCCAGGCCTTCACCTGGGACACCGACCACCTCGACAAGTGGCTGACCGACCCGAAGGCCATGATCCCCGGCACCAAGATGACCTTCGTCGGCTTCAAGGATCCCAAGGACCGGATCGACGTGATCGCCTACCTCAAGGCGGAAACCAGCCCGGTGTCCTAACAATTGTTACGCCTGAGACGCGTAAATAAAATTCAGACAACCTTGACGCGTATTTGAGCCGGGCGCATGGTCCAGCTGTCGATTGAGCATCTGTCCATCGACAGTCTTCGCGCGGGAGCGCCCCAAACCCCGCGTGGCGCGTGCGCCCTCGCAGTCCCCCCTCCTGGGCCCACGCGTCCCAACACCCTGGCCCTCCCGGCCGCCGGGAGGGCCATTTTGTTGGCTCCGAGGCTTCCCGGTCGGTGGGCTAGGCGTCGTAGCCCGGCAGGTCGCGGTTGAGCTTGCGCAGGCAGCCCGGCCAGGCGAGGCCGCCGCCAATGCCGCGGGCGACCTGGCTCCTGACCTCGGCCTGCGAGGCGTCCGGCGCGATCAGCACGCCTTCGCGCCCGGCCGACAGGGCCGCCACCTGCATGGTGCAGGCGCGCTCCAGGTAGTACATCCCGACCCAGCAGTTGGCCGCCGTGTCGCCCACCGCCAGAGTGCCGTGGTTGCGCAGCAGCATCAGGTTCTTGTCGCCGATGTCGGCCACTAGGCGCTCGCGCTCGTCGTGGTTCAGGGCGATGCCTTCATAGTCGTGGTAGGCGAGCCGCGGCAGGACGATCAGGGCGTGCTGCGACAGCGGCAGCAGGCCCGAGGCCTGAGCGGCCACCGCGACCCCGTGGTCGGAGTGCAGGTGCATGACGTAGTGGGCGTCTTCCCGCGCGGCGTGGATCGCCGAGTGGATGGTGAAGCCCGCCGGATTGATGAAGTAGGGCGTCTCCTGCAGGAGGTTGCCCTCCAGGTCGATCTTCACCAGCGAGGAGGCGGTGATCTCCTCGAACAGCATGCCGTAGGGATTGATCAGGAAGTGGTGCTCGGGGCCCGGGATGCGGGCCGAGATGTGGGTGTAGATCAGGTCATCCCAACCGTGCAGGGCCACCAGCCGGTAGAGGGCCGCGAGGTCGACCCGCGCCTGCCACTCCTCGGCGCTCACCTTGCCCTTGAGCGATGCGATGTCGACGACTGAACCGTCCGCCATGGGGCGTCCTCCGGGATGCGAATTTGCGGGCCAGACTCCTCTCGCCGGTCCCGCCCGTCAAGCTCAGGTGCGGACCCGGGCCACCGCGTCGAGCCAGCGGGCGTAGGCGGCCTCGCGGCGGCGGACGTCCATCTCATGGGCGAAGGCCTCGGTGGTGGGCCGGGCCGAGGCGGCCTCGGCCACATCCTTGAAGACGCCGGCCCCAACGCCCGCGAACAGGGCTGCGCCCAGCGCCGTGGTCTCCTGGAAGGTGGCGCGGCAGACGCCAACCCCGGTCAGGTCGGCCAGCCGCTGGGCGAACCAGGCGCTGCGCGACATGCCGCCGTCGATGCGCAGCTCGACCGAGCCTGCGAAGGCCTCTGGCGCGTCGGCGCGCATGGCCTCGATCAGGTCGCGGGTCTGCAGCGCGCTGGCGTCGAAGGCCGCCTGGCAGATCTCCGGCAGGCCGGCGTCGCGGGTGAGGCCGAAGATCGCGCCGCGGGCGCCCGCGTCCCACCACGGCGCCCCGAGTCCGGTGAAGGCCGGGACCAGCACCACCCCGTGGTCGTGGCGGGCCGAGGCCGCCAGCCGCCCGGCTTCGTGCGGGCCGCCCTTCACCCCCAGCCCCTCCTCCAGCCACTGCAGCGCCGCGCCGGCGATGAAGATCGCGCCCTCCAGCGCGTAGGTGGTCCGGCCGTCCACCCGGGCCGCGACAGTGGTCAAGAGGCGCGAGCGCGACGGCGGCGCGGTCTCACCGGTGTTGATCAGCATGAAACAGCCGGTGCCGTAGGTGGCCTTCATCTCGCCGGGCCGGATGCAGCCCTGGCCCATCAGCGCCGCCTGCTGGTCGCCGGCCACCCCGCGGATCGGGATCGCCCGGCCAAGCACCTCAGACTCCGTCGATCCGAAATCCCCTGTGCAATCCAAGACTTCCGGCAGAATATTGCGAGGAACCTCGAACAGGTCGCACATCTCGTCCGACCAGGCCTGGCCGCGCAGATCGAACAGCAGGGTGCGCGAGGCGTTGGTGGCGTCGGTGGCGTGGACCCGCCCCCCGGTCAGCTTCCAGATCACCCAACTGTCGATGGTCCCGGCCAGCAGCTCGCCGGCCGCGGCCCGGGCGCGGGCGCCGGCCACATTGTCCAGCAGCCAAGCGATCTTGGTCCCGGAAAAGTACGGATCGAGCAAGAGGCCGGTGACCTCGGTGACCCGGGCCTCGCGGCCCCGGTCGCGCAGCCGTTCGCAGACGTCGGCGGTGCGCCGATCCTGCCAGACGATCGCCTTGTGGATCGGGGCGCCGCTCGCCTTGTCCCAGATCACCACCGTCTCGCGCTGGTTGGTGACGCCGATGGCGGCCACCTCCTCCATGCGCCGCGCGGCCTTCTGCACCGCCTCGCGCAGCACCGCCACGCAGGCCTCGAAGATCTCGTCGGCGTCGTGCTCCACCCAACCGTCGTGAGGATAGGTCTGCTTCAGCGGCCGGCCGGCCTCGGCCAGGGCCTGGCCCTTGGCGTCGAACAGGATGGCGCGGGTGCTGGTGGTGCCCTGGTCCAGCGCGAGCAGCAGCGGTTCGGCCATGCGGGTCCCCCTCGCCGATCGACCCAAAGAATCTCGTCCCGCGGGCGCACGGCTAAGATTCTTTAAACATGTTTTCATCCGAACCGCGCACATTCGGGCCCGAAGTTTTGTTACCCGCGGGAGAAACCTGCGTGAGCCTAGTCGCGGACAGCGATAGCTTGCTTAGTCTTGCCAAGAGCCGCTCGCCGGCCGATCGCGAGCGCCTGTTGCTTGGCGTCGTGGACCTGTGCGCGGCCGGTGAGCCCGACGTGGTCACGGCCGATCCCGAGGTGCAGGCCCTGCTCACCTCGATCTTCCTCAGCCTGGTGGTCGAAGCCGAGCGGGACATCCGCAAGCGGCTGGCCGAGAAGCTGGCCCACGCCGAATGGGCGCCGTCGGCCCTGATCAACGTCCTGGCCCTCGACGAGATCGAGATCGCCCGGCCGATCATCGCCGCCAGCCCGATCCTCAAGGACCACGACCTGATCCGCCTGCTGGCCGAGGCGACCATCGAGCACCAGATCGAGGTGGCCCGCCGGCCCAGGCTGGACGGCCCGGTGATCGCCGCCATCCTCAAGCAGTCGGAGCCCGCCGTGCTGGCGGCCCTGGCCGGCAATCCCAGCGCCGAGCTCTCCGAGGCCGACCTCGCCCGGCTGGTCGACCTGGCCCGCCAGGTGGCCGCCGTGCGCTCGCCCCTGGCCCGTCATCCGAAGCTCTCCGAGGCCCTGGCGCTGAAGCTCTACACCTGGGTCGGCCAGGCGCTGCGCGACTCCCTCGCCGAGCGTTTCCGCCTGGAGCCGAAGGACCTGGAGATGGCGCTGGCCGGCGCCGTGGTCGCGGCCCACGCCGGAGTCGACGGCAACGGCCTGGTGATCGTCGCCCGCGAGGACGAGCGCGAAGCCATGGAGCGTCGGCTGATCGAGAAGCTGCACGCCGCGGGCCAGCTCCGGCCCGGCTACCTGGTCCGCGCCCTGCGTGAAGGCCGGCTGTCGCTGTTCTGCATGACACTGGCCACCCTCGGCGGCTTCGACCCCGACCACATCCGCCGGACCATCGAATCCGACCGGCCGGAACTGCTGGGCCTGGCCTGCGCCGCGGTCGGCATCGACCGCAGCGTCTTCCCGACCATCCTGGACATGGTCCGCCAGCTGAACGGCGGCCGGCCCTCGGGCGGCGCCGAGGGCGCGCGGCGGGCCGGCGGAGCCTTCGCCCCGGTGACGCCGCAGGTCGCCCGCGCGGCGTTCAGCCAGGCCGCGCAGTCGATCTGACGCCGGACCGTCATCCCGCCGACGTTTGACAACCACCCCTCGGCGCCCGCTTGTCTCCTCCCCGATGTTCACGGCCAAGCCCATGCTGACGCGCCTCGCCTTCACCGCCAGCGACCGGCCCGAGGCCCAGGAGGCGCGCGAGGCCCTGGCGAAACGCTACGGCGACGTGGGCGAGGACGCGGCCCAGGTGATCGTGGCCCTGGGCGGCGACGGCTTCATGCTGGAGTGCCTGCACCGGCGCATCCCCGACGGCCCGCCGATCTACGGCATGAACCGCGGCTCGGTCGGATTCCTGATGAACGAATACTCCGAGGACGGCCTGCTGGAGCGGATCGACGCCGCCGAGCAAGCGGTGATCCACCCCTTGCGGATGCGCGCCACCGACCTGGCGGGCGAGACCCACGAGGCCCTGGCGATCAACGAGGTCAGCCTGCTCCGCCAGACCCGCCAGACCGCCAAGCTGCGCATCTCCATCGACCACAAGGTGCGGCTGGCCGAGTTGGTCTGCGACGGGGTGATGGTGGCGACGCCCGCCGGCTCCACCGCCTACAACCTCTCCGCCTACGGCCCGATCATCCCGCTCGACGGCCGGGTGCTGGCGCTGACCCCGATCAGCGCCTTCCGCCCGCGCCGCTGGCGGGGCGCCCTCTTGCCGCACACCGCCAAGGTCGCCTTCGAGATCCTCGAGCCCGACAAGCGCTCGGTGAGCGCCGTGGCCGACAACTTCGAGGTCCGCGATGTCCTGAAGGTCGAGATCGCCGAGGACCGCGAGATCGGCCTGACCATGCTGTTCGACGCCGAGCGCAGCCTGGAAGAGCGTGTCCTGGCCGAGCAATTCGCCGGCTAGTTGCGAACCGCGCGCCCAGAAACCCACTGAAAACCCACCGGAAACCGGCGCTTGCGGATCACCCCTTATTAACGGGTTGGATTTACCAATAGACCCGGAATCAATGAGGGGCATTCCGTGAGTCAGCAGAATCCCAGCCAGGTCATCCCGGTGTCGTCGAGCCTTCGCCTGAAGGTGGGCGGCACGAGCCGCCTGGGTACGATCGACGCGGCCGCCATCGCCAAGGCCGAAGCGGCGCTGAAGAACCTGTCCGGCAACTTCTTCCAGTGGCTGCAGGACGAGATCGCCAAGCTGGAGGGCTCCCGCCAGGCGATCCGCACCGAGGGCCTCACCGCCGAGACCATGGAGAACCTCTATCTCCGGTCTCACGACCTGAAGGGCCTCGGCACCACCTACGGCTACCAGCTGATCACCCGCATCGCCGCCTCGCTCTGCCGGCTGATCGACGAGAAGGACAAGCGCCTCACCGCGCCCATGGCCCTGGTCGACGCCCACATCGACGCCATCAAGGCCGCGGTCCGTGAAGAGATGAAGGCCGACGACCATCCGGTCGGCGGCGCCCTGGTCGCCGAGCTCGAACGGCGGGTGGCGGCCGAGGGCTGCTGAGCCGCCCGGCCCTTAACAGCTACATCACGTTTTCCAACTTCTCCTCGACCACGCCGTAGCCGGCGTCGGGCGGCAGGACCAGCACGCGGCCATGCGGCCGCTCCTGCACCTGCGGCTGCACGGTGACCAGGCTGCGCGCCGCGGCGCGGGCCACGGCGTCGTCGGCGTCCTTCGCCTCGGCCAGCAGCTGCAGGTTCATCCGCGTCGGGAAGATCACCTTGCGCTCACCGCTCGCCGCAAGCCGCAGGGCCTCCGACGGGGCGATCCACTCCGCATCCACCGTTTCGCGCCCGTCGCAGGCGGCCAGCTGGTCGTCGGGCGCCGCCACCACATAGAACCAGGTGTCGAACCGCTTGGGGGTCAGCGCCGGGGTGATCCAGCGGGCGAAGGTGGTCAGCGCCGAGAGGTCGAGCCGCGCCTCCAGGTCCCGCACCACGTCCAGGAAGGCGGTCTGGCCGGCGTCCACCGCCTTGCGCACCTCCATCGGGCAGGCCTCGCCATCGATCGGCTGGCCGTTGCGGCGCACCGCCAGCAGGATGCCGGCCTCCTCGAACACCTCGCGGGTCGCGGCGATCCGCAAGGCCCGCTGGTCGGCGTCGAAGCCGTCCCAGCCCATCACGTGATCGGCCCAGGCCGTGTCGTGGTCGCCGGCGTGGCTCTTGCCGCCCGGGAACACCAGGGCCCCGGAGGCGAAGTCGATCTGGTGATGGCGCTTGACCATCAGCACCTGGAAATGCGGCGCGTCGCGCAGCAGCAGGATGGTCGCGGCGGGCAGGATCGGGACGTCGGTCATGACGCCAGCTTGGCGGTCGGCGGCGGTGCGATCAACCGCGGATGATCAGGCGCTCTCCGCCATCGCCTCGCCGCGCAGGCCGCGGGTGACCTCGTCCATCTTGTCGATCAGGTAGTCGACGTCGTCGCGGCCGCAGGGCTGCGGCTGGGTGAGGAACCGTTGGAGCATCTTCTGCTGGAAGCGCTCGCGGTCGCGGGCGCCGCCGTCGAACTCCATGGAATGGTAGGTGTCGACCGCCGCGCGGAAAGCCGAAAACAGCCGCGCCGGCAGTCCCGCCCGCTCGTAGATCGCCCGCAGGCCCAGCGGTCCGGCGTCGTGGATCATCAGCCAGGTGCGGTGGTGCGGCACCCCCGCCAGTTCCGCCACGCCCCACTCGAAGAAGGTCATCTGACCCTGCGCCAGGCCGCGCAGCAGCAGGGAGGCGGTGAGCCGCTTGCCCTGGTTCAGGTGGCCGACGAAGCCCTTGATATCGGCGGTGCGGGCCGCCTGGTCGACCAGGTCGGCGGTGGCCCGCTCGGTGGCGCCGAAGGCCAGCTCCATGGCCACCTCCGGCGGAATCTGGTGCTGGGCGACCAGATGCTTGCGGACCTCCTCGCCGACCAGGGCGATCAGCCGCTCGCTGACCGACAGCGGCAGGGCGCTGCGATAGGCGACGGCGGTGAGCACCCGCTCGGATTCCTCGAACCGCGCGACGATCTTCTGCAGCGCGGCCTCGCTGAAGTCGGCCTTGTCGTTGGAGGCGGCCGCCGCCACCGCCTTCTCGCTGCCGTTCAGCGCCAGGGCCTCGGTGACGCCCTGCGCCAGGGCCGGCCGCCGGGCGATCGCCAGCTGCCGCACCGGTCCGCCCAGCCGGACGATCTCGGCCAGGTCCTCGTCGGTGAACGCCGGGCAGGAGGCCAGGATCGGCAGGCAGACGCTCTCCACGTCGCGCGCCAGCTTCAGGGCCACGTCACGCGGCACCAGGGGGGAAGACTTCAGGGTGACGGCCAGCGCCCGACGGACCAGTTCGGCGGCGTCGGCGGCCATGATCCGCAGGATCTCGCCGGCCAGCACCCGATCTTCATCGGCGAGCGGCGAGCGCTCGAGCGAGTGGCAGAGCTTCTGGGCGGCGGCGGCGCGCTCGTCGGCGGTCGCGCCTTTCATCAACGTGCGGATGTCTTCGTCCGTCAACGCTGCACGCGTGGTCGCCATAACTTAGCGAAAGCCCCCGTCCCCGTTCCGAATCGCCAAGGATTCAGAATCCCACGAGTCTGAAGTTGCGCCGCCATGCTTAACGAGGAGCTAACGGTGGAGCTGCGGATTAAGGATTTCTCCTAACCTCGCGCCAACGGCGTCGCGCCTAGGCTTGCGCGGAACAGCCGCGAGGCCCCTCTATGCAGACCACTCCCAGTCCCGACGCCGTCCGTGGCGGAGCCTCTCTCACCCAGCAGGCGCTGGAGGCGCAGACCGGCCTCCTGCCCTACGCCCTGATGGCCTTCGCGGTGTCCCTGCCGATCTACGTCTGGGCGGGCGGCCATGCGCCGAACGCCGCCTGGATGAGCGCCTCCTTCGTGATCTTCGCGATCGCCTGGGGCGTCTTCTATGCGGTGGTCAACTGGCTGAAGGAGCCGGGCGCCGCCGACCTCCGCCGGCGCGGCCGGGTGCAGCTGCTGGCCGGGCTGGTGTGGGCCGGGGCCACGGCCCAGCTCGCCGCCTTCGCCGACGCCGCGGGCCCGCTGCGCGAGACCCTGTTGATGATCTCCCTGGCGGCCGGGGTGATGTGCGTGGTGTTCACCGCGCCCTGGCTGCCCAGCCTGCTGGTCGTCGGGCCGGCCGCCGTCGCCGGGCCGCTCACCTTCCTCAGCCTGCGCCCGGAGAACCGCGACACCGCCCACCTCGCCTGGGGTGGCGCGCTGCTGGCCTTCGCGCTCGGCCTGATGGTCAACCGGATCCTGCGCAAGCAGTTCACCCTCGCCGCCGAGCGCGAGGCGCTGATGGCCGAGCGGGCCGAACAGGCCGAGGCCTCGCGCCGCCTGGCCCGCTCGAAGTCCGACCTGGTCGCCACCCTCTCCGACGAGATCCGCAACGGCCTGACAGGCGTCGCCCATGTGCTCTCGGCCGCCGCCGGCCGGGGCGGCCGGGCCGCGCCGTCGCGCGAGCAACTGGCCGCGGGCCTGGATGCGGTCAACGAGCTGCTCTGCGTGCTCAACACCACCCTCGACGCCGAGACCGCCGAGGCCGGCCGGCTGTCCGTCGATCCCCAGCCGTTCGACGTCGCCGCCATCGCCCGCGACCTGGTGACCGGGATGCGGCCGCAGGCCGCCGCCAAGGGCCTGGAGATCGCCCTGCACATCGACCCCGACCTGGCCGGGGGCGACGGCGCCGCCATCGGCGATCCGGCCCGCGTCCGCCAAGTGCTGGCCGCCCTAATCGGCAACGCCGTGAAGTTCACCCTGCGCGGCCGCGTCGAGATCCGCGCCGCCTTGGCCGGCCCCGGCCGGCTGGCCATCGAGATCGCCGACACCGGGCCCGGCCTCACCGAGGACGAGCTGACGCTGGCCTTCCAGGCCTTCCAGCGCATCCGCCGCACCAGCGCCGGCGTCCCCGGCGCCGGCCTTGGCCTGACCCTGGCCCGCCAGCTCGCCCGGCTGATGGGCGGTGAGCTTCGCGCCGATAGCGCGCCTGGCGTCGGCTCCTGCTTCACCGTTGAGCTGCCCTATCGGGCGGGCGCCGTGATCCCCGTCGGGCCCGAGGTGATCGCCGACGGCGCCGATCGTCCGCGCCTGCGGGTGCTGGTCGCCGAGGAGGACAGCCTGGCCGCCGCCACCCTGCGCAGCCAGCTCGAACAGCTCGGCCACAAGGTCGCCCAGGCCGCCGACGGCGCCCGGGCCGTGGAGCTGAACCGGGTCTGCGACTTCGACCTGGTGATGGTCGGCGCCTCGGCCATGTCCGACGGGCCGCAGGTGATGGCGGCGATCCGCGGCCTCGACGGCGCGGCCGGCCGCACGCCCCTGATCGCGGTGATCGACGGCGACGCCGAGGAGGCGGCCGGCAGCCTCGCGGCCGGCGCCAGCGCGGTGCTGCGCAAGCCCTTCTCAATGCCGGCCCTGGCCCGCGCTCTGGCCGACGCCACTGCCGCGCGGACGCCGGCCAACGACCGACAGGTGGCTTAGACTCCGCCGAACAGTTGTTTAAGGTGCGCGCCCAAGGCTCAAAGGGAGAGGTCGCGCGTGCTGCTCAGAGGCGTGAAGGTCGTCGAGTTCGCTTCCTACATCGCAGCGCCGGCCGCGGCCTGCATGCTGGCCGACTGGGGCGCCGACGTGATCAAGGTGGAGCGGCCGGGCGGCGACGCCATGCGCGCCGCCTTCGCCGACGTGAAGGCCGAGCTGAAGGGCAATCCCACCTTCGACCTGGACAACCGCGGCAAGCGGGCCGTGGTGCTGGACATCGGCAAGCCCGAGGGCCGGGAGGCGCTGGCGAAGCTCGCCGCCGACGCCGACGTCTTCATCACCAACGTCCGCCCCGCCGCCCTGAAGCGCGCCGGCCTCGACGAGGCGACCCTGCGCGCCGCCAACCCGCGGCTGGTCTACGCCATCGTCACCGGCTACGGCCTGGAGGGGCCCGACGCCCACAAGCCGGGCTTCGACGTCACCGCCTTCTGGGCCCGCTCGGGCGTCGCCAGCATGACCACGCCCAAGGGCATGGACCCCTTCATGATCCGCTCCGGCTTCGGCGACCACATCACGGCGCTCTCGACGGTGGCCGCGATCATGGCCGGCCTCTACGACCGCGAGCGGACCGGCAAGGGCCGGCTGGTCGCCACCTCGCTGCTGGCCAGCGGCGTCTACACCATGGGCTCCGACCTCGCCGTGCAGCTGAAGTTCGGCCGCGTGGCCTCCATGCGCACGCGCGACCAGTCGATCAACCCGATCGGCAATGTGTTCCGCAGCGGCGATGGCCGCTGGTTCCTGCACAATCCGCGCGGCGGCGGCGGCAGTCCGGGCTGGGCCGAGTTTTGCCAGGTCGCCGGCCGTCCGGACCTCGCCGAGGACGAACGCTTCAAGTCCGGCAAGGACCGGCGCGCCAATAGCCCGGCCCTGATCGCCGAGCTCGACAAGGCCTTCGCCGCGCTCAGCTTCGAGGAGATCGCCGACCGGCTCGATGCGGCCGACCTGGTCTGGGCGCCGTTGCAGACCCCCGCCGACGTCGCCGCCGACCCGCAGGTCGCGGCCTCCGGGGCCTTGGTGCAAGTGGAGGACGGTGAAGGCGGGACCTATCCCTCGCCGGCCGCCCCGATGCGCTTCCCCGGCGCCGACGCCGCCCTGCGCCCCCGCTCGCCGATGCTGGGCGAACACACCCGCCAGGTGCTGGCCGAGCTGGGCTACGGCGCCGAGGCGATCGAGGCGATGTATGCGGCGGGCGCGGCCGCCTAGCTGTCGCCGCGCGAGTCGGAGAGCAGCTTCAGCATCTCCGAGGTGAACATCGAGCCGGTCAGCCGCGTGCCGACGCCCATTTCGTCGGCCGGCTGGGAGCCGCGCAGGATCATCGCCACCAGGGCGTCCTGCGCCCGCACCCGGTCCTCGCGCCGCGCCGAGGCGTATTCCAGGAAGCCCTCGTCGCCGGCCCCGGGGATCGAGCGCGGATCGACGCCGAGGCCCGCGCCGCCGCCGGCGGTGGTCAGGCTGGCGTAGACCTCCGACACCGACTTGGCGCGGCCGTCCTGGAAGAAGATCGCCTTGTTGGCCCGCGCCGCGTCCGGGAACAGGTGCGCCGCGGCCGCCCCCGGCGTCGCCTGCGCCGCCTCGATCAGCTTGGCCGAGCCCTGTGGTCCGAGGAAGTGGGCGGCGTAGAGTTCGCCGGCGGTGGGCGCCCGCCCTACCCGGCCCTTCAGATAGGCGGCGTGGTCGGAGGCCAGCTCACCCGCCATCAGCGACGAGGCGTGCGGGTCGAGCCGCAGGTCCATCACCGCCTTCTTCGCCTCGGCGCCGTTGACGGCGTAGTGGCCGCCTGAATCCTTGGTGATCAGCTGGGCGTAGCGGGCGTAGCCGTATTTCGAGCCGTGCTCCTTCAGCGTCGAGAGCCAGGTCTGCTCGACGAACTGGAACAGGCCCGCCGCCGATGAATGCCCGGACTTGGCGCCCGGGTTCATGTTGCTTTCGCGGTGGGCGGTCTTCATCAGGAACGAGAAGTCGACGCCGGTCGCCTGGGAGGCGCGCTCGATCGCCGCCTCCACTACGCCCCTGATGCTCGGAATCGCCGCCGCCATGACATGGTTAACAGGCGGCAGGCATGGTTAACGCGCCGCTAACCATAACCGCCTTGGGACCGCTTGACGCAGAGAATGACGCGTGTAGTATTTTACGTATGTAGTCTTCAAGGATGCCCGTCATGGCCGTCCCAGCGCTTGCCCCCTTCGCAGTCCCCACCTCCCGGCGGCGGCCGGCCGCCCATCTCAAACTGGCCATCGGCGCCTCCCTCGCCGTCCATGCCGCCGCCGGGCTTTATCTCGCCTACATGCGGTTCAATCCGCCGCCGCCGGCCGCGGACCCGCCCGAGCAGCCGCCGGCCATCGTCACGCTCTGGACCCCGCCGCACGACCAGCCCACGCCACAACCGTCGCGGCCCACGCGGCAACCGCACCAACCGGTGATCGGCGAGACGCCGCCTCTCCAGACGATCCAGACCAAGCTCGACCCCACGCCGCCGACGACCGACGTCGGCCCGATCACCAAGCTGGACCCGCCGCCGCTGACGTTTGATCCGCCGCAGCCGCCAAAACCGCCGGTCACCATCCAGGCCGACTGGATCAGCAAGCCCACCGCCGAGGAGATGGCCCTCGTCTATCCGGACCGGGCGCAAAGACTTGGCGCCGGGGGGTCGGCGACGCTGAGGTGCGTGGTCACGGCCACGGGCGCCGTGACGGCCTGCCGCATCGTTGCGGAAAGCAGCGACGCTTTCGGCTTCGGCCAGGCGGCGCTGAAGCTCACCCGCTTTTTCCGCATGCGTCCGCAGACGGTCGACGGCCAGCCAATGGAGGGCGCCGTCGTGCAAATCCCGATCCGCTTCGCGCTGAAATGACCGTCCGAGAAAGCCCCTCCCCGTCGCTGCGGAGGGGCTGGAGGGATGGCGTGGGTTGCGCACACCCCACGCCGTCCCTCCGCCCAGGCCTCAGTAGCTCTTCGGCAGGCCCAGCACCCGCTCGGCGATGTAGTTGAAGATCATCTCGCGGCTGACCGGGGCGATGCGCGGGATCATCGCCTCGCGGAAGTAGCGCTCGACGTCGAACTCCTTGGCGTAGCCCATGCCGCCATGCGCCAGCACCGCCGCCTCGCAGGCCCGGAAGCCCGCCTCGCCGCCCAGGTACTTGGCGGCGTTCGCCTCGGCCCCGCAGTCGCGCCCGGCGTCGTAGAGGGCGGCGGCCTTGAAGGCCATCAGGTTGGCCGCCTCCAGCTCGGCCCAGCAGCGGGCCAAGGGATGCGCCACGCCCTGGTTCTGGCCGATCGGCCGGCCGAACACCACCCGCTCCTTGGCGTAGCCCGCCGCCTTGTTCAGCGCCGCTCGGCCCAGCCCCACGGCCTCCGCCCCGATCATCACGCGCTCGGGGTTCAGCCCCTCCAGCAGGTAGTAGAACCCCCGCCCCTCCTCGCCCACCAGGGCGTCGGCCGGGACCTGCAGGTCGTCGATGAACACGGCGTTCGATTCCACCGCCTTGCGGCCCATCTTCGGGATCGGCGTCGCCTGGATCTTCTCGCGATCGAAGTCGACGTAGAACAGGCTGATCCCGTCGGTCGCCTTCTTCACCTCGGCGCGCGGCGTGGTGCGGGCCACGATCAGCATCTTGGTGGCCCGCTGCGCCATGGTCGTCCACATCTTCCGGCCCCGGATGACGTAGCCGTCGTTGGTGCGGGTCGCCCGCGTCGAGAGGCTGGTGGTGTCGAGGCCGGCGTCGGGCTCGGTGACCCCGAAACACATCCTGTCCTCGCCGGAGATCAGCCGCGGGATCAGCTTCTGCTTCTGCTCATCCGTGCCGAACTTCACGAGCGGCATGGGCCCGAAGATGTTCAGATGCAGGGCGCTGGCGCCGGAGAACCCCGCCCCGCTCTCGGCCACCGCCTGCATGGCGATCGCCGCCTCGGTGAGGCCCAGGCCCGAGCCGCCCAGCTCGACGGGCATGGCGGTGCCCAGCCAGCCGGCCTCGGCCATCGCGGCCACGAAGGCCTCGGGAAAGTCGCCGGTCTCGTCGGTGCGCCGCCAGTAACCGGCGTCGAACCGCGCGCAGAGCCGCAGCACCCCGTCGCGGATCGCCTGCTGCTCGTCGGTGAACCAGAAGCCGTTCATCCGCTCCCCTTCTCGAACCGCCGCGGATCGAGCCGCGCCACATAAGGCCCCGCGTCGCGCCCGGTCACGCAGGCCGCGACCACCTGGGCCATCAGTGGCGCCAGCAGCCAGCCGTTGCGCCGCGCACCCGTCGCCAGGATCACCTTGGGCGCGGCCGAGAAGCCGGCCATCGGCAAGCCGTCTGGCGAGGCCGCCCGGACGCCCGCCGAGAGCCCGAAGCTCGCGTCCTCCAGGCTTGGGAACAGCCGCGCGCCGGCCGCCAGCATCGGCGCCAGGGCCTCCAGATCGGGCGCAGTGTCCGCGAGCCCCGGCTCCATGGTCGCCCCGATCGCCAAGCCGTCGGCGGCCGGGACGGCGTAGCAGCCTTCCGCGCGCACGCTGACGCCCGCGCCGCGCAGCTCGGCGTAACGGACGATCTGGCCCTTGATCGGCGTCAGCTCGGCCAGCTCAGGCGCCAGGCCCTGGGCCGCGCCGGTGGCGACCACCAGCCAGTCGGCGTCGCCCACGTCCTGGATCGCCTCGCGACGCGTCTGCACGCCCGCGCTTTCAGCGGCGGCGCGCAGGGCGGCCAGCGCCGGCCGGGGCTCCAGCCGCCAGTCCTCGCGCACCAGGGTGGCGTGGTCGAAGGCCGTCGACAGGCCGGGCGCCAGCTCGGTCGCCGTGCGACGCGGCAGGTCGATACCGTGCAGGCCGAGCCGGACCAGGCCGGCGCTGACGCCCGCCAGCCAGGCCGCGTCGCCCACCGCCATGGCCCCGGAGCGGTCAAGGCGGACGCCGGCCCGCGCCTCCAGCCCCGGCCACTGGTCGCGGGCGGCGAGCAGCAGGTCGAAGGCCGGCGCGGCCGCGGCGTCCAGCACCGCCTCGAACACCGGCGCGATCATCCCCGCGGCCACGGCCGAGGCGCTGGCCTCCGGATCGGGATCGCAGAGCGTCACGGCGCAGCCGGCGTCAGCCAGCGCCAGAGCGCAGCTCAGCCCGAGCGCGCCAGCCCCTGCGACGGTCACCTTCGCGCCCCTGGTCATGGCTCTAACGAGCCGCCTTGGCGCTGAAAATCAAGGCGCTTGCGATGAGCGGCGACTGGTCCGCCGCGATGCTCACCGCCCGGGCGCGGTCCTTGAAGTTGATCTCCTGAAGGTCCTTGATCCCCGTCTCGGCGATGTCGTCGCCGACCGCGGAAGGCGCAGCTGAACAATGATCTCCTCTATCGACGTCCGCTACGAGGACCGCGAGCGGGGGCGCGTCGCCTTCGTGACCATCAACCGGCCCGAGAAGCTCAACAGCCTGACCAGCGAGGCGATGGACGCCTTCATTGGCCTGTTCGACGGCCTGGCCGGCGACCTGCACCTACGCTGCGCGGTACTGACCGGCGCCGGCGAGCGGGCCTTCATCGGCGGCGCCAATATCGACGAAATGGCGGCCATCGCCTCGCCCAGCCTGGCGCGGGCCTTCATCGAGAAAGTGCACGGCTGCTGCCAGGCGATCCGCGACCTGCCCGTGCCGGTGGTGGCGAGCATTGACGGCTATTGCCTGGGCGCGGGGCTGGAGATCGCCGCGGCCTGCGACCTCCGGATCGCCTCGGACCGCGCGGTGCTCGGCATGCCGGAGGTCAAGCTTGGCCTGCCCTCGGTGGTCGAGGCGGCGCTCTTGCCAAGCCTGGTCGGCTGGGGCCGCGCCCGCTGGATGTTGATGACCGGCGAAACCTTCACCGCCGCCGACGCCGAACGCTGGGGCCTGGTCGAGGCGGTCTATCCGGCGCAGGAGCTGGACCTCGGCGTGGACGCCCTGGTGACCGCGCTGCTGGCCCCGGAGCCCCGGGCCGTCCGGCTGCAGAAGGCGCTGATGCAGCGGTGGGAGGAACTGCCGATGTCGGGCGCCATCGCCGCCGGGATCGACGCCTTCGAGGAGACCTTCCGCTCCGACGCTCCGACCCGCGCCATGGCCGACTTCCTCGTCGCGCGGAAGGCGGCGAAGGCCTAGCCCCTACCGCCCGACGTTGTCGGCCGCCTCGCGCAGGTAGAGCCGCTTGACCAGCACCAGCACGACCACCGCCAGCGGGGTCGCCAGGATCACGCCGAGCGGGCCGAACAGCAGGCCGAACGCCAGCACCGAGAACAGGGTGAGCGCCGGTGGCACCGAGACCACCCGCCGCTGGATCAGCGGGATCAGGATGTGGCCCTCGAACTGGTGGGCGGCGACATAGAAGATCAGCGTCCAGAGCACCGTCTGGGTGCCTTGGGTCCCGGCCAGCAGCAGGCCCGGCACAGCCGAGATGATCGCGCCGACGATCGGCACGAACTCCGCGAGGCCCGCCACGAGGCCGAGCGCCAGTGGCGCCGGCAACCCCAGCAAGAAGGCCCCGATGGCGATCAACACGCCCATGGCGAGCATGGCCAGGCCGGTGCCAACCAGCCATTTGCGCAGCGAGACGCTCGCCTCCTCCATGGCGTCGGCCAGCCGCTCGCGGGCGCCTTCGGGGAACAGCCGCAGCAGCCCGCTGCGGTAGAGCGTCGGCTGGGCGGCGAAATAGACTCCGGCGACGATCACCAGGAAGAGGTCGGTGATCACCCCGACGCTGACCCGGGTGAGCCGGCCCAGCCGTCCGGCCACCAGTCCGAGACTTGACCCCGTGCTGCGCTCGCTGCGCGCCTCCTGCAGCCGTTCGAGCATCCATTGGCCGGCCGGGAACTCGCCGAGATAGTGCTGGGTCGCGGCCCAGGCCTTAGGCAGGATCTGCGACAACTGGTCGAACTGGGCGGCGACCTGGGCGCCGACGAACCAGCCTGCCAGGCCGACGATCGCCACCACCATGATCGCCGCCGCCGCCAGCGATCCCGCGGCGTTCAGCGGCGTCCGCTTGGCGATCGGATTGGCGAGCGAGCGCAGCAGGACGGCGATCAGGGCCGCGCCGAACGCCAGCAGGAAGACCTCTCGCCAGCGCACGGCGATCAGCGCCAGCGCCGCCACCGCGACGGTGATCAGGACCTTCTGGAGATAGCCGACCAGGTCGTCCTGGCGCGGGCTCTGGCTCTGCGGCGTCTTGCGGGTCGGCATGGCGGCGGACCCTGGCCTGTCACGGCCGGGCTGGCAACCACCCGTGATCAGGCCGGATGCGCGCCCCAGCCCTGGTGCCATTCCGGCTCGCCGGCGAACCGCTTGGCCAGGAAGTCCACGAAGGCGCGCACCTTGGCCGCCAGGTGCCGCGCGTGCGGATAGACGGCGTGCACGTGCACGGTCTCCGGCTCGAAGTTGCACAGCAAGGGCGTCAGCGCCCCGGCCCGCAGCCGCTCATAGGCCACGAAGGCCGGCGCGCGGGCGATTCCGAAGTTCCGGTCGGCGGCCTCCAGGCAGGCCTCGGCGCTGGCGAACCGCAACCGGCCGTGGATGCGGGCCTCCATGCGGGTCCCTCCGGCTCCGAAGCCCCAGACGTAAGGGTCGCCCGCGTTGAGGTCGACGATGGTCTCGTGCCCGGCCAGGTCGCCCGGCGTCTGCGGCACGCCATGCGCCTGCAGGTAGGCGGGGGAAGCGCAGGTCACCATCCGGACGGGCGCTAGCCGGCGGGCGATCAAGGTGGAATCCGCCAGTCGGCCGATCCGCACGCCCACGTCGAAGCCCTCGTCCACCAGGTTGACCATCCGGTCGGCGTAGAACACCTCCAGCGCCACCTCCGGATAGGCCTGGGCGAAATCCAGCAGCGCCGGGTCGAGCTGCTTGGCGCCGAACGCCACCGGCGCGGAGATGCGCAACAGGCCGCGCGGCCCGTCCTCGTCACGCACCGAGCCTTCCAGGGCCTCGAAGTCGTCCAGCAGGGCGCGGGCCCGGTCCAGGTAGGCGCGGCCGGTGTCGGTGAGCGAGACGTCGCGGGTGGTGCGGTTGAGCAGCCGCGCGCCCAGCCGGTCCTCCAGCCGGGCCACCAGCTTGGAGACTTGCGCGCCGGAGACCCCCAGCCGCTTGGCGCCCTGGGTGAAGCTGCGGGCGTCGGCCACCGCGGCGAAGGCGGCGATCTCGTCCAGGCGGTCCATGCGGATTGTTTCCCGTTCGGAAGCATACTTATCCGAATAGGGTCGATTATCAACAGGATGGTCCGGGCCTATCTCCCCCTCAGACAATTCGTCGGAGAGACCCCATGACCCAAGTCCGTAACGTCGCCGTCCTCGTCGGCAGCCTCCGCAAGGACTCGGTGAGCCGCAAGCTCGCCAAGGCCTTCGCTGCCCTGGCGCCCGCCAACCTGAAGTTCGACATCGTCGAGATCGGCGACCTGCCGCACTTCGACCAGGACCTCGAGTCCGACCCGCCCGCCGCCTGGACCGCCTTCCGAGACCGCGTGGCCGGGGCCGACGCGGTGCTGTTCGTAACCCCGGAGTTCAACCGGTCGGTGCCCGGCGCCCTGAAGAACGCCATCGACGTGGGTTCGCGCCCCTATGGCCAGAGCGTCTGGAACGGCAAGCCGGGCGCCGTGATCAGCCTGTCGCCGGGCACGGTCGGCGGCTTCGGCGCCAACCATCACCTGCGCCAGTCGCTGGTGTTCCTGAACGTGCCCCTGCTCAGCCAGGAAGCCTACATCGGGGGCGCCTTCGCGCTGTTCGGCGAGACCGGCGAACTGGTCAACGACTCCACCATCGACTTCCTGCGCGCCTACGCCGCCGCCTTCGCCGACTGGATCGAGCGCATCGCGCCCGCGGTCGAGGCGCGGAAGGCCGCCTAAGGAACCTCAATGACCCTGCCCACCCTGTTCATCCCGCACGGCGCGGGGCCCTGCTTCTTCATGGAGTGGAGCCGCGGCGCCCCCGACCAATGGGACCGCACCGCCGCCTGGCTGAAGGGCGTGGTCTCGGACCTGCCGGAGCGGCCCAAGGCGATCCTGGTGATTTCAGGCCACTGGGAGGAGGAGGCCTTCACCATCGGGTCGGGCGAGTGGCCGGAGCTGATTTACGACTACTACGGCTTCCCGGAGCACACCTACCGGCTGCGCTTCGATGCGCCCGGCGCCCCGGCCCTGGCCCGGCGGGTGCGTGAGCTGCTCACCGCCGCCGGCCTGCCGGCCGCGGAGGATCCGCGCCGCGGCTACGATCACGGGGTCTTCGTGCCCCTGAAGCTGGTGACGCCGGAGGCCGACATCCCGGTCGTGCAGCTGTCCCTGCAGCAGGACCTGGACCCGGCGGCCCACCTGGCCGTCGGCCGGGCGCTGGCCCCCTTGCGCGACGAAGGCGTGCTGATCGTCGGCTCGGGCATGAGCTGGCACAACATGCGCGGCTTCACCCCGGCCTTCACCGCCAAGTCCGCCGCCTTCGACGCCTGGCTGGGCGAGGCCATGGCCGACCCGGCGGGCCGCGACCAGGCGATCCGCCACTGGGACCAGGCGCCCTACGCCCGCGAGGCCCACCCGCGCGAAGAGCACCTCGCCCCGCTGTTCGTCGCCGCCGGCGCGGCCGAGGGCGAGCCCGGCCGCGTCGCCTTCCGCGACACGGTGATGGACGTGGTGGTCTCAGGGTTCGAATTCGGAGGCTGATCCCCCAACAGCTTCCGTCCCGCTGCTCCCCCTCCGAGCGGCGGCAAGCCTCCGGCGTCTGCGCGCACACACCCGCAGGCCCGGAGGCTTCTTCGTCTCCTCTCCCCCGCGAAGCGAGAGGGAGAAGTTGGGAGAGGGGCTTAGGCCGCCGCGGTCCGGGCCGTGGCTTCGGCCTGTTCGGCGGCCATCATGATCGCCTCGTAGAGCCGCCCGGCTTCGATCGGCTTGGCCACGAAGTCGTCCATGCCGCAGGCGCGGTATTCCGAGACCTGGTGGTCCATGGCGTTGGCGGTGAGCGCCACGATCGGGGTGCGGGCGCGGCCCTCGGTCAGCTCGCGGGCGCGGATGATCGCAGTGGCCGTCGGGCCATCCATCTCCGGCATCTGGACGTCCATCAGGATCAGGTCCCAGGGCTCGGCTTCCCAAGCCGCCACGGCCGCGCGGCCGTCAGCCACGATCACCGGCTCGACGCCGATCTGACCCAGCAGGGTCTTGAGGACCAGCTGGTTCATGCCGTTGTCCTCGGCGGCCAGCACGCGCAGGGTGCGGGCCTCGAGGCTGGTCTTGGGCTCGGCGCGGCTGCGGACGGGCCGCTTCGGCGGGGCCTGGCGGGCCGCCTTGGCGAGCGGCAGATGGACGGTGAACACAGCCCCCTCGCCCGGTTCTGAGCGCGCAGCGATGGTCCCGCCCATCATCTCGGCGAGGTCGCGGCAGATCGCGAGCCCCAGGCCCGTGCCGCCATAGCGCCGGGTGGTCGTGGCGTCGGCCTGCACGAACTTCTGGAACAGGGCGGCGAGCTTCTCCGGCGCGATGCCGATGCCGGTGTCGGTGACGGTCAGGACCAGGTTTCCGGCGCGATGGCCGACGGCCACCTTCACCGCGCCCTTTTCGGTGAACTTCAGGGCGTTGGAGACCAGGTTATAGAGGATCTGGCGCACGCGGACCGTGTCGCCGACGTAGATGCCGCGCGCCCCGCGGGCGACGTTCAGCTGGAAATCCAGCTTCTTGGCCTGCGCGGTGGCGGCGAAGGTGGCGTGGGCGGCGCGAGCCAGCTCGGCGATGTCGAACTCGGTCTGCTCCAGCTCCAGCTTGCCGGCTTCGATCTTCGACAGGTCCAGCACGTCGTTGAGGATCGCCAGCAGCGCCTCGCCGGACTGGCGGACCACGTCCAGCCGCTCGCGCTGGCCCGGCGACAGCTCGTCGCGGGCCATGGCCTGGGCCATGCCCAGCACCCCGTTCAGAGGCGTGCGGATCTCGTGGCTCATGGTGGCGAGGAAGGCGCTCTTGGCGCGGGTGGCGGCCTCCGCCTCCTCCTTGGCCTTCACCAGGGCCTGCTCGGCGATCTTGCGCTTGGTGATGTCCTGCATGGCGCCCACCATGCGGCTGACTTCGCCCTGCTCGTCGTGGATGGTCCGCACCGAGGCCTCGGCCCAGACCACCTTGCCGTCGCTGCGGGCGACGCGGAACTCGACGCGGTCCTCCAGGCCTTCCCGGATGCGCCGCTCGGCGCCGGCCATCATCGCGGGCCGGTCGCGCGGATCGACCGCCGACCAGATGTCGGTCAGCAGGTCCTCGTAGGTCTTCGGCTTGTCGAAGAAGGTGTCCTCGGCGCCGGCCTTCACCAGCTCGCGCCGCACATAGTCCATCTCCCAGACGTGGATGTCGGCGATCTCCATGGCCAGCTTCAGCCGATCCTCGGAGCGCTCGAGCCGGTCCATGGCCTCGACCATGTCGGTGATGTCGTGGGCGCTGATCAGCACCCCGCCGACCTCGCCGGAGGCGTGGCGCCAGGGGGTGAGCTCGGCGCGCACCCACGAGGTCGTGCCGTCCGGCCGCAGCACCGCGCCGCGGTCCGACTGGATGATCTCGCCGGCCAGGCAGCGGCCGAGGCCGATGTTCCAAGTGGCCGCCTGCGGCATGATCTCGACGAACGGCCGGCCCACCGCCTCGCGCCGCGAAATCTCGCGGGATTCCAGCCAGCGCCGGCTGGCGGCGAGGATCCGCATGTCGCGGTCCAGCATGATCAGCGACAGCGGCGCGGAATCGATGATCGAGCCCAGGATCTGGCGGACCACCTGGCTCTCCTGGTTGGACGCCTCGTGGGCGCGCTTGGTCTGCACGCGGCGCCATTCGTCGGCGCAGAGGTCGGCGAGATCCTGCACGCGCGCCGCCAGCTCGGGGTCGTAGGCGCGCGGCGTCTCGGAGCCCACGGCCACGGCGCCGGGAATCGAGCCGTCCTCCAGCAGGATCGGCGCGGCCACCAGCATCCTCAGCTGATGCCGACCGGTGACGAAGGGATGGTTATCGAATCGGGCGTCACGTCGCCCGTCAGGGACCCAGAGCATCTTGCGGTTGTCGATGACCCATTGGGCGACCGACGGATCGCCGCGCAGCCTGCCCTCGGGATCGTTGCTGCGCCAGACCTTGCCGCCGATCACCAGAGCGACCTGCGACCAGGCCGGGGCGAACAGGGCCTCGGCCAGACGCGTAACGCGGGCGAAGACCTCGGCGGACTGTTCAAGGCCGGCCGGCGTCGGCGCCGATCCGCCCGCTTTCCGCTCGATCCCCATGCCGTCCCCCAGGAGATTTTTCTCCTGCGCGGCAGGCTCGCCGATGCGGGTTAAGCTTGCCTTTAATTCACGCCGTTTCTCAGCTCGGCCAGGCGATTGAGCACGATGCCGGCCGAGGTCGCCACGTTCAGGCTGTCGAACCCACCCGCCATGGGGATGCGCACCGTGCGGCAGCGGGCCATGACGGCGTCCGACAGGCCAGGCCCTTCCGCCCCGAACAGGGCCGCCTGCCGAGGCGCCGCCGCGAGCCCTGAAAGCGTCCCCTGACCGCCGGGCGACAGCGCGAGCAGCTCGAAGCCGCGCTCGCCCAGCATGCGGGTCATCTCCGCCCCGTCCGCCACCCGCGCGAACGGCGTGGTCAGGGCCGCGCCCACCGAGACCCGGATGGCCTTGCGGTAGAGCGGGTCGCAGCAGCCGTCGTCGACCAGCACCGCGTCGGCGCCGAACGCCGCGGCGTTGCGGAACAGGCCGCCCATGTTGTCGTGGTTGGATATCCCCACCAGGCCCACCACCAGCGCCGCCGGCGGCAGGCCGTCCAGCAGCGCCTCGACCGCCGGCTCGCTCCGCTCGCCCACCGCCAGCACGCCGCGATGGATCGGAAAGCCCACGATGGCGTCCATCACCGCCTGCCCGGCCGCATAGACCGGCACGTCGGCGGCCAGGCCCGCGAACCGCGGCGCCAGCGCCTCCAGCCGGTTTTCCGCCAGCAGCACCGAGCGGATCCCGTGCCGGCCGGCCGCGATCAGCTTCTCCAGCACCACCGCGCCCTCGGCGATGAACCGCCCCTCGCGACCGACCAGATCGCGTTCGCGCATATGGGTATAGTCTGCCAGCCGCGGGTCGGATGGATCGTCGATCCGGATCGCCCGCTGGCCCGATAAAGTTGACGCTAGTGTCATTTTGGCGCTACCCCAGGGGCCGCATCGGAGGATCAGCCATGGCTGACGGCAACGTCTCGCTCCTGAACAAGGCCCGCGAGGAGGCCTACGCCCTCCCGCTGGATCAGCTCAACCCGGCCCAGCCGGCGCTCTTCCAGGCCGACGCCATGTGGCCGATGTTCGAGCGCCTGCGCGCTGAGGACCCGGTCCACCACACCGCCGAGCATGAGTTCGGCCCCTATTGGTCGATCACCAAATACAACGACATCATGGCCATCGACACCGATCATGGCCGGTTCTCGTCGGACTTCATGAAGGGCGGGATCACCATCGCCGGCGGGCAGCAGAACATGGACCCGCTGCCGATGTTCATCGCCATGGACCCGCCCAAGCACGACGCCCAGCGCAAGGCCGTGTCGCCGGGCGTGGCCCCGCCGGCCCTGGCGGCCATGGGGCCGCAGATCCGCGAACGGGCGGCCGCCATCCTCGACAGCCTGCCGATCGGCGAGCAGTTCGACTGGGTCGACCTGGTCTCGAAGGAGCTGACGGCCATGACCCTGGCGACGCTGTTCGACGCGCCGCAGGCCGACCGCCGCCAGATCACCTACTGGTCCGACGTGGTCACAGCCGCCCCGATGCCGGGCGGAATCGTCGAGAGCCTCGAGCAGAAGATGGCGATCTTCACCGACTACCACGCCTATTTCACCGGCCTCTGGAACCAGAAGGTCAACGCGGAGCCCACCGGCGACCTTATCTCCATGCTGGCGCACAATCCGGCGACCCGGAACATGGAGCCGCGTGAGTATTTCGGGAACGTCGTCCTGCTGACGGTGGGCGGCAACGACACCACCCGCAACACCATCTCCGGCTCGATCCTGGCGCTGAACCAGAACCCCGACCAGTACGCCAAGCTCAGGGCCAATCCCGCCCTGATCCCCTCGATGGTCTCGGAGACCATCCGCTGGCAGACGCCCTTGGCCCACATGCGCCGCACCGCCAACGAGGACGTCGAGTTCCAGGGCAAGTCCATCAAGGCCGGCGACAAGGTGGTCATGTGGTACGTCTCGGGCAACCGCGACGACGAGGTCATCGACCGGCCCAACGACTACATCATCGACCGCGAGCGGCCGCGCACCCACATCTCGTTCGGCTTCGGCATCCACCGTTGCGTCGGCAACCGGCTGGCCGAGCTGCAGCTGACCATCATCTGGGAGGAGATCCTCAAGCGCTTCCCGGAGATCGTCGTCACCGGCGAGCCGAAGCGGGTCTATTCCACCTTCGTGAAGGGCTACGAGACCCTGCCGGTGGTGATCCCGCGCCGCAACTAGCGCTCCTCGCGCTGCTCGGCCCGCACCGGATGCGGCCAGGCGCGGACGGTCAGGGCCAGGGAGATGGAGGCCATGACGGCGAGCGCCGAGCCGAACCACTGGCCCGGCTCCATGCCATCGGCCGCCAGGACGGCGGCGAGCACCGTCGAGAACACCACCAGGAAGATGGAGCCCAGCTTCTCGAATTTGTCCCGGATCACAAATCGCATCTCGCTCAGAAAGCCATTCGCGGCCGCGGGTTCCGGCCAGGGTTCCGGGATGTAGGGGCCCACGCCCTGCGGACAAGCGGCGCTGCGCGCTTGACCGGCCCGGAGCCCCGGGCTCGGATATCGACCAACAATCGGATCAGGAGGGACGCCTAGAATGTTCTCGCACATCATGATCGGGACCAACGACCTGGAGCGGTCGAAGAGCTTCTACGACTCCCTACTGGGGGCGCTCGGCGTCGGCCCGGGCTTCGTCGACCGGCACCGCATCTTCTACATGACGCCGACCGGGGTGTTCTCCGTCTCCCTGCCGATCGACGGCGAGCCCGCCACCGTGGCCAACGGCGGCACCATCGGCTTCGCCTGCGCTTCGTCGGACCAGGCCGACGCCTGGCATGCCGCGGGGCTCAGCGCCGGGGGCACCAGCATCGAGGATCCGCCGGGCGTGCGCGAAGGCCCCACCGGCAAGCTCTACCTCGCCTACCTGCGCGATCCCGACGGCAACAAGCTCTGCGGCCTGCACCGCATGGCCTCTTAGCCGATTAGAGGCGGATCGGGTCGTTCGGGAAGGCCAGCTGCTCGCGGGCGCGCCATTCGTCGGTGACGTAGTTGATGATCACCGAGCGGCGGGGCGTCTTGATCTTGCGCGGCTCAAAGCCGTGCCAGGTGTTGTCGGACGGCACGAAGATGAAGGCCGTGTTCCAGGTGAAGGGCGCTCGCTCCGCCCAGGTCTCGTGGTCGGCGTAGAGGTCGGTGCCGAGATCGGCCTGCCCCTCGTCGCCCAGGTAGTAGAGCATGGTGTAGGTCTTCACGCCCAGGTCGGTGTGCGGCTGCAGCCAGAAGCCCGAGACGTCGACGGCGTATTCGACCCGCAGGTAGCAGCCCTCGAGCTTCGCCCCGGTGTTGGCGGTGATCGCCTCGATCACCCGGCGCGACTGGAAGGCCTCGGCGACCTCGCGGGCCGCCGGATAGGCGTCCAGCACCTCGCCCGCGAAATAGGACCGCTGGTCGTTGTGCAGTTCGCGCTTGCCGGAGACCCCGTGCACGTCCACCGCCGCGAACGGCAGCTGGGCCAGCGCCTTGGCCGTCTCCTCGGGAAGCACGTTGCCGACCCGCCAGTTGACGTAGGGCGTCTCGCGCCGCTCGGCGGCGGCGAAGCTCGCGAGGATCGCGTCCTCGACGCGCGTACGGCTGGCGAGCGCCACAGCTTCAGTCATTCACGAGGCTCCTGGAATCGGGGCGCAGCATAACACCGCCCGGCGGCGCGCCCTCGCGCCCGATATAGGCGCATCGATAGCCTGCCGCCATGGCTCAGCGGTCCTGCGGCGTTTCGCGCGTCCGGACGATCACCGACTGGCAGGCGGTGGCCATCAGCTCGCCGTCCTGGGCGAACAGCGACATCGAGCCATGGCCGAACCCCCCGTGGATGCCCTGGATGTGGATGTCGCAGAGCACCCATTCGGTGGGCACGATCCGGCGGATGCGCAGGGTGTTGTCGAGGCTGTTGCCGCCGGCGTTGCGGCCAAGCGCATTGCCGATGCCCGAGGGCACGAAGTCGGCCATCACCGCCAGCAGCGAGGCGTCGATGGCGAACCGCTCGCGCGGCCGGATCCACAACAGCGAGCGGCCGTCTTCCTCAGGGCGGCCCACCCGCTCGGCGCCGTAGGCGCCCTTGGCGACCCGCACCTCGATGCGGCTGTGCAGCCCCTCCTCGTCGCCGCGCCAGTGTTCGGCGGGCTCGCAGTCCTCGGGCCGCAGCGCCTCGGGCATGGCCAGCCACTGGCGGGAGATGTCGCTGGGCCGCGAGCCCAGCGCGGCGTTGACCGTGAAGATCTCCCGGTCGTCCACGTGGCCGATCACCCGGGCCTGGGTGTTGTGCTTGCCGACCGCGGGCGTCCAGACATCGAGGTCCACCACGCTGGGCGGGCGGGCGTAGGAGAGGTACTGCGCCGTGGCCCAGATCACCGGCCGGCCGCAGGTGCGCTCCATCGCCCCGATCGCCGAGGCCAGGCCCACGCCGCCGAACATGAACATCGAGCCCGGCGGCCCGACGCAGACCGCGGGGGTCAGCGGCATGAACCAACGGTGCGGGTTGTGCGTGGCGCGCAGGTCGAAGAACAGCCGGTCGTCCATGGCTGGGCTGTAGGCGCTCGCGCGGCGATTTCGCAAGCGGCAACGGAGCGAACCGGCCCGGCCACGACTATATGGGGCGAAACCAGCTCAAGGACCGTTCATGCCCGCCAAGACCGTCATCGCCCAGCACCCCGCCCTGCGCGACGACATCGGCGATCTCGAGACCCGCCGGCCGCTGCCCGCCGCCGGGCTGGAACAGCTCGATCCCTTCCTGTTCCTCAACCACCACGGCCCGCAGACCTATCCGCCGAGCAACGGCGGCCTGCCGTTCGGCCCGCACCCGCACCGCGGCTTCGAGACCGTGACCTTCATCCTCGATGGCGAGCTCGCCCATCGCGATTCCGCCGGCCACGAGAGCGTCATCAAGAAGGGCGGCGTGCAGTGGATGACCGCCGGCTCCGGCCTGGTCCACGCCGAGGTCTCGCCCGAGGACTTCCTGCGCGACGGCGGCCCGCTGGAGATCCTGCAGCTCTGGGTCAACCTGCCTGGCCGCCTGAAGATGACCCGTCCCCGTTACACAGGCGTCCAGGAATCCCAGATCCCGGCCCTCACCTGCGACGACGGCCGGGTCACTGTCCACCTGATCGCCGGCAGCTGGGGCGGCCGCAGCGGCCCGGTCCCGACGCTCACCGGCGTCTTCATGAGCACGCTCGACTTCAAGAAGGGCGGCAAGGCCGGCTTCGGCTCGCTCGCCGGCCGCCAGGTCTTCCTCTACCCGGTCCGCGGCAAGGTGAAGGTGGCGGGCGCCGCCGTCGCCGCCGAGAGCCTGGTCGAGCTCGACCTCGCCGGTGACACCCTGGAGATCGAGGCCCAGTCCGACGCCCTGGTGGTGTTCGGCCACGCCGAGCCGATCGGCGAGCCGGTGGTCGCCCACGGCCCCTTCGTCATGAACACCCGCCAGCAGATCCTCGACGCCATCGGCGACTACCAGGCCGGGCTGTTCGACCATGTGCGCGCCTAGGAGCGGGTGAACACCGGGTCCTTGCGGGCGCGGAAGGCGGCGACGGCGGCCTTGTGGTCGTTGGACTTCCTGAGCACCCGCAGCTCGGCGCCCAGCATTCGGTTGGCGTCCTCCGGCGAAAGGTCCACCGCGCGGCCCGCCGTGCGCTTGGTGGCCTCGACGGAGAGCGGCGCGCGGCTGCCGATCCGCTCGGCGAGCGTGACGGCGGCGGCAGGCAACTCGTCCGGCGCGAAGAGGCCGGTCGTCAGGCCGTAGCGTTCCGCCGTCTCGGCGTCGTGCGGCAAGCCGGTAAGCAGCATTGCCTTGGCGCGGGAGACCCCGATCAGCCGCGGCAGCCGATAGGTCGAGGCCATCAGCCCGACGTTGACGCCGGCGCAGACGAACTTCGCCTCGGTGGAGGCGATGCGGATGTCGCAGCAGCAAGCCAGCTCGAAGCCGCCGCCGACGCACCAGCCGTTCACCGCCGCGATCACCGGCACACGGCTCGCCTCCAGCCGGTCAAGCAGCCGCCCGAAGCCGGCCAGGTCCTCGCCCTGCGGCGAGACGTCCTTCAGGTCGTCGCCCGCGCAGAAGGCTCGGCCCTTCCCCGTCACGATCAGGCACCGAAGGCTGTCGTCCGCCTCCACCCGGTCGAGCGCCGCCATGAAGGTCGCCCGCATGGCGACCCCCAAGGGGTTCATCGGCGGATTGTCGATGGTCAGCCGGACGACGCCGTCCGCCACCGGCTCCACATGCACCTCGCCGCTCAACCGGACACCTCCATCTTGCGTTCGCTGGCCGCCGCGCCGGAGGCGATCAGCGCCTCGATCTCGGCCTCGCCGAAGCCGGCCTCGGCCAGCACCTCGCGGGTGTGTTCCCCCACCTCGGCCGGCCCGCGGCTGAGCGCCACCGGCGTCTCGTGCAGCTTGATCGGGGTGCGCACGAATCGGCGGCCCTCCACCTCGGCCAGCAGGCCGCGGGCCTTCACCTGCGGATCGTCCCAGGCCTGGGCGATGGTGTTCAGCGGCCCGGCCGGCACGCCCTTGGCCTCCAGCTTCGCCGTCCAGCCCGCGGTGGTGTCGCCGCCGAGGATCGCCTCCAGCCTGGCCTGCAGGGCGTCGCGGTTGCGGACCCGCAGGTTCGGCCGCTCGAACCCGGCCTCGCTCGCCAGCGCGGGCTCGCCCAGTGCCTCGCAGAACCTGACCCAGAGCCGCTGGTTGTTGACGCCGACCACCATGTGCCCGTCGGCGGTCTTCAGCGCCTCGTAGGGCGCGGCCAGCCGGTGCCGCGTGCCCTGGCGCTTGGCCACCTCGCCCGTGGTCAGGTAGAGGCCGGTCTCCCAGACCGTGTAGGCCAGCGCGCTCTCCAGCAGCGAGGTCTCCACGTGCTGGCCCTCGCCCGTGGCGTCGCGATGCCTGAGCGCCGCCAGCACGCCCAGCGCTGCGAACACCCCGGCGTTGAGATCCGACAGCGGCACGCCCGCCGCCACCGGCGCCTCGCTGCCCTGCTCGCCGGTGAAGCTCATGATGCCGCTCATCGCCTGGGCGATCAGGTCGAAGCCGCCGCGGTCGCGGTAGGGCCCGTCGAGGCCGAAGCCGGACACCGAGGCGTAGACGATCCGCGGATTGACCGCCTTCAGCGCCGCATAGCCGAGGCCCATCCGGTCCAGCGACCCGGGCCGATAGTTCTCGACGAACACGTCGGCGGTCTCGGCCAGCTTGCGCACCACCGCGGCCCCCGCCTCGGTGGTCAGGTCCAGAGCGATCGCGCGCTTGTTGCGGTTGACGAAGTCGAAGGCGCGGAACGCCGCGCCCGGATGGCCGCGCGTGGTCTCCCCGGCCGGCGGCTCGATCTTGACCACGTCGGCGCCCAGGTCGGCCAGCAGCAGGGAACAGTAGGCGCCGGCGATCACATGGGTGCAGTCGAGCACCTTCAGGCCGGCCAACGCACCCATCAGCCCTTGCCCGGCGGCGGCAGCAGCACGCAGGCCCGCGCCAGCGACACCCGCGTCAGCTCGCGCCGCTTCATGAACGACTTCATCGCCTCGCTCGTCGGATCGCGGCTCTTCTGCCATTCGGCCAGGTCGGCGTAGCGGGTCATCAGCAACAGCCGCCGCGCCCCGGCGGAGGTTTCGGTGGCCCCGGGCTCGACCGCGAACAGGCCATAGATCTTCGCCGCGAACCGCGTCTCGAAGTCGATCCAGGCGGCGCCGGAGAGCCGCACGAACTCGTCGAACGCGCCGCCGTCGATGGTGAACCAGTTGTGGACATAGACGCCGCCCGGTTCGGGCCGCGCGTCCTCGTGTGGCCGCAGGGTCGGCGACATGCGCCGCCACTCCGCCGCCGCGACGCCGGAGCCCTTCAGCACCGCGTCCGAGGTCGCCCGCTCGTCGGTCAGCACCAGGGCCTCGTCGGAGGCGTAGCCCAACAGCGGCGCGAACACCCCCAGCACGCCCACCCCGCCGCCACCGTAGACCTGGTCGGCCAGCGTCCGCTGGGCGTTCCGCTCCCGGCCGACTCGCAGCTCGTAATAGTTATAAATCAAACGACTGACCTCAGAAGTTCGCGCGCCGGCTGATCGCGCCGTCGACCACCATATTGATCCCCGTGGTGAACCCCGAGCGCGGGCTGGCCAGGAAGACCGTCGCCGCCGCGATCTCCTCCGGCGTGGCCATCCGGCCGGTCGGGTTGCGCTTGATCATGGTCTCGAAGAAGCCCGGCATATTGGCCTTCACATTGCCCCAGACGCCGCCCTCGAAGAACACTGTCCCGGGCGAGACCACGTTGCAGCGGATCTTCTTCGCGGCGTTCTCGCGCGCCACGCCCTTGGCGAAGTGGATCTGCGCCGCCTTCATGGCCCCGTAGGAGTTCGGGTTGTCGGCCTCAGCCGCGGAAATCGAGGAGGTGATCACGAAGGCCGCATCGCCTTTGGCGTCGGCGGCCTTCTCCAGATACGGCTTGGCGGCCTCGAAGCTGCGCACTGCGCCCATGATGTCGATCTCGAACATCGCCTTCCAGGCGTCCTCGGCGTTGCCCTGCACCAGGGCCGAGGCGTTGGAGACCAGCACGTCGATCCCACCCAGCTTCTCGGCCGCGGCCTCGATGAAGGCCTTCAGCCCCGGCCCGTCGGCGATGTCGACCGCCCTGCCGAAAGCGCGGACGCCCTTGGCCTCCAGGGCCTTCACCGCCTCGGCCACCTGGTCGGCGTTGCGCGCGCAGATGGCGACATTGGCCCCCTCGTCGGCGAACAGTTCGGCGATCGAGCGGCCGATGCCACGCGAGCCGCCGGTGATCACCGCCGTCTTGCCCTTGAGCTGCAGGTCCATCGGCTCTCCCTCCCTTGGTTTTTCGTTGTCTCCCGCCAGTCTCCCTGGCGCCGGCGGCGGCGAGAACCTGCACCAGCCCGCCGCCGACCGCCACCGCGAAACGCGGCCGAAATATCGCGGCGCGATGATCGTTGCGGCGCAGCCCGATCTTGGGGATACAAGGACACGGACCGGGGGTTGCGATGGCCGGAGTCTACAGCCGTACCCTCTGCGCGATCGCCGCGATCCTGGCGACGGGAATCGCCGGCTGCGCTCCGCCCCCCGCCGCCCCGCACACCATCTGGGTCTCCGACGAGCAGGCCAATGTGGTCCATGTGATCGACGGGGCGACGCTTACCGAGCAGGCGCGCTTGCCGGTCGGCCACCGCCCGCGCGGCCTGGCCCTGTCGCCGGATGGCAAGACCCTCTACGTGGCGGTGAGCAACGAGGACCGGATCGCCGAGATCGACGTCAAGACCCGCACCATCCGCGGCTACCTCGCCGCGGGTCCAGATCCGGAGCGGTTCGCGGTCAGTCCGGACGGCAAGACCCTCTACATCGCCAACGAGGACGACGGCCTGGCCTCGGCCCTCGACATCGCATCCAACCGGCTGGTGCGCCAGACCACCGTCGGGCCGGAGCCCGAGGGCATGGCGGTGAGCCCGGACGGCAAGCTGGTGATCTGCACATCCGAAGGTGCGAGCCTGGTCCACTTCATCGACGCCGCGACCGGCCAGCTGCAGACGAGCCTGCTGGTCGGCGCCAGGCCCCGCGACGCCCGGTTCACCCCCGACGGGTCGCGGCTGTGGGTCACCTCGGAAACCCGCGCGACGGTGGCGGTGTTCGATCCGGCCAGCCGCAAGATCCTGGCCACCATCGACCTGCAGAAATCCAGCCCGCCGCCCGCCGTCCAGGCCGTGAGCCTGGTGATGACCCGGGCCGCGGACAAGGTCTATGTCGCCGCCGGCCGCGGCGACCACGCCGCAGAGATCGACGCGAAGACATTGAAGGTCACCCGCTGGTTCGCCACCGGCCAGCGCACCTGGGGCGTTGCGCTCTCGCCCGACGAGACCCGGCTCTATGGCGCCAGCGGCCTCTCCAGCGACCTCGCGGTCATCGACCTGAAGAGCGGGCATACCGTCAAGACGCTGAAGCTGGGCGGCCGCCCCTGGGGCGTGATCACCACCCCATGACGCGCCTGGCGCTCGTCCTGCTCGCCGCCTACCACGTCCCGACCGTCGCCGATCCGACGGCAGGATAGCGCGAGCTAGGTCTGGGCGGGCAGCCGCGCTATGCCGCGCCCATGCAGGCCCTGGCCCAGATCGAAGCGCCTTGGCGCGATCCGGTGGACGTCCTCTCCGCCGTCGCCGAGACGCCGTGGGCGATCGGCTTCCTGTCCGGGGGCGAGGGCGCGCGCTGGTCCTATGTGGCGGCCGAGCCGGACGCCGTCCTGACCATCGCGCCGGCCGACCGGACCGACGCCTTCGAAGCCCTGGCGGCCTTCGCCGGCCCCGTGGCCTGCGCCGATCCTGACGGGCCGCCGTTCCAGGGTGGCGTGGCCGGGCTCGCCGCCTATGAGCTCGGCGACCGGGTGGAGCGGCTGGGCCTCGCCCGCCTCGACGACTGGCCCGACCTCGCCTGCGGCCGCTACCCCGCTCTGCTCGCCTTCGACCACCCGGGCCGCCGGCTGCTGGCCATCGGCCGCGGCGCCGACGCCGCCGCAGCGGACGGCCGCGCGCGGCAGGCCCTGGCCTGGCTCGATCGGCCCGCGCCCGCACCCCGCCCTCTCCACGCCCGCCTGCAGGCCGACGATCCGGACGCCTATGAGGCCGCGGTCGCCGAGGTCACCGCCCGCATCGCGGCGGGGGAGATCTTCCAGGCCAACATCGCCCGGCGCTGGCGCGGCCGGCTACCGACAGAGGCCCGGCCGTTCGATCTCCTGGCGGCGCTCAGAGACAGGAGTCCCGCGCCGTTCGCCGCCTACCTGCGCCTGCCGGACCGCGCCGTAGTCTCCAACTCCCCCGAACGCTTCGTGCAGGTGCGCCGCGAGGGCCAGACGCTCGCCGTCCGCACGGAGCCGATCAAGGGCACCGCGCCGCGCGGCCGCAGCCCGGCGGAGGACGCGGCCAACGCCGCCTGGCTCTCGGCCTCCGAGAAGGACCGCGCCGAGAACCTGATGATCGTCGACCTGATGCGTAACGACCTCTCGCGGGTCTGCGCGGTGGGCCAGGTGGCCACGCCCGAGCTCTTCCGGGTCGCGAGCTTCGCCAATGTCCATCACCTGGTCTCGACGGTGACCGGGCGGCTGGCCCCAGGGATGAGCGCGGTCGACCTGCTGCGCGCCAGCTTCCCGCCAGGCTCGATCACCGGCGCGCCCAAGGTCCAGGCCATGAAGATCATCGCCGGCCTGGAGGCGCCCCGCGGCCCGTTCTTCGGCGCCATGTTCCACCTAGGCTTCGACGGCGGGCTGGATTCCAACGTGCTGATCCGCACCGCCGCCTTCGTGCGCGACCAGGCAGGCTGGCGGGTCGAAGCGCGGGCTGGCGCGGGCATCGTCGCCGATAGCCGTCCGAGGCTGGAACGCGAGGAAACGGAGGCCAAGATCTCGGCCCTGCAAGCCGCTTTTTCGGGCGACGCCCAAACTGGGCCGCACCCCGAAGCTCCGCCGGAACCATCCCAGCCTTTGACGGGTTAGGGGCTCAGCGGGGCTGTAAGGAGTTCCCGCCGGACATCTTCGGATGCGGGCCCATGCGTCCGTGGGTCTTGGGTGGGGATCACGCGACATGACGGGCCGGTTCAGCACACACATCGGATTCCGCCCGATCGATCCGATCCTGCGGCGATTGAAGAGCCTGGCCACCCTGTCCGAGCCCGAGCTCAGCCTGCTTCGGACACTCGGCGAACGGCGCGAACGCCATGCGCCGGGCGAGCAGTTGGTCGCGGAGCACGCGAAAGAGCCGCGCCCACGCTTCGTGGTCTCAGGCTGGGCCTGCCGCCAGCGGCTGATGCCCGACGGCCGTCGCCAGATCTTCAGCCTGATGCTGCCGGGCGACGACCTGGGCTTCGAGAGCGCGCCGGCCCTGGCCAGCGTCGTCGCCCTCACCGCCCTGGAGACCGTCGATGGCGCGCCAGCCCTGGACGCCGCGCGCCGGGGCGCAGCGCCCGGCCTCGCCGCAGCCCTGGCCGCCGCCGCGCGGCAGGCGGACGCCCTCCTGCTGGACCAAGCCGTGCGGCTCGGGCGGCTGACCGCCTTCGAACGGATGGCCCATTTCTTCCTGGAACTGCAGCACCGCCTCGAGATCACCGGCCTCGGCGATCGTCAGCGGTTCCCCCTACCGCTAACCCAGGAGATCATGGCTGACTCGCTCGGCCTCTCGATCGTGCACGTCAACCGCACCCTGCAACAGCTTCGCCGAGCCGGGATGATCGAGCTGCGCTCCGGCGTGGCGATCCTCCTGCAGCCCGAGGCGATGACCAAGCTCTGCGACTACCGCGGCGTCGCGAACAAGGCCGCGTAGCGCTCACGCAGCAGGGCCTTCTGCACCTTGCCCATGGCGTTGCGGGGAAGTTCGTCGACGAACACCACCTGCTTAGGCGCCTTGTAGGCCGCGAGCTGGGCGCGGGCCGCGGCGATCAAGGCCGCCTCTTCAGCCGCCCCGATCACCACCGCCACCACGCCCTCGCCGAAGTCCGGATGCGGCACGCCGATCACCGCGCTCTCGACCACGCCCGCCAGCTCGTCGAGCACCAGTTCGACCTCCCTCGGATAGACGTTGTAACCGCCGGAGATGATCAGGTCCTTGGCCCGGCCAGAGATCCAGACGCGGCCGTCCGGATCGCGGTGGCCGACATCGCCGGTGACGAAGAAGCCGTCGTCGGTGAATTCTTCCCGGGTTTTCTCTGGATTGCGCCAATACCCTGAGAAGACGCTGGGCCCGCGGATCTCGATGACCCCGGTCTCCTCCCCGCCGCCGACCCTGAGCTCGACGCCGGGCAGCGGATAGCCGACCGAGCCCGCGATCCGGTCGCCGTCCAGCGGGTTGGAGGTGATGATCACCGCCTCGCTCATGCCGTAGCGTTCGAGGATCCGCTGGCCGGTGCGGTCCTCGAACTCGGCGAAGGTCGACGGCAGCAGGGGCGCCGAGCCGGAGATGAACAGCCGCATGTGCGCCGCGGCCTCGCGGGTGAAGCCGGGGTTGGCCAACAGCCGGGTGTAGAAGGTCGGCACCCCCATCATCACGGTCGCCTTCGCCAGACCGCTGAGCACCTCGGCGTCGGCGAACTTCGGCAGCCAGACCATGGGCGCCCCGCTCAGGAAGGCGCAGTGCAGGGCCACGAACAGGCCGTGGACGTGGAAGATCGGCAGGGCATGCAACAGCACGTCGTCGGCTGAGAACCCCCAGGTCGCGTGCAGGGATATGGCGTTGGCGGCCAGCGCCCCGTGGCTCAACATCGCCCCCTTGCTGCGGCCCGTCGTGCCGGAGGTGTAGATGATCGCCGCCAGGTCCGCGGCGGCGCGGGGGACGGCCAGGTCGAGCGGCTGGGCGCCGTTCGCCTCGGCGACGAAGGCCGGCGGGTCGGTGATGAAGATGCGCGGCTCGGCGTCGGCCTTGAAGTAGTCGATCTCCGGGCCGGTGTAGGCGGCGTTGAGCGGCAGGAAGACGGCGGCCGCCTTCAGCACCCCCAAGTAGACCATCACCGCCGCGGCGCTCTTCTCGGCCTGCAGGGCGACCCGGTCGCCGGGCTCGACCCCCAGGGCGATCAGCCGCCCCGCCACCTGCGCCGCCCCGGCCTCCAATGCGCCATAGCTGATGGCGGCCCCGTCGCTCATCAGGAAGCAGGGCTTGGTCCGGTCGGCCGGGAAGCCCGCGGCCAGCAGCTCGTAGAGATTGGCCGATGTCACGGCGCCACGCCGTCCACCACATAGACGGTCGAGGTCGAGCTGGCGTCGCGCACCGGCAGGATCTCTGCGTACGCCGCCGAGTTGCGCCAGGCCCGCGCCGCCTCCCGGCTGGGGAAGCGGATGATCACCACCCGGTTGCCGGGCGAGGCGCCCCACAGCGCCTCCGGCGCCCCGCCACGCACGAGGATCTCCCCGCCGTGCGCCTTGATGATCGGCAGGGCCGCCTGGGCGTAGGTCATGAACATCGTTTGGTCGGTGACCTCGATCTGGTTGATCACATAGGCCGGCGGCCCCGCCTCGATCGACGTCTCGCTCATCTCGCTATCCTCAGCCGGTGTTCCGCAAGCCCGCGGCGATGCCGTTGATGGTCAGGTGGATGCCCTCGCGGACCTCCTCCTCGTCGCCGTCGCCGGTGCGCAGGCGCCGCAAGAGCTCGATCTGCAGGTGGTTCAGCGGGTCGATGTAGGGCAGGCGCGAACGGATCATCGCCGCCAGGTCGGGGTTCTTTTCCAACAGGGCGGTCTGGCCGGTGATCGCCAGCAGGGCCTCGCAGGTGCGGTCCCACTCCGCTTGGATCTGCTCGAAGACCGTGTGGGCCAGGGCCTCGTCCTGCACCAGGCCGGCATAGCGCCGCGCGATGCCGAGGTCGGCCTTAGCCAGCACCATCTCCATGTTGTCCAGCGTCGTAGCGAAGAACGGCCAGGCCTGCTGCATCTCGCGCAGCGCTTCGATCGAAACGCCTGCCTTGGCCACCGCCGAGCCAAAGCCGTACCAGCCCGGCACCATGGCCCGCGACTGCGACCAGGAGAACACCCACGGGATGGCCCGGAGCGTCTGCAGGCTGCGCCCCGCGGCGCGCGACGCCGGCCGGCTGCCGATGTTGAGGTCGGCGATCTCGCTGATCGGGGTGGCCTCGTAGAAGAAGTCGACGAAGTTCGGCGTCTCGAACACCAGGCCGCGGTAGGCGGCCATGGCGGCGCGGGCCAGGGCGTCCATCGCCTTGCCGTGCGGCGGCGCGACCTCTCCGCCCGCGCTCTTGCGCAGCGAAGCCAGCACCACCCCGGCGGTCAGCGTCTCCAGGCTCTGCCGGGCGATCTCCGGATCGGCGTATTTGTTGGACACCACCTCGCCCTGTTCGGTGATGCGGATGCGGCCGTTGACCGTCCCCTGCGGCTGGGCGAGCAGCGCCTCGAAGCTGGAGCCGCCGCCCCGGCCCACCGCACCGCCGCGGCCGTGGAACAGCTGCAGCTGCAGCCCCTGGCCGCCGACCACCGCGCAGAGCGCGCGGCTGGCCTTGTGCAGCTCCCAGCTGGAGGTCAGGTAGCTGCCGTCCTTGTTGGAGTCCGAATAGCCGATCATCACTTCCTGGCGGCCGATCGGCGCCAGTAGCTCGCGCACCAATGGCGTCTCCAGGTAGCGGGCCATGGTCTTGGGCGCGGCGCGCAGGTCCTCGATGGTCTCGAACAGCGGCTCGGCGAACACCTCGGCGGTGGGCGGGGCGCCCGGCGTAAACAGCCCCACCTCCTTCAGCAGCAGGAAGACCTCCAAGAGGTCCGAGACCGACTGGGTGTTGGAGACGATGTAGCGGCGGATGGTCTCCGGCCCGTAGCGCCGCTTCACCTCGGCGGCGGCGGCCAGCACGCCGTACTCCCGCTCGGTCTCCTCGCTGTAGGTCAGGTAGGCCGAGCGCAGCGGCCGGCTGTTGGCCAGCTCCTTCTGCAGCAGCGCGCAGCGGGCGGCCTCGTCCAGCGCTTCGTAGTCGGGGCAGGCGCCGGCCGACTTCAAGAGCTCGGCGATGACCCGGGCATGGATCGCCGAGTTCTGGCGCATGTCGAGAGTCGCCAGGTGGAAGCCGAACACGTCCACCGCCCGGATCAGGTCCGGGAGCGGCCCTTGCGCGAAGGCCGCGCCGTGCTCGGCCACCAGGGAGTCCAGCACCACCTGCAGGTCAGCGGTCAGCGCCTCAGGGCTGGCGTAGGGCTCGGCCGGCCCGGCCGGCGGCCGCGACGGCGGCTCGCCGGTCAGCGCCAGGTGGGTCGCCGCGAGCCGAGCATAGACCCCGGCCAGGGCCCGCCGGTAGGGCTCCTCGGCCCGGTGCGGCGAGGCGTCCGGCGAGACGTCGGCCAGGGCCTGCAGCTCAGGCGTCACCTCGGTGAGCCGGCTGGAGATCGACAGTTCCGCGCCCAGCTCGTGCGTGCAGCGCAGATAGAGGCCGAGCGCCGCCTTGGCCTGCCGGCGGATCGCCTGGCGCAGCACCTCGGCCGTGACATAGGGGTTGCCGTCGCGGTCGCCGCCGACCCAGGACCCGACCCTGAGGAAACTCGGCAGGTCCTCCTCGCCCAGCACCTCGCGCCAATGGTCGTAGAGGGTCGGAAGCGCGCTGAGGAAACTCCGCTCGAAGAACGAGACCGCGTTCTCGATCTCGTCGCCGACCTCGGGCTTCACCGAGCGCAGCAGGCTGGTGCGCCAGAAGATCGAGACCTCGCGGACCAGTTCCCGCTCGATGGCGGCGCGCTCGGCGTCGGTATGGGCGCGGTCGAAGGCGTCCAGCTCGTCGGCTACCGCGCTCTGCCGGTCCAGCACGCTCTTGCGGCGCACCTCGCTCGGATGGGCGGTGATCACCGGGGCGATCAGCCCCTGGCGGATCAGCTCGACCACCGTCTCGCGGTCCACGCCCTCGGCGCTCAGCGCCCGCAGGGCGCCGGCCAGGGTGTCGGCGCGCGCGTCGCCGCTGCGGCCGCGCCGCCGCTGGATCTGGTCCTCGGCGATGTTGGTGATCTGCAGGAAGCAGGCGAAGGAATGCACGAAGCGCACGGTGTCGGATAGCGACAGCCCGCCAAGCCGCTCGGCCATCAGCCGCGCGGCCTCGCTGGTGCCCTCGCGGTGGAAGCCCACCGAGGCCTGGCGGATCTCCTCGATCTGGTTGAACACCGCCTCGCCGTCCTGCGCGCGGATCACGTCGCCGAGGACGCGGCCGAGGAACCGCACGGTGGCGCGGAGCTGGTCGGGGAGGGACTGGCTCATGGGCCGCACCGAAAGCACGAACCCGGGCCCTCGTCACTAGTCCGTGCGCAGGGCCGCGGCCGGTCTTTGCGACAGCGCCTGGAAGGCGGCCAGCAAGCCGCCGGCCCCAGCCAAGGCCGCCGCGCCGGCCAGCAGGACCGCGATGCCCTTCCAGTCGACGCTCCAATGGGCGTGGAACACCCGCACCACCACCGGCCAGGCTGCGGCGTAGCCCAGCAACACGCCGGCCGCCCCCGCCACCACGCCCACCGCGCCGTACTCCAGCACATAGGCGGCCAGGATCTGCGCCCGCGAGGCGCCCAGCACCTTCAGCGTCGCGGCCTCCCGCGCCCGCTCCCGGGCCCGCGCCGCGATCGCTCCGGCCAGCACCAGCAGGCCGGCCAGCGCCGCCACCGCCGCCGCCCCCCGCACCGCCAGCGCCACCTTGTTGAACAGCGCCGTCGCGGTCTCCAGCTGGTCGCGGACCGAGATCACGCTGACCTGCGGGAAGCCGGCGGCCAGCGCATGGGTCACCCGCGCCTCCGCCGCCCGCGAGGCCTTGGCGATCGCCACCTGGTGCAGGTTCGCGCCCTGCAGGGCGTTCGCCGAGACCACCAGCGGGAAGCTCGCGCCGAAGCTGCCGAACTCCACCTTGCGGAGCGCCGCCACATGGGTGTCGATCTCATTGCCCAGCACCGAGACGGTCACCGCGTCACCCACCTTGATGTGCGCCGCCCGCGCCACATCCTCGTCGAGCGCCAGCTGGGGCGGCCCGGCGTAATTTGCGGGCCACCAGTGGCCGTCGGTGATCTGCGGGTTCGGCGGCTCTGCCCCCAGCGCCGACATGGAGACGTCGTTGTCGTAGGCCCAGCGCTCGCTCTGTGGCAGGCGGGCGGTGTCGACGGCCGCGCCGCGGACCTTGATGATCCGGCCGGTGATGAACGGGAAGCGCAGGTAGTTGGCCGGGGTCAGCGGCTCGCCGAACGCGCGGGCCACCACCGCATCGAAAGCGGTGGCCCGGTCGCCGGGGATGTCGGCGAACACCAGGGCGGGCGCGGTCTGCGGCGCGACCTCGGCGACCTCGGCCAAGAGGCTCGACTGGATCAGCACCACGCAGGCCAGCAGGCCGACGCCCAGGCCGATGGCCGGCGAGGCGGTCCGCGCCGCCGAGTGCGGGCCCGCCAGGTTGGCCAGGCCGATGCGCACCGGTCCGCGCGCCCCGATCCTGGCCTTGCCGGCCAGCTTCGCCGCGCCCCAGCCGAGCAGCCAGAGCAGGCCGAAGGCGACCGTGACCCCGCCGATCATCGCGCCCGCCGCGCGCGGCGTCGGCGCGGTCACGATGGCCAGGCCCGCGAGCCCCGCCGCCGCCAGGATCGCGCCCACGATCTCCGGGCCAAAGGTCAGGCCGCCGGCCAGGTCGCTGCGGAACAGGCTGGCGGGCGGCGTGGCCCGCGCCCGGGCCAGGGGCGCCAGGGAGAAGGCCGCTGCGGCCAGCAGGCCGAAGACGCCGGCCTTGACCAGCGGCCAGGGATAGATGGCGAACAGGGCCGGGAACGGCAGGCTGTTCTTCACCACCGCGCCCAGGGCCAGGGGCGCGAGCGCGCCGGCCACCAGACCGATGCCGACCCCCAGCGCCGCCAGCACCCCGATCTGGATCAGGTAGAGGTCACGGATCAGCGCCCCCTCGGCGCCCAGCGCCTTCAGCGTGGCGATGGCCGGCTTGCGGGCCTCCAGGAAGGCGCTCACCGCCCCGAACACGCCCAGGCCCCCGGCCACCAGCGAGGCCAGGCCGATGAAGCCCAGGAAGTATTCCAGCTGGTCGATCACCTTCTTCGCGCCTGGCGCGGCGTCGCTGCGGTCGCGGATGCGGAAATTGCGGTCGGGCAAGGCCTTGCGGATCGCCGCCATCGCGGCCTTCGGCTGGCCGCCGGGCGGCAGGGCGATCCGCACGGTCTCGCTGAACGGCAGGCCGGCGCTGAGGAACCCACCCTGCTCGAGCGCCCCCACCCGGGTCAGGACGCGCGGGCCCAGCGCGAAGCCGCGGCCCAGCCGGTCCGGTTCGTCCAGCAGCACCGCCCGGGCGATGATCGGCACATTGCCGGCCAGGAACCGGTCGCCCAATTTGATGTGCAGCCGGTCGAGCAGCTCCTGCTCCACCGCCGCCCCCCAGGCGCCGTTCTCCGGCGTCATGGCCGCGGCGAGCGAAGGCGCGCCCCGCACGGTCACCTGCCCGGCCAGCGGGTAGTCGCCGGCCACGCCGCGGAACTCCACCAGCCGCCGATCCCCCGCCGCCGACTGGGCCATGGCCCGGCTGCCGATCGCGTAGGAGACCCGGCCCAGCCGGGCGAACGCCGCCTGTTCGGCCGGGGCGAACTGACGCAGCGACACCGAGATCGCCACATCGCCGCCCAGGATCTCGCGCGCCTGGCTGGCCAGGCCCTCGCGGAAGGCCTCGGCCGTCGAGCCGGCCGCGGCGATCGCCGCGACGCCAAGCGCCAGGCAGGCCAGGAAGATGCGGAAGCCGCGCACGCCGGAGCGCAGCTCGCGGGCGGCGAAGCGCAGCGGCAGGGGGATCATGCGGAGGTCAGCTGGTCTGGCGCCACGCGGCCGTCGCGCAGCCGCACCTGCCGGTCGGCGCGGGCCGCCAGGGCCTCGTCGTGGGTGACCAGCACCATCGCCGCCCCGGTCAGCGCCACCAGCTCGAACATCAGCTCGGCCACGTGACGGGCGTTGGCGGCGTCGAGGTTGCCGGTGGGCTCGTCGGCGAACAGCAGCTTCGGCTGCGAGGCCAGCGCCCGGGCGAGCGCCACCCGCTGCTGCTCGCCGCCGGAGAGCTGGTGCGGATAGTGGTGGCCGCGGGCCGAGAGGCCGACGCGCTCCAGCCAGTCGCGGGCGGTCGCCGTCGCGCCCCGCTCGCCGGCGATCTCCAGCGGCGCGGCGACGTTCTCGGCCGCGGTCATGTTGGGCAACAGGTGAAAGGACTGGAAGACCAGGGAGACCCGGCCGCGCCTCAAGCGCGCCCGGCCGTCCTCGTCGAGCTTCGCCAGGTCCTGGCCGAACAGCAGGACACGCCCCCCGGTCGGCCGCTCCAGCCCGGCGGCCACCGCAATCAGCGAGGACTTGCCCGATCCCGACGGCCCCACCAGGGCCACGCGCTCGCCGGCGCCCACGGCGACGTCGAGGCCGCGCAGGATCTCCACCGGCCCGGCCGGCGACGGGAGGGTGAGCGAGACATCTTCGAGGATCAGCGGATCTGGATCGGACACGGTTTCGGATGCTGTATCTGGCAAGCGGGGACCCTCAGGCGTTCCACAACGGTTCAGCAAGTCCTAGATAGGACGAGCCGATGGCTGACACACGATCCCGTTTCATCTCCCGCCGCGCGATGATCGCCAGCGGACTGGCCGCCCTCCCCGTCCGCGCGCTCGCGGCCAACGGGCAGGTGGTGACCATCCTGGGCGATTCCATCACCGCAGGCCTCGGCCTGCCGGGCGGCCAGGCCCTGCCCAACCAGCTGCACCTGGCGCTGCTGAAGCTCGGCGTGGCCAACATCGTGCGCGGCGCCGGGGTCTCCGGCGACACCACGGCCGAGGGCCTGGGCCGCATGGACTTCAGCATCCGCGCCGATAGCGCCGTGGTGGTGATCGCGCTCGGAGGCAACGACCTCCTGCAGGGCCTCGATCCGAAGACCAGCCGGGCCAACCTCGACCACATCATCCGCCGGCTGAAGGAACGTCATAAGGGGATCGTGCTGGCCGGCATCGCCGCTCCATCGCAGATCGGCGCCGGCTATGCCCACGACTTCAACGCGGTGTTCACCGGCCTGGCCGCCGAGCATCACGTCGCGCTCTATCCGGACCTGCTGGCCGGGGTGGGCCGCAACCCGGCCCTGCTGCAGGGCGACGGCATCCATCCGAACGCCAGGGGCGTGCTGATCATCGCAGGCCGCCTGGCGCCGGTGGTGGCGAAAGTGTTGAGGGAACAGCCCTAAGGCTAAGCTCCTAGTAGGAGCCCTTGCGCAGCAGCACGGCCGGGACCGTGGCGGCGATGATCATGCCGTCCAGCATCAGGTTGCGCCGCTTGGCGTAGACGCAGTCCAGGGCGACGCGGGTGCGGTAGGTGGTGTCGTTGCGGCCGCTCACCTGCCACAGGCCGGTGATGCCGGGCTTCACGGCGCAGTAGCTGTCGAACCGGCGGCCGTACTTGACGATCTCGGCGTCGACGATCGGGCGCGGGCCGACCAGGCTCATCTCGCCCCTCAGCACGTTGAACAGCTGTGGCAGCTCGTCGAGGCTCGACTTGCGCAGGAAGGCGCCCAGCTTGGTGACGCGGGGATCGTCGCGCAGCTTGTGGTCCTTCTCCCATTCCGCGCGGGCGGCGGGGTCGGAGGCCAGCAGGGCGTTCAGCCGCCGCTCGGCGTCCACCGCCATGGAGCGGAACTTGAGGCAGTAGAAGTAGCGGCCGCCGCGGCCGATGCGCCGGTGGGCGAACACCATGGGCCCGCCGTCCTGCATGAAGACGGCCAGGGCCACGCCCAGCATGACCGGGGCCAGAAAGATCAAGGCGACGATCGCCAGCAGAGCGTTCATCGCCTCGGTGAGGGTCTCGTCGAGGGACTGTCGCGTCTGTCGCTGTCGCGCGACGGGAATCGCGGACGCATAAAGGATTTCGGACATCGGTTTCGATCGGAAGCTGGCTGGCGGAGCCATTCCCCGCCATAGAACGAGCCGACAACCGACGGTCACGGTGGCAAGTTCCGGCGCCTCAGAAAAACATCCACAGACCCATAGAACCTTGGCCGCCGACGCGTGTTTAGACGCTCGACCACCGGACCCAGCGCCGGTGAGCGGGAGATTTTGGATGGCCGGTATGACTGCGGACGTGGGTGTGATCATCGCCGCCCGCAATGCGGAGCGGACGATCGAACGGGCGATCGTCTCGGCCCTTAAGGAGCCGGAAGCCTGCGAGGTCATCGTCGTCGTCGACGGCGCGACCGACCGCACGGCCGACGTCGCCCGGGCCTGCGACGACGGGACCGGGCGCCTGCAGGTGATCGTCCGCGAGGTCAGCCACGGCCCGGCGGCGGCGCGCAACCTGGCGATCGCCGCGAGCCACGCCCCCTGGATCTGCCCGCTGGATTCCGACGACTACTTCCTGCCCGGCCGGCTCGGCCGGATGCGCGCCGAGACCGGCTACTGCGACTTCGTGGCCGACGACCTGCTTCGGGTGGTCGAAGGCCGGCTGAACGCCGCGCCACATCCGATGATCGGCGCCCGGATGAACCTGCCCGCCTGCCTCTGCTTCGAGGACTTCGTGCGTGGCAACGTCAGCCGATCGAACCTGCCGCGCGCCGAGCTCGGCTTCCTGAAGCCGCTGATCCGCCGCGCCTTCCTGGCCGCCCATGAGCTCGGCTACGACGAAACGCTCAGGCTGGGCGAGGACTTCATCCTCTATTCCACGGCCCTGGCGCTGGGCGCCCGGTTCAAGATCCTGCCGCCCTGCGGCTACATCGCGGTGGAACGGTCCACCTCGATCTCCGCGAGCCATGGCGCGACCGAGCTGCGCAACCTGGTCGCCGCGAGCCGCGGGATCGAGGCCCTGCGATTGACCCCGGAAGAGCTGGCGGCGCTGCGCGTCCACCGCGCCCACGTGGCGGCCAAGCTGGCGCTCCGCGACTTCCTCGACGCCAAGCGGGTTTCGGGCCTCTTGGGCGCCGCGGTCGTGCTGGCGCGCAGGCCCACCTCGGCGCCCTACGTGGTGACCACGATCGCGTCCGATGTCTGGCGTCGGCGCGCCGCGCATGGCGGCATGGCTGAAGCCGCGGCGGCCTGAGCCGCCGCGCGTCTCAAGCGCGTCCAGACTTCGATTTGGGAATTTCGGGGACGGCCCCTAGGCCGCGACTTCCTGCGGCGCGTTGGGCGAGGTCAGCATCATATCGACCGCCGCCTGGGCGGCGTCGCGGCTCTCATGGGCGCCGCGAGCAACGGTCAGGCCGTCCTCGTCATAGACGCTCCAGGACCATCCGTCCTCACGCTGGCTCAGCGAATAAGCAAACGAACGCGGCTCATGCATGGCCAGTGACTCCATACTCATGGATCGCAGAACTCGGGGAGGCCGCCCGGGGTTGCAAAGCCTGTCGGAAACGTGAGCGCACGAGGGCCGTGAACCTTTGGCCCAGCTTGCTTGTTGTGCAGCCCGCCAGCTTCCGAAGGAACACCGACCGTGCCCTATTTCAACTACCTCGGCGACCCGATGCCCGAAAGCGCGTCGCCCACGAACAATGTCTATGGCACCTCGGCCGGGGGCGAGACCCTGACCGCGCCGGCCGGTCCGTCGAGCGTCGATTCCAACGGCGGGGTCGGCGACGTGATGATCGGCTCCAACGGCGACAACATCTTCTATGTGAAGGACCCGTCGGACACCATCCAGGTGGATGCGGGCCTGAGCGGCGTGAAGACGGCGGTGGCCTTCACCTCGTTCGCGCTTCCGGCCAACGTCCAGAACCTCACCTCCTCGGGCGCCAACAACTACGCCGAGGGCAACTCCCTCGATAACCTGATCATCACCGGCAACGACAACGAGACCGTCTACGGCGGGCCCGGCAACGACGTGCTGGTGGGCGGCGCCGGCGCCGACACCTTCATGGAGAAGGTGGGCGAGGGCAGCGACGTCATCTACGGCTGGAACCCCCACGACCAGGTGCAGCTGATCGGCACCAGCTTCCAGACCTTCGCCGATGTGCAGGCGGCGATGAAGCAGGTGGGCAATGACGTCGTCCTGCAGCTCGACCCCACCGAGACCCTGACCTTCCGGGGCGTGACCCCGGCGTCGTTCACCGCCTCGCAGATGCTGCTGCCGCTGGACCGCTCGAAGCTCGGGGCGATGACCTTCGACGACGAGTTCAACAGCTTCCAGAAGTATAACTTCTCCACCGGGACCGGGCTCTGGCAGACCGACTTCGGCTACGACCCGCACAATCCCGGCAACTACACCCTGCTGCAGAACGGCGAGCAGGAGCGCTATGTCGACAGCAATTTCCAGGGCACCGCCGACCACGCCCTGGGGCTGAGCCCGTTCTCCGACGCGAACGGCGTGCTCACCATCACCGCCAGCCAGATCCCCGGCGATGAGCAGGGCGCGGCCTTTGGCGGCCAGTACGCGTCGGGCATGATCGATACCCGCGGCATCTTCGAGCAGAAGTACGGCTACTTCGAGATCCGCATGGCGATCCCGACCGGGGCCACGGGCGCCTGGCCCGCCTTCTGGCTGGCGCCGGATCCCAACACCTCCGGCGTCGAGGCCGACATCACCGAGAACACCGCCGCCCAGTCCAACCTGGACTTCGTGCGCGGCTACGGCGGAGCCGGCAATGCGGCGGCCTTCTCCAACGTGCTCAAGACCGGCGACCTCACCGGCTTCCACACCTACGGCATGCTGTGGACCCCCACCACGGTGACCTTCTACTACGACGACCAGGCGGTGTTCACCGCGCCCACCCCCACCACCTGGACCGATCCGATGTACCTGATCGCCAACCTGGCGGTGGGCGGGTTCGGCGGCAATCCGGACCCCAGCAAGTTCCCGGCCCAGATGGAGATCGACTACATCCACGTCTACGGCCTGCCGGACGGGTCGAGCACGGTGGAGAACCTCACCCCGCTGGCCCCTGGCGGCACGCTGAAGCTGAACGGGACTGTCGTGGCCGGCGAGCCGGCGCTCAGCCCGCAGACCTTCGCCGACGACGGCACGGCGGTCTCCACCCGCCAGGTGGTCCACCTCTCCACCGATCCGGCCGACGCCTCCCAGGCCGAGATCACCGCGGCCGGGGCCAAGGCGCTGTTGATCTGGGACCAGGGCGGCGCCGTGCAGGCGGCCTACAAGGATGGCGCGACGATCGGCGCGGGGACCACGCTCGCGGTCGGCACCATCGCCAGCCTGCAGATGTCCGGCGCCTTCCTCTCCGACGGCAAGGTGCTGCTCACCTGGGTGCAGACCGATAGCGGGACCCAGGACGTCTGGGCCGACGTGATCGATCCTTCGACCATGACCATCACCCGCCAGGAGCTGGGCGCGGGGACTGGCGGCGTCCATGCGGTCGCCACCGCCCACGGCGGCTTCGCGGTCTCCTGGACCAACGGCGCCGAGACCGACGCCCGCGGCTACGACGGCTACGGCTACTACGGCGACGTGGTGGCCACCCAGGGCCAGGTGGCAGGCACGGATCAAGCCGGCGACGTGGTGGTCAGCTGGTCCGACAACTCAGGCCAGCACTCCCAGCTCTACGACGTGCTCGCCGATCCCTTCAACGACCACACCACCGCGGCCAGCCCTCCGCCGCCGCCGGTGAGCCCGCCTCCGATGAGCCCACCGCCTCCCCCACCGCCCCCGCCGCCTCCGCCGCCTCCGGTCTCACCGCCGCCAGTGTCGCCGCCGCCCCCACCTGCGAGCCCGCCGCCGCCTCCGGCCGGCCAGGGCACGGACCCCAATGAGGCGCTGCAGGCCAGCGCCGGCCACACCACCCTCAATGGTGGGGCGGGCGAGGACACCATCACCGGCTGGGGCGGGGCCAGCTACCTGCGCGGCAACGACGGCAACGATTCCATGCAGGGCGGCTCCGGCTTCGACGACATCAACGGCAACCACGGCGACGACACGGTCGATGGCGGCTCCGGCGGCAACGACTGGCTGGTCGGCGGCCAGGGCAACGACCTGATCACCGCTCATGCCGGGAACAACATCCTCTACGGCAACCTGGGCAACGACACCCTCTACGGCGGCAGCGGGTCGGACATCCTGCGCGGCGGCCAGGGCGATGACGTCATCCACGCCGGCTCCGGGACCGAATGGATCTCCGGCGACCGCGGCAATGACACCATCTACGGCGGCAGCGGCGCCGATACCTTCCACACCTTCACCGGCGTGGGGATCGACCAGGTGATCGGCTTCAACGCCGCCAAGGGCGACCACGTGCAGGTCGACGTCGGCACGACCTACACGCTCTCGCAATCGGGCGCCGACACCTTGATCAACATGGGGAACGGCGACGAGATGATCCTGAAGAACGTGCAGCTCTCCACCTTGCCGACCGGCTGGATCTTCACCCTCTGAGGCGGAACCAGACGGGCCACCCAGCCATTCCGCCGCACGGTGAAGGTTGAGACGGGCGGCGAGATGACAAACGTGGATGTGGGCGTCTGCACCTTCCGCCGCCCGGCGGTGGTGGAGACGCTCGCCTCGCTGGCGCGCCAGGCCTTGCCGCCGGGCGTCACCCTGCGCGCTATCGTCGCCGACAACGACGAGCAGCCGAGCGCCGAAGCCGCCGTGCGCGCCGCGGCGGCCGAGCACGGGCTGGACGTCACCTACGTCCACGCCCCGGCCCGCAACATCTCCCTGGCCCGCAACGCCTGCCTCGACGCCGCCACGGCCGACTGGTTCGCCTTCATCGACGACGATGAGACGGCCACGCCCGGCTGGCTGGCGGCCCTGCTGGCCGAGGCCGGGCGCGGCGGCTGGGACGCGGTGCTAGGTCCGGTGAAGGCGGTCTATGGCGAGGCCGCGCCGCGCTGGATCGCCGACGGCGACTTCCACTCCACAGCCCCGGTGGAGACGGCGGGGCGGATCCTCAAGGGCTACGCCGGCAACGTGCTGATGCGGCGCAGCGCCGTGGTGCGGGGCCTGCGCTTCGACACCGCGCTCGGCCGCCAGGGCGGCGAGGACGACGACTTCTTCTACCGCCTCACCGACGCCGGCGGGACCATCGGCTTCGCGCCCGAAGCCCTCGCCTACGAGCCGGTGCCGGCCGGCCGCGCCTGCCTCCCCTGGCTGCTGAAGCGCAGCTTCCGCACCGGCCAGACGCACGGCGCACGGCTGTCGCAACACCACCACGGCCCGGCCCGCCTCGCCCAGCTCAGCCTGGCGGCGGCCAAGGGCGGCGCCTGCCTGGCCGGAGCGGCGGCCAATGCGCTCTCGCCCAGGGCCCGCGGCCGCTGGCTGGTGCGCGGATCGCTGCACGCCGGCGCCGCCGCGCGCCTCGCCGGCCTGCGCGAGCTCCAGCTCTACTGAGCGCCCGCGGAATCTTCTTCACCAACAAGCGGAACAGGCCGGGCGCCATCGGGGTTCTTGGCTGCGCGGCGGTCCACCGTCGCAATCGTTTGGTCGCGATTCCGGAGACATTCACATCATGCGCAGGCGCTCGTCCTCGCTCGCCGCCGCGGCGTTCCTTGCGCTCGCGGCTTCCCCAGCGCTCGCCGCCACGGCGTCCCTGCCGCCGCCCGACGCCACAGTGCACATGCAACCCGGCGCCCGGGAATATCGCATCGGCCCGGCCGACAGCATCGACATCAACGTGTCTCAGCTTCCGGAGCTGACCAAGACCGTCCAGGTCGGCGCCAGCGGCCAGATCCTGCTGCCGCTGATCGGCATGGTGCAGGCCTCGGGCCGCACCCCCGAGGAGCTGTCTGACGACATCGCCACGGCGCTGAAGAAGAAATACATGAAGGACCCGATCGTCGTGGTCGCCGTGAAGGACGCCCAGGGCGACAAGATCACGGTGGACGGCGCGGTCACCAAGCCCGGCGTCTATCCGCTGGCCGGTCCCACCACCCTGCTGCAAGCTGTGGCGCTCGCCTCGGGCCCCGACCCCAAGCTCGCCAATCCCAAGCGCGTCGCCATCTTCCGCACCGTCGGCGGTCAGCGGCGCAGCGCCTTCTACGACCTCACCCAGATCCGCATGGGCCGCGCCGAAGACCCGGTGATCTACGGCAACGACATCGTCGTGGTCGACCAGTCGGGCGCCAAGTCGTTCATGCAGAACTTCTCGGGCGGCTCGTTCATCGGCCTGCTCGGCCTCCTGGTTCACCCCTACTGACGCCGGTGCGGCGCCGCATCCACTCCCCCTTCCCGAGCGCGCCTTCGCGAGGAACCGCCCAGGGCGCTCGGGGTTATTGGCCAAGCTAGCTTTTTTCCGAACTGGGCGGGGCCTTCGGCCCGAGACATTGGGATCGCGCGACGGCGTCCGGAAGCGGGCGCGGCGGGCCGGTTCCACCGGAGCTTCCCGGCGACCTCGCCCCGACAAGATGGTCCGAACGCAGGTCTCACATGAACAGTCTGATCCCGATCTCGCATGAGCTGCCCGCCCACCCGGGACAGGCCTTCCGACCGATCGAGCCGGAGCGCATGCACCTGCGCCAGCTGTTCGGGATCCTGATGCAGCGGGCCCCGCTGGCGCTGGGCATCGCCGCCGCGGTCTTCGTCGTGGTGCTGGCCGCCTTCGCCATGAAGACGCCGACCTATTCGGCCTCCGGCTCGGTGGTGATCGATCCCAAGGGCGCCAACCTAGCGCGGCCGGAGCAGCCGCAGTCCTGGGGCGCCCCGCCCGACACCAGCGCCGTCGACACCCAGGTGGAGATCCTGCGCTCCCAGGCCCTGGCCGAACGCGTCGTCCGCCGGCTGAAGCTCTACAACGACCCGGAATTCAACGGCGCGCAGGCGCCCGGCTTCTTCGGCCTGGTGCCCGGCAAGCCGCCGATCACCAATCCCGACCCGCGCCTGATTTCGCGCGTCGCGGGCGGCCTGCTGAGCCACGTCTGGATCCGCCGCGCGGGTCTGACCTACGTCGTCTACGTCGGCGTCTCCTCGACCTCGCCGAAGAAGGCCGCGGCGATCACCAACGCCTACATGGACGAGTATCTGCAGAAGCAGCTCGACGACAAGATCGCCCTGGTCACCCGCGCCAACGCCGACCTGGGCCAGAGCCTGGAGAAGATGCGCCAGGACGCCGAGGCCGCCGAGGCCCGCGTGCAGGAATACAAGAACGCCCACGGCCTGCTCAGCGCAGAAGGCGCGACCATGGCCGAGCAGGAGGTCTCCACCCTCAACGTGCAGATCGCCGCGGCCAAGGCCGAAGCGGCCGAGAAGCAGGCCCGCCTGCTGGCCGCCCAGGCCCAGCTGCGCTCGGGCAGCGGCGGCGCCGACGTCGGCGCGGCCCTGGGCTCCGACACCATCAAGGAGCTGCGCAAGCAGGAAGCCGAGCTGTCGGTGAAGCTCGCCCAGCTGAAGACCGACTTCACCGACGACTATCCGGAAGTGAAGCGCACCTCGAACCAGCTGAAGGACGTCCGTTCCGAGATCCAGCAGGAGCTCAACCGGATCATGTCCAACCTGAAGGCCGAGGCCAGCGCCGCCGCCGGCCGCGAGTCCTCCCTGCTCGGCAGCCGTGGCCAGGCGGCCGGCGGCCTGTCATCCAACAACGCCGCCATGGTCGGCCTGGTCGGCCTGCAGCAGCGCGCCGACGCGGCCAAGGCGATCTACGACGCCTACCTGACGCGGGCCAAGCAGGTGGCCGCCGAGGGCAGCCTCCAGCAGGCCGACGCCTCGATCAACTCGCAGGCTTCGATCCCCACCGCCCCCTCCGCGCCGAACATGAAGCTGGGCGCCGCCCTGGCCATGCTCGCGGGCCTGCTGGCCGGCGGCGCCTCGGTGATCATCGCCGAGTTCTGGGACAAGCACCTGCGCTCGCGGCTCGACGTCGAGCGTGAGCTGGGCGTGCCGTTCGCCGGTGTCCTGCCCGACTTCCGCTCGGTGAAGCCCAAGGGCCTGCGCGGTCCGGAAGCCGAGCCCCAGGAGTATCTGGTCAACCACCCGTTCTCCGGCTTCGCCGAGGCGTTCCGCAACCTCCGCGCCTTCCTGGTGGTCGCCACCCAGGGCGAGGACGCCAAGCTGATCGCCATCACCTCGGCGGTGCCGCGGGAGGGCAAGAGCCTGACCTCCTTCTGCCTGGCGCGGACCCTGGCGCTGAGCGGCGCGCGGGTGGTGCTGGTCGACTGCGACCTGCGCCAGCGCGGGGTGACCAAGATCCTCGGCCCCCGCGACGTGGGCCTGGTGGAAGTGGTGCAGGACAAGGTGCCGCTCGCCGAGGCCCTGGTGCACGACCCTAAGAGCAACATGTGGGTCCTGCCGGCGGCCGGGAAGTCGATCCCTTACGACCTGTTCTCCAACCCGGACACCGACGAGGTGCTGCGCGACCTGGCCAACCGGTTCGACTACGTGATCCTCGACGCCCCGCCGATCCTCGGCGTCGCCGACGCCCGGATCCTGGCCGGCAAGGCCGACCGCGTTCTCTACCTTGTGCAGTGGAACAAGACCCCGCTGCGCGCCGCCCAGTCGGCCGTCGACCTGCTGCACGAATGCGGAGCCAACGTGGTCGGGGCGCTGCTGACCAAGGTCAACGTCAAGGGCCAGGCCCGCTACGGCTACGGCGACAGCAGCGACTACTACGGCTACTTCAAGAACTACTACATCGCGGCGGCTTGAGGCGGGCGGGGGGATCGATGATGCCCGCCGTTCGCACCAGACCCTTCCTGGTTCAGGTGGACTCACCTGAACCAGATAAGAAGGGTCTGTCTTCAGCTTGGAGCGCGTCGGGCGGCGAAACCGGCATCCACTTTCGCCTGACGCGCTCTAGGCGCCGGGGCCGAGGTCATGGCGCCAAGCTCGCCGCCGCGGCCCTGGCCCTCAGCCTCGCCGCCTGCCTGAAGGCCGGGCCGCCGGCCTCGGCGGCCACCCCGCCGCTGGCCAGGGCCCCCGACGGCCGGTCGTTGGCGGTCACCTTCGACGATGAGTTCGACAGCTTCCGCCGCTTCCACGACGGCAAGGGCGTCTGGCGCACCACCTATCGCGATGGCCAGGCGGCCGACGAGTTCGACATCCGCACGCTGAAGAACAACAAGGAGGTCGAGCTCTACGTCGACCCCGACTTCCAGCACCTCGGCCTCGACCCGTTCCGCATCCGGGACGGCATGCTCGAGATCACCGCCGACCGGCCGCCGGAAAAAGCCCGCGGCGCCCTGCGCGGCTACCAGTACGTCTCCGGCGTGATCACCACCCAGCCATCGTTCTCGCAGACCTACGGCTACTTCGAGATGCGCGCCAAACTGCCGGCCGGCAAGGGCGTGTGGCCGGCCTTCTGGCTGGTCCGCCAGGACCTCTCCTGGCCGCCGGAAGTCGACATCATGGAGAGCATCGGCGACCCGTCGGAATACTACGCCACCCTGCACTCCAACGACGCCAAGGACGGCGGGACGAAGGTCCCGATCGACCGCGATGGCTTCCACGTCTTCGCGGTGAGCTGGGACGCCCAGCAGCTGGTCTGGTTCGTCGATGGCCGCGAGGTGAAGCGCCTGCCGACCCCGCCCGACATGCACAAGCCCATGTACATCATCGCCAACCTCGCCTTGGGCGGCGATTGGGCCGGCTATCCCGACGCCGGCACGCCGTTCCCGGCCACCCTCCGCATCGATTACATCCGCGCCTACAGGTTCGCCCAATGACCTCCGCCTGGGACGCCCGTCCGACCCCTCCCGTCCGCAGGATCCGCGGCGGCGGCGAGGCCGAGCCCGCGCCGGCCCGCCGCCCGCAGCGCGTCCAGCTGATCGAGGCGCGTTCGCAACCGCGCGACGAGGGCTTCACCTGGCTCGGCGTCGACATCGACGGCGCCTTCGCCTTGGCGCTGTTCCTGCCGATGCTCTACCTGAGCCAGTGGACCAGCTTGGGCGCGGCCGCCATCGCGGGCCTGACGCCGCTCTACATGTTCGTCCGCCGCGAACGGCTGCTGAAGACCCTCACCCCGCGCGCCTTCCTGCTGCTCTTGCCGGCGGTGGCCCTGTTCTCGGTGGTCTGGTCGATCTATCCGAAGGACACCCTGCGCCACGCCGTGGAGCTGGGCATCACCGTGATGGCCGGCTTGCTGATCTCCTCGGCCCGCAACCAGATGGCCGTTCTGCGCGGCATAGCGCTGGCCTACCTGATCTACATGGTCCACTCGACCGTGGCCGGCGGCCACGTGGTGGTCGGCGTCGGCATGGGTGGCGAGGCCTTCTCCGGCCTGACCGAGAGCAAGAACCTGCAGGCCGACATCGCCTCCTGCGGCGTCATCGTGACCACCGTGGTCGTGGTGATGGCTCTGCAGCGCCGCGCCTGGATGTGGGCTCTGGGCGGCTTCGCGGCCATCGCGCTGGATCTCTTCAACGTCGTCGGCGCCCGCAGCGCCGGCGCGATGCTGGGCCTGGGGATCGCCCTAGTGGCCTTCGCGGTGCTGATCCCCCTGGTCTACGCCGGCAAGGCGGTGCGCGCCTGGCTGACCACCATGCTGGCCATCCTGCTGCCGATCGGCGCGCTCAGCTACCAGGCCCTGTCGCAGGCCTTGATCGGCCTGGGCGCCGCGGTCTTCGACAAGGATTCGACCCTCACCGGCCGAACCTACCTCTGGTACCGCGCCGCCGACCTGATCCGCGAGCACCCGATCCTCGGCCGCGGCTACAACGCCTTCTGGGTGCAGGGCAACACCGACGCCGAGGGTCTGTGGCAGTACTTCGGAATCGACGGCCGCGACGGCTTCACCTTCCACAACACCTACGTCCAGACCCTGGTGGAGCTGGGCTGGGTCGGCCTGATCGCCTTCGTCCTGGTGGTCGGCGTTGGCGGCGTCTTCCTGATCCGCCGCTTCGTCACCAAGCCCACCGTGCCGCTGGTGTTCTGGATCGGCATCCTGATCTACGAGCTGGTCCGCACCCCCATCGAGGTGGTCGGCGTCCTGCCGTTCTACTTCTCGACCGTCTATGTGTTCGGCGCGCTCGGCGCGGGCTTCAAGCGCGAGCGCGGCAGGCCGGCGGCCAGTGTCCATGCCGCCGCCGCCGCCATCGCCACGCCCGTGCTGGTCTCGGTCACCCCACAACCCGCCGCCACCGATCGCTGGGGCCGGCCGCAGGACGGGCGCCGCGCCCTGCGCCTGGTGCAGTCCCGGCCTGAGGACGGGCGGTGACCATGGCCGATGGCGGCGAAACGCTAGCCGCCGCGCCACCGGCTGAGACGCCGGGCGGCAACCTGCGCCGCACCTGGATCGGCTCGATCGCCATGACCGCCTCGAGCGCGCTCAGGCTGACCCTGCAGCTCGCCATGCTGCCGATCCTGGCCCGCCTGGTCGGCCCCGCCGAATACGGCCTGGTCTCCATGGCCATGCCCTTCATCCTGTTCGCCAACGTGCTCTCCGACGGCGGCATGAGCTTCGCCCTCGGCCGCCGCCAGCAGGTCTCGGCGGAGCTGGAGGCGACAGTTCTGTGGCTGTCGACGGCGATCGGCGGCACGATCGCCATCGGCCTCAGCCTCCTGGCCTGGCCGCTGGGCGCCCTGATGGGCCAGCCGCGCCTGCCGCTGCTGATCGTGGCGCTGTCGCCGATCCTGCTGATGAACGGCCTGCTGGCCGCCTCCAACGCCAAGATCATCCGCCAGGGCCGGTTCAGCGTCTTCGCGGCCGGCGACTTCCTGTCGACCGTCACCGGCGCGGTGGTGGCCCTGGTCGCGGCCATGCACGGCGCGGGCGCCTGGAGCCTGGTGCTCCAGCAGCTGGCGCTGTGGGTGGTCAAGCTGGTGTGGATCGGCGCCAACGGCCGCACCGCGGTGAAGTTCTGCTGGCGCTTCGACGAGGCCCGCGACCTGATCAAGTTCGGGATGCACACCATCGGCTCGCTGCTGGCCGACTATGTCTCGCGCAACGTCGACAACCTGATCGTCGGCGCGATCCTCGGCGCTTCGTCGCTGGGCTTCTACGCCATGGCCTACCAGATCGTCCGGGTGCCCGACATGCTGATCTCCGGGCCGCTCTACCTCTACATCTTCACCGCCGTGGCGCGCGCCGCCCACGATCCCGACCGGCGGGCCCTGCAGCGGCTGGCGGTCTCAGTGGTGCGGCTGGCCTCGGCCGGCTTCGCGCCCTTGTTCTGCGGCCTGGCGATCATCGCCGACCTGGCCGTGGGTGTGGTGCTGGGCGACAAGTGGCAGGGCGCGATCATGCCGCTGCGCTGGCTGGCCGGCGCGGGCTTCTTCTTCTGCCTCTCGGCCCTGATCGGAGCCACCCTGATGGCGCTCGGCCGCTCGGCCCTGCAGCTGCGCCTCTCGCTGATCCAGGGGGCGGCGACCATCGTCATCGTGGCGGTGACCGCCCCGTTCGGCCTGACTGCGGTCTCGGCCGGCCTGGCCATCGGCATCGGCCTGGTCTGCGGCGTCTACATCCACCAGCTGGCCGGCGACCTGAAGATGCGCCGCCGGCAACTGTTCATGGCGCTCAGCCCGGCCTTGCTGGGCGTCGCGGCGATGATCGGCGTCCTGCTGCCGGCGCGGCGGCTGTTCGCCGGGGCTCCCCCCGCCGCCGAGCTCGCCATCCTCGTGGCCCTGGGCGCCCTCGTCTACGCCGGCGTGATCTTCGCCACCTCCCGCCGGCAGCTGATGGACGACGCCCGCACCTTCGCCCGCGCCCAGGGCGACCGCACGCCGAGCGGCGCCCTCATCGCGGAGCCGACGCCGGCGGGCGAGCCGGACGCCGCTGCAGGCCTCATCGCGTAGGATCAGGGCTTAGGAGATCAGGCGGGCTGCCGCTCGGGCGCGGCTGGAGCCTGCAGCTGGGCCGCCAGGCGCTTCAGGCGCGCGGTGAGCGGCAGGGCGAGTAGCGGCCACACCGCGGGCGCGCCCAGGCTCTTGGCCAGGCCGCCGGCCAGGTCTCCCGCCTTCAGCCGTCCGATCACCTCGTCGTAGGCGAGCGCGCGCTTGAGCGACCGGCGCCGCGCCGCCTGGGCCCGGCGGGCCTCCGGCGGCAGGTCCGGCGTATCGGCCTCGAAAGCGGCGTCGGCGCGCAGCATGGCCTCCAGGTGATCGCGCCGCAGGGCGTGCGAGATCGAGCCGGAGTGGCGGCGGTAGCGGTAGAGGCAGGCGGGATCGAGCCGCAGGCGCAGGCCCTTGGCCAAGAGCCGCAGCAGGACGTCGTAGTCCTCGCCGACCCGCAAGGTCTCGTCGTAGCGCACGCCGGAGGTCTTCAGCGCCGCGGCGCTGATCAGCGGCTTCAGATAGCCCAGCCCCGGCGTCCTCGCATACATCCGGCTGGAGCCGATGATCTCGGCCAGCGACACCCATTTCGGCTCGGTCTGGACGGCCAGGAACGGACGGCCGTCCTCAGGCGCCGCGTCGTCGAAGGCCAGCAGATTGTCGGCGACGATGTCGGCCTGGTCGGCCTCGGCCCGCCGCACCAGCCGCTCGAGGCGGTCGGGCGCCATCAGGTCGTCGGAATCGAACACCGCGATATAGCGGCCGCGCGCCGCGGCGATCCCGCGGTTGCGGGCCGCGCCGGGGCCGGCGTTGGCGGGCTGGACGATCAGCCGGACGCGCGGATCGAGCGCCGCGGCCTGCGCGACCAAAGCCGGGCCGGCGTCTGACGAGCAATCGTCAACGACGATCAGCTCCAGGTCGGACAGGGTCTGGTCCAGGACCGAGCGGATCGCGGCCGGCAGGTGCCGCGCGCCGTTGTAGTTGGCGGTGACGACCGAGACGATCGGCCGCTCCAGGCTCATGACGCCGCCGGGACAGGCTTTGCGGGTAGGAGCGTCGTGCGCTTGTCGCCGCCTTTGGCGATCCAGCCGGCCAGCTGCATCCAGAAGCCCAGGGACCAGCCCAGGTGCATGATCATCGCCGCGGGGCCGGCGAGCATCACCGCCGGGTCCCTCTGCTTCACGCCGAGCGCCAGGCCGTAGGCCAGCGCCGCGGCCGCCCAGACCAGCGCCGGGATCGCCAGCGCCCAGCCCAGCGGGCCGAACAGCGGGGCCAGGAGCGCGCCCGCGACCGCAGGCGCCACCGCCAGCGGCAGGGCCTGGCGCATCTTCAACGGGGTGTAGTGCTTCAGCACCGTCCGCGCCCGACCCTTGCCGTAGCTGACGTACTGCTTCCAGAGCGCGCCCGGCGTCTTGCGCGGGTGGTAGACGATCCGCGTCCTGTCGGTCAGCCAGATCTTCGCGCCTTCCTGCGAGAGCCGGAGGTCGAGCTCGGCGTCCTCGTTGTGGCTGAAGCTCTCGTCATAGCCGCCGACCATCTGGAAGGCGTCGTGGCGGAACAGGGCGTGATGGCCGTGGTCAACCCAGGCGCCCTCGGCGCCGACCCGGTGGGCCGAGCCGCCGGTGCCGAGCTTGGAATTCTGGGCCGCCGCCACGGCGCGCTGGAAGCCGCCTTCGCCGCGGGTCTCCATGGCCACCACCACCGAATGGGCGCCCGTGCGGCGGGCTTCGGCGATCAGGGTGGAGACGTAGTTGGCGGGATAGTCGGCGTGGGCGTCGACGCGGACCATCCACGGCCGACCCTCGCCCAGGGTGCGGGCCGCGAGGTTGACGCCGGCGCTCTGCAGCTTGCCGGGGTTGGCCATCAGCCGGACGCGCGGGTCGCGGGCGGCGATCGCGGCGACGATATCGCGGGTGCCGTCGGTCGAGCCGCCGTCGGCCACCAGCACCAGCGGGTCGACCAGGCCGTCGTCCTCCAGCACCCGGGCGATGACGCGCTCGATCAGCGCGGCTTCGTTCAGGCAGGGGATGACGATCAGCACCCGCTTCTTGGCCAGCTCGGCGTCGAGCGGGGCCTGGACGTTGGCGGCGGCCGGGGCGACGCGGATCAGGGCGTCCGGGTCGATGTTCGCCCAGGCCTGCGGCCAGGGCGCCTTGACCGCGCCGGGCCTGCGGTCGGCGACCTCGCCCCGCGGGGCGAAGGAGCGGGACTCAACCGGCGCGCGGGAGTCGAACGCAGGGGATTCCTCGTCAAAGCGGAAGGATCGCTCGGCGCGGGGCTTGGGATTCAACATGACTAAGGGGGCGCTTTTCGTGACCAATCGGAGGCGTCCCACCTGGCGCAGCTGTGGAGGGACGGCCTCTAAACAGCCTCACCCTGATAATGTTCCGGGCTCGGAATGGCTTTCGCCGTAAGCTTTTGCTGCGCCTGCGAAGAAGGCTCCGGCGCCTCGGAAAACGGCGTCCCCGCGAGGCTTTCGACCAGCCGCCGGCAGTCATTGGCGTCGGCCACGAAGGCGCTCTCGGAAACCGCCGCCAGGTCGCGGCGCAGGGCCGCATAGGCGGCGGGCGTCAGGGCCTGCAGCACCGCCTCCAACTCGCCCGGATCCCCCATCCGCAGGCCGATCCCCAGTTCGGCCAGCCGACGGCCGGTCTGGACGTCCTTCAGCGCGATGGCCGGGACACCGAAGCGGCTCGCCTCATAGAGCCGGTTGGGCAGCAGCCAGGAGGAATTGAGCCCCTCCTCCATGTAGTCGATGGCCCAGCAGAGGTGCGCCTCGCCGTAGAGCCGCGCGAGGTCGCCGGGCCGATAGGCGCCGCCGAAGCTGAGGTTCGGGGCGGCCGCCACCTGGCCGTCGAAATCGGCGAACTCCGCCTGTGCCGGGCGGCCGTGGATGCGCACCTCGACGAGGTCCGGCCGGCGAGCGGCGAGGTCGGTGAAGATGTCGAGGCTCTTGGCGCAGCGGATGGCCCCCATCCAGGCGATCCGCCAGGGCGGGCCGGGCGGCGGGGCCGCGCGCGGCGCCTCGGCCGACGGCGCCAGCTCCAGCAGCTTGTTCTCGACCAGCAGGGTCTCGATCGCGAGGTCGCGGCCGACCCCCTGCATCGGCTCGAAGTAATGGGTCAGGAAGGCCGGTGAACTGACCACCAGCAGGTCGGCGCGGCGCATCAGGCCCCGTTCCACGGCGCGCATGGCGCGGCTCTTGGCGCCTTCGCCCAGCATCAGCCGGTGGATGTCCAGGCATTCGTAGACCAGCCGCGCCCGGGACCCGGTGAAGGCGCGGGCCGCCTCGGCCACCGCCAGCATCTCCAGGGTCCGCGCCATGACCACCGTCGCGCCTCGCAGATGCCGCCGGAGCCGCGCCGCGCCCAGCGCCGTCAGCGCCGTCACCGCCGCCCGGTGGCCGAGCCGCGCGTCATAGGTGCGGCCGAGGTCGACCACCGGCGCGCCTTCCAGCGTCACGGGCGCCGCCGCCTCCCGCCGGAAGCCCAGCACCACCGGCTCGGCGCCCCCGGCCTGCAGCATGCGCACCCGGCGGGCGACGGCCGGGTCGGTCAGGTCGTGGACGAAATAGGCGATCTTCATCTTAAGGATCAGGCCGCCGGGGCCTCGACCGCCGCGGGGCTGGCGGCGACGCTCCGTGACCGCCAGGCGGCAGGCAGCAGGGCGTTCAGCACCGGCGCGCGCAACTCGTGCAGGGTGAACCACAGGGGATTGAGCAGGTAGGCGCGGGCCGCGAACCGTAGGGCCAGGCCAAGCCGCTTCATCCGCAGCGCCCGGCGCGCGAGCCACAGCAGGGTCAGGCTGCGCGCAGTCCAGTAGTCGGAGGGCCTGAGCCTGGGCCCCTCGCGCTCGCAACGGCGGATCACCTCCATCGCGGCGCGCGCCGAGCGCTCCAGGGCGTGGGAGTTGCTCTGCGGCACGATGCGGTAGAGCACCAGCGGCTCGTCGACGGCGATCACCGCCCCGCACCAGGAGAGCTGTAGCATCAGCTGCCAGTCCTCGGTCTGGCCGAAATCGCGCACCAGGCCGGGGTCGTAGCCGCCCACGGCCTTGACCGTGCTGGTCCGCATCAGGGCCGCGCTGCCGTTGCCCACCGGATTGCGGGTGAGCAGCTCGCGGTAGTCGATCACCGGCGCCAGTCGCATATCGGCCTGGGCCGGCAGCCGGTCGTGCTCGTCGATCCACAGGCTGCGGGCGAAGGCGAAAATCGCCCCCTCCCCGGCTGCCTCCAGCGCATCGACCGTCCGCTCCAAGAACTGCGCCCGCCAGAGGTCGTCGGCGTCCAGGTTGGCCACATAGCGCCCGCGGGCTTCGGCGAGCGCCCGGTTGCGCGCCGCCGCGACGCCGGCGTTAGCCTGGCGGATCAGGCGGATCCGCGGGTCGGCGGCGGCGACTTCCCGGACGATCGCCGCGGTGGCGTCCGTCGAGCCGTCATCGACCACGATGGCCTCGAAATCGGCGAAGGTCTGGGCGCGCAGCGAGGCCAGCGTGCGGCCGACGAAGGCCGCGGCGTTGAAGGCCGGGATGATCACGCTGACCAATGGCGCCGTCGTCATGATCCCGCCCGGCTGTTGCACTTGCCGAGCTTAAACGCCGACCTTGGCCGTCCGTTCAGTCGGGATCGAGGAGATCGCGTCCGGCGTCGCGCGCATGGGTGCAGCCGGTGAGGATCATCGCCACGGCCAACTCGGCGCGCAGGATGTTCAACATCTGGGCCACCGCCTTCTCGCCGCCGGCCCCCAGGGCCCAGGCCCAGGCGCGGCCGACCAGGCAGGCCTTGGCGCCCAGCGCCAGCGCCTTCAGCACGTCGAGGCCGGAGCGCACCCCGCCGTCCATCAGGATGTCGAGGTCGCCGCCCACCGCGTCGACGATCCGCGGCAGCGCCGAGATCGAGGAGCGGACTCCGTCCAGCTGCCGGCCGCCGTGGTTGGAGACCACCAGGCCTTGCGCGCCGGCGCGCACCACCTCGCGGGCGTCGGCCACGTCCAATATGCCCTTGATGACGATCGGCCCGTCCCAGGTCTGGCGCACCCAGTCGAGGTCGGCCCAGGTCACCGAGCGGTCGAAATTGCGCGCCACCCAGCCCAGGAAGTCGGTGACCCGGCGACCCTTCTGGGCCACGGCGCCTTCGACGCAGCCCAGGCTGTGCGGCCGGCCGTGGGCCCAAACGTCCCACATCCAGCCGGGATGGGCGAGGCCGTCCAACGCCTGCCGGAGCGCCGCGGCCGCCCCGCTGGAGCCGGTGAAGCCGGAGCGCAGGTCGCGGTAGCGGGCGCCCGGCGTCGGCAGGTCGACGGTGAACACCAGCACCGGGCAGCCGGCGGCCTTGGCCCGGCCCAGCAGCTCCGCCATGTAGCCGCGGTCCTTCAGCATATAGAGCTGGAACCAGGGCGGGGCGGCGTCGCGCGCGACCTCCTCCACCGAGCAGACGCCAACCGTCGAGAGGCAGAAGGGCGCGCCCATGGCCGCGGCGGCCTTGGCGGCCTGCACCTCGCCGCGCCGGGCGTACATGCCGGCCATGCCGACCGGCGCCAGGCCCACCGGCAGGGCCAGCGTCTGGCCCAGCACCTCGACACTCATGTCGAGCGAGGTCATGTCGCGCATCACCCGCTGGCGCAGGGCGATGGCGTTCAGGTCCTCGACGTTGCGCGCCAGCGTGGTCTCCGAATAGGAGCCGCCGTCGATATATTCGAAGAAGATGTTCGGCAGCCGTCGCCGGGCGAGCTCGCGATAGTCCAAGACCGAAGCCGCGCGCATCGCCATCCCCCCGCGAGGAGCAAGAATATCAATCGTCACTGCAACCGTCTTGCCCTCCCCGGCAGTTACTAGGCGGGGCGTCCCAAGTCATCCTTACGAGGAGCTTCGAGATGCGCACGACCTTCATCCTCACCAGCCTGGCCGCCCTGGCCATAGCCCTGCCCGCCACGGCCCAGGTCGGCGGCGCCGTCGGCGGAAGCGTGGGCGGCGCGGTGGGCGGCGTCACCGGTGGCGTCGGCGCGGCCGGCCGGCCCGGCGGTCCGATGACCAACGGAACCGTGGGCGCCACCGCCCAGACCCCGAACGCCGGCGTCTCGGCGAACGGCACGACGGACGCCCGTGAGACCCGCAAGGCCAAGAAGAAGACCGGCGCCTCGGCCGCCGCGAGCGCGGGCGTCAACAGCTCGACCACCGCCGGGACCATCACCAGCGATCCGACGACCGCGACCGGCGCGGTCACCGGCTCGGCGGCCGGCTCGACCACGGTCAATCCGCCGAACCCCGTGAACGGCTCCGGCCCCGTGGGCGCCGCAACGTCCGGCTCGACCGGCGCGGCGGCCGGCGCCGGGACGCCCCCTTCGCTGGGCGGTCCGCGCTAGGCGGTGGCTGCAGCGTTCGCCGGCTCTACCGGCGGGCGTGGGCCCATGACGATCCACACCTGGTGGGCGCGGGCCAGCAGCTCGCCCTTGGCACTGTAGAGGACGACCCCGGCCGTCTCCTTGCGGCCCTCGCGCGCCAGGGGCCAGGCGACGACGATGGCGTCCTCGCCCGCCGCCGGCCGGCGCAGGACCTCGCCGGTCATGGTGCCCAGGAGCGCGCTGTGCCGACCCTCGCGCTCCACCCAGGCGAAATAGCCCGGGCAGTCGAGCGCCGCCCAGATCACCTCGGTCCGCGTCAGGCCCGAGGAGTCGGCGAAGTCCGCATGGGGCCGCCAGACGCCGGCGACCACGCCCTGCGCGGCGCCTTCGAGCTGGCCCGCGAACACCCGCAGGCCGTCGCCCTCGCCGCGGTCCGTGCCGCAGGTGAAGCAGATCGGATGGAACGGCGTCGCGAGACCTACGTAGCGGGCTCCGGCCGCCCGCGCCGCGTCCAGCGACGGGGCCGGCGGCGGATCAGGCAGCTCGGCGCCGGCCGAGGGGCCACCCTGGCCGATCAGCTGGCCGTCTGCTCCGGTCATGACCCGGCCGCCGCCGCGGGCCTCCAGGGCCAGCGGCGCATCCAGCGGGATCGGTGCGCGCAGCACCGCGGTGGCGGGACCTGCGAGGTCGCCCGCCAACACGCCGCAGACATAGCCGCCGTTTCCGGAATTGGGCGGGCCGCAGAATTGGCGGCCGATCACGATGGAGGGCAAATGCACCGACTCTCGAATGGACTTCAGATCAATGGCCGAGGCTTTTCCACGGAAGCCCGGCGCCACGGAAGCCAAAATCGGCGCCGACGCGTTGGATGCGCGGGCGGCTCTTGCTAGTTTGCCCATCGCGCCTTCGGGCGGATTCGCTGAAATGACGTCGAGGAGATTGCGGTGAGCGAGCGGGTGGAACGGCCCTGGGCCCTGATGCGCCACCATGCCGGCTGGGCGGACGTCTTCCATATCGAGACCGAAAGCTCGGACTCGATCACCGGCTTCTACCCCGATCGCGAGACGGTGGGGCCGCCGGTCAGCTATTCGATGCGCGCGGTCCTAGCCCGCTTCCCGACGCTCGAGGGCGCCCGGGCGGCCCGCGAAGGCGCGGTCGCCGAGTGGCGCAAGCATGACGCGGGCGTCCGCGACGCAGAGACGAAGCTGCGCGACGCCGAGAAGGCCCGCGAGGACGCCTGGCTGAAGTGCCTGCAGGAAGCCGCCAAGGCCAGCTAGAGCCTAAACCCCTTCGAGGCCCACCAGGCGACGGCCGCCGCGACCACGGCCACCAGCGCGGTCCGCCAAAGCGGCGCGAAGGCCAGCTTCGGGTCCTCGGCGAACTGCTGCCGGCCGGTGATCATCGCGGCGATCAGGTTGGCGCGCTTGTAGGCCAGGTAGAAGACCACCGCCGCCAGGTGCAGCGCCACCAGCACCTCCAGCGCCTGGAAGCTCCAGTGATGCCACTTGGAGAAGAGGCGGCTGAGCTCGAAGCTCACCCGGTCGGACAGCGGGCCTGAGTCCAACTGGTCGATGTCGGTGGCGAACAGGCCGGTGACCACCTGGGCGATCAGCACCCCCAGGATGGCCAGCACGCTCCAGCCGCCCAGCGGATTGTGGCCCGGCAGGTCGGTCCTGCCCCGGCTGGGCAGGGTGCGGGCATAGGCGAACGTTGCCGCGGGCCCCCTCACGAAGCTCGCGAACCGCGCGCTGGCCGAGCCCGCGAAGCCCCAGATCAGCCGGAACACCAGCAAGCCCAGCACCGCATAGCCCGCCCAACGGTGCCATTCGAGCTTGCCCGCCTCCGCCGACCACCAGGCGAAGCCGATCAGCACGACCAACGCCCAATGGACAAGGCGCGTCGGCGCGTCCCAGAGGCGCGCGCGGACCGATCCCGATGGCGGCATGCGGCTAGGTCTTGCGGGTTCAGGTCTTATCCGGCACGCGGAACTTGTCGTGGCAGTTCTTGCAGGATCCGCCCACGGCGCGCACGTCGGCCTTCACCGCGTCGAGGTCGCCGGCTTGGGCCAGCTGGTCGAACTTGGCGGCCTCGGTCTTGAAGCGGTCGGCCGCGGCGTCGAAGCCGGCGGAATCGGTCCAGATTTCCCCCTTGGCGGCGGTCTTCACACCGGCCTCAGCCCCGCTGCCCTTCGGGAACCAGGTCGGCAGCTGGCCGGAGGAGGCCTTCAGCTTGGCCGCGTTGGCCGCGACCACCGCCTTGTCGGGCGCATCCTTCTTCAGCTCGTCGAGCACCGCCTTGAAGGCCTTGCCCTGATCCTTGAAGTGCTGCTGGCGGGCCTGCACCGCCGCCGCCTGGTCGGCGCCGAACGCGCCCCCGGCCGCGACGCCGAACCCGACCGCAAGGGCGACCGCTGCGCCCATCGTCCAATCCCTGGCCTTCACGCTCAATCTCCCCCTCGGCGGCGCGCCGAACGGGGCGACTGTGCCGCACGGGCGAAGGCTGTCAACGGGGGCCGATCCTTTACGCTGTCAGTGGCTGGCGGCCTTCATCGGCGGCGGCCTCACCGGCGTCGACTTCACCGGCGCGCCCTTCTGGCCGGCGTCGCCCACCAGGGCCTGGCAGTTGGCGTCCTTGGCCAGCCCCGCATCGACGAACGGCAGGATGGCCGCCAGCGGCGAGAACACCGTGGCCAGCGCCACCGCGATGCCGCCCTGGGCGATCGCCTTGCCCTTCTCGATCCGCAGCGTCGGGCTGCGGATCGGGCCTTCGACGTCCACCGGCACCAGCAGCCGCAGCAGCTGGATCTTCTTCGGGTGGCCCTGGACGTGGAAGGCCAGCCGCTCGGTGTCGAGGTTGATCTGGCCCGTGCCGGTGACCAGCACCGGATCGGTGTCGAACACCAGCTGGGTGGCGGTCAGCACCCCGCGGCGGGCCTGGAAGTTGGCGGCGGCGCAACGGATCGGGGTGGTCTTCTTGGCGTCGGTGGCGAGCAGGCCCTTGATCACGTCGACGCCCATCAACTCGGCCAACGACTCGCGGATCTCCCCACCGGGGGCCACCACCGTCACCTGGCCGTCGACATTGGCGAAGGCCTTGTGGACGCTGTCGCCCGCACCGGTCAGCCGGGCCCGGCCGACCACGGCGCCGGCGAACGGCGTGCCACCCTGGAACTTGAACGGGAAGAGGCTCTCGAGCCGCCCGTTGGAGAGCTTGAGGTCGATGTCGGTGACCGGCGTCGCCTTGCGGGCGTTGAGCTGCACAAAGCCGGTGATCCGGCCCTGCGGCAGGTCGAGCTGCAGTGGCTCGGCGCGCAGCAGGCCGTCGGTCAGCTTCACCCGCGTCGAGCCCGCGGTCAGGTTCACCGGGGCGTTGCGGATCGCGACCGCCTTGAAGGTGACGTCGGCGTCCAGGCTGCGCAGGCGATGCACGTCGAGCGTGGTGTCCGGGAAAATGCGGTTCTCCGCCGCCAGGTGCTGGGCCACCACCTTCTGGTTGACCGAGGCCACCTTGCCCGGCTTCGGCCCGCCGCCGAACAGGGCGCCCAGGTCGGGGAAGCTGAGGTCGTGCGACACCAGGTTGGCGGTCAGGAGGTTGCGCGGCCGGCCAGAGTCCACTTGGATGGTCCCGGTCAGGTCGGAGGAGCCCACCCGGCCGCCCAGCCCGTCGATCCGGAACACATGCCCGTCCCGCGACAGCCGGCCGTGCAGGCTGTAGGGCGGGGTGTTGGGCAGCGGGATGCCGGTCAGCGCATAGAGCTCGGCCAGGTCGGGGCCGCGGGCCGTGGAGTCCATATAGAACTGGCCGAAGTCGAACGGCTTCGGCACCGCGCCCTTGGCGGTCACATAGGTCGAGCCGGAGCGGATGTCGGCGTCGAACGGATAGGGCTTGTTGCGGTCGATGTTGAGCAGCGGGCCGCCGGTCACCGCCAGGTTGAACGGCTCGCCGTTCATCGTCCCCTGGCCCTTCATCTCGAAGCCGTGGTCGGTCTGGCCCAGCCGCTCGCGCGCGTCGATCGTGCCAGTGAAGGTGAGCTTGCGGATGTCGTCCTGCACGCGCAGCTGGCCGCCTTGGATGATGAAGTTGCGGATCGGCGGCAGCTTGAGCGGCTGGTCGCTCTTCTGGCCGCCGGAGAAGTCCCAGGTCGCCCGGTCCTGCTTGTCGCGCAGCAGCCGGACGTTGGGGTTGTCGAACTCCAGCCGGCGCAGGTCGAGCTGGCCGGTGAACAGCGGCACGAGGCGAAGCTGCACGATGATCCGGCCGACGTCGGCCATCTGCGCCTTGCCCGCCCAGTCGGGGTTGGCGACGTGCACGCCGTCCACCGTGGCGCTCGGCGTCCAGCTGAACAGGTGCACATCGAGGTTGCCGGTGATCGTCACCTGCCGGTGGATGCGCGCCGAGGCCGCGCGGGCGATCGGGCCGCGGAACCAGTTCCAGTCCCAGATGGCGGCGACGAAGGCGATCAGCAGGGCCAGCGCCAGGAAAACGACGCCCGTGACGATGGCCGCGCGCCGGCCGCCGCGGTGCGGGACGGTCTCAGCGGCGGCGGCCGCCTCTTCAGGCGCCCGATCGCGCGGGTCGAGGGTGTCAGTGGTCAAAGGGTGTCTCCGCGGTCGACTGCTCAACGCACGGGCGGTCGAAGGGGGTTCCCCTGAAGGGCCAATGACGAACGCTAATGACTTACCCCGCGGCCGGTGACGGCGGCCCAGGCGGTGCCGGCCATGATCCGCACATCGAAGCCCAGCGATCGCCGCGCGAGGTATTCGGCGTCGAGCTTCACCTTGTCCGGGATCGGCAGTTCGTCGCGGCCGTTGATCTGCGCCCAGCCGGTGAGGCCCGGACGCAGGGCGTCGACGCCGGCGTCGGTGCGCAGCGCCACCAGGTCGTCCTGGTTGAACAGGGCGGGCCGGGGCCCCACCAGGCTCATGTCGCCCTTCAGCACGCTCCACAGCTGCGGCAGCTCGTCCAGGCTGGTGCGCCTGAGGAACCGGCCCAACGGCGTCACCCAGCGGTCCGGGTCGTCCAGCAGGTGGGTCGCCACGTCCGGCGCGCCGGTCCGCATGGTGCGGAACTTGGGCATGGGGAAGATTTCGTTGTAGCGGCCGACCCGCTTCGACCAGTGCAGCGCCGGCCCCGGGCTCTCCAGCCGCACCGCCGCGCCCAGCGCCAGCAGGAACGGCGACAGCAGCATCAGGCCCGCGAGGCCGCCGAGGATGTCCACCGCGCGCTTCATGCCTGCGGTCTTAGCGCCTGGGGCCGCCCCGGGCCAAGCCGCGGCGCGTTGACGGCCCGCCCGCGGCCCGGCACACCAGGGTGGCGATCCATGACCCGTCACGCCTCCCAACCCGCACGCGATCCGGCCGCCCCATGATGACCTATCGGGTCAAGACCCGCCGGGGCGAGGTGGGCTACATCGCCAAGACCCAGCATCCGCCGGTCCTGATCGTCCACGGCTTCCGACGCAGCCCGACCCACCTCCGGGTGCTGCGCGACTGGATCCCCGACCTCGGCTTTATCCCCCTGCCCGGCCACGGCGGCGCCCCCCAGCTCGACGAGCTCTCCATGGAGGCCTGGATCGAGGCCTGGCGCGAAGCCATCCCCTACGCGGGGCCCGCGCCCCTGCTGATCGGCGAGAGCCTTGGCGCGATCCTCGCCATGTCGCTGCCGGCCCGCGCCGTGGTGGCCATCGAGCCGCTGCTCTCGGTCAAGGACCTCTGGCCGCAGCACAAGCTGATCCGCGAGGCCCAGGCGCGCGGCACGGTCATCGACCCGGCCGAGGTGGCGCTGTTCGAGCGGCCCTACGACTTCGTCCTGGACAACATCTCCGCCCCGACCCTGGTCCTGGCCGGCGATATCCCCCTGCTGCCGGAGCGGGAGCTCGAAGATCCGCCCAGCCTGCTGACCGACGAGGATTTCGCCCGCTACGCCGCCCACCCGCTGGTGGAAGCCCACCGGATCCCCGGCGGCCACACCCTGTTGAACGAGGACGCGGCGGGGATCATGGAGCGCGTGATCCAGTTCTTCGCCCGCTTCCCGCCGCCGGATCAGGCGCCGTAGATCCGCGCCTCGCCGGCGTCCCCCAGGGTCTGGGCCGTCCAGCGGCAGATATCCTCGAGCGGCCCGGCCAGGCCGTCCGGCGCGCCCACCACCACCAGGGCGCAGCCGTTCATCCGCATGGGATCGGTCAGCGGCCGCATGCGGGTCTCGGTGACCAGGGCCGGCGCGCCCACCGCGTCCTCGAACTGGCCGAGGAAGGCGTCGAAAGTCGCCAGGTCCTTGAGCGGCAGCCAGATCATTAGCAGCGCCTCGGGATTGCGCGCCCGCACCGCGCCCGCCGTCTCGACGATCCGCGCATAGTCGTCGGCGCGCTCGAACGGCGGGTCGATCAGGAGCAGCACGCGCCCGGACGGCGGCATGCGGGACCGCGCCGCCTCGTAGCCGTCGCCGGCGATGGTCAGCACGTTGCGCCGGCCGCTTAGCGCCTGGCGCAGCGCCGCCTGCTCGTCGGCCCGCAGCTCGCAGGCGACGTAGCTGTCCTCGGGCCGGATGGCCCGGGCGATCAGCCACGGCGAGCCCGGATAGCGCCGCACCCGCCCGCCGGGGTTGAGCGCCGTGACCGCGGCTTTCAGGGGGTCGAACGCCACCGGCGCGGCGCTGGCCGCCATCAGCCGCACGATCCCCGCCTCGGCCTCGCCGGACTTCTTCGCCTCCGGGCCTTGCAGGTCGTAGAGGCCCCGCCCCGCATGGGTGTCGATCACCCGAACCGGACCGCCCGCCTCCGTCAGCAGCCTGAGGAGCTGCAGCAGGCCCGCGTGCTTCACCAAGTCGGCGAAATTGCCGGCGTGGAAGGCATGACGATAGTTCAAAGGCTTAGCCGCTCCTTGGACCTGAGGAACCGGCCCCTCGCATAGCACGTTGGCGGCGGGTTAGCGGAAGTCGGAAAAACCATGCCCATCGCCTCCTCCCCCCGTTCGCGGCCGAACTGAGCCATGGCCCGCGACATGCCCGACGCGACCCCCGCCCAGCTCGCCGCCGAGGAGGTGCGCGCGGCCGGCCTCACCTACGTCAGCGACCAAGATCCGGGGATCAGCCGGCGCAAGTCCGGAGCCGGCTTCAGCTACCGCAAGCCGGACGGCGGCCAGATCGACGAGCCGACCCTAGACCGCATCCGCAAGCTCGCCATCCCGCCGGCTTGGACCGACGTCTGGATCTGCCCCAGCCCGCGCGGTCACATCCAGGCCACCGGCCGCGACCAGCGCGGCCGCAAGCAATACCGCTACCACGACCGCTGGCGGCAGGTGCGCGACGGGAACAAATACGACCGGCTGATCGCCTTCGGCCGCGCGCTCCCGAAGCTGCGGGCCCGGGTTGAGGCCGACCTCGCCCAGCGTGGCCTGCACCGCGACAAGGTGCTGGCCGCCGTCGTGCGGCTGATGGAGATCACCCTGATCCGCGTCGGCAACGAGGAATACGCTAAGCAGAACAAGAGCTTCGGCCTGACCACCCTGCGCGATCGCCACGCCACGGTGACCGACGGCGGCGGCGCCTTCGAGTTCCGCGGCAAGAGCGGCAAGATGCACCAGACCGCCTTCCACGACCGCAGGCTGGCCCGCATCGTCAAGGCCTGCCAGGACCTGCCGGGCCAGCGGCTGTTCCAGTACCTCGACGATGATGGCGAGCGTCGCGCCGTGGAATCCGCCGACGTCAACGCCTACCTGCGCGACGCCCTGGGCGAGGACTTCTCGGCCAAGGACTTCCGCACCTGGGCCGGCACGGTCAACGCCGCCCGCGCCCTGGCCATGGCCCCCGAATGCGGCGACGCCACCGAGGCCAGGCGGCACATCTCCACCTGCGTGAAGGCGGTGGCCGGCCTGCTCGGCAACACCCCCGCCGTCTGCCGCAGCGCCTACATCCACCCCATCGTGATCAGCGCCTACGAGGACGGGACCCTGCCGTTCAAGGGGGCCACCGACGGCCGCGCCTTCGAGCTCGTGGTCCTGCGCTTCCTGGAAGAGGCGCGCGACGAGGCCGCTGCCCGCTAGCCTCCCCCGCTAGCATTCCCCAACGTAGCCCCCTTAAGGTGCTCGCGACACGCGCGGGGGGAACCGCGTCCAAGGGAGATCGCCGTGCTGCCTCAGCGTCTGCGCTTCGGCGCCTTCATCGCGCCCTTCCATCCGCTCGACGAGAACCCGACGCTGGCCATCCAGCGCGACCTCGAGCTGGTCCAGCTGATGGACAACCTCGGGTACGACGAGGCCTGGATCGGCGAGCACCACTCGGCCGCCTATGAGCTGATCGCGTCACCCGAGGTGTTCATCGCCGCCGCGGCCGAGCGCACCAAGCACATCCGCCTGGGCACCGGGGTCTCCTCCTTGCCCTACCACCACCCGCTGATGCTGGCGGACCGGATCAACCAGCTCGACCACATGACCCGCGGCCGGGTGATGTTCGGGGTCGGGCCGGGCGCCCTGGTCTCCGACGCCTGGATGATGGGCATCCCGCCACACGCCCAGCGCGACCGCATGGACGAGGCCCTGGCGGTCCTGGTCCGCCTGCTGCGCGGCGAGGAGGTGACCCACAAGTCCGACTGGTTCGAGCTGAACAACGCCCGCCTGCAGATGACCCCCTATTCGCGCCCCTCGGTGGAGATGGCGGTGGCCAGCCAGGTCTCGCCGACCGGCTCGCGGGCGGCGGGTCGGCATGGCCTGGGCCTGCTGTCGCTGGGCGCCACCACCACCGCCGGCTTCAATGCGCTGGCCTCCAACTGGGCGATCGCCGAGGAGCAGGCCGCCGAGCACGGCCAGGTCATGGACCGCAACGCCTGGCGCCTGGTCGGGCCGATGCACATCGCCGAGACCCGCGAACAGGCCATGGAGGACGTCCGCTTCGGCCTGGAGAAGTGGATCTACTACTTCCGCGAGATCGCCAACCTGCCGCTGGTGCCCGAGGGGCCGGACCCAGTGAAGGCGATGATCGACACCGGCATGGCGGTGATCGGCACGCCGGAGGACGCCGCGGCGCGCATCGCCCAGCTGGTCGAGGAAAGCTCCGGCTTCGGCGCCTTCCTGTTCATGGACCACAACTGGGCGCCCTGGGCCGCCAAGCAGCGCTCCTACGAGCTGGTCGCCCGCTACGTCTTCCCGCAGTTCCAGTCGCTCAACGTCAACCGCGCGGCCTCCATGGACTGGGTGAAGTCCAACAAGGAGGAATTCACCACCCAGGTGCGCGCCGCCGTGGGCGCCCGCATCGTCCAGCACATCCAGGAGAAGGGGACGGAGAACATCCGCCCCGAGATCGTCGCCCTGATCACCGGCCAGGCGCCGGCCAAGGCGGACTAGCCGTGGACCTCGCGGCCTATCTCGACCGCGTCGGCTTCGAGGGCGAGGCGCGGCCGGATGCGGCGACGCTCATCGCCCTGCACCGCGCCCACCTCTACGCCATCCCCTACGAGAACTTCGACGTCCAGTTCGGCCGGCCGCTGACCATCGATCCCGACGCGGCCTTCGAGAAGATCGTCGCCCGGCGGCGCGGCGGCTGGTGCTACGAGATGAACGGCCTGTTCGCAGCGGCCCTGGAGGCCATCGGCTTCGAGGTGACGCGCCTGGCCGGCGGCGTGCGCCGCGACCTGATGGGCGAGGTCATGGTCGGCAACCACCTGGTGCTGAAAGTCGACTTTGACGAATCCCGGGATCAGCCCTGGATCGCCGACGTGGGCTTCGGCGACGGCGTTCTGGAGCCCTTCCCGTTGCGCGAAGGGCCCATCGAGGCCGGCGGCTTCAGCTACAGCATGGAGCGGCTCGACGCGGCCTGGTGGCGGTTCCACAACTTCGCCTTCGGCGGCGCGCCTAATTTCGACATCACCCTGGACGCCGCCGATCCGGCCCTGCTGGCCGAGAAATGCCAGTGGCTGCAGACCTGGCCGGAGAGCCCCTTCGTGCTCAACGCCACCGCCCAGCGCCATCGCCCGGGCGAGATCCTGGTGCTGCGCGGCCGCACCCTGCGCCGCGCCCGGCCGGACGGGTTCAGCGAGACCCTGGTCGGCTCGGCCGACGAGCTGGTCGACATCCTGGCCCGTCAGTTCGCCCTCGACCTGCCGGAGGCCGCCACCCTGTGGCCGCGCATCTGCGCCCGCCACGAGGCCCTGTTCGCCGAGCTCGTCACCGCCTGAACGAGAAGCCCACGCGGATCATCCGCGGCGCGGCGTAGCTGACGGTGCCGTCGGCGGCGGTCGCGGTGTCCAGGTCGGCGTTCGCCACGTTGTCGACGGCCAGATAGACCTCCGAATGCGCAGCGAAGCTCCAGCCGGCGCGCAGGTCGAGCTCGGTCCCGGCGTGCAGCTTGCGGGTGTTGATGTCGTCGTCCCAGCGGTCACCCTCGTAGCGCGCCTCGGCGCTGAGGTTCAGCCTGTCCAGCGGCCGCCACTCGAGGCCGCCGGTGACGGTGAGCTCCGGCGTCTCGGCCGGGCGCAGACCGTCGAGCTGCGGCGCGGAGGTCCCGCCGTCCACCCGGGCGTGGGTCGCCGCCACCGCCGCGCGCCAGTGCAGAGCGTCGGTCACCTGGCCCGAGACCTCGCCCTCGAAGCCGTAGGCATCGATCTCTCCGGCGTTCTGCCGTTGGCGCAGCGTGCCGCCGGCCGGGATGAAGCCCGCCACCGGGAAGGTCGCCGGCCCGACGCCGATCGTCACATTGGTCACCGGATGGTTCAGCCAGTTGTAGAAGATCGTCCCCGACCAGTGGATCCACCGCTCGCCGCCGATCCCGGCCTCGACGCCTTGCAGGGTCTCGGGCTTCAGGTCCGGATTGGCCTCGGTCACGTCATTGCCGACCCGGAACGGCCGGTAGAGCTCGTTCAGCGTCGGCGGCCTAAAGCCGGCGTAGGCGGCGCCCCGCAGATAGAGGTCCTCGGTCAGGGCGTAGCGCACGCCGATCCGGCCGGTGGGCGTCGAGCCGGAGCTGTCCGGCGAGCTCTGGTTCAGGGTGTCGAGGCCGGTCGTCAGGTCCCATTCGCGGCGCACGGCGTCGCGCTCGATCCATTCGTCGAACCGCGCCCCGCCGGTGACGATCCACGGGCCGTTGTCGTAGGCGCCTTCCAGATAGACCCCGCCCACCGCCGTCTCGCCCCCCGCCTGGCGGCCGCGGGTGTAGGCGCCGTTCATGAACCGGAACCGCTCGAAGTCGAAGCCGTGGTAGAACCGCGCGTCAAGGCCGCCCTCCCAGGAGATGTCGCCAAGCTTGCCCTCCAGGGCGGCGTTGACGCCGTAGCCCTGGGCCGGCGTGGAATATTCGTCGTCGGCCGGCGTGGTGGTCGTGCGGTCGGCGGAGACCGCGACAGAGCTGTTCTGCAGGTCGCTGTCCTGGATCCACAGCTGCACCCGCCAGCCACCGACGCCCGCGCTCGGCGTCTGGCCGATGGTCAGGGTCCCCGATCCGCCCGAGGCGATCGAACGGGCTCCGGCCAGGCCCGCGCCGCGCCGCTCCCCATAGGCCCCCAGCCGGGCGGCCACCTCGATCCCGTCGAAGTCGTGCTGCACGCGGAAGGACAGCGACTCGGCGTCGAGGTTCAGCGGCTCGTCGACCGCGTTGCGGCGCGGCCCGCGAACCGGGGTGTAGCCGGCGCTGGTCTGCGCCTGGCCGACCACCAAGAGATCCGGCGCGCCGCCCGCCGCCGCGATCCGGTAGCTGGAATAGTCGCCGGCCGAGACATCGAGCGCCGAGAGCCCGTCGCTGCCGCCCCGTTCCTGCAGCGCCACCACCCCGGTGAGCGCGCCCGCGCCATAGGGGCCGGCCCCCGCCCCGCGCACCACGGTGGCGCCGTCCAGGCCTTCCGGCGGCAGCGCCGACCAGATCACCCAGCCGCCGAACGGATCGTTCTGCGGCGCGCCGTCCAGCGTCACCAGCGCCCGGCCCGCGCCCGAGGGGCCGATGGCCCTAAGCGACAGGCCCTGCGTGGTCGGATTGGCGCCCAGGCTGCTCGCCCGGCGGAACAGGGAGACGCCGGGGATGCTCTCGAGGGCGTCGTCGAGCCTGGGCGTGGTCTTCAGCACCTCCGGCCCCACCTGCACGGCGCTGAACGCCGCCTCGCCGCCCAAGGGAGCCAGCTTCGGCGGATAGACCACGACGACCTCGACCGTGGCCGGTGGCGGAAGATCAGCCGGCATCGGATTCCCCCCCAATGTGACGCTTGGCTCTAGCCCATTCACGGCGCGTCGTCCGCAGTTCCGGCGTTCCCGGCGGCGTGCCGGCTGGCGGTGTGGCCGGATCGCCGCTACCAAAGGGCCGATGGACGCCGCCCAGGGCAAAGTCGCGATCGTCACCGGCGCCGGCTCGGGCATCGGCCGCGCCGTGGCCCTGGCGCTGAACGCCGCCGGCTGGTCGGTGGGTCTGGCCGGCCGCCGCCCCGAGCTGCTGGAGGAGACGGCGGGCCTCGCCGAGGCCCCTGGCCGCGCCCTGCCGCTCACCGCCGACGTCAGCGACAAGGGCTCGGTCGACCGGCTGTTCGAGGCCGTGCAGGCCCGCCTCGGCCGTCTGGACCTGCTGTTCAACAACGCCGGGACCGGCGCGCCGCCCGTCCCGCTGGAGGACCTCTCCCTCGACCACTGGAAACGGGTGGTCGACATCAACCTGACCGGCGCCTTCCTCTGCACCCAGGCGGCGTTCCGGCTGATGAAGGCGCAGGACCCGCGCGGCGGCCGGATCATCAACAACGGCTCGATCTCAGCCCACGTCCCCCGGCCCCGCTCGGTCGCCTACACCGCCACCAAGCACGCGATCACCGGCCTCACCCGCTCCGCCGCGCTGGACGGCCGCGCCTACGACATCGCCTGCGGCCAGATCGACATCGGCAACGCCGGCACCGAGATGACCCGCGCCATGAGCAAGGGCGTCATGCAGGCCGACGGCGAGATCGCCCCGGAGCCGGTGATGGACGTCCAGGCGGTCGCCGACGCGGTGCTCTACATGGCCGGCCTGCCGCTCGAAGCCAACGTCCAGTTCCTGACCGTGATGGCCACCAAGATGCCGTTCATCGGCCGCGGCTGAAGCCGCCCGTTCGGCGGGCTTTCGGCGCCCAAGGAATGGCCGCGGCGCCTCGCGATGGCGCATCCAGCATCTCTGAATGTTGCATCGCAAAATCTTGGTTGCACTGCGGCATCGTCCGGGGGCATAGGGGATCAGGCGGTAGAGCCCGGGCGTCAGTTACCGGCCACGCCAAGAGGAACGTCGGGACGGGGTTGGCAAACAACCTCCAACCGGAACCTGAAACCCATGCTTCGTCTGATCGCTCTGGCGGCCACCGCCGCCCTCCTCGCCGCGCCCGCCAGCGCCGAATCCATCCGCATCCCCGTCGCCGGCAAGACCTACGCCCAGCTCCGGGCCGAGGTCACCAAGGCGGCGACGACCCTCTGCGCCAACGAGATCGCCAGCGCCCCGGCTGAAGTCGGCGCCCAGGCCGCCTGCGTCGAGCATACCGTGCGCGCCACCTTCGCCCACGCCCCTCAGCTCGGCGTCACCCTCGCCCAGCGCTAGGGCTCACAGCTAGTCGGCGAACCGCGGCTCGCGCTTCTGCAGGTTCGCCGACACGGCCTCCACCTGGTTGGCCGAGCCGATCAGGGCGGTCTGCTCGCGGCTCTCTTCCTTGAGGATCGTGGGTTGGTCGGCCTCGGCCATCAGGCCGATCAACCTTTTTCCGGCCCGGATGGCGTCTGGGTTCTTGGCCGCGATCTCGCGGGCCAGCGCCAGGGCCTCGGCGCGTGGATCGGCGCAGACCCGGGTGGCGAGGCCCATCTGCACGGCCTCCTCGCCGCCGAAGATCCGGCCGGTCCAGGTCAGCTCGCGGGCCACGTCGTCGCGCACCAGGCCACGCATCAGGGCGATGCCAGCCATGTCCGGCACCAGGCCCCACTTGATCTCCAGCACCGCCAGCTTGACGTCGGCGGTGACGAACCTGAGGTCGCAGCCCAGCGCCAGCTGGAAGCCGCCGCCGAACGCCACCCCGTGGATCGCCCCGATCACCGGCACGGGGATCTCCCGCCAGACCATGCAGGCGTGCTGGGCGCGGTTCGATCCGCCGGGCGTCCGGTCCGGCGTCACCAGCCCCGCGGAGCTGCGCCGCTCGCCCGAGGCCATGGCCTGGAAGTTGCCCATGTCGAGCCCGGCGCAGAAGGCGCGGCCTTCGCCGGACAGCACCACGGCGCGCAGCCCTTTCTCGGCCTTCAGCCGCTCGCCGGTCTGCACCAGGGCCTCGAACATGGCGTTGTCCAGGGCGTTCATCTTGTCGGTGCGGACCAGGCGCACGTCGGCCACCCCGCCCTCGATCTCCACCGTCACGCGATCATTCATCTCGAAGGCTCCTCAGGCGCGCGCGACGATATAGCCGAAGCGCGGGAAGTGGACGTGCACGCGGCCGAGGTCGGTCGAGGTGCGGGCGATGATCACCTGGTCCGGCGTCACCGCGACCAGGCGGCCTTCGATCGGGTCCCGGCCGTAGTCGTCGCTGCTGACGCTCACGGCCTCGCCGGGGATCAGACCCAGGGAATCGGCGTCGTCGTGCGGCGGGGCGGCGGCGGGATCGCTGGTGCGCGCCGCGTCCAGCGCCTCGGCGCCGCTCATCTCGCTGCGCGCGCCATGGCCGATGGCGGTCATGCGGGCGCGCCACGCGGTCACCCGCGGCAGTCCGGCCAGCAGCGCCGCCGCCTCGCTGCGCGCCGCGCCCGAAAGCCACCAGACGTTCATGTAGGCTGCGATGTCCGCCAGAGAAGGTGTTGATCCGCCTAGGAAATCATTGGAGCCCAGCCCGTCTTCGATCCAGGCGGCCTGCGCCCGCCACTGGGCTTTCATGGGCCCGGCCGCGGCCTTCATCGCCGCCATGTCGAACGGGCGGCCGGACAGCTTCTCGCGGTCCTCGATGAATTCCTTCGGCACATGGTCGCCGATCGCCCCGAACACCACCGCCACCGTCGCCTGGAAGAACAGCCGGTCAGCCCAGATGTTGGCGGCCCAGTCGGCGCCGCGCGCCACGCGGGGCTCCGGCGCCCGCCGCTCGATCTCGGCCAGGATCACCTGGCTGTCGCAATAGACGTCGGCGCCGATCTGCATCACCGGGATGCGCCGATAGCCGCCGGTCAGCGGAATGAGGTCGGGCTTCGGCATGATCACCGGCTGGATCACCGAGCGCCAGGCCAGGCCCTTGATCCCGAACATCACCCGCGGCTTCTCGGAGAAGGGCGAGGTGTCGTAGTGGTGCAGGATGATCTCGGCCATCAGCCGAACTCCGGCGCGAAGCGGATGTTGTCGTGCTCGAGGCCCTTGACCACCACCTCGAGCCCGCCGGACTTGATCATCCACTCCAGGCGATGGTCGCGGTATTCGCGCTTGAACAGCCCCTTCTTCACCAGCTCGGCCACGTCGCCCATACCGGTCCCGGTCTGCGACTGACTCCAGGCGCCGATGTCCGCGACGGTCGCCGCCACCGAGGGCCGGGCGTTGGCGCGGGCCAGCCAGTCGGCGAGCCGGGAGCCTTCCCTTAAGGGATGCCCCTGCCCCACCGCGCCGTTGACGAACGGAACCACGCAAAGGTCGCCCCAGCCGAAGGTGGAGCCATTGAACCAGGGGCGGTCGCCGAGCTGTCGGTCGAGCCAGGCCTGGAAGCCGGCCAGCTGCCGCGCCGCCGCCGCGCGGATCTCCTCGGCCTTCGCGCCCTCGGCTCGCTTGAACCAGCTGAGCTCCGACAGCCCCCAGGTGATCGCCTCGAAGTGGGTGTCCATCACCTCCTCGAGCATCCGCACGCGGGCCCGTTCCTCAGGCGCGTGGGGCCGCAGCGCCTCGGCCGGATAGGCATCCTCCAGGTATTCCAGGATGATGCTGGAATCGAACACCCTGACCTCGCCGTCGACCAGCGCCGGCACCTCGGCCCGCGGGCTGGCCTCGACGAACGGCCCTGCCGCCCCGCCCGCGCCCATGCCCTGCGGCAGCCGGGTCTCGAAGACCAGGCGCTTTTCGCGCATCGCGATCTTCACCTTCTGCGCATAGGGCGAGAGCGGGTGTTCATAGAGGATGAGGGTCACGAGAGGATCTCCGCGAGGTCGGCCTTCTGGGCCCGCTTGGCGGCCTGGAACGCCGGCCGGCCTTGCAGCCGCGCCCAATAGGCCTGGAGGGCCGGCGAGGCGCCGCCCAAGAGTTGCAGGAAGTCGGCGAGCAGCAGGGCGTAGCCCACCGAGATATCGGCTGCGGTGAACCGCCCGGCGCACAGGTGCTCGCCGTGGGCCAGCGCCCGGTCCACGTGCCGCAGCCGCGACAGGAACCACTTGGCGTAGTCGTCGGCCGCCACTTCGGCGCGGCCCGGCTCGAAGCGGCGGTAGCGCAGCACCAGGGTCTGCGGGAAGGTCAGGGTCGCCTCGCCGAAGTGCAGCCAGTTCAGCCAGGCGCCGTAGGCCGGATCGTCCACGCCCACCACCAGGTCGTTCGGGCCGTAGCGGGTCGCGAGATATTCAACGATCGCCGCGGACTCGGTCATGAAGGTGGCCCCGTCGATCAGCGCGGGAATCGTGCCCAGCGGATTGACCTCCAGGTATTCCGGCGCGCGCACCCGCGGCGGGAAAGGCAGGACGTGCAGCTCATACGGGAGCCCCAGTTCCTCCAGCGCCCACAGCGCCCGGAAGGAGCGCGCGTCGGGACAGTGGTAGAGCTCGATCATCGCCGTCTCACAGCCCCTTCAGCCAGTCGAGAAGCAGGCGGGTGACCTCCGCCGGCCGCTCCTGCTGGGTCCAGTGGCCGCAGCCCGGCAGCACGTGGACGCCGCGCAGGTCGCTGACGTGGTCGCCCATCAGGGCGCCGGGGTCGGCGATGCGGCCGAAGCCGTTGAACGCCGGGTCGCGGTCGCCGCCGATCAGCAGCGATGGCTGGTCGATCTTGCGCCCCTTGAAGGCCTGCAGCCATTCGAAGTCGCGCTCGTGGTTGCGATAGCGGCTGATCGGGCCCCGGAAGCCGGAGCGTTCGAACTCGCCCACGTAGTAGTCGAGGTCGGCGGGCGTCAGCCACGCCGGGAACGGGTCCGGATCGACCAGGCCTTCCAGCAGGGGCGCGCCCGCCGGCTTCATCACCCGCTCGCCCTCGGGCCTCTCGCCGCAGATCCAGTAGTAGAACTTGCGCAGGAAGCCCCGCACGTCGGCCTCGGCCTCGGCCTCCGGCGGGCCCACCTTCTGGAACCAGGCCTGGTAGAAGAACCGGTCCTTCTTTGTGTAGAGGGTGTCGAAGATTTCGGTGAACGGCCGGGTCGGCACACCGCTGTAGGGCACTGACAGGCCCGCCACCGCCGCGACCTGTTCCGGCCGCGTCAGCGCGGTGTTCCAGACGATCGGCGCGCCCCAGTCGTGGCCGATCAGGATCGCCGGCCGGTCCGGCTGCAGGGCGCGGGCCACGCCGGCGACGTCGGCCGTCAGGTGGGCCATGGAATAGGCCTCGACCGGCTCGGGCTTGTCGGAGCCGCCATAGCCGCGCACGTCGAGGGCGCAGGCCGTGAAGCCCGCCGCCGCGATCGGTCCGATCTGGTGTCGCCACGAAAACCAGCTCTCCGGGAAGCCGTGCACGAGGATGACCAGCGGCCCGGCGCCCTCTATGGCGCAGCGCAGCTTCGCCTCGCCGGCGTCGATGATGCGGAAATCCGGCATCCGCCCCTCCCTTTCCCACCATGTTCGCGTCTCCACGCGCCCTGACAAGACTGACCCGGCGTCATCGTTGACGCCACCGCCTCCCGTGCCAGCATCTGCCGGCATCGCGCGGGAGGTCGGCCATGGCCGCAATGATGGACGAGGTGACGGGGTTCGAGAGTGTGGTCTCGCGCCTCGCGGACCATGTGGCGACGATCACCCTCAACCGGCCGCATCGGCGCAACGCCCTGAACTATCAGGCCTATGACCAGCTGGAGGCGAGCCTCAGGGCTGCGTCGGAAGACCCGGACGTGCGCTGTGTGGTGGTGACCGGCGCCGATCCCGCCTTCTGCTCCGGGGACGACGTGGGGGAGATCATGGCCGGCCCGAAAGCGGTCTCGGCCGCCGCCGCGCCCCGCGAACCTGCGCCGACGCCCGCCGCCATGGCCGCGCTGGAGTGCGCCAAGCCGCTGATCGCCGCGGTCAATGGCGCCGCGGTGGGCTGGGGCATGGAGCTCGCCCTGTTCGCCGACATCCGCATCGCCTCGGAGCGGGCGAAATTCGGGGAGCTGTTCGTCAAGCGCGGCCTGACCTGCGACGTCGGCGGCTTCTACCGCCTGCCGGCCGTCGTCGGCCCGGCCAAGGCCGCCGAGCTGCTGTTCACCGGCGACATCATCGACGCGGGCGAGGCCCTGCGCATCGGCCTGGTCAGCGAGCTGACGGCGCACGACGACCTGCTGGCCCGCGCGCTGGCGCTGGCCGGCCGCATCGCCGCCAATCCGCCGCTGGCCGTCCAGGCGCTGAAGGCTGGCCTCGCCCGCACCGCCTATGGCGACCCGCGCGAAATCGGGACCTGGGCCATGGGCGAGATCCGCCGGCTGATGCGCACCGCAGATCACCGGGAAGGCGTGGCGAGCTTCCTGGAAAAGCGTGAGCCGGTGTTCACCGGCCGCTAGGAGAGCCGAGCCATGAGCGATCCGTCCAGCCGTTCGGTGCGCGGCCTCACCGTCCTTATCACCGGCGCCGCCAGCGGCATGGGCCGGGCGACCGCCGAGGTGTTCGCGGCCGATGGCGCCAACGTCGCCGCCACCGATCTCTCCGAGGCCGCCGTCCGCGCGGTCGCCGACGACCTCAAGGCCCGCGGCCTGAACGCCGAGGCCTGGGCCCTGGACGTGGCCGATCCCGCGGCCATCGTCCGCGTCACCGATGCGGTCGCGGCCCGCTTCGGCGGCCTGGACATCCTGATCAACAACGCCGGCATCTCGGCCTTCGCGGCGATCGATGCGGAGGGCTACGAGGCGGTCTGGGACCGCGCCTTCGCCATCCTGATCACCGCCCACCAGCGGCTGGTCCGCGCGGCCCTGCCCTATCTGCGCAAGTCCGCCAGCCCACGGATCGTCAACATCGCCTCCACCGAGGCCCTGGGCGCGACGGCGCGCGACAGCCCCTATTCGGCGGCCAAGTCGGCCGTGACCGGCCTCACCCGGGCGCTGGCCGTCGAGCTCGGCAAGGAAGGCATCACCGTCAACTGCATCTGTCCGGGGCCGATCCTCACCGGCATGACCGAAGGCCTCGCCGAGGCCGACCGCCAGACCTTCGCCCACCGGCGCACGGCGCTGCGCCGCTACGGCCGGCCCGACGAGGTGGCGCACATGACCCTCAGCCTCTGCCTGCCGGCGGCGTCCTACATCACGGGCGCGGTGATCCCGGTCGACGGCGGCCTGATGGCCCGCAACGCCTGACAGACGATCTCTAGGTGGTCGGCGCCGGCTTGCGGGTCGCGCCGAGCGGCGGGGCGAACTTCGGCGTCATCGCCGCGTGCTCCTCGAGCGCGTCGACCACCAGCTCCAGCCGCTCGGGCAGGGGCTGGGCCTCCACCGTGCGGAACAGGCCCTGCAGCCCGCCGTCGATCCGCGCCAGGCGGCGCTGTCGCTCGGCGGCCCGCGCCCTGGTCCACAGGACCAGGGTCGCTCCGGCGGCCAGGGGCCAGACGATGGCGGTCGAGGCGGCGGCGAACTGAAGCGGGGTGGCGAACATGCTCATGGGTGGAGCCTTTGCAGAACCGAACGAACAAGCGGCAGCGGCCGGGTTCCATCAATAACAAATGACGTGCGAAGCGGCGCCGTGCCCGACAGCGCGCTCAAGAGGCCGTGATCAGCCCGCGGTACTCGGTCCAGAACTCCACGAAGTCCGCGCATTCCTCGCGGAACCGCTCGCACCATTGCTGGCCGATGTCGCTCTTCGATTGCTGGACGGTGTCGGAGGGCGTCGGGCGCGCGCCCAGCCGCATGTCGAAGGCGTTGGCCAGGTTGCGGATCGCGGCGTCCACGTCCTGGGCGACGTGCTCGTAGGTCAGGTCGATGGCCGGGGCGCCCGCCTGGGCGATGAACCGCCGCCAATGGTATTCCTGGTTGAGGATGTTCCGCGCGTGGACCTTCACCTTGGCGGCGTCGTAGGCGACCTGCTCGTGCCAGGGATCGAAGGCCTGGGTGTTCACGTCGCGCTCGTGCCAGATGTTGCTCTCGACGGCCAACGCCAGCGATACCGCCTGGGCGACGAAGTCGTCGCGGCGCAGGTGCACGACCAGGTCGATCGGGTCGAGCAGGGTCTCGAACAGGCCGAGCTTGCGCGCCTCCTGGAAGCGCCACCAGTCGGTCTTGATCCCGAAGATCCCCTGCCGCGACACAAACGAGCCGGTGACGTAGCGCTCGTAGTCCTCGAGGTTGGGATGCGGGAACAGCCGGTCGAACTCGGAGATGTAGCTCTCGTTGAGGAACTCCATCGGGAAGCCCAGCTCGCCGTAGTCGGCGATGCGCGCGCAGAGGAAGGTGCTGCCGGAGCGGGCCGAGGTGGCGATCAGGTAGCGCTTCTTGGGCTCGGCCGTGGACAGGCGCGCGAAGAACGGGCTCGCAGGCCGCCGCTCCAGCCGATCGCGCAATAGTTCAAGCACTTCCGGCCCCTGGGAATCCAGCACCCGAACTTACCTCGCGCTGCGTTGGGAATATGACTCAACCGCAACAACTACACGTTGCGCGTTCACAATTCCGTCGTTCACGTCAGGATTTTTCCGCGCTGAGATTTTCTGGCCGAAACGCGAAACGGCCCCGCATTGCTGCGGGGCCGTTCGATCTTGGGTGCGGGGACAGGATTTGAACCTGTGACCTTCAGGTTATGAGCCTGACGAGCTACCGGGCTGCTCCACCCCGCGGCAAAGCCGGTGTCGTGGATCGTGAATTGAAGGGTGACCTGTGCATCCGCTTGGTAGACCTGGCAGCGACCTACTCTCCCGCGCCTTAAGACGAAGTACCATTGGCCCAGGGGGGCTTAACGACCGAGTTCGGAATGGGATCGGGTGGGGACCCCCCGGCATAACCACCAGGTCAACAAAGCGGATGCGAAGACATCATTGCTAGCTCTGCACAACGCAAAGCATTCATGAGTTTTGATAAGAACGATCAAGCCGATCGAGCGATTAGTACCAGTAAGCTACACGCCTCACGGCGCTTCCACACCTGGCCTATCAACGTGGTGGTCTACCACGGCTCTCGGCGAAGCCTTGTTTTGAGGTAAGTTTCCCGCTTAGATGCTTTCAGCGGTTATCTTGTCCACACTTAGCTACCCTGCTGCGCGGCTGGCGCCACGACAGGTCCACCAGAGGTGTGTCCATCCCGGTCCTCTCGTACTAGGGACAGATCCTCTCAAGCTTCGTACACCCACGGCAGATAGGGACCAAACTGTCTCACGACGTTCTGAACCCAGCTCACGTACCACTTTAATCGGCGAACAGCCGAACCCTTGGGACCTGCTCCAGCCCC
>SSMU01000016.1 GCA_004799545.1 Phenylobacterium sp.
CTGGCCGTTGACGATGTAGTACTCTTTGCCGTCGTCGGCGGTGATCCGCTCGGCCTTGGTCTTCAGCGACGCCAGGTCGGAGCCGGCGCCCGGCTCAGAGTAGCCCTGGCACCACCAGACCTCGCCGTTGTAGATGCCCGGCAGGAAGCGCTGCTTCTGCTCGTCGCTGCCGAAGGTGTAGAGCACTGGCGCCAGCATGCTGACCCCGAACGGCAGGACGCCCAGGGTGTCGGCGCGGGCCAGCTCCTCGGACCAGATGTACTTCTGGGTGGGCGTCCAGCCGGTGCCGCCGAACTCCTTCGGCCAGGACGGCGCGACCCAGCCCTGCTTGGCCAGCACCTTGTGCCAGGCGAGATACTGCGCCTTGGTCAAGGGCTCGCCGGAGTCCTGCGCCGCGCGCAGGTCCTTCGGATAGTTGTTCGCAATGAAGGCCCGGACCTCGTCGCGGAAGGCGTTCTCTTCGGGCGTGAAGTCGAGGTTCATGGCCGGCTCCGTGAGGCTCGCCTGACACCGCATCGGCGCGGCGGCGGACCTTACGCTGCAGCCTGGAGGTTGGGAAGATGACGCTTACGTAAGCGTCAAGAAGATCCGCGATGCTGGGGGCCGAAATGCACCGGGATCTTCACGTGGCCGCCGGCTACGGATTGGCCATCCGGATAGAGCGGCGTCATGTGGAATTTTCCGGCCAGCCGAACAGCCGCCGCACCGAAGCCATAGCCGGGCGGCGTCTCCTCGACCGCGCGGCAAGCCGTCAGCCGGCCGTTGCTGTCCAGGGTGCAATCGATCACCGCCTCGCCGCGCACCTTCTGGTGACGCGCGGTCTCGGGATAGACGGCCTGCAGGTCGTCCTGGCTGGGGGTGGCGAGCCAGCCGGGGCTGTTGCGCAGTTCATCATCGGACGGCGCGGCGTCGCCGGCCGGCGCGGCCTGGGCCAGCAGTCCCAGCACGAGCGCGATCGCAGGTCCCATGGCGCCCCCTCCGCCGTACGCGCGCATCCTAGCGCGAGGCGCCGCGCCCGGGCGAGGTGGAAAGCTGCGGCCTCAGCCTGTCGGCGCGGGGGCCGGCGGCGGCCGCGGCAGGGCGAAGTGGATCGGGATCCGCACCGTCCCGCCGGAGACCGCATGGCCGTCACGGGTCATCGGCCGCATCCGGAACCGCGCGGCCATGGCCAGGGCCGCGTCGCCGAACCCCGCGCCGATCGGGTCTTCCGCCACCACCGCGCAGTCGACGAGCAGGCCCTCCGTCGAGACGTAGCACTGGAGGGTCGCTCGGCCCTCGATGCCCAGGCCGGCGGCCATCTTCGGATAGAGCTCGGCGATGTCGGCGCCGGTGGGCTTCTGCACCCAGTCGGGCTGGACGATGACGCTCGGCGGCGCGGCGGCCTGCATCATGAGCGCGGCGATGAGCACGAGAGGCTGGGTCATGGGTCTGCTCCGAGCTGACCGATAGCCTGGTGTCGAACCCGGTCAAGGTCTCGCCCGTTCCCTAGGGCTCTTCCTTGCCTTCACAGCAGAAGCCCGGCACTCCTCGCGCCCCATGCCCAGGATCGTCACCTACAACGTCCATCGCTGCGTCGGGAACGACCGCCGGCTGGACGTCGGCCGGGTCACCGAGGTGCTGGCGGCGCTGCGCCCCGACATCGTCGCCCTGCAGGAGCTGGACGTCGGCCGGGCGCGCACCGGCGGCGTCGACCAGGCGCATGAGATCGCCCGCCGGCTCGACATGGCCTGCCACTTCAACGCCGCCCTCACCGTCGAGGAGGAACACTACGGCGACGCCATCCTGACCTGCTTCCCGGAGCGGCTGATCCAGGCCGCCCCCCTGCCCGGCTACGGCCGTATCCCCCAGCTCGAGCCGCGCGGCGCGATCTGGGTCGAGGTGGAGATCGACGGCGCGTGGGTGCAGGTGATCAACACGCACCTGGGGCTGGTGCCGCGCGAGCAGCAGATCCAGGCCCAGTGGCTGGCCGGCCCGACCTGGCTGGAGCATCCCCGCTGCAAGGGCCCGCAAGTCCTGCTGGGCGACTTCAACGCCACGGCCACCTCGGTGGTCTACCGCACGCTCACCGCCAAGCTGCGCGCCGCCCGCCGGCTGGTGAAGAGCCGCGAGCCCACCTCGACCTTCCCGTCGCAGATGCCGGTGCTGCGCATCGACCACCTGTTCGTCAGCCCGGAGATCCAGGTGGGCAAGGTCTTCGCCCCCTTTGAGCCGCTGACCCGGGTGGCCTCCGATCACCTGCCGCTGGTGATGGATTTCGAGCTGTCCTGAGCGTCGTGGAGCGCCTAGCCGCGCCTGCGCTCGTCGGCGTACTCCCGCGCCTGGCGCATCAGGCGCTCGCGGCGCCGGCCGAGGCGCCAGGAGTCGCCGACGCCGGAGGGGTCGCCCATATGGTAGGCGGCGATGAACTCGCCGACCGGGCTCATCTTCGGCGGCTCGACGGGGGCCAGCCGGCCATGGCGGTTGAGGGCGTCGATCGCCCCGCCCAGGCCGCCGAAGTCGGCGCGGGCCTTGGCCACCGCGTCGCCGGTGACGCCCATGAAGTGGCCCACCAGCCGATCGCGGAAGGCGGTGACGGCCAGCCGCTGCGCCTCGTCACCGGCGTCCAGGCCCAGCTCACACTCGGTGTCGAAGCCGCCGGAGCGGTTGTTGAGATTGGCCGAACCGACGCGGGCGATCCGGTCGTCGATCACCGTGACCTTGGAGTGGACGATGATCGTCTCGCGGCCCGAGGTGACCGGCGAATAGGCCCGGAAACGGCCGAAGATATCGGCGGCGCGCAGCCGCCAGATCATCGCCCCGCGGGCCCGGTCCATGGTCAGCTGGTCGAACCAGGAAGGCGCCTTGGCGGTGGAGATCAGCACCACCTGCGGCCCGTCGGGCTCGGCCAGGCGCGAGGCCAGGGCCTCGGTGACCAGCGGCGAGGTGAAGTACTGGTTCTCCAGGTAGATGGTCTGTTTGGCCTCGGCGATGCAGGCGAGGTTGAGCCGGCGGATCTCCTCGACCAGCGGCCGGCCCTTCCACGCCGGCTCGGTGCGCGCGATGGCGATGTCGACGTCGGTGATGTGGGCCGGGACGTGGTCGGGCCAGGGATCGCCGCCGGCGTCCTTGGGCTCCGCCAGCACCTCGTCGGTGGCCCGGCGCCAGCGCTCACGCGCGAGGTCGGCCAGCGCCTTGGCGGCCGGTCCGTCGACCATCATCATCACCTCGTGGCGCGGCGCATGCTCCTCCTGGCGGGGCATGATCCGGCGGCGGTCGCCGTCCAGGTGGGCGGGGCTGTCCCAGCGGTCCACGGAGATGTCGCCCCCGCCGCAGAAGGCCAGGCGGTCGTCGATCACCAGCACCTTCTGGTGGTGGCAGGCGCCGAACGGCACGGCGTCGTCGAGCACGAACTTGACCGGCGTGTTCTTGAAATAGCGCCGCGCCTTGTGCGGGAAGAATTCCTGGCTGGCGCTGATCGGCAGGGCCGATTTCCAGACCAGCAGGCGCACGTCGAGCTCGGGCCGGGCGCAGGCCAGCTCCACCAGGATGCGGCCGACTTCGTCCGGATCGTCGGGGCCGTCATAGCCGTCGGGGAACATCCGGGTGCGGGGATCGAAACCCCAGCCCAGCAACAGGATCGAGCGCCGCGCCTTGGAGATCGCGTCGAACACGGCGGTGAAGAACGCCTCGTTGTCGATCAGGAAGGCTGCGCGCGACGCCCGCGCGATGCGCCAGCAGGTCTCGCCGGGTCTGAAGACCGCCATGACTCGCCGGACTCGCCTCCCACCGTGGTCGGGAGGGAAAGCCTACGGCCACGCCAGGTTCCGCGCATCACGCCGCACAAAAGAAAAGCGCGCCGTCCGCAGGGACGACGCCCAACCCTTTTTGAAAAAGAAGAGCGCGCCGTCCGGATGGACGACGCGCGGCCAAGAGGCCTGAAGGCTGGAGAGAGCTGGTGGATATCCTAGTGGGCGGCGGTGGCCGCGGAGGCGCCCCCGGCCATGGCCTGGCCGGAGCCGGTCATGTAGGCGGCGCAGGGGCCGTTGAGCTCGGCGGCCAGCTTGTCCTTGAGGTTGGCGTTGGCGGCCTGGCGCTTGGCGCGGGTGAACTCCTCGTCGCCGCGCTGCAGGATGACGTCGAGCCGGCTGACGCCCTCCGTCTTGATGAAGCTGGTGAAGCCGGCGGCGTCGGCGCCCATGCCGACGGCCAGGCCCTTGCAGCGGTTGGCTCTCAGATAGTCCACGTCGGTGACGCGGCTGGAGGCGGCGGCCGATCCCGCGACGGCGAGGCCAAGGATGGCGAGCCCGATGGCGGCGACTTTCATGGTGGTTCTCCCTTGCGAAACAGCCCGAGCCGGAACTTGAAGATCAACAGAGATGAACTCAAATGAATTCGAGGCAATGTTGAGCATGATTACATTAAACATTCGACATCAATTGTTCATATGACTGAACATAGATATCTGGTTGCGATATTAGAAGCTCATTGAACTTTGACGCGGGCGTCAACTTACCCGCAGGACTTCAGGCCTGGACCTTGGCCTCTCGGACGCGGTCAGCGCCGGAGCGCAGTCTGGGCGCCGGTGGCCGCCGTGGAGTCGCCGCCGCCACCGCCCATGAAGGCGGCGCAGCTGGTCGAGAGCTCGGCCGTGAGCTGCGGCTTCTTCACCGGGTCGGACGCCTCGTGCATCGCCTGGCTGGTCAGCCCCTGGCCGCGATAGATCAGGACGTCCGGCCGGCTGCGGCTCTGTTGCTTGATGAAGGTCCTGACGGTTGTGGCGTCGACCCCCAGCCCCATGGCGAGGCCCTTGCAGCGATTGGCCGTCATGAAGGCCTGGTCGGACACCTGGTCCTGGGCCGCGGCGGCGCCGGCGGATGCGAGGGTGAGCGCCGCGACGGTGATGGCGAAGACTTTCATCTGAGTTCTCCGGTAACGCACAGCCTGAGAAGATCATGAATTGATCTCCAGCAGAGCTCTAGTGAATTAGCGGCAATGTTCGCGGCGAACTCTTTCATCTATTGGAATGATACGCGAAACGTTACTTGTTACGATAAACAACTTGTAATGTTCGACTCTTCTGGGCAATAGGCCCCATGGCCGACCTAAAGCCTGTCCTGGACGCCGAGGGCGTCAACGCCCTCCTGCGGCGCGCCTTTCCGGGCGCCAGGCCCGACGCCTTTCCGACCGTGCTGGAGGTGGCGCCCGGGCGGGTGAAGGTGGTGGCGGCCTATCGCGACGGCCTGCTCAGGCCCGGCGGGGTGATCTCCGGCCCGACCCTGATGTCGCTCGCCGACACCGCGGCCTACGCCCTGGTCCTGGCCCACGTCGGCGACCAGCTGATGGCGGTGACCTCGCAGCTGTCGATCAACTTCCTGCGCGGGGCCAGGCCCGGCGACCTCCACGCCGAGGCGGAGATGCTGCGGCTGGGGCGGCGCAATGCGGTCTGCGACGTGCGGCTCTGGACCGAGACGTCCGACCGTCTGGCGGCGCAGGCCAACGTCACCTACGCTATTCCCTCGTCATGAGCGAAAAGCCCCCCGCCCCGATCAAGACGCCGTGCATCAAGGTCTGCGTGGTGGACGGCGAGAGCGGGCTTTGCCTGGGCTGCTATCGCACCCTGCACGAGGTGGCTGTTTGGGGCCGCCTCACCGACGCCGAGCGCGACGCGATCATGGGCGAGCTGGCGGGGCGGCGCGGCCGCATCCGGCCGGAGAAGCTTGGCCTGATCGGCTGAAACGAATGCGCGCCGGCGTTCACAGCTTAACAACCCCCCGCGCCTAAGCTCTCCCTCCACGTGAGGCCGATACCGGCCGCGGAGGGACGAAACCCCAGGTGTCCAGCATTCTGAAACTCGCCAGTGTGGCGGTGATCGCGGCGGCCTCCGCCGTGGGCAGCGCCGCGGCGGTGGTCGTCCTGTCCCCCAAGCCGGTCGAGCTGCGCGCGGCCCGCGCCGAGGCGCCCTTCGTGGCGGCCTTCGAGACGCCCCGCGACCACGCCGCCAGCCACGCCATCCTGAAGTCCAGCGACGGCCACTTCTGGGCCGATGGCGAGGTCGAGGGCCGGACGGTGCGCTTCCTGGTCGACACCGGGGCCACCGCGGTGGCCCTGACGCCCGACGACGCCCAGCGGCTGGGCATCGATCCGTCGCAGCTGCACTATGGCTACAAGGTGGTCACCGCCGGCGGCCAGATCCGCGCCGCCTCGGTGCGGCTGGCCAGCATCACGGTGGCCGGCGCCCGGCTCGACAACGTCGACGCCCTGGTGATCGAGAAGGGTCTCGACACCTCGCTCCTGGGGATGACCTACCTAGGCCGCCTGTCCCGCTTCGAGGCGACGCGCGGCACGCTCGTCCTGCAGCCCTGACACCGCCGCCAGCGCCGCGTCGATCACCTCTAGTCCCGCGCCCGCCTTCACCCCCTCGACGGTAAGGATGCGCCGCCACGTCCGCGCGCCCGGCGCCCCGTGGAACAGGCCCAGCATGTGCCGGGTCATGGCCGCCAGGTGCGTCCCCTTGGCGAGCTCGCGGGCGACATAGGCGCGATAGCGCGCCACCGCCTCGAACGGCGTCACCACTGCGCCCGCGCCGAACAGGCGGGCGTCGACCTCGCCGAGGATCGCCGGCGTGTGATAGGCGGCGCGGCCCAGCATGACGCCGTCCACGTGGGCGAGATGCTGTTCGGCCTCCTCCAGCGAGCCGACGCCGCCGTTGATCACCACGGTCAACTCGGGCCGCTCACGCTTCAGCCGCCAGACCAGCGGATAGTCGAGCGGCGGCACGTCGCGGTTCTCCTTCGGCGACAGGCCCTTCAGCCAGGCCTTGCGGGCGTGGACCACGAAGTAGCGGACGCCGGCGCCGGCGCAGAGGTCAACGAGCCGGAAGAGGCTCTCCTCCGGCGCCTGGTCGTCGACGCCCAGGCGGCACTTCACGGTCGCCGGGATGTTCACCGCGGCTGCGATCGCCGCCATGCACTCGGCCACCAGTTCGGGCTCGCGCATCAGGCAGGCGCCGAAGCGGCCCGACTGCACCCGGTCCGACGGGCAGCCGACGTTGAGGTTGATCTCGTCGTAGCCCTCCGCCTCCCCGATCCGCGCCGCCTCGACGAGGTCCGCCGGCTCCGAGCCGCCCAGCTGCAGCGCCACGGGGTGCTCGAGCGGATCGAAGCCCAGCAGCCGTCCCCGGTCGCCGTGCAGGATCGCGCCGGTGGTCAGCATCTCGGTATAGAGCCTCGCCCGGCCGCTGAGCATCCGGTGCAGGACCCGGCAATGCCGGTCCGTCCAGTCCATCATCGGGGCGACGGACAATCTATGAGCTTGGAATTCCAATCAAAATTCCTAGAGGCCAGGGCACATTCGGCGTTTTCGCGTGCACTCTGATACGACCGTTTGCGACCAAATACGCCGCCTTTCACCACGCCACCGCGCCGGCTTTGCATACGAAAAAGGCGGCCATCGTCAAACTCTCCTTCGGTCGCCGGCGGACGCGGAAGCCGATAGGTCGATGCTCGAGGCGGGCGCTGGCCTGTCCGGGCGCCCTCGTCTAGCATCCGGACCCGGCGGCTCGACCGCCCAAGACAAGACGGACGAAACGATGGCCAGGCGGAGATTGGAGCGGTTTTGGCGCGCCCTGATCGGCGCCGCGTCGGTCTGGGCCCTGGCGCTGCCGGCGACGGCCCAGGCGCCGACGGTCGCGGGGCTTCAAACCCTGTTCCTGCTGAGCGACGCCAGGTCACGCTCGATCGGGCCGGAGAACCTCACCGGCCAGCCCGGCATGGGCGCGCGGACGGAACTCAAGGACGGCAGCGCCAAATATGCGGCCAAGGACCTCGGCCGCGGCTGGAAGGTCAATCCCTACATCGTCATCCCGGCCGGGACGACCTTCACCCTGGGCGACGCCCGGGGGTCCGGGGTGATCAACCACATCTGGATGACGCTCGGCGGCGCGGCGGACTACCGCTCGGCGATCCTGCGAATCTACTGGGACGACGAGGCGACGCCTTCGGTCGAGACGCCGGCCGGCGACTTCTTCGCCGCCGGCTGGGGACGTGGCGCCGAGCCGGTGATCAATTCCCAGGTGGTGGCGGTCAATCCGGGCAGCGGCTTCAACAGCTTCTGGCAGATGCCCTTCCGCAAGCGCGCGCGCCTGACGCTGGAGAACCGCAGCTCGAAGTCGCTGACCATCTACTACCAGATCGACTACTCACAGACGGCGGTGCCGGCCAACGCCGGCTACTTCCACGCCCAGTTCAGGACCGGCAAGGCCGACGCCGCCACCGGCGCCTACACCCTCCTCGATGGGGTCAGGGGTCAGGGCCAGTACGTCGGCACCTATCTGCGCCACCGGGCGCTCAGCCCCGGCTGGTGGGGCGAGGGCGAGGTGAAGTTCTATCTCGACGGCGACAGGGACTTCCCGACCCTCGCCGGCACAGGCGAGGAGGACTACTTCCTGGGCTCCTACTCCTACATCAAGCACGATCCCAAGGGCCCCTACGTCGAGACCTCCTATTCCTCGGCCTACGCCGGGTTCCTCGCGACCCAGCCGCGCAACGTCGACGCCGACTATTTCAAACCCGACGGCGACCGCCGCTACGGCGAGTACCGCTGGCACATCCTCGATCCCGTACGCTTCCAACACGAGTTGAAGGTGACCATCCAGAACCTCGGCTGGAAGGGCGTGACGGCCGGCAGGATCCTCGGCGACGGGACCTATCTGCCGCTGCACGACGACCTGTCATCGGTCGCCTACTGGTACCAGGCCGAACCGCACGCGCCCTTTCCGAAGCTGCCCGATGACGCGGCGCTAACGGAACTGACGAAACCGGGGACCCCCTAAGGGTCCGCGTTCGACCGGCCGACGCGGGCGCGTCGCTCAGCTGGAGGCCGCGGCTCGTTCGCGCGTCGGCGTGGTCTTGAAGCGGCCCGCGAGGTCGGTGTGCTCGGTGAGCCGGAGGGCGCGCGAGACGTTGAGGCGGGTGAAGACGTGGGTGACGGCCCGCTGCACCGGCTTGGGCAGCTCGGCGCGCAATTGCGAGAGGTCGTTGCACTCGCCGACGCAGAGCACGGCGAAGCCCTCCCCCTCCTGCTTCACGCAGACATAGCTGCCGGCCATCGGAAGATGCGCCGCGCCGTCCGGCCAGAGCCGGAAGCGATAGGCCGCGCCCGAGACGCCCTGCAGATCGATGAAGTCATTCATGTCGGTTTCCAGCGCCCTCCGCTTCGGTGTAGTCGGGGCGGCTGTGGCGGTCGAGGGCGTTTGGCGTCGCGGCGCATCACATTGTGGATTTGGGTCGATTTGGAGACGTCCTGTCGCATGCGAGGCCCGTTCGACCGCTTCCTTCGGCATAGCACCGTGATCTCGAAGACCGGCGGGCTTGGCCGGGATTTCAGCGTGACGTGCGAGTCCTGGGCGCTGAGCGACGACCCGGCGGTGAAGAAGCCCCGCCGGGAGGCCCTGGCCACCCGCAGGACCGCCTCCGACGCCGCCGACCTGGCGCGCAACGCCGCCAAGGCGCATCCGACGCACGGCTTCCACAAGCCTTCCGGCGCCTGGTGGGGGGCTGACGACGGCGCCTTCCACCGCTTCGTGGTGCATCCCGACCGCCACTACGGGCGCACGGTGCTGATCGCGTCCGGGCTTGTCGGGCTGGGCATCGCGCTGCTTCACCAGCGCAATAAGGGCGGCGGGCGCTAGCGGGGGGGGTGGCCCGCGGGCTGGCCTTTCCGTTCTTCGTTGCGGAACCGATGGCAGGTCGTCGATGCTGAGAGGGCCAGGGCGGTCTAGACGGCGGACGCCAACGCCAGCGGAAACGACAAGATGAGCAGCGAGACGACGGACGCGACGCCGATCGGCGTCGGCATCGTTGGCCTGGGCAAGATCGCCCACGACCAGCATATCCCGGCCATCCAGGCCAACCCGGCGTTCAAGCTGGTGGCCTACGCCTCGCCAACCAGCGCCCACACCTCGCTCGAGGGGTTCAAGGACATGGGGGCGATGCTGGCCGCCCATCCGGACATCCAGGCCGTGTCGCTCTGCACCCCGCCCACCGTCCGCTTCGCCCTGGCCCGCCAGGCGCTGGAGGCCGGCCGCGCGGTGCTGCTGGAAAAGCCGCCGGGCGCGACGCTCGGCGAGGTGGACGCCCTGCGCGATCTCGCGGCGGCCCGCAAGCAGACCATTTTCGCCGCCTGGCATGCCCGCGAAGCGCCGGCCGTGGACCCGGCCAAGGCCTGGCTCGCCGGCCGCCAGCTGAAGTCGGCGCGCATCATCTGGAAGGAGGACGTCCGCCACTGGCATCCGGGCCAGGAGTGGGTTTGGTCGCCGGGCGCGCTGGGGGTGTTCGACCCGGGGATCAATGCGCTGTCGATCCTGACCAAGCTGCTCGACGAGCGGGTGATCGTACGGGGCGCAGAGCTGTTCGTCCCCGCCAACCGCCAGACGCCGATCGCGGCGAACCTCGACCTGGCGACGGAGACGGGCGTGCCGATCCGCGCCGAGTTCGATTGGCGCCAGACCGGCGCCCAGACCTGGAACGTCGAGCTAGAGACCGACCGCGGCCGCGCGGTGCTGTCGCTGGGCGGCGCCAAGCTGGAGGTGGACGGCAAGGTGCTGGCCGAGGCGCCGGACGCGGAATATCCCGGCCTCTACCGGGTGTTCGCAGGCCTGGTCCGCGCCGGCCGGTCGGAGCTCGACGCCGAGCCCCTGCGGGTGGTCGCCGACGCCTTCCTGCTGGGCGCGCGCACCGCGGTCGAGGCGTTCAGCTTCTAGGCGGAGGCCTCAGGCGGGCTGGTAGGGCGCCGCCTCGATCGGGCTCTCGGATGCGGCGGCGCGGTTCGCCATCCGCCGATTCAGCCGCTTCACGCAGCGGCTGGCGGTGGTCTCGAAGGCGAACGGGAAGATCCCGTGGATCAGGCAGGCGGCGCCGGCGGCCAGCAGGAGCAGGCCGAACCCCCAGGCGGTGGCCATGTGGCTCCCGTAGGTCTCGCCGACTTCGCTCGGGTGGTGGGTGAACGACCGCAGCATGACGCCTCCAAGGACAGAAGCATCGCGCGGACTCGTGAGAATATCATTGTCATAATTCCCCAAATCCGGCGAACGTGGAGAATATTGATCTCCCAAATACGGATTTCCGAGAATGACGCTCGATGCGATCGACCGCCGGCTGCTGGCCCTACTGCAGGATGATTCGACGGCGCCGATCGCCGAGCTGGCAGAACGGGTGGGCCTCAGCCAGACGCCCTGCTGGAAGCGGCTGAAGCGGCTGCAGGACGACGGCGTCATCCTGCGCCGCGTCGCCCTTGTGGATCCGGCCCAGCTCGGCGCGGGCCTGGTGGTGTTCGTGGCCATCCGCACCAACCGCCACGACGCGGCCTGGCTGGAGGCCTTCGCGGATGGCGCGCGCGCCCTGCCGGAGGTCGTCGAGTTCTACCGGCTGAGCGGCGAGGTGGACTATCTGCTCAAGGTGCGGGTCGCCGACATCTCCGCCTACGACCAGTTCTATCGGCGGCTGATCGCCACCGCCCCGCTCTCCGACGTCACCTCGTCCTTCGCCATGGAGGAGATCAAATCGACCACCGCCGTGCCGGTCGGCCTCGGCTGATCAGCCGAGGGTCGCGCGCGCCTTGCGGTCGGGGTCCTCGACCACCCGGCAGGCGACGTCGAACAACATGTTGGGCGTGGCGGCGGCGGTGACCTTGGGCCAGTGCGGCAGGCCGGGATGGTTGGGATTCCCGGTGTGGGCGAAGGCGATCCAGGCGCCGGAGACCTTGGCGGCGAGCGCCCGGGCCTCCGCCGTGCCGCCGGTGGAATTCAGGCAGCGGTCGATGTTGTCGAAGGCGTAGGCCAGCTCCGCGCAGTGGAAGGCGCGCACCCGGCCATCGAGCACGGTCCTCGGATTGTAGTCGAAGCGGTAGAGCCACGCGCCCGCCCCGGCCTGCCGGCCCTTGATCTGCGCCTGCCGCACGCAGGGCACGCGGAACTGGGCGGAGACCAGCATCGACAGGATTTCCACCGGCTTCGCCGTCGGGTGGGCGGCGCGGAAGGCGGCCCAGGCGGCGGGGCTGGCGCCGGCGATGGCCTTGGCCATGCCCATGGCCTGGTCCTCGCCCGCGGTCTCCAGGCCGGCGTTGCCGAGGCTCGGGGAATATTCGTTGAGATTGGAGCCGACCAGCAGAGGCACCTGGGCCGACATCGCCGGCGCGCCCGCGCCCCAGGGCTCGACCGGGATCGCCACGCCATCGACCACCGGCTCCCAGAGCAGGCTGATCTCGCCGGGGGCGGCCTTGGGCATGTCCTGCTTGGCCGCCTCGCCGGCCCGCACCAGGGCTTCGGCGGGCACCGCCTGCAGCTTGCCGAGGTCGCCTGGCGTCAGGTCGAGGTGTTTCAGCACCGCCGCGGCCAGCCGGCGCGATTGCGCCTGGTCGGCGATCTTCAGCAGCGACCCGCTCTCGACGATGGCCTTGTGGAACAGGCCCCGGGCGCTGGGCATACCCATCAGGTTGGAGACCTTCGCTCCGCCGCCCGACTGGCCGAAGATGGTGACATTGCCGGGATCGCCGCCGAACGCCGCGACATTGGCCTTCACCCACTCCAGCGCCGCCACCAGGTCGAGCATGCCGGCGTTGCCGGAGGCGGCGTAGTCGCGGCCGCCGATCTCCGAGAGGTCGAGGAAGCCGAACGGGCCCAGCCGGTGGTTCACCGAGACCACCACCACGCCGCCCTTCCGGGCCAGCCGCTCGCCGTCATAGGCAGGCAGCTCCTGCGAGGAGCCGGCCTCATAGCCGCCGCCGTGGATCCAGAACATCACCGGGCGCGCCGGCCCCGAGACGCCGGGCGACCAGATGTTGAGCCTGAGGCAATCCTCCCCCGGATAGCCGTCGTCCCAGTCGTAGATGAAGGCCGTCTCGTCGCTCTTCCAGCCGCCGCGCACCACCTGCGGGCAGCAGGGACCATAGCTGAGCGCCGTGCGCACGCCGGTCCAGCTCGGCGCGGGCGCCGGGGCCAGGAAGCGCGCCGCCTTGCCGGTGTCGGCGGCGTAGGGGACGCCCTTGTAGGTGTAGACCCCGTCGCGGACCGCGCCGCGGACCTTGCCGGAGCGGGTCTCGACAATGGCCTCGGGCGGGGTCGAAAGCCGCAGGGCGCCGGCCGAGCCGCCCGGCTTGGCGACCGCCTGGGGCGCCGCGGCCAGCAGCCCGCCGACCCCGGCCGCGGTCAGCAGCCCGCGCCGCGCAACACCCTTGGTTTCCATGACGCCCTCCCGTTTGCGCCATCCCATCACCGACCGGCGATCGTGACAACGCGGCGTGAACCGCGCAGCGGGGATCGGAGTTGGTCAGACGTCGAAACTTGAAGGAGATCGCCCATGCCCGCCAAGTCCGCCGCCCAGCAGAAGGCCGCCGGCGCCGCCCTGTCGGCCAAGCGCGGCGACACGCCGAAGTCCAAGCTCCGCGGCGCGTCCAAGAGCATGGCCAGCTCGATGAGCGAGACGGAGCTCGAGAAGATGGCCCACACCAAGCGCAAGGGGAAACCCGAGCACGTCGCGAAGCGCTGAGACGAGGAAATTGCTCGCCCTGACCGCGCTGCGCGCTGGGGGGGGGGGGGGGAACTGGCGTTGCGCACCCTGCCAAATGAAGGCCAAGCTGACGGCCTGAGTCCGCTCGGGGGGACATCCATGACCAAGCTCACGCGCCGCGGCCTGGCCGCCGCACCGGTGGCGCTCGCCGCGGCCCGCGCGGCCGCCGCCGTCCCGTCGCCGCCGCCCGGCTCGCCCTGGCCGGACGCCACGGAGACCGCCGCCCGGATCCGGCGCGGTGAAATGAGCGCCGCCGAAGCGGTCGGGGCCGCCATCGGCCGCGCCGAGGCGCTGCAGCCGAGCCTGAACTTCCTGGTCAATTCCGACTTCGACCGGGCGCTCGCCAAGGCCAAGGCCGGGACGCCCGCGGGGCCGCTCGGCGGTGTGCCCTTCCTGGTCAAGGACCTCGTCGACTATCGCGGCCTGCCGACGCGCGCCGGCTCGCGCTCCGGCTTCATGCGGCCGCCGGCGACCAGCCAGGACCCGCACATCGACGCGTTCGACCGCGCCGGCTTCGTCACCCTCGGCAAGTCCGCGACGCCCGAGTTCGGCTTCCTGCCCACCACCGAGCCGCTGGCCTTCGGGCCGACGCACAATCCCTGGGACCTGACGCGCTCCTCCGGCGGCTCCTCGGGCGGCGCGGCCGTGGCCGTGGCCTCCGGCGTGGTGCCGGTCGCCCATGCCTCGGACGGCGGCGGCTCGATCCGCATCCCGGCCGCCTGTTGCGGCCTGTTCGGCATGAAGCCCTCCCGAGCCCGGATGATCGGCACGCGCGGCCAGCACAGCATCGCCGACTTCGCGGTCGAGCACGTGCTCGCGCGCAGCGTCCGCGATTCCGCGGCGGTGTTCGCGCTCACCGAGGATTCGGGGCCCGATGCGCGCTATCCGGCGGTGGGCCTGGTGACCGGGCCCGCCAAGCGCCGCCTGCGCGTGGGCCTCTTGATCGAGAACACCAACGGGCACGCGCCTCGAGCCGACGTGCTCGCCGCGGTGCGCAGCGCCGGCAAGCTGCTGCAGGGCCTGGGCCACCACGTGGACGAGGCGCACTGGCCGATGGACGGGCCGCAGTTCATCGACGACTTCCTGCTGTTCTGGGCGGCCGGGGCGGTGCAGGTCGCCGATCAGATCAAGCAGGCGACGGGGCGCGATCCCTCGCCCGAGCTCTTCGAACCGTTCAGCCTGGGCATGATCGAGATGGCCAAGCGCGCGCCGCCGGACGCCCTGCCCGCGGCCATGGGGCGGCTGCAGGCCAATGCGCTCGCCTACGACACCTGGTTCCCCGCCCACCAGGTCGACGTGGTGGTCTCGCCGGTGCTCTCCTCGCCGCCGCCGCCGCTCGGCGAGGTCGGTCCGAACGTCGCCTTCGACACCCTGGTGGAGAGGCTGAAGGAATACGTGGGCTATACGCCGCTGCACAACATCGCCGGCGCCCCGTCCATGAGCCTGCCGCTGGGCGTGAGCGAGGCGGGCCTGCCGGTCGGCGTCATGGTCTCGGCCCGCGCCGGCCAGGAGCGGACCCTGTTCGAGCTCGCCTACGAGCTGGAGGCGGCCCAGCCTTGGACGCAGCGGGTCCCCTCGACGCACGCCTGATTTCTGACGCGCGGCCGGACTCTGTCGCTCTAGGCCGGGATCAGCCCCTGCACCCGGGCGGCGATCTCGCGGACGCGCTCGGGGCCGCCGAGCAGCTGACGGTTCAGGCCGATCCGCTTGAACCAGAAGTGCAGGCCCAGGAGGTCGGTGATGCCGATGCCGCCGTGCACCTCGGTGGAGGTGCGGGCGATGAAGCGGCCGATCTCGCTGGTGTGGGCCTTGGCGTGGGCGGCCATCAGCGAGGCCTCCTCCGGCGCGTGGTCGAAGGCGTAGGCGGCGTACCAGACCAGGGCGCGGGCCGGCTCCAGCTCGGCCACCATCTCGGCGCAGAGATGCTTCACCGCCTGGAAGGAGCCGATCACCCGGCCGAACTGGCGGCGCTCCTTGGCGTAGGCCACGGCCTTGTCGAGCATCACCTGGCAGGCGCCCAGGGTGTCGGCCGCCACGATCACCCAGGCGGCGTCGCGCAGCCGGCCCAGGGCGTCATTGGCCTGCAGCGGCTCGGCCGGGGTGCCGGCGAAGGTCAGCTCGGCGAGGCGCCGCGTGTCGTCCAGCCCCGGCATCAGGGCGCGGGTGATCCCGGGCGCATCGCCGCGCACCAGGTGCAGGCCGCCGGCCTGGTCGGCGACCACCAGCAGGCCGGCGGCGCCGCCGCCGGGGACGAACAGCGCCTTGCCGGTGAGCCTGCCGTCGGCGGCGGTGACGCCGGCCCCATCGCGGGCCCCGGCGATTTGCTCGGAGATGCAGGCGGCGGCCACCACCTCGCCCGAGGCTAGTTTCGGCAGCCACTCCGCCTTCTGCGCCTCGGAGCCGCCTAGGCTGAGCGCCAGCGGCCCCAGCACCACGCCCATGAAGGCCACCGGCGCCACCGCCGCGCCCAGCGCCTCCGACGCCAACGCCGCCTCCAGCAAGGAGAGGCCCAGGCCGCCGAACTCCTCGGGGACGACGATCCCCGGCAGGCCGAACTCCACCAGCGCCTGCCAGATGTCGGCGGCCTTGTCCTTCGGATCGGCGGCGAACTTCCGGACGCGGTCAAGCGGACTGGCCTCGGCCAGCGCCTTGGCCAGGCTGTCCTGCAGCATCTTCTGGTCTTCGGAGAGGGCGAACCGCATGGGTTGGTTAGGCCTTCGCCGAGCTGGGTTCGCGCGGCATGCCAAGGCCGCGCTCGGAGATGATGTTCTTCTGGATCTGCGCCGTGCCGCCCCCGATGATCAGGCCGAGGTCGAACATGTAGTTCCGCTGCCACGACCCCTTGGCCCGCAGGTGCGGGCCGTCGTGGTAGAGGATGCCGAGCTCGCCCAGGGCGTCGATCGCCAGCGCCGCGATCTGGTGGTTGAGTTCGCAGCCCTGCAGCTTGACGACCAGGCCCGCGAGCCCCGCCGGCTCGCCGGTCTGGGCAGAGGTCAGCAGCCGCAGCCCGTTGAACTTCATGGCCAGGACGCGGGCCTGCAGCTGCATCAGCCGGTCGCGGAACACCGGGTTGTCGACGATCTTCTGGCCATCCACCGTTTCGGTCTTCATCAGCTGGACCAGGGTCTCGAAGCGGGCCTCCGTGGCGTTCGGATCGCCCAGCATGCCGCGCTCGTGCTTCAGGGTGGTGTTGGCCACGAACCAGCCCCGCCCGCGCCCGCCCACCACATTGGCCTTCGGCACGCGGACGTCGGTGAAGAACACCTCGTTGAACTCCGCCTGGCCGGTCATGGTCTTCAGCGGCCGGACCTCGATGCCCGGCGTGTCCATCGGGAACAGGATGTAGCTGATGCCCTCGTGCTTCGGCGCGTCCGGCTCGGTGCGCACCAGGCAGAACATCATCTGGGCGAGGTGGGCCGTGCTGGTCCACACCTTCGACCCGCGGATCAGGAAGTCGTCGCCGTCCTCCACCGCATGGGTCTTCAGGCTGGCGAGGTCGGAGCCCGCGTCCGGCTCGGAATAACCCTGGCACCAGAGGATCTCGCCGCGCAGGGTCGGCGCGATCCAGCGCGTCTTCTGCTCTTCCGAGCCCACTTCCAGCAGGGTCGGGACCAGCATGGAGATGCCCTGCCCGGCCATGCCACGCGGCGCGCCGGCGGCGATGAAGGCCTCGGCGATGATCCGGCCCTTGAGGATGTCCGGCTCGGCGCCATAGCCGCCGTATGCGCGGGGGATCGTGCGGGCGGCGTAGCCATGCTCGATCAGCAGGCGCTGCCAGGCGCGCGGGTCCTTCGGGGCGCCCGCGACGTAGTCGTCGGCATGGGCGGCCAGGAAGGCCCGCACCTCGTCGCGGAAGGCGGCCATCTCCGGCGTCAGCGTCAGGTCCATGGCGTTCGACCTCCCCACCCAGCTTGGGCGGGTTCAAACGCGCGCGCAACGGGCGCCCCAGCGTCAGCCAGCGAGGACCGCGCCGGCGTCGTCAGCCGGGGCCAAGGCGTCGGGCGGCTAGCGGCTCATCTTGAAGATGCAGAGCTTGTTGCCGTCGAGGTCGCGGAAATAGGCGCCGTAGAAGCCGTCGCCGCGGTCTCCCGGCGGCCCCTCGCAGGCCGCGCCTTGGGCAAGGGCGGCGGCGTGGGTGCGGTCGATCTGCTCGTGGGAGGCGGCGGCCAGCGCCACCATCACCCCGTTGCCGACCGTCGCCGGCTGCTGGTCGAACGGCAGGACGACGCCCAGCATCGCCCCGCCCGTCGAGCCATAGTACTGCGACCGCGGATAGCTGAGCGTGCGCCGCCCGCCGAGCGGTTTCAGCACCGCGTCGTAGAAGCTCCGCGCCCGATCGAGGTCGTTGGCGCCGATGGTGACGTAACCGATCACCGCGTCAGCCCAGCTTGAAGACGCAGAGCTTGTTGCCGTCCGGATCGCGGAAATAGGCGCCGTAGAAGGTGTCGGTGCGCGGACCCGGCTCGCCCTCGTCCTTGGCGCCGGCCTTCAGCGCCGCCGCATGGACCTCGTCGACCAGCTCGTGCGACGGGGCCGGCAGGCCGAACATCGCGCCGTTGCCGACGGTGGCGGCCTCGCCGTCCCAGGGCGCGCCCACCGCGAACAGGCCGCCCCCCGGGCCGGAGTAGAACTGCAGCCGGTCGTTGGCGAACACCCGCTTGCCGCCCAGGGGCGCCAGCACCTGGTCGTAGAATTCCTTGGCGCGGTCCGGATTGTTCGAGCCCAGCGTCACGTAGCCGATCATGGCGTTTCCCCTTTTTCCGACCTTGGCCGATCATAGGCCGGCGACCGTGCGGAAGGGCAAGCCCCCTCTGAGCCCACGGACCGGCGCATGGACGCGCGGGGCCATCCGCTGTCACACTCACGGGCGGGCAAGAGCATGGGACGGAAGATGGCGCGAACGATCCTGGCCGCGATGGCGGCGGCGCTGATGACGGCGGGCGTGGCCGCGGCCCAACCGGTGGGCTCGACGGCGGCGAACCACGAGGCGTGGGCGGTTTCCGGCCTCGCTGCGCCGGCCGAGATCGTCATCGACCGCTGGGGCATCCCGCACATCTTCGCCGCAAGCGTCCGCGACGCCTTCTTCCTGCAGGGCTACAACGCCGCCCTCGACCGGCTCTGGCAGATCGACCTGTGGCGCAAGCGCGGGCTCGGCCGCCTTTCGGCCAGCTTCGGCCCGGCCTATGTCGCCCAGGACCGGGCGGCGCGCCTACTGCTCTATCGCGGCGACATGACCCGCGAGTGGGCGGCCTATGCGCCGGAGGCCCGCGAGGAGGTCGAGGCCTTCACCGCCGGGATCAACGCCTATGTCGCCGAGGTGCAGGCGGGCGCCAAGCCGCTGCCGGTGGAGTTCAAGCTGACCGCCAGCCAGCCGGAGGCCTGGGCCCCGGAGGACGTGATCCGCATCCGCAGCCACGCCCTGGTCTCCAACGTGACCTCGGAGGTGGCCCGCGCCCAGGTGGCCTGTGCGGCCGGGGTCGAGGCCGACCGCTTGCGCCGCAAGATCGAGCCGCCGCACAGGCTGGCCGTCCCGGCCGGCCTCAATCCCTGCGACGTGCCGGCGGACGTGCTGAAGGACTACCTCCTTGGCACCGAACCGGTGAGCTTCGAGGCCCTGACCGGCAAGGGCAAGACGGCGGCCGAGGCCGAGCCCCGCGCCCGGCTCGCCGAACGGATCGACGCCACCTCGGCGGAGGGCTCCAACAACTGGGTGATCGCGCCCTCCCGCACCGCGAGCGGCCGGCCGATACTGGCCAACGATCCGCACCGCCAGGTGGGCGTGCCCTCGCTGCGCTACCTGGTGCAGATGGCGGCGCCGGGCCTGGACATCATCGGCGCGGGCGAGCCCGCCCTGCCCGGCATCTCGCTCGGCCACAACGCCGACATGGGCTTCGGCATCACCATCTTCCCGATCGATCAGGAGGACCTCTACGTCTACGAAACCCGCGGGGACGCCTATCGCTACAAGGACGGCTGGGAGCCGATGACGGTGGTCCACGAGACCATCGAGGTGAAGGGCTTCTCGCCGATCGAGGTCGCGCTGCGCTATACGCGGCATGGGCCGGTGCTGGCCGAGGACGCCACGACCCATCGCGCCTTCGCCCTGCGCACCGTGTGGAACGAGCCGGGCGCGGCCGGCTATTTCCAGAGCTCGCGGTTCTGGCGGGCCCGGACCTGGGACGACTTCGAGACCGGCCGCGCGGCCTGGGGCGCCCCGCCGCTCAACCTGGTCTACGCCGACCGCTCCGGCGATATCGGCTGGGCGGCCGCCGGGATGACGCCGGTCCGGCCCAACTGGGACGGGCTGATGCCGGTCCCCGGCGACGGCCGCTACGAATGGGCGGGTTTCATGCCGGAAGCCCTGCTGCCCTCGGTCAAGAACCCCGCCAAGGGTTTCTTCGCCACCGCCAATGCGCTGAACCTGCCGCCCGGCTATCCGGACGAACAGCGCAAGGTCTCCTTCGAGTGGACCGACCCCTCGCGGATCACCCGCATCGAGGAAGTGCTGGCCGCCGAGCCGAATGCGACGCTGGCGGAGTCCATGGCGTTGCAAGGCGACAGCGTCAGCGCCCAGTCGCGGCGGGCCGTGGCGCTGCTGAAGCCGCTCAGCGCCTCTGACCCGGAGATCGGGCGGGCGCTGGCCCTGCTCAAGGGGTGGGATTCAAATGAGCGGACCGACAGCGCGGCCGCCGCCCTCTACGAGGTCTGGGCGACCAAGCACCTGGGCGCGGCCACTGTGGCGGCCGTGGCGCCGGAGAAAGCCCGCGCCCTGATCGGCCAGGGCCAGCTGGAGGCGGTGATCAGCTATCTTGAGAGCCCCGCCGCGGCGCCGGTCCGCGACCGGGTCCTGCTGACCAGCCTGGCGGACGCCGCCTCCGAGCTGAAGGCGCACTTCGGCGGCGACATGGACGGCTGGACCTGGGGCCGGCTGCACCACGCCGACTTCTTCCCGGCGGCGGGCGTGCTGGCCGACCACCAACTCGCCCAGCAGATGCGGGTCGGGCCGTTGCAGGTCCCCGGCTCGGCCTCGACGCCCCGGGCCACCACCTACAGTCCGAAGGACTTCACCCAGACGGCCGGCGCCTCGGTGCGGATGGTGCTCGACGTGGGCGCCTGGGACAATTCCATGGTGATCAACACGCCCGGCGAATCCGGCGATCCCGCGAGCCCGCACTACCGCGACCTGTTCCCCCTGTGGGCGGCTGGCAGCTACGTGCCGCTGAGGTTCAGCCGGGCCGCGGTGGACGCCGACGCCGAGACGGTGATCGCCTTGACGCCGAAGCCCTAGACCCGGCCGGTCACCGGGATCAGGGCGCCAGTCACGGCCGTCGCCTGCTCGGAGGCCAGGAACAGCATCACGGCGGCGAGCTCTTCGGGCTTCACCCAGGCGGTGAAGTCGGCCTTGGGCATGTCGGCGCGGTTGGTCGGGGTGTCGAGGATCGAGGGCAGGACGGCGTTGACCGTCACGCCGTCGGCCTTGAACTCCTCGGCCAGGGCCTCGGTGAGGCGGTGGACGCCGGACTTGGCGGCGGCGTAGGCGGCCATGCCGGCGGCGGCCTTGACCGCGCCGGCCGCCCCGACGTTGACGATCCGTCCAGCCTTGGCGCGCTTCAGATGCGGGATGGCGGCGCGGCTGGCGTTGGCGGCGGTCTCGACATTGATCCGGGCCAGGTGGCGGAAGGTGTCGGCGGCGCCGCCCTCGACCTTCTCCCAGATGAAGCCGCCGGCGATGTTGAGCAGGACGTCCAGCCGGCCGTACTGCTGGGCCACGGCGTCGATGGCCGCCTTGGCCGCCTCCGGCTCGGTGAGGTCGACGCCGGCCAGGACGAAGACGTCCGGACCTGAGGTCAGGCCCGGACGCGTGGTCTTCACATAGTCGATGAGCCCGAGGCTCGCGCCCTGCTCGGCCGCCAGCCTGGCCACGGCCGAGCCGAGCACGCCGAACGCGCCGGTGATGGCATAGACGCGTCCGGCCACTTCGGGGCCCTACAGCGCTTCGACGATGGTCACGTTGGCCAGGCCGCCGCCTTCGCACATGGTCTGCAGGCCGTAGCGCTTGCCACCCTTCTTGAGGGCGTAGAGCAGGGTGGTCATCAGCTTGGTGCCCGAGGCGCCCAACGGGTGACCCAGCGCAATGGCGCCGCCGTTGACGTTGAGGCGGTCCGGATCCGCGCCGATGGTCTGCAGCCAAGCCACGGGCACCGAGGCGAAGGCCTCGTTGACCTCGAACAGGTCGATCTCATCGGCGCTCATGCCGGCCTTCTTCAGGGCGCGCTCGGTGGCCGGCAGTGGGGCTTCCAGCATGATCACCGGGTCGTGGCCGATCACCGACAGGTGGTGGATGCGGGCCATGGGCGTCAGGTTGTGCTCCTTCAGCGCCTTCTCCGAGACGATCATCACGCCCGAGGCGCCGTCGCAGATCTGGCTGGAGGTGGCCGCGGTGATCCGGCCGCCCTCGCGCAGCAGCTTCACGCCGCGCATGCCGTCGAGGCTGACGTCGAAGCGGATGCCCTCGTCCACGTCATGGCGGACCACATTGCCCTCGGCGTCCTTGCCGTCGATGGCTGTGATCTCGTCCTTGAAGGCCCCGCCCTGGGTGGCGGCGATGGCGCGCTGGTGGGAGCGGTAGCCGAACTCGTCCAGCTGGTCCTTGGTGAGCTTGTACTTCTCGGCGACCATCTCGGCGCCCATGAACTGGCTAAACTGGATGTTGGGGTAGCGCTCCTCCATGCGGGGACTCTTCGGCACGCCGAAGCCTTCCTTGGCCGGCAGGGCGACCGAGAGACCCATGGGCACGCGGGTCATGCTCTCGACGCCCGAGGCGATCACCACGTCCATGGTGCCGCTCATCACCGCCTGGGCGGCGAACTGCAGGGCCTGCTGGGAGGAGCCGCACTGGCGGTCGACGGAGGTGCCGGGCACGCTCTCCGGCAGCTTGGAGGCCAGGATGGCGTTGCGGGCGATGTTGGTGGACTGCTCGCCCACCTGCATGACGCAGCCCATGACCACGTCCTCGACGCTGGCCGGATCGACGCCGGTGCGGTCCACCAACTCGTTGAGCACGACGCCGGCGAGGTCGGCCGGATGCCATTCGCGGAGACGTCCGCCCTTGCGGCCGCCGGCGGTGCGGGTGGCGGCGACGATATAGGCCTCGGCCATATCTCAAACTCCCCTGAAATCGGTGTGCGCGGTCAGCGCGTCGGGACAAAACCTAGTGGGGCGCCGCAGCGGAAGCCAACGGCTCAGCCGAACACTTGTTTGAGTATGCGCTCCAGCCATTCGGCGTCGAGGTCATCGAACGCCGCGGGGGCCTCGGAGTCCACATCGAAGACGCCGATCAGGGCGCCTGCGCGGTCGATCACCGGCACGACGATCTCGCTCGCCGAGCGGCTGTCGCAGGCGATGTGGCCAGGGAAGGCGCCCACGTCATCGACCACCTGGGTGGTGCGCGTCGCCGCCGCCGTCCCGCAGACGCCGCGGCCGAAGGCGATGCGCAGGCAGCCCAGGGCGCCCTGGTAGGGCCCGACCACCAGCTCGTCCGGCTTCCCAGGATCGACCAGGTAGAAGCCGGTCCAGAAATAGTGCTCGAAGCTCGCCGCGAGCATGGAGCCGACGGTGGCCATCCGCGCGGTGAGGTTGGGCTCGCCCTCCAGCACCGCGGCGATCTCCTCGGCCACGGCCGCGTAGCGGGCGGCCTTGGCGTCGGGCAGGACCAGTTCGTTGAAGGCTTCGGCCATGCGGGGTGATGTAGCGACGCCGGGCCGCCGCGTCACCTGGCCGACGCCTCTAGTCGCGCCCGCCCTTGCGCGCGGGCGTCGCGCTGAAATCGGCAAACTGCAATCAACGTTCGTCGGCCGCCCCGGGTTCACAACTATTTTTCGCCAACCGGAACCGCTCCCAAGCTGCAGCGTTGCGGCCGGAGGGAATAGTTCAGGTTGTAGAAAAATGAAAATTCGTCTTTCACGCGTCTCCGGGCGCCCGCTTCCGTGCGCCCAATTGGGCCGGTTCCTCGGTGCGACGGGGCTGCCGATCCTCACGGCCCTGGCCTCCCCTGTGGCCCTGATGACCGCCTGGTCGGCGCCCACGAGCGCGGCGGCCCAGGCCTGCGTTCTCCAGTCGGTGGGCGGTGTGATGGTGTGCGAGGCGCCCGGCACCACGGTCACCGCGCCAGCGGCCGGCCCGGCGACCGTCACCGTCCCGGCCAACGCCCAGCTGACCTCGGGTGTCGTCGCCACGGCGCCCGGCGCCGTGTCGGTGGTCGCCCCGGCGACCTCAACCATCACCAGCACCGGCGGCGTCGGCGCGGCGGCCGTCTCCACCGGATCGACCGCTAGCCTGACCGTGAACAGCGTCGCCACCACCGGCGACAACGCCCCGGCGGCGGTCGTCAGCTCACCGGTCAACGCCGCCCTGACGGCCACCGGCCCGCTCTCCACCACCGGGGCGAACAGCAACGGCGCGACGGTGCTGAGCGGCGGTCCGGCGACCGCGCTCACCAATTCCGTCACCACGCTCGGCGCCAACAGCGACGGGATCGACGTGGTCAGCACCGGGCCGGCGACGATCACCGCGCTCGGGCCGATCACCACGTCCGGCGTCGGTTCGCAGGGCCTCACTGCGACCTCCGGCGGCAACGGCGGCGGTACGGCGCCCGCGCTCACCGCCACCACGGGCGCGATCTCCACCAGCGGCGCGAACGCCGCGGCGGCGACGCTCAACTCCACAGGCACGATCAACGGCAACCTCGGTCCGCTCACCACCACCGGTCCCAACTCGACGGCGCTCAACGTCAACAACGACAACGCCGCCTGCGTGACCCTCGGCGCGGCCGGCGGCTGCGGCGTCAACCTCACCGCGACTTCCCCGATCACCGCGACGGGGTCGAACTCCAACGGCGTGCTGATCCGCTCCGGCGGCCCGGTCAACGCCCAGCTCGGCAATGTGCAGTCCACCGGCGGCGTGCTGCCGGGCGGCGGCACGGGCAATGCGGTCGACTCCTCCGTCGATCCGACCACCTGCATCTCGCTGGGCGCGGGGGCCTGCGGGACCACCGTCACCGGCGGCAACATCTCCACCACCGGAGCCGGCGCCTCAGGGGTCGTCCTGGCGTCGCCCGGGCCGATCAACGCCACCTTCGGCACGATCAGCACCGGGGCCGGCGGCGGCGATGGCCTCAACGCCTCCAGCGACAACGCGGCCTGCGTGACCATCGGCCAGCAGGACTGCAACCTCACGGCCAAGACCACCGGGATCACCACGGCGGCTCCAGGCGCCACCGGCGCGTTGCTGCGCTCGGCGGGCGCCCTGAACGCCAATCTCGGAACGGTCGCCACCCAGGGGGCCGGCGCGCCCGGCGTGGATGCGGCCACCGACCCGACGCTCTGCGCCCAGCTTGCGGCCGGCGCCTGCAACGAGACCGTGACGACCTCGGCCATCACCACAGGCGGCGCGCTCTCGCCTGGCGCGGTGCTGCAGACCACCGGAGTGATGAATGCGAACCTCGGCCAGGTGCAGACCGCCGGCGTGTCGTCGCCCGCGGTCGACGCCTCCACCGACAACGCCGCCTGCGTCGCCCTCGGACGGGGGTCCTGCGATCAGACGGTGACCGCCACCAGCCTCAGAACCAGCGGCGCCAACTCTCCGGCCGCGCGGCTGCGCGCCGCGGGGAACATCACCGGCAACCTCGGGACTGTCGCCACCACCGGCCCCCAATCGAACGGGGTCGATGCGGCGACCGACGCCGCGCTCTGCGCCCAGCTGGGCGCCGGGGCCTGCAACGTCGCGGTGACCACCGGCCCGGTCACCACCACCGGCGCCGGCTCGACCGGCATCCTGGCGGCGACCAACGACGCCATCGCCATCACCGCGCCTTCTGTGGCCACCACCGGCGCCGCGGCCCCGGCCGTTAACGCAATCGGCGGCGCGGGTCCGGTGAACCTGGCCCTTGGGACCGTCGGGACCACCGGCGCGAACTCGCCCGCGGTGCTGACCAGCACCACCACGGGCGCGCAGGCCCTCCAGATCGGCCAGGCGACCGCCACCGGCGCGGCGTCCAACGCCATCACCGCCACCAGTGGGACCGGCACGCTCAACCTGGTGCTCGGCCAGAACGGCGGCGGCGGCGCGACCTCCACCCTGGGGGACGCGGTCAACCTGACCACCGGCGGCGCGACCGGCGTGACGGTCGCCTCCGGCGCAACCGTCAACGGCGGCCTGGCCGCGATCCGCGCCAACAGCGGAGCGGGGACCACGATCACCAACGCCGGCACCATCGGCGTGCCCGGCGGACTGGCGATCGCCACCACCGGCTCGCCGGCGACGATCAACAACACCGGGACCATCTCCGGCGCGCTCAACCTGGCTGGCGGCCCGGCGACGGTGAACTCCAGCGGGCAGCTGGCGCTCACCGGCGACTCGGCCTTCGGCGGCGGGGCCAGCGCCCTCAACAACAGCGGCGTGGTCTCGGTCAACGCCGGCGCCACGACGCCGGTGGGCACTGTGACGCTCGGCGGCCTCGGCGCCCTGAACAACACCGGCATGGTGACGCTGGCCAACGGCCGGGCCGGCGACGTGCTGGTGGTTCCCGGCGCGTTCAACGGCCTGGCGGGCAGCCAGCTCGCCCTGGATGTGAACCTCGGCACGGCCACGCCGCTCGCCGACCGTCTGGTTGTGGGCACGTTGACCGGGGTGACAACGCTCACCCTGAACAACGTCGGCGCACCCAACGCCGGCCTGCTGAGCGCCACGGGCGTGATGGTGGTGAGCACCGGCGGCGGAACCGGCACGGTGGTGCTGGCCGGGGCCAACACCCCGGGGGGCGCGGTCACCGACGGCTTCGTCGAGGCGGCCATCGTGCCGACCGGCGGCGGCTTCGCGATCGTCACCGCGCCGGACCAGGCGGCCTTCGAGAACGTCAAGGCCGCCGAGATGGGACAGAACTTCTGGTACGCCAGCGCTGACGCCTGGTCGGGCCGCGCCGCGGACGCCCGCGACGTGAACCTCGGCGGGAGCGGCCGCTCCGACGGCGGCCAGGCCTGGGCGACCATTTACGGCTCCGGCGACCTCGACTACCGGTCCGACCAGCAATTCACGGCGCTGGGCGTGACCAGCAGCCGTGACCTCTCGTTCAAGCAGAACTATGTGGGCTTCCAGGCCGGCGCGGACCGGCTGACCACCTACGGCGACCATGCCGTGCTGTGGGGTGTGACCGGCGGATACCTGCGCTCCGACGCCACCTTCAACCAGACGGGCAACAGCGCCCGGCTGGAGGGCTTCAACCTCGGCGCCTATGCCGGCTGGACCCGCGGCCCCCTCTACGTGAACGGTCTCGTCAAGGCCGACTGGTACCAGACCGACTGGAACGTCAACACCGCGGCGGTGTCCGCCAACTTCGACGGCCACAGCTACGGCGCGATGGTCGAGGCCGGATACCGGCTCGGATCGCCGAGCTTCTACGTCGCGCCGGAGACCAGCCTGGCCTACGTCAGGACCAGCCTGGACGGCTACACCGGCGCCGCTTCGACGATCAGCTTCGACGACGCCAGCAGCCTGCGCGGCAAGATCGGCCTGCGGGTCGGCGGCGAGGTGGCCATGGGCGGGAACCGCATCCTGCCGTTCGTCAGCCTCAACGCCGTCCATGAGTTCGAGGGCGACAACGCGGCCACCTTCTCCAACAACGGCTTCGACGTGCCGTTGAAGGACCGGCCCTACGACACCTACGGCGTCGTCAGCGTCGGCGCGAACAGCCTCTCCCTGTCCTCGCACATCCGGGGCTTCGTGAGAGCCGACTGGGCCTTCGGCGACGTCAAAGGCGTCGGCGGACAGGCCGGGGTGACGGTGAGCTTCTAACGACAGCCGGCCTGGGCAACCTCGCCCAAGGCTGATCAACGACCCTGCCCAGCGAGCCCGCGGCCCTCACCGGACGCGGGCTCGTCCTATGCGCGGGATGTAGTAGAGCGATGGCCCGCAGTCACCATTCTCCCATTACGGGAGAGTCGCCAGACGTCCCGACCCCGTGAGCCTAGAAGCTGTAGGCCAGGGTGGCGCGGGTCTCCGAGTCGCCCTTGCGCCCCTCGGGCGTTCCGTCGTCCTCGAATTGATAGTCATAGGCGAGCCGGGCCTCCAAGGGCCCGAACAGCCGGGTGGCCAGGGAGAGCGTCGAGCGCGCGGTGGTGTGATGGTGGTCCGCGTAGACGGTGGCGTCCTCCGAGATCGTCAGGTTGGGCCGAACGGTCCAGCGCGCCGCGACTGTGGCCTGCGCGCCCAGTCGGTCCTCGGACGGTCGCGTGTAGTAGCGCGCGTAGCGGACCGCGGACCCGACCTCGACGACGACGTTCAGTCCCGACTGGTCCAGCGCCGTGACGCCGAGACCGACGCTCGCCGTGATGCGGTGCCGATAGCCCAGGAACCGGTCGTGCGCGTACGCGGCGGCGCCATAGGCGAAGAGACCCTGGTCGAGCTTGAGCTCCGGCTCGTAGGACGCGTCGACCTGCTCCTTGGTCTTGGTGTTGTCGGTTTCCCCATAGTCGACGCGGCCGCTGAACTTCTGGGTCCAGTGAAGGCTGTCGCGCGTCGCCTTGGCCCCAGCGTAGAGGTCGAACCCCTCCAGGCCGCCCGTGAATTGACTGCCGCCCAGTTCGAGGTCACCGCTCCAAAGCGACCGCGCCCCGGTCTGGGCCAAGCGATCGCGAACGGCCTGCAACCGCTCGGCCCTGACCAGCGCCGCCTGGTGCTCGTATCGCGACTCCAGGGCCTGGATCTCGGCGAGGCTGTCCGGCGCGGTCTTCCTGGCGACGTCGAGGACGGCCGCGACGGTCGCGGCGTCACCGCCCCGGTAGGCGGTCTCGATCATCGCCTGGATGCCGGGCTCAAGCGGCGCGGCTGAGCTCGATCCGGCCAGGATGAAGCTCAGCAGAATCCCGACGACGACGCCGGACCAGATCGCGCGGCCGGTCCACGGCCGCCGGGGCCCTGACATCGCCCGGCGGGCCCACGTCGCAAGGCCGCCCAGGCGCCCGCGCGCGCTTGGCCAATGGATTCCCGACATCGCCTGCATAAGCCCCCTGACCGCCCAACGGAGGCGGCGACCACGGTCCAGACTAGGCCTTCGCGGGCGCATAGCAACGCATCCGAAGTTCCGGAAATCCGGCCCGCGTGAACTGTTGGATGGCGCAGATCAGGTCGCCGCCTCGGCTTGGGTCCCCGCCTTCGCGGGGAGGAGCGGGCCGTGGGGGCGGAAGGCTAGGCCGCCTTGTGGGCCGCCTTGTAGCCGAGCGCGAGCTTCATCTGCACGGCGGCGTCCAGCTCTTCCATGACGTGCTTGGCCAGGAAGGTGTCGCTCTCCGGAGCGGCCAGCAGGGTGGCGATGGCGTCGAAGTGGATTTCCAGCACGGCCGGGTCGCAGCGCTCGGGCGCGCCCATGGCTTCGGCGTAGTCGATCAACAGCTGGGAAACCTGGGCCACCGTCTCGTCGCGCACCTGGCGGGCGCGGAAGCGGGTGTGCTGCATGACCCGGCAGGTCATCTGCAGGGTTTCGCGGTCCACGGCGCCGCGCGCCTTGATCACTTGGCGCAGGGCCTCCAGCTCGACAGCCATGGTCTCGCGGGTCGCGCCACGCTCGACGACGTCGAGCACCTCGTCCGGATCCACCGCGCGGCGCATGGGGCCGGAGTAGCTGATCTCCGCCCGGCGGCGGCGGTCGGGGCCGATATAGACGTTGGAGACGATGAACGGCCGCGGCTTGGTCATCACCATCTGCACCCGCGACAGCACCGAGGCGGGGGTGAACGGCTTGATCACGAACTCATTGACCCCGGCCAGGCGGGCGGCCTCCACATCGCGGTGGCTGCGCATGGCGGTGAGCATGATCACCGGGATCTGCGGATTGGGGATCATCCCGTCCCTGACCACGGCGGCGCGGCGGATCGAGCGGGTGAGCTCGAGCCCGTCCATCAGCGGCATGTTCCAGTCCGCGAACAGGACATGCGGGTCCCAGAACTTCAGCATCTCGCGGGCGCGCAGCCCGTCGACCGCGATCTCCACCTGGCCGACGCCGGCGGCGCGCAGCAGGTCGCCGATCAGGCGCGCGGTGATGCTGTGGTCGTCGGCGACCAGCACCTTCAGCCCGGAGAGGTCTCCGGCGCGCGTGACGTTGGCGAGTGTGCGGGTCTGGGACATCGGCTAAGGGCTGTGCAGAAACCGCGCCACCCTTGACGCAACGCAATTGAAAAGGGGTTTATGCGCGCGATTTTTCGTTCGATTCCGAGCGCGTTTCTGCGTTCGTCTCTGGGGGTTTCCATGCGTCTTGCCTTCCTGACTGCCGCCGCCGTGCTGGCGCTGGCGGCGCCGGCTTCGGCTCAGATGGCGGAGGGACCGGCCCGGACCCTGACCGCCCGCGACTTGTTCGGCCTGCGCACCGCCACCGATCCGCAGGTGCGCCCCGACGGCGGCGCGATCGCCTATGTGCGGGTGACCAACGACATCATGATCGACCGCGGCCGGCCGTCGATCTGGCTGGTCGATCCGGTGAGCGGGGCCCAGTCGCCGCTGGTCGCGGACGACAACGCCAACCTCACGCCGCGCTGGTCGCCGGACGGGCAGCGGCTGGCCTATGTGGCCGCCGGCGCCGGCGGCTCGCCGCAGCTCTACGTCCGCTGGATCGCTTCGGGACGGGCGGCCCGCGTCGCCACCCTGGAGGAAGCGCCCAACGACATCGCCTGGTCGCCGGACGGCAAGACCCTGGCCTTCACCATGCTGACGCCGGACGAAGGCCAGCCGCTCGGCGCGCCCATCGCCAAGCCCGAGGGCGCCCGGTGGGCCGAACCGCTGAAGGTGATCGACAGGTTGAACTACCGCGCCGACGGCGAGGGCTACCTGAAGCCCGGCTACCGGCACATCTTCGTGGTCTCGGCCGACGGCGGCCAGCCGCGGCAGATCACCTTCGGCAAGTTCGACGACGCCGGCCCGATCCGCTTCGACGCCGACGGCCATTCGGTGGTGTTCTCCACCAACCGCGCGGCGGACTGGGAGCGCGACCCGCAGGAGAGCGATATCTACCGGGTCTCGACGATCGACGGCACGCTGAGCCGGCTGACCAACCGGGTGGGCCCCGACGAGTCGCCCGCCCTGTCTCCAGACGGGACGAAGATCGCCTACACCGGCTTCGACGACGACCGCCGGCGCGGCTACGAGAACGAACGGCTCTACGTCATGGACCGCGACGGCTCCAACCGCCGGGTGCTGACCGGGACGCTCGACCGCAGCGTCGCGGGCCCGCAGTGGTCGCCCGACGGCCGCGCGATCTATATGAAGTACGACGACCGCGGGGTCACCCGCCTCGCCCGCGTCGGCCTCGACGGCCATATGGACACGGTGGCGCAGGGCTTCTCCGGCGCCGAGCTCGACCGGCCCTACACCGGCGGCGAGTTCTCGGTGGGCAAGGGGCTTGTGGCCTTCACCCAGGGCGCACCGGACGAGCCGGGCGACATCGCCGTGGTGCGGGGCGGTAAGGTCGAGCGGCTGACCAACCTCAACGCCGACCTGTTCGCCGGCAAGACCCTGGCCCGCGTGGAGCCCCTGCCGGTCGCCTCCAGCTTCGACAAGAAGCCGATCGACGCCTGGATCGTCACCCCGCCGAATTTCGACTCGCAGAAGAAGTACCCGCTGATCCTGGAGATCCACGGCGGCCCGTTCTCCGCCTACGGACCGCAGTTCTCGACCGACGACCAACTCTACGCGGCCGCGGGCTACGTGGTGGTCTATTCGAACCCGCGGGGCTCCACCTCCTACGGCGACGCCTTCGCCAACGAGATCGACCGCAACTACCCGAGCCACGACTACGACGATCTGATGAGCGTGGTGGATACCGCGGTCGCCAAGGGCTTCGTCGACCCGAACCGGCTCTACGTGACCGGCGGCTCCGGCGGCGGCGCGCTGACCGCCTGGATCGTCGGCAAGACCCACCGGTTCGCCGCGGCGGCGGCCCAGAAGCCGGTGATCAACTGGTCGAGCGAGGTGCTGACCGTCGACGGCTACAACTTCATGGCCAAGTACTGGTTCGGCAAGATGCCGTGGGAGGACCCGCAGGCCTATTGGGCGCGAAGCCCGCTCTCGCTGGTCGGCAATGTGGCGACGCCAACCCTGGTGGTGGTGGGCGAGCAGGACTTCCGCACCCCGCCGGAGGAGAGCGAGCAGTTCTACCAGGCCCTGCAGCTGCGCGGCGTGCCGACGGCGCTGGTGCGGGTGCCCGGCGCCTCGCATGGCGGCCTGGCGGCGCGACCCTCGCAGTCGGCGGCCAAGGCCGCGGCGATCCTCGCCTGGTTCGCCCGGTACCAATCGCCGCCGAGGTGACGGGCCGGGCCTCCGTTGTCCACGCCACCCGCTGTCCGGTAGGATGCCGCATCTGCGTCGGGGGGGAATTGCGATGGCGCGGCGACTGGCTGGTCTGACAGGCGCCCTGGCCCTTCTGCTGGGCGCGACCACCGCGGGCGCTCAAGGCGAACCGCCGCCGCCCGCGGCGGGCGTACCGGTTTCCCAGCTCACCGGGCTTGATCCGGCGGCCGTCCGGGGGCGGCTTGCGGACGTCCCGGCCGCATGGCCGATCCCACCCGCGTTCCAACTGGCCACGGGCGACGGCTTGCTGAGCTTCGTCACCGTTCAGGACCTCATGACCGACCCTGTCCTGGCGGAGCAGGCGGCGGTGTTCCGAACCCACGGCGACCTCGTGCCGCCTGCGCCCTATCTGCAGTGTCGGGAGGTGCTGACCCGCGGCGGATCCCTGGAACAGGGCGCCGGCGTGGTGCTGATGTTCCGGAATGGGCGCCTGGAGGCGGCCTTCCTGCCGGTCGAGGTCGCCCATCCTCCGCCGCCGAACCTTTCGGACCGGAAGGCCATGCATGCCTGGCTGCGGCGGCCGGGGAGCTCCGTCTTCATCGCGGCCCTCGGTGAGCTTCCGCTGGAGGACGGCGCCGGTTTCATGTCGCGCTGGGCCATGACTGCGCTCGCTCCGGACGATCGGCTGAGCGCCGCCTGCGCGCCGCCGACGCCACCGCCGACGCGGCCCCCGACCCCCCGCCATGGGCTGGACGCCAGCGACTGGCAGGGGCTGTCGCTGCTGCCGTTCGCCGTCACGCTTCCGGGGAAGAACCGGCAGCGCGTCGCCGCCCATCGGCAGGGCGCAACCCTGCTCGCGACGCTGCATGTGGGTGAGAGGCTCGGCTCCGCGCCCGAGGCCTTCGCGGCCGATCACCCGGGCGTCCGCGCCTACCGCGCGAAGCAAGGCGACTATGCCGTGCTGAGCCTCGACCTCGGCGGCTATCCGGGGCGGAACCTGACGAACTTCAACGATACCGCGCTGCTTGGCGTCAGGAACGGCCGCATCGAGTGGCTGTCGCAACCGCCGGGACTAGGCCCTCAGGCCGACCTGCTCTGTCTTGACGAGCGAGGGGTCGCGGGCACGCCGCGCCCCGGATGCAGCGGGTGGGGGCACTTCTCGCCCTGACCGCGGGGGCAGGGACCTCTACGCGACCTCCGAAGCCTCGTCGTCCGCGCCGGGGCTTTCCATCGCCTCATGCAGCGCCTGGAAGAGGTCGGCGGCGGCGATCGGCTTGGCGACGTGGCCGTCCATGCCGGCGGCCAGGTACTGCTCGACCTGGTGCGACATGGCGTTGGCGGTGAGCGCGATGATCGGGGTTCGCGCCCGGTGCGTCTCGTGCTCCAGCTTGCGGATCAGGGCGGTGGCGGCGAGGCCGTCCATCACCGGCATCTGGACGTCCATCAGGATCACGTCCCAGGGGCCGTCGCGCCAGGCCTCGACGGCGGCGGCGCCGTCCTCGACCACAACGGGCTCGAGGCCCAGCTGATGCAGCAGGGTCTTCAGGACCAGCTGGTTGACCGCATTGTCCTCGGCCGCCAGCACGCGCAGGCGCATGGGCTTCAGGTCGCTGACCGGGGCCGGCGCGAGCGGCGGCGGCGGCTTCTCCGCGCCGACCAGCGGCAGCGGCAGGCGCACGATGAAGCGCGAGCCCTTGCCGAGCTCGCTCTCGACCATGATCTCGCCGCCCATCAGCTGAGCCAGCTCATGGCAGATGGCCAGGCCTAGGCCGGTGCCGCCGAACCGGCGGGTGGTCGAGGAATCCAGCTGGTCGAACTTCTGGAACAGGCGGACCAGGTTCTCCGGCGAGATGCCGACGCCGGTATCGGCCACCGCGATCTCCAGGAGCTCGCCGTCGCGGCGCGCGGCGACGCGGATCTCGCCCTGGTCGGTGAACTTCAGGGCGTTGGAGATCAGGTTGTAGAGGATCTGCCGGATGCGGGTCGGGTCGCCCAGGTAACGGCCGCGGGCCACACCGATGTCGAGGGCGAAGGACAGGCCCTTCTTGTTGGCGAGCGCGGTGAAGGCGGAATAGGCCCCTTGCGCCAGCTCGCTCAGGTCGAACTCGATAGCCTCCAGCTCCAGCTTGCCGGCCTCGATCTTGGAGAGGTCCAGCACGTCGTTGAGGATCGCCAGCAGCGCCTCGCCGGAGCGATGCACCACCACCAGCCGTTCGCGCTGGACCTCGGAGAGGTCGTCGGCGGCCATGGCCTGGGCCATGCCGAGCACCCCGTTCAGGGGCGTGCGGATCTCGTGGCTCATGGTGGCCAGGAAGGCGCTCTTGGCGGCGTTGGCGGCCTCGGCGGCAAGCTCACCCTCCTGCGCCCGCCCGCGGGCCTGGCGCAGCACCGTGCGCGAGCGGTCGAGCTGGCGGCGGGCCAGCAGGAAGAAGTTGGTCAGGCTGATCAGGCCAGCCGCCACGGCGGCCACCCGGGGCGCGCTGACCCCGGTCCGCCAGACCAGGTCGCAGCCCATGTAGAACAGCAGTCCGACGTAGGGCGTCAGCAGCAGGCGGAACAGGCCGAGGTCGGAATAGTACTGCAGCAGCACATAGACCGCGCCGATCAGGGTGCTCATCAGAGCGAAGGCGCGGGCCACCTCGTCGCCGGTGCGCCACAGCGCCAGCAGCATGGCGAACTGCACGAAGGTGCCGAAGATGCTGTTGATGGTGATCGCCCGCATCGGCCGCCGGCCGCCGGCGCGCGACTGTTGGCTCTCGGCGGTGAGCTTGAGGCCCACCAGCAGACCCGCCCAGACGCCGATCAGCCAGAGCAAGGTCCAGCCCGGCCCGACATAGCAGGCCCCGACCGCGGCCAGGGCGGTGCTGCTGATCAGGCGTGGGACGAGGTTGCGCGCCGAGGCGGCGAACAGGTGGAGGCCCGACGCCGGTTCGGACGCCGGCGAACTCCCGCCGACCGAATCGTTCACAGACGCATCCCCCTTGTCTTTGCAGGAGAATGCGCCGTCCGTGGTTAACCGGCCGTCAAGCGGGGAGACGGTCAGCCGCCGAGCGTCCGGAAGGCGATCAGGGCGAGCGTGACAGTGATCGCCCCGCCGATGCGGGTGGCGATCTGGGCGAAGGGCATCAGCTGCATGCGGTTGGCGGCCGACAGGATGGCTACGTCGCCGGTGCCGCCCTGGCCGGAGTGGCAGGCGTTGACGATCGCCACGTCGATCGGATGCATCTTCAGGAACCGGGCGAGCAGGAAGCCGACGCCGATCAGAGTGGTGACCGTGGCCACGATGGTGATCAGGGTCGGCGCGTTGAACGCCGCCACCAGCTTGTCCCAGGGGGTCATGGCCACGCCGATGGCGAACAGCAGCGGATAGGTCACCGCCGTGCGGAAGAACTGGTAGACGCCATAAGCCCCCTGCTCGAGGTCCGGCGTGACCAGGCGGCCGAGCTTCAGCAGCACGGTCAGGAGCAGCATGACCACCGGAGCCGGGAACGCCCAGAGCCTCTGGGCGACCGTGCCGGTGAGGTAGAGGCTGACCGCCAGGACGGCGGCGCCGGCGACGGTCTCGATGGCCGGACGCGGCCGCACGGCCTGGCCGCCGGAAAGCTCCACGTCCTCTTCGCCCACCTGCAGCCGTCCCTCGCCGGTCAGGTCCGGGCGGCGCTTGCCCAGGTAGTTGAGGCCGCCCGCCAGGATGATGGCGGTCAGGCTGCCCAGCATGATGGCGGGCAGCACCTCGGCGAACAGGTCGCCCTGCGGCTGGTGGCTGATCGCGGCGTAGCCGACGGAGAGCGGCAGGGCCCCCTCGCCCACCCCGCCGGCCATGATCGGGACCACCACCTTGAACAGGGTGTGCTGGAAGCCGAGCCCCAGCGCCGTGCCGACCGCGCAACCGACGACGCCGGCGGTGACCGAGCCGGCGGCCAGCGGCACGAAGATCTTCAGGAAGCCGCCCACCAGCACGCGGCGGTCCATGCCCAGGATCGAGCCCACGATGATCGAGCAGATGAACAGGTAGAGGAAGTTGCTGGACTTGGTGAAGGTGGTGATCGAGCCCACCAGCGGGGCCGGCAGGATGTGGGCGTAGACCAGGTAGGAGGGGATGAAGGTGGCGAAGATCGCCGCGGCCCCGATGTTGCGGATCACCGGCAGGCGCTTGCCGAGCTCGGCGCAGGCGAAGCCGCCGGCCGCCAGCACCGCGATGTTCATCAGGATGTCGGACGGGACCTTCCCCTGGCTCACGAAGAAGGCGGCGATGGCCAGGACCAGGACGAACACCGGCGCCGGGACGACGCCGATCTTGAAGTCCATCACCCGCCACCACCAGGCGAGCGCGCCGCCGGCGGGCGGCTCCGGCTTCGTGGCCACGGGATGCGGCGGCGCCGTGTCGGACATGGTCTCTCCTCGTTCCTGGCCAGCGCGTTGAAGGATAGACGCCACCCGCCCGCGGGGAACAACCTTCGCCCTGAGGGCTTGGGTCGGTGGGACTTGGGGAGGTCACGCCATGTTGCTGGAACCAGGGACCACCTGCTGGACGCGGGAAACCTCCGCGCGCGCGGCCCTGATCGTCGACATGGCCGACTATTTCGATGCGGCCATGGCGGCCATGCGCAAGGCGCGCCACACCGTCCACCTGCTGAACTGGGCCTTCGAACCGGACACCCTGTTCCACCCGCAGCCCGGCTGCTCGGGGCCGGAAGACGACCGGATCGCCAACTTCCTGAAGCGGCTGGCGAAGGACAATCCAGAGCTCGACGTGCGCATCCTGTGCTGGAAGTCGGCCCTGCCGGTCGCGGCCACCCAGAAGTGGTTCACGCTCGCCGACCGCAAGACCTTCGCCGGCAGCAAGGTGAAGTTCCTGCTCGACGGCAAGCTGCCCCTGGGCGCCTCGCACCATCAGAAGGCGATCATCATCGACGACGCGATCGCGTTCTGCGGCGGCGGCGATATCGGTCCCGACCGGTGGGACACCCACGAGCATCTCGACGACGATCCCCGCCGCGAGAAGACCAAGCACGCGCACGGCAACAGCGAGGACGACTTCGACAGCCGCCACGAGGTGATGGGCCTTGTCGAGGGCGCCCCGGCCAAGGCGCTGGGCGTGTTGTTCCGGGAGCGCTGGGCGCGCTGCTCGGGCGAGATCCTGCCCGAACCGCCGAAGGTGCGACCCGCCTGGCCCGCCTGCGTCAAACCGCAGTTCCGGGAGATTGAGGTCGGCCTGTCACGCACCCAAGGGGCCTTCGCGCATCACCCGGAGGTGCGCGAGGTCGAGGCGCTGCACCTGGCGTCGATCGCCGCGGCCCAGCGCTGCATCTACATGGAGAACCAGTACTACACCTCGCCGCTGATCGCCTCGGCCCTGGCCCGGCGGCTGGGCGAGCCGGACGGGCCGGAGGTGGTGCTGATCGGCACCGAGCATTCGCCCAGCTTCTTCGACCAGGCGACCATGGACCACACGCGGGTGAAGTTCATCGAGCGGCTCAGGCGCGCCGACAAGCACGGCCGTTTCCAGGCCTACAGCCCGGTCACCACGCTCGGCCGGATCATCATCGTCCACGCCAAGCTGACGATCATCGACGACCGGCTGCTCAGGATCGGATCGGCCAACATCAACAACCGCTCCATGGGCTTCGACACCGAGTGCGACATGAGTTTCGAGGCCGCCGGCCGCGCCGGGACCGGCGCGCGGGCCGAGATCGCGTGGCTGCGCACCCGCCTGCTCGCCCACTGGCTCGGTTGTGACATCACGATCATGGCGGACGCCATCCGCAAGGCCGGCGGCGTCGGCGCGGGCCTCGAGCGGCTGCGCAACTCCGGCTACGCGCGCCTGCGTCCCATCGAGCTGAAGCCGGTGGAGGGCCTGACCGCCGCGGTCGCCACCTACCACCTGGGCGATCCCTTCAGCCCGGTCGACAGCTGGCGGCCCTGGCGGCGCAAGGGGTTGTCGGATAGCGCCGTGCGCCGGGGCCGCGACGCCGTCAAGTAAGGTGCGCTGGCGGGCCCCCGGCAGGAGTCGCGCTTCGGCCCTGTTCACGGCACTTGTCTGACAATATGATCCTCCAGAGCCTTGGAGCAGGCATGAAGGACTATGAGCCGGGCCTAAGCCGTCGCACCGCCCTGCTTGCCGGCGCCGCGCTGGCCGCGGCCGCTGGGGCCCGCGCCGCGGAAGGGCCGGCGAGCGGCCGGCGCGCCGAACCCTTTCCGCTGGGCGCGGTGCGGCTCACGCCATCGATCTGGGCGGACGCCGTCGCCGCCAACCGCCGCTACCTGCTGTCGCTCGACCCGGATCGGCTACTGCACAATTTCCGCGCCGGCGCGGGGCTTGCGCCGAAAGGCGAGCTCTATGGCGGCTGGGAAGCCCGCGGCATCGCCGGCCACACCCTCGGCCACCATTTGAGCGCCCTGTCGCTGCTGCATGCGCAGACCGGCGATGCGGCTTGCAAGGCGCGGGCGGCCTACATCGTCTCGGAGCTGGCGGCCTGCCAGTCCGCGCATGGCGACGGCTATGTCGGCGGGACCACCGTCGAGCGGGACGGGCGGATCCTCGACGGCAAGGTGGTCTACGAGGAGCTCCGCCGCCACGATGTGCACGCCGGCCCCTTCGACCTGAACGGCGGATGGGTGCCGCTCTACACCTGGCACAAGGTGCACCAGGGCCTGCTGGACGCCGACGCCCTGTGCGGCGACCGCCGCGCGCTGAAGGTCCTCGTCGGCATGAGCGACTATCTGGTTGGCGTCCTCTCCGACCTCAGCGACGCCGAGGTCCAGACGGTGCTCAGCTGCGAGCACGGCGGGCTCAACGAGGCGTTCGCCGAGACCTACCAGCGCACCGGCGACGCTCGCTACCTGGCGCTCGCCCGGCGGCTGCACGACAACTCGGTGCTGGATGCGCTGGAGGCGGGCCGCAACGAGCTGGAAGGCAAGCACGCCAACACCCAGATCCCCAAAGTCATCGGCCTGGCGCGGCTCTACGAGGTCACCGGCGAGCCGCGCTACGCCCGCGCCGCGCGGTTCTTCTGGAGCCAGGTCACCGGCCAGCACTCCTACGTCATCGGCGGCAACTCCGAACGCGAGCACTTCCAGGCGCCCGGGGTGATCTCGCAGAGCTTGACCGACCGCACCTGCGAAGGCTGCAACAGCTACAACATGCTGAAGCTTACCCGCAGGCTCTACGCCTGGGAGCCCAAGGCCGCCTGGTTCGACTGGTACGAGCGCACCCACCTGAACCACACCATGGCCCAGCAACGGCCTTCGGACGGGATGTTCACCTATATGACGCCGATGCTGGCCGGCTCCGCGCGGCAGTTCTCCACGCCGACGGAGAGCTTCTGGTGCTGCATGGGCAGCGGGATGGAGAGCCACGCCAAGCACGGCGATTCCATCTACTGGCGGGCCGGCGACCGGCTGTTCGTGAACCTGTTCATCCCCTCCATCCTCGACTGGTCGGAGACCGGGGCGCGGATCGCGCTGGAGACCGGCTATCCGGCGTCCGAGACGGTGCGGCTGAACATCGCGCGGGCGCCGCGCGGGCCGATGGAGCTGGCGCTGAGATTGCCGGCGTGGAGCGCCGGCCCCCGGCTGTCGGTCAATGGCGCGCCCGTGCCGATCACGGCCGAGGACGGCTACGCCATCGTCCGGCGGCGCTGGCGCGACGGCGACCTGGTGGAGCTGACGTTGCCGATGCCGTTGCGAATGGAGCCGACGCCGGACAATCCCGACGTCGTGGCCTTCCTGAGCGGGCCACTGGTGCTGGCGGCGGACCTCGGCCCGGCCACGCGGCCGCTGGCCGCGCCGGCGCCGGCCTTCGTCACCGAGGACCTCAAGGGCGCCCTGCGGCCGGCCGGCGGCGCCCACCTCTACAAGTCCGTGGGAATGCAGCCGGGCGAGCTGACCCTGCGGCCGTTCTTCGGCCAATACGATCGGCGCACCGCCATCTATTTCCCCCGCCTGAGCGAGGCGGCGTGGCGGACGCGCGCCGACGTGTTCGCCGCCGAGCAGGTGCGGCTGAAGGCGTTGGACGTCCGCACGGTCGATGTCATCCATCCTGGCGAGGCCGCCTCCGAGCAGGCGCATGGGTTTGGCGCCAACCAGTCGGACGTGACCTCCTACGCGGGACGCGCCGCGCGTGAGGCCTGGTGGGGCGCGGGCCACTGGATCGAGTGGGATATGGCGGTGCGGCCCGATCGGCCAATGACCTTGCAGGCGCTCTATTGGGGCGAGGAGGTCGACAAAGACTTCGAGATCCTGATCGACGGCCAATCGCTGGCGATCGAGGCGCGTAAGGGAAACCCCGTCCGTGAGTTCGTGACGCGCGACTATCCCGTGCCGCCGGCGTGGACCCGCGGCCGCCGGCGGGTGCGGGTCCGCGTGCTGACCCATGGCTCCGATGCGACCGTCTACGAGTGCCGGATGCTGCAGCCGCAGGGCCTGGACGCCTGACACCTGCGGCGCGACGCGCTATAGCGCAATTGTCTGACTAATATTCGGAGCCTGCCATGCCTGTGAGCGGCGAAATCTTCGTCGGCGGCGCGCGCCTGACCAGCGCCGAGCGCTTCCACGCCGTCAACCCGGCCACCGGGAAGCGCCTGGAGCCAGCGTTCTCAGCCGCCGGCCCGGACGAGGTGCAGCGGGCCTGCTCGGCCGCCTGGGCGGCGTTCGACGCCTATCGCGAGACCTCTCTCGAGGCGCGCGCCAGGTTCCTCGAGACCATCGCCGAGCAGATCATGGCGCTCGGCGATGAGTTGATCGAACGGGTGATCGCCGAGAGCGGCCTGCCCCGCGCCAGGGTCGAGGGCGAACGGGCCCGCACCACAGGCCAGCTCAGGCTGTTCGCCCAGATCGTCCGCAGCGGCGACTGGATCGAGGCGCGTATTGATCCGGCCCTGCCCGACCGCGCGCCCCAGCCGCGGCCGGACCTGCGGCTGCGGCACATCCCGCTTGGGCCGGTGGCGGTGTTCGGCGCGAGCAACTTCCCGCTGGCCTTCTCCACGGCCGGGGGCGACACGGCCTCGGCGCTGGCGGCCGGTTGTCCGGTGGTCGTGAAAGGCCACCCGGCGCACCCCGGGGCCGGCGAACTGGTCGCCCAGGCGATCCTCGCCGCGGCCGCGGCGCAGGGGATGCCGGACGGGGTCTTCAGCTTCCTACCCGGGCCGTCGAACGAACTCGGCGCAGCCCTGGTCGGCGACCCGCGCATCAAGGCCGTGGGCTTCACCGGCTCGCGCCGCGGCGGGCTGGCGCTGTGCGACCTGGCGGCCCGCCGGCCGGAACCGATCCCGGTGTTCGCCGAGATGAGCAGCATCAATCCGGTGTATTTGCTGCCGGGCGCCCTGGCCGATCGGGCCGAGGCGCTGGGCGTCGCCTTCGTGGCGTCGCTCGTCCAGGGGGCGGGCCAGTTCTGCACCAATCCCGGGCTGGTGATCGCCCTGGAGGGCCCCGACCTCGACCGCTTCGTGGCGGCGGCCGGCGCGGCGCTGGCAGACAGTTCTCCGGCGGTCATGCTGACGCCCGGCATCCACGGGGCCTACGCGGCCGGGCTTGCGGCACTCGGCGCGCACGCCGCGGTCGAAACGGTGGCCGCCGCTGCGGCGCGGGCAGGCTGCAATCTCGGGCACGCGGCCCTGTTCTCCACCACCGCCGAGGCCTTCCTGGCGGACGGCGCGCTGGCGGCGGAGAACTTCGGCGCTTCCTCACTGCTGGTCCGCTGTCCCGACGTCGCCGCGCTGCGCCGCGTCAGCGAGGCGCTCGAAGGCCAGCTCACCGCCACCCTGCATCTCGCCGCGGCCGACCACGAGGCAGCGCGCGCCCTACTGCCGATCCTGGAGCGCAAGGCCGGCCGCATCCTGGTCAACGGCTGGCCGACGGGCGTCGAGGTCTCCCATGCGATGGTCCACGGCGGCCCCTTCCCCGCCACCTCGGATTCGCGCAGCACCTCGGTGGGCGGCCTGGCGATCCGCCGGTTCCTTCGCCCGGTCTGCTACCAGGACCTGCCCGACGACCTGCTGCCGGAGGCGCTGAAGACCGCCAACCCGCTGGGCCTGCGCCGCCTGGTGAACGGCCGGCCGGTCCAGGTCTGATTGACTCGCGCAGGCGGGTGGATATTTGTCTGAGTATTGAGCCTCGTCTCCGCAAAGGTGCGTCATGGCCCTCCGTCTCGTCCAGTTCCGCGATGCCGCCGGAAGCCGCCATCTGGCCGTCGCCGGCGACGACGGCGCGGCGCGGGAAGTCAGGGGCTGCGCCTCGACCTATTCGCTCGCCCTGCAGGCCATCGAGCAGGGCCGGACGCTAGCCCAGGCGATCGATGCGCTGGAGCTGGGCGACGCCGTCGATATCGAGGCGGCGCTGGCCGAAGGTCGCCTGTTGCCGCCGATCGACCATCCCGATCCCGCGCACCTCTATCTGACCGGCACCGGCCTGACCCATCTCGGCTCGGCCGAGGGCCGCGACAAGATGCACCGCAAGACCCAGGGCGCCGAGGAGACGCTCACCGATTCCATGCGGATGTTCCGCATGGGCCTGGAAGGCGGCAAGCCCGCGGGCGGCGGCCCGGGCGTGCAGCCGGAGTGGTTCTACAAGGGCGATGGCTCGGGCCTGACGGCGTCCGGCCAGCCCCTCGCCTCGCCGGACTTCGCCCTCGACGCCGGCGAGGAGCCGGAGATCGCCGGCCTCTACGTGATCGGCCCCGACGGCAGCCCCTTCCGCCTCGGCTATGCGCTGGCCAACGAGTTCTCCGACCACGTGACCGAGCGCGGCAACTATCTATGGCTCGCCCATTCCAAGCTGCGCCCGGCCGCCGTCGGCCCCGAGCTGCTGGTGGGCGACTTGCCCAAGGATGTCCGCGGCAAGGTGCGCGTCCTGCGCGGCGGCGCGCCCGTCTGGGAGGCGGACTTCCTGTCGGGCGAGGCGAACATGAGCCACGCCCTCGCCAACCTGGAACACCACCATTTCAAGTACGGCCTGTTCCGGCGGCCGGGGGACGTGCACGTGCATTTCTTCGGCACCGCCACCCTGTCCTTCTCCGACGGCGTGAAGGTGGAACCCGGCGACGTCTTCGAGATCGAGGCCGCGCCGTTCCGCTATCCGCTGCGGAATCCATTGCAGGTTGCGCCGGCTGAAGAGGTCACCGTTCGGCCGCTCTAGGGCCGGCCGGCGCAACCGTGGGGATCGATCTCACCTCAGGTCCAGAACCACCACGGATTTGGCCGGCAGGGTGAGGTTCACCGTGTCGCGCGCCAGCGTGGCGCCCGCAAAGGGACCGGGCTTCACCACGTCCGGCGCATCGAAGCGGTTGCGGGCGTCCATGTCCGGCGCGGTGAGCAGCTGCCCGCCCACCTTGCTTGCGCTGAGGCCCTCCAGCTTCACCGTGATGGCCGCTGGATGGCGCGGGTCGAGGTTCACGAGGGCGATATGGGTGACGCCCTGCGGATCGCGGCCGGCGGAGGCGGAGACCGAAGGCACGCTCACACCGCCGTAGGCGTAGGCGGGCGCATCCACGTCCAGCGGGATCTCGGTCGCGCCCTGGAAGACCTTGTACATGTCGTAGACGTGGTAGGTCGGCGTCAGCAGCATCCTCTCCTTGTCGGTGAGGATCATGGCCTGCAGCACGTTCACCATCTGGGCGATGTTGGCCATCTTCACGCGGTCGGCGTGACGGTGAAAGATGTTGAGGTTGAGCGCCGCCACCAGGGCGTCTCGCAGGGTGTTCTCCTGGTAGAGGAAGCCGGGGTTGGTGCCCTTCTCCACATCGTACCAGGTCCCCCATTCGTCGACGAACAAGGCCACCCGTTTCTGCGGGTCGTACTTGTCCATGATCGCGGCATGCTTGGTGATCAGTTCGTCCATGCGCAGGGTCTGCGACATGGTCTTGATCCAGAGGTCCTCGTCGAAGCCGGTGGCGGGCCCCTTGTGCGGCCACACCCCGGTCGGGACCGTGTAGTAGTGCAGCGAGATCGCGTCGATCCAGCGGGCGGCGCCTGACATCACGCCCTCGGTCCAGGCGTAGTCAGCGACGTTGGGACCCACCGCGACCTTGGTGAACTTGCCCTGGCCCGGCACCGGCCGCAGGAAGGCGGCGTACTGGCGGAAGACGTCGGCGTAGTGTTCCGGACGCATCTCGCCGCCGCAACCCCAGCTCTCGTTGCCGACGCCGACATAGTTGAGCTGGTAGGGCTTCTCGCGCCCGTTCTTGCGCCGGAGATCGCCGAGCGTCGAATGGGTCTCAGTGGTGATGTACTCGATCCAGTGGACCGCCTCCTCCGGGCTGCCGGTCCCGACGTTGACGGTCACGTAGGTCTGCGCGCCCAGCAGTTCAGCGAGGTCGAAGTACTCGTGGGTGCCGAAGGCGTCGGTCTCCTCGACACCGCCCCACAGGGTGTTGATCCGCACCGGGCGCTGGTCGCGCGGGCCGATCCCGTCGCGCCAATGATACTCGTCGGCGAAGCAGCCGCCCGGCCAGCGGATCACCGGCACGCGGATCTCCTTCAGCGCCGCCAGCACGTCGTTGCGATAACCGCGGGTGTTGGGGATCTTGGAGTCCGGGCCCACCCAGACACCCTCGTAGATGCCGCGGCCAAGGTGCTCGGCGAACTGGCCGTAGATGTTGCGTTCGATCACCGGGCCGGGATGGTCGGCGTGCAGCACGAGCGCGGCGCGGGTCGGCGGGTCGGCGGCCAGCGCCGGGCTCGCCAGGCAAAGCGCCCCCAGGCCGGCGGCCAGGGCGGTCCTGATGCTCCAATGGAATCCCATCTGATCCTCCTTGCGCCGGCGGCTAATGATTGTCGCGGGGCAGGCCCATGGTCTGGGCGATGCGCTGGTATTTGACGGCGGGTTCCAGGACCGCGCCGGTGTCGAGCTGGCCGACCACGCCCCGCTGCATCTCCTGCCAGGGCGTTTGGCTGGCGGGATAGGGATAACCGCCCCCCGCCTCCAGCTCCTGGCGCCGTTCGGCGATCTCCGCCTCGGACAGCAGCACGTCGACGCGCCCTCGGCCGAGGTCCACACGGACCCGGTCGCCGGTGCGCAGGATGGCGAGCCCGCCGCCGGCCGCCGCCTCCGGGCTGGCGTTCAGGATCGACGGCGAACCGGATGTCCCCGACTGGCGGCCGTCCCCGAGGCATGGCAGGGCGTGGACCCCCTCGCGGATCAGGTAGGCGGGCGCCCGCATGTTCACGACCTCGGCCGCGCCGGGGTAGCCGATGGGCCCCGCGCCGCGCATGAACAGCAGCGTCCGCTCGTCGATCCCCAGCGCCGGATCGTCGATCCGCCGGTGGTAGTCCTCGGGCCCGTCGAACACGACCGCCTTGCCCTCGAAGGCTTCGGGATCGGCCGGATCGGACAGGTAGCGTTTGCGGAATTCCTCGCTGATGACGCTGGTCTTCATGATCGCGCTGTCGAACAGGTTGCCGCGCAGCACGCGGAAGCCGCCCTGCGACTTGAGCGGCCGGGCGAAGGGACGGATCACCTCCTCGTCGAGGATCTCCGCGCCGCGATAGAGCTCGCCCACCGTGCGGCCGGAGACCGTCAGCACGTCCTCGCGCAGCATCTGCTGGGCGAGCAGTTGGCCCATCACCGCCGGCACGCCGCCGGCGCGGTAATAGTCCTCGCCGAGGTATTCGCCGGCGGGCTGCAGGTTGACCAGCAGAGGCACGTCCTCGCCGTAGGACTGCCAGTCGTCGAGCGAGAGCTCGACCCCGATGTGGCGGGCCAGCGCGTTCAGGTGGATCGGCGCGTTGGTCGATCCGCCGATCGCGGAGTTCACAACCACGGCGTTCAGGAAGGCGTCGCGGGTGAGGACATCGCTGGGCTTCAGGTCCTCGCGGACCATCTCGACGATGCGCCGGCCGGTCTCGTAGGCGCTCTGCTGGCGGTCGCGGTAGGGCGCGGGGATCGCCGCCGAGCCCCGCAGGGACATGCCGAGCGCCTCGGTCAGCGAGTTCATCGTGCTCGCCGTGCCCATGGTGTTGCAAAACCCCGTGGAGGGCGCCGAGGAGGCGACCAGCTTGATAAAGCCCGCGTGGTCGAGCTTGCCCGCGGCCATCATCTCGCGGGCCTTCCAGACGATGGTGCCGGAGCCGGTGCGCTGGCCCTCGTGCCAGCCATTCAGCATCGGCCCCACCGACAGGGCGATCGCCGGGATGTTCACCGTGGCCGCCGCCATCAGGCAGGCCGGCGTGGTCTTGTCGCAACCGATGGTGAGCACCACGCCATCGATCGGATAGCCGTAGAGCGTCTCCACCAGGCTGAGGTAGGCGAGGTTGCGGTCGAGGCCGGCGGTCGGGCGCTTGCCAGTCTCCTGGATCGGGTGGACCGGGAACTCCAAGGGGATGGCGCCGGACATCCGGATACCCTCCTTCACCCGCTCGGCCAGCACCAGGTGGTGGCGGTTGCAGGGCGAGAGGTCCGACCCCGTCTGGGCGATGCCGATGATCGGGGCGCCCGACTGCAGCTCCTCCAGCGACAGCCCGAAGTTCAGATAGCGCTCGAGGTAGAGCGCGGTCATGTCGATGTTGTCCGGATTGTCGAACCAGGCGCGGGAGCGGAGTCGAGGGGGATCGGGCGGCGTTGCGGTCATGATCGGACGTCCTGGTCTATGCGAAGGCGGGCGCTCGCCCGCGAACCGGGTTCGGGGAGGCGGACCGGCACCCTCAGGCTCCCGCCATGCGCGGGCTCAGCCGGGGGAGCTGCACGATGAGCTTCTGCAGGCCGATGAAGGCGAACAGCAGCGCGCCGGTGGCGATCTTGCTCCACCAGCTCGACAGCGAGCCGTCGAAGTCGATGTAGGTGAGGATCAGCCCCTGGATCAGCACGCCGACCAGCGCGCCCAGCATGGTGCCGACGCCGCCGGAGAGCAGCGCTCCGCCGATCACCACCGCGGCGATGGCGTCGAGCTCCACACCGACCCCGGTCAGCGGGTTTCCGGCCCGGGTGTAGATCGAGATGACCACCCCGGCGAGCGCCGCGCAGCCGCCCGAGATGGCATAGACCAGCACGGTGGTGCGCCCGACCGGGACCCCCATCAGCTCGGCTGAGCGCCGGTCGCCACCGATCGCGAAGACGCTGTTCCCGAAGCGAGTGGCGTGCAGCAGGACGCCGCCCGCCAGGAACGCCGCGGCCATGACCAGGCTCACCGCCCCCAGGCGTCCGCCGCCCGGCAGCCTGATCGCCAGGTCCTGCACCGTCCGGAAGAACGGGTGGTCGATCGGCACCGCCTCGGTGGTGAGCAGGAAGCCGGCGCCACGCGCCAAGAACATGGCGGTGAGCGTCACGATGAAGGCCGGCGCCCGCAGTCCGTGGATCGCCGCGCCGATCGCTGCGCCGAACCCGGTTCCCAGCCCCACGGCGAGCAGGAAGGCGGCCATGGGCGGCACGCCCCAGCGGCTGACGGCGAGCGAGATGAGTACGCTGCTGAAGCCCATGACCGCGCCCACCGACAGGTCGATGCCGCCAGAGATGACTACGAAGGCCATGCCCACGGCGATCACCCCGAGGAAGGCGTTGTCGGTGACCAGGTCGGCCGGAACCCGGGTCCCGATGAAGGCCGGGAACCGTGCAGCGCAGACCGCATAGGCCGCGACGAATACCGCCAGGGTCGCCGCGAGGGGCAGGTTGCGGCCGTTCACAGGCGGACCTCCCGCAGACGCGGGACCAGCCGTCCGCCCAGCGCGCCGACGGCCGGCGACTGGATGACCAGCACCACGGCGACCACGCCGGCCATGGCGATCAGGTTGAACTCCGGCGGGAAGCCGGCGCGCAGGATGCAGGTCTTCAGGGTCTGCAGGGTGAGGGCGCCGACGACGGTGAGCCCGAGCGAGAAGCGTCCCCCGTAGAGCGAGCCCCCGCCGAGCACCACGGCGAGGATGGCGTCGAGCTCCAGCCACAGGCCGGCGTTGTTGGCGTCGGCGGCGCGGATGTCGGCCGCGGCCAGCACGCCGGCGGTCGCCGCGAGCAGGCCCGAGACCAGGTAGACGTAGACCAGCACGGCGCGGCTCGGCACGCCGGCCAGGCGGCTGGCCTGCGGATTGACGCCGACCGCTTCGATGAACAGGGCGAGCGCGGTCCGGCGCACCATGAGCAGCACCAGCGCCGCGGCGGCCAGGGCGACCACCACGGCGACCGGCAGGCCGGCGATCGCGCCGCCGCCGATCCACAGCAGGTGCGGCTCGTCGAAGGTGAGGATCCGCCCGGAGGTGATGAGTTGCGCCACCCCGCGGCCGGCGACCATCAGCACCAGGGTGGCGACGATCGGCTGGATGCCCATGATCGCCACCAGCAGCCCGTTCCAAAGTCCGCAGGCGACGCCGGCGCCCAGCGCAAGCGCGATCGACACGCCCCACGGCAAGCCATGCGCCACACCGGCGGCGGCGACCGCGCCGGCGATGGCCATCACCGACCCCACCGAGAGGTCGATGCCGCGGGTGGCGATCACCAGGGCCATGCCGACGCCGAGCAGGACGGTCGGCGCCCCGCGGTTGAGGATGTCGACGGGGCTGCCGAACAACCGGCCGTCGCGCAGCAGAAGGTGGAAGAAATCGGGCGAGACCACCGCGTTGGCGGCCAGCGCCAACGCCAGCGCCGCCAGCTGCGGCCCGCCCCGCGGTAGGCGGCTTCGCCAGCCGAGCAGGTCCGTCATCCCGCCGCCTCGCCGGGCGGCGCGGCGATGGCCGCCATGATGGCCTCGGGCGACACCGCGGCGCCTTCGATCAGGCCGGCGGGCCGCCGGTCGCGCATCACCAGCACGCGGTCGGCCGTGGCGGCGATCTCCGCCAGCTCGGAGGAGATCATGTAGATCGAAAGCCCCTGCGTGCAGAGCTCGTCCACCAGCTTGAGGATCTCGGCATGGCCGCCGACGTCGATGCCGCGGGTCGGCTCGTCGAGGATCAGCAGGCGCGGATCGGTGGCTAGCCAGCGCGCCAGCAGCGTCTTCTGCTGATTGCCGCCGGACAGCTGCTCGATCGGCTTCTCAGCATCCGGCGTGCGGATATCGAGCGCCTTGATGTAGCGTTCGGCGAGGTCGGCCTGGCGGCGGCGCGACAGCGGCCTTGCCCATCCGCCGCGCGCCTGCAAGGCCAGCGCTATGTTCTCGCGGACCGACAGGGCGCCGACCACGCCGTCCCGCTTGCGGTCCTCCGGACAGAAGCCGAAGCCGGCGCGGATCGCGTCGCGCGGGCCGCGCAGCTTCACAGGCCTCCCCGCCACCTCGACCTCGCCGCTGTCGGCCGTCTCCGCGCCGAACATCAGGAGCGCCGTCTCGGTGCGCCCCGAGCCGAGCAGGCCAGCGGCGGCGACCACCTCGCCGGCCCGGAACTGCAGGTCGAAGGGCGCGACCCGGCGGCGACGGCCGAAGCCGCGGAACGTGGCGACGGCGGGTCCCACGGCCGCGCCGCGGCGGCGGGCGGGATAGCCGGCGCCGGCCGACGCCTCGCCCAGCATCAGGCCCACCAGCTCGGCGCGGGAAACCTCGCCCACGGCCCGCTCGGCGACGGTGCGGCCGTTGCGCAGCACCGTGAGCCGGTCGCAGACGGCGTAGACCTGGTCCAGGAAGTGGGTGACGAAGACGATTCCGAGGCCCCGCGCCTTCAGCTGGCGCATCACCTCGAACAGCATGGCGGTCTCGTCGGCGTCGAGGCTGGAGGTGGGCTCGTCGAGGATCAGCAGCTTGGCCGACAGGTCCGCGGCCCGGGCGATGGCCACCAGTTGCCGCACCGCCGTGGAATAGCGGCCCAGCGGGCTGGTCACGTCGATCTGCAGCCCATAGGCCGCGAGCAATAGACGCGCGTCGCCCTCCATGCGGCGGCGGCGCACCAGCCCGAACCGGGTCGGCTCGCGGCCCAGATAGAGGTTCTCCGCGACGCTCAGGTTGGGGACCAGCGCGCCCTCCTGATAGAGGGCGGAGATACCGAGCTCGCGCGCCTGCGCCGGGCCGCGCGGCCTGGCTGGACGCCCCTCGATGCGGACCTCGCCGCCGTCCGCCGCCGTGACGCCCGTAAGGATCGCGATCAGCGTGGACTTGCCGGCCCCGTTCTCGCCCAGCAGGGCGTGGATCTCCCCGGCGCGCACCTGGAAATCGGCGCCGTCGAGCGCGCGCACCCCCGGATAGAGCTTTGTGCAGCCGCGCACGGACAGCAGCTCCGCCGGAGGCATCTCAGTAGAGGCCCTTGCGCCGCGCGTACTCGGCCGCCGCGGTGTCGGGCAGGAACAGCCGCGAGGGGGTCTGCACGAACTTCGGCGCCTGGCCGGTCTTGCGGTAGGCGGCGAGCACGTCCAGCGCCCGCGCGCCCATGTCGGGCGCGAGCTCGACGGTGGCGTTGGCCTCGCCGGCGGCCATCGCCTGGAAGATGTCCGGCACCCCGTCGATCGAGACGGTGAGGATGTCCTTGCCGGGCTTCAGGCCGGCTTCCTTCATGGCCTGGATGGCGCCCAGCATCATGTCGTCGTTGTGGGCGTAGACGGCGCAGATGTTCGCCCCGCCGATAGCCTTGATGAAGCCTTCCATCACCTCCTTGCCCTTGGCGCGGGTGAACTCGCCGGACTGGGTGCGGACGATGCGGATGTTGGCCGCCTTGGCGATCGCCTCCTGGAAGCCCTTCTTGCGGTTGGCGACCAGGGTCGAGCCGACCGTGCCCTGCAGCTCCACCACCGGGCAGGCCTTGCCGCCCAGCCGGCCGACCAGCCACTCGCCCGCAACCCGGCCCTCCAGCGTATTGTCCGCCGCCACGGCCGAGAGGTAGAGGCCCGCGTCCTTGGTCTCGATCGGCCGGTCGAGCAGGATCACCGGGATCTTGGCTTCGCGCGCTTCGCCGAGCACCTCGTCCCATCCGGTGGAGACCACCGGCGCCAGGAAGATCGCATCGACCCGCTGGGCGATGAACGAGCGGATCGCCTTGATCTCGTTCTCCTGGCGCTGCTGGCCGTCGGCGACCTTCAGGATCACGCCACGCTGCTTGGCGGCGTCCTGCGCCATCCGGGTCTCGGCGGACCGCCAGCCGGATTCCGAGCCGACCTGCGCGAAGCCGACGGTGAGCTGGCCCGCGTGTTGCGCCGGCCCCGCACTGCGGCCGCAGCCGGTCAGGATCAGCGCCAACGCGGCCGATGTCGCCAAGCGAACAACCCAGCTCATCCCGCCCTGTCCTTTTGTTGAGGCGCACTGGCCGGACCTCCGGCCTTGCCCCCCTTATTTGTCCGACATTTGAAGCTCTGATAAGACAAGAATGCAAGGGGCGCAATCGGCCTACCCGCTGGGGTTTTCCGGTGCGGCCTCGGCGGGATCGCGCGTCCGACGCGGGCCGCCGAAGCCGAGCGCCGCGCCTAGGCGGTCACTCGCCGATGGCGTAGAAACACCGGCGGATCGGCCGGTTGCGCCCCCCAGGGTCGGGCAACAGGCTCGGCGGACGTGAGTGTTTGAGCAATTGGGGCGCGGTTGAACGTTCAGAGAAAACGAGACGTTCTCGGCGGCAAGCCCGAACGCGGTAAGTCGCGGCTCCACGGCGCCATAGCCCAGCGCCTCGGAATGGCGATCGTCTCGGGGCGCATCCAGCCCGGCGAGGTGCTGGCCAACGAGATCGATTCCAGCGAGCAGCTCAGCGTCTCGCGCAGCGCCTATCGCGAGGCGGTCAAGATGCTGGCCGCCAAGGGGATGGTGGAGAGCCGGCCGAAAACCGGCACCACCGTGAGCGCCCGCAGCCGGTGGAACCTGCTCGATCCGGACGTCCTGGCCTGGATCATCGAATCCGGACCGACCGAAGAATTCCTGCGCGGGCTGTTCGAGCTTCGGATGATCGTGGAGCCAGCCGCCGCGGCCCTGGCCGCCGAGCGGCGGACATCGGCGCAACTGGCCCATATGCGCCAGGCGCTGCAGGCGATGGAGCGCCATACCCTCAAGACGGAGGAGGGCCGCGCGGCCGATCGGGAATTCCACGACGTGATCCTGGAGGCGACCGGCAACGATCTGCTGATCAGCCTATCCAGCAGCATCGGCGCCGCGATCCGCTGGACCACGATCTTCAAGCAGCGAAAGCGGGAGTTGCCGCGCGATCCGCTACCCGACCACTGGCGGGTGTTCGACGCCATTGCTGCGGGCGGACCGGCGGAAGCGCGGCGCACCATGGAGGAGTTGGTGGGGTTGGCGCTCGAGGATACGCGCGGCTCCCTGGACAACTGATGGGTCTCGCGGCGCGGCGCGATTTCCACGGCTGGACGCGGATTGACAACCGGACGCTTACGATAAATTGTCTGAGTAATAGGCGTGAGCCCGCTTCCGCCGACCGATTTGGGGGACTGCCCGTGAGCGCAGGAAACGATGCCGCGCGATGTCTCCTGGCCCCTTCCGTCCGCGCTCGGCTCTAGCCGGCGACGTCTCGTGGGCCCGGCCCGGACGACAGAATTGAGGCGCGCGGCGTGTCCAGCCTGGAACTGACCAACATCAGCAAGCGATTCGGCGCCGTTTCGGTGTTCCAGGGTCTGTCGCTGACCATCGCCGCGGGCGAGTTCGTGGCCTTCCTCGGCCCCTCCGGCTGCGGCAAGTCCACCCTGTTGCGGATCATCGCCGGCCTCGAGCGCGCCGACAGCGGCGAGATCCGCCTGGGCGATCAGCGCATCGACACGCTTGCGCCCGGCGCGCGCGGCGTCGCCATGGTCTTCCAGCACTATGCGCTCTACCCGCACATGACGGTGCGGGAGAACATCGCCTTCGGCCTGCGCAACGGCGGCGCGCCGAAGGCGGAGATCGCCGAACGGGTGGCTGAGGCGGCCCGCGTCCTCGAGATCGGCCCCCTGCTCGACAAGAAGCCCGGCACCCTATCCGGCGGCGAACGTCAGCGGGTGGCGATCGGCCGGGCGATCGTCAAGCAACCGCGGCTGTTCCTGTTTGACGAGCCGCTGGCCAATCTCGACGCGGCCCTGCGCACCCGGACCCGGCTGGAGCTGGCGCAGCTTCGCCGGCGCGTGCGGGCGACCATGATCATGGTCACCCACGACCAGGTCGAGGCGATGACCCTGGCCGACCGCGTGGTGGTGATGAACCAGGGCGAGATCCAGCAGGTCGGCACGCCCATGCAGATCTACGACCGGCCGGCCAACACCTTCGTGGCGGGCTTCGTCGGCTCGCCGCGCATGACCCTGGCGCCGGTCGGCCTCGTCCCCGGCGACGCGCGCTTCGCCACCGTACGGTTGGGCGACGGCTCGCAGGTCTCCACGCGCGTCCCGCGGGCGGATTTGCCGAGCGAGGGCCTGCTGCTGGGCCTGCGGCCCGAGTGCGTGCGGCTCGGCCCGCCGCGGCCCGGCGAGCCCACGGCGCAGGTCGAGTTCATCGAGCGGCTGGGCGACCGGACGCTGGTCTATGTGAAGCTCGGTGACGGGACTGCGGTGACGGCCGAGGACAAGGGCGCCAGCCAGGCCCAGGTGGGCCAAACCGTCGGCCTGCGCCTGGCGGCGGCGGCGGCGCACCTGTTCGGACCGGACGGCCGGGGACACCATGCAGCGGGGCGCGCGGGATGAGCGCTGGCGACGGCTATCGCGGCCGCGGCGGCCTGGTCGGCTACCTCTTCGCCGGGCCCTATCTCGTCGCCTACGGCGCCCTGCTGGTCTATCCGCTGCTGGCCGGCATGGCGCTCAGCCTGCACAAGGCCGATCTGTTCGGCGGCCGCGAGTTCGTGGCGTTCGAGAACTATCGGCGCCTGGTCTCCGACACCGTCTTCCGCCAGGCGGTCGGCAACACCTTGTACTTCACCCTGCTGACCGTCCCGGCGCTGACCGTCATCTCGCTCGCGTTGGCGCTGGCGCTGAACAAGGCCGGGCGGCTGGCGGCCTTCTTCCGCGGGGTGTTCTTTTCATCCTCGGTGCTTTCGGTGACCATCGTCACCCTGATCTGGCGCTTCGTGCTGACTCCGGACGGCGGGCTGATCGCCAACGGGCTGAAGGCCGCGGGCCGCGCGCCGATACCGTTCCTGAGCGACCCGCACCTCGCCCTGCCCGGCATCGCGCTGACCACCGTCTGGTGGTGCCTCGGCTTGCCGATGATGCTGTTCCTGGCCGGACTGCAGCAGATTCCGGGTGAGCTCTACGAAGCCGCCGCCCTCGACGGCACGAGCGCCTGGCGCACCTTCTGGCGGATCACCCTGCCGTTGATCGGTCGCACCCTGCTGGTCGTCGTACTGATCGAGTCGGTGATGCAGTTCCAGCTGTTCGGCCAGTCGCAGATCATGACCCAGGGCGGCCCGAACGGCGCGTCGCGGCCGATCGTGCTGTTCATTTACGAAGTTGCGTTCCGACGTTGGGACGTCGGCTATGCGGCGTCCGCCTCGGAGGTGCTCTTCGCGCTGATCCTGCTGGCCAGCGCCCTGCAGTACGCGGCCACGCGGGAGCGGCGGCGGTGACGGCGGCCGGCGTGAAAGGCCCGTCGCTCGCTGGCTTCACCCCGGCCGGCCTGGCCGGGGTCGCCCTCGCGGCGGCGGTGATGATCACGCCGCTGCTGTGGACCGTCGGCCTGTCGCTGAAGCCCAATTTCGAACTGATGCGCGACACTAGTTCAGTGTTCGGTCCGCCCTACACACTCGAGAACTATCGCGCGATCCTCGCCAACTCGAATGTGTTCCGCTGGGTGTTCAACAGCACGGTGGTCTCGCTGAGCACGACCTTCGGCGTGCTCGCCCTCTCGTCGCTGGCCGGCTACGCCTTCGCACGGCTCGAATTCCGTGGGCGCCGTGCGCTGTTCGTGGCCGTCCTCCTCGGCCTCGCCATCCCGGAGCAGGCGGTGATCATCGCCCGCCATCAGATGTTCAGCGCGCTGCATCTGCACAACACCTACCCCGGCCTGATCCTGCCCGGGCTGTCGGCGCCCTTCGGCGTCTTCCTGATGACCCAATATTTCCGCGGCATCCCGGTCGAGCTCGACGAGGCGGCCCTGCTGGACGGGGCGTCGCACTTCACCATCTTCTGGAAGGTGCTGCTGCCGCTCACCCTGCCGGCCCAGGCGACGCTCGGCATCTTCACCTTCCTGGCCTCGTGGAATGACTACTGGTGGCCGCTGATCTCGGCGACGCGCAGCAGCATGTTCACCCTCACCGTCGGCGTCGCCTCGTCCCAGATGAACTTCGCCCAGACCAGCGGGCTCGGCTACCTGATGGCCCAGGCGGTCTTCGCCTCCGTCCCGATCCTGATCGTCTACGCCCTCTTCCAGCAGCACATCGTCCGCGCCGTGGCCGGGGCCGCAACGCGATGATCGGGAACCTGAGACTCGGGATGCGGTGCGCCGCGGCGGCGGCCTGGCTGCTGCTTGCGCCGGCCTGCGCGCCCAAGGACGCGCGCACCGAGATCGTGCTGCAGCGGTTCTTCGGCGAATGCGGCGCGACCTACGGCGGCAAGACCGACGTCGCCGCGGCCGAAGGCGAGTGCGGGATCATGACCACCCTGGTCAACCGATTCAACGCGGAGAACCCGGACATCCGCGTGAAGGTGAACACCGTCGCCTGGCCGGGCTATGACCAGCTCTCGGCCCAGCTCGCGGCCGGCGATCCGCCGGACATCGTCACCATGCACCAGTCGGCGATCTCGGACTACGCCGCGCGGCGCCTGATCGAGCCGATGGACGCCACGCTTCGCCAGGCTGGCGTCGACGTGGCCGGCTTCACGCCGGCCGCGCGGCAAGGCGTCACCAAGCAGGGGCGGATCTGGGGCCTGCCGATGGACAACTGGGCCATGCTGTTCCACGTCAACACCGCCCTGTTCGCGCAGGCCGGCCTGATGCGCGGCGGCGAGGCGATCCTGCCGACCAGCCCCGACGAGCTGCTCGCCCAGGCCCGCCAGTTCAAGGCCCGCACCGGCAAGCCCTACCTGATCCAGTCGGAGGCCAACGAGACCGCCGCCTATGCGCGGAACCTCTACACCTACCTGATGGGCCAGGGGGCGGTGATCTTCCCCGACGCCAAGCACATCCGCCTCGACACGCCGGAGGCGCGCCGCGTCGTGGCCCTGTTCCGAACGCTGAACCAAGAGGGCCTCAGCACGCGCAACCAGGACTATTCGGCCGCGACGGCGAGCTTCATCCGTGGCGACGGCGGGGTCTATCTGGTGGGCACTTGGATGATCGGCGACTTCGAGAAGGAAGCGCGCACGCCCGGCCAACCGCTCTACAGGAGCTACGCCGTCTATCCCTATCCGCAGCTCTATGCCCGTGACGCCGAGTTCGTCGACGGCCACGCCTGGGTCTTGCCGGTCCGCGCACACACACCGGCCCAGCGTCGGGCGCTGGTGCGGCTTTTGAAGTATATGGCCGACAACGATTTCGAATGGTCGCGCACCGGCCATCTGCCGGCCTATGCCTCGATCATCGCGAGCCGCAGGTTCCAGGACCTGCCGCACCGGCGCGACCTCGCGCGCCTGACGGTGATCGGCTCGCCGCTGCCCAGCTACGTGCAGCGCCAGTTCGCCATCCAGGACATCGTCGGTGACGAGTTGGCCTCTGCGATCAGCGGCGCCAAGCCGACGGACCAGGCTCTGGCCGACGCCGAGCGGCGCGTCGACGATCTCCTCTTCAACCTCCTTTGACGGCCAAGCCTAAGAGACCCAGATGCTGAGCGCCTCGATCTACGCCGACACCAACTTCGTCATCTCGCCGCTGGACCGGCGCCTGTTCGGCACCTTCGTCGAGCACCTGGGCCGCTGCGTCTACGGCGGCATCTACGAGCCCGGCCATCCCACCGCCGACGCGCAAGGCTTCCGCGGCGACGTGATGGCGCTGACCCGCGAGCTCGGCCCGACCATCGTCCGCTATCCCGGGGGCAACTTCCTCTCGGGCTACAACTGGGAGGACGGCGTCGGGCCGAAGGACCAGCGTCCCACCAAGCTCGACCTCGCCTGGGGCACCACCGAGACCAATGAATTCGGGACCAACGAATTCATCGACTGGTGCCGCGCCGCCGATATCGAGCCGATGTTCGCGGTCAACCTGGGCACCCGCGGCGCCGATGAGGCCCGCTGCTTCCTCGAGTACTGCAACCACCCCGGCGGCAGCCACTATTCGGACCTCCGGCGGGCGCACGGCTACGAGGCCCCGCACGACATCAAGTTCTGGTGCCTGGGCAACGAGATGGATGGGCCCTGGCAGATCTGCCAGAAGACGGCCAACGAGTACGGCCGGATCGCCCAGGAGACCGCCAAGGCGATGCGCATGCTCGACAGGTCGCTGACATTGGCCGCCTGCGGCTCCTCCCAGCGCGAGATGCCCACCTACGCCGCCTGGGAGCACGAGGTGCTGAACCAGTGCTTCAACCAGGTCGATTTCATCTCGCTGCACGCCTACTTCAAGAATGAGGCGGACGACATCGAGACCTATTTCACCTCGCTCGAGGACCTGAATTTCTTCATCAAGGAGGTGGCGGCGATCGCCGACACCGTCGCCTCGCAGAAGCGCTCCACCAAGCGGATCATGCTGTCGCTGGACGAGTGGAACGTCTGGTACAAGGCCCGGACCCCCGCCGACCTGAAGGGGGTGGACTGGGCCAAGGCCCCGCCGCTGCTCGAGGAGATCTACACCTTCGAGGACGCGCTGATCGTCGGCGGCGCCCTGATCGTGATGATGAACAACGCCGACCGCGTGAAGACCGCCTGCCTGGCGCAGCTGGTCAATGTGATCGGCGCGATCTTCACCGAGACCGGCGGCCCCGCCTGGCGCCAGACCATCTTCCATCCCTTCGCCCTGGCCTCGCGCGTCGGCCATGGCGTGGTGTTGCAGCCGCGGGTGCAGACCGAGGGCTACGCGACGGCGGCGCATCCGTTCGTGCCCTATCTGCTCTCCACCGTGCTGCACAATCCGGAGACCGGCGAGGCGGTGGTGTTCGCCCTGAACCGCAGCACCAAGGAGGAGATGGACCTGCAGATCGACCTGCGCGGCGTCGGCGAGCGGCTGGAGCTGCGGGCGGCGACCGAGCTGCACCACGCGGATCTCAAGGCGATCAACAGCAAGGCCGCGCCGGACGAGGTGTCGCCGAAGGCCAACGCGCAGGTCTCCGTCGAGGGCTCGCGCGTCCAGGCGCGGCTCAAGCCGCAGTCCTGGAACGTCATCCACCTGGCCGGCGGCTGAGAGGCCGCGGCGCGGCCGGGCGGCGGTTCAGACCGCCACCGGCCAGCCGTCGTCGCTCCAGCCCAGCCGGGCGATCCGCAAGGTCGGCGCGCCCTTATTGGCGCTGTCGTAGGCGTGATAGACGATGAACTCACGCCCCCCGTCCCGCAGGATCGAGGCGCCGCCTGGCCCCTTGAAGCGGCCGCTCGGATCGAGCTTGGCGTGCAGCACCAGGAAGCCGCCGCCCTCCATCAGGGCGTGGCCCTCGCGATCGACGTACGGCCCCTCCACCGCCTTCGAGCGCCCCACGGCCGTGTAGTAGCTGCTGTCCACGCCGCGGCAGCAGAAGTCGAAGGCCGCGAACAGGTACCACCAGTCGCCCCGGCGGATGATGAAGGCCGCCTCGATGGCGTCCGGCGTCCGGCGTCGGGCCAGGCTGTGCAGCGGGGCGTCGGGGCGCGGCCTGCCGGTCGCGGGGTCGAGCTCGACCAGCTTCAGGCCAGACCAGAAGCTGCCGAACGCCAGCCAGGCGCGCCCGTCGTCGCCCACCACCAGGTTGGGATCGATGCAATTGTAGTCGTCGCGGACGCTGGAGCGGATCACCGCCCCCTCGTCACGCCAACCGAAGTCCGCCGCCTGCGGGTCCAGCGTCGGCGTGGTCATCAGCCCGATCACCGAGTGGTTCTTCCCGAAGCTCGAGACCGCGTAATAGAGATGATAGCGCCCGTTCAGCAGGCCGATGTCCGGCGCCCAGGCGCCGCGCGCTTCGGGGATCTCCCGCTGCGCCCAATCCGGTAGCTTCTCCAGCGCCGGGGCCCGCTCGGTCCAGGTCGTCAGGTCCGTGGATGTGCGCCACGGGATCGCGCCCCGCGCCGCCGGCGAGGAGCCGGTGCAGAACAGGTGGAAGGTCGCGCCCTGCCGGATCATGCAGGGGTCGTGCACCGGGGAGATGTCGCCCTTCAGCCGGTCGTTGAGCACGCCCTGTCCCTGCGCTGCGCCGGGCGCGGCGATGGCTGCGGCGCCGATCAGCAGGCTTCTGCGGTTCATCGGCGCGAAGGTGCTCATGACGTTCACCAAGAAGGCGGGCGGCGGAGCCTGTCCGCCGCCCCAGTCCGAGGAGGAGGCCCGCACTGCCTCCGGGGGAACTCAGGCGTGTCAGAACCTGAAGCGCAGGCCCGCGCCGAAGGTCCGGTCATACTCGCGGGTGTCGCGCGGCGTGAAACCATTGGAGCCGAAGTTGTCGCGATAGCGGGTGTCCGTCAGGTTGGTGGCGTCAACCGTCACCGTCAGGTCGTCGGTCAGGTTGTAACTCGCCGAGAAGTCCAGGAAGCCGATCGGCTCGACGATGATCGATCCGCCGGGATTGCTTGGCGAATAGCTGTCGGTCCACCGGCTGCGCCAGTTGTAGGCGAGGCGCGCGGAGAGCCCATGCTTCTCGTACATGGCCACCAGGTTGTACGAGTAGTGCGAGACGCCGGTGATCGGCTGCAGGCCCGGCGAAACGCCGGTGGCGTCGGGCGGGCCCTGCACTTCGCCCTCGGATAGGGTCACGTTGGCCTGCACGCCGAGGCCGTTGAGCGGCTCCGGCAGGAAATCGAAGAACTGGGTATAGGCCGCCTCCAGGCCCTTCAGCGAGCCGTCGCCGGTATTGCGCGGGCGGCTGATCAGGAAGGTCTGCGGCGTGCCGTTGAACGGCTGGGTCTCCACCGCCGAGTAGGTCTGGATGTAGCCGTTCAGCTTCTTGTAGAAGGCCGACAGGGTGACCAGGCCGGTGTTGGAGAAATACCACTCCGCCGTGCCGTCGAAGTTGGTGGACTTCACATCGCCCAGTTGCGGGTTGCCGCCCGATCCGGTGCCGAACGTGGAGCTGTTGCCGGTGGCGCCGGTGACCGTCAGGCTGAGCGCCGGGTCGAGCTGGGCGAACTGCGGCCGCAGGAAGGTCTTGCCGACCACCAGGCGCAGCACGACGTTGTCCATCGGGTGCGCCCGCAGGGTCACGCTGGGCAGGACGGTGTCTTCGTCGCGGTTGCTGTTGATCGGCGTCGGCGTGGTGACGCCACCCGATGAGGTCAGCTGGATGGCGTGCAGGTCGGTCTGCGTCTTCACGAAGCGCGCGCCGGCGATGCCGTCGATCGGCACACCGAAGGCGTCGAAATTGAAGCCGGCCTGGGCATAGGCTGCGCTTACCTTCTCCTCCAGGCTGAAGCTCTGGTTCGGATCGAACGGCTGGCCCCCCACCGGGAAGCCGACCTGGGCGCGAAGCGCGGCGATGTTGTCGCGGATGAAGGCCGTGCTCGGCACGGCGAAGCCGTTGACGCCCAGCAGCCCGCTGACGATGTCGTCGGGCGCGTTGGAGCCCACCGCGGCCGGCGTCACCGTGCCGCCCGGGAACAGCAGGCTGCCGGTGTTGGTGCCGGCGGAACTGCCGTTGCGGTCGGCCCAGCGGACGCCCGCCTGGATGTCGGTGATCGGCGAGCTCGAGTCGAACTTGTAGGTCGCGTCGCCGCGCCAGGCGGTCTGGTCGCTGTCGGCGATGTTGTGGTTATCGAACAGTTGGAAGAGGTTCAGGATGCCGGTGTTGCGGTAGTCGAACCCGTTGAAATTGATGTGAGGCGTGCCGCCGGAATTGAAATTGTAGTTTATCTGCGGAACGACGTAGTCCGTATCGAGCACATATTGGATGCTGGACACCTTGCTCTTGTCGTAGGTCAGGTCCGAAGTCAGCGTCAGCGGGCCGTGATCCCACCGGCCGCCGAAGTTGTACTGATAGCCGTCGGTTTCGTTGTGGAAGGTCTGCTTGCTGGAAATCGTGAAGTTGTTGAGCGTGGTGATCGTGCCGGCCACCAGGGTGTTGTTGGTCTGCGGCCCGGCCGAGCCAGCCTGCGGCGTCACCGAGACCACGTTGCCGGCCTTCGGCAGGCCGACGAAGAAGCTGACGTCCTGATCCTCGCGGTATCCGGTGTAGAGCGCGTCGGCATGCAGCTCCAGGTCGGGCGTCGGCTTCCACTGGACGGAGGCGTTGACGCCCGTGCGCTTGCGGTCGCCATCGGTGACCAAGCCGCCGACGGTGTCGGGGATCAGCACGGTGGCGCCATTGGTCGCCGGGCCGCTGAACGGATTGAAGCCGAAGTTGAAGGCGGTCTGGTCCTCGTATTGCCGCTTGTTGTAGGAGGCCCCAACCAGGACCCCGAAGTCCTGGCCGTTGGGCAGGGTCCAGTGGTTGCTGTAGAGGCCGCTGCCGATGTAGCTCCACTTGTCGGCCTGGTCGCTGTAGATGCCGCGCACGCCGCCGGCGATCTCGCGACCCGGGAAGTCCAGCGGCCGGTGCAGGCGGATGTCGACGATGCCGGAAACGCTGCCCTCGATCTGGTCGGGCGTGTTGGTCTTGTAGACGTCGACGCCGGCCACCAGTTCGGCGGGGATGTCCGCCAGCGCCACGCCGCGGCCTGTGCCGGTGAAGATCTCGCGGCCGTTGACCACCGTCTCGATGTTGGGAAGGCCGCGGATCAGCACGGTCCCGACCTCCTGGCCGGCCCGGGTGACCTGGACGCCGGTGACCCGCTGCAGGGCGTCGGACACGGTGTTGTCCGGCAGCTTGCCGATGTCTTCGGCGACGATCGAGTCGACCACCTGCGGGGCGTTCTTCTTGATCGCCTCGGCGTTGGTGAGGCTCTGGCGCAGCCCGGTGACCACGACCTCGGAGACCTCCCCCGAGCCGGTCTTCTTGGCGGCGGCCGGGTTGTCCGAGCTCGCTTGCGCAAAGCAGGGCGAGGCCGCCAGCAGCATCGTGGCGGCCGACGCGGAACATAGCGCGACTATCTTCAGGTCCACTGGTTTCCTCCCCTTGGCGCCTGTCGGCCGCGATTGTTCCGCGGTCCTCGTTCGCCCTTAACTCAGACAATAGCTAGTTCTGGAGCTTGGCGCTAGCAAGCGGTTTTTGGGGCGGCGCGCGCCATACGGAGAGGCTTCGCCTTGTTTTCCGGCGGAGAGCGCTCCAGACCGAAAGTTTAAATGTCTGAGTAAATTACGTTTAGGTGCGACGCTTCGGCCACTGTGGCCTCACGGCCGCAGAGAGCAGCGCCGTGATGGAAGGCCCGGGGGAGGCCTATCGTGAACCCGCGCGCCCGACGCATCGTGGGAAGACCCGGGGCGTGGCGCCCCGGAAAGGCGCGCCGCCCGCGCCAGGCGCGGAATCACCTACTTGACGAGTAGGAATTGCAATCCAGATCCTCTTAGGGCCCTGTTGGAGCGCGTCCGCGGCGGCCGGGCCCTGGCCGAGGTCGCGAAGGTCTTTCCACAACTCACCGAACAGGCCCTGGGGTCTTAGCGGAGTCCAGACCACCGCACTGCAAGCGTCTTAGCCTTGCGATTGGAAGAGAAGCTCCCCCAGTTCTCGGACGCCGCGCTGGTGGGCCCGGCAGGACTTGAACTGCAGAGGAGAAACCCGAGTTAACTGGGGCGGATACCAACATCCGTACCAACAGGGATGCGCGTGATCTCTCCCCCACGCGCTAGCCGCTATTTTTCTTCGACGCCGTTGACCTCTTTCGAGCGCGAATAGGCCAGTCCCGGCTCAAGCTGCGACATCAGGACGATGTTGCCGTTGGGGTCGTAGACGCATCCGACGGAGAGGATCCCGGCCGCGGCGAACGAGGTGTTGGGCTCGGGCGCTGTCGTCTTATACCCCTTGGCCTGGAGCGCCTTCATGGCGCCCGCCACATTGGTGGTGCGGAAGGCAAGGACCCGCGGGACGGTGTTCAGCGAGGGCTCGGGGAACGAGGCCTCGGGCACCGTCCATTCGAAGATGTCCAGCATCGGGCCCTCCGGCGGCATGTGGCCCGGCAGCCCCATGAGGGTCCCGCCCTTGCCCTTGGCGTCAGGCGTCATGCCGAAGATCGCCATGCCTCCGGGCGGCCACTTCATGTTGCGACGGTCGCTGAGGATCACGAAGCCGAGATCCTGGTAGAACTTGACCGTCTCGTCGATGTCCTTGGCGTTGATGATCGTGTGGTAGAAGCGATCCAGGGACCAGTCTTCGGACATTCGTTCCTCCTCCAATATTTTCAGCTCTTCTCGTGGCGCACCGCGCCACGGCCGGCGTCGATCAAGCTCAGTGTCCCGCCTCGCGGCCGGCGCGAAGCGGTCGCCTGGCGGGTCGGCCTTCGCTCGCGTCAGGCGAGGACAGTTCCATGGCGACCAGCCGGATGTCAAATACTGCGTTCATGTCTGCACCATAACGTCAAATCGATCGGCTGATCTCACGCGGCGGCCGCGGAAGCTCCCTCGAAAGCGGGCATGACATGCGCGCTGAACAGCTCCACCGACCGGATGGACTGGCGCACATCCATGTTGCCGAACGCGAACCAGGAGACGAGGTAGTTGAAGCCGTCGCGGCGGGCCTCCTCGAGCGCATAGCGGCGCACCGTCTCGGGCGAGCCGGCGCAGCCGTTGCCGATGACCTCCAGCTCTTCCCAGGTCTCCGGATAGAGGTTGGACAGCGGCACCTTCCCGCCCTTCGCGACCCAGAGCTTGGCGAAGCTGGCGCGCCAATGGGCATAGGCCTCGGTCGCAATCGCCTTCGCCTCGGCGTCCGTGTCGGCCACCACGACGTGGCGGCTTACGCCCATCAAGGGCAGCTGCTCCGGCGCGCCTCCGACGGCGGCCCACTCCTTGCGGTAGAGGTCGGTCATCTCCTTGACCTTCTGGTCAAGGGCGAGGGTCACGACGTTGATGCCCCGCCGCGCAGCCCAGATCGTGCTCTCCGGGCTGAGGACCCCGTACCAGAGCTCGGGATGCGGCTTCTGGTGGGGCCGCACGGTCATGGGGACGTTTTCGAATTGGTGGTACTTGCCCTGGAAGGTGAGGGTCTCCGACTGCAACCCCTGCAGGAGGATATCCAAGGTCTCCAGGTAGCGTTCCTGCTGTTCCTCGGACGCCACGCCGTAGAAGCCCATCTCGATCGCCGAGGCGCCTCGGCCGACGCCCAGCATGAAGCGGCCCTCGGACATGCAGTCGAGCATGGCCACCTCTTCGATCAGGCGGAGCGGGTGGTAGAGGGGCAGCAGATAGATCAGCGGTCCGATCCGGAGACGCCGGGTCCGTTGGATGACGGCGGACAGGAAGACCGACGGGGACGGCGCCAGGCCGAGCGGCGTGCCGTGGTGCTCGGCGACATGGTAGCCGTGGAGTCCGCAGCGATCATAGGCCTCGGCGATTTTCAGCCGATTTTCCAGGTGCGCGCCGAGGTCGGCCCCGCTGCAGTCGACGTGGTCGAACGCTCCAAACTTCATTTGCCGCTCCAGCTTTGCGATGGCCCGCCCCGCCGGCCCGAGCTCTCGGACCGACGCGGCACGCCGATATCGAAGCACGAAAATCGAGTACACTCAACTTTTTGCTTCGTGATTGCCGCCGAGACTTAGTTTCGACGCTGGAGACGAGGAGATATCAGCGAGGGCAAAGCCACCTATTGGGATCGACAGTGCGTCCAAATCCCCCTAGATTCAGAGGACATCAAAACGAGCCTACTCATCAAGTGAACCGCCTCCGAGCCATCAAGCCGACAGCTAAAATGTCAGGGACCCGGACGTGACCGTCCCGGCCATCGGTCGTCGCGAGCAGAACAAGCTCGAGAAGCGCAGCCGCATCGTCGCCGCTGCGCGCGCGCTGTTCACCCACAAGGGGTTCCAGGCCACCACGTCGGCCGAGATCGCGGTGGCGGCCCGGGTCGCCTCCGGCACCGTGTTCACCTACGCCCGGACAAAGGATGACCTCCTGATCATGGTGTTCCACGAGGAAATCGTGGAGCTCTCGGAGCGCGCCTATAGGGCGGCCATCCGGGAAACCGGATTGCTGGAGCAGGCGGTCGCCTTCTTCGACACGATCGTCGCCCACCACGAACGCGACCTGCCGCTGGCGCGGGCGCTGATGCGACAGCTCGGCTATGTCGACAGCCCCGAGCAACGCGAGCTCGTGGAAGAGATCACCCTCACCACCTTGCGGCTTCTCGGCCAGCTGGTCGACGCGGCCCAGGCGCAAGGCGAGGTGGCGGCGGGACTATCGGTGACGGCCGGGGCCCGATCGCTGTTCGCAATCTTCTACTATCACCTGGGCGCCTTCCTCAGCGGGTACCTGGACCGCTCGCAATTCGACCGGGTCCTGCGGACGGATCTGCGCCTGCTGCTCGAAGGCTTCCGCTGATCGAGGCGACTGGGGCGAACCGCAGGACAGCCGCGATCGGTCTCAGATCATGTGAAGGACCCAGGATGGGGATCGCGCGACAATATGTGCTGAAGGCCGCGCCTGGACGCGGCGACGAGCTTGCAACGGCGCTGCGCGCGCTTGCGGATCGGGTTCGCGCCGTTCCAGGCTGCGAAGGCGTCGAGATCCTGGGCGACCTGGCCGATGAGCACCGCTTTGTCCTCCTCGAGAGATGGGCCTCGATGGAGGCCCATAAGCGCTCGGCCGACCTGCTCCCGAAGGACTCCTTTGCCGAGGTCATGTCGATCCTCGGGGCGAAGCCTGAAGCGGCCAATCTGACGCCTCTTCACAGCAGCTGAAACGCCGGCCCGGCCGCCGGCGTCCGACTCGGCAGGCCATGCCCGTGTCGCCCCGCCTGGCGAGCACGTCTCAAAATTGAGCCCCATCACATTGTAACGCCTGTGGAGATGTCGTGCGGTAAGAGATGGTTCCCCACAGGGGCGACCCATCCAAAAAAATGAGTGTGCTCTTTTTTCTTGACGCGAAAAGGGCGCCAGCCATAGTGGCCGACAGCTGGACCGCTGGTCGGTGAGGGCTCAGCTCGCCGGGCCTCGGCAGGCAGGCGACCGCGTCAGGCGGCCCGTGGGGTCCGGGTGAATCGCAGCGGCGGGCGCGTTGAACCCGCCTGTCACAGTATCCCATCGTGAGAGGTAGCGGCCGTGGTGGATCTCGAAGCGCCGTCAATGCAGACGCGGCCGGCCACCGCGCGGGAGGCCGGGCGGAAGCTTCCGATCTACCCGCTCCTCGTCCTCATGCTGGTGAACGTGTTCATCCTGATGGACCGACAGGTCCTGTCGGTGCTGGCGGAGGCCATCAAGGCCGATCTGAAGATCTCGGACTCGCAGATGGGGTTCATGTTCGGAACCTCGCTCTCGGTCTTCTACGCCATCTTCAGCATCCCGCTCGGCCGCATCGCCGACGTCTGGACGCGGAAGAACCTCATGGCCTGGTCGGTGGCGGCCTGGAGCGTAATGATCGTGCTCACCGGCTGCGCCCGGAATTTCCTTTCCTTCGCGACCTTCCGCGCGGGCGTGGGCGTGGGCGAGGCCGGGGCGTCGCCCGCCGCCATGTCGCTGATCTCCGACTACTTCCCGCCGAGGATGCGCAGCACGGCGCTGTCCGTCTTCTCGAGCGGCGTCCCTATCGGCCAGGGCCTGGGCCTGTTTCTCGGCGGCTTCATCCTGGAGTCCTGGAACCTGGCGTTTCGGGACGCGGCGCACGCGCCCTTCGGCCTCTTGGGCTGGCAGGCCGCGATCATCTGCATCGCCCTGCCCGGCCCCCTCCTGGCCCTGTGGCTGCACAGCCTGAAGGAGCCGGTGCGCGGCGAGAGCGAGGGGCTTGCGATGCCGTCCCACCCGCACCCCTTCGGCGAAGCCTGGACCGAGATGCAGGCCGTGCTTCCGGTCTTCAGCCTGTTCCTGATGCGGCGGCTCGGCGGCTCCTGGAAGGTGATCGGATGGAACCTGGCGATCGGAGCCGCGATCGGCTTGGGGATCACCGGGCTGATCGCCGCGACCGGCAGCGGCGCCCAGTGGCTCGCCCTGGGCCTGGGGTTCTATTGCGTGGCCTGCTGGTCCCAGACCCTCGCCCTGCGCGACCCGGCCGCCTTTGCGATGATCTTCAGGTGCCCGGCCCTGATGTTCACCAACGTCGGCCTGGCGGCCTACATCTTCGTGATGTTCGGGGTCGCGGCCTGGATCGTGCCCTACCTGATCCGCACCTATCACATCAGCCCCGCCGAGGCCGGGTTGGTGATGGGGCTCATCACCTCGGTCATGGGCTTTCTCGGGAACATGCTCGGCGGCGCCACGGCGGACTTCCTGCAGCGCTATACGCCCCGCGCGCGGCTCTACGTCCTGCTGGGCTCCCTCGCCCTGACCGTCCCCTCGGTGATCCTGATGCTGGTGGTCGACCAGAAGATGCAGGCCTACATCTGCATCGCGCTGTTCTACCTGACCTCCACCGCCTGGTATGGCGTCGGTCCCTCCATCATAAATGGGTTGGTTCTCCCCCGGATGCGGGGCGCCGCCTCGGCCTTCTTCCTGATCGTGATCACCCTCCTGGGCATGGCGCTGGGGCCTTACACGATGGGCTACATCAGCGATCACTTCCTGGCCGGCGGCGCGTCGCCCGCCGACTCCTTGCGCCTCGGGATCCTCTGGGGCCTGCCCATGCTGATCGTCGCCGCGGCGTTTCTCATCGCGGCGACCTTCCATCTGGCGCGGGACGACGCGAGCCGGCTCGCCAGGGCGCGCGCCTTAGGCGAACCGGTCTAGACCGCCCCTGCGGTCGGGCTGTTGACGCCTGATATGAAACATGTTCGAGCCAAGGTCGTGGCGAGTTCGAACACCATCGAGGATCGATCCAGCCGTGGCGTGAAACGGGTCAAGGTCCTGGAAGCGGCGGCGAAGGCCCTAAATCAGCACGGGGTGTCCCAGACCTCCTTGGCGGCGATCGCCGAAGGTGTCGGCGTCTCGCGCGCGGCCCTCTACTACTACTTCTATGACCAGCAGGATCTGGTGTTCCAGTGCTACAGCCAGTCCTGCGAGCGGATGGTGGAGAGCCTGGATAACGCCGCCCTCGGCCGCGACGCTCCGGAGAAGATCAATCGCTTCGTCGATTTCCTGCTGGCGGGGGATGCGCCGGAGTGCGCCGCCCTGAGCGAGATCGCATTCCTTCGGGCCGAGCAGCAGGACACGATCCTGGGCCTGCTGGAATCCGTCCGCGCGCGCCTGGCCGGCGTTCTCGACGAGGGCGCGCGCCGCGGTGAGCTGCGGCCTTGCAGGTCGGGCGTCGTCGCCGCCTCGATCATCGGCCTTATCTCCTGGTTGCCGACGGCGCGGCGTCTGCCGACGTCACGCGAACTGAACCAGGACGACCTGCTGGAGTCGGTGCAATCCCTGTTGCGGATCGGCATCGCCGCCGATCGCCGCGCGCCGATCGCCTACCAAGTGCTGGAATTCTCATCGATGAGCTTTCCCGCCCGGCAGGTGTTCGACGCCGAGACCATGGCGGCGGCGCGGCGCGAGGCGGTGACGGCCGCAGCCTCCTGGCTGTTCAACCTCAAGGGCGTGGACGCCACGCCACTGGAGGAGATCGCCCTGCGGCTCGGCGTGACCAAGAAGGTCATCTACCACAACGTCGGCGACAAGGAGACGCTGGTCGCCGAATGCTACCGGCGCGCCTTCCAGTTCTACGAGGAGATCGCGCGCTCGATGGAGGCCTATGAGGGGCCCGGCGTCGATGCGCTTTGCGCCGGCGCCCATGCGCTGGCGGAGGCCAGCCTTCGCGAAGACATCACCCCGTTGGCGCTCGTGACGGGACTGGAGGCCCTTCCCGAACGTGCGAGGGAGGAGATCCAGATATCCTCTGAGCGACTCCGGCAGATGTACCTGCGGGTCTATGCCGCCGGCCAGGCCGACGGCTCCATCCGCAAGGTCAATTCCCAGGCGATGATGAACATCATCCCCGGGAGCTTCGAGTGGCTCCCGAAGTGGTTCGAGGCCTTCGACGCCTTCGACCACGCGGCCGCGCCACGCGAAGTCGCCGAGCTGCTCCGGTTGGGCCTGAAACCTCTCTGAGGCGCCGAGGGTCCCCGACCCTAGTCTGCGAAGGCCAGGCCCTGCATCTCGCCGTCGTCGCGCCAGGTCTTGAGCAACGCATAGAACTCGTGCGGACCGCCGCCGTAGCGGCAGGCCCAGACCCCATCTTCAGCGCGTCCCTCGCCGTTGAGGTATCCCGGCGTGCAGGTTTCGAGGAATTCGCGGTTGGTGAATTCCTTCTCGTGGATCGTCGCAACCCACTGAGCCTCTCCGTCCACGGAGGGTTCGATCACCCGCTTCTGGTGGAGGCGGGCATGCTGGATGACCGCGGTCACGTGCTCGGCCTGTTCCAGATAGTTGTAGGGCAGGTTCACGCCGAAGGCGCCCTGGCTGACCCCGACGTGGAACAGGTTCGGGAACCCGTGGCTGTAGAAGCCATGCAGGGTCCGCATGCCCTTCGACCAATGGTCGGTAAGGGACTGTCCACCGCGACCGTAGATCTCGAAGCCGCTGCGTTGCGCGAAGGGCGTCGTGTATTCGAATCCGCTCGCGTAGATGATGCAGTCCACCTCGTATTCGACGCCGTCGAACACCACGCCCTTTTCGCTGATGCGATCGGGGCCCTGTCCGTTGGTGTCGACCAGGGTCACGTTCGGGCGGTTGAAGGTCGCCAGGTAGTCGTCGTTGAAGGCCGGGCGCTTGCAGAAGGTGCGGTACCAGGGCTTCAGCGCCTGCGCCGTGGCCGGGTCCTTCACGACCTCGTCGATGAGCGCGCGGGTCTCCTCCATGTACTCGAAGTCGAGCAGCTCAGTGGCGCGCGCCATTTCGTCCGCCGTCATCTGGCCCGGCGCGCCGGTGCGCCCGCTGAGCGTCGTGCCGCCCAGCTTCTTGAACATGTCCGTCCAGCCGTCGTTGACGACGTCCTCCTCGATCGGGCCGAGGGTGATGATGGTGTTGAAGTTCGCCATCCGCTGGCGCTGCCAGCCGGGCTCCAGGGACTTGGCCCAGTCCGGATCGGTCGGGGTGTTGCTCCGCGGCCGGACCACGGCGGGCGTGCGCTGGAGGACGTAGAGGTGGCCCGCGTCGCGGCCAAGATGCGGGATGCATTGCACGGCCGAGGTGCCGGTGCCGAGGATGGCCACCCGCTTGTCCGCCAGCTTGCTCATATTCCCGTCCGGATCACCGCCGGTGTAACCGTAGTCCCAGCGGGCGCTGTGGAAGGAGCGGCCCTTGAAGGTTTCGATCCCGGGGATCCCGGGGAGCTTCGGCTTGTCGAGCGGGCCGATCGAGACCACGACAAGGCCGGCGCGCAGCACGTCGCCGCGGTTGGTCCTGACCGTCCAGGTGTTGTCGGCCTCGCCCCAACGCACTTCGGTGACCTTGGTCTGGAAGCAGGCGAGCCTGTAGAGGTCGTAGCGACGGCCGATGCGCCGCGCGTGGGCCTGTATCTCAGGCTGGTAGGCGTACTTCTTGCTCGGGACGTAGCCGGTTTCCTCGAGCAGCGGCATGTAGCAGTAGCTCTCGATGTCGCACATCAGGCCCGGATAGCGGTTCCAGTAGAAGGCGCCGCCGAAGTCGCCGCCTTGCTCGACGATGCGGATCTGTGAATAGCCGGCCTCCGTGAGCTTCGCCGCGGTCATCAGCCCGGCCCAGCCGCCACCGATGACCAGGACCTCGACCTCGTCCTCCAGCGGTTCGCGCTCCACGCGTTCGGAGTAGGGGTCCTCGTGGAAATAGCTGAGCTTGCCGTCGACCTGATGGTACTGGCGAATGCCGTCTGGCCGGACCCGCTTGGCGCGCTCGTCCTCGTACTTCCGGCGAAGGGCGTCGGGGTCGAAATCGAGGTTCAGGCCGTCGCGGCTCATGGGTACTCCACGGGTGATCGACCCCGCCGCCGACCTTGCTGGCCGGCGCCGGGCGTGAGCTGTCGGATGTCAAAAGCGGTGGGAAAGGCGCAGGCCCCAGGACCGCGGGGTGCCATAGTTGCCGAAGTAGGCGCCGACCGGCGCGATGTAGAATGAGTAGAGCTTGTAGCGGGTGTCCCCGACGTTGTTCAGGAACACGTCGAGGCTGGTCTTCTGGTCGGCGCTCAGCAGCTTGGCGGACAGGTTGACCAGGGTGTAGGCGGCCTGACTGTCTTCGGGCGTGCCGAACCACCGGAGCACCACGCGGTCGCTGTAGCGGACGTCGCCCCGCAGGACGAGCGATGACAAGAAGCGGGTCTCCAACGGGATGGTGTAGTCCGCGCCGAGATTGAAGGTGACGTCGGGCGCCTCGGGCACCGGATGACCGTCCAGGTTCTGCAGGCCGAGCCCCGGATTGGCGTCATCGAAGCTGTGGAAATCGTGGAACCGCGCATGCAGCCAGGTGGCCGACGCGTCGATCCGCAGGTTGCTGGTGGCCTTCCACGTGACCTCGCCCTCCAGGCCGTAGTTGCGGGCGTCGGCGCTCTGCACGAAGCCGCTCGAGGGCGGGACGATGTTGGTGACCTGCAGGCCCGTGTACTTGTAGTAGAAGGCGGCGAAATTGGCGGTCAGACGGCGATCGAGCCACCGCGATTTCAGCCCGACCTCGTAGGCGTCGAGCTCCTCGGGCTTGTAGAGGCCGGCGGCGCCGATCGACTCGCCGCTGCCGCCTTCCAGGTTCTCGCCGCCCGACTTGTAGCCGACCGAATAGCTCGCATAGAGGTTGGCCTCGTCGGACAGCTGATACTGCACGCCGATCTTGGGCAGGAACTTGTGGGAGCTCGTCTTGGTGGTGATCGGCCCGTTGGCGAACGCGGGCTCGCCGGGGACCACGCCGACACCCGGAAGGAAGATCGTGAAGCCCTGCGCAAACACCTGGCGTTCGTCGTTGTAGCGCAGCCCGAATTCCAGCTTCAGGCGGTCGGTCACCGCGTAGGTGAGGTTTCCGAAAAGGGCGTAACTGGTCGTCTTCGAGCCCACCGACTGGGTGAGCTGGGTGCCCGTCGGCAGGCCGATCAGCGGCGCAAAATCCTGGCCGAAGGCGAGCGGGAAGACGACGTCCGAGTTCTCATGGAAGAAGAAGGCGCCGAGCAGCCACTGCAGCCGTCCGTTGTCGCCGATGAGGTTGAACTCCTGTCCCTCGGACTTGGAGGGCCGATAGAAGTTCGCGGTGTTGAAGACCGACAGTCCGGTGGAATCCGCATCGAACGTCTCGGTGTTCGAGTGGTCGACATAGCTGGTGATCGACTTCAGCGAGAGCCGGTCGGAAATCTTCCAATTGACGGTCGCAGACCCGATGGTCGTTTCGGTTTTGAAGGAGAATGGGTCGTTGGCGATGATCTGGTTGGGCTGGGCGGTCTGCGCGGTGGTCGCCAGGTTGGTGGGCGTCAACAGCTGCTGATAGGCGTTAGGCGCCGTCTGGCGCTCGTAGCGCGCCGCCAGGTCGATCGTCAGATCGTCGGTCGGCCTCAGGCGCAGGGCGCCGCGCACATAGTCGACGTCAGTGCCGTTCAGGTGCTCGCCGCTGGGACTGACGGTGACGAAGCCCGTCTGCTTCTCGGTTCCGCCGCTCAGCCGGAAGAGCACGCGATCGGTGATCGGGCCCGAGACGTACCCTTCGATCCCGGCGTCGGAGCGTGATCCGGTCATCAGGGTGGCCATGCCGGTGAAGGTCTCGGTCGGCGCCTGGGAGATGAAGTTGATCGCGCCGCCGGTCGCGTTCCGGCCGTAGAGGGTGCCTTGCGGCCCCCGCAGGACCTCCAGTCGATCGAGGTCGAGGCTGCGCGTCGTGGCCATGGTCGAGCGGGGCAGGTAAACGCCGTCCACGAAGACCGCGATGGTCGGCTCGGTCAGGCCGGAGTTCACCGTCGAGCCCACCCCGCGGATGGTGATCATCGTGGTGCCGGTGTTCTCGCTCCACATCAGATTGGGGATGGCGGCGGCGATGTCGCGGAGGTTCATCTGGCCGCGATCGGCCAGCTCGACGCCGGAAACCGCGGTGACCGCGATCGGCACCTGCTGAATGTCTTCGCCCCGCTTTTCCGCCGTCACCACCACGGCCTCAACCTCGGTGGCAGGCGCCGCGTCCGCAGCGAGAGCGGAGCCGCAGACCATCCATGGCGCGATGAACGCCGTGGCGCAGAACAGATTCCGGATCGTGTTCGTCATGTCTCCCCCTCGTGCTTCGCCCGCCCGCGGCGGCGGACGGTCCGGGCCTTGATCCGGAAAGCGCGGCCAGACCCGGTTTTTTGACATCGAGCTCGGATATTTTTGACACCCGAGGTCACATACTCCAGCAGCTGTAAATCGCCGTCAAGCATTTTGACGTTTACGTGCAATGAGGACCCTCATATTTGACGAACCTGACGCATCGTGCGAAATCGATGGTGACCGCGGCGTGCAGAACGCGGCCCGACCGGAGGACGACATGGCCAGCATCGACGTACTGATCAAAAACGGCACCGTGGTCGACGGCGACGGCGCGCCGCCGCGGGTCGCGGACGTCGCCATCGCGGACGGCATGATCGTCGAGGTCGGCCCGAACATTTCGGGGGTGGCGGGTCGGACGATGGACGCCGAGGGCCTGCTGGTGACCCCCGGATTCATCGACGTGCACACCCACTATGATGGCCAGGCCCTATGGGATGACCGGCTCGACCCCTCCTTCGGGCATGGGGTCACCACGGTGGTGATGGGCAACTGCGGAGTCGGCTTCGCCCCTGTGAAGCCGGGCGGTCAGGGCGATCTCATCGATATCATGGAGGGCGTCGAAGACATCCCCGGCGTGGTCCTGGATGAATCGATCCCCTGGGGCGCCTGGGAGAGCTATCCCGAGTTCCTCGACTTTCTCGGGTCCCGGAAATACGGCCTGGATGTCGCGTCCAACATCACCCACGGCTCCCTGCGGGCCTATGTCATGGGCCACGAGGACCTGTTCCAGAAAGTCGCCAACGACGACCAGATCGAGCAGCTCGCACAGTTGGTCCTGGAGGGGATGCGGGCCGGCGCTGTCGGCCTGTCGACCAATCGGGCCATCGGCCATCGCGCCCTGTCCGGAGAGCCGGTGCCCGGCACCTTCGCCGCCGAGAACGAACTCAGCGCCATGGTCAAGGCGATGGGATCGACGAACGCGGGCCTGCTGCAGCTGATCCCCGGCGGCGGCATGGGCGCCCCGGCCGGCGTCGGCGCGGACTGGACCGGGTTCCAGGACGAGGTCCCCTTGATGGGCCGGCTCTCGCGTCTCTCCGGCCGGCCGGTGACCTTCACCATGTTCCAGCTTCCGGACGATCCGGAGGGCTGGCGGCAGAACATGGCCATGACGCTCGCCGAGAACGCGAACGGCGCGCAGATCTGCCCGCAGATCTCGGCCCGCCAGCTCGGCATGCTGACCTCGCTGAGCAGCTACCATCCGCTCATGCGGCGCGAGACCTATCTCAAGATCCGCCACCTGCCGCTGGCCGAGCGCGTGCGCGAGATGCGCAAGCCCGAGGTCAAGGCCGCGATCCTCTCCGACCGCGACATCCTCGACGAGAACCCCGGCTCGACGGAGAACTTCCTGTGCATCCTGCTGCGGGACAATCTCTCAAGGCTCTTCCCGCTTGGAGAGCACGTCTTCTATGAGCCCGACCTCGGCGACACCATCGGCGGCATCGCACAGCGAACCGGGGAGTCCGAGGCCTCGATCTTCTACGACAGGATGCTCGATCTGGACGGGCGCGCGATCCTCATGCAGTTCGACGCCAACTACAAATACGGCAACTTCGACGTCGTCCACGAGATGATCTCGCACCCCGCGACGGTGAACGCGCTGACCGACGCCGGCGCGCACGTCCGCTACATCTGCGACGCGTCGACGCCGACGCACACGCTGAGCTACTTCTGCCGGGACCGTACGCGCGGCGCCAAGCTGCCGCTCGAGGTCGCGGTCGCCAAGCAGAGCTCGAAGGCGGCGGACCTCTACGGCATGTCCGATCGCGGGCGGCTGGTCGCGGGCAAGCGCGCGGACATCAACGTGATCGACTTCGAGCGTCTGAAGCTCGATCTGCCGGAGATGCACTACGACCTGCCCTCGGGCGCGGGGCGTTTCCTGCAAAAGGCCCAGGGCTATCGGGCGACCATGGTGAAGGGCGTCGTGACGCGAGAGAACGACGAGGATACCGGCCAGCGGCCCGGCCGCCTCGTGCGCGGCGCGGGCGCGGTCAACTAGCGTCCGGCCCCCCGCGGTCTCGGGCGCCTCCAAACGGAGGCCCCGTAGCCCGGACTTCTCCCTGAGCACGCGAGCGAGGACTCGAATGGAAAATCAGTTCCGTCTGGATGTCGGCGGGTCGGCTCTGTTGCTGATCGACCTGCAAGAGTTCCTCGTCGAGAACCACGTTCCCAAGGAGGTGGCCCCGCAGCTGCTCGAGCGCACTGGCGGGCTGTTGGCGGCCGCCCGCGACCTGGGCATGCTCGTGCTCCATGTGAAGGTCGCGTTCCGTCCGGGGCACCCCGAGATCAGCCCGCGCAACAAGGTCTTCGCCGGGCTCAGAGGGACCAAGCTGTTCACGGCCGAGGACCCGGGCGCCGGCATCCATCCCGCCGTCGCGCCGCTGGACAGCGAAGCGGTCATCGTCAAGCACCGCGTCGGATCGTTCACCGGCACGGATCTGCAGACCGTCCTCCGCTCGAACGAGATCAACACAATCATCCTGGCCGGCATCGCCACCAGCGGCGCCATCCTGTCGACCGTGAGGCACGCCTTCGACCTGGACTATTCCATCGTCGTCGCCAGCGACTGTTGCGCCGACCTCGACCGCGACCTGCACGACGCGATCCTCGGCAAGATCTTCCCTCAACAGACCGAGGTCCTGCCGGCTGACCGGATCATCGCCGCACTGCGCGGCGAGGCCTGATCCGTTTGCGTTCGGCGCCCTTCCCAGACCGTCGCCACATGCTGCAGAGGCCATGATGAAGCCCGCCGAGCTGTTCGACCTCTCCGGCAAGACCGCGCTCGTCACGGGCGGCTCCAGCGGCCTCGGCTTTCAGATCGCCCAGGCGCTGGCCGCGGCGGGGGCCAGGGTGGTGATCTCGTCCCGGTCCGCCGAGAACCTCAGGGACGCCCAAGGGGTCCTTCGCGCGGGCGGGCTTGAGGTCGAATATATCGCCGCGGACAACAGCGACGAGCGGGACCTCGTCCGGTTGGCCGACGAGGCGTTGAGCGGGCTCGGCAAGGTCGACATCCTCGTCAACAACGCCGGCGGAACGGCGGGCGGACCCGCGGAGGATCACAGCCTGGAAGAGTGGGACCGGCTCATGAGCCTCAACGTCCGTGCGCTCTTCGTCCTCTCCCAGCGGGTCGCCAAGACCTCGATGATCCCGAACCGCTATGGCCGCATCCTCAATGTGGCCTCCATCGCGGGCCTACGGGGCGTGGCCGGTAACGTCGCCTACGCGACCTCGAAGGCCGCGGTCATCAGCCTGACCCAGAACCTGGCGGTGGAATGGGGGCCGTACGGCATCACGGTCAACGCCCTGGCCCCCGGCCTATTCCCGTCGAAGATGACCGCGCGCGTGTTCGATGCCTTCGGCGTCGAACGCTTCGCCAACGCCACCCCCCTGCGTCGCATCGGCGACGATGAGGACCTCATGGGCGCGGCGCTGTTGTTCGTCTCCCGCGGCGGCAAGCACATCACCGGCCAGACGCTCGCCATCGACGGCGGGATTTCCGCAGCCATGGAAGGCGAGCCGAAGCCCGACTAGTGGGCTTTCTGGGTGCGCTGCAGTCCGGTGAGCACCTGGTAGGATCTGGAGATGGCTTCCAGTTCGCCCGGCGCGAACACGTCGTCGATACGATCGAAGCCTTGAGGCGCGCGCTCTTCCGCCAATTGCATGCACCGCTCCGGTCCATTGCCGCGGTTGGCGCGGACGATGGCGGCGGTGGCCGGAAGGCGTTGAGCCTCGTAGGCCGCCAGCGCTTCCTCCGGTCCGGCCCCCTCCCCGAGCGCGCGGGCCAGGGCGTCAGCGTCGAGGACAGCCTGGCTCGCCCCGTTCGAGCCGACCGGATACATCGGATGGGCCGCATCCCCCAACAGCGTGACCCGCCCCTGCGACCACCGCGGCAGGGGATCGCGGTCCACCATCGGAAACTCGAAGACGGCGTCCGCGGATCGGATCAGGCCCGGGACGTCCAGCCATTCGAACCTCCAGCCCTCGAAGGCCGGCAGGAAATCTTCCAGCCGACCCGGCCGGTTCCAGTCCTCCCGCTCAAGCATCTTCGCCACTGGAAGCTCGGCGATCCAGTTGATCGGCTGCCGACCGTCAGCCCACACGGGCCCGATCGGATAGGCGACGAACTTCTGGTTCTGATGTCCGGCCATGATCATGCTGGCGCCGGTCAGGAACGGGGCGCCGAAGCTGAGGCCCCGCCAGAGCACGCGGCCGGAATAGGATGGCGGCCCTTCGTCCGGATAGAACTGGGCTCGGATCCTGGAATGGATCCCGTCGGCCGCGATGAGCAGGTCGCCGTCGAACCCGACCACTTGACCGGCTTGCGTCTCCGCCACGACCACGACGCGGGAACCGTCCTGTTCCACACGCGTCACGCGGCGGTCGGTCACCACGCTGGCTTGGCCCAGCTGCGCCCGCACGGCATCGAGCAGGCCGAGCTGCAGTCGCCCCCGGTGCAGCGACAGCTGCGGGGTCGCGTGACCCGCGAAACGGCCTCGAGGCTCACCCCAGATCCGTTGGCCGTGGCGGTTGAAATAGACCAGCTCCCGCGTCGCCACAGCGTCGCCCTCCACGAAGGGGAGCGCGCCGAGCGCCGCGAGGATTTCGCCGGCGTGCGGCAGGAGATTGATGCCGACTCCGAGGGGGCGGATCGCCGGCGCCGCCTCGAGGACAAGCACATCATGTCCCAGGCGATGAAGGGCGAGTGCGGCCGTCAAGCCGCCGATGCCGCCGCCCGCCACGATCACCCGCACCTGCCGCCCTCCCTTGCCAGATCCTGTCCGCGCCTCAGCCGCGGCATGGCATGATCAGTCCCGCCGAGGGACCACGGCGATCGTCAACCGCGCGATGCAGACCGGTCGGCCCTGGTCGTCTCTGGACTCGATACCCCACACCTGACTGGTGCGGCCAAGGTGGAACGGCCTTGCAAGGCCCGTCACGTGGCCGCCGGTGACCGCGCGCAGATGGTTGGCGTTCACCTCCTGGCCGACGCAATAGACCTTCTCCCGATCGACGCAGAGGTTGGCCGCCGCGCTCGCCAGGGTCTCGGCCAGAACCACCGATGCGCCGCCGTGCAGGATGCCCATCGGCTGGCGCGTGCGGGCGTCGACCGGCATCCAACCTTCGAGCCAGTCGGGGCCGTAGCCGATCATCTCGATACCGAGGTGGCCGTTGATATCCGCCGCGTGGCGGGCGTTCAGGGCGTCCAGGTCGACTCCCGAGAACCAGATTGGCTCCGTCATAGGCTTGATCAATCGGCTCCAGACCTGGGTTTGATCGAAGCCGCCGGCGCGGCCGTGGCCGCGTCCTGCTCCTGCCGGCGCGCGCCGGCGAGGATGGCCGGCAGGGCGTAGTTGCCCTCGTGGCAGGCGTATTCGTAAACGATGCCGTGCAGCGGCGAGAAGTTGTATTCGCCGCCCCAGGGCCTGTCCCACGCGTCGGCGTCTTCCACCTGGAACCGGTAGTTGATCCGCGTCGGCGAGATGCGGGTGAACCACTCCGTCACCTTGAGGCTCTTCCAGGAGCCCATGAAGCCCTGGGCCTGCGGCAGGTTGGTGGTCTCGACCACCAGGGTGGCGCCCTCGTAGTGACCGACGGAATCGCCGAGCCAGGGCCGCACGCCGTCTGTCCGGTGATGGTCGCCCAGGCGGATGATCCTGACGTCGTGGATGTGCTCCACCTGGATCGCCACCGCGTCGGCGGTCTGCACGATGTTGTAGTTGTTGTTGTAGTAGCCGTTGGGCAGCATCGGCGGCGGTGCGTTGCGGCCGAAGGCGATGCAGCGCTCGCTGAGCGGGCGGTTCTCGTAACTGTCGTAGCTGTCGCGGGACGGGCCGGGCCCAAAACCGCCGACGCGCTGACCGTCCTTGCGCGGTGGAACCTGCCCGTTCGGCGTCGTCACGATGGCGGTGCGGTACTGACCGTCGATGTCCAGCAGGTGGGTGCCGGGATCGAGCCAGAAGGTGTTGTAGCCGCCCACGTCCCCGCCGGCCGCGCCGAAGTCCGGACGCGCCGCGATCAGCTTGGCGTCCTTGGCCTTGTCGTCGGCGTTGCCGGGCAGGGAGTTCGGGTCCGACTCCGCGTCGCGCGCCGCCAGGCCTTCGGCGAAAACGGTCTCCCTGGCCTTGGCCTCGGCGGGCGTCAGTGTCGCGCGGTCGACAAGCCGGACATCGCGCGTAAGCGGCGTGAGCGTGGCGTTGCTCCAATATCCCGAGAGATCGGGCTGGCCCCAGGCGTTCCTGGGCGGGCTCCAACCCGGCTGAGGGATGTTGGGGTCAGTCGCGGCGACGGGGCTCTTCGCCGGAGCGGTCGCCGCCCGAGACCCGGCAATCGCGCAAAGCGCTGTTCCCAGAAGTAGAGCGATGAGGCGGCGCATGGTGGGCGCTCCTGTTGTTCGACGGGTGACAGGCCGGCTCATGAGGCCGCCCGCAGTTGGCTTCGGCCCGGCGCGAACGTGACGGGCAATCGGATGATCGCATTGAACCAGATCGAGCGCAGCCATTCCGGCTCGCCGTCGATCCGGAACTCCTCGCGCCAGGCGTCGAACAGCGCGCGGCGGGTCCTTCTCGGCGGGGAAGATGCCGGGGTCCAGGATGTCGGCGTCGGCCGGCCAGTTCGTCATTGTCCTGCTTTCCTTCCTCCGCGGCCTCAGCCGCGAACCTCGTGTCGATCAGGCTGGCGGGGCGACGATCGGCGTGCGCACGCGTCCGACCCGCTCGATCTCGACCTCGACGGCATCCCCCGGTTTGAGAAAGCGGCGCCGGGCGGCGCCGACCCCGGCGGGCGTGCCGGTCGCGATCAGGTCGCCCGGCTGCAGGGTCATGACCTGGCTCACGTAGGCGATCAGCTGCGGCACGGTGAAGATCATGTCCGCCGTGGTGGCGTCCTGCATGGTTTCGTCGTTCACGCGTGTGGTCAGCCGGAGGCCCTGCGCGGGATCACCCACCTCGTCGGCGGTGACGATCGGGCTCATCGGACCGCTGGCGTCGGAGTTCTTGCCCATGGTCCATTGCGACGTCCGCATCTGGAAGGTGCGCGCGCTGAGGTCGTTGAAGGCGACGTAGCCGAAGACCCCATCGGCCGCCGCGGCCTCGTCGACGCGGAACATCGGCCGGCCGACGACCACGCCGAGCTCGCCCTCCCAATCGAACCGCGCCTCGACCGCCGGTGCGGGTTGACCATCGACGCCCAGCGTCCTGGTCCATCGTGAGAAGATAACCGGCACCTCCGGAATGGGCTGGTTGGCCTCCGCGGCATGCAGCCGATAGTTCAGGCCGACGCAGATGACGCGCGCCGATGGCGGCACGGCGGGACGCTGCCGCATCGCATCCAGGGCGCCTACAGGGTCAGCGCCTGCCCGCCCCAGGGCCAGATCCGGCGCGCGCCAGAACGCCTCGATCTCATCGACCGGCGTCACGACGCCATCGGCGGCGACATGGCCGATCATCGTGTGGTCGTCAGATTCATAGGCGGCGAGTTTCATGAGAACCTGATGCGATGGGTGATGAACTCAGCGGTGGTCGGGACTTCGGGTGGTGATGTCCGAGTAGGGCGGTCCTTCCCGAATGGTCTTGTTCCGATAGATGACCGCCCCGATGAGGTTGGGGACCCTGTCGACGGCCTCGAGGAAGTCCTCCCAATGTTCGGTGGGAACCCAGAGGCAGGGCGCGCGGGGATCCTCGTCGATGGCGATGTCCACCAGCTCGCGGATCCTCGCCATCGCCTCAGGCCGGCACGCGGGGCGGGAACTGCCCGAGCGCGACGCGACGCACCTGTTCGGAATCGGTGGGTTCGTGGCCGACCTGATGGGCCGGCGCCGGCACGTCCTGCACGGTGTTGGTCAGGCGGCCGACGCCGGTCACCTCCACCTCGACCACGTCCCCTGGCTGCATCGGCCGCGAGTTGGCTGGCGTGCCGGTCAACACCACGTCGCCGGGGAGGAAGGTGATGTGCCGCGCCAGGTCCGCCAGGATGTAGGCGATGTCGAAGGTCATCTCGGAGACCGGCCCGTCCTGCACGGTCTTGCCGTTGATGTAGGTGCGGACCCGCGACTCGCGGATGTCGACGCCCCGGACAATCCCGGGTCCGATCGGACAGAAGCCGTCCTGCCCCTTCACCCGCAACATCGAGCCGGCGTCGGTGTCGCGGAAGTCCTGCGCTCCCACGTCGTTGGCAGGGGCGAAGCCGGCGATATGGTCCCAGACTTCCTCGGGCGCGACGTTGCGCATCGGCTTGCCGATGATGGCGGCGATCTCGCCTTCGTAGTTCAGGTACTGGCAGTTCGCCGGCCGATTGAGCATCCCTCGATGCGCGTTGAGCGCCGTGGTCGGCTTCTGGAAGTAGGTCGGGGTCTTCAGCGGCGGCGCGTGGAACTCCACCCGCCGCGACTCGTAGTTCAGATGGATGCAGATGATCTTGCTGGGGTCGCACGGCGCGAGGTAGATCGCCGCGGCCTCGGGCGTCGTCCGCCCGTCGGCGAGGCGCAACACGTCGCCGTCGGGCTTCACCCACTGCGGCGTGCCTTCGAACAGAATGCGCCGGAGTTCCTCGCGAGGCCCTTTGAGCACGGACACTTGGCTTCTCCCTTTTCCCTCGGGTTCAGGCGGCGATGTGCACGCGCCCGTATTGACCGGCCAGGCATGCCAGGGGCGGACCGTCGCAGCGCTCGAAGCGCTCCACCTGCCCGAGGTAGACGTCGTGGTCGCCGGCGCGCGTGACGGTCACGACGGAGCACTCGAAGACCGCGGCCGCGGCCTCGAGCACCGGCGCGCCCCCGAGGCCATCGCGGACAGGCACCCCACGAAGCCGGTGCTCAAGCGGCCGGCAGAGTTCCGTCAGAAGGCCGCGCTGGCTCTCAGACAGGACACTGACGGCGAAGGTTGGCGCGACAGCGAAGACCGGCCTGGTCCGCGAGGTCAGACCGAGGCACCACAGGACCATGGGCGGATCGAGCGAGACCGAGGTGAACGAGTTGATCAGCAGGCCAGCGGCCTCGCCGTTCGCCGTCCGCGCCGACACGAAGGCGACCCCGGTCGGGAAACGCCCGAGCGCATGCCGATATTCGCGCGCCTGATGGTCATCGGCCGGGCGGGACGCTCCGGGGCTCGTCATCAGACCGGCTCCAGGCTCGAATTCACCTCCATGCCGGGGCTGACGACGCCCGGCACGGACGCATGGCCGAAGGTGTCGCGCTGGTAGAATTCGGACTGGTAGGTGGAGGCCCGCGCGCCCCAGCCGATCTCCGACATGAAGCCTGAGGGGTTGATGAAGTAGAACGAGTACATCTGGTCGTTGGCGTGCCGGCCGGGCTCGATCCCCACAGGGATGCCGGCCTGCTTCACCGTCTCGAAGGCCAGGCCCACGTCATCGAAGTTCTCCACTTCGAACATCAGGTGGTTGATCCGCTTCTTGCCGGGTGCGGTGAAGGCCAGGGTGTGGTCGCGGTCGTTGCAGTGCATGAAGGTCAAGTCCACCGGCCGCGGCAGATGGGGCACGGGAATGCGGTATTCGACGCCGCCGCGCATGCCGAGCAGCCGGTAGAAGGCATAGGTCTTGTCATAGCCGGCGCTGTTGCCGAGCATCACATGCCCGAGGCCGCCGGTCCCGGTCTTGAAGGGACCGTGCATGCGCCGTCCCGGGTGGAAGGGCCGGTTGGCCTGGACGTGCGGGCCGTGGAAGATCTCGATCGGATGGCCACTCGGGTCCTCCAGCATCATCACCTCCAGGACGTGCCGCTCGACGGCCTCCTCGAAGGAGCCCATCCGCACCGTGACGCCGGCGTCCTGCAGACGCTTCGCCAGCTCGCCGAACTCGTCCTGGCCAGCGACCCTCAGGCCGAGCAGCATGAGGTCGTCGGCGCCGTTCTCTTCCAGCACGATGCGGTGGTGCCAGTAGTCCATCCGCAGGAAGGCGCGGCCGGGGAGATCGCCGTCGACCACCTCCAGGCCGAGGATCTGGGCGGCGAACTCCTTCCACCGGGCGAGCCGCTTCACACCCAGGGTGAGGTAGCCGAGCTCTGTTACCTGGACCATGTCAGGCTGCTCCTGCAAACGAGCCCTTGCGGACCGCGATGTTCTTGATGTCGCTGTAAAAGTCGAAGCTCCAGGTGCCGCCTTCACGGCCGACGCCCGAGTGCTTCGAGCCACCGAACGGCGCGCCGAGCTCGCGGATGAAGAAGCAGTTCACCCAGACCGTGCCGGCGACGACCGCCGAGGCGATCCGCATGGCGCGCGCCTCGTCTCCGGTGAACAGGGTCGCGGCCAGGCCGTACTCGGTGGCGTTGGCCACCTCGATCACCTCGTCGTCGGTGCGGAAGGTGTTCCAGGTCAGCACGGGACCGAAGACCTCCTTCTGGAAGATCTCGTGATCGCGCCGGGCGCCGGCGATCAACGTCGGCTGGAAATAGAGCTCGCCCTGATTGTGCCGCGCTCCGCCCCACAGCACCTCGACCCCGTCCTTGCGGGCGCGGTCGACAAACCCCTCGACGCGCGCGAAGTGCTCGGGATGGATCAGCGGGCCAACGCGGGTGGCGGGGTCCCGCGGGTCACCGACCGTCATGTGCGAGACGGCCTCGCGGACGAGGCCGAGGAAATCCTCGGCGATCGTTTCTTCGACGAGCACCCGCGTGCCGGCCAGGCAGACCTGTCCCGCATTGATGTACTGGCCGGCGACCGTCTGGGCAGCGGCCTTGAGGTCGGCGTCGGCGCAGACGATGAAGGGTGACTTGCCGCCGAGCTCGGAGCTCATCGGGGTGATGCTGCGGGCCGCGCCCTCGCCGATAATCCGCGCGGTGTCGGTCGAGCCGGTGAAGCTGATCCGGTCGATGTCGGTCCGCTGGGTGAGCGCCGCGCCGGCCTCTTCGCCGATGCCCTGCACCACGTTGAGGACCCCGGCCGGGACCCCCGCCGCCTCGGCGATGTCCGCCATCAGCGAGCAGGTCAGCGGCGCCCACTCTGGCGGCTTCACCACCACCGTATTGCCCGCGGCCAGCGCCGGGCCGACCTTCCAGGTCGTCAGCATCAGCGGCCCGTTCCAGGGCGTCACCAGGACGGCGACCCCGGCCGGATCGTAGCGGATGTGGTTCACCACTTCCGGCGAGTCGATGGTGTGCTCGCCCAGCGTCAGGGCGTGCTCGGCGAAGTAAGAGATGTTCTGGGCGGCCCGGGGTACGACACGATGGGTGTTGCCGGTCAGCAGGGATCCGTTGTCCATCGTCTCGACGGCCGCAAGGTCCGCCACGCGCGCCCGGATGCCCTCGGCGAAACGCCCCAGGATCGGCGCACGCCCTTCGGGTCCGAGCGCGGCCCAGGCTGGGAAAGCCCGGCGCGCGGCGTCCACCGCCATGTCGGCTTCGGCCTTGCCGCCGGCGGAGACCTCCGCCAGGGCCGAGCCGTCGATCGGTGACCGGTCGAGGAAGTGCTCCTTCGAGACGATCCGCCGGCCATCGATGTAATGTTCGGTGGAGACGTCCACCCCGGCGACGTTCATGCGGCCTTCGGACACGACTGGCCTCCTTGGCTGGCGTCTTGCGGTTCGAGATTGAGGAACTGATCGACCAGACGGTCCGCCCGCGAGGGGTCGAAGAACATCTCGTGGATCTGGCGGTTGCGCGCGCCGGAGGCGAGGTAGAAGCGCTCGTACTGTTCGTTGCGGCTGGCGAGGCCGCTACCGACGAAGTCCCAGCCGAGCCGGAACACCCGCACCCGCTCCTCGGCGCTCACGTCGCCGGCGCCGCGGAGATAGCGGTCGATCAGCGGCTTCAGCTCGGGATCGTGCATCTGCGCCAGGGTCGGCGCGGCGAAGACATTGTGGGAGCCGAGCAGGCGGATGATCTCGTTCACCCGCGGGAACCAGTAGGGCAGGGTGGCCCGCAATGCATGGAGCGGGCGGACGTCCGGGAACCACACGCCGCCCGGGTACTCCCTGGCCTGCATTTCCGCGGTGTAGATCGCCGACCTGGCGAACTCGGAGAAGGCCCAGATCTCGCCGAGCATCTCCTGCGCGGCCGGCTGCTTGCCGTTGATGCACTTCAGCATCCGGTTCGCGATGCCCCAGGCGAACTCCAGCTTGGTCTGCGCCCGGATCATGGTCTGCTGCATGATGTTGGGCGACCATGAGGTCCGCATGACCGAGTTGTAGGTGGTGAGGTTGGCGTCGATGAACAGCCGGTCCTTCGGCACCTCGACGTCGTCGAAGATCACGAAGGCGTCCTGCTCGTCGAAGCGCCCGGACAGCGGATGGTCGTAGGCGTGCTTCGGCTGCGAGAAGCTGTCGCGGCAGAGGATCTTCATCCCCGGCGTGGTCATCGGAATGCTGAACGAGAGCGCGTAGGCGTCCGCGCCCTCCCCCAGCGGGAACGCGGGGTAGACCGCCATCTCGTCGGCGAAGGGGGAGAGGGTCGCCAGGATGCGCGAGCCCCGGACAATGATCCCGTGCTCGGTCTCGCCCACCTTGTGCAGCGCCACGTCGTTGCCGGGCTTCGGCACATCACCCTGAGCCTTGTCGACCGTCGGATGGATGATGGTGTGGGTGAGCGAGAGGTCGTCCCGGCGAAGCGCCTTCTGGAAGGCGATGAGATTTTCCGCGCCCTGCTCGTTGCCCCCCAGCGACCACTCGTCGGGCCGCGCCGCGAAGCCCGCGAAGGTGACGTTCATGTAGTCGGGCGTGCGGCCCATCAGGCCGACGCTGTGCTCGGCGCAGACCTCCAGAGCCGCATGGCGCTTGAACAGGTCGTCGCGCGAGCGCGGGATCAGGTGGCTGGCATTGATCGGCTCGCCGGTCTCGGGGTCGGGCACAAGGCAGCGGTCCGCCTCAGCGTGCTGCAGGTCGAAGACGGCGGCCAGTTCCTCGGCCGCGCCGCGAAACGCCGGGTGCGAGGCGACGTCGGTCACCTTCTCGTTCCCCACGTAGATGTCGCGCGGCTCTTTCAGGCCATCAAGAAACTGGCGCCCTGTTCTAGCAGGCATAGTTCTCCTCCCAGCGGCGTGACCGCCGTCTCGATGTTGAAAATTTCAGGCCGCGCCCCTGGCGGTGGTCATTCCAAGCCAGTGAGGAGCAGCCCAATGCCGCTCCTCAGCGCGCGGTCGAACTGCGTACGATCGATGTATCCGCTCAGCATTGAGCCGAGGTGGAAGTAGTAGATGGCGAAGAGGCTGCGGGCGGCGGTCATCAATGGAACGGCCGCGCCGACCTGCCCGTCCGCCTTCGCCCCATCAACAAGCTGCGCGAGCTTCCCAAGGACACTCGTCATGAGCTCACCAATGAGCGCGCGCTGATCGGCGCTGCTGACGAAGCCCAACTGGCGCATCAAGGCGTGGGCGAGCGGAAGGTCCTGCTCGTGGTAGGCGACCATCGTGTCGAAGAAGGCGACGACCTGAACCTGGATTCCATCCGACTTGCGCGCCGACGCATAGGCGCGCTCCACAACGGCCAGCATCTCGTCGTGAAACACCAGGATCAGCAGGTCGTCCTTGGTCCTCGCGTAGGTGAAGATCGTCCCGACGGCGACCCCGGCCGCATCGGCGATTTCCTGGGATGTCGTCTCCTCGAACCCCTTGTAGGTGAACAGGGCCCGAGCAGCCGCGACGATGCGGCCGCGCTTTTCGAGCTTGTTCTGCTCACGCCTACCGATCGATGCCGCAGCCACGATATTCCTCTCAGGCCCAGGCTGTTCCTGACCATGACAATCCCGCCTTCGGCCACGCCCGTCAAATAAAAAATTGAATCACTCATTTTATCTGAGCTACGGTGCGCAAGCGTTTCAACCCTCTTGTGGATTGAACAGCGACCTATTCGATCTCCGCGCGGAAAAATGGCTGCGCTCAATTTGGGACAGGCGACATGCGGGCCATCCAGGTACGGGAGCTGCTAGCTCAGGGACGCATTGTCCTCAACGGCTGGTCCGTGATCCCGGGCGGCTTCCTCGCCGAGGTGATGGCGTCGCTCGGCTGGGACTCCCTGACCGTCGACATGCAGCATGGGATCATCGGCCAGCCCGAGATGATCGCCATGCTGCAGGCCATCTCGACCACACCCCTCACCCCGATGGTGCGGCTCGCGGCGAATGACGCGACCCTGATCGGTCATGCGCTGGACGGCGGCGCGATGGGGCTCATTTGCCCCTTGGTGAACTCTCCCGAGGAGGCGGCGAGCTTTGTCGCCGCCTGCCGCTATCCGCCGCTTGGCATCCGCAGCTCCGGCGCCACGCGGGCGATGATCTACGCGGGCTTCGACTATGGGGGCGTCGCCAACGACCAGGTGCTCAAGTTCGCGATGATAGAGACGGGGGAGGCCCTGCAGCGGGTCGATGAGATCGCCGCGACGCTGGGGCTCGACGGCCTCTACATTGGGCCTTCCGACCTGTCGCTCGCCCTGGGCGGCTCGCAGGGGTTCGACAAGGACGAGCCCCATATGCTGGAGGCCTACGCAGCCATCGTCGCGGCCTGCGCGCGCCACGGCCTGGTCGCCGGGATCCACACCGCCTCCCCGGCTTTTGCCGGCCGCATGGCCGAGTTGGGGTTTCGGTTCATCACCCTGGTCGGGGACTTCAACTTCATCCTGGCGGGACGCGGCGCGGTCAACCAGGCCCGCAAGCTCATCGCCCCAGCACCCGCCGCCTAGCCGCCCGGATGAAAAAGGCGCTGGAATCTGGCGCCCGATCGAGATCGCAACGCACGCAGCGTTGTTGTCGGGCCTAGGTCCTCAGGACCAATGCGAAGGCGTCACAGGAGCCCGGCGGCCGGACAACCGGCGCCCCACAGGTGTCATCGCAATGTCGACGTATTCCGCCCCGGCTTCAACACCCCGTGGTTCCGCCGGGATCGGACAGCCGAGTCCGCCGCAATGAAGATCGCGAAGTTCGCGCCCTAGAGGTCAGGTGTCGGCGCCAGGCCCAGCAGGCTGCGCCCGTGGTGCTGCAGGCTCTGGTCGTAGTCGGAGCCGGTATGGAGCCGCGCCGTATGACCGTCCCGCCAGAACCGCTGCATGGGATTGAAGTCGGCGATCGCGCTTGAGCCGGCCCCCAGGAACAGACGGTCAAGGACCTGACCCGCCCGGGTGGTGATGAAGGGGAACTTGGTTTGCATCTCGAGGAACTTGGCCTCGGTCAGGCGCTCGCCCTGCTCCCCATGCCGCTGCATGACCTCAAGCAGATGCCGATAGTAGACCGAGAGCGATTCCAGCTCATGGACCGACTCGGCCAGCCGCATGTAGCCGGCGGGATTCAGGATGCCCTGGGCGCCGGTATAGGCGTTCTTGCGCGAGCGTTGGCGGGTGGTGAACTCACGGACCATGCCGTCCGCGCAGCCGAGCGCGATGGCGGGCAGGAACACGCCGAACAGCAGCGGGAACGGCACGCGGCTGATCCAGCTGTCGACGGTGCCGGCGCCGTGGCTGTAGTTGAACATCACCGCGTCCATCCGCTCCATGCGGCGGAAGGGCACGAAGAGGTCCTTGAACACCAGGTCCTTGGACCCGCTGCCCCGCATCCCCGTCGAGTACCAGGTGTCATCGATGACGTATTCGCTGCGGTGCGCCATGAACAGGTGGTCGCGATAGTTCCGCTGCGGATATTGGGAGTCGCTGGTGTCCGGGACCTTCACCCCGACCACGGCCCACTCGGCATGATCACAGCCGCTCGACCAACGCCCCTTGCCCGAAACGATGATCCCACCGTCCGCGAGCTTCGCCTTGATGGCGGGCGACCCCGACGAGCAGATGATCGTATCGGGGCCGGTGGCCAGAATCTCTTTCTGAACAGAGACGTCGTAGTGGGGCAATGCGGCCTGGTGAACGTTGAGCACGCCGGTGACCCATCCCGTCGAGGGACAGGCGCTTGCCAGGGTCCTGACACCGTCGCAGTAGTCCCAGAGGTCCCGCTCGTCCCCGCCCAGAGCCGCCGGCAGCAGGGCGCGCACGAACCCCGCCTGGCGGATCAACTCGATGTTCTCGGCCGGGACGGTCCGAGCGGCTTCTGTCGCCGCCGCGCGCTTGGCGATCGCCGCCAGGTGCGGCCGGATGCGGTCCGACAGGCTCTCGCGCACGATCGGCGTCGGAAATGTCTTCGCCTGAGCGTCCATGTCCGCCTCCGAGGACCTAGGCGGCCAGTCGGGCGACAACCGCTTCGGCATTGCGGATGATGTCCGGCGCCTCGTCGACCCGCTGGCGCACGCCCTCGGCGCGAACGAAGGACACGTCGAAGAGGCCGAGGAACATCAGCAGCATGCGCAGCAGCGGTTCCTGGAAGTCGAAGGCGCTGAACGGAAGGTCCGTGTAGTCACCGCCGCGGGCCTCGATCACGAAGACCTTCTTGCCGAAGAGCAGGCCCTTGGCGACGCCGGGGGCGGAATACTGGAAGGTGCGCCCGACGATGGTCACGTAGTCGAACCAGGCCTTCAACTGGGTGCAGATCGTGAAGTTGATCATCGGCGCGGCGATGACGATGATGTCCGCCGCCTCAAGCTGATCGATGAGACGATCCGAAAGCGCGATGGCGCTGCGCATCTCGGGCGTCCGATCCTCCGGGGCGCACGCGCCCGCCTGCAGGATCTCCGGCCCGAAGTGCGGGAGGGGATCGACCGCGAGGTCGAGCACATCGACATCAACGTTGGCGTGGTTGCTCGTCCAGGTCCGGACGAACTTGTCCGACAAGGCGCGCGTGATCGAGTTGCCCAGGTTGGGGCTCGACTGGATGTGCAAGAGACGCGGCACCCTTCTCTCCCATTTCTTCTTCGTTTGTTACCGGGACAGTATCTCCCGGCGAACGATCCGAAAAATCGATATATGCGAACTTGCGCATCGCTTCGGCTGATGTAAGCCTCAAATGAAAACGGGGAGGCGCGTGGTGTCGGTCCGCTCGATAAACCTCAACCTGATCCCGATCCTGCAAGCTCTGCTCCGCGAGGAGAGTGTCGCCAGGGCCGCGGACCAGGTGGGCCTTTCGCAACCCGCCATGAGCGGCGCCTTGGCGCGCCTGCGCGAAGTCCTTAACGACCCGCTCCTCGTGCGGGTCGGTCGCTCCATGCGCCTGACGCCGCGGGCGGAACGGATGCGCAAGCCGCTTGACCAGATCTGCGGCGACATCGAGCGGCTGTTTCAGCATGAGAGCTTTGACCCGGCGACGGCGGAGCTCAGCTTCGTTGTCGCGGCGCCGGACTACCTCGTGTTCCTGCTCAGCGGGGCGCTCCTGGCGCGGCTTGGGGAGCAGGCGCCGGGAATCCGCATCAGGTTCGTCGACGTTCCGGCCGACTTGCCGACCTGGATGGAGGAGTCGACGATCGACCTGGCGGTCTGCGGGAGTTTCGGCTTCTGGCCCGACCTGAGGTACGAGCAGCTGTTCCGCGACCGCGTCGTCGCCGCAGTCTCCCAGGACCATCCGTTGCTGGCCTGCGAGCGAATTACCTCGGCGGACCTGATGGCCTTTCCCAGCCTCAACTACGACACCCGCTTCACGTCCTCGAAGCGCGAGAAGAAGCTCATGACGGGCCTCCCCAGTCTGGACTGGGCGCCGCAGATCACCACCAGCCAGTTCACCGACGCCGTGCTGCTGGCTGCGCGCTCCCCGACCGTGGCGCGAGCTCCGGCCTCGATCGTCGACCGATTGAGTCAGCTTCTGCCGCTCGCCACACTGGAACTCAGCGACGAGGAAACGGAGTTCGACACCGGGATGTTCTGGGCGCCGGTCCTACAGGACACGGAGGAGCATGTATGGCTCCGGAGCCTCGTGAAGGACTGCCTCGCCCCGTTCGCCTGCGGCGTGTCCGAGGCGCGGCTCGCGTCCTAGAAGCGGGCGCGCAGTTCGACTCCCCATTCTCGGGGCCGGCCGACATCCAGCTCCTTGGTGCCGACGGTGTAGCCGCCGGCGAAGTCCACGCCGCCGATCAGGTAGTATTCGTTCGTCAGGTTTGTCCCGAACGCCGCCGCGCTCCAGCGGCCGCCAGGCGCGTCATACTCCAGCCGGGCGTTCAGCAGGCCGTACGCCGGCATAACAACCGCGTCGGCGATGGTGACGGCGCTGTTCTGCTTGGCCGTCCAGGAATAGTCCAGGCTGCCAACGAGTTTCGCGTCGCCCGCCAGGGGGTAGCTGTAGCGCGCGCCAACCGAGAACTTGGATTTCGGCGCGCGTTGCAGCGGGGTGTCGAGCGCGAGGTTCGGAAGGATCAACGTCGAGCCCGGCAGGACCTGGCCCGTGGCCGGATTGGGGAAGGTCGCCAGGAAGCCGAACGGGTAGACGAACCGGATCAGGTTGTCGACGCGGGTATAGTGGCCATCGAGCAGCGACATCGACCCGGTCAGGAGCAGCCGATCCGTCGCTGCGAACTGGCTCTCAAGTTCAAAGCCCTTGATGTGCGCGTCGCCGGCGTTGTTCGTCGCGGCGACCACCGTCGTGGGCGTGGGGATGAGCACGTTGAACTGGATGTTCTTCCAGTCCGTGAAGAAGACGGTCGGATTGACGCGCAACCGGTGATCCAGGAACTCCATCCGCGCGCCGGCCTCGTAGGTCCACGCCGTCTCCGGCGCGAAGGCGAGCGCGCCGCCGGGCAGAGCTGCGTTGGGCGTGATGCCGCCCGCCCGGAAACCCTCTGACGCCTTGACGTAGAGCAGCACGTCGTCGTCCGCCTTGAAGTCGAGGCCCAGGTGCGGCGAGGTGTTGCTGAAGGTCGCGGAATTCTGCGTCGCCGCACCCAGCAGGAAGGACGTGTTCTTCTCGTGCGAATAGCGCAACCCGGCGGTGGCCGACAGGCGGTCGGTCAGGTCGTAGGTTGCTTGCCCGTAGACGGCCTCCGAGGTGCTGTTGTTGGCCGGGTTCCCATAAGGGAACATCGCCGGGCCAAAGCCGAGGATGATGGCCTGACCGGGATCCTCGGTTTCCCTGCTGTCGTAGAAATAGGCGCCGACGGTCCAGTGGAGATGCCCCGCCGGGGACCGGCTCGCGAGTTGGACCTCCTGGGTAAAGACCCGCAGATTGATCCGCGCTGGGGCCGCGGCCAGGATGGACAGGGGGGTATTGTCGAAATCCTGAGCTATCCGGCTTCGGGACGATGAGTAGGCGGTGATCGATTTGAGGTCGATGTCGTCGGTGAGCTTATAGTTGATGGTCGCCTGGGCTTCCGAATAGTTGAAGCGGAGATAGTCGGGCGCGTTGAAGCCCGCGAAGCTGTACTTGCCGGTGGAAATGTAGCGGCTGTCCAGGGGACGCGTTTCCCCGAAGAGCTCCGCCAGGCCCACGAACTGCGCGTTGGGGTTCACACCCGAGACGGTCACCGCGCGACCATTCGTGCGCTCGTGGATGATCTCCCCCTTGAGGTCGACGGTCAGGCGGTCCGTCGGCGTCCAGCGCGCCTGCAACCGCGCCTCGCGAGTCAGGTCCGCGCCGCGATCCACGCCGTTGAGGACGTCCCGGACGAACCCGCTACGGCTGGTCGAGGCTCCTGAGATCCGAACCGCCAAACTGTCGCCGAGCGGGACATTGAGCGCGCCCTGGAAGTCGGCCCGCGAATAGTCTCCGCCGATCGCGTCCACATATCCGCCGAAATGGTCCGTCGGCTTTGCGGTGACGTACTGGATCGCCCCGGCGATCGTGTTGCGGCCGAAGAGGGTTCCCTGCGGGCCGCGCAGCACCTCGACCCGATCTACATCGAAGAGACCGAGAAGGTCGCCAGGTCCCGAGGGCAGGTAGACCTCATCAACGTAGATGCCCACGGCGGCTGAGGAGGCCGTCGCATCGACGCCCATACCGCGGATCGACACGCCCCCGTTGGCGGTCGAGGTGCCCGAACGACTGCCGATCGACAGGCTCGGCACAAAGCTTGTGATGTCGAGCAGCGAGGCGACACTACGGTCCCGCAGCACTTCGCCCGACAGCGCCGTGACGGCGATCGGCGTCTGTTGAAGGTTGGTCTCGGTTCTTTCCGCGGTGACCACGACCTCTTCGAGTTGGGTCGGTTTGCTCGCCGCGCTCTCAGCGGCTCGAGCCGCCGCGCCGGACATCAGGGCGACCGCCGCCCCACAGCATAGGGCCTTCAATCCCGTCCTGGACATGTTTCCCCCTTGGCCTGCGACTCTCGCGCAGTTCCTCGTCGACCCACGGAGGGCCCTGATCTTGCTGGGGATCAGCGCCCGTAGGCGGTGGCTGCGCTGCGAACCCTAATCTCCCGAAGAAAGACTAGGATCGGGCGAGTCATTGGAGAAATAGATAGTTCGGATGCGAAACATCGGCGCGACGAATATGTAAGTTAGTCCTTGCGACACCGGCGCGTAACATCGCGCGCAGCTTGGAATTGCTGGGCACGATGAACGGCTGCCGATCTACACTGCGAACCGCACACTATCCGGAAGCTGCAGGCCGCATCCGCTCGTCGAAGCGGCCATGGGACGGTGGCGGTTCGCCCAGCGACCCGTCCGTCGCCTCCCGACCCGGAACCAGATCGCGTCCCGCCCTCGGCTAACCGTCTACCCGCAAAGCGGAAAACGGATCGCGCTTATCGTCAGCATTCCTCCGTCTGAGGCAATCGTCAAGAAAACGAATTGAGTCACTCATTTTTTGTGATTTGATAGGTGCGCCGCTGAGGTGCCTGATCGGCCTGGAAAACAGGTCCGGCCAAAAATGACTGGGCTCATAAGAGTGGGGGGTATAGTGCATGCGAGCCGTTCGAGCGCGAGTCTCGCTGGCGGAGGGCGCGCGGGCGCTCCTCGCCGACTCCGCCCCCCTCCTAAGCCCGGATTTCTGGGCCCCAGTCTCCGCCTAAAGCCAGGGAATTAGCGCCACTCATGACCGCAAATGCAGGGATCCCGAGCGTGTTGAGCGACCGCTTGATCGCCGCCTTGAACACCATCTCGACGGCCACGCTCACGCATCAATTGCAGATGCGCGGCATCCGCAGCACCTTCATGAGCGGGCTGAAGCCCTTGCACCCGGACAGGCGGATGGTGGGTCGGGCGCGGACGCTCCGATACGTGGCCCTGCGGGAAGACCTGCAGCCGAAGTACGCCGGCGGGATCAACGCCCAGAAGCGCGTCGTGGAAAGCATCGAGTCGGGCGACGTGCTGGTGATCGAGGCGCGCGGCGTGCCGGATGCCGGCACCATCGGCGACATCTTCGCGACGCGCCTGCTCGCCCTCGGCGGCGCCGGGATCGTAACCGACGGGGCCCTGCGCGACACCCCGGCGATCGCCGACATCGGCGTCCCCGCCTATCACCAGGCCTCCCATGCAGCCACGTTCGGCCGCCACCACATGCCGTTTTCAGCGGATGATCCGGTGACCTGCGCAGGCGTGTTCGTCGTGCCTGGCGACGTGATCGTCGGCGACGGGGAAGGCACCGTGGTGATCCCCGCGGCCCTCCTCGAGGAGGTCGTCCGGGACTCCCTCATCCAGGAAGAGAAGGAGGCCTTCGCCCTTGAGAAGGTCGCGGCCGGTCAGCCGACCCTGGACCTCTTCCCCCTGGCGAAGGAACGGCTGCCGGAATTCGAGGCGTGGAAGGCCGCGAAGGCGGGAACGGCCGGGGAGGCGCAAGCATGAGCGCCCGGAAAAGCATCGCGATCGACAGTTTGAGCCATCTCACCGCCATTCCGGTGGCCACCCGGATCGGGCCGCTCGTGGTCTCCAGCGTGATCGCCCCCTTCGACCCGGGAACCCGGGTGGTCCCCGAGACCGTGACCGCCCAGTACGCCAACATCTTCCACCACGTGGGGCTGATGTTGCGCGAGGCCGGCGCGGACTGGCGCCATGTGGCCAAGATGGAGTTCTGGACGCCGCCCGTGGAGCGCGACGCGCTGGACCCCTTCTGGATCGAGAAATTCCCGGACGAAGCCTCCCGGCCGTCGCGCCACACCCACGTGGGCGAGGCCAAGGTGGTGACCGCATCGTTCATCGCCTTCGTAGCGGACTGAGACCCCTATGCTCACCGACCAACAGATCCAGCAGGCCGCCGAGACCCTGTGGCAGGCGGAACAGACCCGCGAATGGGCGGAGCCGATCTCCATCCGCTTTCCCGAGGCCGACATCGCCGACGCCTATCGCGTCAGCCTCGCGGTGCGCGATCTCAAGCTCGCCAACGGCCGGACGGTCAAGGGCCACAAGATCGGCCTCACCTCCAAGGCGATGCGGGACCTGACCGGGGCGAACGAGCCGGACTACGGCTTCATCTTCGACAACTGGTTCGCCCTCGAAGGCGAGGCGGTTTCGCGCAGCGCCATGAACCGGCCGCTGGTGGAGGTCGAGTTGGCCTTCGTCATGGGCCGGGAACTGAAGGGTCCGTCCGTCAACGCCGCGGACGTCATCCGCGCCACGGACTTCATCCTGCCGGCCCTGGAGATCGTCGACTCCCGCTACAAGGGCCGCGGGAACAACCTGCTGGTCGACAGCATCTCCGACGCCGCGACCTGCGGCTTCGTCGTACTGGGTGGAAACCCGGTTAGGCTCACCGACGTCGATGTGCGTCGGCTCAGCGCGTCCCTGTCGATCAATGGCCAGGTCATGGAGAGCGGGTCCGCCTCGGCGGTCATGGGCAATCCGATCAACGCCGTCGTCTGGCTGGCCAACAAGCTGCACGAGTTCGGGGTCAGCATGCAGCCCGGCGACGTGATCCTGTCCGGCTCCTTCGTGAAGGCGATCCCCTTCGGCGCCGGCGACACGCTCCTCGCCCTCTATGACCAGTTGGGAGAGATCATCCTGCGGGTCGGCGAATGATCGACCTCACCGGCAAGGTCGCCTTCGTCACCGGCGGCGGCTCCGGGATCGGCGACGCCGTCGTGCGCCAGTTCATTGGGCTCGGCGCCAAGGTCGGCGTCGCCGGCCGGCGCGCCGCGGTGCTCGAAACGCTCGCCGCCGATTGCGGCGCCCTGCCCCTCACCTGCGACGTCAGCGACCCCGACGCCGTCGATGCTGCGATCACGACGTTGGTCCAGGAGCTCGGTGGCCTCGACATCGTCGTCAACAGCGCTGGCATCGCCCACCGCGGAAATGCCGAGCAGATCTCGCCCGAGGACTGGCGCCAGGTGCTCGACGTCAATCTCACCGGCGCCCTGAACGTCTGCCGACGCGCCCTTCCCGAGCTCAGGGCGCGCGGCGGCGGCGCCATCGTCAATGTATCATCGGTGGGCGGCCTGACCGCGGCGGCGTCCAGCGTGGCCTACAGCGCCTCGAAGGCCGGCATGCTGGGCCTGTCGCGATCCCTCGCCAAGGACTTCGGCAAGCACAACATCCGGGTCAACACCGTCTGTCCCGGCTGGGTGGACACCCCGATGATCCAGGGCGCCCTGGACGCCCTGTCGCGCATTCACGGCATCTCGAGGGACGATGCGAAACGGCTCCTGACCCGTTGGTCGCCGCTCGGCCGGATGTCCGAACCGGTCGAGCTCGCCAATTGCATCACCTTCCTCGCCTCGCCCATGGCCTCTTTCGTCACCGGCGCGGTGCTGGTGGCCGACGGCGGCCAATCCATCGTCGACCTGGGGCTGCTGCCGCTCGATCCCGACGCGGGAATCCACTGATCGGCGGCCTACCAACCGCCTGCTCGCGCACAGAGCCGCCGGGCGTCACGACGGTCATGGACGTCCACGAACGCGCGCTGGTGGGCCCGGCAGGACTTGAACCTGCAACCAGACCGTTATGAGCGGCCGGCTCTAACCATTGAGCTACGGGCCCCGCAGCGCGAACCTTCGGCGGTTAGCATGGGCGGCTTTGGGCCGGAAGCGCGCCGAGGCGCCTAGAGGCCGACGTCCTTCAGGCGCGGCTCCAGGCGATCGGCCATCATCCGGCCGGGGAAGGTTCGGGCGCCCTCCATGACCGCGGCGTAGACCAGGGGCTTGCCGGCTATGGGACCGGAAACCCAGCTCACGCCTCGCGAGGCGTCGGCGGTGGTGTTGCAGCTGAGCGTGCGCGGCTGGCCGTCCTTCACCGTGGCGGCCAGCAGGTCCTTGAGCTTCCACTGCGCCGCGCCCTGGCAGGCGGGCAGCTGGCGGTCGCAGGTGGTGGCGGTGTTGTAGCGGTAGACCACCCGCCCGCTCGCCTGCTCGGCGATCATCATGCAGGTGTTGGGATCGCCGATGGCGTCGGAGACCGCGGCGTCCAGCTTCTCTTTGTCGACGCCCTTGGGCGCGCCGGGCGAACATGCGGCGAGGCCGAGGGCGATGAGCGCCAGCGCGGCCGCGGCGCGCATCACGCGGCCTGCTTGATCTCGTTGCCGTCGCCCAGCAGGACGACGGTAGGGGCGTAGTTGCGGGCCTCCTCGGCCGGCAGCATGCCGTAGGTGACCACGATGACCTTGTCGCCCTTCTGGACCAGGCGTGCCGCGGCGCCGTTGACCCCGATCACCCTGGAGCCGCGCGGCGCTTCGATGGCGTAGGTGGTGAAGCGGGCTCCGGTGGTGATGTTGAGCACGTCCACCTGCTCGTGCGGCAGGATGCCGGAGGCGTCCAGCAGGTCGCGGTCGATGGCGATCGAGCCCTCGTAGTCGAGGTCTGCCTGGGTGACCGTGGCGCGGTGCAGCTTGGCCTTCATCAGGGTGACGAGCATGATGTCTCCAACCGCCGCCCCTGGCGCCGGGGGCGATATACGCACGATGGGCGGCCCGTTCAATCCAGTGCGGAGCCCCCGCGAAACTCTGCCGCCCGGCGATGGGTTAGGTCTTCGGGGGGAATCCAGAAGGAGACGCGTCATGCCCACGCACGGTCCCGAACACTCTGGTGAAGCCATCACCATCATGAAGGTCGATCCGATCCTGCCCACCGGGATCGTCCTGACCACCACGGCCCAGGCGCCCGACGGCCGGCTCGCCGACCCATATTCGGGCTACCACGAGAACCTCTCGCCGCCGCTGCGCTGGACCAATGTGCCCGACGTGAAGGCCTGGGCGATCGTCGTCGAGGACCCGGACGCGCCGCAGGAGCATCCCTTCATCCACTGGATGATCTGGAACATCGAGGGCGGCGTCACCCATCTCGAGGCGGGGCTCCCCAAGATCGATTTCCTGGTGACCCCACAGGCCGCCGTCCAGGGTAAGAACGACATGGGCGACTACGGCTATTTCGGGCCGCGGCCGCCGGCCGGTCACGGGCTGCACCACTACTACTTCCAGATCTTCGCCCTGGACGACTTCCTGGAGATGGGGCCGGACACGCCGCTCATCGAACTGCTCAACGCGCTCAAGGGCCACACCATCGCCAAGGGCGAGATGATGGCTACCTACGAGGCGCCCACCCAGCAGTAGGCGCCGCTTGACGGCCCTTCCGTCACCCTGCCCAATTGTCGGGTGAACGCCGATAACCGGCGCGGGAGGATGCGGCGATGTACGGCGATCAGGGAACGGGCGGCCTCTCCGCCGAAGGCTTGGCGCTGATCCCGCCGGCGCTGCAGGCGGTCGTGGACTCCGGCGACCTGTCGGGCTTCGTGACCCTGGTCTGGCGCAAGGGCGAGATCGCCCAGGTCAATGTGCTCGGCCAGCGCGACATCGCGGCCGGCAAGCCGATGACCCGCGACACCCTGTTCCGCATCGCCTCGATGACCAAGCCGGTCACCTCGATCGCGGCGATGATGCTGGTCGAGGAGGGCAAGCTGCGCCTGGAGGACCCGGTCACCAAATGGCTGCCCGAGCTCGCCGACCTGCAGGTGCTGAAGGATGCGCAGGGGCCGCTCGACGAGACCTATCCCTCACCGCGCGACATCACGGTCGAGGACCTGATGACCCACCGCGCGGGCCTGGCCTACGGCTTCACCTCGATCGGCCCGATCGCCCACGCCTATGAGGCGCGGCTGAGCTCGCCGCTGGTCAACGCGCTCACGCCCGACGCATGGCTGACGGCGCTGGGAACCCTGCCGCTCTCCTATCCGCCGGGCCAACAGTTCCACTACAGCCACGCCACCGATGTGCTGGGCTTCCTGGTGGCGCGCATCGAAGACAAGCCACTGGGCGAGGTGCTGCGCGACCGGATCTTCGGCCCGCTCGGCATGGACGACACCTTCTTCTGGTGTCCGCCGGAGAAGCGGGACCGCTTGGCCAAGCTCTATCGGGCGCCGCCGGAGGGTGGACCGCTGGAGGACGCCTCCCTGCCGCTCACCGACCGCCCGCCGCCCTTCGAGGGCGGCGGCGGGGGCCTGATCTCGACGGCCGACGACTATCTGAAGTTCGCCCGCATGATGCTGAACGGCGGCGAGCTGGACGGCGTGCGGCTGGTGAAGGCCGAGACCGTGGCCATGATGACCAGGAACCGGCTGAGCGACGCCCAGCGGGCGATCCCGTTCATGGGCATCCCGTTCTGGATGGGCCAGGGCTTCGGCCTCGGCCTGTCGGTGATCACCGATCCGGAGAAGCAGGCCTGGATGGGCGCGGGCTCGGAGGGCAGCTTCGGCTGGCCGGGCGCCTTCGGCACCTGGTGGCAGGCCGACCCCGCCGAGGACATGGTGCTGATCTACCTGATCCAGAACTCCATGCCGCTCAATCCCGGCGCGGCGGCGGAGCTCGCCACCGGCCAGAGGCTGGGGGGCCGGGCCGCCCTGCCGGTGTTCCAGAAGCTGGTCTACGCCGCGCTCGGCAAGTAGTTCTAGCCGCCGGCCAGACTCCGCGTGGCGACGCAGATCGGCGCGCCGCGCCAGTTGGCGCCGATCAGGCTGCCGCCCTGTACGGCGGCGTAGCGCCCTCGCTCATAGGCGGCGCTCTCCCCCGGCGGCCGCACGCCGGAGGGGCAGACCGCGATGGTGATCGGCTGGCCGCCCGCCAGGCACTGGCAGATGTCTTCCCGCTGAGCGATCCGGCTGGCCTCGCCGATGCGGCAGGTGACCGGCCGCTGATGTCCGGCGACGTCGAGGCAGACGGTGGTCTGGCGGGGGCCTTGCGGCTGGGCGATGGCCGCGCCGCCCAGCAAGGCGGCCGCAGCGGCGAGGGCGATGGTGGCCTTCATGGCGCGTCTCCTAAGTTCATCCCCCGGGGGCCCTAAGGTAACGCCGGCCGCGCGGGCTTTCTATGCTTTACGACTGTTCACCCATCTTGCTCGCCAAGCCTTAAGCCTGAGCGGCTAGTCTCCCGCCCGAAAGCGAGGAGTCCGATGGATCCGCTGAACATCGCCCGTGCGGGCCTGATGGCCGCGTCCAACGCCTTCCAGGTGTCCGCGGTGCGGACGGCCAATATGAACACCGACGCCAGTGTCGACCCGGCCCAGGAGGCCGTCTCGCAGATCAGCGCCAAGACCCAGTTCAGCGCCAACCTCGGGGTGATCAAGGTCTCCGACGAGATGTGGCGCTCGCTGATCCAGGTGCAGGAAGCCGCCGGCAATCCGACGGCCTAGAGCGCCCGCGACCTGACGGCCGCTAGGCGAAGGCGATCCAGCGGCCGGCGGCCGCCCCGGTGATCCAGACCAGGATCGTCGCATAGCCGATCAGCTTGGTGAGCGGCCCGCCCTCCGGGCCACGGCCGGCGCGGAACAGCTGCGCCAGGCCCAGGCCCACGATCCACAGGCTGAACAGCCAGGTGAACACCTTGTTGACCGGGTCCAGGTGGGCGATGTCGTCCGGCTGGTACATCAGGTGGGTGACCCCCTCCTGGGCCCCGATCAGCAGCAGCAGGCCCGCGAGGTAGATCCACCGGAGCCGTCCCTGGGTGGCGATCAGCACCACCAGGGCCGCCGCGGTGATGATGTGGTAGACGCCGACGTTGACCAGAGCCCCGGTGGCGAACACCGCCAGGCCCACCAGCCACAGGATCGCGCCCACCGCGAACCACAGCTTGGCCGAGCCCGAGACCGCGCCCTCGGCGCGGGCCACCGGCCGGCTGGCGCCATAGGTCAGGATGATGCCGGAGACGAGGGCGATCATCTTCACCACGAAGGCGGTGGAGTCGTAGAGCCGCTCGGCGTTGGCCATGCCGATCAGTATGCCGGTGACCACGATGCCGATCACGCCGGCGTCCTGCCAGCGCCGCAGGTTGCGGTAGATCTCCGAGGGGGGCTCCTCGGTGATCCCGGCGCCGATCAGCCGCAGGTTCATCAGGATGGCGGTCCCGCCCAGCAGCACCAGGGAGAGGATGTGCAGCACCTCCCAGGTCGCGAACTGCGGCTTGATGATGTAGGCCGGCCAGACGTTGACCAGGTTCACGACCCACGGCCGAAGCGCCGGGAAGAAGACTTCGAAGGTGAGCTTCATGACGCCTGGCCCCCGGGTTTGGCGGTCGTCGGATTAGCGGTGGTCACCGACTTCTCGTAGGCGCCCTTCTCCGAGGCCTTGCAGTCCTGCAGGACGTTGGCCCAGTGCGGCACGGGCTTGCCGCATTCGAACCAGTCGTAGGGGATGAACCTGCCCATCGCGATCACCAGGATCCAGGAGACCAGCGAGAGCACCGCCGAGAGGCGCGCCGGCCCCGGCGGCTTCGGCGCGGTGTCCCAGGCGGCCTGGTTGTGCTGCACGCGGGTGTGGAAGACGGCGATGTTGAGCATCGCCAGGACGAGGAAGATCATCTTCGCCCGAAACCACAGATTATGATAATAAAACAGCGGCTTGGCGAAGAACAACCCGAGCCCGGTGGCGAGCAGCAGCAGGAAGCCCACCACCGTCAGCGGCAGCACCCGGTCGCTGACCACCGAGACCGGCGTGCGCCGGAAGGTGACGCCCAAGAGCCGCAGGTCGACGACGAAGATGGTGCCGGCGAACAGCATCAGCGCCAGCAGGTGGGTGCCCTCGAGCAGGCCCCAGAAGTTGAGCGAGCCCAGCAAGGCCTCGCTCCAGGACTGGGCGGTGTCGCCGTGTCCCTTTCCGAGCGTGTTCTGCAACCAGGTCAGGAAATGACCGATCAACGAAGCTTCCCCTTTGTTCGACCCATCGATGCGGGTGGGCCGCAGATGACCGCCTTTGGCGAGGGGCGATCAAGTTGCTTACGGTTACGCCGACGTTCCGGGGCGTTACAGGCGCCGCGGTCCGCCGCTCCGGCCGGCCTCACGCCGCCCGATGGATGATCTGCACGGCCAAGGCGTAGCCGGCCCAGACGCCGAGCAGGCAGAGCACGACCGATCCGACCACATTGCCCACCGCCGCAACCCCGTCGCCGTTGCGGATGAGGTTCAGCGTCTGCAGGCTGAAGCTCGAGAAGGTCGTGTAGCCGCCGCAAAGCCCCACCGTCACGAACAGCCGCGCATCGAGCGGCACCAGCCAGCGGCCGTCCGGGCCGGTCAAGGTCGCGAAGACGCCGATCACGAAGGAGCCCAGGATGTTGATCAGCAGGGTGCCCCACGGAAAGGCCTCGCCCCAGGCCCGCGCCGCAAGGTCGCCGCAGGCGTAGCGGGCCATGCTGCCCATCGCCCCGCCGATCGCGATCCAGAGGTAGGTCAGCAAGGCGTTCTCCCGCCGCCCCAACACAGAAGAAAACTGGCCGCTGAAGCAAAAAGGGGAGCCCGGAGGCCCCCCTTCCGAGCCTTGCGGCTGGAGCTTACTTCTCGGTCGGGTCGGAGCCGTCCTTCGGCGCGCCGGTGCCGGACGAGCCCATGAACACCTTGCGGCCGTCGGGGAACGTCACGTCGCGACCGTTCGCCTTGCAGACCGGGGTGCAGGACCTGTCCTTCGACTGGTAGCCGCGGACGATGATCTCGGTGCCGACCTTGAGGGTGTTCCGGTCGATGCCGGCGCGCAGCAGGGTGTTGGGCGTGCCGCCCTCCACCATCCACTCGCGCTCCTGGCCATCGGGGCCGACGGCGTTCAGGTGCACCCAGGCGTGCGGATTGATCCACTCGACCTTGGTGACCTTGCCGCGCAGCAGCACGGGCGCCTTGCCATCGAATTCGGCGGAGAAGGCGTGGTGGGCCGAGGCCTGGCCGACGCCGAGGGTCGCGGCGGCCAGCAGGCCGGCGCCGATCAGGGTAGAAACGAATAGACCACGGGAATTCATAGTGCGCCTCCAGCGCCGGATGCTGATGTCTTCACTTCCGTATCCGCGTCCGAGCGGACGCCGGCGCGGGCGAAATGGCCCGCAAGACAGCCGTAATCGTACATGACCCGGCGGGTCAGGTACATCCGGCCGATCACTTCAGGGGTTCCTTGCGCAGGTTCCCGTACATGAGCTCCTCGACGAACTCCACGCACTTGAACTGGTTGAGCCGCGCGTCGTCGCCCACGTGGCGATAGAGGTTCATGCTCATCTTCCACGGCCGCGAGAAGGTGGCCGGATCGGTGATCTCCGCCTCGTAGCGCAGGATGTTCGGGCCGGTCGGCGTATAGCGCTCCACGACCTTCATGTCGGCGGTGTGGAAGTTGCCGGCCCGGTCGAACCAGGTCGAGTCGTTCTGGCCGGTGACCACCACCACCAGACTGTCGCCCTCCCAGTGGGCCACCGACTGGCCCATCCAGGAATCGACCGGCGCCGGGCCGGGATCGGTGAACATGATGTTCCGCACCGCGCCCGCATATTCGTAGGCGAACAGCATCTGCTTCTCGGACTGGAAGATCTGGAAGGGCAGCTGCATGTAGTTGGCGCGCGGGACGCCCGGCAGGTAGCACTTGATCTCCGGATCCTTGTGGATCCAGTCGGCATGGTTGGCGTCGCGGGTCTTCAGCCCATCGGCGGTGTAGGGGATGGTCCCACCCTCGACCACGCCGAGGCCGGCCGGCACGGCGCCCACGGCGCCCAGGGCCACGACCTCCTTGGCCGGCACCGGGCCGTAGGGACCGGCGCGCAGCTGCAGGGCGGCGCTGGCCGCGTGGGGCTCGATGTTCCAGCCGGCGGTGTTCATCACCTGCCAGACGCCGTTGAGATCAGGATGGACCCGGTCCGGTCCACGGGGCGCCTTGTAGGCCACCGCCTTCATGGTGCGCGTCGCCGCGGGCTTGGCCTTGGCCGGGGCCGCCTGGGCCTGGCCGCCGATCATCAGACCCGCCGCAATCAGGGCCGCCGCAATCCTCATCATTTGAAATCCCCCCGTACCTCCGCCTTATGCGAACGGAGCTGTCTCTTGAAATAATGATCTACCGGAGCTTGGCCGCAAGCGCCAGCCGAGCCGTAGCTTTGACAATTGATCACGGGCCGGATAGCGCCGAGCCCATGGCGCTGCGTCCCCTATTCGCGACTCCGATTTATGAAGCGTCGCTTAGCACAAACCGGAGTTTCGAAAATTTCAACGACGAATTGGAAGCCGCCTGCCGGATGCTGGCGGAGGAGGATGAGGCCGGCCGCGCCTGGTCGAAAGCCCACGGCTATGGCGGCTATACCTCCTACGCCTCGCTGAACGACCTGCCGCAGCGGGCCAGCGTGTTCGGCGAGCTGAAGCGTCGGCTGGACGTCCATGCCAAGGCCTTCGCCGCGGACCTGGCGTTCGACCTGGGCGCAGGGCGGCTGAAGCTCGACAGCCTGTGGGTCAATGTCCTGAAGCCCGGCGCCGCCCACTCCGGCCACATCCATCCGCACAGCGTGATCTCCGGCACGGTCTACGTCCGCACCCCGCCTGGCGCCTCGGCCCTGAAGCTCGAGGATCCGCGCCTGCCGATGATGATGGCCGCCCCACCCCGGCGCGCCGACGCGCCCGAAGCGACGCAGAGCTTCGTCTACCTGACGCCGGCGGCGGGCACGGTCTTCATGTGGGAGAGCTGGCTGCGCCACGAGGTGCCCGCCAACGCCGCCAAGTCCGAGCGGATCTCGCTGAGCTTCAACTACGGCTGGCGGTAGGGCCCGGTGGGTCAGGCGGAGGAGCGGCGGGGCAGTTGCTCCCCCACAGGGGGAGCTGTCCCGGAGGGACTGAGGGGGTTTCCGCTCAGAAGGTTCGGCTGGGAGGCTGTTGAGGAAACCCCCTCCGGTCCTTCGGACC
>SSMU01000017.1 GCA_004799545.1 Phenylobacterium sp.
TGTTCGTCGCCGAGGTGGTCGTAGATCTGGCCGACGATGCCGAAGGTGACGTCGCCGTCGTGCAGGATCTTCGCCCAGTGGGCGAAGGGCTGCTGCGCGAACAGTTGGTCGAACTGGGCGACCATCACCGACCGCCGAGGCGTGACGGGGTTGTGACGCCGGTCACAGGTAATCCTGGGTTGGACGCGGTTTCTTTGCCCGCCCCGTTTGGCGCGAGAAGGCCGCGAGATGAGCCCCAAAGACAAGGTCCGTGCATCCCCGGGCATCCCGATGAGGGGTGCGATTCCCACGCCGAAAGACGCGCTCGATCGGGCGCCGAAGTTCGTCCCAGACGATCCGAAGACGCCGTCTGATCAGGGCGCCGATGACGGGGAGACGTCCAGTTCGAGTGAGGATTCGGAAGACTGATGCCAACCTAGAATCCAGGAGATGACGATCATGTCTGAGAATACTGGTTCGCGCGAAGGCGCCGTTCTGTTCCGCGGCGCCCAGCCATCCCCGCGCAATGTCCTAGCCGCCGCGGCGCCCCACGTGGCGGCCCCTTCGCCGGCGCAATTCCTCCTGAAACCCGCGCAGCTCTCGGATTGGGGCAATGTGGGCTCCCCGGGCGTGCCCGGATACGGCGATTGCGTCACCGCCGAAGAGGCGTTCGCCAAGGCGTGTCACAACCCCGAGATCTTCATCACGCGCGACAATGCGATCGCCTGGGCCAGGAAGCACAATGTGCTGAACGGCGCCCTGCTTCCCAACGTGCTCACCCTGATGACGAAGGACGGATTTCCGCAAAACGCGCACGTCTACGACGACGGTCCCGATTTCACGGTCGATTGGGCCGACGATCCGACGCTGAAGAGCGCCATCTCGTCCTCGGGCCCCGTCAAGCTTGGCGTTGCAGCCGCCCAGCTCGACCCGGTCTGGCAGGGCAATGGGGGCAGGTCGGGTTGGTTCGCGCATGGGTTCCACCCGGATCCCAATGAGGACCACTGCACCAGCCTCTGCGGCTACGGCCCGAACGAATGGCTGGCGAGCCAGTTGGGCGGCAAGGTCCCGGCAGGCGTCGACAAGAAGGCGCTCGGCTACGCGATGTTCACCTGGGATTCGATCGGGATCATCGATCCGGCTTCGATGCGGGCGATCACCCACGAAGCTTGGGTGCGCAAGCCCACCACGGTGATCAACGCCGCCGCAAAAGCCGAGAAGAAAAGCTTGAGCCGAGTTGAGTAAAGCGCGTCCAGGTTCGATCATCTGAAGAAGGGAAGCCTGAGGGCTTCCCTTCGCATTTGGCGAGATGGCCGACTGCGCTCGCCCCTACCCCGCCGTCACCGCCTCCACCTCCGCCGCGGTACACCCGAACTCCCGCAACAGCGCCTCGGTGTGCTCCCCGATCCCCGGCGCCATGCGGGGCGGGAGCTTGGCCTCGCCGGTGATGTGGAAGGGGCTGTCGACGGTGCGGAGGCCGTCGCCGCCCTCGATCTCGGGGAACAGGCCGTTGGCTTCGATCTGTTCGTCGCCGAGGTGGTCGTAGATCTGGCCGACGATGCCGAAGGTGACGTCGCCGTCGTGCAGGATCTTCGCCCAGTGGGCGAAGGGCTGCTGCGCGAACAAGGCGTCGAAGCCCGCGACCAGGGTCGGGCCGTTGAGGAGGCGGGCTTCCGGCGTGGCGAACAGCGGGTCGGTGAGCCAGTCGGCGCGGCCCATGGCGCGGGCGAGCAGCGGCCAGTCGCGCGCCGGATTGGTGCTGGAGACGATGAAATAGCGGTCGTCGGCGGCGCGGTACATCTCGTTGAGCGCGCCGCGGGCCCCGCGCGGCGGCCGGCCCATCAGCTCATAGCCGCAGAGCGCGCCCTGCACCTGGCAGGAATTGGCCCACAGGCCGTTGGCCAGGAGCGAAGTGGTGACCTCAGCGCCTTCGCCGGTGAGCTGGCGCTTGTAGAGGGCGGTGACGATGGCCCCATAGACCGCCATGGCGGTCGGGTGGTCGCCCATGCCGGGCATGGAGAGGGCGGGCTCGGCCTCGGCGTCGGACCGCACCATGTCCATCAGGCCCGACCTCGCCCACCAGGCGGTGGCGTCGAAGCCGGTGCGGTCGGCCTCCGGCCCCCGTTCGCCGTAGGGCGACAGCGAGGCGTAGATCAGCCGCGGATTGAGCGGCATCAGGTCCTCGGCGCGGACGCCCAGGCGCCGGCGCGAGGGGAACGGCAGGTTGGTGATGAAGACGTCGGCCTGGGTCACCAGCTTGGCCAGCACCGAACGCCCCTCCGGACGGCCGAGGTCAAGGGCCAGGCTCTCCTTGTTGCGGGAATCCATCGCCCAGAAGTAGTCGAGGTCGTCCGGCGTGCCGCGCAGCCGGAACAGGTTGCGGTAGGCGTCGCCCACGCCGGGGGGCTCGATCTTGATCACCCGGGCGCCGAAGTCGCTGAGCACGGTGGCCGCGGCCGGTCCCGCGATGAAGCCCGCGCAGTCGATGACCAGGAGGTCGCCGAAGAGGCCCTTGGACATGGCTCGGTTCCTCTTGCCGCCTGTAGGTGCGCATCTTGGCGCGCTGCCCTGGGGTCAGTCTACGAGGCTGAGCGCGTCCAGGTCTGCGCCTGGCAGAACACCAGGACACAGCCCTCCAGCTTGAGGGTCCCGTCGTTGTCGATGTGCATCTTCGAGCGATAGGTCTTGCCGCTGTCGGGATCGTAGATGCGGCCGTCGCCCCATCGCCCCGGGGCCTGGCGCGTGAAGCCGGTGATGAACGGCGCCCCCACCAGCGGCCGGGCGCGCAGCGCCGGGTCCGGATTGGCGTGATCGCGCACCGGCTTGCCCGTCGCATCGAGGCCCTGCTTCAGCCAGACGATATCGCCGCAGAGCTGGCTCGGGTTCGCCGGACAGGCGGCGATGCGCACCTTCGCGCTGCCGCCCGGGGTCATCCAGTCGCCGATCGCCGGGTCCGATAGGGGGCCGGCCGCTTGGGCCAGGCCGCCGAGGGCCAGCGCGGCGGCGGCTATCACGAGAGACTTCAGCATCGCCGGCTCCTATTCGTACCGCAGGGCGCCGACCGGCTTGGAGCGGGCGACGTTGAGGGCGTGGATGAAGACGGTGGCCCAGGCGATGACCAGGGCGCCGAGGCCGGCGGCGGCGAAGGTCCAGGGCGCCAGGTCGACGTGGTAGGCGAAGGCCGAGAGCCACCAGCGCAGGAGGAAGAAGGCGGCCGGCCAGGCGATCAGGTTGGCCCAGATCACCGGCTTGGTGAACTGCCACAGCAAGAGCTTCAGGATGTCCCCTGAGCTCGCGCCCATGGCCTTGCGCACCCCGATCTCCTTGGTGCGCCGCTCGGCGGTGAAGGCGGAGAGCGCGAACAGGCCCAGGCAGGCGATGGTGACGGCGATCAGCGCGCAGATCGCGATGAAGCCGCCCTGGATCACGTCGTCCTGGTAGAGCCGCAGCAGGAACAGGTCGGCCGTGTAGCGCTGGATCGGCTGGCCGCGGCCGATGGAGGGCCACAGGCGGTCGATGGCGGCCAGCGTCTGGGCCATGCGGGACTTGTCGATCTTGATGTTGAGGGCCACGGAATCCATCATCCCGGTCTTCGGACCCACGTAGTAGAAGGTGGGCGTCACCTTCTGGCGGACCGAGCCGAACGAGATGTCGGGCACCACGCCCACGATATCCGACGTGCGATAGGGCGCGACCTCCGTCGCCGGGCGGTCCAGCTTGAGTGAGGGGTCGTAGCTCCAGAAGACCGGCTTGCCGATGGCGGCGTCCGGCGAGCGGTAGCCCAGGGCTCGGACCGCGGTCTCGTTGATCACGAGGGGGGGCGCGGCGTCCTTCAGCAGCGCGCCGTCGTCGCCGGGCCGGTCGGTGCTGAATAGCCGCCCGGCGACCGGGCGCACGCCATAGACCTCGAAGAAGCCGAAATCGACCGGGGAATAGGCCAGCATCTGCTTGCGGCCATTGGCCTGCACCATGCTCTGGCTGTGGGCGAGCTCGACCGCCGCGGGAGAGGAGCAGGCGGCCCGCTGGACGCCGGGGATGGCGCGGACGGCGTCGCGGAGGGTGTCGGTGCACGGCGAGGCGAACAGCATGACCACGCCGTCCTTGTCGGTGTGGGTGGCGCCGCGCAGCGCATAGCGGGTCTGGCGGAAGATGGTGGCGGCGGCGAGCACCAGGACGACGAGCACCGCGAACTGGGCGACCACCAGCGCCTGGCGCACCCGCCCTCCCCCCGCGCCGGACGCGACGGGACCGCCCTTCAGCACGGCGGCGGGGCTGTAGGCGGAGAGCACCACGGCCGGATAGGCGCCGGCCACCAGGCCGGTGGCGAGCACGACGCCCAGCAGGGCGGCGATCAGGCCGGGGTCGGACAGGTAGTCGAAGGTCATCTTGCGTTGCAGGGCGGCGTTGACCGCCGGCAGCAGGATCTCCGAGAGCGAGAGCGCCAGCACCAGGGCGACGACGACGTAGATCAGCGCCTCGCCCATGAACTGCACCACGAGGTCGCGGCGCTCGGCGCCCAGCGCCTTGCGCACCCCCACCTCCACGGCGCGGCGCGCGGCGCGGGCGGTCATCAGGGTCACGAAGTTGATCGCCGCGACCAGCACGATCAGCAGGCCGATGACGCCGATGCCGGCCAGCACCTTGATGTCGGCGCCGGGCTTCGGATCGCCGCCGTCGGCGGGGTCGATGTGGATGGCGGTGAGCGGCTTCAGCCGCATGGAGAATTCCGTGTAGTGCTCGTCCGGATTGAGCCGGCGATAGAAGGGCGCGATGCGCGTCTGCACGAAGGCCGCGAGCTCGGCGTCCACCACGGCCGTCGAAGCCCCGGGCTTCAGGCGCACATAGGTGAGGTTGGAGTTGGAGCTGTAGCCCGCCTTCTCCAGCTGCCTCAGCAGGGAATTGGCCGCCAGGGACGAGGCGAACACCTCGCCGGTCAGGTGGCTGTTGGAGGGCAGGTCCTCGATCACCGCGGCCACGCGCATGGCCTGGCCGTCGACCAGCAGGCGCCCGCCGATCGGCGCGTCGCGGCCAAAGTACTTGCGCGCCGCCGAGCGGCTGAGCACCAGGGCGTCGGGCGCCTCCAGCGCGGTCGCGGGATCGCCGGCCACCACCGGCAGCGGCATCACCTTGAAGAAATCGGGATCGGTCCAGTTGAAGTAGCGCTCGCTGGTCGAGACGTCGCCATGCCGGATCGACGGCGGAAAGCCCGCATTGGCGATCCGCGCCGTGTATTCGATCTGCGGGATCGCCAGCTTCAGTTCCCCGGCCAGGGTGGCCGAGCTGTCGTCGAGCTTGAACGGCGGCTTCGCGCGGGTGGCGTAGGTCTCGGTGATCAGGAACACCCGCTCGTGGCCGGGGATGAACCGGTCGTAGGTCAGCTCATGGCGGAGATAGAGGCCGATCAGGATCGCCGAGGCGAAGGCGACGGTCAGGCCGAAGATGGTGACCCCGGCGTAGAGCCGGTTGCGCACCAGGTTGCGGAGCGCCGCGGCGAGATAGTTGCGGAACATCGGGCGGTTCCTCTTCCGGCTATTCGTAGCGGAGGGCGGTGACGGGCTTGGCGCGGGCTACGCTGAGCGCGTGGACGAAGACGGTGGCCCAGGCGATGGCGAGCGCGCCGAGCCCCGCCGCGGCGAAGGTCCAGGGGGCGACGTCGACGTGGTAGGCGAAGCTGGAAAGCCACCAGCGCAGGATCAGCCAGGCGGCGGGCCAGGCGATCAGGTTGGCCCAGATCACCGGCTTGGTGAACTGCCACAGCAAGAGCTTCAGGATGTCCCCCGAGCTCGCGCCCATGGCCTTGCGGACGCCGATCTCCTTGGTCCGCCGCTCGGTGGTGTAGGCGCTGAGCGCGAACAGGCCGAGGGCGGCGACGGTGAGCGCGATGATCCCGGCGATGGCCACCGTGGCGCCCTGGATGATGGTGTCGACGTAGAGCCGCATGGTGAAGCGGTCGACGAACACCCGCAGGATCGGCTTGCCGCCGCCGAAGTGCTTCCAGAGCCCGTCGATGGCGGCCAGGGTCTCGGGGGTGCGGCTTCCGTCGAGCTTGACCACCAGGGCGATCGAGTTGGGCGGCAGGTTGCGGCCGATCGAGTACATGGTCGGCAGGATGGTCTGGCGGACCGAGCCGAAGGTGAAGTCCGGCACCACGCCGATGACCTCCGACGGGCGGTTCGGCGGGATCGTGAAGGTGGCCTTGCGCTGGCTGTCGTCCCAGATGCCGTGCCAGGTCACGATGCGGCCGAGCGCGGCCTGCGGAGAGGCGAAGCCGAGCTTGCGCACGGCGCTCTCGTTGAGGATCACCGGCGGGTTGGCGGCGGGGTTGTCGAGCATGCCGTCGGCGGGCCGCGCGCGGTCGAACAGCCGCCCGACGATGGGCTTGATCCCGAAGGTCTCCAGGAAACCGAAGTCCACGGGCGCGACCGAGACGTCGATCTTCTGGCCGTGGACCGGCACGGCGTCGCGGTTGTCGCCGAGGTTCAGGGCCTCGTAGGAGGCGCAGGCCGCCGAGCGCACGCCGGGCAGCTTGCGCACCTCGTCGCGGAACGGCTCGACGCAGGGCGAGGCGAACACCAGCAGCACCTGGTCCTTGTTCAGCCGCATGCCTTCGTTCAGGGCGTAACGGGTCTGGCGCGCGATGGTGACGGCGACCAGCACCAGGCCCACCAGCACGGCGAACTGGCCGATCACCAGGGCCTGGCGCACCGCCGAGCCGCCGGTCGACTGGCCCGGCCCGCCCTTCAACACCAGCGACGGGCGGAAGGCGGAGAGCACGAAGGCCGGATAGGCGCCGGCCAGCAGCGCGGTCAGCAGCAGGGCCCCGGCGATGGCCAGCGCCAGCATGGGATCGTGCAGGTAGTTGAGGGCGAGCTTACGCTGCAGCAGCGCGTCGACCGCCGGCATCAAGAGCTCGGCGAGCGAGACGGCGAGCACGGCGGCGGCGAGCACGTAGAGGAAGGCCTCGCCCATGAACTGGACGATCAGGTCCCGTCGGCTCGCGCCGGCGGCCTTGCGGACCCCCACCTCCACGGCGCGGCGGGCGGCGCGGGCGGTCATCAGGGTCACGAAGTTGATCGCCGCCACCACCACGATCAGCACGCCGACCAGGGCGATGGCGCCGATCACGGCGGGATCGGCCGCGGGCTTGAACGCGCCCTGGGTGGAGGGGGTGAGGTGGATCTTGGTGAGCGGGACGAAATGCAGCGTGCGGCGGACAGAGCCCAGCTCGGCGAGATTGGGAATCGGCAGGCGGGTCGCCAGGAAGCTCGCGGTGCGCGCGTCCATCGACACCACCCCGGCGCCCGGCCGCAGGCGCACATAGGTGGCGAGCGTGTTGTTGAGCGGGCCGTCGATGCTCTCGTACTTGGCGATCTGGCTGGCCGGCGAGCGCGCGGAGGCGAAGATCTCCGCCGTCAGGTGGGTGTTGGACGGCAGGTCCTCGATCACCGCGGTGACGTGGAAGGGCTGGCCGTCGATCTGCAGGATCTGTCCCAAGGGGGCGTCCTGGCCGAAATATTTCCGCGCCATGCTGCGGGTCAGGACCACGCCGTCCGAGGGCTCCAGGGCGTCCGCCAGGCTGCCGGCCACCGTCGGCAGGGGCATGACCCGGAAGAAGTCGGGATCGGCCCAATACATGGTCTGTTCGGAGCTGGTGAAATCGCCGTGGCGGAGGTTGGCCGGGAATCCGGGCGGCGACAGGCGGGCCGCGTATTGGATTTCCGGGAACTCCGCCTGCAGCTGGCGCAGCATCATCGGCGGCGTGACCTGCGACTCGATGGGCTTGGAGTTGGTCAGCACCAGGGTCTCGGTGACCAGGAACACCCGGTCATGGCCGGGGATGGACCGGTCGTAGGTCAGCTCGTCACGCACGTAGAGGCCGATCAGGATGGCCGCGGCGAAGCCGATCGCCAGGCCGGCGATGGTCACCGCCGCATAGAGCCGGTTACGGGCCAGGTTGCGGAGCGCCGCGGCCAGGTAGTTGCGGAACATCGGGCGAGGCCCCCTAGGCCGCCAGTAGGGTTTCGGAGACCACCCGGCCGTCCAGCAGCTTGATGGTGCGCTGGGCGACGGCGGCGTGGACCAGGGAGTGGGTGACCATGATCACCGTCACGCCGGCGGCCGCGGCCTCGGTGAGCAGGCGCATGACCTCGTCGCCGTTGGCCGTGTCGAGGTTGCCGGTGGGTTCGTCGGCCAGGATCAGCTTCGGCTCGGAGACCAGGGCGCGGGCGACCGCGACGCGCTGCTGCTGGCCGCCGGACAGCTGCTGCGGCCGATGGCGCGCGCGGTGGCCCATGCCGACCCGCTCCAGGGCCTCGGCGACGCGGCGCTTGCGCTCAGAGGCCGAGACGCTGCGGTAGAGCAGCGCCACCTCGACGTTCTCCGCCACCGACAGGTCGTCGATCAGGTTGAAGCTCTGGAAAACGAAGCCGATGCGCTCGCGCCGCAGCCGGGTGAGCTTGGCCTCGGGATATTTGGCGACGTCCTCGCCGAAGAAGTCGTAGACGCCGCTGGAGGGGCTATCGAGCAGGCCCAGCACGTTGAGCAGGGTCGACTTCCCGCAGCCGGACGGCCCCATGACGGCGACGAATTCGCCGGGGTCGATGCGCAGCGACACGCCGTTCAGCGCCAGGGTCTCGACCTCGGTGGTGCGGTAAGCCTTGGAGATATCCTCTAACCTGAGCATCGCCCCTCTCCTCTTTCCGTTCAGTTGGTCAGGACCACCCGGTCGATCTTCTCGAAGCCGGTGTAGTCCGATGTGATGACCCGCTCGCCGGGCGCGAGACCCGAGAGCACTTCGACCTGCTCGGCGCTGCGGCGGCCGATCTTGATGCGGCGCTTCTCGGCGCTGTGTCCGCCCCGGTCGACGACCATGACCCAGTCGCCGCCACTGCGCTCCAGGAAGGCGCCGGCCGGCAGGATCAGGGCGTTGCGGTCGCCGCCCAGGGTCAGGCGGCCGTCGAGCTGCTGGCCCGGCAGCACGTCCTTAGGGCTAGGGCCCTCGAAGGCGAGCTCGACCAGGAAGGTGGCGTCCTTGACCGTCGGATCGACGCGGGTGACCCGCAGGGCGAACGGATGGCCGCCGACGTCGACGTCGCCGGTCTGGCCGATGTGGACGCGGTCCAGGTAGTATTCGTCGACCCGGGCCTCGATCTTGAAGCCGGTGGCCGGCACGATCTGGCCGAGGCGCTCGCCGCGGTTTTTGATCTCGCCGACGTTCAGATGCATGTCGGTCAGCGCGCCGGCGACGGGGGCGCGCAGGGTGAGGTTGTCGAGCTTCGAGCGGGCGACGCCGAGCGAGGCCTGCAGGTTGGCCAGCTCGGTCTTGATCTCCGGCAACTGGCGCTGGCGCAGGGCTTCTTCCTCGCTGTTCATCGAGGCCTGTAGCGGCTGCAGGCGGCGGTTGTGGTCCAGCTCGTCGTGCGTCGCCTCGTACTGCTGGCGCGGGATGTAGCCCTTGGCGATCAGGGTGTCGTAGCGGTGGGCGTCGCGCGACAGGCGGGTGATGTCGTAGTCGATCTGGGCCGCCTGCTTCTGGTTCTCGACCCGGGCGTCCTCCAGCTGTTTCTCATAGGCCTGCAGCTGGGTGATGGATTCGGCGAGCCGGCCCTCGCGGTCGAGGACCTCCAGCTCCAGCTCGGTGTTGCGGAAGCGGACCAGCGGCTGGCCCGCCTGGACCACGTCGCCGGCCTGGGCCAGCACCTGGGCCACCTGGCCGCCCTCCAGGCTGTCGAGATAGACCACGTCGCGCGGCACGACCTTGGCCCGCAGCGTCGTGAAGTCGTGGAACACGCCCGGGTGAGCGGTCTCGATGGTGACGCTCGCCGCCGGCGTCCGCAGGGAGGTGCGTGCGCCGGCGGCGAGGCCCAGCCCAAGAAGCAGGACGAGGCCAACGGCGCCTAGGACCCCCGCCACAATGAGGGTTCGAGGGCTCCGCCACTTGGGGCGGGACAGGGGTCTGTCCATCAGCTGCGTCATGCCGGATCAGTATCCAGCGGCTTGGCCGTTTCGAGAAATGCCGCCAGATCAATGGCTTGTCTGGATTCCGCCGGACCCGCCGGCCGGCAGGTGTCCGTTTGCGGACAGTGATGCTTGGGCGGTCCCCGCCGGATGACCCGCAAGCCCTTGAGCCGCTTGGCTTTTGCCGCCTTCCCCGGCGCCACGTAGAGTCTATGGCATGACGGGGGCGCTCACCTTCCTGGTCGTCGACGACGACGCCGACGTGCTCAAGGCCGCGATGGCGACCTTGCGGCGCGAGGGCGTGAGCGTGGAGGGCGCCGCCTCGCCCGAGGGGCTGGAGGCCCGCGCCGCGGCTTTCGACGCCGTGCTGCTGGACATGAACTTCGCGATCGGCGCACGCAGCGGCGCCGAGGGGTTGGACACCCTGGCCCGCCTGCAGGCGGCCGACCCGGCGCTCTCGGTGGTGCTGATGACCACCTTTGGCGGGGTGGCGCTGGCGGTGGAGGCCCTGAAGCGCGGGGCCGTCGACTTCGTGCTGAAGCCCTGGCGCAACGAGGCGCTGGAGACCGCCATGCGCAACGCCGCCCAGATGACCGCCGAACGGCGGGCCGGCGCGGCGCTCAACCTCGACGACCTGGAACGGCGCACCATCCAGCGGGCGCTGGCGGTCAACGACGGCAACATATCGCACGCGGCCAAGGCCCTGGGCTTGACGCGACCGGCGCTCTACCGCCGCATGGAGCGCCATGGCCTCTAGGATCACCTCCGGAGTTCGCGGCCCAGGCTGGTTCGCGCTGGGCGCGACCGTGCGCGCCGCGATGATGGGCGCGCTGGCCTTCGGAGCTTTCCTGGCCCTCCAGCGCAGCCTCTGGGCGACCGCCGTGGTGTTGATCGTGGTGCTGCTGCTGGTCGGCCTCGACCTGATGCGCAGCGCGACCAGCGCCGACCGGATGCTGGCCCAGTTCATCGAGGGCCTCACCGCCGAGGGCTATGAGCGCCCCGTGCCGCAACCCGGCCTGCAAGAGGCGGCGGCGGCGATCAAGCGCGCGCTGGACCGGCTGGCCAACGCCCGGGCCGAGCGGCAACGGCGGATCGACCATCTGGAGGCGCTGACCGACAATGTCGCGGCCTCCCTGCTGGTGCTCGACGAGGCGGGCCAGATCGTCAGCGCCAACCGCGCCGCGCGGCAGAGCCTGGGGGCCACGCCCGGGCCGCTCAGCGCGGTGACGGCCTTCGCGCCGGCCACCATGGTGCGGCTGCGCGGCCTGCCGGTGGGGGCGCGCGAGATCGTCCGGCTGGCGGACGGCCGGGCCATGCTGGCCCACGCCGCCAGCTTCAGCGCCGAGGGCCGCCGGCTGAGCCTGGTCTCCCTGCAGAGCGTGTCCGGCGAGCTCGACGCCGTGGAGCTGAAGGCCTGGCAGGACCTGGTGCGGGTGCTGGCCCACGAGATGATGAACTCGCTGACGCCCATCCTGTCGCTGTCGGAGAGCCTGGGCGGGCGGCTGCGCAGCCCGGGCGCCGACACCGCGGCGATCGCCGAGGACGTGGAGGTGATCGCCCGGCGCAGCTCGGGCCTGATGCATTTCGTCGAGCGCTACCGCCGGCTGACCGACCTGCCGGAGGCGGAGCCCGCCAGGATCCGCGCGGCGGAGCTGGTGGCCAGCCTCGACCGGCTGATGGCCCCGATGATGGCCGAGGCCGGGGTCGACTACGCGAGCCTGGTGACGCCCAGGCCGCTGGCGCTGGAGGCCGACGCCGAGCTGCTGGAACAGGCGCTGATCAACCTCTTGAAGAACGCCTTGGAGGCGGTGCGTGGGCGGCCGGGGGCGGCGGTGCGGCTGGGCGCGCGGCTGGAGGACGGCCAGATCGCGCTGATCGTCGAGGACAACGGCCCGGGCCTGCCGGACGGCGACCCGGACGCGGTGTTCGTGCCCTTTTTCACCACCAAGGCCGGCGGCTCCGGGGTCGGGCTGACGCTGGCCCGGCAGGTGGCCCTGGCCCACGGCGGGCGGCTGGAGCACCAGGCCCGCGACGGCGGCGGGGCGACGTTCCGGCTGATGCTGCCGTACGGGTGAAGGGTCGAAGACCCCAAAAGACGAGGAACACGGACGACACGGACGAACACGGAAGGACACGGACGGCCCAGCTGCGAGTCCGTGTTTTCCGTGTGGGTCCGTGGTTCAAAAATAGCGGCTGCGCCGCCGGCGGTGAGGTCGGCGAGACCCCTCATCCGTCAGCTGCGCTGACACCTTCTCCCGCAGGGGGGGGAAGGTGTCAGCGCCTAGGTGTTGGCCGGCCAGGCGCGGGTGAGCTCGAGGCCTTGCAGGCTGCCCTCCTCCCGCCAACCTTCCAGCAGTTTCACGAAGGCCACCGGGCCCGCGCCATAGGAGCCGTTGCGGGCGGCGAGCGCGCGGACGTCGCCTTCGTTGTTGTAGTAGCCGGGGGTGCAGTCCTCGAGGAAGGCCTGGCGCATCAGGGCCAGCTTCTCGATGGTCTCCACCCAGGCGTCCTCGGCCTCCTGGCTGGCCTCCACCGCGGCGATCCCCTCGGCGTGGGCCCGGCCCAGGATGTAGCCCAGGTGCTTGGCCTGCTCGTTGATCATGTGCGGGAAGTTGGCCGAGAAGCCCGACTGGCTGTTGGAGATGATGAAGCAGTTGGGGAAGCCGCGGCTGTGCAGGCCGTGCAGGGTCGAGACCCCGCCCGCCCACTTCTCCGACAGCGTCAGGCCGCCCTTGCCATAGACCTGGTAGCCGGAGCGGCGGGTGTAGTCGGTGCCGACCTCGAAGCCGGTGGCGTAGATCAGGCAGTCGAGCTGGTATTCGTGGCCGTCGACCACGACGCCCTTCTCGGTGATCCGCTCGACGCCGCGGCCATGGGTGTCGACCAGGGTGACGTTGGGCCGGTTGAACGCCGCCAGGTAGTCGTCGTGGAAGCAGGGCCGCTTGCAGAACTGGTTGTAGTAGGGCTTCAGCGCCTCGGCGGTCTGCGGGTCCTGCACGACGGCGTCCACCCGGGCGCGGACCTGCTCCATCTTCTTGAAGTCGGCGAGCTGCATCAGGGCGGCGGGATTATCGACCGTTTCGCCGGCCGCCATCTTCTTGCGGGCGAGCAGCAGGATGTTGCCGATGATGTCGGTCCAGCCGTCCTGCACCAGGTCCTCCTCGGCGAAGCCGCCGGAGACCAGGATGTTGAAGTTGTCCATCCGGTGCTGCTGCCAGCCGGAGGCCAGGCCCTCGGCCCAGCTCGGGTCGGTCGGGCGGTTGTTGCGCACGTCGATGGAGGACGGGGTGCGCTGGAAGACGAACAGCTCCTTCGCCCCCTCCCCCAGGTGCGGCACGCACTGCACGGCGGTGGCGCCGGTGCCGATCACGCCGACCACCTTGTCCTTCAGACCGGTCAGGCCGCCGTTGGATGTGCCGCCGGTGTAGTCGTAGTCCCAGCGGCTGGTGTGGAAGGAATGGCCCTTGAAGCTCTCGATGCCGGGAATGCCGGGCAACTTCGGGCGATGGAGCGGACCGTTGGCCATGACCACGAACTTGGCCTTCATGGCGTCGCCGCGGTTGGTCTCGATGATCCAGCGGCCGGCGGCCTCGTCCCAGCGCAGGGCCGTCACCTCGGTCTGGAAGCAGGAATTCCGGTAGAGGTCGAACTTCTCGGCGATGGCCCTCGAATGGCGAAGGATTTCCGGCGCCCGGGAGTACTTCTCCACCGGCATGTAGCCGACCTCTTCGAGCAGCGGCAGGTAGATGTAGCTCTCGATGTCGCAGGCCGCGCCGGGATAGCGGTTCCAGTACCAGGTGCCGCCGAAGTCGCCGCCCTTCTCGATGATCCGGATGTCGGAAATCCCGGCCTCGCGCAGCCGCGCGCCGACCAAGAGGCCGCCGAAGCCGCCGCCGATCACCGCCACCTCGACCTCGTCGGTCAGCGGCTCCCGGGTGAAGCCGGCGGGGACGTAGGGGTCCTCCAGATAGTGGGCGAACTGGCCGGCGATCTCGACGTACTGGCCGTTGGCGTCGGCGCGCAGGCGCTTGTCGCGCTCGGCCCGGTACTTGGCGCGCAGGGCCTCGGGATCGAACCCCAGGTCGTCCTCGACGGAATGGATGGCGGCGCCCTCGTCGGCCATGACGTACCCCTTGTTCGAGAGGTCAGCCTGCCGGTTCAAACAACCGTTCGCAACCCTGACGTGGGGTCACGCCTGCGGCGGATAGGCGTGGCGCGTCCCCGCAGGGTCCTCGACCTGACCGCCCGAGACATAGGCCGGGCCCACCGGGACCTTGCCGTGGCCGCCGGGGATGTCGAGCACGTAGGTCGGCTGGCAGAGGCCGGAAACGCGGCCGCGGACCTGCTTCATCAGCGCCTGGCCCTCGGCGATCGTGGTGCGGAAATGCCCCGTCCCCGGGGCCAGGTCGGCGTGGTGCAGGTAGTAGGGTTTGATGCGGGTCTCGACGAGGGCGCGCATCAGGGCGGTGAGGGTCTCAGGGTCGTCGTTGATCCCCTTCAGCAGCACCGTCTGGCCGAGCAGGGGGATGCCGGCGTCCACCAGCCGGGCGCAGGCGGCGCGGGCGGCGGGCGTCAGCTCGGCCGGGTGGTCCGCGTGCAGGGCGACGTAGACAGTCTTTGACGAGGACTTCAACGCGGCGACCAGTTGCGGCGTGATCCGTTCCGGCGCTACGGCGGGCACGCGGGTGTGGAAGCGGACGACCTTGACGTGGCCAACCCCATCCAGCCGACGCATCAGGTCGGCGATGCGGCGTGGCGAGAGGATGAAGGGATCGCCGCCGGTGACGATCACCTCCCAGACCTCTGGATGGGCCGCGATGTAGGCGAAGGCGGCGTCGAGTTGCTTCGGCGACAGTGGGCGCAGTCCGTCCGGCCCCACCATCTCGCGGCGGAAGCAGAACCGGCAGTAGACGGCGCAGGCGTGGTTGGCCTTCAGCAGCACGCGGTCCTCGTAGCGGTGGACGACGCCCTCGACCGGCGAATGGGCGGCGTCGCCGATCGGGTCGGCGGATTCCTCGGGCGCGGTAGCCAGCTCCGCCTCGGTCGGGATGAACTGGCGGGCGACGCCGGGGTGCGCCGAGAGCTCGGCCATGGCCGGGGTGATCGCCACGGCGTACTGCGCCGCGACGCGCTCGAGGGCCGGGAGATCCGCGGCGTCGATCAGGCCGGCGTCGGCGAGCGCTGAGGCGCTGCGCAGGGTGTGGGTGTTCATGGTGGCGCGCATATGGCCCATGCGCGCGGCGCGGGCAACGCGGGCGGGCGTTTCACGAGCCGGGCAAGCTGGGGTATGCCTCGTCCCGGGGCGGGGGATCAGCGTGATGGCGTCGGTGCAGGAGTCTGGGGCGGACGGCCCGGTCGGCGTCCGCGAATTGGCGCCGCCGCTCTATGCCCTGCTCTATGCGCCGCAGGGTCTGGCGCAGGGCTTCGTCACGGTCACCCTGGGCTACCTCCTGGCGCGGAACGGCGTCAGCGTGGCGGCGATCGGCACGGTGGTGGGCCTCTTCCTGCTGCCGCAGACCTGGAAATTCGTCGCCGGCCCGGTGATCGACGCCAGCCTGTCGCCGCGCATCTGGTGCGCCATCTGCCTGGCGGTGGGCTCGGCGCTGCTGGCGGGTTTCGCCGTGGCCCCGCTCACCTCGGCGAACGTGCCTGGCCTGTCGCTCGCGGGCGTGGTCATGGGCGCGGCCTTCACCATGGCCAGCTCGGCGGTCACCGCGGCCATGGCCCGGACCACGCCTCCGGAGCAGCGCGGCGCGGTGTCCGGCTGGCAACAGTGCGGCAACCTGGGCGGGATCGGCCTGGGCGGCGGCCTCGGCCTGTGGATCGCCGAGCATGCCGGCGGCCAGGCGCCCGCCGCCCTCACCCTGGCCACGATCTGCGCCGCCTGCTTCCTGCCGTTTCTCATGCTGGCGCCGCCGCCGCGCACCATCGGCGTCGCGCTCGGCGCCCGTCTTGTCGATCTCACCCGGGCCATCTGGGAGCTGGCGCGCACCCGGGCCGGAGTCCTCATCGCGCTGATCATGCTGATGCCGGCTTCGCTGGGCGCGGCCACCGGCCTGCTGTCGGCGGTCGCCGGCGACTGGCACGCCTCGGCCGACCTGGTGGCGCTGATGCTGGGCGCCGCCAGCGGGGTCGCCAATCTTCCCGGCTGCCTGCTGGGCGGCTATCTCTGCGACCGTTTTCCGCGGCGGCCGGTCTATGTGCTGGCCGCCCTCGGCTGCGCGCTGGGCGAGGCGGCGATGGCCTGGGGTCCGCACACGCCGGCGGCCTTCGCGGTCTTCGTGCTGCTGAACGCCGTGCTGTTGGGCGTGGCCTGGGCCGCCCTCAGCGCGGTGCTGTTCGAAAAGCTCACGGGTCGGGGCGCGGCGACGGTCTCCTCGGTGATGAGCAGCCTCTGCAACCTGCCGGTTTCGGTGGTCACGGTGATCATTGGCGGGGTGCAGACCCGGCAGGGTTCAACGGCCATGCTGCTGACCGAAGCCGGCATCGCCGTGGCGGGGGTGGCCGTCTATGTGGCGATCGCCAGCCTGTGGCGTCCGGCCAGGCGCGCGGACGTGGAAGCCGCGGCGGCGGCCTAGCTCTGGGCGCCTGCGGACGATCGTGCTGAGGTGAGCGCATGAGGCGATACCGCATCGGGGTGATCGGGCTGGGCCAGCGCATCGCCCACGTGCTGGCGGCCATGCAGGAGGTGGGCTGGGCGCTGGAGCTCGCCGCCTATGTCGATCCGGCGCCGGTGGGCGCGCCGATCCTTGAGGACCACGGCGTCGCGATGGGCCGCGCGCTGGCCTCGCCCGCCGAGTTGTTCGCCGCCGGGCCCTATGACCTGGTGATGCTGGGCGCGCCGAACCACCTGCATTTCGAGCACCTGAGCCTGGCGCTGGACGCCGGCTTCCCGATCTTCGCCGAGAAGCCGATCGTGCGGACCGAAGCGGAGAGCCTGGCGCTGGCCGGCCGGCTCGCCACGGGCAGGACGCCGCCGGTCTATATCGGCCTGGTGATGCGCTCCCTGCCGATCGTCCGCGAGGTGATCGCCCGGGTGGATAGCGGCGAGTTGGGCGAGATCGTCTCCATCGACGCCACCGAGCACCTGCCACCGGAGCATGGCGGCTACCTGGCCCGCAACTGGCGGCGCAAGGCCGAATGGGGCGGCTCCTACCTGCTCGACAAGGTCTGCCACGACTTCGATATCTTCGGCCGGATCGCAGGCGCCAGGGCCGCGCGCGCCGCGAGCTTCGGCGGGCGGCGGATCTTCACGCCCGAGCGGGCCGAGCGGCCGCGCATCTACGACAACGGCGAGACCGCCTACGCCCTGCGCGACGCCGGCTGGGCGGCGGCCAACGACGCCTTCCAGTCCGACATGGACGTCACCGACCACCAGAACGCGCTCGTCGAATACGCCAGCGGCGTGCGGCTCTCGTTCCACGCCAACAGCCACGTCGCCCTGCCCGAGCGGCGCTGGTACGTGGCCGGGACCGAGGGGACGCTGATCGCCGACCTGGTGCGCAACAAGCTGATGGTGCGCCGGGTGCTGGACCGGAAGAAGCCGGAGCGGATCGAGTACGGGAACATCACCGCCGACGCCCACAACGGCGCCGACCAGGCGATGGCCGTGGACCTGCTGGCGGCGCTGGAAGGCCGCGCCGCCTTCCCGGTGACGCCGTTCGAATCCCTGGAGGCCGGGCTGACGGTGATGGCCATCGACCGGGCCATGGCGCTGGGCGAGGTGGTGGACTGCGCGCCGATGTGGGCGGCCTACGACGCCGCGATGGCGCCGGGCGCGGCCGTCAGCGGCTGACCTCGGGGACGGGCGACCAGAGCACCTGTTCGATCCGCTGGGCGCCGGTGGCCAGCATGACCAGGCGGTCGAAGCCGAGGGCGCCGCCGCTGGCGGGCGGCATGATCGCCAGGGCCGCCAGCAGGTCCTCGTCGATCGGATAGGTCTCGCCGTAGACCCGGGCCTTCTCGGCCATCTCGGCCTCGAACCGGCGGCGCTGTTCGGCGGGGTCGGTGAGCTCGCCGAAGCAGTTGGCCAGCTCGACGCCGCAGGCATAGAGCTCGAAGCGCTCGGCGACGCGCGGGTCGGCGGCCTTGCGCTGGGCCAGGGCCGCCTCCGCCGCCGGGTATTCGTAGAGGATGGTGATGCGGCCGGCGCCCAGCCGCGGCTCGACCTTCTCCACCAGGATGCGGCTGAACACGTCGGACCAGGTGTCGTCGGCGGCGACGCGGATCCCCTGCGCCTGCGCCGCGGCGGCAAGGGCGTCTCGGTCCGTGGACGCGTCGGTCGCGACGGTGGCCAGCAGGTCGATGGCGGCGTAGCGGTCGAACGCCTCGGCGACGGTCATGTGCTCTGGTTCATTATTCGGATCAAAGGTTTGCCCGCGAAAACTCAGGGTCTTCGATCCCGCGGCCTCGGCGGCGAGCCGCAGCAAGGCCAGGCCGTCGTCCATAATGGTCTCGTAGGGCGCGCGGGCCCGGTACCACTCCAGCATCGTGAACTCGGGATGGTGCAGCGGGCCACGCTCGCGGTTGCGCCAGACCCGGGCCAGTTCGAACAGCCGCTCTTCGCCGGCCGCCAGCAGCTTCTTGGCGGCGAACTCCGGCGAGGTGTGCAGGTAGAGCGGGCTGTGTTCACCGCCCGGCCCGATCGCCTCGGTGGCGAAGGCATGCAGGTGGGCCTCGTTGCCTGGCGAGACGGCCAGCGCCGCCACCGCCGTCTCCACGAAGTCCTGCGCTTCGAACCAGCGCCGCACGGCCGCGGCGATCCGGTTGCGGGCCAGCAGGAGCGGACGCCGGTCGGCGTGCCGCTCCGGCGTCCACCAGGGGGAAGGCGTCAAGTCATCCAAGGGTGCGACAGGCGAAGGGCTGGAGATTTCAGGGAAGATCGCTATAGGGGCGGACCGACCATTTGATGAGCGGAATCGCGCAGGCCTCGGCGCGCGGCCGCCCAGCACCTGAGGAAGACCCGTTTGAAAATCTCCGCCAGCTCGCTCCGCAAGGGCAATGTCGTTGACCTGGAGGGCAAGCTCTACGTCGTGCTGCAGGCCCAGAACATCCACCCCGGCAAGGGTACGCCGGTCACCCAGCTGGACATGCGCCGCATCTCCGACGGGGTGAAGATCTCCGAGCGCTACCGCACCACCGAGACGGTGGAGCGGGCGGTGGTCGACGACCGCCAGTACACCTTCCTCTACAGCGACGGTGAGGGGTTCCACTTCATGAACCCGGACACCTACGACCAGCTGATCGCCTCGCCGGACGTGATCGGCGATGCGCACTACTATCTGCAGGACGGGATGCCGGTGAACCTGTCCACGCACGACGACGTGCCGATCGCCATCGACCTGCCGCGGCTCGCCACCTTCGAGGTGGTCGACACCGAACCTTCCGTGAAGGGCCAGACGGCGTCCTCGTCCTACAAGCCGGCGGTGCTCTCCAACGGCCTGCGCACCATGGTGCCGCCCTATATCGCCGTCGGCACCAAGATCGTCGTGCTGACCGAAGACGGCTCCTACCAGGAACGCGCCAAGGACTAGAGCCCTCGCGCCTGGCGCCCTAGGCTCGCCCCAACACAGGGGGAGCGCCATGGCTCGCGATACGATCGACGGATTCACTGAAGGCCGGTTCGCGGCGGTCCGCGACGTGTTCGAGGCCAACCTGGCCAACGGGTCGGACGTGGGCGCCTCGTTCTGCGCGACGCAGGACGGCGAGGTGGTGGTCGACCTGTGGGGCGGCTACGCCGATCCGGCGAAGACCCGGCCCTGGACGCGCGACACCATCGTCAACGTCTATTCGACCACCAAGACCATGACGGCGCTGACAGCCCTGCTGCTGGCCGACCGCGGCGAGCTCGACTTCGATGCGCCGGTGGCGAAGTACTGGCCGGAGTTCGCGGCGAACGGCAAGGCGGGCGTCAAAGTCAGCCACCTGATGAGTCACGCGTCCGGCCTGTCGGGCTGGAAGGAACCGATCACCAAGCAGGACCTCTACGACTGGGAGAAGGCCACCAGCCTGCTGGCCGCCCAGGCGCCCTATTGGGAGCCGGGAACGGCCTCCGGCTACCACGCCCTGACCCAGGGCTATCTGGTCGGCGAGGTGGTCCGCCGGATCACCGGCAAGTCGCTGGGGACGGTGTTCCGCGAGGAGATCGCCGAGCCATTGGGCGCCGACTTCCACATCGGCCTGCCGGCCTCGGAGGACGGCCGGGTGGCCGAACTGATCCCGCCGCCGCCGGGCCAGGCGGTCGGCGACGGCGAGGAGACCGAGCTGCAGGCCAACATGTCCCACAATCCCGGCATCGACGTGGGCGAGACGCGCACGCGGGCCTGGCGCGGGGCGGAGATCCCGGCGGCCGGCGGGACCGGCAACGCCCGCTCGATCGCCGAGGCGCACATGATCCTGGCCAACGGCGGGGTCGCCAAGGGCAAGCGGTTCATGTCCGAGGCCGGCTGCCGCAAGGCCCTCGAGCTGCAGATCGAAGGGCCGGACCTGATCCTCGGCTTCCCGCAGCGGTTCGGCCTGGGCTTCGGCCTGGCCGGCGGCCTGGTGCCCCTGCCCCATCCGAACAGCATGTTCTGGGGCGGCTATGGCGGATCGCTGGCGATCATCGACATGGATGCGCGCACCACCTTCGGCTACGCGATGAACCGCATGGCCCCGACCACCACGGGCGACATGCGCGCGCTGGGCCTGGTGATGGCCATGTGGCAGGCGCTCGGCTGAGCCCCGGCTTGACGGCCAAGCCCGCGCGCCGTACCCAGCCCGCCATGATCGGACGCGCCGCCCTCGCCCGCCGCTATTACCGCCTGCCCTAGCTGCAGGCGTCCGATCCCACGCGCCTGCCAACCCGGCCGGCGCAGATGATCCCGAGACGAAGGTCCCGAGACGACTGGGCGCCGGCCTCCTCACCTGAAGGAGTTCCGCCCAAATGTTTCCGACCACACTCGAAATACGCGATCCGGCCGTGCTAGAGGCCGGCCACCGGAACCTGTTCGAGCCCGCGATGTCCGACGCCGCATTCAAGTCCGAGTTCCTGCAGGCCATGCAGGCGCGCGGCTACATCCACTCGATCAGCCACCCGGTCGAGCTGGACGAGGCGGCCGCGGCGCGCAAGCTCGTGGGCTACATCGGCTTCGACGCCACCGCGGCCTCGCTGCACGTCGGCAGCCTGATCCAGGTGATGATGTTGCGGCGCCTGCAGCAGGCCGGCGGCAAGCCGATCGTGGTGATGGGCGGCGGCACCACCAAGGTGGGCGATCCGTCCGACAAGGACACCCAGCGGCCGCTGCTCACCACCGAACAGATCCAGGCCAACATCGCCAGCCTGAAGACCGTGTTCGCCAAGTTCCTGACCTTCGGCGACGGGCCCACCGATGCGGTGATGGTCGACAACGCCGACTGGCTGGACGCCCTGGGCTACGTCGAATTCCTGCGCGAGTTCGGGGTGCATTTCACGATCAACCGGATGCTGGCGTTCGACAGCGTGAAGCTCCGGCTCGACCGCGAGCAGCCGCTGACCTTCCTCGAGTTCAACTACATGCTGATGCAGGCGGTGGACTTCCTGGAGCTGGAGCGCCGCCACGGCTGCAACCTGCAGATGGGCGGCTCCGACCAGTGGGGCAACATCCTGAACGGGGTGGAGCTGATCCGCCGGGTCGACCAGAAGCCGGCCTTCGCCCTGACCACACCGCTGCTCGCCACCGCCTCCGGCGCGAAGATGGGCAAGACGGTGGCCGGCGCCGTCTGGCTGAACGCCGACATGCGCAGCCCCTATGACTACTGGCAGTTCTGGCGGAACACCGAGGACGCCGACGTTGGCCGCTTCCTGCGCCTCTTCACCGACCTGCCGCTGGACGAGATCGCGCGGCTGGAGAGCCTGCCGGGGGCCGAGATCAACGCGGCCAAGAAGCGGCTGGCCGACGAGACCACGCGCATGCTGCACGGGGCGGACGCCGCCGAGACCGCGGCGCGCGCCGCCGAGGCCGCCTTCGAGCAGGGCCGGCTTTCCGACGACCTGCCGACCGTCGAGGTGAAGGCCGCGGACCTGGAAGCCGGCATCGTGCTGGCGGCCTTGGCGCATGACGCAGGCCTGACGGGCTCGCGCGGCGAGGCGCGGCGGCTGGCGCAGGGCGGCGGCCTGCGGGTCAACGACAAGGCCGAGACCGACGCCAACCGCGCGGTGACCACAGCCGACCTGGTCGAGGGCGTGATCAAGCTCGCCGCCGGCAAGAAGAAGATTGTCCTGGTGAGGCCGGTTTGATTTTCCCTCCCCTTCATGGGGAGGGTGGATGGCGCGCAGCGCCAGACGGGTGGGGAAGTCACGACCTGGCGCGGCGCTTGGACGTGACTTCCCCACCCCGCTCGCCTTTCGGCGAGTCGCCCCTCCCCATGAAGGGGAGGGAAAAGGAGGGGTGATGACGGACGTGACCGAAGGCGCCAAGGCGCCCGACTTCGAGCTGGAGACGCCCGACGGGCCGGTGAAGCTGGCCGACTTCGCCGGCAAGACCCTGGTGCTCTACTTCTATCCGAAGGACGACACGACCGGCTGCACCAAGGAGGCGCAGGCCTTCACCGAGCTGGCGGCCGAGTTCGCCAAGGCGGGCGCCGCCGTGCTGGGCGTCTCCAAGGACAGCGTCGCCGCGCACAAGAAGTTCGCCGCCAAGTACGACCTCGCCGTTCGGCTGGGCTCGGACCCGACCGGGGCCATGGTCGAGCGCTACGGCTCCTGGGTCGAGAAGAGCCTCTATGGCCGCAAATACATGGGCATCGACCGCTCCACCTTCCTGATCAGGGACGGCGTGGTGCGGAAGATGTGGCGCAAGGTGAAGGTGCCCGGCCATGCCGAGGCGGTGCTCGGCGCCGTCAAAGCGCTCTAGACCCTGTCCCAGTTGGCTTGAGGCAAGCCAACTGGGAAGAACGGGGTCGTCGCCCTCTTGCTGGCGCGCATCCTCACCGCCAAAGCGATTCCACTGTGGCGGGATGCGCTCTAGCCGTGCGCAAGGAATCACCCGAGCTTGGCCGCAACGGACCGCAAATCGTGCGGAAGGCCGCCCTGTGACATTGGGCGCGCGTTAACAGTCTTGCGTCTGCGCAGATTTTGTTCGCAAATCCCGGCGACCGTGGGGGCCGGGGCAAGCAGACAATGAGACAACGGCTGACGCGGTTGCGCCGCTCGCTCGTGGATCTGTTTCCGGAGCGTCATCTCTACGTCCGCTCCGGCGGCGCGATGAAGGCCTACGTCTTCAGTTCCCGGACGCAGATGCTGACGGCCGGCGGGGTGGCCGCCGCGGCGCTGTGGATGGGCGTCTGCACCGCCGCCATGCTGGTCAACGCCATGTCGGCCACCGCCGCCGACCGCGAGGTCGCCCGCACCCAGGCCAAGTACGAGCGCTGGATCGCCGACCGCCAGGCGCGGCTGAACTCCGCCGTCGCCCAGCTGAACAGCGGGGCCGGCGGCACGACCGCCCAGCTGGCCGCGGCCATCGAGAAGCGCCACGAGGCGCTGGCCATGCTGCTCACCGACATCAAGGGCGCGCCGGGGGCCGTGGCCGCCCTGGCGCCGGCCCTGAAGCCGCAGCTGACCGCCGACGCCAGCCCAACGGCGCGCATCGAGCGCGTCCAGCACAGCCAGGACCAGCTGCTGGAAGCTGCCGACACCTTCGCCAAGAGCCGCGCCGACCGGTTGCGGCTGGCTTTCCGCCTGGCCGGCCTGACGCCCTCGGACTACGCCTCGAAGTCGGGCGCTCTGGGCGGGCCGCTGATCGAATCCAAGGACCCCCGGGCGTTGGCCGCCGTGCTCGACGTCGAGCCGGACTTCGCCGAACGGGTGCAGCGGGCGGCCGGCGACATCTCCGACGCCGGCTCGCTCGACCAGGCGGCCAAGGAATTGCCCTTCGCCCGGCCCACCGCCCAGCCGGAGGAATCCTCCAGCTACGGCGTGCGGATCGACCCGTTCACCCGGCGGCCGGCCTTCCACTCGGGCCTCGATTTCCCGGGCAACCGGATGAGCCCGGTGGCCGCCACCGGCCCCGGCGTCGTGGCCTTCACAGGCGTGCGCTCGGGCTATGGCAACACGGTCGAGGTGGACCACGGCGGCGGCCTGAAGACCCGCTACGGCCACCTGGCGGTGATCGCGGTGCATGTCGGCGAGCATGTGACGGTCGGCCAGCGGCTGGGCGGCATGGGCTCCACGGGCCGCTCCACCGGCACCCATCTGCACTACGAGGTCTGGCTGAACGGCCGGCCGATGAACCCGGAACGCTATCTCAAGGCTGGCGCCTATGTTCACGAAGCCGGCTAATTCGGTGGGTCGCCCCGACGCGGAGGCCGCGCGCAAGCCGCTGGCCGCCTCGCTGGTCGCCGAGAACGTCACCCTCACCGGCGAGCTCGCCAGCGACGGCGAGGTGCACCTCGACGGCCGCCTGAAGGGCGATGCGCGGGTCAACCGCCTGCTGGTCGGCGAAGGCGGGGCGGTGGAGGGAACCATCGAGGCCGACGTCGTCGAGGTCCGCGGCAAGGTGCGCGGCACGATCACCGCGCGGTCCGTGCGGTTGCACGCCTCGGCCGACGTGGAGGGCGACATCGCCCATGCCGAACTGTCCATCGAGGCCGGCGCCCGGTTCAACGGCCGCAGCCAGCGCCTGGAGCCCCCGCCGCCATCGCTACAGGTGGTGAGCGCCGCCGAATAGTTTCCTCCCCTCCAGGGGGGAGGGAAACTACTCCGCCTTCGCGTCCCGCGTGGCGCCGACCTTCTGGGCCAGGGCGGCGCCCATGAAGGCGTCGAGGTCGCCGTCGAGGACGCCCCCGGTGTCGGAGGTCTCGACGTCGGTGCGGAGGTCCTTGACCATCTGGTAGGGCTGCAGGACGTAGCTGCGGATCTGGTGGCCCCAGCCGATGTCGGTCTTCTGCTCCTCGATCGCCGCCTGGGCCGCCTCGCGCTTCTCCAGCTCCACCTCATAGAGCCGAGCCTTCAGCATCTTCCAGGCCTGATCGCGGTTCTGGTGCTGCGAGCGCTGGTTCTGGCAGGCGACCGCGATCCCGGTGGGGATGTGGGTCAGGCGCACGGCTGAATCGGTCTTGTTGATGTGCTGACCGCCGGCCCCCGAGGCGCGGTAGGTGTCGGTGCGCACGTCGGCCGGGTTGATCTCGATCTCGATGGTGTCGTCGACCACCGGATAGACCCAGACCGACGCAAAGGACGTGTGCCGCCTGGCGCTGGAGTCGTACGGCGAGATGCGCACCAGCCGGTGCACGCCGCCCTCGGTCTTCAGCCAGCCATAGGCGTTCTCGCCCTTGACCTGCAGGGTCACCGACTTGATCCCGGCCTGCTCGCCGGAGGTCTCCTCGATCAGGTCGACGCTCATCCCGTGGGCCTGGGCCCAGCGGGAATACATGCGCAGCAGCATGCCGGCCCAGTCGTTGGACTCGGTGCCCCCGGCCCCGGAGTTGATCTCCACATAGGCGTCGTTGCCGTCGGCCTCGCCGGACAGCAGGGCCTCCAGCTCAGCGCGGGCGGCGCGGTCTTTCAGGGCCTTCAGCTGGCCGCGGGCTTCCTCGAGGGAGGTTTCGTCGCCCTCCTCGTCGGCCATTTCGGCGTAGCCGACGGCGTCGGCCAGCTCGCGCTCCAGGGCGCGCACCGCCTCGACCCGGGCGGCCAGGCTGTTGCGGTCGCGCATCAGCGCCTGGGCGGCCGAGGCGTCGTCCCAGAGGCTCGGGTCCTCGACCCGGGCGTTCAGCTCATCGAGCTTGCGGAGCGCGGGCTCCCAGTCAAAGACGCCTCCTGAGCAGTTCGATCGACTGCTCGATGTCGGCCTTCGCGGCCTCGACATCCGCTCTCATGGAAAGCTCCAAACCAATACGGGGAGCCCAGATAGGGCCTAGGCCCCGCTAATACAATCCAGTGGTCTCGTCCGGCTTCTTGGCCTTCGGCGCCGGGACGGTGGCAGGGGGCGTCGCTTGCGGTAGCAGCGGCAGCTGGTTGTAGGGGATCGGCCCGATCGGGTTGACCCCCTCCGGCGCCACGGCGACCTTGGGCTCGGTGCCCGGCCGGAAGGCCTCGCGGATGCCGCGCACCATGGCGTACTTGGCGTTCTTCGGGGCCGGGAAGTCGTCCGGCGGATAGCCCTTCAGCGCCTCCTGCATGAACTCGGTGAAGATCGGCACCGCGGCGACCGCGCCGGTCTCGCCTTCGCCGAGGCTGCGGTTGTCGTCGAAGCCCACGAATGTCCCGACCACCAGCTTGGGCGAGAAGCCCACGAACCAGGCCGAGCGGAACTCGTTGGTGGTCCCGGTCTTCCCGCCCACCGGGCGGCCGATCACCGAGGCCGAGGTCGCCGTGCCGCGCTGGATCACGCCCTCCAGCATGGAGGTGATCTGGTAGGCGGTGATCGGGTCCATGACCTGGGCGCCGGCGTCGGGGATGCGCGGGCTCTCGTCGCCGTTGAAGCCGGCGTTGCAGCGCGGGCAGTCGCGCCCGTCGGCCCGGAAGATGGTCTTGCCCTCCCGGTCCTGCACCGTCTCGATCAGGTGCGGCTCGATCTTGCGCCCGCCGTTGACGAAGGAGGCGTAGGCGCCGGTGAGCCTGAACACCGTCGTCTCGCCCGCGCCCAGCGCCATGGCCAGCACCTTTTCGATGTGGTCGCTCTCGCCCAGCCGCTCGGCCATGGCCGCGATCTTGGTCATGCCGACGCCCTGGGCGATCCGCACCGTCATGGTGTTGCGCGACAGCTCCAGACCGCGCCGCAGCTGCAGCGGCCCGAAGTAGTCGTGCTCGTAGTTTTCGGGGCTCCAAACCGTCCCGTTGGCGCCCGGCAGGCTGATCGGGGCGTCGAGCACCACGCTGGCCGGCGTGTAGCCACTTTCCAGCGCGGTCGCGTAGACGATCGGCTTGAACGCCGAGCCTGGCTGGCGCAGCGCCTGGGTGGCGCGGTTGAAGCTGGAAAGCGAGAAGGAATAGCCGCCCACCATGGCCAGCACGCGGCCGGACTGCGGGTCCATGGCCACCATGGCGCCGTTGACGATCGGGATCTGCTTGAGCCGGAAGCCCGGGCCGGTGTCGGCCGGCGCCACCCAGACCAGGTCGCCCGAGCCGATGCCCTTGCCGGCCCGCGCCCAACTGACGTCCTCGGCCGCCAGCGAACCGGCCTGGCCCTCGACGGTGCGGATGCGGGCGACACCGCCGCCCACGTCGGTGACCACGGCGGCGCGCCAGGTCCGGCGCTCGGCGGGCCGCGCCGATTTCTTGGCGACGTCTTCCCAGCCGGTGAGCGTGGTCACGTGGCCCCAGGCGCCGCGCCAGCCGTGGCGGTGGTCATAGCGCTCCAGCCCGTCCATCAGGGCGGTGCGCGCCGCGCTCTGCAGCCGCGCATCGAGGGTGGTGCGCATGTAGTAGCCGCCCTCGTTCAGCCGCTCGCCCATGGTCGCCAGGCCCCGGCGGCGCACCTCCTCGACGAAATAGTCGGCGTCGCGGTACTTCGAGCGCGTCGGCTCGGGTTGGACCTTGAGGTCCTCCTTCTTGGCGGCCTCGGCCTCGGCCCGGGTCGCCCAGCCGGAATCGACCATCTGGTCGAGCACCCAGTTGCGGCGTCCGATCGCGGCCCCGCGGTGGCGGATCGGGCTGTAGTTGTCGGGCCCCTTCGGCAGGGAGGCGAGGTAGGCGCATTCGGCCAGGTCGAGGTCGCTGATCGACTTGCCGAAATAGTTGTAGGCCGCGGCGCCCACCCCATAGGAGCGGTAGCCCAGCCAGATCTCGTTCAGATAGAGCTCGAGGATCCGCTCCTTGGAGAGCGTCCGCTCCAGCTGGCGGGCGATCAGCGCCTCCTTCAGCTTGCGGCCGACGGTGGCGTCGTTGGTCAGCAGGATGTTCTTGGCCACCTGCTGGGTGATGGTCGAGCCGCTCTCCAGCCGGCGGCCCTGGGCGATGTTGATGATGTCCTTGGCGCCGGCCCGCAGGATGCCGGTGTAGTCGAGGCCGCCGTGGCGGAAGAACTCACGGTCCTCCGCGGCCATGAAGGCCTGCGCCAGCCGGGGCGGGATGTTGTCGTAGGGGACGAATATCCGCCGCTCGCGGGAGAACTCGCCGATCAGGGTGCCGTCCCAGGCGTAGGCCCGCGTCGCCGTGGGCGGATGATAGTCGGCCAGGTCCGAGGCGTCGGGCATGTCGTGCAGCAGCCACGCCGCCCAGATGGCGATCGCGAAGCCCGCCACGGCAATCAGGCTGAGCACGGCGACGCCGGTGACCACGACCCATCTGGCGGGGGGTTTCAACTTAAGCCGGCCTCCAGGGGAGACGCCCTCCCCTTGCCGTCTCGTCTAGCCTGCGTCGGCGCGGGCGCCAACGGCCGGTGCTTCAGGCCGCGTCAGCGCGTCGCAATCCGCGTCGCCTCGGCGAAGTAGTCGTCGATGGAATCGCCCACCGCGTTCATCAGCTGCAAGCGCTGGGCCGGATCGGCCAGCATGGCCTCGTCCTGGGCATTGGTGACGAAGCCCATCTCCAGCAGCACCGCGGGCACCTCAGGCGCCAGCAGCACCTCGAATCCGGCGTCGCGGTGGCTGCGGCGCAGCAGCGGCGCGCGGCCGTCGATATGGCTGACCACCCGCTCGGCGAAGGCGGCGGAGCGGTTCTTGGTGGCCCGCTGGGTAAGGTCGAACAGGATGTCGCGCACCCCGCGGTCGCCGGTCAGGCTGGCCTTCATGAACCAGTCCTCGTGGCTGACGAACTGGGTCGCCCGCAGGGAGGCCTTGTCGGACAGGGTGTAGACGCTGGCGCCGTGCACGTCGGGGCTCGGCCCGGAATCGGAGTGCAGCGAGATGAACAGGTCGGCGCCGGCGTGCTGGGCGATCCGCACCCGGTCGGCCAGCGGCACATAGACGTCGGCGTCGCGGGTCAGCACCACCTTGTAGCGCCCGGTGCGCTCCAGCCGCGCCTTCAGCGCCAGGGCCGCGGCGAGGTTCAGGTCCTTCTCGCAGGCCCGGGCGCCATGCGCGCCGGGATCATGGCCGCCGTGGCCGGGGTCGATGACGATGGTCTTCTTCAGCGACAGGGCCGGCGGGCTCGCAGGCGATCTGGCGGGCAGGAAGGCGGTGCGCAGCGCCGGCGGGGCCACGCGGGCGGGCTTGGTCAGCCTGACCTCGCCCGGATCGGCGGCGGCCACGTCGACGACGTAGCGGTAGTGGTCGACGCCGTCGGCCGGCGGCAGCAGGAAGCGGCGCTTCACCTTGGCGGCCGGCGCCAGGTCCATCTGCAGGCGCGCCGCGTCGCCGGACTGGTCGACCACCCAGCGCTTGACCAGGCCCTGGCCCACGCCCTGCTGGCCGCCGTCGGCCGAGACGCCGCCCAGCAGCAGCACGACCCGGCCGTCCGCCGCGCCGTCGGAGACCAGCTTGCCGGTGGTGGCGCGGTCGAGGTCGATGACGATGCGGGTCTGGACGGCGTCGCCGCCCATCCGCACCTTGAGCAGGCCGGCGCCGGTCGTCGCGGCCTGGGAGGCGGCGACCGCGAGGAGGCCCACGCCGACGGCCGCACACGCCAAGGCGATGCGCGCTCCGATCCCGCGAAAGACCCTCTTCAGCCCCAGCACAGCCCGCCCGTTCCGCCGTCGTTGGCAATTCCTGTTCGGAAGTCCCATCTAGATGCCCAGGCGGTAGACAAACGGTTAACCAGGTCTTTCCGCGCAACGGGCCGCCGATCGGCTTTCCTTTTCCGGCCTAGTGTTGCAAAGTCCGCCCGCGCGTCAAAGCTGCTCCTGCGCCGCAGGGGTCAAAGCGACGCGCAAACCAGAAACCGCGCCGGCTTTGCCCGATTCGCATCGGCGGCGGCGCACCTGTTCTATCCGCGTCCATCCCGGACGCGCCTAGGAAACACCTGATGGGCAGCGCAGCTCACGCCCCTTACCGGCCCAAGGCCGATCCAGACGCCGCATTCGGCGTCCCGGGACAAGCGCGCGCCTTATCCATGAGCTGGCAGCGCCCGGGGAAGCCCGCAGCGCGCCGCGGAGATTCACTTAATGACAAAGACTATGTTGATCGACGCCGCACACGCCGAGGAAACTCGCGTGGTGGTGCTCGACGGGAACCGCGTTGAAGAGTTCGATTTCGAGAGCCAGAACCGAAAGCAGCTTCGAGGGAACATCTATCTCGCCAAGGTGACGCGCGTTGAGCCGTCCCTGCAGGCGGCCTTCGTGGAATACGGCGGCAATCGCCACGGCTTCCTGGCCTTCAACGAAATCCACCCCGACTACTACCAGATCCCGCTGGCCGACCGCGAAGCCCTGCTGCGCGAAGAGGCCG
>SSMU01000018.1 GCA_004799545.1 Phenylobacterium sp.
TTCATTCCACCGCTGGCCGAGCCGACGAGCGCCGGGTATCTCACTGAGCTGCTCGGCGAGGAGCCGGTCGCCAACGCTTCGAGCTCGACCGGGATGGCCCGGCACACCTTGAGCATCGGCCACCAGAAGGCCGGACCCTCGCCTTGGCTGAGGCAGATCGGTCGCGGACGTGCGGTGCTGGTCTACCGCGATCTGCCGCCCGCGATCGTGCGCGCCCCCGGATGGTTCGAGGACCCCCGGTTCGCGCGCTACTCCCAGCTGCTCGAGGCACGCGGCCTTGCCGCAAGGCCGTCAACGTGACGCCTACGGCATCGCGTCGGCGCGTAGCTGCCCCGCATCGGATGCAAGAGCGAGCCGCGACGCGTGGAGGACTCTCGCAGTTCGGGGCATGACAATGTCGCTCGGAGGCTGTTGCTCGGGCTCGGGCCGAGTTAGGGTCCGGTAACCGGGACAGGGGCTTCTTGGGAGAACGCATGTTGGGCAGGCCGATCGTTGGACGATGGGTGTGTTGAGCCCGGGCAATTCACTGGCCGCCCCTGCGACTTGTCCGGTTGCGCTTCGAGCGCGAATCCGTCGGTGTCGTTTGCCCACCCGCGTCTCCCGTCTTGTTATTGAGCGAGTTGAAGGAGGCTGTGGTGAGAGCGGTCGGGTTGGATGTGCATCTGGATTTCTGTGAGGTCGCGATCGTCGAGGATGGCGAGGTTCGCTCCGCGGGTCGGATCGAGACCAAGCCGGAGCAGATAGAGCTGTTCGCGGGAAGCCTTGGGCCGGATGATCGGGTGGCGCTCGAGGTGACAGGGAACGCGTGGGAGATCGCGCGGATCATTGGCCCGCATGTCGCACAGGTCCTGGTCGTGTCTCCGAGCGATACCGGGATCCGTCAGGCCAGGGCGAAGACCGACCGGCTCGACTCAAGGACGCTGGCGAAGCTGCTGGCGGCAGGGTCGCTCGACGCGGTGTGGATGCCCGACCGGGAGACGTGGGTGATGCGCCGGCGCCTATCACGGCGCGGGCAGCTGGTGTGGGCGCGCAGCCGAGCCAAGAACGAGATCCATGCGGTGCTGATGCGCCAGCTCGTCGGTCGCCCGCCGTTCAGTGACCTGTTCGGCGTGAAGGCCCGCAAGTGGCTAGCGGGGTTGGAGCTGGCGTTCGAGGAGCGCGAGACAGTCGACGCTGCCATGCGCCAGATCGAGTTCCTGGACTCAGAGATCGCAGAGGTCGAGCGGCTGATCGCACGCGACGCGCTTGACTCGCCGGAGATCAAGCGGTTGATGGGCGTGCCTGGGGTGAACGTGATCGTCGCCGCGAGCTTCATGGCGGCGATCGGCGACATCAGTCGCTTCGAGAACCCGCGCAAGCTCGTCGGCTACCTGGGCCTTGATCCACGCGTGCGCCAGTCAGGTCCCGGCCCTGCGACGCATGGCCACATCTCAAAGCAGGGCTCGGTCCGCGCCCGTCATGCCCTGGTCGAGGCGTGCTGGAGTGCGGTGCGCCAGCCTGGGCCGTTGCACGCCTTCTATCAGCGCATCCGCGCACGCCGCGGGCACTCTGTGGCGATCGTCGCTACCGCTCGCAAGCTCAGTTGCCTGTTCTGGTGTCTGCTCAGCCGCGAAGAGGACTACGCCTATGCCCAGCCCTCCCTGACCAAGAAGAAGCTCAGGCGATTGGAGATCACCGCCGGCGCAGAGCGCTACACATCCGCGGCCAGCGGTATTTGGAAAGCCAACGAGGCGATCCGAGACGCCGAGCGCGAGCTCGCTCACCAAGCCGAGGTCGCCTACGCGCGGACCGTGCGCGACTGGCACGCCACCCAGGCGGCGAAGGCGGGCGCGAGCGCGACACTGGGGCGCGCATCAAACAGGCCCTCGAAGGGCAAAGCCGCGCGGCAGACCACAAGCCCCTGACGTCTGCGCTTCGCTACGTCAGTCACTCGCGCCCACCCAGGACTTTCCCACAGGAGCCGCCGTTGAGCAAGAGCACTTGACTTTCATCCGTCGTCCAGAGCAGGCGCCCACCGAAGGCTGATCGAGACGCCTTCTTTGCCCACGCGAAGGAGAAGTGCGGCTCGACCGGGACGCTTGCGTGGAAACCGTCGAGGCCGGCTCAGGCTGGTTGAGGCCAGCAGGCGTACTATTGGCGCCGGGCAGACTCACCGGAAGATCTCGGGTAGGCCGTAGACGAGGCGCCGAGCCCCTGGCCATCCAGCTTCCACGAACAGGTCGAGGATATCCGCTAGCGCGGTCTCGAGGCCAGACCCGTCGCGGAAGAGCTCGCGGTGATCGGTCACATATCGCTTTACGATCCGTACGATCAATTCCTCTCCCATGGGCTCGAACTGGTAGCCCCACGTAGCGCTCGACTGCACGGCCTGCGCGATCAGAACGAACACATCAGCAGCGTCGAAGTCGATGCAGCCCTCGAGCATCTCGATCAGGTGATGCATTGCGTGGGGCTCACCGAGTCCGGTCAGTTCCACAACGAGTCCGTGCGCCTCGTGGTAGAGACGCTCGCGTTGAGCATCGCCGGCGTGGCGGTCGTCAGATGACGACTGACCCGTCTTGGCTTGAAAGACGCCGGAAGCGAAGTAGAGCTGATCGACAATGCTGCCGGCAATCTGCAGCCAGCCACGCAGCTCTTGCGTGTCCTCGGCGGACCACTCACCGTCGAGAGCGCCGCCATGAAGGGCGCGAAGTCCTTCGATACCGGAGTTAGCGGAGTCGAAGAAGACGCCGAAGACGTCGAGGCAGCGCTTACGGATCTCTGCATGCGCGGCTTCGCCTCCAGACATTGGTCCGTGATAGAGCCCGTCGCGGAGCACGTGAAGTAGTTGCCTGACACTGTCCGGTCGTTGCGAGCCTTCGCCCGCGAGCCGTTTGACAGTACGCACGCCTGGAGCTGAGCCTTGCCAGACGTGATGCGTGATGAGCACGCTGGCGTAGGTGCCGATTAGCCCGTCTCGTGGCTCCCCGCGACGGCTCTCGCGCTGCAGCACGCGCTCAGCGAGAGCGAGTCCCCGATCGGTGTCGTTGTGTGTGAGAGCGACTAGAGGGTGAGCCATAGCTTCGAGAATGCTGCCGCTGCGCTCTCTGCTTGCTAGCCGTTCGGCGAGTTCCCAGGCCAGGTCCGGTGCCGTTGCCAGAAGCGCGTTGAGTCTCCTAGCGACCTGGAATCGGACCTCCGGACTATGGTCTCCGGCGAGCCGCGTGATCGCGGACAGCACCTCGAGTGTTGCAAATCTGCGATCACGCGCCAGCTGCGGAAGTCCTTCGGCGGCGCTGTTCCGTGGCGACGGGCTCCAACTGGTGACCTCCCCCCAGCGCTCCAGAGACGACGCTGACGGCCCATTAGAAGCACCCAACAGGACCTCGGATACAAGTCGCCCTTGCGGCGCCGTGAGAGCCCCGGGAGCGCGAGAGAGGCACTCACCGACCTGGGCCACCTGTGTATGCGCCTCAGCAAGAAGCGGCGGCTCCGCTTCGTCGTACGCGCCGTCTGCAAGTCTTCGGACTGTCTGCTTCAACACGGGGACGATTGACTGGATGTCCTCACGTGTCGCGCTCTCGTTCTGGTGGGCATCCGCGAACGCTTTCAGTCGCGTCACGGCCTCTACCAGCCTTCGGTTCGCCTCGGGGGCCGTGTCAGCACCCTGCTCAGCCATGTCCTCCTCGAGCGATGACACTCGGCCTTCCGTCTCGATGTCAAAGCTGAAGGGCGGTTGAAGCTCTGGCGAGCCTTCCTTGGCCCAGTCCGTACGCAATTGCTGCATGGCTGAGGTAACGATCGCGTCGGCGTCGAGTGCTCCAACCAGCCTGTCGCGGACACGTTCGCCGATCTCGCGTCGGTCATTTGGCCAGCGCTCGGGAAGCCGGCGGATCGCAGCCTCGATACGTCGGCGAACCTCGACTGGTAGGAGCGAGAACACAGCCTGCAAGTACTGGCCGGCGGCGAACTGTAGGTCAACCTGTGACAGTACGGCTGGCTTGGTAAGAAGCTCAGCCAACTGCTGGGGGAAGACATCGGGCGCGCGTGAAGCGGCGCGGAATGCGTGTGCCAGCACTGACGCAGGGATCGGCTGGGCTGCCAGCGCGTCGAGAATCGGCTCGAGGCGGGTGGCATCGCTCCTCGCACAGGCCTCCAGGTGCTGGTCGAACTCCGCTAGCGCTGTCTCTGCCCGGTCGTAGGGATGGCCTTGATCCCAAATGGCGCTGGTATCCCCGTACACGCGATAGAGCTGTCCACGCCACCGGAAGCTGAACAGTGCGGACGTGATCACATCGCCGTACTGGCCCACCTTGCCTGTGACTATCGGGATCAACGCTCGCGTCGCCTCGGCTGGTGCGTGCTCGAGAAAGTCTTTAAGAATCTCGCCGAGCTGCCATTGCGCATGGTCATAGTCTTGCCGTCTATTCGATGTCAAGGGCATGATGCGGCTCGGATACATCTGGGTTGGCGCACTGGAGGTTTCCTGGTGCCCGAAGACTGCCTCGTAGCAGTCGGCGAGGAAGCCGGGCGCGGCGCGGACAAGCTGGGCCGGGTCGCGTAGGAGTGTTGGCACCTCGTCGTAGCCGTAGCTTGCGAGGTGCTGCGGCTCGATCGCCTCGCGCAGGAGCGCCTCGGACGCGGCCGGGTCCGTCATGAACGTCTGCAGGACGGCCAGTATCGATGCGCGGACGAGCGCACTGTCGTGGTCTGGCTGGTCCCACGCGAAGCGCAAGAGACGGCGAGACGCCTCTCCGAGCTCTTGGCACGGGGGCTCCGGAGCAGCCTCGAGCTGGTAGTGAATGAGAATCTTCAGTGAGTGCACTGTCGCCGGCCGAAGTGCTTCAGTCAGTTGCAGCGCCGCGCGCGGCCACACCAGACCCCGTGCGGCAATCTCGCTTGCGGGCACCGTCATCGCCGCAGAAGCGATCTGGCGGAGAACATCCTCGGCTGTCGCGGCGCGGGAGGGATTCGCATCCGTGAGCGCATCGAAGAGTGGTTGGAGGTCCCCCTCGGTGCGCGCGCAATCGACAGCGACGGCCGGGGCAACCGTCTTGCCGATCGGCCGTAGCCCGAGTGGCCCGCCACTCTTTAGCGCGGCCGTCCAGAACATCCCGCGGCTCTCCTCCTCCTCCCAGAGCCACCGGAAGTGCAACTCAATGCTCGGTCGGGCAGATAGCAGAAGCCCTGTATCCACCTTCAGGCGCTCGATGAGTTGGTCATCTGCGACCCGGAACACGGTTCGTGCGACCGCGTAGTCGTACAGCAGGTTGTGGGGGAAAGCCACTGTTTCGCGCCCCTGAGCCATGTCCTCTACGAGAACGTGATCGTGAAGGAGTCCGCGCAGCGCATCATTCAACGGACCCTGCAACTCGCGGCGGTCCGCATATAGCCTGCGCGCGGCAACCATCGCGTCGCAAGCCCGACGCAGAAGATGTTCGCGATCATCCGCTGCACCGCCAACTCGCACGCGCTCGCGCCAGTAGGCATCCAGCAGTGCTAGTTGGGTGCCAATCGCCTCCAGGCGGTCTGCGCGGATACCCGCACCGAGCACCAGTCCTGCCAGGAGGCCGAGGTTGAACGGAAGGGCGGCAAGCTCGCGAACCGCGAGAGTCGCCGTCTGCAGAACCGCGTCAAGGGCCGGGGCCGCTGTCGCAAGTTGAGCGAGATCGTCCTCGGCTAGTGCTGGTACCCAGAAGTGCTCGATCGCGTTGAACTCCTCCCGTCTGAACTCGCCTGAGCCAGCCGTTCTCGCTGGGAGTACGTGCTCAAGGCGCACGCTGTTGCGCAGGTCGAAGGTCCGCAACGACGCCACAACCGTGAAGGCACCGCCTGCGTTTGTGACGCGTTCGATCAGGTTGACCAGCGTCGCCCGCGTCGCCTCATCGCGAGCGGCGTCGAGCCCGTCGATGACGAGCACACCCCGCTCGACGGGCCAGGCTGCGAGGAGCTCATGCAGTGGCTGGCTGATTCGCAGCTCCTGCGCGAGCGCGGTGTCCGTATGCGCCTCAAAGAGCTCCGCGGCGATCACCACCACCTCGACCCCATCGGCGCGCAGAAGCTCTATCGCCTCGTAGGTGCATCCCGTCTTGCCGCCGCCGGCATCGCCCACGACAGCAACCGAGCCCTCCCTTGCCCGGTCGGCCAGCTCGCTAGACGCACGTCGGCTGATCTTGGCCTCCCGCCCATCCGGCAACCGAATAGCTGACCGCGACCGAAGCAACTGCAACGAGTCGGCACTTCGCGCACGAAGCGCGGCGATCTCTGGTCGCAAGTCCGGTGGCTCACGCAGCGCGATACTCGCAAGGCGCAACGCCTCCTGAAGGCCGAGCCGATCAATATATGAGTGCCTCCTTGCTAGCTCCCCGCAGGTTTCGAGCAACACGGACCAAGCAGCCTGAGCCTTGAAACGGTCAAACACGACGTCGCGCTCGAGCGCACGGACCGCGTAACGCTCCTCCGCACCACCTGGCTCGACATCCAACACACGAACCTCGGTGCGGCGCAGGATCGCACGAAGTGCCTGCGCATCGGCAGGGAAGCCACGCCTTTTCGCGGCGCGGCGAAGGTGTGCGACGAAGACGTCATAGCGTGTTTTCTCCGCCGCGGTTGGCGCCAAGTGCCGAGGCGCCGCCGAGACTGGCTGCTCCCGCGCACGTTTGAGCACTGTCGCGAGCTCCTTTGCGATGGGGCGACCAGTGTCCCTGCTGACCACGATCGAGAACCGGGTCTCGGCGGCGCACTGATCCTGAGCCCGGACGAGCTGATCGCAAACCTTCGCAAGCTCCGCTTTTGCTCCTTTGCCGGCATCCAGCGTACGCTTCGCCTGTATCAGCAGCTCGCCGCCGAGGGCGTCGACAATCTTGACATCGTCTACCGGCTCTTCAGTCTCGAGCCACACCTGCGCTCCAGCGACATCGGTGCCGAGTCCGGGCACGCGGACCTCGCCAGCAAGGATCAGCGCAGCGTAGTAGGCAGCAACCCTGTGCTGAAACGTAATCCCTCCGGAGGTGGCGGCGCCTGAGCCGGTTGCGCGTGGCGTCATATCGCCGTCTCGCCCCACGAGCACATGGTCAAGCAGGCCGTCGAACTGTAAGGGTCGAACACCGCCATATATGAGGACGACGAAGGCAGCGGTGATTCCGGTCCGTCAAAGCGAGCAACCGAACGGTCCACCATCACGCGAGAAGATCATTGAGGACGCTCTCTCGTTCTGTGGTCGAGATGTCGGCCAAGCGCGCAACGTCAACCAGCAGTCGCCCCTGCACGGTGAGGCGCCAACGCACCATCGGGACGCCCCATATGCCCGAGGCGCTGTCGTAGGTGGAGCCAACCGGGCCGGTCTCCCCGTTGGAATTGGTCACGCCTAGCAAGCCAAAGGTCCCGAGTTCCTCGACCTCCTGACGTAGTCCTCCGGTGGGACCCATACCACCAGACACGTCCTGATCGATGTCTCGAAGGCTCAGTCTTTCCTCGGGAGGGTCGGCAAATATCGCAAGCACAACGAACTGTCGCCAGGTCAGGCGGTCGGCCAGACGCGCGAGCCAGTGACCGTCAGCCGGCGGTATATCCGGTCGGACGGCGAGGCTTGGCAGGATCGCGCCCAAATGTCTCAGCTTGCGCTCTTGGTAGGCGTTGGCTGCCTGCAATAGGACGCCCTCCAAAAGCTCTTCGGCGTCGGAGCGGTGACCCTCACCGGAGTCGAAGAACCCGTCGTCTCGAATCTTCTCCCCGTCGGCGGCGCGGGCCTGAGCGTCATCGAGGGCCACTGCCAGAACCGTGCCGACACGTTCTTGCTGACGGGCCACCAGCAGCCGATCGTAGACTTCAACTCCCACACGACGTATGGTCTTGGTGATCGCGACTCCGGCGGCTGCTCCGCCGATCGAGCCAGCAGGGCCGCCTACGAGCCCGATGGCACCACCGGCTACGGCCCCGATCAGATCACTTGAGTTCTCGATCAGATCGCGGAGGCGGTGGCTGTCCGCCTCGGCAGAATCATCGCTGTCCTCGCTCATGGCCTGCCAACTCTAACGAGGACTTCGGGCCAGTCATCTACTCCGATTCCGACGAATGGGACGCCGGAGGCGCCAGGAAATTCACCAGGTGACGTGGCCGGCCCCCGTTGAGTGGCCCAGGCTGCTCCTTTCGTGCGGAAGCAGAAGCGTGGACCGGCGGCACCCTGGCTGCTCCCCTGGACGACCTCCGACAGTGCTCGCGGCTCCCTGACTAGCTTTCGCATCCGACGCGAAGCAAGCGCTCGGCGAGCCGATGCAGCAGCCATAGGTAGACGGCGTCGGGCGTCGCCGGTCTGTTGCCGAGTGCGCGGTGCCCGCGGGGGCGCGCGCGGGTGGGTTGGGCGGGTGTTGCTGCTGCCGCGGTAGGCAGCCGAGAAATTCGTTGGCCGGTCTGAGTCGCTGGTGGTCAGTAACAGCAATGAACGACAGAACCGCAGTCCAGCCGCGCAGGACTCAGCGCGCGAAAAGCACCCGCCGAGGCGGCCCCTCGGGCCGCCAGGTGGTGGGCGAGTATGTCGGCCAGC
>SSMU01000019.1 GCA_004799545.1 Phenylobacterium sp.
GACGCCCACGTGACCAAGGGCGACGGCGTTGTCGACCCGGCCGACCCGGCCGCGCTCGCCAACGGCGCCAAGCCGGACCTGACCTTCGCCCAGTGCACCGCCAACCCGACCGCCTGCCCGGCGGACGTGTTCACGGCGCCTGGCGCCTATGTCCAGAACGCCGCCGGCGCCTACGTGCCCTACACCGGACCCGGTGGCGTCCAGCGCGGTCAGAGCATTGTCGGCAGCCAGCTGCCGAACGCGCCGAAGAACAAGATCGCGATCAACACCAACTACACCTACGAGATGGAGAACGGCTCGCTCATCGGCTCGGTCAGCTACATCTGGCGTGACAAGCAGTACGGCTCGCTGTTCAACCGCGACTACTACATCGCGCCGTCCTACGACCAGTGGGACGCCCGCGTGACCTACAAGGCGCAGAACAACCACTACACGATCATCGCCTTCATCAAGAATATCGGGAACACCCTCGGCTACGAAGGCGGCTCCACCGCCAGCCGTCGCGCGGGCTTCCTGCCGGGCTATGTCACCGGCGCCAACACCGGGGCGGGCGCGCTCACGCCCATCCCGGTCACGGCCCAGGGCACCTCGGTGGCCAACATCGCCCCGGTGCATATCCAGGAAAGCGGCATCGCGGTGGGCTACCTGCTCACCCCGCCCCGCACCTACGGCATCGAACTGCAGTACCGCTTCTAAGAGGCGGGCCTGATCCAAGGACCAAGGCGCTCCGCTCCGGCGGGGCGCCTTTTTCTTTGCCCGGACCCCGGCCTCAGGCCGCGGCGGTGATCTCGGCGATCCGGGCGATCAGCCCGGCCCAGGCCTGGGCATAGGCCGGCGTCCACTCGGGGCCCATCAGCTCGGCGAAGGTCTCCACGCTCACCTCGAAGAAGGTGGCGAAGATCTCCCGCGGCACGCCGACCCCGTCGTGGTTCACCGCCTCGCAGGCGATGAAGTTGGCCGCATAGGCGTTGGGGCCGGCCAGGTCGAGGGCGCACTCCAGGGTCTTGGTCAGCATCTCGCCGCGGATCGCCCCGTCGCGGTCGCGCACGAACAGCGCCTCCATGTCCGGGAAACGGGCGAACAGCCGCGCATAGACCGCCGGCGTCGGGTCGCCGGCCCGCTCCACCAACCGCTCCAGGCTCTCCTCGATCAGCAGGCTCTCGGCGGTCATGGGCGCCCCGGGACTTGACCTCGGCCGCAAAGGCCGCCCCTTGCCTATAGCCGCGCGGAGACGGCGCCGGGAGGCCAGGCGATGCAGTTCCAGGAAATCCTCTACACCCATCGGGACGGCGTCGCGCAGATCACCCTGAACCGGCCAGCCTATCGCAACGCCCAGGGCTACCGGATGCTGGACGAGATCGACGCGGCCTTCGACCTGGCCCGGGCCGAGCGCGAGGTGCGGGTGGTGGTGGTGCGCGGCGCCGGCGGGGTGTTCTCCACCGGCCACGACCTCGGCACGCCGGAGGGCATGGAATACCGCTACGGCCTGGGCGCCAAGGAAGGCATCGAGACCTACGACCAGTTCAAGAAATACAACCTCGACCTGCTGGTGAAGTGGCGGAACTTCCCCAAGCCCACCGTCGCCATGGTCGAGGGCTACTGCATCTACGCCGGCTGGATGCTGGCGGCCGCCATGGACGTGGTGTTCGCCTCGGAGGATGCGGAGTTCCTGGGCGGCTTCGTGGAGTACAACTCCATCCCCTGGGACATCGGCGTCCGCCGCGCCAAGGAGCTGTGCTTCGAGAGCCGGTTCATCACTGCGGCCGAGGCGGCGCAATACGGCTTCGTCAACCGCGTGCTGCCGAAGGCCGACCTCGAGCGCGAGACCCTGGCCTGGGCCCGCCGCGTGGCCGAGAACAGCCCCGAGACGCTGCGGATGGCCAAGATCCAGATGAACAAGGCCCAGGACCACCAGGGCTTCACCAATGCGGTCGAAGACAGCCTCGGCGACTACCAGGCGATGATCTATATGCCGGGCAACCCGCAGCGGGTGGAGGGCCAGCGGCGGCTGCTCTCCGTGGACCTGGCGGTGAAGGGCCGGCGCGGCGAACGCTTCGGCCTAGGTGCGGACAAGACAACGCCCGCGGAATAGCGGGACGGAACGAGGGGATGACGACGATGAGCGAGACCTTCCGGGCGCTGCGGGCGCACAAGACCGACGCCGGCCAGGAGGTGCGCTTCGAGGACCTCACCGTCGAGGACCTGATGGACGGCGACGTGGTGGTCCGCGTCGAGGCCACCACCGTCAATTTCAAGGACGGCCTGGCGCTCACCGGCAAGTCGCCGATCATCCGCGCCTGGCCGCTGGTGCCGGGGATCGACTTCGCCGGCGTGGTCGAGAGCTCATCCAACCCGGAGTTCAAGCCCGGCGACCGGGTGGTGCTGAACGGCTTCGGGGTCGGCGAGAGCCATTCGGGCGGCTTCGCCCAGAAGGCGCGCATCAAGGGCGACTGGCTGGTCAAGCTGCCGGACGCCATCTCGTCGGCCCACGCCATGGCGATCGGCACGGCGGGCTACACCGCCATGCTCAGCGTCCTGCGCCTCGAGCAGCTGGGGGTGACGCCGGACAAGGGCGAGGTGCTGGTGACCGGCGCGGCCGGCGGGGTGGGCGGCGTGGCCATCGCCCTGCTCTCCCGGCTCGGCTATCAGGTGGTGGCCTCCTCGCGGCGCAAGGACAGCGAGGGCGACTATCTGCGCGGCCTGGGGGCGACGGACGTGGTCGACGCCGCCGATTTCCAAGGCCCGGCCCGGCCGCTGGCCCGCGAGCGCTGGGCGGGCGCGGTGGACGCGGTCGGCAGCCACACCCTTGCCAACGTCCTCTCCCAGACCCGCTACGGCGGCGTGGTCACCGCCTGCGGCCTGGCCCAGGGCATGGACCTGCCGGGTTCGGTGGCGCCCTTCATCCTGCGCGGCGTGACCCTGGCCGGCATCGACAGCGTGATGCGGCCCAGGGTCGATCGCGTGGAGGCCTGGGGCCGGCTCGCCCGCGACCTCGACCTCGGCAAGCTGGACGCCATGACCACGCGCGCGACGCTCGACGACCTGCCGCGGCTCGGCGCCGAGATCGTCGAGGGCAAGGTGCGCGGCCGGATCGTGGTGGCGGTCTAAACGCCCCCCGCGAAGCGAGAGGCGAGCGGCATCTACAGCGAGGTCTCGATCGCGCCGGTGACCTCGTCGTCCATCGGGTCGGTGCGCGGGCCGAAGGCGCGGATCGCCGCGCCATCCTTGCCGACCAGGATCTTGTGGAAGTTCCACACCGGCTCGGCCGGCTCGCCCAGCTGGTCCTTGGCCCACTTGTAGAACGGGTGGGCGGCGTCGCCCTTCACATCGACCTTCGAGGTCAGCGGGAAGTCGACGGAGAACCGGGTCTCGCAGAAGTCCTTGATCTCGGCCTCGGTCCCCGGCTCCTGACCGGCGAACTGGTTGCAGGGCACGCCCAGCACCACCAGGCCGCGGTCCTTGTATTCGGAATAGAGCTTCTCCAGCCCGTCGTACTGCGGGGTCAGCCCGCACTTCGAGGCGGTGTTGACCACCAGCACCACCTTGTCGCGGAAGCTGGTGAGCGGCAGGGCTTCACCGTCGATGGTCTGGAAGGCGAAGTCGTGGGCGCTTGCGGTCATGGCGGCTTCCTCCGGGTTTGGGCGCAGCAGCTTACGCCCGCCAAGGGCGCGCTCCAATCGCGGTGGATGTGCGCGCCCCGGCGTGGCCGTCTTTCGCCGCCGTCAGCCCGCCGCCAGCGCCTGTTCGACGGCGAGCGCCAGGTCGAGGGCGCGGATCGCCTCCTCGGCGGTGACCACCGGCCGGGGCGCCTCGCCGCGCACCGCGGCCAGGAAGCCCTCGACGCTGGCGCCCAGCGGGTCCCGGCCGGCCGGCGTGTCGGCGTAGTCGGCGTTGAGCGCGAAGGGGGTGGTGTTGCGCAGGGTGCGCGCCACGAAGTCGATCTCGATCTCGCCGGAGGGATAGACCACCCGCATGGTGCGCTTGCGGGCCGGCGCCTGGCGCGAGACGTCGAAGATGGCTGTGAAGCCGTCCTCGAAGCTGACCTCGCTGCGGGCCACGTCCCAAACCCCGTCGTCGCTGAGCCGCCCCTCGCCTTCCGCGGTCACCGGATCGGCCGCGGAGATGGCCAGCGCCAGGTCGATGTCGTGGACCATCAGGTCGAGAACGGCGGAGACGTCGCGGCTGCGGTCCGACGGCGGGCCGTGGCGCAGGGCCTCGAGGAACCGCGGCTGCTCGGGGATGTCGAGCAGGCCCATGGCGCGGAACGCCACCCGCTCCTGGTGCCCGCAGGCCACCACCAGCCCCTTGGCGGCCGCGGCGGCGCGAACCTTCTCGCCGTCCGCGACGCTGATCGCGATCGGCTTCTCAACATAGACCGGCTTCCCGGCGGCGATCGCCGCCAGGGCCTGCTCGGCGTGGAAGGTGGCGGGCGAGGCGATGGTCACCACGTCCACCGCGTCGAGGAAGGCATCCATCTCGTGGAAGGCGCGGCCGCCCAGCGGCACGGCGACCCCGGCGGCCCGCTCCGGATGCGGGTCCAGCACGGCCGACAGGTGCACGCCCGGCAGCCGCGCATACTGGCGCGCGTGGTAGCCGCCGAACACCCCGGCGCCGATCACCCCGCCTCTCAGGGACTCAGCCATTCAACACTCCGAATTGGGCGGAGCGCCTAGCATGCCGTGGGCCCTCGACGCCACCCGGGCCGGCAAGCTAAACAGTCGTTTGAACCGCCCGCGTCGACGCGGCAGGAGGAACCCCATGACCACCGTCAAAGAGATCCGGCTGAAGAGCCGCCCGCAGGGCCTGCCGAGCCGCGACAACTTCGAGATGGCCAGCGTCGAGCTGGCGGCGCCCGGCCCGGGCGAGGTGCAGGTCAAGAACCTCTGGATGACCGTCGATCCCTACATGCGCGGGCGCATGAACGACGTGAAGAGCTACGCCCCGCCGTTCGCGCTCGGCAAGGCGATGGACGGCGGCGCGATCGGCGAGGTCACCGCCTCCAACGATCCGAAATTCAAGGCAGGCGACCTCGTGCAGTCGGGCTTCGGCTGGCGCGAGGGCTTCAACGCCCCGGCCGCCGCCCTCCAGCCGCTCGACCCGCGCGGCCTGCCGCCCCAGGCCTTCCTGGGCGCCGCCGGCATGCCGGGCCTCACCGCCTACGCCGGCCTCTTGAAGATCGCCGCGCTGAAGGACGGCGACGTGGTGTTCGTCTCCGGCGCGGCGGGCGCCGTGGGCTCGATGGTCTGCCAGATCGCCAAGGCCAAGGGGCACAAGGTGATCGGCTCGGCGGGCGGCGCCGACAAGGTCGCCTTCCTGAAGGAGATCGGGGTCGACCACGCCATCGACTACAAGGCCGAGAAGGACCTGACCGCGGCCATCCTGGCCGGCGCGCCGGAGGGCATCGACGTCTATTTCGACAACGTCGGCGGCCCGCACCTGGAAGCCGCGCTCAACGCCGCCAAGCTGTTCTCCCGCTTCGCGATCTGCGGGATGATCTCGATCTACAACGCCACCACCCCGCAGCCCGGCCCCTCCAACCTCGCCCTCTTGATCGGCAAGAACATCCGCATGGAAGGCTTCATCGTGTCCCACCACTTCGACATGATGCCGAAATACATCGACGAGCTCTCCGGCTGGGTGAAGGCCGGCAAGGTGAAGTGGACGGAGACCATCTTCGAGGGCATCGACAAGGCGCCCGACGCCTTCCTGGGGCTGTTCTCCGGCGAAAACACGGGCAAGATGCTGGTCAAGCTCGCCTGAGCTGACGGCCGGACGCGGGGGACGTTGGACCGCAGGGCCCCGGGGTTCTAGAACCCTCGTTGACCGAGTTGGAGCTCCCCCGTGCCGCGCCTGTTCAGCGCCTATGTGATCGTCGACTGGAGCGCCGCGGCCAAGCCCACCGCGGGCGCGGACTCCGTGTGGATCGGCGTGCTCAAGCGCGATGTGCGCTTCCGCATGGCCTTCGAGAGCTACAACCCGCCGACCCGCGCCGAAGCGGAGACGCGGCTGACGGCGATCTTCGACGACCTCGCCAAGCGCTCCGAGCGCGCCCTGCTGGGCTTCGACTTCCCGCTGGGCTTCCCGCGCGGCTTCGCCAGCGCCCTGAAGCTGACCGCCGAGCCGCCCTGGCGCGCCGCCTGGGACCAGCTCGACCGGATGGTCAAGGACAAGGCCGACAACACCAACAACCGGTTCGGCGTGGGCTCGGAGATCAACCGGCGGATGACCGGCGGCCCCTTCCCGTTCTGGGGCTGCCCGCCCAAGGACACGCTGACCACCCTGCAGCCCAAGCGCAGCCGCGTCCACGGCCCGGACGACCTGCCGGAGTTCCGCCACGCCGACCTGGCGGCCAAGGGGGCGGCCTCGATCTGGAAGCTCTACTACAACGGCTCGGTCGGCGGTCAGGCGCTGCTGGGCATCCCCTTCGTACGGCGGATGAAGCTGGCGCGCGGCGAGGCGATGCGGGTCTGGCCCTTCGAGACCGGCTTCAAGCCGCTCACCGAGGCGGACCTGGCCGGGGTGCGGATTGTGACGGCCGAGGTCTACCCCTCGCTGCTGAAGCCGGAGGGTGCGCCCGGCGAGGTGAAGGACCTGACCCAGGTGCGGACCACCGCCGAGCACTTCGCCCGCCTCGACGAGGCGAACAAGCTCGGCCTGCTGTTCGGGCCGCCCAAGGGAACCGCCACCGACGTCGTGCTCGACGCCGAACGCGAGGAAGGCTGGATCCTGGGCGCCGGCGCCTGATCGGCGCGGAACGGGCTTGGCGAACGGCGTTGGCTGGGGTCCACTGCGTCCCGCCTTGAGGTCGGGGGCGGCCATGATCAGAAATGTCCTGCTGGCGATCGCGGCGACGCTGGCGCTCGCGGCCTGCTCGAATCCCACGACGCGGCCGGTGGCCCGCGCGCCCGACGTCGGCTGGGCCTTCTACGGCGGCGACGCCGGCGGCCAGCGGTTCTCCAGCGCCGCCCAGATCACGCCCGCGAACGTCCGCGATCTCGCGGTCGCCTGGACCTATTCCACCGGCGAGATGGCGCGCCACGGGCCGCTGAAGCGCGCCTCCTTCGAAGACACCCCGACCCTGGCGGGCGGCCGGGTCTATATCTGCTCGCAGTTCGACGCGGTCTCGGCGCTCGATCCGGCCACCGGCAAGCCGCTCTGGAGCTTCGACCCGAAGGTCGCGCCGAACGTGCTCTATCCGAACGACTACGCCTGCCGCGGCGTGACCTACTGGCGTGACCCCGGCGTGGCCGACAACGTGCGCTGCTCCGAGCGGGTCTATGTCGGGACGGTCGATCGGCGGCTGATCGCCCTCGATGCGGCGACTGGCGCGCCCTGCGCGGGCTTTGGCCAGGCCGGGACCGTCGACGTGGGGGCCGGCGTCGTGCTGGAGCGCAACGGCCAGATGCAGATCACCTCGCCGCCGGTGATCGTCAAGGATACCCTGATCGTCGGCTCCTCGCTCGACGACAACCAGCGGGTCCGGGAGGTGTCCGGCGCGGTGCGCGCCTACGACGTGCGGACCGGCGCGCCGAAGTGGAGCTTCGATCCCCTCGCCTCCCAGGCCCCCGGCAACGTCTCCGGCGCGGCCAACGCCTGGGCGCCCATGTCGGTGGACGTGACGCGTGGGCTGGTCTTCGTGCCCACCACCAACCCGAGCCCGGACTTCTTCGGCGGCCTGCGGAAGGGCCCCGACGGCCAGGCCAACTCGGTCGTGGCGCTGGACGCCGCCACCGGACGCGTGGCCTGGAGCTTCCAGACCACCCACCACGACGTCTGGGATTACGACATCCCGGCCCAGCCGACCCTGGGTGACGTGGCCTATGGCGGCCGGGTCACCCCGGCGGTGATCCAGGCCACCAAGCAGGGGCTGATCTTCACCCTGGCCCGCGACACCGGCGCGCCGGTGATCCCGGTGGATGAGCGCCCGGTCCCGCAGGGCGGCGCGCCGGGCGAGGCGCTGTCGCCGACCCAGCCCTTCCCGCGGCTGCCGAAGCCGCTCGGCCCGGCCACGATCCGGCCCGAGGACGCCTTTGGCGTCGGCCCGATGGGTCGCGACGGCTGCCGCAAGAAGATCGCCGCCGCCCGGTTCGACGGCATGTACACGCCGCCCTCGACGCAGGGGAGCATCGTCTATCCGTTCACCGGCGGCGGCGTGAACTGGGGCGGGTTGGCCTTCGATGAGCGGCGGCAGGTGGTCTATGTGAACACCTCCAACGCCTTGCACCTGGTCACCCTGATCCCCGCCGACCAGGTGGCCGCCGCCCGCCGCGCCGAGCCCAATGTCGAGATCTCGCCGCAGAAGGGCGCGCCTTTCGGCATGCGCCGGCAGGTGATGCAGGGGCTGTTCGGCCTGCCCTGCAACCCGCCGCCCTGGGGCCAGCTGCACGCCATCGACATGCGGACCGGCCAAGTGCTGTGGGAGGTCCCGCTCGGCACCACCCGCGACCTGGCGCCGGGCAGCCAGCTGTTCCTGCGCCACACCGGCACGCCGAACTTTGGCGGGCCGATCGCCACCGGCTCGGGTCTGGTGTTCATCGGGGCTGCGATGGACGACTACCTGCGCGCCTTCGACGCCGCGAACGGCAAGGAGCTGTGGCGCGGCCGGCTGCCCGCCGGCGGCCAGGCGACGCCGATGACCTATGTCTGGAAGGGTCGGCAGTATGTGGTGATCGCCGCCGGCGGCCACGCCAAGTCCGGCACCAAGCGCGGCGACACGGTGGTGGCCTACGCCCTGCCCGGCCCGCTCAGCTAGACCGCTCGGCGGCTGAGCATCCAGAAGCGGGCGAGCAGCAGGCCGCAGGAGACGAAGCTGGCGATCACCACCGCCCAGGCGATGCCGATCAGCTGCAGGCCCATGGGGATGGCCAGCCACCAGGCGAGCGGCATCATCACGAAGATGTAGCTCATCAGGTGGGTCGCGCTGGGCAGCCAGACGTCGCCGCGGGCGCGCAGGGCCTGGGCGGCGACCACCTGCAGGGCGTCCGGCAGGAACATGGCCGTGGCCAGCACCAGGGCCGGGATGGCCATGGCGAGGGTCTGGGCGTTCTCGGTGTAGGCCGACGAGATCAACGCCGCGTTCGGCAGGACCAACCCCGTCACCGCCACGCCGAACACCACCGTCACCCCGAAGGCCACCAGGCCGGCCCGGTTCACCCCCGGCTCGTCGCGGGCGCCATAGGCCCGGCCGACCAGCACCGCGGCGCCGGTGGCCAGGCCCAGGGGCACCATGAAGACGATCGCCGCGACGTTCAGAACGATGGTCCAGCCGGCCACCGCCAGGCCGCCGATCCAGCCGGCGATCACGTTCAGGCTGGCGAAGGAGGCCACCTCGAAGAAGTTCGAGGCGCCGGCGCCGAAGCCGATCCGCCGCTGCTCAGCCTCCGCCGCGCGGTCGCGCTCGGGCTTGTCGAAGACGCCCAGCGCGCGCGCCTCGGGCATCAGGGCGATGTAGCCGAGGGTGGCGGCGGCCAGGAAGGTCCGCGCGCCGGTCGTGGCCCAGGCGCCGCCCATGGCGCCCAGCGGCGGGAGCCCGAAGGTCCCCGGCACCAGGACCAGGTCGAAGGCCAGGTTCACGCCGTTGGCGATCCACATGGCCCAGGCCGCCGGACCGGGGCGGCCCAGCCCCTCCAGCCAAGAGGCCGCCGCCACGCTCAGGGTGTAGCCGGGCAGCGACAGGCAGAAGATCAGCAGCACCCGAGAGGCGCCATCCGCCAGGTCCTGCGACAGGCCGATAACGTGCAGGAACGGCGGGCCGACCAGGGCGAGCAGGCCGCCCGCGCCGAAGCCGATCCACAGGCCGTAGGAGAGTCCCCGACGGAGCACCGCCCCGGTCAGGTCGCGCCGCCCCTCGCCGATCCGGCGGGCGGTCATCACCTGCACGCCGGTGAGCAGGCCGATGGCCATGGTGACGATCACGCTGCTCGGGGCCCAGCCGAGGGCGTGGTAGCCGAGCTGGGTCGCCGAATAGCGTCCCACCACCACCGCGTCCGACAGGCCCATGGTCATGATGCCGAGGCGAGCGAGCACCACCGGCCCCGACAGCCTCAAGAGGAAGGCGAGGTCTTTGCGGACGGGATGGTCGCGCCCTCTCGCGCGAGAGGGCGTCTGGGCCGCGTCGCGGTCCATGGGAAGCCTCGGGGTTTCAAAGAAGCCGCGGACACTGGCGGAACAGCGCCCTCTCAGCAAGCCGCGGCGCTTCGATGTCAACCGAGTTCACGGCCACGTGTCGCCCGGAACACATCCGAACGGCCCCATGCGCCGTATGCTGCCCTATCGACAGCGGGAGGACGGCCGCGTGGCGGAGATCATCAAGCAGCGCATGTGCGCCGAAATCGACGGCGAGTTCGTCGTCTTCCTGATCGGGGCGCGGATCCTGAAGCCCTGGAAGGTCTGGAAGTGGTGGCCGGTGGCGACCGCGATGCCGCGGATGCTGGCCGAACTGCAGAAGCGGCCCGAGCTCGGACTGCTGCACGTGCGCAGCGTGTTCAGCTTCCCGGACGTGATGGCGTTGCAGTACTGGCGCAGCTTCGAGCACCTGGAAGCCTATGCGAGAGCCCGCGACCTCGCCCACCTGCCCGCCTGGCAGGCGTTCAACAAGGCGGTGGGATCGAACGGCGACGTGGGCATCTGGCACGAGACCTATCTCATCGCGCCGGGCCGCTACGAGGCCTTCTACAACAACATGCCGCCCTTCGGCCTGGGCGCGGCGGGGCGACTGGTCGATGCGGTGGGCGCCAAGCAGGAAGCCCGCCAGCGGATCAAGGCGCCGCTGACTGTTTAGACTGCGGTGGCCCGACGCGCGGCGCCGCTCCGCTCGTCCTTCAGCTTCTCGGCCACCAGGAAGGCGAGGTCGAGCGCCTGTTCGCCGTTCAGCCGCGGGTCGCAGTGAGTGTGGTAGCGGTCGGCGAGGTCGCCCTCGGCCACGGCGCGCGCGCCGCCCAGGCATTCGGTGACGTTCTGGCCGGTCATCTCCAAATGCACGCCGCCGGGATGGACGCCCTCGGCCTTGCAGACCTCCACGAAGCTCTTCACCTCGGAGAGGATGCGGTCGAACGGCCGGGTCTTGTAGCCGTTGGCGGCGGTGAGCGTGTTGCCGTGCATCGGGTCGATCGCCCAGACGACATTGCGACCGGAGGCCTGGGTGGCCTTCAGCAGGCGCGGCAGCCGGTCCTCGATCTTGTCGTAGCCGAAGCGGCCGTAGAGGGTCAGGCGACCCGCCTCGTTCTTCGGGTTGAGCACGTCGATCAGCCGCGACAGCTCGTCGGCCTCCAGGGTCGGGCCGCATTTCAGCCCGATCGGGTTCTTGATGCCCTTGAAGTATTCCACGTGGGCGCCGGCGAGGTCGCGGGTCCGCTCGCCGATCCACAGCAGGTGGGCGGAGGTGTCGTACCAGTCGCCCGAGGTGCTATCGACCCGGGTCATGGCCTCCTCGAAGTTCAGCAGCAAGCCCTCGTGGCTGGTGAAGAACTCGACCTGGTGCAGGGCCGGCTGGCTCTCCGGCGTGACGCCGATCGCCTCCATGAACATCAGGGTCTCGCTGATCTTCTCGGCGACTTCCCGATAGCGCGCGCCCTGCGGGCTGTCGGCGACGAAGCCCAGGGTCCAGCGATGGATGTTGTGCAGGTCGGCGTAGCCGCCGCCGGCGAAGGCGCGCAGCAGGTTGAGCGTCGCGGCCGACTGGCCATAGGCCTGGATCAGCCGCTGCGGATCGGGGGTCCGCGCCTCGGGCGTGAACTCCATGCCGTTGATGTTGTCGCCGCGGTAGGACGGCAGGGCGACGTTGGCCTGCACCTCCACCTCAGAGGAGCGCGGCTTGCCGAACTGGCCGGCCATGCGGCCCACCTTCACCACCGGCTTGCCGCCGGCGAAGGTCAGCACCACCGCCATCTGCAGGATCAGCCGGAAGGTGTCGCGGATGTTGTCGGCGTGGAATTCCTTGAAGCTCTCGGCGCAGTCGCCGCCCTGCAGCAGGAAGGCCTTGCCTGCGGCCACATCGCCCAGCAGCGCCTTCAGCCGGCGCGCCTCGCCGGCGAACACCAGGGGCGGCATGCGGCGCAGCGTCTGCTCCACCTGCGACAGGGCCGCAGGGTCCGGATAGTCGCTCGGCATGTGCTTGGCCGGCTTGGCCCTCCAGGACGCCGGCGTCCAATGCTCGGTCATGGCCTCTTCAACTCCGCGCCCCCCGTCAGAGCGCCGCACGAAAGCGCCGCTTCTAATGGATATAAGGCCTCAGGTCGATGCTCGGGCGGCGGCCGGCGGCATCAGCAGGGCGGCCATCACCGCCACCAGCGCGCCCAGCGCCAGCCACCACTCCTGCCAGATCCCGAAGTTGAGCGCGCCGAACAGCAGGTAGACCGCGGCCGAGGCGGTGACCGCCACCGCCGCCATCTCGGCCCGCGGCCGGGCCAGTCGGAGCAGGGCGAGCGCCCAGATCGCCGCCGCCAGGACGGCGCCCACCGCGCCCAGTTCGAGCCAGACCTGCATCGCCCCGTCGTGCGGATGCAGCACGATCCCGGGGCCGAACACGCGGGATGCGTCGAGGCCCCAGCCGCGGAGCGGGTGGTCGACGATCCAGTCAAGGGCGTGGCTCCAGAAGCCCATGCGCATCGACCAGGAGAGCTCGATGTGGCGCTGGATGTCGGCGTAGCGGCCGGTGGCGCGCACCGCCCAGATCACCGCCGGCGCCGCCAGCCAGTAGAGGGCGGCCCCCGCCGCCAGCGCCCGCGGTCCGCCCTTCGACCAGCGCAGGGTCGCCACCCCGGCGAGCGCCACGAAGGCCAGAGAGAGCACCGGCGCCTCGGCCCCGAACCGCAGGCCGGTGGTGATCACACCGGCGATCATCGGCGGCACGATCCACAGGGTGATCCCCACGCGGCGCGCCGCGGCCAGGGCCAGCGGCCAGATCAGCGCCAGGATGAAGGCGGTGTGGGCCATCGCCACCTCGGCGAGGTCGTGGCGGATCGGCTTGTAGACGGCGAAATGGATGCTCTCGTAGACCCGGGCGTCCAGCGCGAACTCCGTCAGCAAGATCACGCCAAGCAGCGCCGTCATCCAGGCGAAGGCCGCCAGCGCCAAGCGCTGCAGCCGGGGCGTCGCCCGCCGCGCGGCGCACAGGAACGACCAGTAGAACGGCAGCTCGAAGGCCAGCTTGAAGGCGCTGTTGTTGCCGAGCTTGCTGGGATGGAACGGGCTCCAGGCCGACGAGGCGCCGGCCCAGATCAGCGCCAGCAGCAGGGCCACGGCCACCGGCCGATCGGCGTCGCGCACCCGGATCGCCGGCAGGGCCACGAGGCCCGCGAAGGCGTAGGCCGCCGCGATGCCGCGCGGCCCCAGCCAGGCGATCAGCGGGGTCAGCGCCAGCGCCGCCACCACCACCGCCCCGCACCAGAGGCCGAGAAGGTCCCGGCGGTCCGCCGGAGCCTCGGTCATGCGGCGTGGCCCAGGCCCGGCGGCATATATTTCTCGCGCAAGGTCACCAGTTCCTCGGCCAGGGTCGGGTGCACGGCGCAGGTGGCGTCCCACTGCGGTTTGGTGACCCCGATCTTCACCGCGATGGCGGCCATCTGGATCATCTCGGCCGAATCCGGGCCGACAATGTGGCAGCCCACCACCTTCTGGCTCGCCTGGTCGACCACCAGCTTCATCAGGCAGCGCTCGTCCTCGCCGGCGAAGGCGGTCTTCATCGGCCTAAAGCGCGTCAGGTAGATGTCGACCTTGCCGTACTTGTGCCGGGCGTCGGCCTCGGAGAGCCCCACCGTGCCCACCGGCGGCTGCGAGAACACCGCCGAGGCCACCGTCTCGTGGTCGAAGCTGGTCGGCCGGTCATAGAACACGGTGTCGGCGAAGGCGTGGCCCTCGCGGATCGCCACCGGCGTCAGGTTGATGCGGTTGGTGACGTCGCCCACCGCCCAGATGTTGGGCGCGCTGGAGCGGGAATATTCGTCGACAACCACCGCGCCGCGTTCGTCGAGCTTCACGCCGGCGGTCTCCAGGCCCAGCCCCTCCACATAGGGCTCGCGCCCGACCGCGAACATCACCACGTCGCTCTCGCAGTGGTGGCCGCCGGTGAACCGGCTGACCAGGCCGGTCGCGGTCTTCTCGATAGCCTCGTGCTGGGTCGCCAGGATCACCTTGACGCCGCGCCGGCCCATCTCCTCGGTCACGTGGGTGCGGATGTCGTCGTCGAAGCCGCGCAGGATGTTGGGACCCCGGTGCACCAGGTGGGTCTCCACACCCAGGCCGTTGAAGATGCAGGCGAACTCCACCGCGATATAGCCGCCGCCGGCGATCACGATCCGCTTCGGCAGCTCGGTCAGGTGGAAGGCCTCGTTGGAGCTGATGCCATGCTCGATGCCCGGCAGTTCCTGGGGCATCCAGGGCCGGCCGCCGGTGGCGATCAGGATCTTGTCGGCGGTGGCCGGGCCATGGCCCTCGACCTCGACGGTGTGGGCGTCGACCAGCCTGGCCTTGCCATGGACCAGTTCGGCGCCGGCGTTCTCGAGGTTGCGGACATAGACGCCGGAGAGCCGGGCGATCTCCTTGTCCTTCTCGCGCAGGAACTCGCTCCAGTCGAAGCGGGCGTTGTCGATGGTCCAGCCGAAGCCCTTGGCGGTCTCGAAGCTGTGCGAGAACTCCGAGGCGTAGACCATCAGCTTCTTGGGCACGCAGCCGCGGATCACGCAGGTGCCGCCGACCCGGTGCTCCTCGGCCACCAGCACCTTGGCGCCGGACATGGCCGCAAGCCTCGCCGCCCGCACCCCGCCGGACCCGGCCCCGATCACGAACAGGTCGTAGTCGTATTTCGCCAAGATAGGCTCCTCACACTCCAGCGGCCCCGTCTGCAAAGGTGGGGAGGCCCCCGCCCGGCGCAAACGCTGGAGGGCTATCTAGAGCGATCTGGCGGCGTGGCCTAGATCACGGGGCCTAGGTCGTGGGCGTCAGCTCTTGCCCAGCCACATGGCGCGCAGGCCGAAGATCAGGGGGGAGACGACGGCGACCCCCACGCAGAGCGCGGCGGCGGCGAACAGCAGGGGCATGGCGATCTCGCAGGCGGCGCCGCGTCGGGAAGGATCGACCGCTTTAGTCGGCGGCACGCGCCCGACGGCGCATAGCCCCGTATATGGTCCTCCGCGGAAACTATACAACCTCCTTGAGGTAATATTTAGGTCCGCTGTAATATGTAATTAGTGGATGAGTTATTTTCTCTATTCTGATTTCATCCAGATATTGTTGGAACCTTCAACATGACAGGGCGTTGGGCTGGCCAGAGGAAGGGATATGCATCCTTTCCCGGAGCCTCATTCAAATGCGCAAACACCTGCTCGTCGTCGGCATCGCCGCGGCGGCCCTCATCCCATCGTTCGCGATGGCCCAACAACAGACCTGCGAGCAGCAGCACCAGAACCGCGTGGCCGGCACGGTCGTCGGCGCGGGCCTCGGCGCCCTGCTGGGCGGCGCCATCGCCGGATCGCATGACCGCACCGCGGGCGTTGTGGTCGGCGGCGTTGGCGGCGCCATCGCCGGCAACCAGCTTTCCAAGTCCAATGCCGACTGCGCCCACGCCTACGGTTACTACGACCATGACGGCGCCTGGCACGCCACCACCGTCGAGCACGGCATGGCGGCCGGCTACTACAATCGCGACGGCGGCTGGGTCCAAGGCTCGCCGAACGGCTACTACGACGCCAACGGCCACTGGATGACCGCCAACACCGCGGCGTCGGCGTCCAACGGCTACTACGACAACGACCACCGCTGGGTGCCGTTCGCGGCCGCCGGCTACTACGACTCCCAGGGCCACTGGTACGAGACCGCGGCCGCCGCCGACCGCTACCGCACCAACACCGCCTTCGTGGCGCGCAACGAGCCGGTCTATGTCGAACCGGCGCATGACGTCCGCGCGCGCGAAGATCGGATCGGCCAGCGCATCCAGGCGGGCGTCGACAACGGCAGCCTGTCGCGCCGGGACGCCCGCCGCGCCCGGGACACCCTGCAGGAGATCCGCCAGCAGGAGTCCCGCATGCAGCGCTACCAGGGTGAGCTGAGCCAGGGCGACAACGCCCGTATCCAGGGCCGGCTCGACAACCTGAGCCACAGCCTGCGCTTCGACAGCTAGTCGGCGCGCGACGACGGGCCCGCCGGCGCAAGCCGTCGGGCCTGCCGCGCCATCAAATTCAAACCGGTCTTGGCGATGAGGCGCGCCCAAAAAATGGGCCCTCGGTCGGGAATCCGACAAAAGACCCGCGACGGACGGAAACCGATCCGGCCCGGTCCGCGTTCAAGCCGCCAAGATCAAGCGGAGCGGTGTGCGGGCCATGATTGCCGCAGTGCTTCTGGCGGGCTCCATCCTGGGCTCGCATCCCCTGTCGATGGACGATCCGCAGCGCCGGACCCTGCTGGTGCGCAGCGAGGGCGTGGTGCTGGTGCGCTTCGACGCCGACGGCTTCGTCCAGGCCCGCGGCTGCGACGGCCGCCTGCGCCCGGTGGGCAGCATCTCCGAGCGTCCGGTGGCCATCCGCATCACCCACGACGGCGCGCTCACAGGCCTAGTCTACGATCCCGACCTCGAGCCCACCCAGCGCTACGCCTTCGAGCGGATGATGCTGGCGGTCGGCCTCTCGGACTGGCGCGCCCTGGCCAGCACCTGCCTGCCGGCCTCCTCGCTGACCGCCACGGCGGCGTCGGCGTCGCAGTCGGGCGTCCCGGCGGCGGCCATCGTCCCCTCGCCCCTGGCCCAGACCGGCAACTGAGCCGGGCCGGCGCGAAGCCTAGGCCTGCAGCCAGATGAAGGTGTTGATGCTGAACCGCCCGGTGCGCGGATCGGCGGTGAGCGGCAGGTCGGCCGGCACGTCGGCGCTGTGCAGGGTGTTCCCGCGATAGATCAGCAGGCGGTTGAAGCGCGCCTCATAGCTGGCGATCTGCTCATAGATCGCCGTGTCGCCGCCGATGTAGCCGGCCTCCGGCAGGCCGAGGCTCGCCAGCTCCGCGTTCACCACCCGATTGTAGGTGGGCAGCCGATCCTCGGTGATCGTCTCGAAGCCGGTGCTGCGGTGGCGGTAGAAGGCGGTGCCGCCGCGCTCGGCCCGCGACAGGTGGTGCAGGATGGCCACCCGCTGCGGCCCCACCCCATCGAAATGCGGCAGCCGCTGCAGCAGGTCGAGTGCGCCCGGCGGCGTGGTGATCAGCGAATAGTAGCTCTCGATACGGTTCAGCTCGTCTTCGATCCCGAAGGTCTCGCGGATCAGTCCCGCCAGGCTGTCGCGGATCGAGCCCATCAGGTTGGGCGGGACCGGCGCGCGGACGCCCGGGAAGGCGTTGGCGCCGCGGCCGTAGTCGAGCGCCGCGGCCTCCTCGATCAGCTGCTCGGGATCGCGCGCATAGTCGTCGATCACGATCACCGGCTCCTGCTCGGCGCCGTGCCGGAAGATCTGCCGCTCGGGGGTCCAGTCGCGGGCCACCCGCGCGCTCAGTTCGCGGCCGGCGGCGGCGGTGGAGGTGGAGGTGGAGGCAGGGCCGCCGGCCTTACATTGGCGGCCGCCATGCTCGCGGCGTCGGCGAACAGGCGCCCCTGGTCGGCGGTGAAATAGAGCCGCGCGTGGGCGCGGTCGAGGATCACCCGGTGGGCCAGGAAGAAGTCGAGGCCGACTAGGCCATCGTAGCCGGACGCGCTCATGTCGGTCACCAGCATCGGCACGTCCGTGGCCTCCTGGCCGGCGATGGCGACGCGGCCGACGGACGCCTCGACCACCGCCAGCAGGCTGCCGTCGACCACACGCCGCAGCGAGGTCTGCGGACGGACCTTGTCGGGGCTGAGGTCGATCCCGGCCGTCAGGGCTGCGGCGCGGTTGAGGTGGCTGCGCTGGGCGCCGGTGTCGAACATCAAGTGCATCGCCACGCCGTTGATCATCACCGTGCCGCGCGGCTGGGGCCAAGTGGGGGTGAATGGATCCAGCGCCAGGGCCGCGACCGGCCCACCGTCCGCCCAGTAGGCGAGTTCGTTCCCTTCGCAGCCCTCGGCCTTCAGGACCCGCACCTTGCCGTGCGCCAGGTCGAACTCCACGTCGGCGCCGGCGAACATGTTCTGGCCGATGCGACCGGCCGCGCCGACCTCGGCGATCCCACCGCCGATCAGGAAGTCGACGTTGCGCAGAGTGACGCCGCCCAGGGTCAGCTCGGGCACGGTCGTGACCTGCCAGCCGGTCCCGTTCGGCCCGCCGATGCGCAGGGCGGATGGGACGGGGTGGCCCTTGAGCCCCAACCCCTGCGCGCTCGCCGCGGTCAGGCCGTTGAAGAAGGCGCCCGTGTCGAGGATCAGGGTGGCGTCCGCGCCGCCGACCTTCGCCGGCACGAGGATCTTCTGGGCGACGAGCGAGACCGGCAACTCGATCAGGGGCGTCACATGGCAGGCCGCCTTGGCTTCGGCCACGCCGAATCCCGTGGCGACACCAATCGCAGCCGCCGCCAGCCGCCCCGCGGCGCGGCGCATCCTGGTGTTCACCATCCCTGAGGCCTCCTCGCGACGCGTCGGGGTAACGGCTGCGCGGCGAGGCGCGTTCCGGGTCGGCGTCCGCCTAGCGGTCGCTGCCGTTCAGGTTCAGCCGGATCGCCACGTGCACCACCCCGCCCTCCACGGGCTCGGCGTCGGACGACCAGAGGTTCATCCGCATGGTCGCGGCGAGCTTCACGGCCGCCTCGGAGAAGCCCAGGCCGTCGGGATCGGCGCTTTCCGGCGCGCAGTCGGCCAGTGTGCCGTCCGGGGTCACCAGGCACTTGGCCATGCCCCGTCCGCTGGTCACCCCCTTGGCCGCAGCCTCGGGCGGGAACAGCCTCGGCGCCGTCTCCGGATCGACGCCGGAGATCCAGGACGGCGCCGTCACCGTCCGGTCCGCCGCTTCGCCGGCGGCCGGGAAGCGGATCGGCACGTCCACCTCGATGGGCGCACCATGCGGGGCGTATTTCATCACCTCTGGCGAAATGCGGAACTTGGCGGCGAGCTTCACCGCGGCCGGGGCGAAGCCGGCCCCGCCCGGCAGCTCCTTGGACGCCACACAGCGGACCAGCTCGCCGCTCCGCGCCACCTCGCAATGGGCCACCGCATAGCCCTCCGCCACACCAGCCCGGACGGGGCGCGCCTGCGCCAGGTCGTCGAAGGACGGCGCCTGCACCCAGACCGGATGGTTCATCATCACCACGCGGCGCATCTCGGTCGGGTTCTTGCTCAGTTGCAGGTTCCGCACGTCCATCTGGCCGCTTGTCCCGGCGGCGAGCGCAAGGTCCTGGATGTTCTGCTGGGTGTCCGGCGCCTTGAAGTTGAGCGCGATGTTCATGTTGGCGGCGACGGGCTGGCCATCGGCGCCCTTCAGAGGCGTCACCTTCAGGGTCGGCTGCAGCTCCAGCGCCGCCGCGCCGAACCCGCGGCCCTGCGGCGTCTCGTAGGCGACGCGGCAGCGCTCGGCGAGGCCATGGATGTCGACGAAGCAGGTCAACGTCACATGGCCGTTGATCTTGCTCGCCCAAGCGCCGGCCGGCCATACCGAGACGTGCTGCGCGCCAGGGGCGTCGTCGTCGCTGTCGATGGCCACCGTCGCGTCAGCCGGCGGCGCCACCTTGGGCTGGGCGGTGACGATCAGCGGCGAGAGCGTCTTCGGCGGCAGCACGGACGGATCGGTCGGCGCGGTCGGCGGGGCCGCGACGGTCGCGGCGGCGGCCAGGAACTCGAGCAGCATGGTCACCTCGCCTAGTTGGTCGCCGGATCGAGATTGAGCCGGATGGCCACGTGCACCACCCCGCCTTCCACCGGCTCGGCGTCGGACGACCACAGGTTCATCCGCATGGTCGAGGCGAGCTTCACGGCCGCCTCAGAGAACCCCAGGCCGCCGGGATCGGCGCTCTCGGGCGCGCAGTCCGCCAGCGTGCCGTCCGGGGTCACCAGGCACTTCGCCGTGCCCCGGCCGCTGGTCACCCCCTTGGCGGCCGCCTCCGGCGGGAACAGCTTCGGCGCGGCCTCGGGATCGACACCCGCCACCCAGGCGGGCGCGGTCACCGTGCGGTCCACCGCGCCGGGCGGCGGCAGGCGGATCGGGATATCCACCTCGATGGGCGCGCCGTGCGGCGCATATTTCATGACCTCGGGCGATATCCGGAATTGGGCGGCCAGCGTCAGCGCCGCCGTCGCGAAGCCGCGGCCGGTCGGCTCCTCCTTCGAGACGACGCAGCGGGTCAGGTCACCCGTCCGGAGCACCTCGCAGTGAGCGACGGCGTAGCCCTCCGCCCCGCCGCCGCGCGCCGGATAGGCCTTGGTCAGCTCGTCGAAGTCCGGCGCCTTCACCCAGACCGGATGGTTCATCATCACCACGGCCCGCAGGCTGATGGGGTTTTGCCGGACGTCGAGGTCCTGCCACGCCGCGTCGCGGCCCGCCCTGGGATTGGTGGCCTGGATCAGTTGCTGGACGTTGTCCTGCGGCTTCGGCGCCTTGAAGGTCAGCGCGATGTTCATATTGGCGGCGAGCGGCTGGCCGTCGGCGCCCTTCAGCGGGGTGACCTTCAGGGTCGGCTGCAGCTCCAGGGCCGCGGCGCCGAAGCCCCGGCCCTGCGGCGTCTCGTAGGCCACCCGGCAGCGCTCGGCCAAGCCGTGGGCATCGACGAAGCAGGTGAGCGTCACATGGCCGTCGATCTTGGCCGCCCAGGCGCCGGCCGGCCAGACTGAGACGTGCTGCGCGCCGGGCGCGTCGTCGTCGCTGTCGATGGCCACCGTCGCGTCGGCCGGCGGCGCCGCCTTCGGCTGGGCGGTGACGATCAGCGGCGAGACCGTCTTCGGCGGCAGCTGGGATGGATCGGTCGGCGCTGTGGCGGTCGCGGCGACGGTGAGGATTTCGAGCAGCATCAGCGGCCCTTGCTACCGGGTGGTTGGATCGAGGTTGAGCCGGATGGCCACGTGCACCACCCCGCCCTCCACCGGTTCGGCGTCGGACGACCAGAGGTTCATGCGCATGGTCGAGGCGAGCTTCACGGCGGCCTCGGAGAACCCCAGGCCATCGGGATCGGCGCTCTCCGGCGCGCAGGCGGTCATCGAGCCATCGGGGGCCACCACGCACTTGGCGATGCCTCGGCCGCTGGTCACGCCCTTGGCGGCGGCCTCCGGCGGGAACAGCTTCGGCGCGGCCTCGGGATCGACACCCGCCAGCCAGGAGGGCGCGGTCACCGTGCGGTCGGCGATGGCGGCCCTGGCCGGGAAGCGGATCGGGATGTCGATCTCGATCGGATCGCCGTGCGGGGCGTACTGCATCACCGCCGGCGAGACCTTGAAGTCATAGACCAGGTCCATCGCCGCCTTGGCGAAGCCGCGGCCGGCGGGCAGCTCCTTGGCGACGAAGCACTTCTTCATCACCCCGATGCGCTCCACCTGGCAGTGGACCACCGCATAGCCCTCCTGGCCGTCGCCGCGCGACGGATAGGCCCGCGCCAGGTCGTCGAAGCTGGGGGCCTTCACCCACACCGGGTGGCTCATCATGACCACGTGGCGCAGGTCCATGGGATTGCCCTTGACCGAGACGCCGGCGCCCACGTCGCCCGCGTGGTTGATGTCGATCTGGGTGTCCGGGGCGCGGAACACCATGGCCAGGTTCATCTCCGCGCCGATCGGCTGGCCGTCGGAGCCCTTGGCCGGGGTGAGTTTCAGGGTCGGCTGCAGCGCCAGGGCCGCGGCGCCGAACCCCAGCCCCTGCGGCGACTCCCAGGCCACCCGGCAGCGCTCGGCGAGACCATGGACGTCGACGAAGCAGGTCAGGGTCACCTTGCCGTCGGCGTCGCGCTCGACGGCGGCGGCCGGCCAGACGGTGACCCGCTGGCCGCCGTCCGGGACGGTGTCGTCGTTGTTGACGCTGAGGGTGATGTCGGCGGGCGGCGGCTTGTTGGCCTGCGGCATCACCACCAGGGGCGAGACCGTCTTTGGCGGCAGCAGCGAGACCTCGGCCGGAGCCGCTTGCGGCGCTGCGGCGGCGACGACCGCGGCGGCCAGGATCGGCAACAGCATGGGCGGATCCCCCCTCCCTCAAGATGTTGAAGGCGAACTTGGCACGCGCGCTGCCCTTGCGGAAGGCTTCAAACCGTCGCGACCAGCTTGCGGTAGAGGTGCCAGGTGGCGTGGCCCAGCACCGGCATGACGAAGATCAGCCCGACCAGCGCCGGGAGCGAGCCCAAGAGCAGGCCGCCGGCCACGATCAGGCCCCACAGGCCCAGGGTCCGCGGGTTCTCGCGAACCGCCTTCAGCGAGGTGGCGATGGCGGTCCCCATGCCCACGTCGCGGTCGAGCAGCAGCGGGAAGGAGACCACGCTGATCGCCAACGCCGCCACTGCGAAGACGAAGCCCACCGCCGTCCCCACCCCGATCATCGCCCAGCCGGCCGGGGTCTCGAAGACCGCCCGCAGGAAGGCTCCGATCGAGGTCGGCGGCGCGGGCCCCAGGGTCGCGGCGTAGATGCCGTAGGCGGCCGCCAGCCAGGCGAAGAACATCAAGAGCAGGATGGATCCCACGCCCAGGATCGAGCCGATGGCCGGCGAGTGCAGCACGCTGAACGCCGAGCCCCAGGTCACCTCTTCGCCCGCCTCGCGCCTGCGGCTCACCTCGTAGAGGCCAATCGCCGCCAGCGGGCCGATCAGGGCGAAGCCCGAGGCCAGGGGGAAGATCATCGGCAGCAGGTCGTAGCTGAACGCCAGCCGGGCCAGCACCAGCCCCGCCACCGGATAGATCACCGCCAGGAACACCACGTCGTCGCGGGTGGCCCCCAGGTCGGCCACGCCCTTGCGCAGGGCGTCCATGAGGTCGGCGGTGGTGATCTTACGCACCGCGGGCACAACCTCGCCCACATGCAGCCTCGGCTTGGCGGTGACCGCCCGGCCGAGGTCCGACCACAGCCAGGCCACCCGCTCGACGACGTATTCCAGGGGATTCTCGACGTGGTTTTCGGTGGCCATGTTGCACCTTCCGGACCATCGGTCTGGGGCGCGCGGGCCAACCGGGCTCGTGGCTCAGACCACTACCCAACAGGCCCGCAGGCTAGCACCATCGGCGGCCGATGTCCCCGGCGGCTAGCTGTGGCTGCGGACCCAGGCGGCGTCGCGTTTCAGGCGGCGCTGGGCGTCGAGGCGCTTGGCGAGGCTGTCGTAGGCCTTGCGGACCCGGCGCTCCAGCCGCTGGCCCAGGCTGCCGGCCTCGCGATCCTCGAACCGCTCGTCGCCGATGGTCGAGGCGAAGTCGGGGTTGGGCAGCACCGGCCAGGGCCTGACCGCCAGGATGTCGAGGCCGTGGCTCCAGGAGCGGTTCATGGCCACGTCCACCGGATAGCGGATCGGCGCGCCATAGTTCAGGAACCGCTCGGCGCCGGCCTTGGTGATCACATAGGCCAGGTTCGAATTGACCACATTGTGGTGGCGCACCAGCGTCGAGGTCGCGGTCAGCGGCCGGATCGGGGTGAAGGCCTTGGCGCGGTCGGAGCTGATCCCGAGCTTGATCAGGTCATAGGGCGGCAGGTCTTGGGTGGCGACGGCCTGCAGCACCGCGGCCAGTTCCGGCGTAGTCAGGAGATCGTCTTCCATGACCAGGGCCTGCGGCAGGCCCTCGGCGACGATCCTCTCCAGCACCCCCCGGTGCGAGAGGTAGCAGCCCACCTCCGCCGCGTTCAGCGGCTTGGGGGCCCGGCGCAAGCGCCCGTCGGCGTCGACCAGGGCGGCGATCTCGGCCGCCGGCAGCTTCCGGCCGTCCACGGCGTCGACGAAGGTCGGCGTCAGGCCCGCGCCCTTCAGCTGGTCGGCGGCGATCTTCCGGCGGTCGGGGCTGGTCTTCAGGTTGATGACGAAGATCGGGTGCGGCCACATCGTAGGCGTCAGGGCTCCAGCCGCAGCACGCCGTCGGCCGTGCCCACCAGCGCCAGGTCCGCGAGATCGAGGAACAGGCCATGGTCGACGACGCCGGTGACGCTCTTCAACGCCGCGGCCAGCACCGCCGGCTCCTCGATCCGCCCGCAGGCCGCGTCATAGATCAGGTTGCCGCCATCGGTGCGCACCGGCTGGCCGTCGCGGACGCGGAGGCGCGGCGCGGCGCCGATGTCGCACTCCCCCAGGGCGTCGCAGATCCGCAGCGCCGTGGTCTTGTGCCCGAAGGCCACCACCTCGATCGGCAGGGGAAACTGGCCGAGCCTCGGCACCCGCTTGGCCGCATCAGCGATCACCACGCAGTGGCGCGAGGCCTCCCAGACCAGCTTCTCGCGCAACAGGGCCGCGCCGCCGCCCTTGATCAGTGACAGGCCCGGTCCGATCTCGTCGGCGCCGTCGACGGTGAGGTCGATTTCGCCGGTGTCGCCCAGCTCGGCGACCGTCAGGCCGAGGCTGGTGGCCAGCTCCGCGGTGGCCGTCGAGGTGGCGACGCAGGTGACGCCCAGCTTACGCTCGGCCAGGGCGCGCACGAACCAGGCGGCGGTCGAGCCGGTGCCGAGGCCGACCAGCATGCCGGGCTCGACGAGGCCCGCGGCCGCCTCGCCCGCAGCCCGCTTCTGGGTGTCGGCGTCGCTCACTTTTTGCCCCGCGCCGCCCGCTCGGCGAGCTTGCGCTCGCGGAACCGCGCCGCCCAGCCGGGCTTCTCGGCCTGCACGCCGCGCTCCAGGGCCAGCGCGTCGGCCGCCACGTCCTGGGTGATCACCGAGCCGGAGCCGGTGTAGGCCCCCGCCCCGATCGCCACCGGCGCCACCAGCGAGGAGTTGGAGCCCACGAAGGCGCCGGCGCCGATGTGGGTGTCCCATTTGTCGAAGCCGTCGTAGTTGCAGAAGATGGTGCCGGCCCCGATGTTGGCCCCCGGCCCCACCGTGCCATCGCCCAGGTAGCTCAGGTGGTTGGCCTTGGCGCCCTTGCCGACCGCGACCTTCTTCACCTCGACGAAGTTGCCGATGTGGGCCTCCTCGCCGATGTCGGCGCCGGGCCGCAGCCGCGCGTAAGGACCGATCAGGGCGCCCTCCCGCACCACCGCCCCTTCCAGGTGGCTGAAGGCGCGGATCACGGCGCCGGTCTCGACGGTGACGCCCGGCGCGAAGACCACGAACTGCTCGATCTGGGCCCCGGCGGCGATCTTGGTGTCCCAGCTGAAGTGGGCGGTCTCCGGCGCCAGCATGGCCACGCCCTCCGCCAGGAACTGGTCACGCCTGCGTTGCTGGAACACCGCCTCGGCCTGGGAGAGCTGCAGGGGCGTGTCGCAGCCCATCACCGAGGCTTCCGGGGCGACGTGGGCCAGCACCAGCCGATCGTCGGCCGCCGCGAGGCCGACCACGTCGGTGAGGTAGAACTCGCGCTTGGCGTTGTCGTCCTTCACCCGGGCCAGCCAGCCAAACAGGGCCGCGCGGTCGGCGACCATCATGCCGGCGTTGCAGGTGCGGACCGTGGCTTCCTCGGGCGTGGCGTCGGCGGCTTCGACGATGCGCAGCACCTCGCCCTCAGCGCCACGGATCACCCGGCCGTAACGTAGGGGATCGACCGGCTCGAAGGCGATCAGCGCGATGTCGGCGCCTGCGCCCCGCAGGTCGAACAGCGGCTGCAGGTCGTCGGGCCGCAGCAGGGGCGCGTCCGCGTAGGTGATCAGCACGTCGCCGTCGAAATCGGCCAGGGCCGCCTTGGCCGCCAGCACCGCGTGGGCCGTGCCGAGCGGCGTCTCCTGCACCGCCACCGCCGCCTCGCCGAGCCGCCCGGCGGCCTGCGCGCGGACCTCGGGGCTGTGGGTCCCGACCACCACGACGATCCGCTCGCAGCCGATCGCCGCGACGGTGTCGATCATGTGGTCCAGCAGGGCGCGGCCGCCCACCTTGTGCAGCACCTTGGGCGTCTTGGACTTCATCCGCGTGCCCTGGCCAGCGGCCAGGATGACGGCGGCGCGGGCGGTCATGGCGGGATCACTCCGGGCAAATCAGTCGTCTCTTCTCCCGCTTAGCAAGCCTTGTGGCCGGGAGCGAGAAGCGGCTTAGAGCCTGTCCCGGTTGGCCCGTTCGGGCCAGCCGGGATTAACAGGCTCGTCGCTTTCTGGCTGGCGCGCATCCTCGTCGCCAAACCGGTTTCCACTTTGGCGGGATGCGCGCTAGCGTCCCGGCCTTCAGTTCGGGGGAATCTTCATGTCACGTCGCGTCCATCTCGCCGCCCTCATGTCCGCTTGCGCGCTCGTCAGCCTGGGCGCCGCCAAGGCCGCGCCGCCGCCCGCTTCGCAAGGCGATCTCGAGGCGCGCCTCGACGCGCAGATCGACCCCGCCGAAATGGGCCGCTGGCTGAAGCAGCTGGCCTATGAGCCGAACCACGTGGGCTCGCCGCACGACAAGGCCAACGCCGAGTGGATCCTGGCGCAGCTGAAGTCCTGGGGCTGGGACGCCCACATCGAGGAGTTCTCGGTGCTCTATCCGACGCCGATCAGCGAGACCCTGGAACTGACCTCCGGTCCCGGCGCCGGCTTCAAGGCCACCTTGCAGGAGCCGCCGATTCCCGGCGACGAAAGCTCGCTGCGGGCCCAGGCGACAGCGCTCCCGGCCTATGTCGCCTACCAGGGCGACGGCGACGTCACGGCCCCGCTGGTCTACGTCAACTACGGCATGCCCGCCGACTACGACGCCCTGCAGCGCGCCGGGATCTCGGTGAAGGGCAAGATCGTCATCGCCCGCTATGGCGCCGGCTGGCGCGGGCTGAAGCCCAAGCTCGCCCAGGACCACGGCGCGGCCGGCTGCATCATCTATTCCGACCCGCACGACGACGGCTATGCGGTGGACGACGTCTATCCGAAGGGGGCCTCGCGCCCGCCGCACGGCTTCCAGCGCGGCTCGGTGGCCGACATGACGCTCTATCCGGGCGATCCGCTGACCCCGGGGATCGGCGCGACGAAGGACGCCAAGCGGCTGACGCGGGAAGAGGCGCAGACCATCCTGAAGATCCCGACCCTGCCGATCTCCTACGCCGACGCCCAGGTGCTGCTGCAGGCCCTCGACGGGCCGGTGGCGCCGGCGTCGTTCCGCGGCTCCCTGCCGATCACCTATCACCTGGGCGGGGACGGGGCGCAGGCGCACATCGCGGTGAAGTCCGACTGGGCGATGAAGCCGCTCTATGACGTGATCGGCACGCTGAAGGGCCGCGAGCAGCCCGACGAATGGATCGTCCGCGGCAACCACCACGACGGCTGGGTGATGGGCGCGTCGGACCCGCTGAGCGGCCAGGTCGCCCTTCTGGCCGAGGCCAAGGCCCTGGGCGGGCTGGAGAAGGCCGGCTGGCGGCCGAAGCGGACCATTGTCTACACCAGCTGGGACGGTGAGGAGCCGATGCTGCTGGGCTCCACGGAGTGGGCCGAGACCCACGCCGCCGAGCTGAAGGCCAAGGCGCTGGTCTACATCAACTCCGACGGCAACGGCCGCGGCTTCTTCCGCGCCGAGGGCAGCCACGACTTCCAGCACTTCGTGAACCAGGTGGCCGCCGATGTGAAGGACCCGGAGACCGGCGTCTCGGTCGGCCAGCGGGCCCGCGCCGCCCTGGCGGTCCGCGCCGCCGAGCCCGGCGCCAGCGAGGAGACCAAGGCGCTCGCCAAGGCGGCGTCGGACCCCGCCAAGGACATGCTGATCGGCCCGCTCGGCTCCGGCTCGGACTATTCGAGCTTCCTGCAACACCTGGGCCTGGCGGCGATCGACGTGGGCTACGGCGGCGAGGGCGAGAGCGGCGGGGTCTACCACTCGCTCTACGATGACTACGAGCACCACAGCCGCTTCGTCGACCCGGGCTTCGCCTATGACGCGACGCTGGCCCGCACCGTCGGGCGGATGGTCATCCGCCTGGCTGACGCCGACCTGCCGGTGCAGCGCTACGGCGACTTCGCCGACACCGTCGGCCGCTACCTCGACGAGGTGAAGAAGCTGGACACCGCCAAGCGCGAGGAGGCCGTGGCCCAGGCCAAGCTGCTCGCCGCGAACGCCTACAGGCTGGCTGACGATCCGACCCAGGCGCACGGCCTGCCGACGGCCTTCGAAGCCTCGCCGCCGCTGGCCTTCGGGCCGATGGAGGCCGCCGTCACCAGGCTGAAGGCGAGTGCGACCGCCTTCGACCAGGCGCTGGCCGCCAAGGGCGCGTCGCTCGGCAAGGGGCAGCGGGATCAGCTCGACGCCGCGCTCCGCCCACTCGACCAGAGCCTGCTGCGCAGCGAGGGCTTGCCCGGCCGGCCCTGGTACATGAACATGATCTATGCGCCCGGCCGCTTCACCGGTTATGGCGCCAAGACCCTGCCGGGCATCCGCGAGGCGATCGAGGAGCGGCGCTTCGCCGACGCGGCTGCCTACGTGGCCCTGACCGCCCAGGCGTTGAACGCCTATTCGGCCGGGCTCGACCAGGCGGCCGCGATCGTCAATGGCAGGTGAGCTGACGGGGCGAGCCAAGGGGCTCGGGGGCGCCACCATCGTCTTCGACCTCGACGGGACCCTGGTCGACACCGCTCCCGACCTCGTCGGGACGCTGAACGTACTGCTCGGGGAGGAGGGCTTGCCGCCGCTGCCCTTCGACCAGGCGCGGCCGCTGATCGGGCACGGGGCGCGGCGGCTGCTCGAGCGCGGCTTCGAGGCGGCCGGCGCAGAGCTGTCGGGGGCGCGGATGGAAGACCTCTTCAACCGCTTCCTCGCCCACTATTCCGCCCACATCGCCGATGGGAGCCGGCCGTATCCGGGCGTGGTCGAGGCGCTGGGCGCGATGAAGAGGGCGGGCGCCCGTCTGGCCGTCTGCACCAACAAGCCCACCGACCTCTCCCTGGCGCTATTCCAGGCGCTGGAGATGACCAGCCTCTTCGGCGCCGTGGTCGGCCGTGACGCCGCGCCCGCGCCGAAGCCCGATCCACGCCACCTGCAAGCCGCCATCGCCGCCGCCGGCGGGACCCTGGACCGGGCGGTGATGGTCGGCGACGCGGTGACCGACGCCGAGGCGGCCCGCGCGGCCGGCGTCCCCTTGATCCTGGTCAGCTTCGGCTACACCGAGGTCCCGGCGAAGGATCTTAGGCCCGACATCCTGATCGACCACTTCGATGACTTGCCAGACGCCTGCGTGCGGCTCCTCGGCGCTTGCAGGCCCTAAAGGCGCGAGCTATACGCGCCACCTTCCTGCCGGAGGATGCGTAGCTCAGCGGGAGAGCACCTCGTTCACACCGAGGGGGTCACAGGTTCAATCCCTGTCGCATCCACCACGCCCCGCCCCTATCCTGCAAAAACCTGTTCGCGGAGCGGCTGATGCCTGAGGCGCCGGTGTCCTGGGGGGAGCTGATCGACAAGATCACCATCCTTGAGATCAAGAGCGATCGGCTGACCGGCGCCGACGCCCTGGCCAACGTCCGGCGCGAGCTGGCGGCCCTGCGCAAGGTGGAGCCCGACGTCGCCGAGGCGAACCTGGCGGCCCTGAAGGCCGGGCTCGTGCGGGTGAACCAGGCGCTTTGGGACATCGAGAACGAGATCCGCGCCAAGGAGGCGGCCTCCGACTTCGGGCCTGGGTTCGTGGAGCTGGCGCGGGCGGTCTATCGGACCAACGACGAGCGGGCGGCGCTGAAGCGGCAGATCAACCTGGCGCTGGGCTCGGAGCTGATCGAAGAGAAGAGTTACACGAAATAGCCGTCTGGCCGCTTGCATCGGGCGGCCCGGCTCCTCATCACTAAGGTGATCTCCCGCCCCCGACGGAGACCGGCCATGACCGCCCTGCAAACGCCCGAACTCCCGAAGCCACCCCGGCACTATCCGAGCCCGGCCGCCAAGTGCGCCGACCTGGTGGTCCATGTGGTGGGCCTGACGCTGGCCCTGGCCGGCGGCGGGGTGCTGCTGGGCCTCGCCATCGCGGCCCATTCGGTGAGCAAGGTGGTGGGGGTCTCGATCTATGCGGCTGGCCTGCTGACCATGCTGGCCTTCTCCACCGCCTACAATTTCGCCAAACCGGCCTATCGGCCCGTGCTGCGGCGGCTGGACCATGCCGGGATCTTCCTGATGATCGCCGGCTCCTACACGCCCTTCACCATCCACAACCTGTCCGGCGGATGGGCCTGGGGCATGACCGCCGCGGTCTGGTCGATCGCCGCCCTGGGCGCGCTCGGCAAGGTCCTGTTCCCGAACATGGACCGGCGGCTGTCGGTGGGCATCTACCTGGCGCTGGGCTGGCTGGTGCTGGTGGCGCTGAAGCCGATCATCGACAGCGTGACCTGGGTCGCCCTCTTGCTGCTGGTCATCGGCGGCCTGCTCTATTCGACCGGCGTGGCCTTCTATGTGAACAAGCGGCTGAAGTTCTCCCGCGCCATCTGGCACGGCCACGTGGTGGCCGCGGCCGGCAGCCATTGGACCGCGGTCCTGCTCGGCGTGGTGCTGGCGACCCGCTAGGAACTGGCCTGGTTCAGCGGCGGCTGATGCTGTTCGATCAGGTCCATGCGTTCGGCTTCGCGGATGGCGCGCGTGACGTTCAGCCGGGTCAGGATCTTGGCCTTGGGGTGGGACTGCCGCGCCCGTTCGAGGGCCGAGCGCCAGGTCTGGTTGGCCAGGTTGTCGGTCTCGCCGGCATAGACCAGGCGAGCGCCGCCGCCGCTCAGCTCGGCAATCACGAAGTTCGCCCCTGCGGGCGGCAGGAACCGCTCTTCCTCAAGCGGCATGTAGCGATAACGGGCGCCGGACTTGCCGGCGAGTTCGATCGGGCGGGCCAAGACTCTACTCTCCAGAACTCATCGTCGGGCCGCCGTCCTTCGGGGCGGATCCAAGCCATGGATACCCGGGCGACTTGGGCCAAATGTGGGCTCAGCTTGACTGTAGCCGATCACGGCCGCGCGAGCTTGGCCTTGGCCGATACGGAACGACCGGCGCCATAAGGGCGTTCGGCCCATGCGTCGCCTCTGCTAGGCTCACACCCTGAGGGCGTGCGACTCGAAGCGGGATCGCCAACGCCCAGTGAATCGGAGCCCGCGCGCCGGAATGGACAACCCCGCCGACTTCAAGATCGAGTCCGGCGCCCAGGGGCCCACGGTCGCGCTGACGGGCGACTGGACCTCGGAAAAAATGGGTCCGGCCGCGCCGGGCCTGAAGCGGGCGCTGGCGAGCGAGCGCAGCGCGACCTTCGACCTGAAGAAGGTGGGCCGGCTGGATACCGCCGGCGCCTTCGTCCTGATCCGCTCGGCCGGCGCGGGCTTCGACCTCGAGCGGGTGCGCGGCCGGCCAGAGACGCTGCGCCTGCTGAAGCTGGTCCACGACGCGGCCCAGGCGAAGCCGGTGACGCGCCAGACGCCGACCGGCTTCCACGAGCTGACCATCCGCATCGGCAAGGGCGTGGTCGACGTGGCCTCCGAAGGCCTCGACACCATGGTCTTCCTCGGCCACCTGCTGGTGGTCCTGGCCCGCACGGCGGTGAACCTTTTCATCCATCCCCAGCGGGTCCGCTGGCCGTCCCTGGTGTCGCTGGTCGAGCGCGCTGGGCTCGACGCCATCCCGATCGTCGCCGTCACCTCCTTCTTCATCGGCGCGGTGATCGCCCTCCTGGGCATCAACCAGCTTCGGGAGTTCGGCGCCGAGGTGTTCGCGGTCGAGCTGATCGGCATCGCGGTGCTGCGCGAGTTCGGCATCGTCATCACCGCCGTGCTGCTGGCCGGCCGCTCGGCCTCGGCCTTCGCCGCCGAGCTCGGCTCGATGAAGATGAACCAGGAGATCGACGCCATGCAGGTGATGGGCGTCGACCCGTTCGAGGCCCTGGTCTTCCCGCGCTTCGGGGCGCTGTTGTTCGCCATCCCCCTGCTCAACTTCGTCGCCGTGCTGGCCGGGCTGTTCGGCGGCCTGGTGGTCACTTGGAGCGTGCTGGGCCTCGGCCCCGCCTTCTTCCTGCAGCGGATCGTCGACAATGTCGGCGTGGTCAATTTCTGGGTGGGCCTCTCCAAGGCGCCGGTCATGGCCGCGGTGATCGCCGGCATCGGCTGCCGCCAGGGGCTGGAGGTCGGCAACGATGTGGAGTCCCTGGGCCGGCGGGTGACCGCGGCGGTGGTCCACGCCATCTTCGCGATCATCATGATCGATGCGGCCTTCGCCCTCGTTTACATGGAACTCGGCATTTGAGCGGCCCCTCGCCCGACGAAACCGACGAAGAGGCGCTGGACCGGCCGGGTCCGGTGATCGAGATCCGCAACCTGCGGTCCGGCTTCGGCGACCACCTGGTGCACCATCACCTGAACCTGACCGTGGAGCGCGGCGAGGTGCTGGGCGTCGTGGGGGGGTCAGGCGCGGGGAAGTCGGTGCTGCTCAACACCATCATCGGCCTGAAGCGGCCGCAGGGCGGCTCGGTCAAGGTGTTCGGCCAGGACATCGCCCATGTCAGCGACCGCCGGATGGCCGCCGTGGAGCGCCGCTGGGGCGTGCTGTTCCAGCAAGGGGCGATGTTCTCGAACCTGACCGTGCAGGAGAATGTCGCAGCCCCGATGTTCGAGCACACGAAGATGTCGCGCAAAGAGGCCTATGAGCTCGCCGACCTGAAGATCGCCCTGGTCGGCCTGCGTCCCGACGCAGGCAGCCTGAAGCCGGCCGAGCTGTCGGGCGGCATGCGCAAGCGCGCGGGCCTGGCGCGGGCCCTGGCGCTCGATCCGGAACTGCTGTTCCTCGACGAGCCCACCTCCGGCCTCGACCCGATCGGGGCCGCCGCCTTCGACGAACTGATCCACGATCTTTCCGAAAGCCTGGACCTGACTGTTTTCATGATCACCCACGACCTCGACACCCTGTATGCGATCACCGATCGGGTGGCGGTGCTGGCCGACCGCAAGATTGTCGCCGTCGCCCCGGTCCGCGAGTTGGAATCCTCTGACCATCCGTGGATTCGCGAGTATTTCTTGGGCCCGCGCGGACGCGCCGCGGCGGCCGCAGCCAAGGCAGACGCCTGATGGAAAAGAACGCCAACTACGCCCTGGTCGGCCTCTCCTCGCTGATCCTGTTCATCGGCCTCTTGATCTTCGTGGTCTGGCTGGCGCGGTTGCGGATCAATGCGGAGTACGACCTCTACGACATCCTGTTCCAGGGACCGATCAACGGCCTGAACCAGGGCGGCGAAGTCCGGTTCAACGGCATCAAGGTCGGCGAGGTGACCAAGATCGCCCTCGACCGGACCAATCCAAACCGGGTGATCGCCCGGGCGCGGGTGACCTCCGACGTGCCGATCCGCACCGATTCCTACGCCACCCTGGAGCCGCAGGGCATCACCGGCCTGAACTACGTGCAGATCACCGCGGGCACGGCGACCAAGCCGCTCTTGAAGACCACCGTGCCCAGCGGCACCATCCCCATCCTGCGCAGCCAGCGCAGCGCTCTGGCCGACCTGCTGCAGGGCGGCGGGACGGTGCTGACCCGGACCATCGAGGCGCTGGACCGGGTGAACCGCGTGCTCTCGGATCAGAACATCAAGACCTTCTCCACGACGCTGTCCGACACCGAGGCGGTGACCGCGGAGCTCAAGAAGCGCAAGGACGTCATCGGCGACGCCCAGCAGGCGCTGAAGGACTTCGACGTCGCCGTGCAGCACGTGACCGCCCTCACCCAGAGCGGCCAGAACATGCTCGACACCGACGGCAAGCGCAGCCTGAAGAACATCGCCGACGCCGCCCAGGAGGCGCAGGCGACCGCCAAGGAGCTGCGCGGCATGATCGACAAGCTGCAGGGACCGACCTCCGATTTCGCCACCAACGGCCTGCCGCAGATCACTTCCACGGTGGTCCAGCTGCGCAGCGCCGCCGAGGCCCTGGAGCGGCTGGTGAACGAGGTCGAGACCAGCCCGACGGGCGCGCTCAGCAAGGCGCCCGCCGAAGACGTGAAGGTGAAACAATGATCCGTCCGAGCGTCCTCCTCCGCGCCGGCGGGGTCGCCATCCTGGCGGCCGCGCTGAGCGGCTGCATCTCGCTCCTGCCCAAGAGCAAGCCGGTGCAGCTCTATACGTTCGGCGAGCCGACCGTCGCGGCGAGCCCGCCCGCACGCCCTGCGAATACGCTCGGCGTGTTCTGGGGCCATGGCGACTTCCAGCGCGAGTCCTCCAGCGACCGGCTGCTGACCGTCACCGGTGACCACGCCGCCTATATCGCCGACACCCGCTGGGTGGCGCCGGCCCAGGTGCTGTTCGAGCAGGCGGCGGACGTGGCCTTTGAACAGGCGGCGGGCCACGTGCGGCTGGTGGCGCGCGGCACACCCTCGGCGACCGACGTCAGCCTGCGGCTCGACGTGCGCAACTTCGAGGCGCGCTACGAGGCCGGCGACAAGGCGGCGCCGACCGTCCTGGTGCGGGTGCACGCGATCATGACCCATGACCGCGACCGCTCGCTGATCTCCGAGCAGATCTTCGAGGTTCGGGAACCCGCAAGCGACAACCGGGTCGCCGCCATCGTCGGCGCCTACGACCGGGCGCTGCGCAAGGTGCTCGGCCAGGTGGTCAGCTGGACCAACACCAACGCGGCGACCTAGACCGCCAGTCGCCCGAGGGCGCGCTAGATTTCCAGCCCCGCGGCCCGCTTGGCGGCGGAGACGGTGTTGGCCAGCAGCACGGCGACGGTCATCAGCCCGACCCCGCCGGGCGCGGGCGTGATCCAGCCGGCGACCTTCAGAGCCTCCTTGAAGTTGACGTCGCCCACCACCTTGGTCCGGCCTTCCGCGGCCTTGATCGGATCGTCGAACGGCACCCGGTTGATGCCCACGTCGATCACCGCCGCCCCGGGCTTGATCCAGTCGCCGCGGATCATCCGCGGCCGGCCGACCGCCGCCACCAGGATGTCCGCCTCGCGGCAGACCGCCGGCAGGTCCTGGGTGCGGGAATGGGCGATGGTCACCGTGCAGTCGGCCTGCAGCAGCAGCTGGGCGACCGGGCGCCCCACCAGCATGGAGCGGCCGACCACCACCGCGCGCTTGCCGGTGAGGTCGCCAACCGTCTCGCGCAGCAGGATCATGCAGCCGGCCGGGGTGCAGGGGTAGAGGCCCGGCAGGCCGCTCGCCAGGCGGCCGGCGTTGACCATGGTCAGGCCGTCGACGTCCTTGTCCGGGTCGAGGATCGCCAGCACGGCCTTCTCGTCCAGATGCTTGGGCAGCGGCAGCTGCACCAGGATGCCGTGGATCGCCGGATCGGCGTTGAGCGCCCGCACCAGTGCTTCAAGCTCGTCCTGGGTGGTGGCCTCCGGCAGGCGGTGGGTGACCGAATGCATGCCCACAGCCTTGGAATGCTCGCCCTTTGAGCGGACGTAGATCTGGCTGGCCGGGTCGTCGCCGACCAGCACCACCGCCAGGCCCGGGGTCAGCCCATGGTCGGCCTTGAGCTGCGCCACCTCCTCGGACACCTGGCCGCGCAGCCGCTCGGCGTAGACCTTGCCGTCGATGATCTGGGCTTGGGCGGCAGGCTCGGTCATGCGGGGCTCCGGAACTGCGCCCCCGACTACTCGTTCAGGCAAAGCTACGCAAACCCCTGTGGAGGCCTTCCCATCGCATGCCCAGTCTCAGCCAGATGTTCACCAGCGCGGCCAGCGGCACCTCCCGCTGGACGGGCCGGCCCTCGGCCTTCCTGCTCTGCTGCCTGATCGTGGTGGTGTGGGCGGCCAGCGGCCCGGTCTTCCACTACTCGGACACCTGGCAGCTGGTGATCAACACCGGCACCACCATCGTCACCTTCCTGATGGTGTTCCTGATCCAGAACACCCAGAACCGCGACAACAACGCCGTGCAGGCCAAGCTCGACGAGCTGATCCGCGCCTCGAAGGCCAAGAACGAGTTCATCGGCATCGAGCACCTGAGCGATACGGAGCTCGACGAAATCCTGGCTGAATGCGAACGGCACCGGCCGGACGCCCTGCGCCGGGCCGAAGCCCGGGCCGACAGCAAGAGCCAGGCCGAGATCTCCGCCGCCCGCAAGAACGCCACGCGCCGCGCCAAGGCGCCGGTCCGCAAGCGCGCCTAGCGAGTCCTCCGGCGCAGCCAGGCCGCCACCGCCCAGGCGTGCGACTCGCGGTCGAGACGCACCAGGGCTTCGTAAGGGTCGGTCCAGACCAGGGCGTGGTCCTCCTCGACCTTCAGCGACGAGGCCTCGCCGATCAATCGGGCGGTGAAGAAGACGCCGCGGGTGTTGCGCGACACGCCCTTCTCGTTGGTGAAATAGTGGTCCGCACGGACGAAGGCCTCATCCGGCGCCACGACTAGGCCAGCCTCCTCGCCGCATTCGCGGGCCGCCGCCTCGGCCTCGGTCTCGCCCGCGTCCACCCCGCCGCCGGGCAGATCGACGCGGCCGCCGCCGTCCGCGAAGGTGACGTGGACCAGGGCGATCTTGCCGCCCTGCTCGACCACCGCGAAGGCGGCCGGCCGGTCCGGGTAATCGCGGCCCGGCTCCGGCGTCCCGAACTGCGGGACACTCATCAGTCGAGGCCGTAGATCGCCGGATAGGGATCGACCTTGCCGGCCTCCACGTCGGCCACTGAGACGGGCTTGTAGCCCACCGTCTCGCGGCCGCTGGTCCGCCAGGCCTCGACGATCTGATCGCGCAGCTCGCTCGCGCCCACCGCGAGCTGCTGGGTGGCCAGCGCCGTGCCGTGCGGATCGCCGGGGGCAAGGCCGCCCGCCTTCACCATCTCGTAGAACGGGACCACCAGCTTGCCGGTGGCGGTGAGATAGGCCGCGGTCCGCTGCTCGATCGCGCAATCGCAGCTGTGGAACGGCGCGACCCTGGCGGCCACCGCGTCCTCCTTCACCGTCGCCTGCACGAGATCGCTCTCGAACGGGGCGTGGACATGCTCAGTCGAATAGCTGTTTGGGTTGGGATAGGGGCCCCAGCCGTTGAAATGGACGGTCACGTGCAGCGGCTGGCTGCCGTCGCCAACGAAGTGCGACAGCTCGCCGATCGCCACCAGGATCTGCTGTTCGCGCCGCCGCCGGTCAGCCGCGAACCAGGCCCGGTGCGTCGCCCAGGCGGGATTGGCCTCCGCGGCCGTGTCGACCCGCCAATAGGCGAAGTCCTTGGCCAGCTGCTGGTAGCGGTCGACGATCGAATAGGGGAGGTAGCCGCCCTTCCAGCTGTCCTGGCCGACCGCGCGCAGGGCGGCGTCGTATTCCGCCCGGGTCTGCGGCAGGGCGGAGAGCGCGGGCCCGCCGAACACCCGCCCATCGTCGCCCAGGTCGAGGAAGTGGCCCGGATCGCGGTCGCTGTCGTATGCCTTGCCGGCGCCCTTGGCGCGGTCCGGCTCGCGGGAATATTCGCCGACGTCGAGCGCCGCCTGCGGCGTGTGCAGGAAGGCCGGCAGCTCGGCCGGGAGCGCCCGGGTGGCGACCTCGCCGATCATCCGGTGGCCGGTGGCGCCCCAGGCGAGCGCCGAGACGGGAAGGGCCGCGACCGCGGCGGCGAGGGCGACGAAACCGAACCTGTTCATACGCCTCGTTTGGCCGCTCGCCAGGGCGATGGCAAGGGCGATGGCGATGGCTCAGGCGGCGATCTTCAGGGCGGTCTCGACGCGGCCGATCCAGGCCTGCACATGGGGATAGTCGGCGAGCTGGAACCCGCCGTCGCCGGCCTCGCGGGTGTAGGCCACCAGGGCGACGTCGGCGAGGCTGAGGCGCTCGCCGACCAGGAAGGCCTGGCCCGCCAGGGCGTCGTCGAGCCGCTGCAGGGCCCCCTTCCCGCGCTCCACGATCCGCGGCTCCAGCTCGCTCACCGCCTTGCCGAGGTAGCGCACCTGGAAGCGGGCCACCGCCACATAGGGCTCGTGGCTGTACTGCTCCCAGAACAGCCACTCCAGCATGCGGGCGCGCTCATAGGCGTCGGCCGGGATCAGGTCGGAGCCCTCGGCCAGGTGCAGGATGATGGCGTTGGACTGGGCCAGCGGGCGCCCGTCTTCGAGGATCACGGCCGGCACCTGGCCCGCCGGATTCATCGCCAGGAAGGCCGCGGTCCGCGACTCGCCCTTCTGGATATCGGTCTCGATCCACTCGTAGGCGAGGCCCAGGTGGTCGGCCGTCCACTTCACCTTCAGGCAGTTTCCCGAGATGGAGTCCCCAAAAATTCTCATGTGCGGCCCCTCCCAGCTCGTCGCGGGATGCGCGCAATCCCTTCGTGAGGCAAGCGACGCCGGCTCACACCCTGTGTTAGGATTTCTATCGGTACAGTGCGCCGCAGCCGTTCGGGGTTGCCCCCACGGGTCCTGGCGGATACGACTCCGTCACCAGATTCACCGACGAAGGAGACGCCGTCTTGCGACGCCGCCTCGCCGCACTGGCAGCACTTCCACTCCTCGTTCTCGGGTCGAACGCGCATGCCGCGGCAAACGATCCCGTGGGCGACCTGATTATGTCGGTGGTGACCGGCACGCTGCCCACCGGCCCTGTCTTCAACCTGAAGGCGACGCTCTATCACGCCGGCGCGCGGGGCGTCGGCGCGCTGGATTCGCTCGGCTGCAAGGTCGTGGCCATGCGCACGGTGGCGATCGACACCAACCTGATCCCAAAGCGCAGCATCCTGTTCATCAAGGAAACCGTCGGCCTGAAGCTGCCCGACGGTTCGGTCCATGACGGCTACTGGTACGCCTCCGACACCGGTGGCGCGATCAAGGGCCAGCGGATCGACCTCTACACCGGCGGCGTCCATTCCGCCGCCAAGGCCGAGGCGCTGAACCTCGCCCGCCTGACCGCCGTCAAGGTCGGCGACTTCAAGGGCTGCCCGCCCGACTAGGTCGGACGCACAAGCCCTTCCCCATCAGGTTTCGACGAAGGCGCGTTCGAGGACGAAGTCGCCGGGATTGGCGATCGAGCCTTCCGCGAAGCCGCGGTCGATCAGCTGCTGTTTCAGGTCGACCAGCACCGACGGGCCGCCGCAGAGCATCACCCGGTCCACCGCCGGATCGAACGGCGGGGTCCCGATGTCGCCGAACAGCCGCCCGCTCTCGATCAGGTCGGTGATCCGGCCCTCAGTCTTGAACGCCTCCCGCGTCACCGTCGGATAGTAGATCAGCTTGGGGGCGATCAGCTCGCCCAGGTGCTCGTCGGCCGGCAGTTCGGTCTCGAACAGCTCGCGGTAGTTCAGGTCCCGCGCCTCGCGCACCGTGTGGGTGACGATCACCTGGTCGAAGCGCTCGTAGACCTCCGGGTCGCGGGCCAGCGACAGCCAGGGGGCGAGCCCGGTGCCGGTGCCCAGCATGTAGAGCCGCTTGCCGGGCTTCAGGCCGTCGAGCACCAGGGTGCCGGTGGGTTTGCGGCCGATCAGCACTTGGTCGCCGACCTGGATGCTCTGCAGGCGCGAGGTCAGCGGGCCGTCCTGGACCTTGATCGAATAGAACTCCAGCTCGTCGTGCCAAGCCGGCGAGGCGATGGAATAGGCGCGCACCAGCGGCTTGCCGTCGTCCTTCTCCAGCCCGACCATGACGAACTGCCCCGAGGCGAACCGGAAGGCCGGATCCCGCGTCGTGCGGAACGAGAACAGGCTGGGGGTCCAGTGCTGGACCCAGGTCACCGTCTCGATGAAGAAGGCGCTCGAAGGCTTCAGGGCCGGCTGGGCCACGATCACGTCCGTCATTTTACTGTTCGCTGCTCTCTAGACGTCGCGGACCTAGATGTCGCCACCGACATTGGTGATCGCGCCCGGCGCGCGGGCCAGGTGGATGCCGCACTCGTTCTTGTCGGAGCCCTTCCAGCGGCCGGCGCGGGCGCCGTCGCCGTCCTCGGCGGGCTGGGTGCAGGGCCAGCAGCCGATCGAGGGGAAGCCCTGCTCCACCAAGGGGTGAGCCGGTAGCTCGTGCTCGGCCACATAGGCGTCGAGGTCGGCCTTGGTCCAATTGGCCAGGGGATTGAACTTCACTTGGGTCTCGGTCTGCTCGACCACCGGCAGGGACAGCCGGTCGCCGCCGTGGAAGCGCTTGCGCCCAGTGACCCAGGCCTCGAAGCCTGAGAGCGCCCGGTCGAGGGGCAAGACCTTGCGGACGTTGCAGCAGGCGTCGGTGTCGCTCTGCCAGAGCTTGGCCTCCGGATCGGCCACCGCCAGGTCCTGGTAGAGCGGCCGCAGGTCGCGCACGTCGGTCAGGCCAAGGCGCGCCGCCAGGCTGCGCCGGTAGTCCAGCGTCTGGCCAAACAGCATGCCGGTGTCGAGGAACAGCACCGGGATCGCGCGATCGACCTTGGCGGCGATGTCCAGCAGGACCACGGATTCGGCGCCGAACGAGGAGACCAGGGCCAGCTTGTCGCCGAAGGTCTCGTAGGCCGCCTCGAGCACGGTGCGCGGATGGGCGTGCCGCAGCTCGGCGTCGAGACGGGCCGCCAGGTTGATGGTCGGCTGCGGGAGATTGTCGAAGGCCACGCTCACGATCCCCTCTCCACGAAGGCAGGCGTGCGACCGTCCGCGCTTCGTTGATAGACATGACGGAAGCGGCGGGTGGCCCTGTCCCACGCCTCCGGGGTCGAGCCGTCCGCCGGCTCGAAGGCGTCGAAACCGCAGCGCAGCATGAAGCCCGCCTGCTCGCGCAGCACGTCGCCCACGGCGCGCACCTCGCGGGTGAAGCCCAGCCGCTCGCGCAGCACGCGGGCGTTGGAGTAGTGGCGCCCGTCGCGGAACTTCGGGAACTCGAGCGCCACCAGGGCAATCCTCGGCAGGTCGTAGGCCAGCGCCTCGACCTCATCGGCGGTGGTCAGCCGCACGCCAACGGCGCGACCTTCGCCCAGCAGCCGCTCGCCCTCCGCCTGGAAGCGGGTCAGCGACAGGATCACGTCGCCCGGCGGGATCGGCGTGTCGTCGTCCACATGGGTGAAGGCGTCGTTGGCCAGCACCATGCCGCCGGCGTGCGCCCTAATGAGCGTCGGCATAGACGGCCTCCTTGAAGGGGGCGACGCCGGTGCGGCGGAAGGTGTCGAGGAAGCGCTCGCCGTCGCGCCGCTCGCGCATGTAGACCTCGACCATCTGCTCGACGGCCTCGGCCACCTTGTCGGCGGGCAGCGCCGGGCCGAGCATCTGCCCCAGGGCGGCGTCCTCCTCGCCGGAACCGCCCAGGGTGAGCTGGTAGAACTCCTCGCCCTTCTTATCGACGCCCAGGATGCCGATGTGGCCGACGTGGTGGTGGCCGCAGGCGTTGATGCAGCCCGAGATCTTGATCTTCAGCTCGCCCACCGCCTCGGCCCGCTCGTCGTCGGCGAAGCGGGTGGCGATCTGCTGGGCGATCGGAATGGCCCGCGCATTGGCCAGCGCGCAGTAGTCGAGGCCCGGGCAGGCGATGATGTCGCTGATCAGCTCCATGTTGGGCGTGGCCAGGCCCGCCTCGGCCAGCGCCTTGTGCACGGCCGGCAGGTCGTCCAGCCGCACGTGCGGCAGCAGCAGGTTCTGCTGGTAGGTCACCCGGATGTCGTCGAGCGAGAAGCGCTCGGCGAGGTCGGCGGCGACCTCCATCTGCTCCCAGCTCATGTCGCCCGGCGTCTGGCCGGGGACCTTCAGCGAGACGTCGACGATGGCGTAGCCCGGCTGCTTGTGCGGATGGACGTTGTGGCGGGTCCAGCGGGCGAAGGCCGGATCGGCGGCCTTGGCCGCCTCGAACGCCTCCGAGCGCGGCGCCAGCTTGGCGAAGCCGGGCCGGAACCAGCCGCGGATGCGGGCGAGCTCGGTGTCGGGCAGGTCGACTTCGGCCTTGTCGGACTTCTCCCACTCCGCCTCGACCTGGCGGCCGAACTCCTCGGCGCCGAGCGAGGCCACCAGCACCTTGATGCGGGCCTTCCAGATGTTGTCGCGTCGGCCGTGGCGGTTGTAGACGCGGATGATCGCCTGCAGGTAGCTGAGCAGGTGCCGGGTCGGCAGGAACTCGCGGATCGTCGGGCCCAGGTAGGGCGTCCGGCCGAGGCCGCCGCCGACCATCACCTCGAAGCCCAGCTCCCCGCCCCGGCCGCGGCGCAGCGCCAGGCCGATGTCGTAGACGCGGGTGGCGGCGCGGTCCTTGGCCGCCGCGGTGACGGCGATCTTGAACTTGCGCGGCAGGAAGGCGAATTCCGGATGCAGGGTCGACCACTGGCGGATCGCCTCGGCCCAGACCCGCGGGTCGTCCAGCTCGTCGGCCGTCGCGCCGGCGTACGGGTCGGCGGTGACGTTGCGGATGGTGTTCCCGGAGGTCTGGATGGCGTGCATCTCGACCTCGGCGAGATGCTCCAGGATCTCCGGCGCGTCCTTCAGCTTGATCCAGTGGAGTTGCAGGTTGGTGCGGGTGGTGAAGTGGCCGTAGCCCTTGTCGTAGACCCGGGCGATGTAGGCGAGCTTGCGCAGCTTGGCCGAATTCAGCGAGCCATAGGGGATGGCGACCCGCAGCATGTAGGCGTGCAGCTGCAGATAGAGGCCGTTCAGCAGGCGGATCGGCTTGAACTGGTCCTCGGTGATCTCGCCGGCCAGGCGGCGGGTCACCTGTTCGCGGAACTCCGCGGTCCGGTCGGCCACGAACTCCTTGTCGATCACGTCATAGCGGTACATGCCGGCCTCACTTCCGCTTGATCAGGGCGACGCGCCCGGTGGAGCGGGCCGCGCCATGCGCATGCTGCAAGGCCGCGATGTCCTCGCCGCCCAGCGCCTGCTTGCCGTGCTGGGGATGGTTGGTGGGACCCAGCGCCCGCACCCGCTCGCGGTAGCTCAAGGGCGCCCACAGGCCCTCGGACTCGATCAGGTCGATCAGATAGGGGTCGACCACCACGGTGAGCTGGGACTTGGCCTTCGCCTCGGCCTCGGTCGCCCGGTCTTCGTCGTCGAAGATGGTGGCGTCGACGAACCGTGCGACCCAGCGGCCATCCTTCCAGAAGACGGCCTCGCCGTCGTCCAGGCGGTTTCCGGTGAGCGCCTTCATGCGCGGACCTCCCGCACCAGGTCGGCGACCAGGGCCGCGCCTTCGCCGGCCTGCGCCAGCGCCATGGCCTCGCCGACGATCAGCAGGGCCGGGCCGGCGAGCGCGGCGGCGGCTTCCGCCAGGCCGCCCAGCGTGGTCACGATCCGCCGCTCGTCGGCGCGCGAGGCGTTCTCGACGATCAGGGCCGGGGTCGATCCCGCCCGGCCGGCGGCCATCAGGCGCGCGGCGATCGGGGCGGCCATGGACAGGCCCATGTAGATGACCACCGTCTGGTTGGGTCGGGCGAGCGCGGGCCAGTCGAGGTCCGGCTCCCCGCCTTTCGCCGCATGGCCGGTGACGAAGGTGACCGACTGGGCCGCGCCGCGGTGGGTCAGGGGCGCGCCGGCGCTGGCGCCCGCCGCGAGCGCCGCGGTGACGCCGGGGACCACGTGGCAGGCGACGCCGGCCGCGCGGGCGGCTTCCAGCTCCTCGCCGCCGCGGCCGAAAATGAAGGGATCGCCGCCCTTCAGGCGCACGACGATCAGGCCCTCGCGCGCGAAGGCCACCAGCATGCGGTTGATCTCGTCCTGGCTGTAGGAATGGCGCGACTTGCGCTTGGCGACGGAGATCCGGCGCGCCGAGGGGGGCGCCAACTCGAGGATCTCGTCGGAAACTAGCCCGTCGTGGACCACGACGTCGGCCCGCTGCAGCGCCTTCAGCGCCTTGATGGTCAGCAGTTCAGGATCGCCGGGCCCCGCCCCCACCAGCCAGACCGCGCCGGTCCGGCCCGGCCGGCCGCCGCCCAGGACCACCAGGCCATCTCTCGATCCGGACCTGTCGCGCCGCTGGGGCATGGATTAGGTTCTCTAAAAGCCGTTTCACTCGAAACGAGACGGGACGGGCTCGCGCCCGCCCCGCTCACACCCGCCGATGAAAAGGGCCGATACACCAGCGGACGCTTGCAATTAGGGGCGCGAGAGCCCAATTCGCAAGCCAAGGACTTCTGCCCGGGCTGTCAGGAATTCTCATGGAACGAGCGCCGGAACGCCGTCGTTTGCCGCCGCTCAACGCGCTGCGCGCCTTCGAGGCCGCCGCGCGCCACCTGAACTTCAGCCGCGCCGCCGACGAGCTCTCTGTGACCCCCGGCGCGGTCAGCCAGCAGATCCAGAACCTCGAAGACTATGTCGGCGCGGCCCTGTTCAAGCGCACGCCCAAGGGCTTGCTGCTCACCGACGCCGCCCAGACGGCGCTCCCCGCGCTGCGCGAGGCCTTCGACCGGCTGGCCGAGGCTGCGTCGCTGCTGACCGCGGCGGTGGACGGCCGCCGCCTGACGCTCACCGCCCCGCCGTCGCTGGCCGCCAAGTGGCTGGTGCCGCGCCTGGGCGACTTCGAGCAGAAGCATCCGCAGGTCGACGTCTGGCTGCAGGCCGGCATGGAGCTGGTGGACCTGAGCGCCGGCGAGGTCGACGTGGCGATCCGCTACGGCTCCGGCCGCTATCCGGGCCTGGAGGTGCACCGGCTGATGAGCGAGACGGTGATCCCGGTGATCAGCCCCGAGCTCGCCGCCACCCTGCCCTTGAACTCGCCCGAGGACCTGGCCGGCCACATCCTGCTGCACGACGGCTCGCCGGACCTGGACGACAGCTGCCCGGACTGGCCCATGTGGCTGGCCGCGCGCGGCTTGCGGGGCCTCGACGGCACGCGCGGCCCGCGCTTCAACCAGAGCAGCCTGGTGATCGAAGCCGCCGTGAACGGCCGTGGGGTGGCGCTGGCCAAGCGAACCCTGGCCCAGGCGGACCTGGAAGCCGGCCGGCTGATCGCGCCCCTGCAGATCGCCACCCAGGTGGACTTCGCCTATTACCTCGTCCATCCCAAGGCCAAGGGCCGGCTGCCGCAGGTGAAAGCCTTCACCGGCTGGATCGAGGCCGAGGCCCTGGCCCACGAAGAGGCGCTGCGCACCATCGACAACGGCGCCTTCATCTAGACGAGACGAGTTCCGATGACGCTTGAGATCGACGACCGGCCGGCGCCGGCGGACTGCACGACGATGGCCCAGGTGCGCCAGGGCGTGGACGCCCTGGACCGGGCGCTGGTGACCCTGCTGGCCGAGCGCCAGCGCTACATGGACGCCGCCGCCCGCATCAAACAGGATCGCGAGGCGGTGCGCGACAATGCCCGCGTCGAGGACGTGGTCGGCAAGGTGAAGGCCCACGCCCGCCTGGCGGGCCTGTCGGAGGCCATCGCCGAGCCGGTCTGGCGGACCCTGATCGAAGGCTGCATCGCCTATGAGTTCGAGGTCTGGGACGCGCTGAGGACGGATGCCTAGGGCCGCGCCAGATAGGCGTCGATGGCTGCCATCGCCTCGGCCAGCGCCTCGCGCACCTGTGGCAGCAACGTGGGCCCCTGCGCCTCGGCCCGCTCGCAGGCGTCGCCTAGGGCGAAGGCCCCGACCCCGCGGCCTGCGCCCTTGATGGTGTGCGCCACCTCGCGCCAATCGGGCGCCTCGGGGACCAGCCTGGGCGTCCAGTCGTCGGCCGATTGGCGGAACAGCTTGAGGACTTCTTTGACCACCGCCGTGTCGCCGGCCACGAAGCGTTCCAGATAGCCGAAATCGACCGCTTCGCCCGTCCCGTCCCCCATCCCTGTCAACGCCTTCGCCACCCGCCTTGCCAACGCTACGTTTTCGCGTATTTTCCGCGCCCTCGCCGCCGGGGCTGATACTGCACCGGAGCGACGGCGGGTGCATAGCTCAGTTGGTAGAGCAGCTGACTCTTAATCAGCGGGTCGTAGGTTCGAATCCTACTGCACCCACCATGTCCTTCTCGAATGAGAACGACCTAGCGAAGCAGGGCCGCCAGCAGGCCGGCGCGCTCGTCGGGGGTGTTGGCGCCGCGCAGGCGGTCGGCGGCGTCCGGGCCGACTGCAAGCACGACGAGGCCCGCCTCGGCCGCCAGGCGCTTCAGCGGCCAGTCCGGCGCGGTCTCGGGCGGGATGGCCGCCAGGTCGATCGCCATCGGGAGGGGCAGGCCCTCGAACATCGCCCCGGGCGCGGGCGCCTCGAGCAGCGGGCGCAGGTCGTCGGCGATGAGGGTTGGCGCGTCGACCGCGAGGATCAAGGCGCGGCCGGCGCCCTCGTCGCGGAGCCGTGCGGCCCCGGCGAGGATGCCGCCACAGGGTCCCTGCCCGTCATCCAGCACGAAGGGCAGGCCGTGATCGGCGCCGGCGGTGAGCACGGTAGCGATCCCGAGCTCAGCGCAAAGGTCCGCGAGCCGATCGACGGCGCGCACGCCGCCCCAGTCCAGCACCGCCTTGTCGGCGCCCATGCGCCGGGAGGCCCCGCCGCACAGGATCACGCCGGCGGTCGCTGCTGACAGCACGGTCAGGCCGGATCGACGAGGATGCGCACCGGCACGGTCTTGGCGGCCGGCGTCTTGCTCTCCTCGGCGCAGTGGCTGACCGGGATCAGCAGGTTGCACTCGGGGTAGTAGGCCCCGAGGCAGCCCTGCGGCAGGTCGTAGCGGGTGACCCGCAGATCGCGCTTGATGCGCTCGACGTTGTCGCTGCTGACGGTGACCAGCGCCACCTTGCGACCCTCCTCAAGGCCCAGCCGCGCCATGTCGGCGGCGCTGATCAGGAGCACCTCGCGGGTCCCGGAGATGCCGCGCAGCCGGTCGTCGTAGCCGTAGACCGTGGTGTTGAACTGGTCGTTGGAGCGGAGCGTCATCAGCCGGAAGATGTCGGGCCCATCGGCGAAGCCGGTGGCGGAGAGGGCGGTGGGCGTGACGAAGTTGGCCTTGCCGCCGGGCGCGTCGCTGAAGTCGCGGTTCCTCGCCTTGTTCGGCCGGTGGAAGCCGCCGGGATCGTGGAAGCGGGCGTTGTAGCCTTCGAACCACTGCGGATAGGTCTCCTCGATGGCCTCGCGGACCCGGCCGTAGTCGCCGAGCCAGGCGTCCCAGTCGACCTTCGGATTGGGGGCCAGGGTCGCCTTGGCGATGCCGGCCACGATGGCGGGCTCGGAGCGCAGGTTATGGCTGGCCGGGGCGCGATCGCCGAACGAGGCGTGGATGCAGCTGGTGGAATCCTCGGTGGAGACGGTCTGCGGCCCGCCGGCCTGGACGTCGCGCTCGATGCGGCTGAGGCAGGGCAGCAGATAGGCGACGCGGCCGTTGATCAGGTGGCTGCGGTTCAGCTTGGTGGCGATCTGCACGGTGAGCGGCAGCTGGCGCCAGGCCTCCTCGACGCGCGGGCTGTCGGGGATGGCGCGCAGGAAGTTACCGCCGAGCCCGATGAAGCCGCCGACCGTACCCGCCAGCACGCCCTCGCAGACATCGACCGTGGCCATGCCGTGGTAGCGGGGCGGCTCGAAGCCGAACTGCTCCTTGAGCTTGTCGAGGGGCACGAGCTCCGGCTTCTCGCTGATCCCCACCGTCCGCTGGCCCTGGACGTTGGAGTGGCCGCGCACCGGGCAGAGGCCCGCGCCGCGCCGGCCGATCATGCCGCGCATGAGCATCAGGTTGCAGATCATCCGCACGGCCTGGACGCCCAGCACGTGCTGGGTGATGCCCATGCCGTAGACGGCCATGGCGGCGGTGCTGCCGGCGTAGGTCGCGGCCGCATGGCGGATGTCGTCGGCGGCGAGGCCGGACTCCCGTTCGATATCCGCCCAGCTGGTGGCGCGGCAGAAGGCGGCGAACGCGTCGTAGCCGTGGGTTAGCTCGGCGATAAAGGCGTGGTCGATGGGACCGACGCCGCCTGCGGCCCGCTGACGGTCATCCTCCTCGATCAGCCACTTGCAGAGGCCGGTGATGACCGCGATGTCGCCGCCCGCCCGGAGCTGGTGGTACTCGCTGCTGATCGGCGTCGCCTGGCCGCTCAGCATCTGGAACGGCGACTGCGGATTGACGAACCGCTCCAGCCCCCGTTCCTTCAATGGGTTGAAGGTGATGATCGGCGCGCCGCGCTTCGAGGCGTCCTGCAGAAGGTGCAGCATCCTGGGGCTGTTGGAGCCCACGTTCTGGCCGAAGAACAACATGCAGTCGGTGGCTTCGAAGTCGTCGAGAACCACGGTGCCGACCGGCGCACCGACGCTCTGCTTGAGGCCCACCGAGGTGCTCTCGTGGCACATGTTGGAGCTGTCGGGCAGGTTCTGGCTGCCGTACATGCGCGCCAGCAGGGCGTACATGTAGGAGGTCTCCAGGGCGGCGCGGCCGGAGGCGTAGAAGACCACGGTCTTGGGATCGAGCCGCTTCAGCTCGGCGCCGATCGCCTGGTAGGCCTCGTCCCAGCCGCAGGGCTCGTAGCGGTCGGTGTCTGGGTTGTAGCGCAGGGGGTCGGTGAGCCGGCCGGTCTGCTCCAGGTCGTAGTCGCTCCAGTCGAGCAGCTCGCTCACTGTGTGGGTGGCGAAGAACTCGGGCGTGCAGCGGCGGGGCGTGAGGTCCCAGGCGGTGGCCTTGGCGCCGTTCTCGCAGAACTCCGCGGGGTGCGGCTTGGCGGGCTTGGCCCAGGCGCAGCTGACGCACATGAAGCCGTCGGCCTTGTTCTGGCGCAGGAGCTCGCCGGCCGGCAGGTCCCGCTCGGCGCGGAACACCTTGGCCATGCCGGTGATCGAGCCCCAGCCGCCGACCGGGCCCTTGTAGGGACTGATCTTGACCTTCCGGCGGCTATGTTTGCGGGTACCGCTCATGATCGCCCTGCCCTCGCCGCAACACCCATCATGACAAACGCCCGCGACATCGCGCCGATCCCGGTCAGCCGCACCCGAGCGGTGTCGCGCGTCGGCCGGGACGGCGCAAGGCCGGACACCCGCGCGCTCGCCGAGGAGACGCCGGTCGCGCTGATCCACGACGCGACCACCACCGCGGTGATGATGGCGACGCCGGCCGACATCGAGGACTTCGCCGTAGGGTTCAGCCTGACGGAGGGGATCATCGCGGACCCTGCGGAAATCCGGGAGCTGGAGGTGGCGGCAGGCGACCTCGGCGTCGAGGCCCGGATGTGGCTGGCCAAGCCGCGGGGCGAGGCGCTGGCGGCGCGGCGACGGCTGCTCGCCGGGCCTACGGGCTGCGGGCTCTGCGGCGTCGAGAGCCTGGCTGAAGCCCTGCGGCCGACGCCGCTGGTGGGCAAGGGCTTCCGGGTCACCGCCGAAGAGATCTGGGCCGCGCTCGACGCCCTTCCGGCGGCCCAGACGCTGGGCGCGGTCACCCGGGCCGTCCACGCCGCCGGCTGGTGGACGCCGGGGGTCGGCTTTGCGGCCGTGCGCGAGGACGTCGGCCGCCACAACGCCCTGGACAAGCTGGTGGGGGCGCTGGCCCGCGCGGCCCAGCCCTGCGCCCCCGGCCTGCTGGTCCTGACCAGCCGCGTCTCCGTCGAGATGGTGCAGAAGGCCGCGGTGCTGGGGGCTCAGGTGCTGGTCGCGGTCTCGGCGCCGACGACGCTGGCGATCGCCACGGCGGAGCGCGCCGGCATGACCCTGATCGGCGTGGCGCGGCCGGACAGCTTCGAGGTGTTCACGCGCGGCGACCGCGTCGTCTAGCTACCGTACTGCAGGCTGACGTGGGTGGCGCCCAACATCGCCAGCTCGCCGGCCCGGCGCTCGGAGCGGACGCAATAGACCATCACCGACTTGGCGACCCGCTTGGCCTTGCGGATGGTGCGTTCGGCCCAGTCGCTGAACTCGTCGTCGGCGAGGCTGGGCGGGCATTCGATGGAGAGCGCACGCAGGCCCGTGCCCTTGAGCCGGCGCACCAGCGGCGGAGCGGCGGTGGTCAGGCGGCCTTCCACCAGCAGGATGAAGGGCTTGATCATGGAAACCGCCGCCAGCAGTGAGCCGGTGGGCACGCCTTCGATATCGCAGATCTCGCAGATCACGCCGCACTTCACGAGCTTGCCGGCCTCGCGCAGCGGCTGGACCAGGTGGGCGCGGCCGCGGCTCGACGACAGGCTGGCGTAGGACAGCGGGATGATCAGGCTGAGGTGCTCCTCCTCGGCGGCCTCGGCCTGCAGCCGGTCGATGCCACGGGCGACCGTCGCGAGGTCGACCTTGAGCAGGTCGGCGGCGGAGAGGTTCGCCATCTGGGCCGCGTTCAGGACCTCGTTGTTGCGGATGACGATCACCCGCCGGATCATCCGGAAGCCGATGCGGGTGAAGCCCTTCAGTTCGTAGACCGGCTCCAGGTTGGTCGAGACCCGCAGGTTGCGGCCGTCGGAGGAGATGAAGGGGGACCACTGGTCGACGATCTTGCGCGCCGGGGGCGTGGCGGCCGGCAGCAGCGGCATGGAGAGGCTGGCCAGGGCCTCGCCGTCGGCCGGCGGCGCCTCCTCGGGCTCTTCTCCGTCGGCCTGTTCGGCGGCGCCGACGTCGATCAGCTTGGCCTCGACCGAGCCCTTGGCGATCCGGGTCACCTGCAGCACGCCCTCGCCGGCCATGTGGGCGTCGCCGAGGAAGTGGTTGAAGATCTCCCGCAGGTAGCGGAGGCAGGCGGCCTGGCCGGCGAGGCGGCCGTAGTCCGGCTGGACGATCAGGAAGTCGGTCGTCGAGACCCGCAGGAACAGGCCCCGCGGCCCGACTCCGCGCTCAAGCACACGCTCGCTGAAGCCGTAGACCTGGTCCTGACGCAGCGCCCAGCGGGCGCCCAGTCGGGTCTGTACGGCCTCGACGGAGATCAGGTTGACCTTGCCGGCGGCCAGCAGGGTGCGGTCATTGAAGCGTTCGAGGGAGGCTTCGAGGCCGGCGGAGACCAGGCGTGGGACCGCCGCCGCAACCGCCTCCGCGGCCGCACCCTCCTCGGGACGGGCAGCTGCCGCGCCGCTCGGCCGCACGCAAAACCCCTTACACCACCTCCCGCATACGGCGGGACTTTGCATTGTGCCTGCAAAGGGTTAACCGGCCTTCCAACGTCCCGCGATGGCGGACACCGTACGCAAAGAAGCCCCGCGCGACCTTCGCCGGCGGGGCCTCCTTTTAGCAATCAACCTCGCCGCGGCGGACCCGCCACGACGTAAACCCGCGCCTACTTCAGGTGCTGGGCGAGGTGCTTGTTCATCTCGAACATGCTGACCCGGTCGCGGCCGCCGAACACCGGCTTCAGCTTGGCGTCGGCCACGATCTCGCGCTTGTTCTGCGGGTTCTGCAGGTTGTTCTTCTTGATGTAGTCCCAGATCTTGGAGACGACTTCGCCCCGGGACAGTTGTCCCGGTCCGACCACCGCCGCCAGTTCGGGCGACGGAGTCATGGGCTTTTGAAGGGCATTGTTCTTCTTGATATCGGCCATTGGGCTCCCCCAGCTAGAATTCCGGCGGCTTGTCGCCACGCGCTATGCGTAGACTGAGTCGCTTGGGCGTCATCCTAGGAGCGCAAAGCGCCGCGCGCCACATTTCAAGCGCGTGACGGCCCTCAGAGCCCGAAGATCACCCGCAGGATCCCGAAGAAGCTGCTCATGGTGAGGGCCCAGAACCCGAATGCGGCGGCCCAGGTGACCCAGATGAAGGCGCGTTCGCCCACGTATCCCTGGGTCGGGCCCATAGGGGTCGTGCGGTCGACGCGGACGGGATCGACGGCATAGGTCCCGTCGAAGGTGGTGGCGGACATGGTCAGGCCTCGCTTGAAGGACGCCGGCCGAGCCGGCTTTTGACGACCAACCCGGACGAGGGCCGCGCCGTTCCGCCGCGCGCCGTTGACTTCCGCACGGTCCGGCCCGCCAAATCGCACCCAACGACAATGAATTTTGGGGAGAACGGCGATGACCGCATGGACCTTCGCCGACATCTGGGAAGCGATCTCGGCCGCCCAGCCTGAGCGGCCGGCCAATATCCAGGGCGATCGGGTCCTGACCTGGGGCGAGTTCGACGCCCGAGCCGACGCCCTGGCCGCCCACCTCATAGGCAAGGGCCTCGGCCATCAAGCCAAGGTCGCCGCCTACCTCTACAACGGGCCGGAATACCTCGAGACCTACTTCGCGGCCTTCAAGGCCGGCTACGCCCCGGTGAACACCAACTACCGCTACGGACCCGAAGAGCTCACCTACCTGTTCGACAACGCCGACGCCGAAGCCATCGTGTTCCACGCGGGCTTCGCCGAGATGGTCGAGGCGATCCGCGGACGGCTGCCGAAGGTGAAGGCCTGGATCGCGGTGGCCGAGCCGGGTTCTCCCACGCCCGCCTGGGCCGATGACTATGACGCCATCGTCGCGCGCGTCCCCGCCCAGCGACCGGTGAAGGCGCCCTGGGGCCGCTCGCCCGACGACCTGCTGCTGCTCTACACCGGCGGCACCACCGGCATGCCCAAGGGGGTGATGTGGCGGCAGGACGACCTGTTCAACGTCATCGGGGCCGGCGGCAACGCCGCGCTGGGCATTCCGCCCGCGACCTCGATCGAGGAGCTGGTGGAGCGCATCGGCTCGCCCGAGCACCTGCGCCCGATGAGCCTGGTCGCCTGCCCGCAGATGCACGGCACCGGGCAGTTCTCGTCCTTCATCACCTTCAACGCCGGCGGCACGGTCGCCACCCTGCCCTCGCGCAAGTTCAACCCGATCGAGCTGTGGAACGAGGCCGAGCGGCTGCAGGCCAGCGGCATCGTCATCGTGGGCCTGGCCTTCTCCACCCCGATGCTGGAGGCGCTGGAGGCCCATCCCGGCCGCTGGGACCTTTCGGGCGTCCGGGCGATGAGCTCGTCCGGCTCGATGTGGAGCCAGGAGAACAAGCGCGGCCTGCTCAGCCACGCCAGGAACGCGGTGATCATGGACAGCTTCGGCTCGTCGGAGGCCGTGGGCATGGGGATCTCCGCCTCCGCGCCCGGCGCCGAGACGGCGACCGCGGCCTTCGCGCTCGGCCCCAACTGCGGGGTGTTCGCCGAGGATGGCCGGCGCATCGCGCCGGGTTCGGGCGAGCGGGGCCTGGTGGCGGTCACCGGCTTCCTGCCGATGGGCTACTACAAGGACGCCGAGAAGAGCGACAAGACTTTCAAGACCCTGGACGGCCAGCGCTGGAGCGTGCCGGGCGATTGGGCGGAGGTGAACGCCGACGGCACCCTGAAGCTGCTGGGCCGCGGCTCCGTCTGCATCAACACCGGCGGCGAGAAGGTCTTCCCCGAAGAGGTGGAGGAGGCGCTGAAGACCCATCCCAACGTCCGCGACGCCGTGGTGGTGGGCGTCCCGGACGCCCGGTTCGGCGAGCGGATCTGCGCCGTGGTCGAGCCGGCGACCGCCGACCTGCCGACGCTGGGCGAGCTTTCAGAGCACGTCCGGGCGCATCTGGCGGCCTACAAGGCGCCGCGCGAACTGGTGGTGGTGGACAGCATCGGCCGCGCGCCCAACGGCAAGGTCGACTACAAGGCCATCAAGGATCGAGCGCTGAAGGCTCTTAACGAGCCGGCCTGAGACGCCTCAATCGGCGTCGCCGACCGGCTCCATGGCGCCGCGCAGGCTGCGGACGAAGTCCACCAGGGCGCTCCGCGCCGATCCGCGAGGCAGCTCGGCGTAGGCGCGCAGCAGTTCGAGCGCGCCCGGTTGCGACAGCAGGGCGGCGACCTCATCGATGGCGCCGGCTGAGCTCGAGGCCTCGCCGAACAGTTCGGCCACCGGCGACTGCAGGGCGGCGGCGATGCGGGCCAGCATTGAGGCGCTGACGCGGTTGGCGCCGCGCTCGTACTTCTGGATCTGCTGGAAGGTGACGCCGGCCGCGTCGGCCAGCGCCTGCTGGGACTGGCCGCGCATCTTGCGCAGCAGCCGGATGCGGGCGCCCACGGCGACGTCGATCGGATCGGCAAGCAATTCGGACCCCCGCACGCTCAGTCCGCCCGTCCGTCGGGCGCCCGGTCCGCGGCGCGCCCGGCGCCGTCGGAAATCCAGTAGCAGGCCTCAGCGATGGCCATGCCGACGGCGCGGCGCAGCGGCCCGACAGCGGGCGTTTCGCGCTCCAGCGTCATCAGCTCCTCCTCATAGGCGGTGAGCAGCTCGACGAGGTTGCGGGCGACTTCCCGCGTCCTGTCGGGATCGGTCGGCCTCATGGTCGCTCCCCGGAAGGGGCGCAACCTTGAGCATTGCGACGCCGAATGCAAGCCGGGGCGGCGCCATCAGTCGGCGGCCACGGCCCGTCCGGCGGCCTGGGCGGCGATCACCGCCCGGCCCTCGCGCTCGGCGATCCGCCGGAAGGTGGCCAGCGCCTGACCGACGACCTGGTCCATGTTGTAGTAGCGATAGGTCGCCAGACGTCCGACGAACTGCACCCCTTGGGTCTCCAGGGCGAGGGCCTCGTAGCGCTTGTAGAGGGCCTGGTTCTCGGGCCGCGGCACCGGATAGTAGGGGTCGCCTTCAGCCTGCGGGTACTCGTAGGTGACGGTGGTCTTGCGGGCCGACTGCCCGGTCATGTGCTTGTATTCGCTGATCCGGGTGTAGGGCACGGCTTCGTCGGGATAGTTCACCGTGCCGACCGGCTGGAACCACTCCTGGTCCAGGGTCTCGTGGCGGAAGGCCAGGCTGCGGTAGGGCAGCTTGCCGTACCGGAAGTCGAAATACTCGTCGATCGGGCCGGTGAAGATCAGCCGGTCGTAGTCCGCCTCGTCGCGCACATCCTCGAAATCGACGCCGACCTCGACGGTCACCCCGGCCTGGTCGAGCATGTTCTCGAACATCCGCGTGTAGCCCTCGGCGGGCATGTTCTGGAACTTGTCGGTGAAGTAGCGGTCGTCGGTGTTGGTGCGGGTCGGAACCCGCGCGGTGACCGACTTGTCCAGCTCGGAGGGATCCATGCCCCACTGCTTGCGCGTGTAGCCCTGGAAGAAGGTCTCGTAGAGCTCGCGGCCCACCGCGGAGACCACCACGTCTTCCGACGTGCGGATCTTCTCCACCGGCTCGGCGCGCGACTTCAGATAGGCCTCCGCCGCCTCGTCGGACTGCAGATCGAGGCCGTAGAGGGTGTTCAGGGTCGTGCGGTTGATCGGGATCGGCACGTGCAGGCCGCCCCGCAGGCAGCCCAGCACCCTGTGCTCATACGGCCGCCACCTGGTGAATTGCGAGAGGTAGGCCGCGACCTCGTCGGAGTTGGTGTGGAAGATGTGCGGGCCATAGCGGTGCATCAAGACGCCCGCGGCGTCCTTCTCGTCATAGGCGTTGCCGCCGATGTGCATCCGCCGGTCGACCAGCATGACGCGCTTGCCGAGCTGGCTGGTCAGCCGTTCGGCCAGCACCGAGCCCGCGAAGCCGGCGCCGACGATCAGATAGTCGAACGGCTTCTTGTGCGACGACGGCCGGATCACCGGCGAGGGCAGGATCGTCGCGCCTCTATCGACCGCCGCCGCGGGGTCGCGCTTGGCGATCGCGCGCGCGATCTCCAGGTTCATCCGCCCGAAGGTCTCGTCCCACGACAGGGCGGCGAGCGCATTGTCCACGGCCTTCAGCCAGTCACCCCTGACGCGCGAGAGCGCCAGGGCCTGGTCGCAGGCGGCGACGAACTCCTCGGCCGTCGCAGCGATCTTCACCGCTTCCAGGTCGCCGTAGTGGCGCGCCACGTCGACGATCGGCGTCGAGACCACCGGCCGGCCGCCGGCCAGGTATTCCGGCGTCTTGGTTGGACTGATGAAGCGCGTCGACTCGTTGATGGCGAACGGCATCAGGGCGACGTCCCAGCCGGCCAGGTAGCGCGGCAGTTCCTCGTAGTCCTTGCCGCCGAGGTAGTGGATGTTCGCCCGCTTCGGCAGGTCGTCGGGATTGATCTTCACCACCGGCCCGAGGATCACCAGGCTCCAGTCGGGCCGTGCGTCGGCGAGCGCCGCCAGCAGGGCGAGGTCCATCCGCTCGTCCACCACGCCGTAGAAGCCGAGCCGCGGCCACGGCAGGCCAGCCTGGTCGTCCGGTTCGCCGCGCAGCACGCGGGCCTTGGCGAAGTGGCCGCGGTCAACGCTCGACGGGAACGGGTGGATGTTCGGGTGGCGGTCGCGCTTTGCTTCCCAGAGACTGTAGCCGCCGGTGAACACCACGTCGGCGATCGACATCAGCTCGCGCTCGAGCAGGGTCAGCTCCGGCGGGGCGAACTTGAAGTTCGCCAGCTCGTCCATGCAGTCATAGACCGTGCAGACCGCCTCGATGTGCCGCGAGAACGGCAGCATCATGGGCGTGTAGTACCAGCGGATGATGTCGCCCTCGACGGTGGCGAGCACGGTGTCCAGCAGGCCGCGGATCATGGCCTCGTGATCCTCGCCGGGCGAGCCGTCCGGCAGGACGGGCGTCAGCACCACCACGCCGCTCTCGGCGCAGACGTTGCTGTCCAGCCGCGGCGTGCGCTCCGGCGGGCCGAACACCGGCTCCTCCCAGACGATCACCCGCCGCTCCTTGGCGAAGCGGGTCATCAGGTGTTGCGGACGCTGGAAGACGAAATTCCACCGGAGGTGGGAAAAACAGATCAGGGTCTGCCGACCCCGAGGACGCGGCCCGGATTGGACGGAAAACGACGCAGCGCCAGTGGCGCTTGGGAACTGCTCAGAGTCCAAGGACGCATTCCTCTTTCGATAAAGCCGACACACGAAGCCCGTTGGAACAACCCGCGAGAGCCGGTTTGGTTCCTTGGATCAGCGCGCGACTTGCTGATTTAATTCAGTAATCAAAAGATCAGCAGATGTCAGGACTGACACACTGATCAGTTTGTCGGCCAGCCGACTATTGAGTAGGCGCCTTCGACAACCGGCCGCCCTGGGCGCGATGTCCCGCACCATAGGCGGGGTCCTGCTCCCAGCGCAGGGCGTCGGTGACGATCCGGTCGAGGTCCGAGCACTTCGCGGACCAGTTGAGCAATTCGACGGCGCGGGCCGGGTCGGCCACGAGGCTCGGCGGATCGCCGGCCCGGCGGGCGCCGGTCGCGTAGGGCACTGGCCGGCCGAGCGCGCGGCCCACGGCCTCGACCACCTGCAGCACCGAGCGGCCCTGGCCCGTGCCGACGTTGACCGCCTCGAAGGCGCCCGCCGGCAGATCGACCTGTAACGCCGCCACGTGGGCCGCGGCGAGGTCGCTGACGTGGATATAGTCGCGCAGGCAGGTCCCGTCCGGGGTGTCGAAGTCCTGGCCGAACACGGTCAAGGGCTTGCCGCGGCCGAGGCCGGCGGCGATCGCCAGGGGGATCAGATGCGTCTCGGGCTCGTGCGCCTCGCCGATCTCGCCGGAAGGGTCGGCGCCAGCGGCGTTGAAATAGCGCAAGGCCACGGCGCTGAGGCCATAGGCGCGGCAGGCGGCGGCGATCATCCACTCGCAGGCGAGCTTGGTGTCGCCGTAGGGGCTGGCCGGCGCCTTGGGCGCGTCCTCGCCGATGGTCTCCAGCGGCCCGCGGCCGCCCTGGCCGTAGACGGCGGCGCTTGAGGAGAACACCAGCCGGTCGACGTCGCGTTCGCGCAGGGCGGCCAGCAGGCTGACCGTCCCGGAGACGTTGATGTCCCAGAACAGGTCCGGCCGCGCCACCGAGCGGCCGACCTCGATCAGGCCGGCGAAGTGAATGACCGCCTTCACGCCGTGGGCGTCGATCGCCTCACCGAGCGCGCGCGCATCGCGGATGTCGCCATGGACGAAGGCGCCCCAGCGCGCCGCCTCGCGGAAGCCAGAACTGAGATCATCGAAGACGACCGGGAGAAAGCCCTGTTCATACAAGGCCTTCGCGGTGTGCGTTCCAATATAGCCTGCGCCGCCCGTGACCAGGACGGCCGGTCTCGTTCCCCGATCCATGAGTGCGCAATCCTCCGCCCGAGGCAGAGTTCCATGGCCGAACATTGGTTTATTGGAACAATTCGGAAAGGGGCGGGCTTTGACTCCCGGGATATGACGGGAAAGCCAGGGCTTGATGCGCCAGCTGGAGCTGTGGGGCGGTCACGAATGCACCGTCAACCGCGTCGGCGAGGTGGTCTATGACCAGACCGCCCGGTCGGGCCACGAACACCGCATCGACGACCTCGACCGGTTCGCCGCGCTCGGCCTCAAGGCGCTGCGCTATCCGGTGCTCTGGGAGCGGGTCGCGCCGCAGGCGCCTGACCAGCATGACTGGCGCTGGACTGACAGCCGGCTAAGGCGGATCCGCGCGCTCGGCATGCGCCCGATCGCCGGCCTGCTGCACCACGGCAGCGGGCCGAAATACACCAGCCTCTTGGACGACGGCTTCGCGCCCGCCTTCGCCGGTTACGCCCGGGCCGTCGCCGAGCGCTATCCGTGGATCGAGGACTGGACGCCGATCAACGAGCCGCTGACCACCGCGCGGTTCTCGGCGCTGTACGGCCACTGGTATCCGCACCTGACCGACGAGCCCCTGTTCTGGACGGCGCTGGTCAACCAGGTCGAGGCCACGGCCGCGGCGATGCGCGAGATCCGCGCCGTGCGGCCGGACGCCCGGCTGATCCAGACCGAAGACCTCGGCCTGACCTATTCGACGCGGCCGCTCGCCCATCAGGCGGATTTCGACAACGCGCGGCGCTGGATGACCTGGGACCTGCTGACGGGCCGCGTCACACCCGGCCACCCGCTGTGGCGGCGGCTGGAGGACTTCGGCCTGGGCGAGCGGCTCCGCCGGCTGGCTGACGCCCCCTGCCCGCCCGATGTGATCGGCCTCAACCACTACCTGACCAGCGACCGGTTCCTGGACCACCAGGTGGAGAACTATCCGCCCGAACGGATCGGCGGGAACGACTTCATGGCCTTCGCCGACGTGGAGGCGGTGCGGGTGGTGCTGCCGCAGGGCGGCGGACTGGAAGGTGCGCTGGACGAAGCCTGGGCTCGCTATGGCCTGCCGCTGGCGGTGACCGAGAGCCACAACGGCTGCACCCGCGAGGAGCAGGTGCGCTGGCTGCGCGAGGCCTGGGACACCGCCCATCGCGTGCGCGGCCGCGGCGTGGAGGTGCAGGCGGTGACCGCCTGGGCGCTGCTCGGGACCTTCGACTGGAACAGCCTGATCACCCGCCAGACCGGCCACTACGAGGCAGGGGCCTTCGACGTGCGGTCGGATCCGCCGCGGCCGACGGCGCTGGCCGCCGAGCTCGCCCGGATCGGCGGCGCCAAGCCGGCCGAACCGCATCCCGCGACGCAGGGGCCCGGCTGGTGGCGGCGCGACATCCGGATGGCCTTCCGACCGGTGTTCCGCGCCGTCGAGACGCCGGAGCCGAGGCGCGCCTGGCGGACTGCTGACGCGCCCGCCCGACCCCTGCTGATCGTCGGCGCGACCGGGACGCTGGGCAAGGCGCTGGCGCGGGCCTGCGAGTGGCGGGGCATCGACTACCGCCTCACCGGGCGCAGCGAACTGTCGCTGGACGACGCCTGCTCCATCGCCAGGACGCTGGACGAGGCGGAGCCCTGGGCGGTGATCAACGCTGCGGGCTGGGTGCGGGTCGACGAGGCCGAGCAGCAGGAAGCGGCTTGCCTGGCGGCCAATGCCGACGGCGCCGTGCGGCTGGCCCGGGCCTGCCGCGACCGCGACCTGCCGTTCGTGGGCTTCTCCAGCGACCTGGTGTTCGACGGCCGCAAGGGCTCCCCCTACGTCGAGACCGACGCGCCCTGCCCGCTGGGTGTCTATGGCCTGAGCAAGGCGCGGGCCGAGCAGGAGGTGCTGGCGCTCGGCGGGCGCGCCCTGATGGTGCGAACCGCGGCGTTCTTCTCGCCCTTCGACCCCCACAACTTCGCCGCCCATGTGCTGCGCGCCCTGGCCGGTGACCAGGACGTCCAGGCGGCCGGCGACCTGGTCGTCTCGCCGACCTATGTCCCGGACCTCGTCGAGGCGGCGCTCGACCTCGCCATCGACGGCGAGACCGGACTGCGCCACCTGGCCAACAGCGGCGAGGTCTCCTGGGCGGAGTTCGGCCGACGGATCGCCGAGGCGGCGGGCTTCGATGCGGCGCTGGTGAAGGCCGTCCCGGGCGCGAGCTTCGGCTGGGCGGCGGCGCGGCCGGGCCTGGCGGCGCTGGGCACGGCGCGCGGCCAGATCATGCCCTCGCTCGACAACGCCATCGATCGCTATGCCACGATGATCTCCTCCGCCGCCTTCACGGCCGAGGCGGAGGCGCAGGTCGAAGGCGCGCCGGAAACCCGGGCCGTGCGCCGCGGCGCACGGGTCAGCCAAGCCTAGTTGGGCCGAGGCAGCAGGTCGCCGTTGTCCTGGCCGAGGAAGGCCTCCTCATTGTCGGACAGCATCTCGTCGAGGGCGTCGATGATGGCGTCGAGCTGCTCAGGGCTGGCCGCGAAGTCCATCTTCTCGCCGGCGGTGTCCTCCAGATGGATCACGAAGTCGTCCGCGCGCACCGAGATCGCGAACCGGGCCAGCTGTTTCATCACCGACGTCCTCAAAGCCTGGCCTGCTAAACCGCAGCCGGCCGCAATGGTTCAGTCGCGATTGCGCATGGCCTCGATGACGCGCTTCGCCTTCTCGGCCGTTTCGGCGACCGACTGGCCCGCCCGGTAGAGCTCGCCGCCCAGGCCGAAGGCCCGCGCGCCCGCCGCCCACCAAGCCGCCATGTCCTCGGCGCCAACCCCGCCCACCGCCCAGACCACCGCCTCGGGCGGCAACACGGCCTTGAGCTGCTTCAGGTGCACCGGGCCATAGGTGACGGCCGGGAACAGCTTCAGGTGGCGCGCGCCCGCCTCGATCGCCACGAACGCCTCGGTGGCGGTGGCGAAGCCGGGTGCGGGGTCGAGCTTGAGGGCGACAGCGCGGCGGATCACCTCGGTCGAGGTGTTGGGCGAGACGATGATCCGGCCGCCGGCCTTGGCTACCTCATCGACGCGGTCGGCGTGCAACACCGTGCCGGCGCCGGTCACCATGCGGTCGCCGAACGCTTCGGCGAGTCGGCGAATGCTCTCGATCGGCTCCGGCGAATTGAGCGGCACCTCGACGCCGCGCACGCCGGCCTCGTGGAGCGCCTGGGCGTGGTCAACGACCTCGTCGGGACGGATGCCGCGGACGATCGCCACCACCGGGCATTCCGCCAGGGCCTCATCGAGGGTCATGGGCGTGCTCCCAGCTGATAGAGGGCGAACAGGCCGGCCAGCGCGGCGGCTTCGCCGTCGAAGGTCTCCGACCGGATGCCCCGCTGTTCGAAGGCGCGGGCATAGTGGGCGCACAGGGCTGCGTCGCCCAGCAGGGCCACCGACTGGTCGCGGTCGAGACCCAGGAGCCTCGGGACGGCGGCGACCTCGGCCCCGATCAACAGGCCCGAGAGATAGCTGGGCGTGCTCTCCGCCGGCCGGCCGCCGCCGACCACCCGGGCCCGCGCGGTGAACAGGCGCGCCGCCAGCGCATCGCCCTCCCCGGCCGCGGCCAGGCCTTCGTCGAAGGCCGCCGGGTCGTCGCTCGGCCCCTCGCCCTTCAGCACGCTGTGGCGGCTCAGGACCGCGAACAGCTCCCCGGTCATGGCGGTCACGAAACGGACGATGCGGCCGTCCTCGATCAGCACCCACTTGGCATGGGTGCCGGGATGGCAGACCACCTGGCGGCCGCGGCTGAGATCGGCGCGCTGCGCCGCCCAGCCGAGCAGCTGGGTCTCCTCGCCGCGCATCACGTCCGGCGATCCGGCCAGCCCCTGGCAGCGCAGGCCCGGGACGATCCGCACCGACGCCGCGCCCGCCTCGACGGCGATCAAGCCCGCGGCGAGTTCGGCCAGGCCAGCTGGGCAGTCGGCATAGGGCGCGACGGTCCAGCCGAGGGTCGAGCCCACCATGCCGCAGAGGATCGCCGGCAGGTGCTGCGCGTCGAGGGCTGGCCGGACCTCCGCCTGGAAGCGGCGCGCCGCCTCCCCCGGCGCGAGCTTGGAGACCCCCAGTTCGAACTCGCGGTGGGCGACCACCGCCCCCTCGGCGTCGAGGGTCCAGGCGCGCAGGTTCGTGGTCCCCCAGTCGCAGGCGAGCAGGGCTGCGGCCATCAATGGGATTCCCGGGTCACGTCGGCGCCGGACTTGCCGACCAGGAAGTCGAGGTCGACGCCCTTGTCGGCCTGCAGCACGGTGTCGATGTAGAGCCGGTACCAGCCGCGGTCGTACGTCGAGGGCTGGCGGGCGGCCTCCCAGGCGGTGCGCCGGCGGGCCAGCTCGGCCTCGTCGACCAGAAGCTCCAGGCGGCGATTGGGGCCGTCGAACTCGATTTCGTCGCCGGTCTGGACCAGGGCCAGGGGCCCGCCGGCCGCGGACTCGGGCGCCACGTGCAGGATCACCGTGCCATAGGCGGTGCCGCTCATCCGGGCGTCGGAGATCCGGACCATGTCACGCACGCCCTGTTCCAGGAGCTTGCGCGGCAGGGCCATGTTGCCGACCTCCGGCATGCCCGGGTAGCCCCGCGGGCCGCAGCCCTTGAGCACCAGGATCGAGTCCGCGTCGACCGGCAGGTCTGGATCGTCGATGCGGGCGTGGTAGTCTTCGATGTCCTCGAACACCACGGCGCGGGCGTGGTGGGTGAGCAGGCCCGGCGTGGCGGCGCTGGGCTTCAGGATGGCGCCGTCCGGGCAGAGGTTGCCCTTCAGCACCCAGACCCCGGACGAGGGCCCGATCGGGGCCTCGCGCGTGCCGATCACCTCGCGGTTCCAGACCTGGCCGGTCTCGGCGATCTCGCCTTGCGTCTTGCCGGTGACGGTGACCGCGTCGCGATGGAAGATGTCGCCCATCTCGGCCATCACCGCCGGCACGCCGCCAGCGTAGCAGAAGTCCTCCATCAGGTATTTGCCGGACGGCATCAGGTTGACCAGCAGCGGCACCTCGCGGGCGATCTCGTCGAAATCGTGCAGGTCGAGCGGCACGCCGACCCGGCCGGCCAGGGCCAGCAGGTGCACCACGGCGTTGGTCGAGCCGCCGGTGGCGGCGTGCATCAGGATGGCGTTCTCGAAGGCCTTGCGGGTGAGGATGTCCGAGGGCTTCACGTCGTCCTGCACCATCTGGACAATGCGATTGCCGGTCAGGTGGGCCAGCACGCGGCGCCGCGCGTCGACGGCCGGCAGGGCGGAGTTGTTCGGCAGGCTCATGCCCAGGGCTTCGACGATGGCCGACATGGTCGAGGCCGTACCCATGGTGTTGCAGGTGCCGGCCGAGCGGCTCATGGCGCTCTCGGCGGCCATGAAGTCAGCGAGGCTCATGTCGCCGGCGCGGACCTCCTCGGAGAACCGCCAGACGTCGGTGCCCGAGCCAATGTCCTGGCCGCGGAACTTGCCGTTCAGCATGGGCCCCGACGAGACGAAGATCGCCGGCAGGTCGACGCTGGCCGCGCCCATCAGGAGGCCCGGCGTGGTCTTGTCGCAGCCGCCCAACAGCACCACGCCGTCGATCGGATTGGCGCGGATCGACTCCTCGACCTCCATGGCCAGGAGGTTGCGGAACAGCATGGCCGTGGGCCGCATCTGGGTCTCCGGCAGCGACATGGCCGGGAACTCGATCGGCACCCCGCCCGCCTCCCAGATCCCGCGCTTCACGAAGCCGGCGAGCTCGCGCAGATGCACCTGGCAGGTGACCAGCTCGCTCCAGGTGTTGGCGATGCCGATGATCGGACGGCCATCAAAGACGTGGTCCGGCAGGCCGGTGGCCTTGATCCAGCTGCGGTGGATGAAGCCGTCGCGGTCGATCTTGCCGTAGCTCTTCTGACTGCGCAGCGGTCGCTTCGCCATCCCGTCCCTCGAACTCTAAATCCAACGATACTCCCCGGGGGGGAAGAACCCCTCCGGCGGCGGCGGGTTCAGCCGCCAATCACGCCTGAAAGAGCGGCAGCGCCAGCCCTTTCACGCCCGGCTCGATGGCGAACAGATGACCGGCCCGCAACGGCGCCGTGGCGGCGCTCTCGGCCAGGTATTCCCAGGCGGTGGTGATGAACAGGGTGGCGAGGTCCGGGCCGCCGAAGGCGCAGCAGCTGGGCTGCTCCACGGGGACTTCGATCACCCGATCGATGCGCCCGTCAGGGGCGTAGCGGACCACCCGGGAGAGGCCCCACTGGGCGTTCCACAGGAAGCCCTCCGCATCCATGGCCGATCCGTCGGGGACCCCGGCCTCGCCGATCGTCTGGGCGAACACCTCGCGGCGGGCAAGATCCGCCGTGTCGTAGGTCCAGATGGTCTTGCGGACGGAATCGGCCAGATAGAGCCGCGACCCGTCCGGGCTCAGCGCCAGGCTGTTGGCGATGTGGATGCCGGAGATCACCGGCTCGGTGAAGCCGTCGGCGCAGGTGCGGAAGATCACCCCCGGCCGCTTGCCGCCATCGTCGTCCATGCTCGACCACCAGAAGCAGCCGTCGCCCAGCATGACACCGTCGTTGCTGCGGAACCCCGGTCCGAGGTCCATCGGCTGGCGGAGCTCCACCTCACGGGTCTGCGAGTCGAAGACCGCGAGTCCGCGTTCGGTCGCGAGAAGCAGGCCTCCGGAGGCCATCGGCGCTGCGGCGCTTGCGCGCATCGGCAGTTCGGCGGAGTCCGACAAGCCGCCCTCCGGCTCGTACCAGGACAGCCGCGCGCCCTTGATGTCGAACCAGTAGAGGCGTCCCTCGCGCGGCGCCCAGCAGGGGCCCTCGCCCAATTTGTCTGCGGATTCCACGATACAGCTGAGCTCGTTCATCTTTCCTCCGCCGAAAGCCGGCCCTCCGCCGAGGGCGGCGCCCCGCCAGGGCGGTTCCAAGCCTGCGACAACCTGACTAGGCGCGTTTGGATACCGTTCAGGGTCACGGGGCTACTATCGAATTCGACGAATCGGGAGGGGATCCCACGAGATGACGCTGTCGAGCTATTCAGACGTGTTCTCGATCAGCCACGAGCGCGACTACGACGAGGACATCGGCGTAGGCGATCTGGTCCGGACCGGCCCCAACCTGTTTCCGCATTTCGAGGTGGTCGCGGTGCACGACGACAAGGCCTGGGTCCGCAACGTGCAGGACGGGACCGACCACCTGGCGCTGCTGTCGCGTTGCCGCAAGATCAACGGCCAGCCCGCGAACAGCTGACGCTTCCCAGGACGGCTCCGTGGCCTCACCATTGAACCGGGCCCCGCCCGCGGAGTTCTAAGCTTCGGGGCATACGGGGCGCTTGCGCGCTAATTCCGGAGGACGCGCCATCTCGGCATTCATGTTCGCCACGGGGATCGAGAACTCGATTCCGCGGATCAAAGGGGGCACGGTCCGCGTCGACCAGATGGAGGCCTGTGGCCACTACCGATACTGGCGCAAGGATTTCGAGCTCTGCCAGGAGATGGGTATCCAGTTCCTGCGCTACGGGCCGCCGCTGCACACCACCCTGATCGGGCCGGACAAGTGCGACTGGGAGTTTGCCGACGTCACCTTCGCCGAACTCCAGCGGCGCGACATCATCCCCATCACCGACCTTTGCCACTTCGGCGTGTCCGACTGGATCGGCGACTTCCAGAACCCCGACTTCCCCGAGATCTTCGCCCGCTATGCCGCCGCCTTCGCCCGGCGCTTCCCCTGGGTGCAGCTCTACACCCCGGTCAACGAGATGTTCATCTGCGCCCTGTTCTCGGCCAAGTACGGCTGGTGGAACGAGGAAGGCACGACCGACCTCACCTTCGTCACGGCGCTGAAGCACATCGTGAAGGCCAATGTGCTGGCCATGCAGGAGATCCTGAAGGTCCGCGCCGACGCGATCTTCATCCAGTCGGAGTCCTCGGAGTACTTCCACGCCGAGAATCCCGCGGCGATCAAGCCGGCGGAGATCCAGAATTCCCGGCGGTTCCTGTCGCTCGACCTCAACTACGGCCATCGGGTCGATTCGGAGATGTACGAGTACCTGATGGACAACGGGATGACCCGGGACGAGTACCACTTCTTCCTCGGCAACTCGCTCGCCCACCACTGCATCCTGGGCAACGACTACTACTGGACGAACGAGCACCGGGTGGCGGCCGACGGCTCGACCCGGGCCTCAGGCGAGATCTTCGGCTATTCGGAGATCACCCGGCAATACTACGACCGCTACCGGCTGCCGGTGATGCACACCGAGACCAACATCGCCGAGGGCCCCAACGGCGACGAGGCAGTGAACTGGCTCTGGAAGGAGTGGGCCAACGTGCTGCGGGTGCGCAACGACGGCGTGCCGACCGTGGGCTTCACCTGGTATTCGCTGACCGACCAGATGGACTGGGATGTGGCGCTGCGTGAGGTGAACAACCGGGTCCACCCGGTCGGCCTCTATGACCTCAACCGCGAAATCCGGCCGGTGGGCCGCAGCTACAAGCAGCTGATCGCCGACTGGAACACCGTACTGCCGACCCAGAGCGTCTGCCTCAGCGTGCCGATCGTGCCGCCGTCCCAGCACGAGGACCCCGCCGCCCAACGCCAGCGTTCGGCGGCGCGTCACCTGCGGGCGGTGGAGACCAGCGACGGCGAGCAGGGCCAGGCGTCCTCCAGCCGATGAGCGAGCCCGTGAGGATTGGCGGCGCGCCCATCGTCACGCTCCGCGCGCAGGATGCGCCGAGCCAGGGCCCGGCCTTCCTGGAAGCCCAGGTGCTACCCGGCCGCGGCATGATGCTGTTGCAGGCGCGGCTGCGCCTGCCGTCGGGCGAGGTGGTGGACGCCCTGCATGCCCCGGCGCCCGAGGCGGCCGCGCAGGCCCTGAGCGGCGGGCCTGACGACTTCGCCGGCAACGCCGCCTTCAGCTTCGGCGGGGCGATCCTCGCGCCCTACGCCAACCGCATCCGCGGCCGCGCCCTCGAGGGCGCCCGGGAGATCGAGACGGTCGTCGCGGGTCGAACCGTCCGCCTTCCACGCAACTGGGGCGGCAAGGCGCCGGGCGCGGAGCAGTACGCCATGCACGGCCTGATCCTCGACGCCGGGGTTCCCTACGAGCAACCTTCGCCGGATCGGGTGACCGGCCGCCTCGCGGCGGGCGACTTCGGCGGGCGCTGGCCGGGCCGGATCGGGCTCGAGTTCGACTGGCGGCTGGCCGGGGGCGAGCTGCGGCTTTCGATCCGGACGACGAACGCCGGCGATAGTCCGGCGCCGATCGGCCTTGGCTGGCACCCCTACTTCGCCCTGCCGAGCGGGGATCGGCGCCAGGCCCGCCTGCGCCTGCCGGCCGACCTAAGGACGGAGGTCGACAACTATGACGAGGTCCTGCCGACCGGCCGGCTGCTGGCCGTGGCCGGCACGCCCTACGACTTCAACGCCGCCGGGGGCGCTCCGCTTGAAGGCCTCTATCTGGACGACTGCTTCACCGCCTTGCGGCGGAACGCGGGCCAAGTGACCGCGGAGGTCATCGATCCGGCGGCCGCACTGGGCCTCAAGATCACCACGAGCTCGGCCGCCGTCCAGGCGATGCAGGTCTATGCGCCGCCGGACCAGGCCTTCGTCGTGGTCGAGCCGCAATTCAACCTCGCGGACCCCTACGGATCCGAGTGGCCAAAGGGCTTCGACACCGGAATGGCCCTGCTGCGACCGGGCTCGGCCGTCGGCTACGAGGTGGCCGTGCGAGCCTTCGCCGTGGGGAACCCCTGACCGATCCAAGGGTTCTTCGGCTCCAACGAGGCCCCCATGGACCACGCTAGAAAACCCAGACCCGAGCCCCATACCGCGGAGATCGTCGACTTCGACGAGATGCTGCTCGACGCCTACCCCGCGGAGCGTCGCGCGGACCTGATGGCCGAGGCCACGATGCTCGCCCGCGTGTTCGCGCCCGAGGGCGGCGGCGAAGCGCTGCAGGCCATGGCCCGCGCCCTGTCGTCAGGCGCCAAGGATCGCGAGATGGACCGCCGGCACGCCCGCGGCCTGGCCGCGGCGCTGCGCCGGCTCTCTCACCACCGCGCGGCCTGAAACCGGCCTATTCGGCCGCGGCGACGGTGGTCGAGGGCTCCGCACTCTGCGATTTCGCGCCGCCGCCGTCCTGCCGACGGCGTTTGCGGACCGGCCGGTCCAGCACGCCGCGCAGCTTGGCGGCCAGGCCCGCCGTCTCGTAGGGCTTGTCCAACAGCGGGAATTCGGCGGTTTCCAGGACCGCGCCTTCCCCCATGAAGCCGGAGGTGAGCAGGACCGGCAGGCCGGGCCGCAGGTCGCGAGCGGTGCGCGCCAGGTCGACGCCGCTGATCCCGCCCGGCATGACCACATCGGTGAACAACAGGTCGATGGGCGCCTCGGAACGGATGATGTCGAGCGCCTCGGCGGCGTGGGTCGCCGTGGTGGCGTGATAGCCGAGCCCCGACAGCATATCGAGGGTGAGCGCCAGGACCGTCGGATCGTCCTCGACCAGCAGGATGCGTTCGGCGCCACCCTCCACTTCGGTGGGCGTGGTCTCCGGCCGCAGCACCTCGGCGGGGGCGTCGGAAGCCGGAAGGCGGAGCTGGAAGCGAGTGCCCTTGCCGGGCGCGCTGTCCACCCGCACCTCGCCCTCGGACTGGCGGACGAAGCCATAGACCTGCGAGAGGCCCAGGCCCGAGCCCTTGCCGACTTCCTTGGTGGTGAAGAAGGGCTCGAAGACCCGCTCGCGGATCTCCGGGGCCATGCCGACGCCGGTGTCGCCGACCTCGACGACCACCCGGTCGTTGGCGCCTTCTTTCTCGTGACGCGTAGCGATGACCAGGGCGCCGCCGCCCGGCATGGCGTCGCGCGCATTGACCGCCAGGTTGAGCAAGGCGGTCTCGAGCTGGGTCGGGTCGACGTGGGCGCAGAGCGACTCGGCGGCGAGGTTGACGTCGAGCGTCACCGCCTCGCCGACCGCCTGGCGGATCAGCGGGGTGAAATCGGCGATGAGGGCGTTCACGTCGACGCTGACCGGCGACAGGTGCTGGCGGCGCGAGAAGGCCAGGAGCTGGCGGGTGAGGTCGCGGCCGCGCTCGGTCGCCTGGCGGATCGCATCGATCCGGCGCGCCCGGCGCCCTTCGTCCTCCGCCTTGCGGCCCAGCATGTCGACGTTGCCGAGCACCACCGTCAGCAGGTTGTTGAAGTCGTGCGCCACGCCGCCGGTGAGCTGGCCGACCGCCTCCATCTTGCGGGCCTGGGCCAACTGCTCTTCCAGGAGCTTGCGGTCGGTGGCGTCGAGGATGACGCCGAAGATCTCCCGCGCCTCGCCGTCGTCGCTGGGGGCGACGATGCCCTGGTCCTGCAGGATGCGGTACTGGCCGTCGGCGCAGAGCCAGCGGAATTCCACGCTGTAGTGACCGCTTTTGATGGCCTCGGATATCCGCTCGACGACCATGTCGACGTCATCCGGATGGATGCGGCTCGAGCCGAACCCCGGCTCGTCCACGAAGCGGGACGCCGGGAAGCCGGTGATGTCCTGCACGGCCTCGGAGACGAACTGCGGCGCGAACGGCGGCTCGATGCTGCGCGAGTGGACGACGATCGGCAGGGTCTTGAGGATCGCCTGTTGCCGCGCCTCGGTGACCCGCAGCACGCGCTCGGTCTGCGCCTTCTCGGCCTTCACCCGCGTGTGCTCGTCGAGCAGCCACTGCCGGTAGGCCGACTGACGCTTCACCTCCTCGGTCTTGAGATAGAGGTCGACCAGGACCTCCACCTTGGACTTCAGGATGAAGGGATCGACCGGCTTGAAGACCACATCCACGGCGCCGGCCGAATAGGCCTGGAAGACGTGCGCCTCGTCCCGGAAGATCGCCGTCAGGAAGACGATCGGCGTGCGCGCCGTGCGCTTGCGCGAACGGATGAACTCGGCGGTCTCGTAGCCGTCCATGCCGGGCATGTGCAGGTCGAGCAGGATGACCGCGAACTCTTCGGTCAGGAGCCGCTTCAGAGCCTCCTCGCCCGACTTCGCGGTCACCAGCTCATGGCCCAGTTCCTCGAGCGCCTGAACGGCGGCGAACGCATTGCGCTCGTCGTCGTCGACGATGAGGATCCGGGCCGTCAGCGGCGTGTCCTGATCGGGCGGAGCTTGCGGCTCCGCCCGCCAGGCCGACAGGGGTTTGGCCGGAACGGCTCGGGTCACATCAGCTCGCTTGCGGGATCAGGGAGACCACCGTATCGCTGGCCAGCCGCATGGCGTCGGCGCGTTGGATCGAGACCCGCAGCACCGAGACCAGGTGGTCGATGTCCACCGGCTTGGAGACGTAGTCGGACGCGCCGGCCTGGATGCATTTCTGCCGGTCGCCCTTCATGGCCTTGGCCGTGACCGCGACGATCGGCAGGTCCGCCATCCCGGAGCGCGAGCGGATTTCGCGGATGGTCTCATAGCCGTCCATGTCCGGCATCATGATGTCCACCAGCACCACATCCACGTCCGGCTGCGCCTCGATGACCTCGAGGCCCGCGCGGCCGCTCTCCGCATAGCTCAGCTCGATTCCATACTCCTCGAGGGCCGAGGCCAGCGAGAAGATGTTTCGAATATCGTCGTCGATGACGACGATCTTGCGACCGGTGAGCACCGGGTCGTCGAGCTTGCTCTGGTTGAGCTTGGCCTTGGCCGACGCCGACAGCTTCTCCACCGGCTCGTGCAGCAGGAGGCTCGCCTGGTCGACCAGCTGGTCGGGCGTGCGGGCCAGGCGGATCAAGCCGCCGAACACCGCCAGCCGCAGCCGCCGGTCGTCCTCCGGACCGAGCTCGTCGGGGGCGTAGACCACCGCCGGCGTCGAGCGGCCCTCGGCCTGCTTGAGAAGCTCGACGATCTGGCCGGCGGGAACCGCGGAGGCTTCGATCATCAAGCCGTCCGGGCGCTCGGCCGCGGGCCGGGCCAGCACCTCGTCGAGCTTAGCCGCCAACTCCACCTCGGCGAAGGAATGCCGAAGCGTCTCGGCGGCCTCGCCCTCGGCGCCCACCAGCACGATGCGCCGGTCGGCCTTGTCGACGAAGGTCTTCACCCCTTGCAGGGTCGAGACCACCACCTCGCGCTCCACCGGCTTATGGGTGAAGCCGAAGGCGCCCATGGAGAGGCCGAGACCCTTCTGGTCATCCGCCGAGATCACGTGCACGGGGATGTGCCGCGTCTCAGGCGTGCGCTTCAGAAGGTCGAGCAGGGCCAGGCCGTCCATGTCCGGTAGGCCGATGTCGAGCATGATCGCATCGGGGCCGAAGCGGCGGGCCAGCGACGGAGCGGCCGAGCCTTCGCCGGTCACCACGCCCTTGAACCCGCCTTCACGGACCAGGCTGAGCAGGATCGAGGCGAAGCGAGGATCGTCCTCGACGATCAGCACCACCGAGTCGGACGAGGCGATCATGTCGCGGTCGTCGGCCACGGCCTCGACCGGCTCCTCGGAGAACACCGAGGGCATCAGCATCGGCCGCGGCAGGGCGGCCGCAGCGGCTACGCGCGCCGCGCTCGGCGCCTGGGCCGGGCTGAAGTTGAGCGGCAGGAAGAGGGTGAAGGTCGAGCCCTTTCCGGGGATCGAGGTCACCTTCAGCTCGCCGCCCAGCAGGCGGGTGATCTCACGGCTGATCGACAGGCCGAGGCCCGTGCCGCCATACTTGCGGCTGGTGGTGCCGTCGGCCTGCTGGAAGGCCTCAAAGATGATCCGCTGCTTGTCCTCGGGGATGCCGATGCCGCTGTCCTCGACGGAGAGGGCCAGCACCTGACCGGCGGTGTTGAGGTGGTCGTTGGTCGAATGCCACCCGCCGTGAGCGCGCTCGACCTTCAGCTTCACATGGCCTTTTTCCGTGAACTTGAAGGCGTTCGACAGCAGGTTCTTGATTATCTGCTGCAGGCGCTTGTCGTCGGTGTACATCGACCGCGGCAGGGCCGGATCGAGGTCGATGACGAAGTCCAGCTTCTTGTCGGCGGCGATCTGCGAGAACGTCCGATCGACGTGGTCGCGGAGGCTGGCGAAGGACATCTCGCCGATATCCAGGGTGACGGTGCCGGATTCGATCTTCGACAGGTCAAGGATGTCGTTGATCAGGCCTAGGAGGTCGGTGCCCGCGTCGTGGATGTTGCGGGCGAATTCCACCTGCTTGTCGGAGAGGTTGCCCTGGGCGTTGTCGGCCAGGAGCTTCGAGAGGATGAGCAGCGAGTTGAGCGGCGTGCGCAGCTCGTGGCTCATGTTGGCCAGGAACTCGGACTTGTATTTCGAGGTGAGCGCCAGCTGTTCGGCCTTCTCCTCGAGCGCCAGCTTGGCCTGTTCGACTTCGCGGTTCTTGGCTTCCACCTGCTGGTTCTGGATCGACAGCAGGTGCGCCTTCTCTTGCAGCTCGGCGTTGGTCTGCTGCAGTTCCTCCTGCTTGGCGCGGAGCAGCTCTTCCGATTGGCGCAGCGACGCGGCCTGCTGCTCCAGCCGGTCGTTGGTCTTCTTCAGTTCCTCCTGCTGCGCCTGCAGTTCGGAGGTCAGCAGCTGCGACTGCTTCAACAGGCCCTCGGTCCGCATGTTGGCGGCGATGGTGTTCAAGACGATGCCGATGGATTCCATCAGCTGGTCGAGGAACTGCTGCTGGGTCTCGTTGAACTCGCCGAAGGTCGCGAGCTCGATCACCGCCTTGACCTCGCCTTCGAACAGGGCGGGCAGGACGATAATGTTGTTGGGCGGCGCTTCGCCCAGGCCCGAGGTCACCTGCACATAGTCGCCCGGCACGTTGGTGAGCAGGATGCGCGACTTCTCATAGGCGCACTGCCCGATCAGCCCCTCGCGCAGCTTGAACTGGTTGGCCAGGTGCTTGCGCGAGTTGAAGGCGTAGGAGGCGGCCAGGTTCATCACCATGGCGCCCTCGTCGTCGCGATCCGAGACGTAGAACACGGCGTGCTGGGCGTTGATCAGCGGCGCCAGCTCCGAGAGCACCAGGTTCGACACCGTCGAGAGGTCCCGTTCGCCCTGCAGCATCCGCGTGAACCGGGCGAGGTTGGTCTTCAGCCAGTCCTGCTCGGTGTTCTTCAGCGTCTGCTCGCGCAGGTTCCGGATCATCTCGTTGATGTTGTTCTTCAGCTCTTCCACCTCACCCGACGCTTCCACGGTGATCGACCGCGTCAGGTCGCCCTTGGTCACGGCGGTGGACACCTCGGCGATGGCGCGCACCTGGGTGGTCAGGTTGGCGGCCAGTTCGTTCACGTTGTCGGTCAGGTCGCGCCACAGCCCGGCGGCGCCCGGCACCCGGGCCTGACCGCCGAGCTTGCCTTCGATCCCCACCTCGCGGGCCACGTTGGTCACCTGGTCGGCGAAGGTGGCCAGGGTCTCGATCATCCCGTTGATGGTGTCGGCGAGGGCGGCGATTTCGCCCTTGGCGTCGAGGGTCAGCTTCCGCTTCAGGTCGCCCATGGCCACCGCGGTCACCACGTCGGCGATGTTCCGCACCTGACCCGTCAGGTTGGCGGCCATCATGTTCACGTTGTCGGTGAGGTCCTTCCAGGTGCCGGCCACGCCGGGCACCTGCGCCTGGCCCCCAAGCTTGCCTTCGGTGCCCACTTCACGGGCCACCCGGGTCACTTCCGAGGCGAAGGAGTTCAGCTGGTCCACCATGGTGTTGATGGTGTTCTTCAGCTCCAGAATCTCGCCGCGCACGTCCACGGTGATCTTCTTCGAGAGGTCGCCCTTGGCCACGGCGGTGGTCACATCGGCGATGTTCCGCACCTGGCCGGTCAGGTTGGCGGCCATCAGGTTCACGTTGTCGGTGAGGTCCTTCCAGGTGCCGGCCACGCCGCGCACCTGGGCCTGACCGCCGAGCTTGCCCTCTGTACCCACTTCCCGGGCCACCCGGGTCACTTCCGAGGCGAAGGAGTTCAGCTGGTCCACCATGGTGTTGATGGTGTTCTTCAGCTCCAGGATCTCGCCCCGCACGTCCACGGTGATCTTCTTGGACAAGTCGCCCATGGCCACGGCGGTGGTCACCTCGGCGATGTTCCGCACCTGACCCGTCAGGTTGGCGGCCATGAAGTTCACGTTGTCGGTGAGGTCCTTCCAGGTGCCGGCGACGCCCTTCACCTGGGCCTGGCCGCCAAGCTTGCCCTCCGTACCCACTTCCCTCGCCACCCGGGTCACTTCGCTCGCGAAGGCGTTCAGCTGGTCCACCATGGTGTTGATGGTGTTCTTCAGCTCCAGGATCTCGCCCTTCACGTCGACGGTGATCTTCTTGGACAGGTCGCCGTTCGCCACGGCGGTGGTCA
>SSMU01000002.1 GCA_004799545.1 Phenylobacterium sp.
CCCGGGAACGGGTGGCGGCCGACGAAGGCGGGGTCGAGGCCCAGTTCGCGGCCGAGCGCGCGGACTTCGTCCTTGAACAGTTCGCGCAGGGGCTCGACCAGTTTCAGTTTCATGAAGTCGGGCAGGCCGCCGACGTTGTGGTGGCTCTTGATCACCTGGCGGGCCCGCCGCGGTTAGGCAGCAAAGAACAACTAGAGAACGCCGTTGAAAGGGCGTAAGGTTGGGAGCCTTATCTCGGCAGCCAATTGGGTATTCTGTCTCAGATAGCGATTATTGCGGTCGCCTGTGGACCGGAATAATGATGCACGTCCGTGTTAACTGGACAAAGTCAACGCTTGTCTGACTGAGCAGCCTAGCAGGCTGCCTGCCAAGCAGGCACGAACCGCAAGACCCCCGGGGCAACAGGTAGGGAATACGCAGATATGACCGGTGCAATGGCGGGGTCAACGGTAATGACCCATCATAGGCGATCCGATCGGCTCAAAGTCATTACGCTAACCGTCAACAACTCCTGCAACCTGAGCTGTCCCCATTGCTATCTCCAATACGACGGTCCGCCAACCAGACTCGACCGCCATATGCTTCAGGCCGTAGTGGACTCCCATGCGGAGCACGTCGCCATCGTCGGCAAAGAGCCGCTAGTCGATAGCGCATCGACCGATCTGACGGAGGAAGTGATTTCGCGCTGCGCCGCTGCCGGAAAATCAACGAGCATTATCACGAATGGGCTCGGGTTGCACCGCCTTAGCTCTCTGTCGCTGGCAACATTGACCTGGATCGATGTCAGCTTGGATGGCGGCCGCGTAACCTACTCGGACTATCGCCGGGGAAAGTTCGAAAAGATCATTCGAAACGTGAATAACGCCACACTCGCCGGGGCGCGGGCGATTAATGCAATGCATACGATCTCCACACGCAATCTGGCCCACGTCGACGATATGGTTTCGGTATCCGAGTTGGCCGAGTGGGATAGGATTATATTTTCGCCCTACGTGGAAGTGCGAAATCACGGTGTTAATCCGACGTCACCTGTCGACCTGATGACTCTTCTCGAAGCTCTCGCGCGATCCCGCCCTTTTCGCAGCACCCATCAGACCACCCTGCTGCTGGGTAAGGACTCTTTCAGCGAACAAGGCTGGACTGATGCGATCGTCGCGAAACTTATTGCAGCAGCCAACCTGACTTCGAAAGTGACTCAGGTGACGCACGATCCTCTGAAGCTAGGCTATATACGCGCCACTTATGATGGCTACGTAATGACCCCAGCCCAGTCACTCCACCCAAAGGACTACCGCTCTTTTGCGAAACTGTTTCCGGAAACTGCTTCAATGGATGCCGCATTCCAAGAATTAGCGGCAGCGTAAGGTGCCGCCCCTCTATGTGAGGCAGCTGTCCTATGGGTATCCGTCTCAGGAGATTTTCCGGGACCTTTCATGGGAGACTGATGCGCAGGTTGCCGTTCTCGAGGGGCCAAGCGGATGTGGTAAGACCACTCTCTTGCGCCTATTGGCCGGCCATCTCGGCAAACCCGAATCCTTTGAGTCCAACTTCCCTCGCCGTATTCGGCTGGTCCTGCAGGACGACGGCCTATTTCCGTGGCTGACAACATTGGGGAATCTTGAGTTGTCTCCAGCGTGGCCAGGCTTCGACCGTGTTGGACGAGCCATCCAACCAATAGCAGACGCCGTTTCGGGTTACGCATCTCAAATTGCGGGAACCCTATCGTTCGGCCAGCGGCGGTTGGTCGAACTCCTGCGTGTTCTCGCCTGTCCAACTCCGGTAATACTATTGGATGAGCCACTCAATTTTCTGGACAGCGCACGGCGGTGCCTGATAGTCGCGGCGATCAACGACCTCGCCTCGGATGGTACTCGTTTCGCAATCTCGAGCCACTACGAGTCGGACTTCGGCCATCTGAGCGGCTCGGTCAGATACAAATTCGTTGGTGATATGCCCTACCGTGACCTTACCCGTGTGGGGCCGGTATGAGCAACGGTTCACCCAGGCGGGTCCTATTACACTTTACCTTAGCCGCCGCGGGCGTACTGCTTGTGCCTGCGTTCTGGGTAATTTCAAAGGCATTCTTCCGCATCCCGGACATTTATCTTCCATCCCTTCAGTCCGTCGTGGAAGCAGCCATTGACCTGAAACCAGGCCTGCCGTCTCATATTGAGGCGACATCAACACGGTTGCTTGTGGGGTTCATTGCCGGCACCTCCCTCGGCATCGCGGTCGGCCTCTTCCTGGCAAGCTCTCGCTTTGCCAGCTTCCTTGTCTCTCCAACTGTGCATGCGCTGCGCGCAGTACCCGCTACCGCGGCTGTGCCGTTCTTCCTCATGTGGTTCGGGTTTGGAGAATTCGGTCGCTATTTGATTGTCCTATCAGCCGTCGGTTTGAACGTGGCTGTGGCTTCTCAGCAGATTCTTTCTGAGCACTCCCGCACCCACTTGACGTTTTTTCGATCCTTCGGGCTTTCGCCTGGATCGTTCCCTCTGAGATATTCGCTGCCGAGAATTCTCGAAGAGATTCTGCCAACGCTGCGGTATTCGTTGGCACTCTCTATCGGCGCAGTCGCCGTTTCCGAATTGCTGGGCGCCCAGGTAGGTCTCGGCTACTTGCTTCAAACCGGCCGATCCACCTTCGCCTTTAACCTTATGTTCCTTGCGATTATTGTGATAGGTCTACTCGCCTCAATCTTCGATCTGGCGCTCTGCCTTCTCTGGAAACGGGTTGTGTATTGGAAGCCGTCATGAAAATTCGCAGAATCCTCGCCATTGTTATCGCAGCCGTTGCGCTGGCGACCGCCGCTATCTTCTTTGCGAACCATGTGCCAGCTCCATCAACGCCAAATTCGCTGACCGTCGCTATCGCGCCATACCAGGATCTCGCAATGCTGGTGAATGCGCATAGCCAAGGCTTCGACAAGAAAGAGGGAATTTCCGTACACCTCGTTACGATGCCCTGGGAGGATATCCTTCCATCGGTGGCAAGTGGCGGTTCAACGGTTGATGTAGGATTCGGTAGCTATGTCGAATACCTGACCAAATATGCCAAGTTAAACGCAAACAATCCTGACCCGGTCGTTTTCATCGAGCCGCTTTACGTTTACCGCGGCGGCGGCTTTGTCGCGCTCTCGTCCAACATAGCCCCATTCACCAAGGCCGATCTTTCAAATGCCGTCGCGTTACAGAGACTGAAACAATACAAGATTGGAGCGCAAAAACAGAGCCTGTACGACATGATGCTTTATTCCGTCGCGCGTACCGGCTCAATCGAACCAGCGCAACTGAGAGTGTACGATTCACCGATGAATGATGGACTTCTCGCTCTGGAGAACGGCAGCCTCGATCTGGCTGCTGCAGGACTGCCGCAAATCACTGAAGCCACGAAGCGAGGCGGACATTTGGTAATTTCGATGGATGACGCCGGGTTCGCCGATATTACCGGCTTCATCTGTAAGAGGAGCACGCTCCAAAAAAAGCGACCCCAATTGGAATCGTTGGTTCGCGTTTGGTTCAAAAGTGTCGACTATGTCTACACCGATATGCGAGCGAATTCGCACGATAGCCTTGCTTATCTGGCGCAGACCGCAGCAACGAAATATACGTACGAGCAGTATGTGGCAGCACTCGCTCAGGAATACCTTCCCCGAAACGCGAGTGAATTGGAGAGCAGCGTTCTTTCAAGCGATGGGAAGTACAGTTACGGCCGGATTGGCAAGACGGTTAACGCGTACCTCGTGGGTACCAGGCTCACTAATGCGCCGGCACCCCTACCGGAACCGATGCTGAAGTGAGACTGCCATGGCAGACCACCCACTCTCTAGAGCAGACGATCCCTGGAGAACCGCCTGGGACAAAGCATTGGTCGGACATCTTCTGCCGCTAGCAGACAAAGGGCAGCCGCCGAAGATGCGCCTCCTTTTCTTTGCAAACACGTACCCTCTCATTCATCACTACGCACTGGCCCTCAAGAAGTGCAATAAGGAACCAAGAAAATTCATTCACCTCGGGGAATGGAAAGGTCAGAATAGTGGGAAGGGGACGATATGCTATACAAACTCGCCCCAGGACTCCTCCGCAAACTTTAGAGTGACGAGATTTAATCCGCGCTGGGCCTTCGTCCCCCTCACGCCTTTGACGAGCCAGATCTGGCAAGCCTGTCTCAAGGTTGAAGAGAATCGTCGAAAGGACTCCCCCCCTGAGTTTGATTGTTTCGCTGCTAGCAGATGCCGATCTCGGAATATGTGCACGTCGCATAACAGGTGCAGAGCGCCAAAGCTCACCGAATTCCTACGGCGCGCGCACGATAGCGGCTATGACTCAATTTCCATATATTCAGAGCTACAAGACTTGGGAGTCTTCCTTGCGGAGAAGGTTGCGCCTTTCTTCGATATTTGCCGAATATTTTTTGCCGAGCAAAAACACAATAGCCTCCCGATGCTTGCGGATAACGGTAACCGCTTGAGACAGAATGATCTCCGGATGTTCATCTACGGCGGCTCTCTCAGCTCCTACCTAATGGGAAAAAATAGTCGCTACGCTCCGCTCGCGTTGGGACAAGACAGCGACCTTCCGCCCACCATGGATTTGCGGATCGTTGCGCCTGCCGAGTATGTGAACCCTCTCAAACTCTACCATCAAGCTTTGTACGGCGATGCTCTCGATGAGGATGATCACGACAAGAACGACCAATGCCCACCCTTCTTCACCGTCTATCGTGGCTACAACGACTTAGCTTGGCTTCTGCAGCACCGTTCTTCATTTAAGAACGCAAGCGCTTTTGCTCACTGTTTGCGCGACCATCACATCACGGGGTCTCAACTGGATGCCCAGGTAGCTGAGTTGGTGGAAAATTTATGAGTGAGAGCCTCCCGGTTGTGATCCACTTTGGATGTGGACAATTGGGAACCGGCGCGGTTCTGCCATTTCTCGTCCAACGATATGGGCCCAGCCACAGGATCATCGCGGTCCAGAGACGATCGAAGTGGTGGAGAAATATTCCGAACGACGTCATCCTGCCCATTCGGACCACGGTGGGTGACTACATGCCCTTCCGAACGTTTGTCATGGAACAGCAGGAAAGCATAGGTCGCGATGCTGACGTCGAGGCACTTCGCCGCGAAAAGCGACTGCTCGCACTCGTGCCGGGGATCTGGACTTGCACAAATTTACTGGACCACATTGCAAAGGGTGAATCTGAAGTTATCGTCAGCTGTTCACTAGGCGGAGGCCAGGATGAGTTGATACAGTTGCTTCGTGTTAGCGAGAGCTGGCACAAGGTTCTCGTCTTTGAGAATTCGCCGGCGCAGGGTTGGGAAGCATCAGGATTTTCCGAAAGATATTTCCCAGTTGTTGCCGACCGAATATGTTGGCACATTGACGAATTCAATCCTGCAAAAATGCGCAGCGCCGTGATCTCGCATTGCGAGGCCGCAAAATACGCTCGGTTTTCATGGCAACGGAGTGCAGGCATTCCAGGCGATAGCTCCCAAGGTGGCGCGCACCAGAGCGCTGTGTGCGGGGAGATCATTAAGTCCGAGGGATGGCTGACAGAAGCGTTCCCTGATCTCGAATTCGAGGCCTATCGAAAGAAAAAACGAGCCCTTGTAAACGCCCCACATTCGATAATCGCGCTGCTCTGCTGCAGGCTCCTCGCGTCCCGCGACATGGGCGGAAAGGAGCAATACCTCGCGCCGCTACAACAGATGCTGCGGAAGGAACATCCGGAATGGTCTACCGCTCTAGACTATTACTTTCGACTTCGTGCATTCGAAGTCGCATGGGAGCATTGCGAAGGCAGTCAATCGACAGATCGCAACGAGCGTTTTCATAGTGAGTTTCTTCGAGCATATTCGACCGCGAGCAATGCGCAGGATCGCTTCTTTGCGACAAACGATCGGCTCGACCGCATAATTAGCAGCAACAGGATCGAGAAGGAACTTTCGAAGTTCCGGGAGCACATTTTGCAACCGCTTGATTTTTTTAATAAAGCGCGAGCCACGCTGGAAAACGTGTGGGTTTATGGTCGGCCCAACATGGTAGAGCTTTCCGCTCTGCGCGGCTTTCTGATGGAGACGTTTCTCGAAGCCACAAACTGGCTGGCGACCAAAATTTAGTTGGCCCTACGATTCATAGCCTGAGCCTGAAGGACAAGAGCATAGCCCCTCTTCGACAAAGCGTCTAAAGAGCCGTGCGAAAATTGGAGCCGCCGCAATGTCGCGGGCGTCGTCCCGTCTGCGAACACCAAATAACAGAACTCACTCCCATTCAATCGTCCCCGGCGGCTTCGACGTCACGTCGTAGACCACCCGGTTCACCCCCCTCACCTCGTTCACGATCCGCGTCGCGGTGCGCGCCAACAC